>NZ_LYUZ01000091.1 GCF_001679925.1 Leisingera sp. JC1 | reverse complement strand
GGCTTTGTCAGGTTGTTGACGCGCGACCATACCTATGGGTGGCTTCCTGTAATCAGGCGGTCAGTTCTGCGGCATAGCCTGCCCAGAGGCCGAGCGCATCGGACCTCGCATGGCGATAGGATCTGGCGGATAGGCGGTGGCGTTTGGGTCGGAACAAGTTGGCGATCTGATCGTGGACGGATAGAAATCGCTGTGCCTGGCGCGGCGATTTGAAACGGCCCATGATCTTCTCGCGCCGCCGTGTGTGCCGATGGGACGCCTCGCTCCGGTTGTTCAACCCTTTGTGCTGACGGTGTTCTATGCCGGGTGCGATCTGCGCCTTGGCCGCGCCGTAGGATCGCAGTTTGTCCGTCACCAGAACACGGGGCTGGCCCCACCGTTTCATGAGTTTGCGTAGGAAACGGTGAGCCGCGGCCTTATTGCGCCGCGATTGGATCAGGATTTCGAGCACATCGCCCTCGGCGTCGACGGCCCGCCAGAGCCAGTGGCTCCGGCCCTTGATCCGGATCACAACTTCATCGAGATGCCATTTGTCCGCCGGCGCTGAACGGTCCCGGCGGATCTTTGCAGCAAACTGATGCCCGAACCGGTTCACCCAGTCACGGATCGTTTCGTACGAAACTGCGACACCGCGTTCCGCCAACAGTTCCTCGACGTCGCGCAGGCTCAGGGCGAACCGATGGTAGGCCCAAACGGCGTAACCAATCACACTCCGCGGAAACCGGAAGCCTTTGATCCGGGACAAATCTTCGATGTTCAGCATGACAGAGAACTACCCCGCCGGTGCGGCGTCAGCAACCTGACAAAGCCCNCTTTGCAGCAAACTGATGCCCGAACCGGTTCACCCAGTCACGGATCGTTTCGTACGAAACTGCGACACCGCGTTCCGCCAACAGTTCCTCGACGTCGCGCAGGCTCAGGGCGAACCGATGGTAGGCCCAAACGGCGTAACCAATCACACTCCGCGGAAACCGGAAGCCTTTGATCCGGGACAAATCTTCGATGTTCAGCATGACAGAGAACTMCCCCGCCGGTGCGGCGTCAGCAACCTGACAAAGCCCGCGATCCAGTAGATACCGGTGAGGCGCACCTTATCCATTTCGTAATTCTGAGCGACCAGGACCAGAAACGTGATGGTGAACGCTGCAGCAGCTACCGAGGTGCTGTACTTGAACACCTGAGTTGCCATGCGGGTCCAGTGTTGTGTCGTCTGGCCGCCTCTGACAAGCTGGGTATGTCCTTTGTTGCGCATGACGAATCCCTCGTTCCTTTTGCAACGCGAGCAGTCCGACAACAGCTCGGGACACCCGCGGCACTTCGCAAATTGTTGTTTCCAAACGGCAATAGCCGGGGTGCCGCGGCCCGGATGTCCCCTGGGCCGCGCTGTTTTCATTCAGTGAGAAATTCGCTGTGGTCAGCCGGGCGGATAGTAGGGGCTGGCTGGACTGAACCTCACGCCGTCTTCCTCGAAGAAACCAAGACTGCCGGTCACCCACGCCCGATGAAACTCAGAACGCGCAGTCAGCCTGCGCAGGCAGCGAGGCATGATCCATCCGCCATATCCAGCCAGGTAGAACCATTGGCAGATGGTGTTCATGCCGCCTTCCTTTTTGTTCTGTTGAGTGTTTCGTCGTTTTCCAAAAGCCAGATAGCGCTAAATAGGTCTGCCTGTGGAGTGCGCCCCTGCGGGTGGACCACGAGACCAGCTGATTTCCCCCAGCTTGGGCCTTCGGATAAGGAGGTTCCCAGCTTTGCGCAGGGTCAAATCCCTCGTTCCATTCATGGTCTCAGTTGCACGGCAAATACCCGCAGGGCCGGCGCCGCGGGATCTCGCCCATTGCAGGCGAAATTCAGAATGTTCGTGATACCTGGGAAACCCGGCGCATGCCTGGACATGCACACGCCCATGCGCCGCGCAGACTTTTCCGGCGGGGAGGTTGCGGCACTGACTTGGTGCTTATTTTCAGCGTCAGGTGCAGGAAGCAGCGGCCGCGCCGCGCCGTGGCTAGCTTTCCGCCGCTGTTCTGTTTCCGCCGGTTGTGCTGAGTTCAGCCTTGCCGTCAGGGCCGACCATCCAGGTAGAGATGGTTTGATCCTCCGGGTTGAAGACCAGCATTGAACCGTCACCGTATTCCAGGTGATGCTTTTTGAGAATACCGGGCCAGAGGTTGATCTGGCGTTCCTCAACAAAGCCGCTCGGTCTGGCATTGGACGGGACCAGAACGTGCTCCTGGCCGTCCACAATGTAGATACAATTGTACGCCGGAGCACCGCTGTTCACCCCTGGTTTTACTAGGTCATACCGAACTTGAAAAACCTGCCCCGCTTTCTTCCAGCTGCAAACGCCAGCGATCGTGACCAAGGATTTGTAACGTTCTATCGGCATGTGTCGTCCCCTGTTGGCGACGACTTCCTAGCAAGATGATTGTTTGACGAGAAGCCATGGCATCCCGCATTCGATGTGTGACATGAATATCAAATTCGTGTCAATGGCAGATATTGATGCGATGTTGTTCTTCAAAAGAAACGGAGTCCGCGTTGGTCGTTGTCCTTGTTCAACTTAGGTCCGGTTCCATTCAGTTGGG
This sequence comes from Leisingera sp. JC1, assembly GCF_001679925.1. Classification (GTDB taxonomy): domain Bacteria; phylum Pseudomonadota; class Alphaproteobacteria; order Rhodobacterales; family Rhodobacteraceae; genus Leisingera. Next base: position 49,489 of record NZ_LYUZ01000091.1, on the reverse strand, counting down.
GTGGATTCCGGTAGGGGCAGGATCGTATCAAAAGGAATGCTGGCCTTCGCTGCATTCAAGTCGAGCAACTAGAGGCAGAGCGGCCATCGCGCACGGAATACTGCGGCCCAAATGCCGCGTGGCGTTGGACTCAAGTTGGATAAGTTACCTAGCCGCTATGCGGGTAAGTTCTATGTGGAAGAACGTCGGGTAAAATGAAAATTTGAAAGGGATCGAATATGTCAGACAGCTTCAATATGTCTATGCGCAAGTTCCTCAAGCAGGTCGGTGTCACTTCTCAACAAGCAATCGAAGAAGCGATGCGCGGGGCGGACACTTCCGGAAAAACTTTCGAAGTGAGGGCGGTTGTGGAGATGAAAGAACTGGGCCTTAAGCATGTGGTGACAGGGCACATCACCGGCGAGGAATAACAGCACGCAGTGCTATGGCAGATGCGCTCTGGGATGTGAACTTCGTTCCTGTTCCCGGACACCGGGGTAAATTACCCCTGTCCAGGAAAGGAGCATGGAATGGGACAATCGAGACGAACGTTCACAGATGAATTCAAAGCCGCAGCTGTTGGCCGGCTATATAAGCCTGGTGCCACACAAACCGGCGTGGCCAGGGAACTGGGTGTGACGAGCCCGCAGCTGAAGACGTGGCGCTTGGAGATCGAAGCGGCAGGATCGATGGCGGCACTGCGCAGGCAACAGGCGGATGCGGCGGAACTGGATCGTCTGCGGAAGGAAAACAAACGCTTGAAGCTGGAAAATGAGATCCTCGAGAAAGCTTCCGCTTTTTTTGCCTCAAGGGCAGCGAAGACATGAACGCGAAACGTGCTTTCGTCGCTGCCCACAAGACTGTTTACCCGATCGCTCAGCTCTGTCGCCTTGTTGGTGTTGCGCGCAGCTGGTTTTACGGCTTTGTCCAGTCACAACCTGCCCGAGATCAGCGGCAAAAGCTGCGTACCGACCGGGACGCCGAGTTGCTTCCAAAGATTAAAGAGGCGTTTTCTCAAAGCAAAAAACGGTATGGTTCAAAGCGGGTCCACCAGGATCTGAAAGCCGATGGCGAGGACGTTTCGGAGCGGCGCGTGGCCAGAATAATGCGGGAAAACAATGTCACGCCGCGCCTGTGCAAGCACCGAAAGCCGCGCACCACAGACAGCAATCACAGCCTCAAACCGTCGCCAAATCTGCTGGAACAACGGTTCGATTGTACAACCCCGAACCGGGTTTGGCTCGCTGACATTACTTACGTCGATACGGATGAAGGATGGCTCTATGTCGCCGCCCTCAAGGACATGGCCACGCGCGAGATTGTCGGTTGGGCAATGGACAATCATCTGCGATCCGAACTGTGCTGTGATGCCCTGAACATGGCTCTGGGGCGCCGTGGACCGGTTCCAGGGCTCATTCATCATTCAGATCGCGGCGTGCAAGGCGGATTCAAGCGTCCGCTCAAACGGTCATGACAATCGCCGCCGATCCCAAGCGCCTCGGCGCCCGTGTCGGCTTGACCAGCGTGCTGCACACCTGGGGCTCGGCTCTGACCCATCATCCCCACATCCACATGATCGTCCCGGGTGGCGGCCTGTCGCCGGACGGCACAAGGTGGGTTGCGTGCAAGCCCGGATTCTTTCTGCATGTGCGCGTGCTGTCGCGGCTGTTCCGTCGGTTGTTTCTGGACGGGCTGATGGCTCTGCACGGTGCCGGGCACTTGAGACTCTTCGGAGATCTTGTGGGATTGGCGGACGCACCCGCCTTCGCCGAATGGTCGGCCCCGCTGCGCAAGATCGACTGGGTTGTTTATGCCAAACCGCCCTTCGGTGGTCCGGAGGCGGTGCTTGCCTATTTGAGCCGGTACACACACCGCGTGGCAATCTCAAACCATCGCCTGGTCAGCGCTGACGCCGACACCGTAGCGTTCCGCTGGAAGGATTACCGGATCAAGCGCGGGGACCGGATGAAGGTGATGCGACTTGCAACCGACGAGTTCATCCGCCGCTTTCTGATCCATGTCCTCCCCGACCGGTTCCACCGCATCCGACACTATGGCTTCCTCGCGGGCAGTGGTCGCAAAGAGAAAGTCGCCCGGGTCCGCGCGGTTCTCGGAACGGCGGGCTCTGGCGAACCGGACCAGCCAGAAGACGACCTCAAAGAACCCCTGACCCTGCGCGAACCATGCCCCGATTGCGGCGGACCCATGCGCATCATCGAAACCTTCCGGCGCGGCGAGGTTCCGCGATCCCGGGCACCACCAAGATTGCAGGCCACATGATGAAAAGCCCGTCTCACAACCACTCTGAGATCAGAAACTTCCCATGCTGGTCAACGGTGCGCTTTGGCCTACGCTCGTGCTCGCACCTCAAGACGATGAAAACCGCCCCGGCAAGACCCGCGAAGTTTCCAGACACTGCCCCAAAGGCCGTGCCGCCAATCGCCCAAGCTCAGCAAACCCCGCGAAAATTCCACCAATATCCATGGCGGATGCCTGCGCTTTCCCCATAGCGCAGCACACACATCCCGCGGCTTCCACCTTGTCAGATTTGTCAACGCGGACCACCCCGCCAAGCCCAACCTAACCAACTGGCCCGCATCGAAAAATCTTAGACAAACTGCCTTTGATGATTTTTCGACGAAAGGCTGCTCATCATGAAGCAATTTAACTGTCACTATTGACAGTTAAATGCGTTGCCTCTATTTGCTGTCACACTTGACAGTTAAGGAGCGCGCGATGCTTCCCCGAAAGTTAATGATCACCGCTGCAATCGGTTTGTCTTGCGCTCTGAGCGCATCTGCCTTGGCAACTGAAACCGGTGCTCTAACCGCAAGCATTGACGGCATACGCAACTCCAACGGTGTATTGGTCGTTGCGGCCTTTGATGACGAGACCGCGTTTGAAGCGATGGACGTCATGAACGCTGCGGCCTTGGCCATCGTTCCCGCAAACGAAGGTCGCGTGTCAGTGGCATTCCATGATCTGCCAACCGGTTCATACGCAATTGCGGCTTTGCATGACGAAGATAGTGACGGCAATTTCGACCTCGAAGGAGAGGTCCCGACCGAAGGTTACAGCTTCGCTTCCATGGGCAGGAGCGGTCTTCCACCAAGGTTCGGCGATGCTCTGACAGTCGCGGGACCGAATACGTCGAGGACGCTCACGCTTCGCTATTGGAACTGAGATGGTTGGTCGTCCGTCAAACCGCGATGATCGCTATGAGCAGGTCATGCAAGCTCTCATTCACTGCGTGGCTCGCTATGGTGTAGAAGGCGCGTCGCTTGCACAGATTGCTGAGGAAGCGGGATTGAAGCGCCCGTTGGTGCGCCACCATCTTGGCAACCGTGAAGACATGATCGCCGCGTTGCAGGACTATGTTTTTCGCGGTTTTACTGAGCAGACTGAATCCATGATTGCCGCGGCGCCCCCGACCCATGGGTCCAAATGGCTTGTTGATATCCTGTTTTCGGAGGCCGGTACGTCGTCACCTGAATACGTTTTGGTTTTTGCGGCGCTGACGGCACGGGCCGCCGAGGACGCTGACCTCCAAGCTGAATGTCGAAACGTTGTTCTCGATTTCGAAGACGCGGTTTCCACCATTCTACGATCTGATTTCCCTGACGCTGACAATGACCAGTTGCAGGCAACAGCGCATGGCATCGTAGCCGTCTATTTCAACGCAACATCACTAGCTTCATTGAACATGTCTGTGGGGTGGCAAGCGCGCGCAAAAACCACGGCTCAGATGCTTCTCAACACTTTGAAAGACACGAAATGACCCGCTCTCGACTGCTGAACTACGCAACCTTCGTGATCCTGATGGTCTCAACGGCCCTTGGCTATCAAGCGCTCTGGGGGCTCCTGTTTCTCTATTGGACGATCCCAAACTTCTACTCGGGCCACGCGTTTCTGCTGTCAGATGTGACCCGCGATGAAGACCCGATCCTGTTTTGGCTGATCCAGATTGCTTGGGTGGTCTTAGGCCTGTTGTTGGTCGTTCTCGACTTCTTGCCGCAAACTACCTGAGGAGGTCCCGACATGAAACCCATGCTGCATCTTTTGCCCGTCGAAGCCTATACCTCGCAAGCCTGGTATGGCCGCGAGATGCGCGACATCTTCTCAAAGACCTGGCGCTATGCCGGTTTCATGGAAGATGTGAGCGAGCCGGGCCAGTACATCACCGTTCAAGCCGGTCTGAACAACATCTTCGTGGTGATGGGCCGGGACCGCCGTCTGCGCGCATTCCACAACATATGCCGTCACCGCGGCACACAACTGATCCGTGCAGTTGGTAAGACGCAAAAGGCTCTAACCTGCCCATACCATGACTGGACATACAATCTGGAAGGCAACCTGGTCTCTGTTCCGGAGGAACAGGAGGAGTTCGGACAGGTGGACAAATCTTGCCTCGGCCTAAAGCCCGCCAAAGTGGATATCTGGAAGTCGATGATCTTCGTGCATCCCGATTCAGATGCGCCGTCAATTGCTGAATGGTTCGGACCCACTGAACCGCATATCGGACCACATGTTCCTGAGGAGCTTGTCGAATACGAAGAGTTGAACACGAGCTATGAGATCAAGGCCAACTGGAAGGTTGTCGTTGAGAATTACATTGATGTCTATCACCTGAGTCATCTGCATTCGAACACGCTGCAGATGTATGACCACAAGGCGGCCAAGTACCATTGGGAAGGCCCGCACTACATGTTCTGGGAACCACCAGTCGAAGCGTTTCTAAAAGATCAGGAAAGCAAGCTGATCGCTCCGCGTGTGATCCCAAAAGACATGAATGGCGCCTGGGTGAGCTACTCCCCGAAAATCGGACACTGACGTAAGCTGCGATTTGCTGTCTGTTGATCTTCGACGCAGAGGAGATCAGAGATGTCGAAACGGAAGAACCATTCGCCTGAGTTCAAGGCCAAGGTCGCGCTTGAGGCTTTGAAGGGCGAGCGGACTGTTGCTGAGCTGGCAAGCCAATTTGGCGTTCATCCGACGATGATCCACAGCTGGAAGCGGGCGCTCCTGGAGGGCGCGTCCGGCGTATTCGAGCGTGGCGGCAAGAAAACCCCGGAGATTGATGAAGAGCAGGTCAAAGAACTGCACGCCAAGATCGGGGAGCTGGCCGTGGCCAATGATTTTTTGTCACGAAAGCTCAAGCCGTGGATCGGCAAGTGAGGCGGAAAATGATCGAACCGGCCAATGCCAATCTACCCATTGGTAAGCAATGCAAGCTGCTGTCGATCCCGCGGTCTTCGTTTTATTATCAGCCCAAGGGCGAGACGGCGCTGAATCTGGCGCTAATGCGTCTGATCGACGAGCAGTTTCTGGAAACGCCGTTCTTCGGTGTTCGGCAGATGACCTGGCATCTTCGCAACGAAGGCCATCTGGTGAACGAGAAACGGATCAGACGGTTGATGCGGCTCATGGGCTTGATGCCGATCTACCAGAAGCCCAACACCAGCAAGGCGGCGAAGGGCCACAAGACGTATGAGGGAGGGCGTAGCCCGACCGGAGGCACACGCCCGCCGCTTCGCCCGTTTTTGGGGTCTGTGATCGCGGCCGGCCCGCTACGCTGGTGGTTTTCAGGAATGGAGAACCACCTTTGTGCCGGGGCGCCATGTAACCGATCATCAGATGAGACTTTTCATGAAGCTGAGACAAGACCACCCCATCGAAGTCGCCGCGGCCAAGGCCGGGATGAGCCGGGCGACCGGATACCGTATTTCGAAAGATCCCAAGCTGCCCTCGCAGAAGGCCCAGACGCGAGGGCGGCGGCGGCCTGACCCGCTTGAGCACATTTTCGACGCTGAAGTCGTCCCTCTTTTGCAATCAGCCCCTGGCCTTCGCCCGGTCGCGATTTTTGAGGAGATGCTGCGCCGCCACCCCGAACTGTCCCCAGGCATCCGCCGGACGCTGGAGCGGCGGATCCGGGCCTGGCGGGCAGTGCATGGCGAAGATCAGGAGGTCATCTTCCGGCAGGTGCATGAACCGGGCCGGCTCGGTTTGTCGGACTTCACCGATCTGGGGGCGATGGCCGTGACGATCGCAGGCCAGCCGCTGGAGCATCTGCTCTATCACTTCCGTTTGCCGTGGTCCGGCTTCGAGCATGCCCATGTTATCCTGGGCGGCGAGAGCTTTGTCGCTTTGGCCGAAGGGCTCCAGAATGCACTCTGGTCGGTGGGCGGGGCGCCGGCCTCTCATCGCAGCGACAGTTTGTCGGCTGCCTTCCGCAACCTCGATGCCGACGCGCGGACGGATCTCACGACGCGCTATGACGCCCTATGCGCCCATTACCGGATGACGCCGACGCGGAACAACAAGGGGGTGGCGCATGAGAACGGCTCGATCGAAAGCGCCCACGGCCATCTCAAGAGCGCGATCCGGGATGCGCTGCTGATGCGGGGCAGTGCCGATTTCGGGGATCTCGATAGCTACCGTGCCTTCATTGATGAGATCGTGGGGCGCCGCAATGCTGCCCGTGGCAAGCGTATCGCTGCCGAACGGCCATATCTGCAGGGGCTGCCCGAACGCCGCAGCACGGACTTTGAGGAGGTGATCGTCACCGTCTCCAGCACCGGCGGCTTCACGTTGCGCAAGGTCTTCTACACCGTGCCTTCCCGCCTGATCGGACACAGGCTGCGGGTGCGCTTGTTTGACGACAGGCTGGATGTCTTCACCGGCGGCACCCGCCTGCTGACTCTGCCCCGGGGGCGGGCCAAGGCGAACGGCAAGCATGACCAGGTCGTGAACTACCACCATGTCATCCATTCGCTGCGCAGAAAGCCCATGGCCCTTCTGCATCTCGTTTACCGCGACAAGCTCTTCCCGCGCCAGGAGTACCGGCATGCCTTCGAGGCGCTCATCGACCGGCTGCCCGAACGGCAGGCCTGCAAGATCACCGTCGAGCTGCTTGCCCTGGCGCATGAGCGCAGCTGCGAGCGGGCGCTGGCGGCGGAACTGGCAAAGGTGCTCGAGGCCGGCGGTCTCCCCGATCTTGCTGTCCTGCGAAGGCACTTCGCCCCGGACCCGGCCTGCCTGCCGGCCGTCACCGTGCAATCCGTGTCCCTGGACAGCTATGAAGCCCTCGTCATAACGGCGGATGCAGCAGGAGTACCGGCATGACGAGCTCCCATACCGTCGATGAGGCCCGCCTCAGCATCATGCTGAACGACCTGCGGCTGCCCACCATCAAGATCCTCTGGCCGCAATTCGCCGAACAGGCTGACCGGGAGGGCTGGCCTGCCGCCCGCTTCCTGGCCGCTATTGCGGAGCACGAACTGGCCGAACGCGCCCACCGCAGGATCGCCCGCCATCTTGCCGAAGCGCACCTGCCGCCCGGCAAGACGATGGACAGCTTCGACTTCGACGCAGTTCCAATGATCTCGAAAGCACAGGTCATGGCCATGGCGGCGGGAGACAGCTGGCTGGCCAAGGGCGCCAATGTCCTGATGTTCGGCCCGCCCGGTGGCGGCAAGAGTCATCTTGCGGCCGCCATCGGCCTGACACTGATCGAGAACGGCTGGCGGGTGCTGTTCACGAGAACCACCGACCTTGTCCAGAAACTGCAGGTGGCCCGCAGGGAATTGCAGCTCGAGGCTGCCATTGCGAAACTGGACAAGTTCGACCTGATGATCCTCGATGATCTCGCCTATGTCACCAAGGACCAGGCCGAAACCAGCGTCCTCTTCGAGCTGATCTCGGCGCGGTACGAGAGGCGGTCCATCATGATCACCGTCAATCAGCCCTTCGGCGAATGGAACAAGGTCTTCCCCGATCCGGCGATGACCCTCGCGGCCGTCGACCGGCTCGTCCACCATGCCACCATCTTCGAGATGAACGTGGAAAGCTACAGACGACGATCGGCCATGGAGGCGAAACGGAAGAGAGGCAGGCCTGCTGCCTACGCGACAATCAACAACACGCCCCTGATTGACGCGGAGCGACAACCAACAGCCGAAGAAAATCTTGCCAGCGGCAATCACGATGATAACGTCACAGATGCCGCGACATAGAATCTCATCCTGATTGTCGCCAGCGTCTCACCCAGATTGTCGCGCCATACCTACCTGCCAATGCGACGGGGCTTCTTGTATCTGGTGGCGATCATGGACTGGCATACCCGCAAGGTTCTGGCCTGGCGCATCTCGAACACGCTGGAAGCCGACTTCTGTGTCGAGGCTCTGAATGAGGCGATCCACCGCTTCGGCCCGCCAGAGATCATGAACACCGACCAGGGGAGCCAATTCACGTCCTTTGCCTGGACAGATCGTCTGCGCCGCTCAGGCGTGCGCATCTCGATGGATGGCAAGGGTCGGTTCCTCGATAATATCTTTGTCGAACGGCTCTGGCGCAGCCTGAAATACGAGTGCGTCTACTTGCACGCATGGGAAACAGGATCAGAAGCAAACGTGGGCGTCGGCAAGTGGGTCGAATTTTACAACCGCAAACGCCCCCATTCCGCCCTTGGCGGCAAACCTCCCGCCGTGGTTTATTGGCTGAGAAAAGACGAAACCCAAACAGGTCAGCAGGAGCAGAGAGTAGCTTAAGTTACGCCGAAAGATGTCCAACGATTGGGGAGTAGCTCAGGGTGCCGATGCTGTTTCCCGGTATTGGGCTGGCGGGGTCGGAAGACGGCTGGAACATCTTCATCATCGAACCGCTTGGTCCCGAATTGACGCGCGTGACCAATCGCGGGCGTGTGTCCAACAGTTCTGGATGGGAGTTTGCTAAGCAATCCATGAAGTCGTCGAACTTCTGGACCAAGTTCGGCTTGAGCGGCAAATACGAGGCTCATGACGCCGTGGGTGAGGAGGATCCGATGGTCGCTGGCGACTTTACCGGAGAGGACATCTACGCCTGCGAACAACAGCAGAAATCGCTGAAGTCGCCTTATTTCGAAACCGGCCCGGCCGCGGTTGGGGAAAGCCCTGTTATTGACCATCAAAAAGTGGTCCTGAAATGGTTGGGAGAGAAAGCATGACGCGCCACTTCCATCCCCTTACAGTTCTAGACACCCGCGAAGAAATCGGCGGCTTGGCCAAGACGGTAATGTTCGACGTGCCAGAAATCTTGCGGAAAACCTTCGCGTGGCGACCAGGCCAGCACCTTTCGTTTCGCTTTGTTGTTGAAGGTGAAGAACAGCGCCGCAGCTACTCTATCTCGTCTTCTCCCTTCACAGGCGATCCGCTGCGGATCACCGTAAAGCGCGTCAAAGGAGGCATCGTCAGTAACCACATCAATGACAATGTGCAAAAGGGGGACGTGATCGATGTCATGCCCCCGTTCGGCGGGTTTTGCCTTGACCCTGCGCAGGGCGCGCGCCGGACGCATTATTTCTTTGGTGCAGGTTCAGGCATCACTCCCCTCTACGCCATGCTCAGCTCGGTCATGGCTGCGGAACCCAACTCGGTCGCGCATCTGGCGTATGGCAACAACAATGAAAAGAGCATCCTGCTTGACGATGAACTGAATGGTATCTGGACAGCCCACCCGGAAAGGATGTCCATACATCATGTCTTCTCAAAGCCGAGTTGGTGGTCCAACGCCGGGTACTGGCGTAAGGGCATTGTAGACAAGGACGCTATCGAAGCTCTGATCACGGAAAACCCGCCTTACGCACAGGACGCTCAGTATTATGTCTGCGGCCCAGGCGGCATGAATAAAGCCGTGAAAACGGCGCTGATGTCGCTGGACGTGCCAACCAAACGTATCCACATGGAAAGCTATGGAGGTACTGCCGACCTCGACACTAGCGTCGAGGGCATTGCATCGTCGATGGAGCTGACGCTCGGCGGTGCTCAACAAACCGTGAGCATTTCCCCGGGTCAGACCATATTGGAAGCGGCCAAGGCCGCAGGTTTGAAACCGCCGTTCTCTTGCCAATCAGGGGTGTGCGGAGCATGTCGCGCCAGGCTGGTCTCTGGCGACGTTCACATGCGCGCCCGCATGGCGCTTGAAGACAAAGACATCGCAAACGGTGCGATCCTGACATGTCAATCTTTGCCAACGACCGACAAACTGTCGGTCAGCTATGACTAGAGCGGGTATTGCCAAGTTGTTGGCATCAGCTTGCGAAGCTTGGTAAAGGCAGGATCATGCCACCATTTCCGCGGTGTAATCTGCCCAGAGCCTAAAAGCATCGGAGCGGGCGTGGCGGTATGAAGTTGCGTTCAGTTGATAACGGCGAGGACGGAAGAGCAAGTTGATCTGGTCATGGGCGGCCAAAAACCTTTGGGCCTGCCGGTGGGATTTGAATTTGCCGAAGATCTTCTCTCGTTTACGTGTCGGCCGGTGCGACACTTCGATCGCGTTGTTCAAGCCCTTGTGCGCGCGATGGTCAGCGTTCGAGGCCAGTGTTTTGACCGGTTTGATATAGCTACGCAATTTGTCAGTTATGACCACCCTCGGCTCGCCAAACTGTGAAACCAATCTTTGGAAAAAGCGCTTTGCTGCTTTGGCATTGCGGCGTGTTTGCACGAGAATATCGAGGACGTCTCCATCCGCGTCGATCGCACGCCACAGCCAATGTTTCCTGCCATGGATCGTGATCACGACTTCATCTCCAATTGTCTACCTTTTGAGACGTTCCAATCGAGGACGCGTCAGGAGCTGGCAAATATTGGCTAGCGTTTCGTGAAAAGCTCTTCGGAGTCGACATTCAGCGCCCGGGCGATGCGTTCGAGAAGGTCGAGGGAGGCCGCGAACTTGGCGTTCTCGACCTTGCCCATATAGCCGCGGCTCACGTTGGCCCGATGAGCAAGCTCCTCCTGGCTGAGGCCGCGGGCGCGTCTCAAGTCCTGGATGTTCAGTGCTACACGGTCCCGCAAGTTCATGCCCGCAAAACGGACACGGTGCGCGAAATATCGCCACGCGATATATGTTAGATTCAAAAGCGCAGAGAAGAATTCTTGGAACGGCGCGAGATCGCCGGAATGGAATGCCTGCCGATACGCAGGTCACGGGATGGTCCGTCTCGCAAACATTATGGTCCGTTCAATCGTTCTTTCGGAAAAGGGCGGCACCGAAGAGATAACGGTACCGCCAAGGTAGCGCTCACAGGGAGGTTGGAGAGGGCGTAATTCAATCAAGTCGGTATTCGCAGCAACAGATTGATTCTATTTCCGCATTAGACTGTGGCCAGAAGTGCGCCGATGCTGTCCTTGGCGTCGCCATAGTACATGCGCGTGTTATCCTTGTAGAACAGCGGGTTTTCGATGCCCGAATAGCCGGTACCCTGACCACGCTTGGACACGAAGACCTGTTTGGCCTTCCAGCATTCCAGAACCGGCATCCCGGCGATCGGGCTGTTCGGATCTTCCTGCGCGGCGGGGTTCACGATGTCGTTCGACCCGATCACGATGACAACGTCCGTATCCGGGAAGTCCTCGTTGATCTCGTCCATTTCCAGAACGATGTCGTAGGGCACCTTGGCTTCGGCCAGAAGCACGTTCATGTGGCCGGGCAGACGGCCCGCGACCGGGTGGATCGCAAAGCGGACTTTCTTGCCCTTGGCGCGCAGCTTGCGGGTCAGTTCCGCCACGTTCTGCTGTGCCTGCGCAACCGCCATCCCGTAGCCGGGGATGATGATGACGCTGTCGGCTTCGTCCAGTGCGGCCGCCACACCGTCGACGTCAATGGGCTTATGTTCGCCCTCGACTTCCATCGCCGAGCCCGTCGTGCCGCCAAAGCCGCCGAGGATCACCGAGACGAAAGACCGGTTCATGGCCTTGCACATGATGTAGGACAGGATCGCGCCCGAGGAACCGACCAGCGCGCCGACAACGATCAGAAGGTCGTTGCCAAGCGAAAAACCGATCGCCGCCGCGGCCCAGCCCGAGTAGGAGTTGAGCATCGACACCACCACGGGCATGTCGGCGCCGCCGATGCCCATGATCAGGTGGTAGCCGATGAACAGCGCCATCGCGGTCATGACCAGAACCGGCAGCAGGCCGCCCGTATTGAAGTACCAGATCAGCGCCAGGACCGAGATGATCGCCGCGCCGGCGTTGAGCACGTGGCCGCCGAGCAGTTTCTTGGCCGCCGAGGTCATCTTGCCGGCCAGCTTGCCATAGGCAATGACCGATCCGGTGAAGGTCACGGCACCGATGAAGATGCCGAGGAACAGTTCGACCTTGAGGATAGAAAGCTCCACACTGGTCTTGTGTACGATCAGTTCGGCAAAGGTGCCAAGGTGCTGTTCATGCACCCAGGCCAGCAGGCCCGCTTCGTTCAGCGAGGTGGGCGCATTGGCCATGATGGCCGCGACGTTCGCCATTTCGAAATGCGCGTTGAAGCCGACAAAGACCGCTGCCAGACCCACCAGCGAATGCATGGCGGCGACAAGCTGCGGCATTTCGGTCATTTCGACCTTGTTGGCCACGTACCAGCCGATGATGCCGCCCACCGCGATCAGGGTGACCGACAGCAGCCACAGGCCGGAACCTGGGCCGATCAGCGTGGCGAAGACCGCCAGCGCCATGCCCACGATACCGTACCAGACGGCGCGTTTTGCGCTTTCCTGACCCGACAGACCGCCGAGCGACAGGATGAAGAGAACAGCCGCGACCACATAGGCCGCCGTGGTGAAACCGAATTCCATAGGTCCCTACCCCGCTTTACGATTTCTGGAACATGGCGAGCATGCGCCGTGTCACGAGGAAGCCGCCGAAGATGTTGATGCCGGCCATGAAGGCCGACAGGGCGGCAAGAAGGATCACCAGGAACGAGCCGGAGCCGATCTGCATCAGCGCGCCCAGAATGATGATCGAGGAGATCGCGTTGGTCACAGCCATCAGCGGCGTGTGCAGCGAATGCGACACGTTCCAGATCACCTGGAAGCCGATGAAGACGGACAGGACGAACACGATGAAGTGCTGCATGAAGCTGGCGGGTGCCACAAGACCCACGGCCAGAAGCAGTCCGCCACCGACACCCAGCAGGGTGACCTGACGCTTGGTTTCGGCCTTGAAGGTGGCAATTTCCTTGGCCCGTTTTTCTTCGGGCGACAGTTCCTTGACCTTTTCCTTGGGCTTCTGCGCCGCGATTGCAGCCACTTTGGGCGGCGGCGGCGGCCAGGTGATTTCACCCTTGTGGGTGACGGTCGCGCCACGGATCACGTCGTCTTCCATGTTGTGGTTGACCACGCCGTCCTTTTCGGGCGTCAGGTCGGCCATCATGTGACGGATGTTGGTGGCGTAAAGGATCGACGATTGCGTGGCCATGCGCGACGGGAAATCGGTGTAGCCGATGATCGTCACACCGTTGTCGGTGACGATCTTTTCGTCCGCTACGGTCAGCTTGCAGTTGCCGCCCTTTTCAGCGGCAAGGTCGACGATGACAGAGCCGGGCTTCATGACCTTGACCATGTCCTCGGTCCACAGTTCCGGCGCCTCGCGGTTCGGGATCAGCGCGGTGGTGATCACGATGTCCACCTGGGAGGCCAGTTCATGGAACTTGGCCAGCTGGGCCTCGCGGAACTCCGGGCTGGACACGGATGCGTAACCGCCGGTGGCCGCGCCGTCCTGCTGCGCTTCTTCGAAGTCCAGATAGACGAATTCGGCACCCATGGATTCGACCTGCTCCGCCACTTCGGGGCGCACGTCGAAGGCATAGGTGATCGCACCAAGCGATGTCGATGTCCCGATGGCGGCCAGACCGGCCACACCGGCACCAACAATTAGCACCTTGGCGGGCGGCACCTTGCCGGCGGCGGTCACCTGACCGGTGAAGAAGCGGCCAAAGTTGTTGCCGGCTTCGATCACGGCGCGGTAGCCCGCGATATTGGCCATGGACGAAAGGGCGTCCATCTTCTGGGCGCGCGAAATACGCGGGACCATTTCCATCGCGATGACGGTGGCCCCCTTGGATTTCGCCAGTTCCAGACCGTCCTTGTTGCCGGCCGGATTGAAGAACGAAATTAGGGTCTTCTCGGCGGTCAGACGCTTCAGCTCGGTTTCATTGGGCTGGCGCACCTTGGCGATGATGTCGACTTCTTTCCACAGTTCGGCGGCGGTCTGGACCACGCTCACCCCTGCGGCTTCGTACATCGCGTCCGCGAACCCTGCCGCGGCACCAGCCCCGGCTTCGATATAGCATTCGTGGCCCAACTTCTGCAACTGCTTTGCCGAATCCGGCGTCAATGCAACTCGGTTCTCGCCCGGGAATGTTTCTTTTGGTGTTCCTAGTTTCACTGATTAAATTCCTCCCGGAAGATGGTCTGTTGATGCGTGACAGAAGCTGGATGAAAGACCCAACCGTGGCAGGCTGCAGCATTGGGAAATTGCCATCTATGTTCCTGGTTTGCGATGGCAACCACATCTGCGACATATGAGATACCATTAGGTATGCAAAAACCGTCAGTAATGTCAACTGTGTGAGCCGCGGTGCTGTGCAAGCAGCGGTAACGGCAACCGTTTTGCAAAACTGATTGCATCTGAAGGCTTCATCGAGCAAGTTTTAAAAATACTAAGTGATATTTGCATACCTACGGGATCTGGGAGCATGGGGAATGCCGATGGACTCGGACAGGAGGAGGGCGTTATGGAAATGATGAAAGCAGCACGGCTTCACAAGGTAGGTACGCCGATGCAAATTGACGAGGTTGAAAAGCCTCGGGTGATCGGATCCGATGTGGTTGTGGAGGTTCGTGCTTGCGGCATGGTGCCTAACTTGGCCAATGTGTTGGCGAATTGGGAGAGCTGGTATCCGCAGATGCTATTGTCGCTCCCCCGGCGATCCATGACCTCGATGCCGTGGGCATCTTTCATGAGGTCGGCGAAAAGGTCATGTCGGTCAAGGTCGGTGATCGTGCCTAAGAGAACCCGGGGCGCTCCTGTGATGGCTGCGCGTTCTGCCCCTCGGGGCAGCCTCAGAAATGTGATCATTGGACCCTGAACGGTTACTTCGGTTACAACGAAAAGAGCCTGCGCGTCTTTACGCGTTACAAGCAAGGCGGCTTCTGCGAATATACAACCGCACCGGCCTACGCGCTGGTCAAGATCCCGGACAATGTGGAATTCCGGCAGGCAAGTCTCTTCAGCTATCTCGGCACCTCTTATGCAGCGCTACGCAGATGCGGGCCGCTCGTCGGTAAGACGCTGATTATCATTGGTGCAACCGAGACACTCGGCGTTGGAGCGGCGTTGTTTGCACTGGCGCAGGGGATCGGCAAGACCTATGCTATTGCCCGTGGAAAAAACGCAGCTTGAACGCCCGCAAGCGCTGGATCCCATACGAGTTGAGATTTTCTCCAACAAGGACGGTTCCTCTCGCGATTGCATCATGGAGCGAACCGGCGGCTTGGGCGCGAATTTCATGCTCGACACATTGGTCGCCGTTGCCGATCTCATCTTCGATGAGGGATGCGATGGGCCGCTTTTCCGCTGTTCGCTTGCGCGTATTGCAGATTACCCATCACTGTCGTCCTACCTCGACCGCTGCCTCGCTGATCCGTCACTTGCCGCAAGCCTGAATCTGGAGCGTGCCAAGGCCAACTATTACAGCAGCATCATTCATCGCCCCGACGGTCCGTTCGAGATCAATCCCTCCGGTATTATTCCTCTGTAACCACGGCGACAGCGCCTGGAGTCAGGCCCGTGCGCCAGTGCAAAGACTGCCGCACGGTTTTTAAAAGACGGGTTATTCCCGGCCGCGGCCTTCTACCTGAATGGTCAGTTCGACCTCATCGCCGATTTGCGGGATGCCGCTGGTTAGCCCGAAATCGCTACGCTTGATGGTAGTCGTTGCGCCAAAACCGGCAACCCGGCTTCCATCCCAGGGGTTGTTACCGGTGCCGTTTAGCTTGACGTCGAGCGTGACCGCTTTCGTCACGCCGATGATGGTCAGGTCGCCGGTGATCTTCCCTCCCGCGTCACTGGTTGCCTCGTAATCCGTCCCGGTAAAGGTGATTTCCGGAAATTCGACGGCGTTGAACCAATCTGCGCCCTGAATATCGCTATCCCTTTGGGCGTTGTTGGTGAATAGACTGCCGACTTTCACCGTGACGTCCAGACTGGCGCCCTCCGTCGGGGCATCGGCGTCGAATACAAACGCGCCGGAAAAATCACGCGCCATACCGATCACGTCGGAAAACCCGAGGTGGTTGATGCGGAAAGAAATACCCGAATGCACGAGGTCGATGTCGTAGCTGAGCGGTTCCGCCGCAACCTGGGAAATGGGCGAGATCCCGGCCAGGGCAGTTAGGATTGCGGCGGACAGGTAATGTTTCATCTGGTTTCCTCCCTGAGATGAATGGTGGGTTCCTGGATTACTCAAACGGGAAAGTTCCCGTCGTAGCGCAGAATCGCCAGTGAAACTGCCGCCAGTGCCGGAATCAGGCAAAGCGCGGCAAACCGGAGCGTTCTGATCGCCGGCCTGGTGACAGGTCTCTGACTTAGAAGACGTTCCCCAACAAGCGGAACAACGAACACCAAGCCGAGTATAAAAAGCGCGAGTAAGTCGACCTTGCGCGTAATCATAGCGACCGTCTGTCCCACCGCCACTAATGCGCCGGCGCCGCCAAGCAATGAAGCTGCTCCGAACGAAAATCGTGGATGGAACAGATGCCAGGCCAAGATGCCACCGATCGCCGCTGCCAGAGATAAGCAGAGTTGGAGGCTGGACGACGACGCACCCAAAAGCGCGATCGGTGCGAAGCCGGTGCTCGCAATGGCTAGCATAATGGCCGGCCTCAGATCCGTCTCACCATCGGACCGGAGCATCTCTCGGATCAGAAGGTCGAACACCAAGGCCCCGAGCCCCGCGGCGAGAACCACTTCGTGGGGCGCGGTGCTCAACCGGGATTGCCCGATAAAAACCGCTGCTACGATCGGAAACCCGAGGAAAAACCAGCGCAGTTTTGCGGTTAGACCGCATGCCTCTAGGAGCAGCCCGGCCGCCGCGCCGGTGACCGCGATGTAAAACAGCTTGTTGACGGCGCCGACCGGCGGGAGACTCGGTACACGATTGTATGTGAGCCAGTACGCCAGGACGAAGAACGCTGGGATTTGTAGATCGGTCGGGACTCTCGGCGACCCGCGCCACCTCAGTAACCCGGACAGTGCCAAGGCCAGACAGCCGCAGAACACCGCCGACAGAAAGACCGCCTCCTGCGGGCTTCGCGCGAAGGCCAACATCACCTGTTTACCACCAACTCGAACCGGGACAGGCGTGGTAGCTCGGCCGCGGCCAAATGACGGAATCCATGTTTCATGTTTCTTCCTCCTCTGGTCGTGTGGGGTTTGATCAGGCGGGTACCACCTCTTCACCCAGATAGGCGCGCAACACGGCAGGGCTGCTGCGCAGCTCCTCGGCGGGGCCCTGGCCGACGATATGGCCGTTTTCCAGCAGATAACCGTAATCGGCGATCTCCAGGCTCAGCTTGGCATTCTGCTCGACCAGCAAAATGCCGACATCCGCCTCACTCGCGATCCGGCGCAAGGATTTGAACATATCCTTGGACAGTAGCGGCGACAGACCCAAGGAGGGCTCATCCAGCAGCAGGAAATCCGGGTGGGACATCATCGCCCGCCCCATCGCCACCATCTGCTGTTCGCCGCCTGACATGGTGCGGGCAATCTGCGGCATTCGTTCGCGCAGCCGCGGGAAAAGGTCCAGCACCCGCTCCAGACGCTCCTTCTCATCGGTGCGGGCGCGATGGGCAAAGCCGCCCAGATGCAGGTTCTCCGCCACTGATAGCTTGCCGAAAATGCCGCGCCCCTCGGGCACCAGCGCCAGCCCCGCCTCGACCCGGCGATGGGCGGGTATAGCTGCGATTTCCACTCCGCCCAGCTTGATCGAGGCCCCGGGTCCGGTCGGTACCAGCCCGCCAAGCGCTTTCAGAAAGGTCGATTTACCGGCCCCATTGGTGCCCAGTAGAACGGTGATCTTGCCACGTTCGACCTGGGCGGCGATATCGAACAGCGCCTGGTGACGGCCATAGCGCACGGAGACATTTTGGATTTCGAGCATCTATTCTTCTCCCAGATAGGCCGCCATCACATGCGGATCCGACAGCACATCAGCGGTGGCGCCCTCGCCGATCTTGGTGCCGGAACTCATCACCACGCAGCGGTCGCAGAGCGACCGGATCGCATCCATGACATGTTCGACCATGATGATGGTCATGCCCTCGTCATGGATCGAGCGGATCAGCCCGATGGCCATCTGAAGCTCGGTCGGGTTGAGCCCGGCCAGCCATTCATCCAGCAATAACAGCCGCGGATCGGCAGCCAGCGCGCGGGCCAGCTCGACCCGCTTTTGGTCGATATAGGTCATCGCCGAGAGCGCCAGCTCGCTGCGTTCCTCCAGCCCCACACGCGCCAGCAACTCGCGGGCGCGGGTCTCAGCCTCTGGCCCCCAGCGGTTGGCGCGGGAATAGACGCCCCCGGCGATGACATTCTCGATCGCCGACATCTCGGGCAGGATCCGCACCAGCTGAAAGGTGCGCGCAACCCCGGCCCGCGAAATCGCCGCCGCCGTCAGTTCACTGATCGACTGTCCGTCCAACCGGATCGTCCCGGCGGTCGCGGGCATAGCGCCCGAGATCAGATTCATCGTCGTGGTCTTGCCCGACCCGTTCGGCCCGATCAGCCCCAAAAGCTCGCCTTCGGCGACCGCGAAGGACACATCATTCACCGCGACCAGCCCGCCGAACTCCTTGCGCAGGTAGTCAATCTGCAAAATCGGCGTCGTCATGATTTCGCTCCTTGCAATCTGGTGCCGCGCCGTGTGCGCATCGCTTTGTCGATCAGGCCGGAAACCCCGTCCTTGAGCAGATAGACGATCAGCAGGAAGGCAAGACCGATCATGATGTTGATGTGCTCGGGGAAGTTGGCCGAGATGAAATCGGTGACAATGGTGAAAGGCACCACCCCGACCAGCGGCCCCCACAGACGCCGGGTGCCGCCCAGCAGCGCCATGATCACCACCATGAAGCTCATCGTGGCATTAAAGGCCGAAGCCGGTTCGACATAGGCATAGCGCGGCGCCATGATCGCCCCGGCCATGGCGATGAAGCCCCCTGAGATCACGAAAAGGATGATCTTGGAGCGCGCCACCTCGATGCCGAAATGCTTCGCCACCAACTCATCATTCCCGATCACACGCATGGCAAATCCCAGCCGCGACCGCCCGATCAGCCAGCCGGTGACGAAAATCGCCACGATCAGCGCAAGCAGATAATAGAACAGATCGCCCTCGGTGTGATCGGTCAGTACGAACAGGCCGATGGAGCCGAAGATCTTGGTTTGCAGATAGGTCACGATCTGACGCGCCAGTTCGGCTAGGCCCAGCGTGAAGATCACGAAATAGACCCCCGACAGGCGCAGCGTCATCGCCCCCACCGCAGCGGCAAATAGCGCCCCTGCAAGGCCCCCGCAAAGGATCGCCAGCGGGAAGGGCAGATACTCGATGCCGATGGCAGTGGCATAGATGCCGATGCCGAAAAAGGCGGCGGTCGCCAGCGAGACAAGATGCGTTGGGCCGGAAAACAGCGTCCAGGCGGTGCAGAGCGCAATATAGAGCGCGATATTCACTGCCAGCGTCAGATAGAAGCCTTCGGTCATGAAGGGCAATGCCGCGCAGCAGGTAATGGCGATCCCCGCTAGCAGCATCAGGTTGATTTCAAAACGGCTCATCCGGCGGCACCTCCGAAAAGTCCTTGTGGGCGGAACAGCAGGATCAGCACAAACAGCCCATAGGTCGCCGCAAGTGTCAGGCCTGGGTCGATCAGGCTGGCCACCAGGGTTTCCATCACGCCAAGGATCAGCGCGGCAATCACCGCCCCGCGCACGTCGCCAACCCCTCCCATGATCACGATGATCAGCGCTTTCATCGTGAAGACCGCGCCCATCGAGGCATTGAACGTATAGAAGGTCGAGAGCAGTACCCCACCGCAGGCGGTGATCGCCCCGCCCAGGCCAAAGGCAAAGGCCGCGATCAGCCCGACATCAATGGCAACCAGACGCGCCGCCTCGGGATCAACGGCGACAGCACGTACCGCCGTGCCCATCCGGGTCTTGTAGAGAAACAGATAGAGCGCCAGGGCAATCGCCGCCGCCGCGCCGAAGGCGGTGATCCGGTTCAGCGCATAGCTGCCGCCCAGAAACTTAAAGGGCACGGCGAGGAACTGATAGTTGAAATAGGCGCCGCCAAAGCCCAGATGCATCAGCCCTTCGAACAGGAACAGCAGCCCGAACGTGGCGAGGATCGAGTCGACCTCCAGCATGCCCTGGCTGGTGGCGCGCCGCACCAAAGGCCGCAGCAGCCCCAGATAGATCGCGCCATTCGCGACAAAACCCAGCGGCGCGATGATCAGCAGCCCCCAGAGCGGGTTGATGCCGGTGGTGGTAAACAGCAGCCAGGCCGAGAAACAGGCGGCAACCAGCGTTTCGCCGTTGGAGAGGTTCATGATCCGCGCGACGCCATATTGCAGGGTCAGGCCAAGCGCGATCAAAGCATACGTCCCGCCCAGCAGGATGCCTGTCACAAGAATAGTCATGGAGTTCGCCCTATCATCCGGCGAGGCGGCCCGGGGCGGCCCCACCGGTTTTGCGAGTGGCCGGGTCAGTTGGACCAGGCGGGTTTGACAAAGGGCTCGGCGGCAGGCTTCAGACCCTTGGCGTTGACACCATAGAATGTACCATCATGCCATTGACCGACGTTCCATACTTGCTCAACGATATTGTCGCTAAAAGAGACTTCGCCAATGACGGTGACAAAGCTTCCGGTCTGGATTTCGCTGATCACCGTGGCCTTGTCGAGGCTTCCCACCCGTTCGATCGCCGCGCCGAGGATTTCCATGCTGGCATAGACAACTGGGTTGGCCCAATAGTCGGGAGCCACGCCGGTGACCTCGATCTGCTGCTCCCGGAACGTCTTGTACGCCTCAGATGTCGGATCAATGCCGCCCATGGCCATCACCCCCTCGACGCTGTTACCGAAGCGTTCGCCAAAGCCAGTGAGAGCGCCACCGACACCGACGTAGAAGACATCCGGGTTGAAGCCCTGCACCTGCGCCTGTTCGGTCAGGGCAAAGGAATCCGGCGGGTAGGAGTAGGCCACGAACGCATCCGCACCGGAGGCGTTGGCGCTGGAGATGACCGGCGCCAGATCCTGCGTCCCCAGCGGGTAGGAGCTTTCGTAGACGATTTCGAACCCGGCTTCTTCGAAAGCGGGTTTGCCGCCCGCCATCATTTCCAGACCGAAGGCATCGCCGACGTGAACCAGCGCGACCTTGCTGCCGACTTCGCCTTTCTCGCGCATCTCGGTCAATGTCCCGACGATGCCGGTGGACAGATCCGATGAACGCCCCAGCAGCCAGAAGGTATTCGGCCATTTCGACACGAAGGGCTCAAGATTGTTGAGATTGCCGGTGGCCACGATTTGCGGCAGCCCAGCCCGCGCAATAAGCGGTGCGGTGGCCAGGTTCAGTCCGGTTGTGTAGGGCGCGGCGAGGAAGTCAACTTTGTCCTGGGTTGTCAGGCGCTGTATGTTCTTCACCGCCTCGTCGGGCTGCGATTTGTCGTCATAGGCGATCAGTTCGATCATCATCTTTTCGCCGCCGACATCCAGCCCGCCTGCTTCATTCACATTGTGAACCCAAAGCTCCAGCGTTGGCCAGTAAACCGCCGATGCAGCGCCCGCCTGCGGACCGCTTTTGGGGGCGCTGGCCCCGATCTTGATCGTATCGGCAGACACAGACGTGCCGACCGTCAGCGCCACCGCGGCAACGGCGGAGCACATGAGTGATGTGGTATATTTCATTGTTTTTCTCCCTGATCGGATCTGCATCGCCGCATGCGGCCCTCCAGACAAACCCAATAGTATCCTAATACCTTATGGTATCTAAGTCAATCGCTATTCTCTTCTCGCCCATGCTCTTATTCCTCTGGCGCGATGTGAACGGTCACGCCGGACAGTTCGTCGCGCCACGGCACCTGGCAGCTCAGGCGGGAACTGGGTTTGCGATAGTCCGAAGCGTCGAGCATGGCGTCCTCATCGGGGCCGAGCTCGGGCAGGGTCTGACCATTCGGCAGGTCGTCGATATAGACATGGCAGGTGGCGCAGGACATGCAGCCGCCGCACATCGCCATCAATTCGTCATGGCCCTCGTCGCGGATGATTTCCATCAACGGCACATCGGCGCGACCGGCGATCTGGATCGCCTCGCCCGCGCGCGTAATGAGTGTGAATTTTCCCATTGGCTCTCCTCCAATTCAGGTCTTTGAGATGTGGTTTGGATGATCGGGGCGGCGCAGCTTAGCGCGCCGCCCCGATCAGTACGAAACACAGGGTTGCGTTCCGGTCGCTTTTGTTGCGCCAGGCATGGCGGGTGCCGCATTGCACCACCACATCGCCCTGGCTCAGTCGGGTTTCGGCACCATCGTCCAGCTCCAGCCAGATCTCGCCATCCAGCACGATGTCGTAATCCACGCTGTCGGTGGTGTGCATGCCCGGCGCGTCGGCTTCGAACGCGTCGATCAGCCCGGGAATATGTTCGGCCTGTTCGGCAATCGCATCCTCGATATTGGCCTCGACAAAGACGCTGTCGGGCGGAAAGGTCACGATCATCAACCGGGTCTCGCCCGGTAGGGGCGGCACCGGCATCCGCGGCGGCGCCTGTTCTCCCACATCCTGCGGCAGATCGGGCATGGCGGCGGTGGCATAAAGAATCGAGGTCATATGCCCCGGCAGGGACGCGTAGTGATGCGCATTGGCCGCCGGCCCGTCGGAGACGAAAACCGATTTGCCATCGCGAATGCCAGTGACAACCCGGCGTGGTGTGACTGTATCACTCATGGACCAACCCCTTCTCGGCAAGACGCTCCCGCATGTTGTTGATGTCGAGGCTCAGCTGGCCATTCTCGTAGAACTGGCGCTTGCCAGCCTCCATCGCCTCGCGTGCACGGGCTTTTTCCAGCACGTTTTCGGCCTCTTCGCGGCGTACCACGCAGACCCCATCGTCATCGGCGACGATCACATCACCGGGATGGATCAGCGCCTCGGCGCAGACCACCGGCACCTGCACATCGGCCAGCGTTTCCTTGACCGTGCCCTGGGCAAAGACGCCCTTGGCCCAGACCGGAAAGCCCATGTCCCGCAGGTCGCGCACATCCCGCACCCCGGCGTCAATCACCAGCCCTAGAACCCCGCGCGCCTTGGCCGAGCTGGCCAGGAGATCGCCGAAATAGCCGTCATCGCAAGGGCTGGTCGGGGTGACGACCAGAATATCGCCGGGCCGCGCTTGTTCCATCGCGACATGGATCATCCAGTTATCGCCCGGCGCCACCTCGCAGGTTACCGCATTGCCGCCGATCCGCGCGCCGTCCTGGATTGGACGGATGCGCGGCGCCAGCAGGCCGCGCCGACCCTGTGCCTCATGCACAGTGGCCACGCCCAGCTCCCCCAGTGCCGCGCAAAGCGCCGCCTCTGACCGGGGGGCATTGGTTACAACCTTTGCCATATCCAACCTCACGCCGCCCGAGTGGAAAGATAGCGCGTCTCAAAGGCGCCGCGCGCCTTGTCCCGAACTGACTCATCCAGCAACCCGGCCCGGATCATCAGGTCGATCGACGCATCCAGCGCCTTGTCGGAAATCGCCAGTCCTGCCGGCCACATCCCCATATCGCGCATATAGACCAGCCCCTTGCGGGCCAGCTCGGCGTCGTCCTTGGTGGTGATGCGCTGGAAGATCGGCAGGACCTCCTCAGTGCGTGCCGGATCATTGGTGATGTCATGGGCCTCGCGCAGGGCCGCCAGCAGCCGCGCCACCGTGTCCTGATTCTCGGCCAGCCAGGCGGCATTGCCGATCAGCCCGGTAAAGATTACCTCGGGGATGGCCTCGCAGACCTCGCCGATCAGATTGTACCCCTCGCGCTCGGCCATGAAGTTCCAAGGCGCCGGTTGCGGGGCGCAGTCGATGGTGCCCGCCTGCAAAGCCTCCCAGCGGGTGGTGTGGATCCCTGCCAGCTCGAATTCATAATCGCCCGGATAGGACAGACCGGCCTCTGCCAGCAGGATCTGGGTGTAGATCGCGGTGCCCTCGGTCAGCGAGGAGGTGCCGATCTTCGCGCCCTTCAGCTCGGCCAGCTCGGCGATCGCGGGCTTGGCCACGAGCGACATCGGCAGCCGCACCGCGTTGGCCGCGATAATGCGCAGATCGCCCCCGGCGACATAATCCGACAGCGCGCCCTCGGGCGGGGTGATCGCCAGATCGGCCTCACCCTCCAGCACCGCCTTGGTCGCCAGGGCCACGCCGCCCATTTTCTTGTACTCGATGTCGAGCCCGTATTTCTCAAAAAGGCCGAATTCCCCGGCGACGAAAACGGGCAGCCAGTTGAAACCCTGAGCGCCACCCGCGAAGCGGAACTTGGTAAGCTCTGCCATTGCATCTTCTCCTATAGATATCAGTGCTGTAACGGCCCTGCCGTCACCGGTCCTGCGATTTCAGTCTTGCATCCAGTTTCGGATAGACCCGCCGCGCATTGCCTTCGAACACGGCATGTCGGGTGGCCTCGTCCAGAGGCAGCTTGTCGATATAGCGTTTGGTGTCGTCGAACGGGTGGCCGGTTTCGGGATCGGTCGCCTTGACCGCGCCCAGCAATTCCGAGCCGAACAGGATGTTCTTTCTGTCGACCACCTTGAACAGCGTCTCGATCCCGGCCTGGTGATAGACGCAGGTGTCGAAATAGAGATTGCCCATCAGGTGCTCGGCCAGCGTGGGCTTGCCCAACATCATCGACAGCCCCCGGTAGCGGCCCCAGTGATAGGGCGCCGCGCCACCGCCATGGGGGATGATCAAACGCAGATCCGGGTGGCGTTCGAACAGATCCCCCTGAATGAGCTGCATGAACACCGCCGTATCGCCATTGATGTAATGGGCGCCCGTGGTATGCAGGCAACGCTCGCAGGAACCCGAGACATGGATCATCGCCGGCACATCCAGCCGCACCATCGCCTGCCAGAGCGGATCCCACCACGGATCATAGATCGGCGGCGCCGACCATTTCCCCCCGGACGGGTCGGGGTTCAGGTTGCAACCTACAAACCCCTCATCCACGCAGCGCTCCAGCTCGGCGATCACCGGCGCCAGATCACCCTCCACCGTTTGCGGCAGTTGGCAGACCCCGGCGAAATTCTCCGGGTACATGTCAAAGATACGCTTGATATTGTCGTTGGAGACCCGTGCCCATTCGCCCGCCACATCCGCATCGCCAACGTGATGGCCCATGCCGCTGGCCCGGGGCGAGATGATGGTTACATCAGAGCCCCGTTCCTGCTGCATCTTGAGTTGGTTCGCCGCGATGATCTCGGAGAGTTCCTCGTTGGGAATTCCGGGATACTCGGGCCGTGCACCCTTGCCCTCGGCAAAGGCGACCTGCGCCTTGCGGTAGTCGTGGTGATATTGCGGTTCGGTCGTGAAGTGACCGTGGCAGTCGATAATCAGGGTCATCAGGCGTCCCATTTCGCGTGGAGTTCCTTGACGCCCCGGAAGCGCCAGCCGCTAGCGACCACCTCCTTTTCGGGGTCAAGACGGATGTTCGGCAGCTGCTTGAACACTTCAGTCATAATGATTTCGCCCATTGCGCGGCTCAGGAAGTGGCCCGAGCAGAAATGCGGTCGGAAGCCAAAGGTCAGATGCGGCTTCTTCTTGCGGAACATGTCGAACTTGTCGGGATTGTCGAAACGCGACTCGTCGCGATTGGCCGAGGCCATGACGATGGCGACGGTCGATCCCGCCGGGATCCTGACGCCGTTCAGCTCAAAATCCTCGCTCGCCACGCGCGGGGTGACGCCGATCGGAGCGATCCAGCGCAGCCCTTCGTCAAAGGCTTTCATCGCCAGATCCTCGGGCGCCTCCAGCATCGCATTGCGCTGTCCCTCGTCGGCAAGGAGACCTGCGGCGGCATTCGCGGCAGCGTGGCCCGGTTCCTGGAAACCACCAAGGAAGATCACCCGCATCGTCGGCAGCAGTTCCTCGAAGCTGCGCACCTTTCCATCGGCCATGCCACCATAGATGATATGGTTGGTGATCGCCTGCGGACGCGGCTTGGCCAGACAGGCCTCGTAAAGTGCGCCGAAATGTTTGTTGATATCCGCATTCGTGCGATCCAGCCGGTCCCAGACCGCCTGCGGATCGGGGAACGGCGCCCCGGCCCCGAGCGCCAGCCCATCGGCCATGGCGTAGAACCACTCATAGAGATTTTCCAGGGGCGTGTCGGTAAAGCCAAGCGCATCGCCGATGCAGCGCACCGAGATCGGCTCGAACAGTTCGGTGGTCAGATTGGCCTCGCCCTTGGGTTTCAACTCGTCCAGGAAACGTTGCACCACCGGCCGCGTCAGCTGATCCACATAGCCGCGCACATGCGGCTGATCGACGATCGCGTCGATTCCCTTGCGCAGGTTCTGATGGCTTTCGCCGGACATGGTCAGCACATTGGGGGTGCCCATGACGCGGAATTCCGGGCGCCCCTCGGTCGCCGCCGGCCCAAAAACTTTATCATTGCTGCCAACGGCGCGGCAATCATCATAGCGGGTCACGAGAAACTCATGTGTCCCTTCATAGAAGTGTACCGGAGCCTCCTGACGCAACCGCGCAAACACCGGATAGGGATCGCTGAATAGTGCGTCCGGGTTCAAATAATCTAGCGACATCGCGTCTCCTCCCTTGCGATCTGGCTTCTGCCGGGCTCTCCCTCCCGGCTCCATCCTCATAAAGCACGCCCCTAAAGGGATACTGTTAGTGTCTGGATACCATTGAGTATGTTGGATTGAGGGCTCCGAGTCAATTGCCACCACGTGAAAAAAAGACGGAGCGGACCATTGACATCCCGTTCGGTCTCCAGATACCATTTATTTGCAACCTTTGCATTGCTGCCTGCACCATACCTCACGAAGGGACAACAATTGACGGATAACATTGACATTTTTCGCCTCACTCAGATCTTGTGCGGAGCTTGGTTTGTCCCTCACCTGTTCGGGAAAGTCACTCACTTCGCTAAGGCACAAGGAACGTTTGAAGCTGCCGGACTGAGGCCGGGCGCGGTCTTTTTAGTGGCGGCGATTGCAATGGAACTTGTTGCGCTCGTCGGTCTGGGTGTCGGTGTCGTACCACGACTCGGTGGATTGGCCGGCGCAATCGTATTGGCGGGGGCTGCGTTTGCGGTTGTGAAGATTAATGGTATGAATTGGCGCTGGCAGAACATGGGTCCTGAATACCCTTTGTTCTGGGCGGCGATATGCCTGATTGCCGGCTTCAACTAACCGCACTGTAACGAAAGGAAAAAGGGATCCCATGACCCCTCCTGCTCCAAATAGAAAAAGACTTTCGCGCGCTGAAAGCCAGGCTCTCACTCGTAAGAGATTGCTCGATTCTGCCTTCGAAGTGGTGTCGCGCTACGGTTATGATGGCGCATCAGTGGAAATGATCGCGGAGGAGGCCGGGTTTTCGAAGGGGGCCTTCTACTCGAATTTCAACAGCAAGGAAGACATCCTTCTGCAACTGCTGCAAACCAATGCATCTAATGATGTTGAGGAATTGACCGAGTTGTTTGCACCGCTGCAGGATGTTGAGAGCATACTCCAGGCTTTGAAAAGCTGGAGCGATGCCCGCAGCGCCAATCAGAAATGGGGCACCATCGCAATCGAATTCGTGCGGCGCACCATCCATGATGGTGATACCGAAAATCCTCAGCTGCACATCTTCTATTCGCAGTGGAAAGGTGTCGGAGAGCTTCTGGCGGAAAAACTGAATATTTCGCCGACACGGATTTCACCCCTCAATCTTGGGGGCCTCGTTCTAGAAGTGACCTATGGTGGGATCTCAGGGTTTCTGAAAGTTAACACATCCGGCGAAATGCTGGACGAAATGTTGCGCCTGATGATTGGGCCACCAGCCTCCGAGCCAATCCAACGCTAGAGCGCGTCACTGAAATTCGTCAACGATCTGGTCCAGCTCAGGCACGAAACCGGAGGGTTCAGGCGCGGCCCGGGTGTGCCACCCGCGGCAGCCTGTGCTCAGTGAAACGACGAACAACCGCCCGGTCGCTGAATTGGAATAGCAGTAGGTCCCGCCTCCGCCCAACGGCAGTTTCAGCCCGCTGTTTTCAGCGATTTGATGAAGGTGCCTAGCTGCCCCAGGAGTCCGGCATAGAAAGGCGACTTTTTGTGCCGCAGCAGCACCCAGCCGAGGCTCTTCAATCCCAATCCCAGAACGGCGGCTTCATTTCCATCGAGATCTGGCCGCCTGCGCAGCTTGGCGATGATCTCTGCGATATCGTCATGGCTTTCCAGTTCGGCGGTCACCGCATCGCCGCTACTGTCGCCGCTGGCCGGATCAATGGGCGTCAGCGTGAGGCGGTAGGAATATGTCGGCATTGGGATTCCTTTCGAAATATGGGGCAACCGTTATAGCGGCACGATCCCCGAGGGGTTGATCTCAAACGCGCCGTCCGGGCGATGGATGATGCTACGGAAGTAATTGGTCTTGGCGCGGCCCAGATCAAAGCTGGCTGCCAGGCCGGGGATCGCGAGACAACGGCGCAGATAGGCAGAGAGCCCAGGATAATCGGTGACCCGCGCCAGCGAACAGCGAAACAGCGGCCCGTAGATCGCATCGAACCGCACCAGCGTTGGGAACAACACCAGATCCGCCTCGCTCGGCGTTGCGCCCAGCAGGTAGTCATTCCCCCTAAGCCGCTGCTCGATATCGTCAAGGGCGTCGAACAGCGCCCGGCATTCGGTTTCATAGACCTGTTGATCCCGGGTCAGCCCGACACGATAGACCGCGCGTGTGATCCGGTCGTGGATGAAGCTGACAAGCGCGGCGATCTCGTCACGCTGCGGTTCCGGACACAGATCCAGCGGCACCGGAACGGCGCCCGCAAAACCGGTGGCGATCCAGCGCAGGATATCGAGCGATTCGGTCGAGAGGATCAGCCGCGCCGCGCGGTTGATCAGGATCGGCACCGAGGGGCGGTGGTCTCCCCCGGGCGCGGCGATCTGGTAGAGCTCGGGCAGGTTGCGCGCGCCAAAGACCAGATCCGGCGTGGCAAAACGCCAGCCCTCTTCGCGTTTGATATCTTCGACAAAGAGCACTGGAACATGCGCCTCCAGCCCCAGCAAATGCAGGGCCGCAAGGGGGCGATGCGAGAAGGGGCAGCCCCAAGCCGCATAGAGGATCACGTCTTCGGGGTTTACAGTCTGAAGATCCATGTAAGGCCTTTTGTCCGGCTGGAATGCACCTTCTTGATTGGCGCAAATCCCGGTTTCACGATATTTACATTCCCTATGGTATCCGTATCCTAAATGGTACGCAAGCTCGTGACTAGGAGATGCGGGCGTGCAAGGGAGGAAAAATATGCATGTTTTGTTCCAACGACAGCATCGCGATTTCTTCGCTGCGGCGACCACGCGACCCGTGCGGATCCATCCCCCTTTGCGGAATAGAATTTACAAAGCAGCGAACTGTCTGACGCAAGTCGCGGAGGGCTGAAGGATTGCCACCACGGTGAGTGAGGTGATCAATCATATTGAAAACGGATGCCGCCTGCGGCCCAGCAGGGTCCATCGCGCATCCTTCAACAGGTCAAGCCAATCTGGCTGCCAAATCATAGTGCAGGGAGGAAACGACTATGACAATGAACAACGGCCCCGCAAGCCTGGAGACATTGATCAACAATGCAGGTGGTGCGGTGAATTTCCTGCGCAGCTCCAATCTTGGCCCCTATGTCTTCCCGGGCATTCCGCCGGAATTCTCCAACTGGCGGGCTGAGCAGCGCGCCTGGAACGAGGGCGTGGCGCTGCTGGAGCAATCCTACCACATGACCGAGCTGCATCTGCATGGCACCCAGGTCATCCCTTTCCTGTCGGAAATCGCATTGAACAAATTCGACCCCTTCCAGGAGCTGCGCGCCAAGCAGATCGTGCTGGCCGGGCATGACGGCAATTTCATCGCCGATGCAATCCTGTTCCGCGAAAGCGAGACCTTCTTTCGCGTTGTCGGCGCGCCCTTTGCGAGCGACTGGCTGCTTTATCACACCGAAAGCTCGAACTACGATGTGAAGGCGACCAAGGATGACAACTGGTCGATCGGCCAGCGTCCCCGCCACAGCTTCCGTTTCCAGATTCAGGGCCCGCAGGCGCTGGAGCTGATGCGCGAAATCACCGGCGGCACGCTGCCCGATATCAAGTTCTTCCGCATGGGAGACATGACGATTGCCGACAAGCCGGTGCGCGCGCTGCGTCACGGGATGGCGGGCACGCCAGGCTTTGAGCTTTATGGTGCCTGGGATCATCAGCAGGCGGTGCGCGAGGCCTTTGACGAAGTCGGCGCGAAATACGGCATGCGCAAGGTCGGCGCCATGGCTTATTCCACCACGGCACAGCATTCGGGCTGGCTGCCGATGCCGATCCCGGCAATCTATTCCAGCGCCGAGATGCTGCCCTATCGCGAATGGCTGAGCGCCTATTTCCTGG
The DNA here is from genome assembly GCF_001679925.1 of Leisingera sp. JC1. Classification (GTDB taxonomy): domain Bacteria; phylum Pseudomonadota; class Alphaproteobacteria; order Rhodobacterales; family Rhodobacteraceae; genus Leisingera. The sequence goes on along the minus strand of NZ_LYUZ01000091.1, from coordinate 19,036 downwards.
AATCCGTGGCCTCGCTGGGCGGCAGCATGCTGTCCGACAAGGTCGAGGATTACTATGTCGATCCGATCGAGATCGGCTATGGCGGTCTGGTGGACTGGGATCGCGACTTCATCGGCGCCGCCGCGCTGGAAGAGAAGAAGGCCAACCAGAGCCGGACCAAGGTGACGCTGGAATGGAATGACGAAGACGTCGCGCGAGTGATGGGCGATGCGATCTTTCGCCGGGATGGCGGCGCGCAGTTCATCGCCATGCCGATGCCGATGTATGCGACCTTCCAGGCCGACACGCTGCTGCGCAATGGTAATATCACTGGCTTCTCGACTTGGCCGGGCTTTACCGCGCTCAACAACAAGATGATCTCGCTTGGGATCGTCGGGCTGGACGATGCCGAACCGGGCACCGAACTGGCCATGCTCTGGGGCGAGCCCGGCAGCAAACGTGCCACCGTCGATGCGCATAGCCTACGCGAAATCCGTGTCAAGGTTGCGCCGGCACCCTATTTCGACAAGGTTTTCAAGTCCGGAAAACAGTGAGCCGGATTTCTCCTGGGAGCCGGGCCCGTGTTGGTCCCGCGCCCTTGGCGGCGAAAGTCGACCGAGATTAGTGGTTTGCTTTGTGAAGTCACGACGGCATGTCATGGCGAGGGAAGCAGACCCGCCGCTGAACGCCGGGGAATTTCCGAGTCCATGATCGCTGTCAGGTCAGAAACCCGGCGAACCGGGCATGCAAAATCAGGCCACCGAGGTGACGGCGGCGGGCAGAAGATCGGTCAGCAGCACCGAAATATCAGCCAGCGTCTCACGGGCGGGGGTCAGCCCGGCCTCGATCAGCTTGCGGCCCTGCACGTAATCCTTCGGGCGGTTGATGCAGTCAATGGCGATCAGCTTGCCCGCCTTGAGATAGGCCAGCGAGAAGGCACCGGAGGCGGGATCGCCGCGCAGCACCCAATCATCAAACCCGACATTGAGCCCGATGGTCTGCAAGCGCAGGTCATATTGGTTCGACCAGAACCAGGGCAGGGCGCGATAGGGCTGGGGGTCACCGCAGATCGCTTTGGCCACGGTTGCGGCCTGATCATTAGCGTTCTGCACGGATTCGATCCGGACCCCAGGCCCGTCGCGCAACAGGGCGCAATCGCCGATGCAATAGATGTCGGGCAGGCTGCTTTGGCATGTGTCATCGACAAGAATGCCGTTGGAGATCTCCGCCCCGGCGGCCTCCAGCGCCCCGGTTTCGGGGATGATCCCGACCCCGACGATCACCAGATCAGCCGCAATCTCTTCACCATCGCTCAGTTGCACCCGGGCGACGGCCTCGGTGCCCAGGATCGCCGACACGGCACTGGAGAGGCGCAGATCCACGCCCTCGGCGCGGTGACGCGATTGGTAGAATTCCGAGACCGGTTCCGCCGTGACCCGGGCGAGCACGCGCTCCTGCGCTTCGAGCAAAGTGACCGCGATCCCCTTAGCGCGCAGCACCGCTGCCGCCTCAAGCCCGATATAGCCGCCGCCGATAATCACAGCGCAGCTTGCGCGATCAAGATGGGCCATCAGCGCATCCGCGTCACCCTTGCTGCGCAGGTAATACACGCCGGGCAGATCGGCGCCGGGACAGGCAAGCCGCCGGGGCGCGCCGCCGGCGGACCAGATCAGATGACGGTAGCCTAGCATCTCGCCATTGTCGCAGGTCACGCTATGGGCCTCGGCCGCCACCGAGACGACCCGGGTTTTCAGGCGCAGATCAATCTCGCGCGTGCTCCAGAAGCTTTCCGGGTGTAGCCCGATCCGATCAAAGCATTTCTTGCCGGACAGGTAATCCTTGGACACGCTGGGTCGGTCATAAGGCAGTTCCGCCTCGTCACCGATCAGCGCGATGCTGCCCTCGAATCCAGCCTGACGCAGGGTATGGGCGGCTCGCGCACCGCCATGTCCCGCGCCGACAATCACACAATCCCAAGTCTCCATCGCAGGCCTCCCTCCCGGATTTCAGCTTTGTTCAGAACACCACGACAGACCGGATGGACTGGCCCGCATGCATCAAATCAAAGCCCTTGTTGATCTCTTCCAGGCTCAACACATGGGTGATCATCGGGTCGATCTCGATCTTGCCGCTCATGTACCAGTCGACGATCTTCGGCACGTCGGTGCGCCCTTTCGCGCCGCCAAAGGCCGAGCCCTGCCAGACCCGCCCGGTGACCAACTGGAACGGCCGGGTCGCAATTTCCTTGCCCGCCTCGGCCACGCCGATCACGGTGGAGACGCCCCAGCCGCGATGGCAGGCTTCCAGCGCCTGACGCATCACCGTGGTATTGCCGGTGCAGTCAAAGGTATAGTCAGCGCCGCCATCGGTCAGCGCCACCAGATGCTGGACGATATCTCCTTCGATCTTCAGCGGGTTGACGAAATCGGTCATGCCGAAGCGGCGGCCCCAGCTTTCCTTGTCATCATTGATATCGACACCGATGATCTTGTCGGCGCCGACCATCCGCGCCGCCTGGAGAACATTGAGCCCGATGCCGCCCAGCCCAAAGACCACCACGTTGGAGCCCGGCGTCACCTTGGCCGAATTGATCACTGCGCCGACCCCGGTGGTCACGCCGCAGCCGCAATAACAGGCTTTCTCGAACGGCGCGTCCTGACGGATCTTGGCGAGAGCGATTTCGGGCAGGACAGTGAAATTCGAGAACGTCGAACAGCCCATGTAGTGATAGACCGGCAGCCCCTTGTAGCTGAAGCGGCTGGTGCCGTCGGGCATCACGCCGCGCCCTTGCGTGGCGCGGATTGCGGTGCAGAGGTTGGTCTTGCCCGACAGGCAGCTTTTGCACTGGCGGCATTCGGGGGTGTAAAGCGGGATCACGTGATCACCGGGCTGGACCGAGGTCACCCCCGCGCCCACCTCGCGCACGATGCCCGCGCCCTCATGGCCCAGCACCGAGGGGAAGATCCCCTCGCTGTCGAACCCGTCCAGCGTATAGGCATCGGTGTGGCAGATGCCGGTAGCGACAATCTCCACCAAAACCTCGCCCGCCTTGGGGCCTTCAAGGTCTAACTCGACGATCTCAAGCGGTTTCTTTGCCTCAAAGGCAACGGCTGCGCGCGTTTTCATAGGGTCGTCCTGCCTGTCTTTGCGTTCGTTAGTATCAGTCGATCTCGATCAGATAGCTGGTGAAGCCGCCATTGCCGTTGGCCGCACCGTTGATCCCGGAATTGATGTCCGAAAGCGGCCAGGACTGGGTTTCCAGCACGTTCAGATCGACGGCGCCGCTGCTGAACATGCCGGCCATCTCATAGCCCTCGGCGACGGTGAACCAGACCGAGCCGATCAGTTCGATCTGCTCGTCCATCCACCATTTCACATCCACCGGCAGATCACCGGCGGTGCCTCCGATATTCACCAGCCGACCGCCGCGCCGCAGCCCGGACATGGCGTCCTTCATCGAGGAGAGATCGGCCACCGCGCCCAATGTGTCGAGCATGAAATCGGCCCCCAACCGCTGGGTTTGTTCCTTGATCCACTCGCCCGAGGAGCCCTCGGTATTGGAGAAGATCTCGACGCGGGCGGGATCGAGCGCCTTCAGCCGTTCCAGCAGCGGTTTGCCGCGCGCGATGGCGTAGATCTTGCCGATCCCCTGGGCCAGCGCGAAAAGTGCCGCGCCGACCCCCAGCGTGCCGGTGGCGCCGTTGATGATCAGCGTCTTGCCCGCCAGAGTGCCACATTTGCGCAGCGCCGAATAAGAGGTGCCTAGATAGCCGAACCGGGTCGCTTGGGCGAATTCCACATTCTCGGGGATCTTGACCAGCGCGTTGGCCGGGGCCTCCAAATATTGGCAGAAGCCACCCTGCTTGTAGCGTTCGAACACCCGCAAGCTGTTCTGATTGTATCCGAAATAGCCATTCAGCGTCCAATGATCGCATTTCTGCGGCTGTCCCGAAGTGCAGAATCGGCAGCCGCCGCAGGCGCGGCCGGGATTGACATAGACCCGATCCCCCGGTTTCACCGACATCACCTTGTCGCCGACCTGATGCACGATGCCGACCGGGTCCAGCCCGAAAATTGCCGGGCGCGGGGGCAGGGGCATCTGCGGATACCAGGTCTCCCAATTGGCCAGAACATTGGCGAGATTGGGCACCATGCCGCAGGCACGCACCTCGACCACCACATCCTGTCCACTGGCGACGGGCTTCTCGACCGCGTCAATCTGCATGGGGGCGCCAACCTGATGCAGGCGCGCTGCTTTCATCATTTCCACGATGTTCTCCTCCCTCCACCATCGGCGTGTGATACTCCAAGGTCATGTCGAATACCGAAGGTGTTCAAATACTAATTGGTATCTTGAGTTCTAGCCGATGGCCGGATGAGATGCAACATGTTTTGCGGTGCTCTTGCGTGCCTGGGATAAAGGCGATTGTATCTTTCGGAGCTGGTTCCATATTGCCGGTGTCGCAGCGGCCCGTCACCAGCCCGTCACGGGGCAGGCGCCGGCCGCTGCGGTTTCAGCAGGTGTGACCGAGGAAGCGATCCCAAAGCTCCGTTGATAGGGCATCATCGGGGGCGCTATCTCCGCGCCAAGCCACATGCTGGTCGGGGCGGATCACGAGGATATCGGCCGTCCAGATCATGCGGGCGTTTTCGTCTTCGTGCCGCAACAGGGTGAGTGGTACCCCGCGCGCGGCAGCTACGCGTTCCAGCCCGCTGACATCGTGATCGCCAAACACGATCACCGTGAACCAGGACCCCAGCGCGTCGAAAACCGCCCGCCCATCGGCGAGGTAAAGGCTTGGCAGTCGGGCACCGGGCTGGGTGGTCGGCACATAATGCAGCGGATCCTGAGAAGGTGTGAGATCTTCGGCGGCAACCACCGGAGATTGCGCGTAGACATAGCCGAGCTCGATCCCGTGGCTTTCATTCTCGGCATTGCCAATCTCGGCGATCTGCGCTGCAACAGCCTGACGGGTAGCCGCGCCCTCGGGGCCGGGCTGCTGGACCACCTCGTCGTAGAGTTGGGCAATCTGCACCCGCACATCATTGTGGCGGGCGGCGGCCTCCAAGTTGCGATTCCAGACCGGCAGCCGTTCCGCCTTGTACCCTTCCAGCAGCCCCGGCCCGGCGAAACCGCGCAGCACGGCGGCCAGCATCCAGCCCAGACCAAAGGCATCGCCGATGCCGGTGTTCATGCCATAGCCACCGGTGGGGATATATTGATGCCCGGCATCGCCCGCCAGCAGGACCCGCACGGTGCCCGCGCTTTGCGCCACCGCCAGATGCGGGGACCAGGGATTGGCCACCAGCACCTCCATAGGGATTTCCTTGCCGACGAAACGCGCCACCAGCGTTTTCGGTGCGTCGCCATCCTTGACATTGTCGGGATAGCGGGTGTGCAGCGTCCAGGTGTCCACATCATTCTGCGCGATCAGCGTGCCGTGGACCGACTGGTAGTGCCAGGTCCGGCCCCACCGTTGCAGCAGGGCGCGGGCCTCGGGATCATCGGTGCGGAAATGGGTCATAAAGCGCGGCATGATGCTGAACTTGCCATCCAGCGGGATACCGACAGTCGCGCGCGCGGTGCTGCCGCCGCCATCGCAACCGGCGAGGTATTCGCAGCGGATCTGCTCGGTCTCGCCGGTCTGTTCGTCGCGGATGGTCGCGGTGACCCCTTCGGAATCCTCGGTCAGATCGACAAGCGCGGTCGAGAAGCGGACTTCGGCCAGCGGCTCTTCCTCCAGCGCCTCGCGCAGCACCGGTTCGATTTCGGACTGGCTGACCCGCATCGGCGGCGCGAAAGGCTGCGCACCGTCATTGACCGCCTTGTAATGCGCACGATCTTCGGCGGGTGAACGATAGGCGAAGCGCGTGAGCTCCTCGCCGGTCATGGTGGTGACCCAGGCGACGTCGAACGGGTGATCCTCGGCCACCGCCACCGCCCGTAACCGGTCTTCCAGCCCGGCGCGGCGGAACAGTTCCATGCTGCGGACATTGGTATTGTCCATCTTCGGGTGTTGGGTGGTGGTCGGGTTGCGCTCGACCAGCAGGCAGTCGATGCCGCGCTGCGCAAGGTCACGGGCAAGGGTCAGGCCAACCGGCCCGCCCCCCGCTACCAGTACGGATACATGCTTCATGTCCGATACTCCTGTTGGTTGGGGTTAGGGATGGATGACGAAATTGGAGAAGCCCCCATGGCGTTCGGCAATGCCGGAAATCGCCTCGTTGACCTTTGCCAGCGGCGAGGCCTGGGTTTCCAGACAAGAGAAATCGGCGACGCCGGAGCCCACCATGTCGGCCATCTGCTGGCCTTCTTCGGTGGTGAACCATTGCGAGCCAATAAGAGACTGATTGTTGTCCATCATGAAATGCACATCCATCGGGATCTCGCCCGCCAGAGCGCCCACATCGACCGCGGTGCCGCCGCGGCGCAGCGCGCGCATGCCTTGCAGGAAGCTCTCCGGTGCCGCGCCGGGGCCGTTGCAGTCAATAAACGCATCGACGCCTTCGCCATCGGGTGTATGGCTGCGCGCCCAGGTATCGATCGGGCCATCCTCGATCGAATGCACTTCGATACGGTGCGGGGCCAGCGCCTTAAATTCCTGCAACAAGGCCATGTTGCGGGCGGTGCCGAGGATCTTCTTCACCCCCAAGGCGAGGCCGAACACGACGCAGCCGATACCGAGCGTGCCGCTCAGCCCGTTCACCAGCAAGGTGTCGCTGACGCCGATGCCGGACTTGCGCAGCGCAGAATAGGCGGTGCCCATATAGCCCAGGCGGGCGGCGTGGTCATAGCTCATATTGTCGGGCAGGCTGACGATGGCCGAGGCCGGCGCCACCATATATTCGCCCAGCCCACCGGTGTTGTAGTCGCCAAAGGTTTGCAGCGCGTGGTGGCTGAAGCCGAAATAGCCCTGAAAGGCGGCGTGGCGGCAGGAGCGTTCATCGCCCCGGCGGCAATGACGGCAGGAGCCGCAGGTTCGGAGCGGGTTCACATAAACCCGGTCGCCGGGCTTGAGATTATGAACCAGATCGCCGGTCGCCGCGATCTCGCCCGCTGGGTCAAGGCCGAAGATCGCGGGCAGCGGCGGCAGCGGCATCTCGGGGAACCAGGTCGTCCAATTGGCCAGGATATTGCCCAGATTCGGCACGATCCCGCAGGAGCGGACTCGCACGAGCACATCGGTCGAGCCCGGCTTTGGGACCGGCACCTGTTCGAGCTTCAGGGCTTCACCAACCGCATGCATGCGGGCCACTGTCATCATTTCGGGAGTTGCTAGCATATTCCGTCCTCCTTCGGTTTGCCGTGCCAGACACCTGCCTGACGTGGAGAACGTTATTCAGATACCAAAAGGTATGCAAGTACTTATAGGTTTGTAAAATGATCGATAGCAAGGCGGTGTTTGATCCCACGGTTTGATGGTGCGATCCATTCGCAGGAATGGAAGGAAGCACGATGGGACAAGTTCGTCACGGCAGCGCCACGACCACATACGCTATCCGAGCTGCAATACAGCGATCGCAAGTTTCGACCGCGGCGCTAAGCCGGGAACCTGGCATCAAGCCGAAGACGGTTGCGAAGTGGCGTAAGCGCGAAACGGTCGAGGATCGTAAGACCGGTCCGAAGGAGCCGCGCTCGACCGTTCTCAGCGAGCATCAGAGCCGTCAACTACTCATGACAGGCCCGTCAAGATACGCGCGGCGATCCTGAAGCGAGCCGGCGGCCTCGGCCGCCGTTTCGTCTTTCAGGCCGACGCCCGATAAACCGCGTTGCAGTGACTGGCTGACCAGGAAATGCGCGCGGTAGGCGGCCTCTTCGTAGCGCAGCCCACCGGGCCGGATGTTCGAGATGCAGTTGCGATCCGCGTCGGTAAGGCTTGGCTTTGGCGCGAATGTCAGGTAAAGGCCCATGCTGTCTGCCGCGGTCAGACCCGGCCGCTCGCCGATCAGAACCAGCGTCAGCCGCGCCCCCAGCGCCGCGCCGACCGGGTCGGCCAGTGCCACCCGGGCCTGGGTCGCAATCACCAGAGGTGCCAAACGCAGCCCTTCGGCCGCCAGCCGCGGCAACAACTGGGCGAGAAACGGCGCGGCGTTGTGCTGAACGGAATAGGCGGACAGCCCGTCGCAGACCACCACGGCGACATCGGCCCCGTCGCCATCGGCGGTCAGTTGGGCCGCGGCCCCGGCGGTCGGCCGGCGGCCAAGGTCGGGGCGGTGCAGATAGGTTGTGCGGTCGGGGGCCTGGCTTTGCACCACCAGGGTGGCCGGGAAATAGCGGTCGATGTCCTCGCGCAGGGCGGCAATGTCCAGCGAGGAATGTACCGCCATCCGGGCGAGCGCATGGGCCGACTGGAACTCGAGATGCCGGGCGGTCGACAGCGATACGCCGGTGCGGCCCAACGCGATGCGGGCCGGGGTGTGGCGCCGCAGACGGTGCCAGAGGTCGATGTTGTCGGGGGCTCGGTCATCGGCTTTCCAGCAGCCCGAGCATGCCGGTAAAGCGCTGCGGCGGCAGGTTGGCGGGGGTGAAGCGGCCATCGGCGGCCATGATGCCGCTCTCTTCCAGCCAGGTCTCGAATTCCGGCGCCGGGGGCAGGTTCAGCACCCGCCTGGCATAGAGCGCATCGTGGAACGAGGTGGTCTGGTAGTTCAACATGATGTCGTCCGACCCCGGAATGCCCATGATATAGGTGATCCCGGCCACCCCCAGAAGCGTCAGCAGCGTGTCGATATCGTTCTGATCGGCTTCGGCATGGTTGGTGTAGCAGATGTCGCAGCCCATCGGCAGCCCCAGCAGCTTGCCGCAAAAGTGGTCTTCCAGCCCGGCGCGGATGATCTGGCGACCGTCGAATAGGTACTCCGGGCCGATGAAGCCGACGACAGTATTGACCAGCAAGGGTTCGACATGTCGGGCGACGGCATAGGCCCGCGCCTCCAGCGTCTGCTGGTCGACACCGTGATGTGCCTCGACCGAGAGGCACGAGCCCTGGCCGGTTTCCAGATACATCACGTTGTTGCCGACCGTGCCGCGGTTCAGCGACAGGGCCGCTTGCTGCGCCTCGACCAACAGCGAAAGCGAGACGCCGAAGGACCGGTTGGCGGCCTCGGTTCCGGCGATCGACTGGAACACCAGATCGACCGGAGCGCCGGCCTCGATGGCGGCGATGCTGGTTGTGATATGGGCCAGGATGCAGGATTGGGTCGGGATTTCGTGCTGGTGGATGATCTCGTCGGTCAGATGCAGCAGGGCGGTCACGGCTGCGGTATTGTCCGAGGCCGGGTTGATGCCGATGACCGCATCGCCCGAACCGTACATTAGCCCGTCGAAGATCGATGCGGCGACCCCGGCGGGATCGTCGGTGGCATGGTTCGGCTGCAGCCGGGTCGAAAGCCGGCCGGGCAGGCCGAGCGTATTGCGGAACCGGGTCACCACACGGCACTTGCGGGCGATGGCAATCAGGTCCTGCACCCGGCAGATTTTCGACACCGCCGCCGCCATCTCGGGCGTCAGCCCGGGGGCGAGGGCGGTCAGTTCGGACGCATTCGCCGCGTCCGACAGCAGCCAGTCGCGCAAGCCGCCGACGGTCAGATGAGCGACCGGGGCGAAGGCTGCGGCGCTGTGGCTGTCGAGGATCAGCCGGGTCACTTCGCAGGCCTCGTAGGGCACCAGCGCCACGTTGAGGAATTCGCGCAGCGGCAGATCGGCCAGCGCCAGTTGCGCCGCCGCCCGCTCGATCTCGGTCCCGGCGGCGAGCCCGGCCAACTGGTCGCCCGAGCGCAAAGGCGTCGCCCGGGCCATCAGCGTCTTCAGATCGGCAAAACGGAAGCTCTCGCCGCCGAGACTGTGGTGATATCCAGACATGGCACTTCTTGGATGTCGGTTGATGCTAGCGCGCCGCGGCGATGACGTCGATTTCGACCTTGAACGGCCCCATAAGCCCCGACTGGACGCAGGCGCGGGCCGGCAGATCGGCGCCGAAATAGTCGTGGTAGATCGAATTGAAGGTGGTGATGTCATCGGCAGACGTCAGCCAGACGGTAGCCTTGACAACGTCCGCCAGGCCAAGCCCGGCCGCCGCCAGTGCCGACTTGAGATTGGCGAACATCCGATGGGTTTCGGCCTCGATGCCGCCCGGTACCGGCTGGCCGCCCTCGTCCATGCCGACCTGACCGGCGACGAAAACCAGGCCGGCGGCGGTCTTGACCAGTTTCGAGTAGGGCGGGGTCTGGCCCTTGGCGTCGGGCGGGTAAGCGATTCGCTCGATCTGCATGGATCGCGTCCTTTCGGTTTGGGGGCGCTATTGCCCGAGGATCAGATTTGGCAGCCACATCGACAAGGCGGGGACGAAGGTGGTGAGGAGGACGACCGGAAGATAGGCGAACAGCACGAAGATGATCGAAGGTTTCAGCATCGAGGCCAGGTTGGCCTTGCCGATCAGCGCAGCGAAATAGAGGATCGGCGCGGTTGGAGGGGTGATCAGCCCCATGCCGAGATTGGTGGCAACGATGGCCGAAAAATGGATCGGATCGACGCCGGCCCGGGTCACCACCGGCAACAACAGCGGCGCCGCCAGCAGGATGCCGCTGACATCCTCCATGAACATGCCGACGACCATCAGGAACAGGTTGGCCATCAGAAGCAGGACCACCGGGTTGGCGCTGACGGTCAGGAAGCCCTCCATGATCTGCTGCGGCACGTTTTCCAGCGTCCAGATCCGGCCCAGCATGGCGGCGAAGAAGATCAGCACCATCAGCACACCAGTGGTCTGCCCGGCCCGCCAGATCACCTCGCTCAAGTCGCGCCAGTTCAAGTCGCGATAGAGGTAGATCGAGATCGGGATGGCGTAGACGACGGCAACGGCGGCGGCTTCGGTCGGCGTGGTGACGCCGCCGTAGATGAAGCCGAGGATGATCAGGGGCATCATCAGCCCGGCGCCGGCGCGCTTGGCGCGGGAGATGACCTCGAAGCCGATCTCGCGCCTGGTGGCCGGCGGCTGCACGGTCAGCGGCATCTTGCGGGTCAGAACGTAGTTCCAGGAGCCGAGCGCCAGGCAGAGCAGCAGGCCGGGCAGGACCGGCGCCAGAAAACAGGCAAGGATCGAGGTGCCGGTGACCCAGCCATAGAGGATCATCGAAGCCGAGGGCGGGATCAGCAGCGCCAGGACCGAGGAGGCGGCGACCAGCGAGGTGGCGTAGCCGCGGTCGTAGCCGCGTTCCTCCATCCGCGGGATCATGATCGTGCCGATGGCGGCGACGGCCGACGACGCCATGCCCGAAATGGCGCCAAACACTGCCGTCGCCAGGATCACCACGATCCCGAGCCCGCCGCGCAACCGGCCAAACACCGAATCCGCCAGATCGACCAGCCGCCCGGCAATACCGCCCGACCCCATGATGCCACCGGCCAGGATGTAAAGCGGGATCGCCACCAGGACCACCGACGACAGCTTGGAATAGCCGGCACCGATCAGGAAGCTGGCCGCGCCGAAATCGCCGAAAATCATCAACAAGAGCACCGCCCCGGCGAAGCAGAATGGGACCGGCACACCGATGATCAACAGCAGGGTCAACAGCCCCGCATCGACAATGACAAGCGGGCTCATGCCGCCTCTGCCCGGGTGGCGGATGTGCTGGCGCGCAGCATCACCTCGATCGCGAAATACAGCGTCATCAGGCTCAGGCAGACCGGCATGACCACGATGATCGCGTACATCGGGATGCCGGTTTCGAGCGAGACGGTGTGGCGGTGGATAACGAAGGCTAGGKATTGCCAGGACCAAATCGTCATCCAGGCGCACAGGACCGTGGTAATGGTGGCGGCGATCACCGCCACGACTTGCTGCGGCTGGCCCTTGGGCAGAACGAGATCAACGAGGCTGGCCGAGATATGGCCGCGCTCCCAGGTGCCATGGGTTGCGCCGACGAAATAAAGGTAGACTGCGACGAAACTGGCCAGTTCCTCGATCCCGAACAGCGAAATGCCCATCAGATAGCGCGTGACGACCTGGACGAAGACCAGAACCGTCAGCGCGCTGCCGCAGATCAGCAACACCAACCGCTGCAGGCGAATTTTGGCGGTCCACAGCGCCAGCATCCTGCCCTTGAGGAATTTCGGCGTGTTGACGCCATCTGGGTGAAAGCTGCCCTCGGCCGAAAGCGTCTCGGCAATGCTGGCATGGTGTTGGTCTTCGCGCATCGCGGCCTCCCGTGCCGATTGGGGCCGGGCCGGCCGATGGGGCCGGCCCGGCGAAGGCTCAATTCATGCCGACCGAGGTCTCGAGCTTCTTCAGCGTCTCGGTGCCCAATTCGTCGGCAATCTGCGGCCACACCTCGGCGCGCGCGGTCTGCGCAAGTTCGTCCAGCGTCGCATCGTCGAAGGTCACGACGGTGATGCCCTTGTCGCGCATCGTCTGCAGCGCCGCCGCGTCGGCCGCCTTTACCGCTGCGAATTGCTCATTGGCAACCTCGATGGCGGCATCCTGGATGACCTTCTGGTCCTCGGGCGACAGTCCGGCGAACTTGTCGGAGTTGATGAAGAAGTAGTCGGACTCGAAGTGGTCGTTATACTGCACCCAGGTCTTGGTGATATCGGCGAAGTTCTCCAGCGCCATCACTGCGGTACCGCCGATCTGGCCATCGACCACGCCGGTTTGCATGCCGGTATAGAGTTCAGCCCAGGGCAGGGTTGCGGTGTTATAGCCGAAGTTTTCCAGCAGCACCTTGTGGGTGGTGCCGCCCGGCCAGACCCGGACTTTCAGGTTGCGCTGCAGCGCAGTGTCGGCCGGATTCTCGACCGGCCCGGCAAAGCCTGCGCCGCCCATGCCCGCGCCATAGACGGCAAGCGGCGTCAACCCCTGCGGTGCCAGCGCATCGCGGACGATCTCGAAGACCGGACCGCCAGGCGACAGCGATTCTTCAGCCGTTTCGTAGTTGGTGAAGGCATAGGGAAACCAGGTGATCGCCAGCCGCTTGTCGGAACTGGTGGCCAGGGGCTGCATCGCCATGTCGATGGCGCCGGCGATCACCTGTTCGTAAACCTCGGTCCAGTCGCCCAGCTGGCTGGCCGGATAGACTGTGACCGTCAGATTGCCGCCGGATTTTTCGGCAACCAGATCGGCGAAATGCTGTGCCGCCATGGCGCCTTCGGATCCGGGCTGCTTCAGGGTCGACAGTCGCAGCGTCTCGGCATCCGCCGCACCCGCCATCATGGCGATAAGTGAAACGGCGCCGAGGGTGGCGGAAAGTTTGCGGGATAGACTCATGCGGATATTCCTCCGGTTGGTTGGCAGACCGGCATTCGTGGCTGGTCGTTCATTGTATGGCCAGACATTATAGCTTTATCTGGATATTGTCCGATCAGATATCCGTCAAGTATTTTCTGTTCGCAGTGCCACATACGATCGGGAATCGACATTTACCCGACCCAAAGTCGGACTTGTGTGTCACTCAATTCCATGACAAAATCCGAGCCAACAATACAGGCAGGCGCAATGTTTGAAGCTATCGACACCAGCAGGGATGACACTCCGGTCTATCGGCAGTTGGCCGATCATGTCGCTCAATTGGTCGAGAGCGGCGCGCTGAGCGTCGGCGACCGGTTGCCGCCACAGCGCGAGATTGCCCGCCAGGCGGGGGTGAACGTGACCACCGTTACCCGTGCTTTTGCGACGCTACAGGAACGCGGGTTGGTCGAAAGCCGGCCGGGGCGGGGCTCGATCATTGTCTCGGCCGCCGAACACGCGGCGTTCAATTCGGCACCGCTGGAAGCGGAGGGCTATCTCGATCTGACGGTGAACCGGCCGGCGACCGAAGGTTATCTGAAGGCGATTGCTGCCCTGATGCCGCGGTTGGCTTCGGATTCACGCTTTCACGCGGTGCAGGATTTTCACCCCGCCGAAGGGCCGCGCTGGACCCGGGCGGCGCTTGCCGGCTGGCTGGCCTCGGCGACCGGCCACAACGATTCCGACCGCATCGTGGTCACCAACGGCGCCCAGCACGGCCTTGCCTGCGCGCTTGGCGCCATCGCCAGGCCGGGGCAGGCGGTGCTGGCCGATGCCATCACCTACCAAGGGATCGCGCCGCTTTGCGCTTCGCTCGATCTGCGTCTGGTGCCGGTGGCCAGCGATGCCGGCGGGATGCTGCCCGAGGCCCTGGCGATGGCCTGCCGGACACAGGATGCCGCGGCGCTGTTTCTGGTGCCGAACCTGCAGAACCCGACCACGGTGACGCTCGACCTCGAACGCCGGCGTGCACTGGCCGGGATCGCCCGGGCTGCCGGGGTGACGATTATCGAGGATGACGTCTACCGGGCGCATATTGCCAGCCCGCTGCCGACGATTGCCGCCGAAAACCCCGATATCACCGTCCATATCACCAGTCTTTCGAAATGCGTCGCGCCTGGCATCCGGCTGGGAGCGGTCAGCGCATCGCCCTCTCTGGTTCGCGATATCGCCGCGATCCTGCGGGTAAACTGCTGGAGCACGAGCTTCCTGACCGGGCTCATGGTGACCCGGCTGATCGAAGAGGGCAGCCTCGACCGGATCATCGCCGAGCAGCGCGACGAGTTGCAGGCGCGCCAGCACATCCTGTCCCAGGGCCTGGCCGGCTACGAATTGAGGTCGGAACCGACCGCGCCGCACGGCTGGCTGATTCTGCCCGACCCCTGGCGCGGCGGCAGCTTCGTACGCGCCGCCGAGAGCGCCGGGGTCAGCGTCCTGCCCGGCGAGGCCTTTGCCCTCGACCGCGATCAGGCGCCGCCACATGCGGTGCGAATCAACCTCAGCGCCGCCCGCTCGCGCGACGATCTGCGCCGCGCGGTGGCGATCCTGCGCGGCATCCTGGAGGGCGGGCTGCACAAGGCCGACGTCCATGTCTGAGCCGACCACCTTCTCTGACTCCCCGCAATCGGCGGAAATCGCCGTCATTGGCGGCGGTGTGATCGGCATGGCCATCGCGCTGCGGTTGGCCCGCGACGGCCGCGAGGTGGTCGTGATCGAGCCGAACGAAGCCGGTTCCGGTGCCTCGTTCGGCAATGCCGGCACCATCGCCGATTACGGGGTGCTGCCGGTCGCCAATCCGGGCGTTCTTCGCAACCTCGCGGCCCTCGCCTTCGACCGCGACAGCCCGCTCTCGGTGCGGCTGGCGGCGCTTCCGGGCCTGACGCCCTGGATCGCCCGCTTCCTGCGCAATTGCCTGCCCGCCCGCGCCGAAGCCAACGCCGCCGCACTGGGCGAGCTTCTGCATGACGCGACGTCCCTGTGGCTGGAATTTGCCGCCGAAATCGGTGCCAGCGGGCATCTCCACCGGAACGGCGGCCTCTATGCCTATGACACGCCGCAGGCAATGACTGCCGGCGCGGCCGAGGCGGCATTCCGACGCCGGCACGGCGTAGAGCTTGAACTTCTGGACGGGCCGCAGGTGGCGCAGATGGAGCCGCGGCTGAAGCCGGTCGCCGGGGCACAGTTCTTTCCCAATGCGGTGAACATCGACGACCCCGGCGAAGTGATGCAGAAACTGGCCACCAGTCTGACCGAGGCCGGCGTCTTGATGGTTCCGCGGGCCGTGCGGCGGCTCGAACGGCGCGGCGGCCGGGTGCATCTGCTGGGCGACGGCCTCGCCATCGCGGTCGGAACGGCGGTGATCGCCGCCGGTGCCCATTCGCGTGCCCTGTCGGCCCAGGCCGGGGATCCGCTGCCGCTCGATACCGAACGCGGCTACCATATCGAATACGACATGACAGAGCCGCTGCTGCGGCGTGTCGTCTGCCCGGTTGCACGGGGGTTCTACGCAGTTCCCATGGCCGGACGGCTGCGCTTTGCAGGGACGGTGGAACTGGGCGGGCTAGGCTTGCCGCCCGACCCCGCGCGACATGCGTTGCTGGAACGCGGCGCGCGGGCGATGTTCCCGCATCTCGGTACGCCCGACCGGTGCTGGTTCGGCTTTCGCCCCTCGATGCCGGATTCGATCCCGGTGATCCGGCGCGGGCGTCTGGGCGGCGATGTCATCCTGGCCTTCGGTCATGGCCATCTGGGCCTGGCTCTAGCCCCCAGAACCGCCCGCATGGTCGCGCGACTTGTGGCGGAACAGCTCGGCTCCGCCGCTCGACGAGGTCGCTAATATCCGGCTCGGCGGAGTGGGTAAAGCATGGTGTTTGATATGATACGTTGAGGTTTCTAAAGTTTCTGGTTTAACTTGCGACATATCCGGCGGCCTTGAAGTAGTTCCAGCACTCCCCAGCCTCCAAGATCCGCTCAGGGCCGGGCCTGCAGTGTTCACGCCGGCGTGCACCTGCCGGCGCACCCCGATTGACCCTCGCCGCGGCTCAGAAGAACACGAGCTTGTTCGGGTTGTAGCTGACCAGCATGTTCTTGGTCTGCTGGTAGTGGTCGAGCATCATCCTGTGGGTCTCGCGCCCGATGCCGGACTGCTTGTTACCGCCAAAGGCCGCATGGGCGGGATAGGCGTGGTAGTTGTTCACCCAGACCCGGCCGGCCTCGATGTGGCGGCCGAAGCGATAGGCGCGGGTGCCGTCGCGGGTCCAGACGCCGGCGCCGAGGCCATACATCGTATCGTTCGCGATGGCGAGCGCCTCGGCCTCGTCCTTGAAGGTCGTGACCGACACGACGGGGCCGAAGATCTCTTCCTGGAAGACCCACATCTTGTTGTGGCCCTTCAGGATCGTCGGCTGGATATAGAAACCGTGGTTCTGTCGCAAACTTCGGCAGTTGACCAGACCCGTCCTGTCCACGCACTTGAGCAATGGCTGTATTTTGCAAAGATCGACTTCGGGCCGGTTTTCGTGCGCATCTCCCGGGATGGCAAACGCGCCCTCGAGGATCGCCTCTCCGACAAGCACGTCGAGCGATTGATCAAGGCAACCGTTCTGAAAAGCGGCGTCAGGTCCGATCTGCCGGAAGCCAAGCGGCTGGCGATATTCTCCGGTCATTCCTTGCGCGCCGGGCTCGCCTCGTCGGCAGAGGTTGATGAGAGCTATGCTCAAAAGCAACTGGGACATGCGTCCGCCGAGATGACACGGCGATATCAGCGCAGGCGCGACAGGTTCCGGGTGAAACTGACCAAAGCTGCAGGGCTGTGAAGCCCAGGAAACTTGACGCGTTGGTGAAGCGTTAAAGTGAAATTCCAGCGCTTCAGTTTCAGCTTGCTACTTCAATTGAAATCGGGAACCAAACGCGACATCTGCCCTAAGAAGCCAAGGGATTGTGTACCAGCGCGACGAGAGAACACCCTCTTGCACTCGTTTACCAACGGTCGGTTGGTGACGTGACCTGCAATTGGAAAGGGCCAGAGAAAGGGAAGCCCGGGTGCCGGGCTTGAAAGGATAGAGAGAGGCTCATCCGGGTCCGGCGTGACAAGGACCCTGACCATGGCCAAGACCACGTCCCGCCCGAAACTCTCCACAGCGAGAAAGACCGAAGCGACCGGAACGGCAACGCCTGACGGCGCTGCCGACATCCGCCTGATCCCGCTCGACCAGCTGGAGCCGAGCCCGCTCAACGTCCGCAAGGTCGCCGCGAGCGCCAGCGATGACGCCGAACTTCTTGCGAGCATCCGAGAGACGGGAATCAAGCAGAACCTGGTGGTTCACGCGCTGTCTGAGACACGTTTTGCAGTCGATGCCGGCGGTCGTCGCCTCAAGGCGCTGAAGCAACTCGCCGATGACGGTGTCATCCCCGCCGATCACCCCGTGCCCTGCCTCGTCGAAGATGAGCGCAATGCTGTCCTCACCTCCGCAACCAAAAACCTCCAGCGCGCGGCGATGCACCCGGCCGACCAGTTCGAGGCCTTTGACAAGATGATCGCCGATGGGCGCGGTGAAGACGAGATCGCTCTGAAGTTCGGCGTCTCCGTCGATCTGGTACGCCGACGGCTCAAACTCGCCCGTGTCGCGCCTGAGATCATCGAGCAGTTCCGTTCGGGCGATCTGACCCTCGAATGCGTCATGGCCTTCACGCTGACAGACGACCATGATCGCCAACTGGCAGTCTGGAACGCGGTAAAGGGCGGCTATCACATCCACCCGCAAAGCATCAAACGCCATCTGACTGAGACCGCGCATTCGGCGAACTCTGCGCTTGGACGCTTTGTCGGCATCGAAACCTATGAGGCGGCTGGCGGTGTTCTGCTGCGGGACCTCTTCGACGATCGAGCCAGCGCCCATATGGAAAACCCCGACCTTCTGGAGCGTCTCGCCACCGAGAAGCTGCAAGCCGCGGCCAAACCCTTCGAGGCGGCGTGGAAATGGGTCGAAGTGCATCTCTCGGTGGATTACGGCGCATTTCGCAGTTTTCGTGCGAAAAACCTGAATCACGTAACGCTGCCTGAAATCAGAAATTTCAACGCGTTACGTGATGCGTGATGCTTCAGATATTTCGTCAGACGCTATAAACAATCGGATTGAGAGTGATCATGCCGCACTGAAGCAGCGATTGCGTCCTATGCGGGGGTTCCAGACGCTGGCCGGAGCCAGGGCCGCGCTTGCCGGTATCGAAACCTTCCGCACCATTCGAAAAGGCCAACTCGAATATTGTGAGACCGGGGTGATCAACGAGATCACCTTCATCGCCAATCTGTTTGCGGAGGCTGCGTGATCGGGATCAATAGCGACGACAAACACGCCGCTCTGACGTTAATGCAACGGACCCCTCCAAAATGAAAAGCCTGCAGAATGCGTCGCCTCTCTGGAAGTTAGAATAAAACATCACGACTTCGGGCCGACGCACAAAAGACATACGGTCTTATATCTCGTCGAGTAGCTTGCTGTAAATGCTGGATTGAATTTCCCCGGAAGTTGGAGTGCGCCCCTGCGGGTGGACAGTTTAAGCTGCTGACTTTGTCCAATCCGGGGCGTGTATCTCTTCATAGCGGTTGGGGCTGGTGTAGCCCAGAGCGGAATGCAGTCTCCTCTCGTTGTACATTGCCTCGATGAAGCGTGGCAGATCGGCGGCCACGTCTTCGAAGGTTTCATACTCGGTGACGTAAACCGCCTCGACCTTGAGTGTCTTCATGAAGCTCTCGGCGTATGGGTTATCATATGGAT
>NZ_LYUZ01000090.1 GCF_001679925.1 Leisingera sp. JC1 | reverse complement strand
GGGGCGGCCGAAATCGGTGTAGACCGCCTCGAAATCGGCATCCAGACTGGCCAGCGCGTCGTTGACCACCTGCCTGATCTTGCGGAGAGGGTGCCGTGCTGGGATGCGCTCTTCCAGATCGACATAGCTGAAAAGCGATCCGCTCGCTTCGTCCGTCCCGCGCATCACCATCCCCCGCCGAAATTGTGCTGAGGGTGAATCATGTTCCTCAGGCCGCGTCGAGAGCCGACTTCTTCAGCAGCCTGCTAATGATTGTCGACGAGGTTAGGTTCCCGGAATGGTCGAGCCCCGATAGGACACCGGAATTTCTGTCGCTCCGATTTGGGCAAGCAAGTTGATCATATCGATCACGCTTCGGCGTTCGACAATCATCCCGTCCTTAATGCGCATGATTTGGATTTCATCTACTGCGACGCGTTTTCCGCTGGCCGGTACGCCAAGAAACTCTCCAGTATGAGTACCGCGATAGATCATCTGCGTTGCGACACTGTCGCCTTCGGCAAGTACTTCTCCTAGCGTGATTTCGACGTCAGAAAATGAAGTTGTGAAAATTCGCACGCGGTGTTTCCACTCCTCGGGTCCGACAGGGGGATTAGAGTAAGAGTTGTGCAGGACTGCGTCCCGAGCCACAAATTCATCAAACTTCACTGTGTCACCCTGACCAAGTGTCATTACCTCTCGATAGTAACGTTCTACAAGCGACTTGTTCTCTTCCAACATCTTTACCCTCCAGTTCGCGCATCCAAGGGGTAACATAACCGTTGCTTGAAGTCTGCTTTGTCCCGCACTGCAGGCATTCAGGAAAGCCGCAGAGAACAGCCGTTTCGGGACAGGGTTTCCTAACGCGCGGAGCAACCCCTTGCCCGCTGGACGGACACCGGTTCAGACCCGCCGGGCGGTGCAGACGAAATGGGTGAGGGAGAAGAAGAAGCGGCCCTCTGCCGCCAGTTCCTCCTGTTCCTGGGCCCAGGCGGCGGCGTCGTCTTCATCCGTGGCGCCGGTCTGTACTGCAAAGGCGCGGATCAGGCGGATCATCACGGCGGCCAGCCCGTCCGGGCGCAGATCGGTGTCGCAGATGGTGACAGGGCGCATTGAGACCATTTCAAAGCCGCTGTCGCGCAGTTCCTCAGGCAGCCGGGCGGGCACGGTGCGGTCGGCCAGGTGGTTGTCCCAGATATCCAGGAAGCGCTGCATCCGGGCGCGGTTGTCGCTGTGCCAGGCAAAGGTGTCGAAATGGATGTCGCCGACCACCAGGCGGCCGTTTGGCTGCAGCACACGGTGCACGGCGCGCAGCACCGGGCGGCGGCTGGTGATGTATTCAAACACCTGCACCGAGACCGCCTTGTCGAAGCTTTCCGCCTCAAACGGCAGGGTTGCGGCGTCGCTTTCGGTGAGGGTGGTGTTGGCGCGCCCCTGCAGCCGCTGGCGGGCGGCGGCGAGCATGTCGGGGCTGGCGTCCAGCCCGGTGACATGACCCTGGGGGCCGACGGCGCGGGCGAGTTCCAGCGTCAGCAGGCCGTTGCCGCAGCCGAGATCCAGGATACGGTCGCCCGGCACGGGTGCCAGTGCGTCGAAACTGGCGCGCCGCCGCCGTGTGATATCGCCGCCCTGGTAGCCGTCCTCCAGCACGCGGGTGGTGTCCTCGTCGAATTGCAGCATTGCTGTCCCTCCATCCGGGTTAGAGGACTAGGGCGATTTGAGCGGATTTCCAGCCGGGCGGCGGGCGCAGGGGCCAAAAGCCCTCTCGCGCGCGGGCGGCCGGCCGCCTATAACGGTGTTTGAACCGTATGCATGGAGACCTGAGATGACCGGCGAGCTGTCCCCCATCGACAAGGCGAAATTCGTGGCCGCCAAGCGGGCGGCGGAGATGGTCGAGGACGGCATGCGGGTGGGGCTGGGCACCGGGTCGACCGCGGCCTGGCTGGTGCGCTGCCTGGGCGATCTGGTGCAGAACGAGGGGCTGCGGATCACCGCGGTGCCAACCTCCAGCCGCACCGCGGCGCTGGCGCGGGATGTGGGCATCCATGTGGTTTCGCTGGATGAGGCCAAATGGCTGGATGTGACCATTGACGGCGCCGATGAGGTCGATCCGG
The DNA here is from genome assembly GCF_001679925.1 of Leisingera sp. JC1. Taxonomy (GTDB): domain Bacteria; phylum Pseudomonadota; class Alphaproteobacteria; order Rhodobacterales; family Rhodobacteraceae; genus Leisingera. The sequence continues at coordinate 51,588 of NZ_LYUZ01000090.1, read as the reverse complement.
ACCTGAACTTGATCAAGGGTGGCGGCGGCGCGCATCTGCAGGAGAAGATCGTCGCCACCGCGTCGGACCAGATGGTGGTGATTGCGGACGCCAGCAAGATGGTGGACACGCTGGGCGCCTTCCCGCTGCCGTTGGAGGTGCTGCCGTTCGGCTGGCAGAGCAGCCAGGCGCTGATCGAGGAGACGCTGGTGTCGATGGATGTGATGGGGCGCCGCTCCACCCTGCGCATGAACGGCGAGGCGCCGTTCATGCGCGACGAGGGGAATTACATCCTGGATCTGCACCTGAAGCGGATCGGCAATGCGCGGCAGCTGGCGCTGGTGCTGAACCAGATCCCCGGCGTGATAGAGAACGGGCTGTTCATCGACATCTGCGACACGGTGGTGATCGGCTTTGGCGACGGGCGGGTCGAGGTGCGTGACATCAACGAAGGCACCGTCGAGAAAGACAAGCTGGATTTTGTCGAGAGCGACAACCTGTTCACCGATCTGATGGATTGAGACCCGCGGATCCGCAAATGTCAGGCCCGGCCAGGAGGCCGGGCAGCACCCGTCCCGCCCCCGCCGGGGCGCGAAAGGTGCCGCCCTGAGTGTTCCCATACAGGTTGTCCGCCTCACAACCCTGTGCAAATTCAATGCAAAAGGTTGAATGCGGCGCCGGAACGCCCACTTGGGCATATGGCGTTTGGTGGTCCGTTATGGGATACACCTGATCAAGAAATGCAAAGGGCGGAACTTCATGAGCTTTGATTACGATCTGTTTGTCATCGGCGGCGGCTCCGGCGGGGTGCGGGCAGCGCGCGTTGCGGCGCAGGAAGGCGCCAAGGTGGCGCTGGCGGAAGAGGACCGTTACGGCGGCACCTGCGTGATCCGCGGCTGCGTGCCGAAGAAGCTGATGGTGTTCGCGTCTGAATACTCCGGCATGGTCGAGGATGCCCGCGCCTATGGCTGGGACATCCAGGCAGGCGGGTTCGACTGGGATGCCTTCAAGGGCAAGCTGCATGGCGAGCTGGACCGGCTGGAAGGCATTTACCGCAATATCCTGAAGAACAATGGCGTCGAGAGCTTTGACAGCCGTGCAAAGCTGGCCGATGCCCACACTGTGGAGCTGGCCGACGGCACCCGCAAGACCGCCAAGCACATCCTGATTGCCACCGGCGGCTGGCCGACAGTGCCGGAATTCCCGGGCTCCGAGCTGGCGGTCACCTCGAACGAGATGTTCCACCTGGACAAGCTGCCGGAAAGCCTGCTGATTGTCGGCGGCGGCTATATCGCCAGCGAATTTGCGGGCATTATGAACGGGTTGGGCGTCAAGACCACCCAGTTCTACCGTGGTGCGCAGATCCTGCGCGGTTTCGACGATGAGGCGCGCGGGCTGATCAGCGAGGAGATGTGCCAGGCGGGCATCGACGTGCATCTGGGCACCAATGTGCTGGAGATGCACAAGGAAGGCGACAAGATCCGGGTGAAGTCCACCAACGGCCAGGAGCGGCTGTTCGACAAGGTGATGTACGCCACCGGCCGCCATCCCAATGCCGACAACCTCGGCCTTGAGGAGATCGGGGTGGCGCGCGGCCGCAAAGGTGAGATCATCGTCGATGAGTACAGCCAGACCTCGGTCCCGTCGGTCTATGCGATCGGCGATGTGACCGACCGGGTGGCGCTGACGCCGGTGGCGATCCGCGAGGCGATGGCCTTTGTCGAGACCGTGTTCAAGGGCAATCCGACCAGCCCCGACCATGAGCTGATCCCGACCGCGATCTTCACCCAGCCGGAGATGGGCACCATCGGCCTCAGCGAGGAAGAAGCACGCGAGCAGGAGCCGGTCGAGATCTATGCGACTTCCTTCAAGCCGATGCAGCAGGCCTTTGCGGGCCGGGCGCAGCGGGTGCTGATGAAGCTGATCGTCAGCAAGGCTTCCCGCAAGGTGCTGGGCTGCCATATCGTCGCACCTGGCGCGGGCGAGATGATCCAGCTGGCCGGTATTGCCGTAAAAATGGGTGCAACCAAAGAAGATTTCGACCGCACGGTTGCGGTGCACCCGACAATGTCGGAAGAGTTGGTGACATTGAAAACTCCGGTGCGCTCGGCCTGAACGGGCAAACCGGCAACAACAGACCTCACATGCGGCCCTTTCAGAAGAGGGGAAGGGCGGCAGCAAAAGGATAGGAGACAAATGGCGGGCAATAGCGGTGGCCCATGGGGGGGCGGTGGCTCCTCCGGCGGCGGAGGCGGCAACCGGGGCAACAACGGCGGCAACAACGGCGGTGGCCGTAAGCCGGACGATCCCCAGATCCCCGAAATCGACGAACTGGTGAAGAAAGGCCAGGAACAGCTGCGCGTGCTGATGGGCGGGCGCGGCGGCTCCGGCGGGCGCGGCGGCCGTGGCGGCGGCGCTGGCGGCGGTGCGCCGCTGTTCACCAAGGGCACCCTGGGGCTGGCGGTCATCGCCGGCGCAGTGCTGTGGGGCTTTGCCAGCATCTACACCGTCAAGCCGGAAGAACAGTCGGTGGAACTGTTCCTGGGCGAGTATTCCTCGACCGGGCAGCCGGGCCTGAATTTTGCGCCCTGGCCGCTGGTCACCAAGGAAGTGATCCCGGTGCGGGTCGAGCAGACCGAGAATATCGGCTCCGGCGCCCGCGGCTCTGACGCCGGGCTGATGCTGACCGGCGACGAGAACATCATCGACGTGGATTTCCAGGTGGTGTGGAACATCTCTGACCCGGCGCGGTTCCTGTTCAACCTGCGCGATCCGCGCTCGACCATCAACGCGGTGTCGGAATCGGCGATGCGCGAGATCATCGCCCAGTCTGAGCTGGCGCCGATCCTGAACCGCGACCGTGGTGCCATCACCGCCCGTCTGGAAGAGCTGATCCAATCGACGCTGGACAGCTACGACAGCGGCGTGAACATCGTGCGTGTGAACTTTGACGGCGCCGACCCGCCGGAGCCGGTGAAGGACGCCTTCCGCGAAGTGCAATCTGCAGGCCAGGAACGCGACCGGCTGGAAAAACAGGCTGACGCTTATGCCAACCGCAAGCTGGCAGGCGCCCGCGGCCAGGCCGCGCAGACGCTGGAAGAGGCCGAGGCCTACCGTGCGCAGGTCGTGAATGAGGCGCAGGGTGAGGCGAGCCGCTTCACCGCCGTTCTGGAGGAATACCAGAAAGCGCCGGAAGTGACCCGCAAGCGCCTGTACCTGGAAACCATGGAAGAGGTTCTGGGCCGGGTCGACAAGATCATCCTGGATGACAACGCAGGCGGTGAAGGCCAGGGCGTCGTGCCCTATCTGCCGCTGAATGAGCTGCGCAAGCCGCAGGAGGGCAACTGATGCGGAAATCTACTCTAATTCTGCCCCTGCTGGTGGTGCTGGGCATTGCTCTGCTGTCCTCGATCTTCATCGTGGACGAGCGGGAAAAGGCGCTGGTGCTGCGCTTTGGCCGGGTGGTCGATGTCAAGGAAACCCCGGGTCTGGCGTTCAAGCTGCCGGTCATCGACAATGTGGTCAGCTATGACGACCGTATCCTGAGCCTGGAAGTCGGCCCGCTGGAGGTCACCCCGCTGGATGACCGCCGCCTGATCGTGGATGCGTTCTCGCGCTACCGGATTGCTGACGTGGAAACCTTCCGCCAGGCGGTGGGCGGCGGCGGCATCGGCGGTGCCGAGCTGCGGCTGGACAAGATCATGCGGGCGCAGACCCGTGAGGTGCTGGGCTCGGTGAGCTCCAACGACATCCTGTCCTCGGACCGTTTCGCGCTGATGCTGCGGATCCGCAATGGCGCCATCACCCAGGCACGCCAGCTGGGCCTTGAGGTGATCGACGTGCGGCTGAAGCGCACCGACCTGCCGCAGGCCAACCTGGAAGCCACCTTTGCCCGGATGCGCGCCGAGCGTGAGCGGGAAGCGGCGGACGAGATCGCCCGCGGTGAAGAGGCGGCGCAGCGCGTGCGCGCGCAGGCCGACCGGACCGAGGTTGAACTGGTGTCGGAAGCGGAGCGCGAAGCCGAAGTGATCCGCGGTGAAGCGGACGCCGAGCGCAACGCGATCTTTGCGTCGGCCTATGGCCGCGACGCGGAGTTCTTCGAGTTCTACCGCTCGCTGAACGCCTATGCGAACTCGCTGCTGGCCGGGAATTCCTCGCTGGTGCTGTCGCCGGACAATGAGTTCTTCAACTACCTGAAGTCCTCGGGCGGCAAGGCGGCAACCCAGTAATGGGGTTCATCCTGTTGGCCCTCGGGCTGGTGTTGATTGCAGAGGGGCTGGTGTACGCACTGGCCCCTTCGCTTGTGGAGCGGCTGCTGGAAATGCTGCGCACCCTGACGGAGGAGCAGCGCCGCAATGCCGGGCTGGCGGCGCTGGCGCTGGGTCTGATCCTGGTCTGGCTGGCGTTCCGGCTGGGGATCTGACGGCCCGGTCCCGGCGGTATTCGGGCAAACAAAAACAGCGCGGGCTGGCAGCAGTCCGCGCTGTTTTTTTTTGTGTTCCGGCGGGCGGTCAGGCTGCTGAAGCCAGCCCGGTTTCTCCGTCGTCCTGCGGCTGCCAGCCGGCGGCGGGCTCAACCGTGAAGCCGCCGACGGCCTGCACCAGGCTGCCTGCCTCGCGGCGCAGCAGCTGGCTTGCGGCGGCGGTTTCTTCCAGCATCGCGGCGTTCTGCTGGGCGTTCCGGTCCAGGGCGGTGATTGCCGTGTTCACCTCAGTCAGGCTGCCGGCCTGATCGGAAGCGGCATCGGAGATTTCCCGCACCTTGCCGACGATCTGATCGACAACCTTCTGGATAACCGCCAGGGCGTCACCGGTCTGTTCCACCAGGCCGACGCCGGTGTCGACCTCGCGGCCGCTGTTCCTGATCAGCTCATTGATTTCCCCTGCTGCGCCTGCGGACCGCTGGGCGAGGTTGCGGACCTCCGAGGCGACCACGGCAAAGCCGCGCCCGGCTTCGCCTGCGCGGGCGGCTTCGACCCCGGCGTTCAGGGCCAGAAGATTGGTCTGGAACGCAATGTCGTCGATCAGGTCGGTGATCCTGGCAATGGCCTGCGACGAGTCCGCAACCCGGCGGATTGCGCGGATCGACTCGCTGGCGAGGTCATGGGCCGACAGCGCCTGCTGCTGCGCATCGCTCACATAGCTGTTGGCCTGCCGGGCGTTTTCCGCCGTGCTTTGCACCGCTTCGTTCAGGGTCTGCAGGGAGCCTGCGGTTTCCTCAAGCGAAGCGGCGGAGTGTTCGCCGCGGCGGGAGGCGTCTTCTGCGGCGCCGGCGATTTCATCGGAGGTGCTGAGCAGAGTGCGGCTGCTGTTGGTCAGCTGGCCGACCATTTCGCTGAGGTTCGCATTGAGCGTGTCGATTGTCCCGGAGATCTCCTTGAACACGCCCTGGTGGCCGCTTGGCATCCGGTGGGTCAGATCGCCCTGTGACAGGGCGCTCAGCGCTTGCATCACGTCGCCGACGCCGCGTTCCGCTGCCTCGCCGATCTGGTTCACGCCGCGGGCCAGGACGGCAAAGCCGCTGTCGCTGCCGCCGGTGCTGATCCGTTTGGAGAAGTCGCCTGCACCGCAAGCCGAAATCACCTCGGATACCTCGCCCATCAGCTGGTCCTTCTGCCTGAGGTCGTTGCGGAACACGTCCAGAGCGCTGGCGATGGAAGCGACTTCGGTGATGCGGGAGGCAGGCAGATCCTTGGAGTAATCCCCTGCCATCAGACCTTGCAGAACGCTGCTGGCCCGGGTCAGAGGCCGGGAAATGCCAAGGGCGAGCTTCAGGCTGATCAGGATGAACAGGGCGAGGCCGCCGAGGCCGGCCGCAAGGGCTGTCTTACGGGACGACTGTTCCACCAGGTTTGCCTTAGCATGGACGTCTGCCAGCAGCATGCGGGACTGATCGCGCAGGGACATCAGGACAGGCTCCGCCTCAGCGAACCTGGTGGAAAGCTCCTTGCGCAGCTGCTTTTCGGCCATCGATTCACCGGCGAAGGACTGGAAGGCGTTCTGGTACGTTTTCAGGAGGGTTTCGATTTCGGTGCGTTGCGCCTGATCGGTATAGTAACTGCCCGGAAATTCGAGGAATTCCGCAACACGGGCATCCAGGCGGCCGAGGTACTTGTCTGCGCCGCGCAGCATGAAGTCCTTTTCATGGCGGCGCATCATCAGCATCTTGACTTGCATCTCCGGGCGGTTGAGGTCCTTGAGCCTGGTTTCGACTTCGTGGACTGCGCTGCGGAGGCCGCCCTGCAGGCCGGATTTCTCATCCAGTCCCAGACGGCGGTGGCTGTCCGCAAGCTGCAGGAAGCCGGCGCCATAGGCGTCGATTGAGGTTTTGAGGGCGGCAAACTCCTTTTCATGGCCGGCGAAGCCCTGGATTGCGGCGCTCTGGGTGCGGGCAGACTCCAGGGCTGTGGTCAGATCCGCCATCACTTCGGCGTGGCGTTCGGCGCTTTTTTCATTGCGCCGCAGCAGAAAGTCTTTCTCCGCCCGCCGGGCTGACAGGAATTCGATCTCCAGATCGTCCAGTGTTGCGGCGAGGGATTCGATCCTGTCCATTTCTGATAATGTGCTGCTTCGGGCTGCATCGGTGTAACGGGCAATGCCGAGCTGGGCGAACATGACTGCGGCGGCCAGCACGACGATGGAGAGGATTGCGGTCTTGATAGAGGTCTTCATCAATTTGAAGGCTCCGGTATTGTGAGAGAGTGGAGGTCCATCGGTAGGGCTGTATTCCTAAGAAACGGTGCAAACCCGGTCGGAGTCCGGTTCAATGGCACGCGCAGCGCTGATCCGGCTCCGGCAGCGGGCCCGCGGGTCTTCACGCTGGCTTGAAAGCGTGCATCATTGGTTGCGTGCCGGGCGGAAGTTCCTACATTGGGACCATAAGACTCTGCCCGATGATGACGGCGTTTGCGCCGGTCCGGGACGGAGGCCAAGAATTGAATATGACAAGGAGTAGATCCGTGCAGCCACAGGCAATTGCAATTTCCGGCCGGGCAGGCAGCAGCGGCGCGATGATCCGGCTGGCCTGGCTTACGGTGCTGGCCGCGGCGGTCCTGCTGATGCAGGCGGTATCCGCAATGGCCCGGCCCGAAAGCCTGGCGCCGCTGGCCGATAAGGTCAGCCCGGCGGTCGTCAACATCACCACCAGCACCGTCGTGGAGGGGCGCACCGGGCCGCAGGGCATCGTGCCGGAAGGCTCGCCGTTTGAGGATTTCTTCCGTGAATTCCAGGACCGCAACGGCAATGGCAACCGGCCGCGCCGGTCGTCGGCGCTGGGCTCTGGCTTTGTGATTTCCGAGGACGGTTACATCGTCACCAACAACCACGTGATCGACGGCGCCGACGAGATCGAGATCGAGTTTTTCCCGGGTGAGGGCCAGCCCAAGGAGCTGCTGCCCGCCAAAGTGATCGGCACCGACCCCAATACCGATATCGCGCTGTTGAAGGTCGAGGCGCCGGCGGCGCTGAAATACGTCAAGTTCGGCGACAGCGACACCGCCCGCGTCGGCGACTGGGTGGTGGCGATGGGCAACCCGCTGGGGCAGGGGTTCTCTGTTTCCGCTGGCATCGTATCGGCCCGCAACCGCGAGCTTTCGGGCTCTTATGACGACTACATCCAGACCGATGCGGCGATCAACCGGGGCAATTCCGGCGGGCCGCTGTTCAACATGGACGGCGATGTGGTCGGGGTGAACACCGCCATCCTGTCGCCTAACGGCGGCTCCATCGGCATCGGCTTCTCAATGGCGTCGAACGTGGTGGTCAAGGTGGTGGAGCAGCTGAAGGAATTCGGCGAGACCCGCCGCGGCTGGCTGGGCGTGAAAATCCAGGATGTGGATTCGGATCTGGCGGAGGCGATGGGGCTGGAGAAGGCCCGCGGCGCGCTGGTGACTGACGTGCCGGAGGGGCCTGCCAAGGAAGGCGGCGTGCTGGCGGGTGATGTGATCGTCAGCTTTGACGGCGCCGACGTGAAGGACACCCGCGGCCTGGTGCGCCAGGTCGGCAATGCCGAAGTCGGCAAGACCGTGCGCGTCGTGGTCTACCGGGAAGGCAAGACCGAGACGCTGCGGATCACACTGGGCCGCCGTGAGGATGCAGAGCGCGGGCCTGTCAGCGACAGCGGCAGCGGCGATGCGCCGGGCAGCACCGAGAAGGAACTTCTGGGTCTGTCGGTCGGCGTGCTGACCGAGCAGATGCGCGCTGAGCTGAACGTGGCCGAGGATGTCGAGGGGCTGGCGGTTCTGTCGGTGGATGAGACGTCTGAGGCCTGGGAGAAGGGCCTGCGCGCGGGTGACGTGATCACCGAGGCAGGCCAGCAGAAGGTTGTCACGATCAGCGATCTGGAAGCGCGTGTGAGCGAGGCCAAAGAGGCCGGGCGCAAGTCGCTTCTGCTGCTGGTGCGCCGCGGCGGCGAACCTCGCTTTGTGGCGCTGAACCTGTCGGAGTGATCCGGGTCAGGGACCGCTGATAAACCAGGGAAGGCCGGGCAGTTGCCCGGCCTTTTGCATTCTGCGGTTCAAGACTTTTCTGAAAAGTCTTGGCAGTAGTTTTCAGAAAACTTTTTTGCCCGCTCCTGTCGGAAACGGTCCGGAAAACATGTGTGTTCCGGTGCGGGAAAGACGGCGGGTGTGTATAAGGGGAAGAGCCATGTGCTGGCGGGCACATGGCTCTTTTTGGACAGGCGGCCATTGGGATGGAACGGATAACGGCCGTCTATGAGGCACTTATGGCGCGGTGGGGGCCTGTGTTCTGTGACCGGGATTACAGAGCGCGGATTTTGGTGCGGAAAACCGCAGATTTTCCGGCGGCGGCAGCTGGATCAGATTGAATCCGGCTCCGCCAGCACCGCCAGTTCGCTGCGGTCGAGGATCTGCACGCCGCCGCGGCTGATGCCGACGAGGCCGCTGCGCTTCCAGGCGGCGAGCGTCTTGGACACCGCCTCGCGGGTGGCGCCGACAAATTCGGCCAGTTCCGCCTGCGACAGGGCCACGCGGCCGTCGCTGCTTTCGGGGGCGAGATACAGGAGCTTGCGCGCCAGCCGCACCGGCATCGGCAGGAACACCTGCTCGTTCAATTGGGTGTTCATCCAGCGCATCCGCTGGCCCGCCAGCCGCAGCAGGTCGGCGGCGAGGTCGGGGTGCTGGCGGATCTGCGCCAGCACGTCGCCGCTGCGCAGGCGCAGGACCCGGCTGGGTTCGGCGGCGATCGCGGTGGCGGTGCGCTCGCCGGGGTCAAACAGGGTGATCTCGCCGAACACGGCGCCGGGGCGCATCATGTCGAGCGACAGCTTGCGGCCCGAGGCGGAGAGCACCGAGAACTCCAGCGCGCCTTCGGCAATCGCATAAAGCGCATCGCCCGCGTCGCCTTGCTCGAACAGCACTTCGCCCTGGCGCAGGCGCACTTCGGTGGCCTGGCTCTCCAGCATCCGGCGCAGCGGGCCGGAGGCACCGGAGAGAAAGCCGGTGTCCGGCAGGCGGGTGGTCAGCATGGTGTTTGTCTCATTTATGTCTGGTGCCCGGTGCCCGGACCTTAGCAGAGGGCGGGGCAGCTGGGAACCGGGCAGCGGACCGGGTGGTTCAGCCTGCGACGGCTATCAGCCCCAGCCTGCGGGCGGAGGCCAGCGTCAGGGTGCCGCTGTCCAGCCCCAGCGGCGCCTGGTAGCGCTGCACCGCCGCGCGGGTGGCGGCATCCATCTGGCCATGCACAGGGCCGCGGTAGAAACCGCGCGCGGCCAGCGCCCGCTGCACGGTGCGGATGAAGTCCGGGGTCATCATTTCGGGGCAGGGGATTTCGATCCACTGTTCCCGCCGCGGCCGCACGATCTGCTGGCTGGTCTCGGTGCGGAAGGTGGCGGGGCGGATGACCTTGCCGCTGGCGTCCAGCTGCGCCGGTTCGGCCAGCACCTGGCTGGTCACGGTTTCAATGACGGCGGGGGAGGKGTGCTTGCTCCAGCAGGTGCCGGGGGTGGCACCGGGCGGCGCATAGCGGCCTGCGCGGGAGGTTTCGCTGCCGGGGCTGCCGGGCTGCGGCTGAACGCAGGCGGGCAGCGCCGCCAGGGCCGCCAGCAGCAGGGCAGGCGCCAGGCGCCGCGCGAAAGTCAGGTTGGATGGCATCATGCCCGGTTGCCTCATGCCGGCGCCTCTGTCTGTCCCGCTGGCGGGGGGCGCCGTTGCTTTGGCGGCAGCCTAGCCGAGTTCGGGGGGCGGCGCAAAGGCCGGATCGTCCTGGCGCCCCTGATCCGCCAGCAGGAGGTCGAGCATCGGCGAGATGTCCTCCACGTCTTCGGCGATCACATGGGTGACGGAATGCGCCCGCTGCAGCCGCCCGGTGACCCGCAGCATCCGCCCGGAGATCACCGCGCGGCGGAAGGCCTCGTAGATCTTGCGCCAGACGATCACGTTGACCACGCCGGTCTCATCCTCGAGGGTGACGAAAATCACCCCCTTGGCGGTGCCGGGGCGCTGGCGCAGGATCACCAGGCCCGCGACGGTGACGCGGGCGTTCTCCGGCGGCTCCTGCAGCCGGGCCGCGGGCAGGCAATGGGGCGGGCGCGGCCAGGGGGACGGGCTGGTTTGCGGGCTGGCCTGCGGATTGAGCGCGGCATAGGCTTGAGCGGGGACTGGCATGAGGAAAACGGCCCTGCGGTTGAGAATATTTGAACGTGAACAAATATAGAACATGAAGCGTTAAAGTCCAGCAGCGGCAGGGCTGCGTCGCAATTGGGGGTGGCACCGGCGCGGGCGCTTGGCTACACAGTCGCGCAAGTACCGGAAAAGGGAAGAGAGCTGACGAATGGCAAAGATCACTTATATCGAGCACAACGGCACCGAGCACGTGGTGGATGTGGCCAGCGGGCTGACCGTGATGGAAGGCGCGCGCGACAACAACATTCCGGGCATCGAGGCCGATTGCGGCGGCGCCTGCGCCTGCTCCACCTGCCATGTCTACATCGCGCCGGACTGGGTCGAGAAGCTGCCCGCCAAGGACGACATGGAAGAGGATATGCTGGATTTCGCCTATGAGCCCGATCCCGCCCGCTCGCGCCTGACCTGCCAGATCAAGGTGAGCGACGCGCTGGACGGTCTGGTGGTGCATATGCCCGAAAAGCAGATCTGATGACTGCGGGGCCGGCGGCGCGGCGGCGTCCGTTGCGTGTCCGGCCCCGTTCCGCCCGCCGCGTTTGGCGGGCGTTGTGCTTGGGGCTGGCCTTGGCCGGCCCTTCTGCGCTGGCGGCTGAAGACAGGATTGTCTCGGCCCGCTACAGCGAACCCACCACCCGTTATGGCCATGCGGTGCTGGGCGATGATGTGGAATACGGCGCGCTGGTGCTGAAGGTGGAAAATACCGGTACAGGCTGGGGCACCGCCAAGGCTGTCTATCAGACATCCGAAATCCTGATCCGCCTGCCGCTGGATCATGTGTTTGAAGATATCGCGCCGCGGCTGGCGGATGTGGACGGCGACGGCAATCCCGAAGTGCTGGTGGTCGAGACCGATGCGGCCGCGGGCGCCCAGCTGGCCATTTATGGCGCGCGCGGTGAAAAACTTGCCGAAACCCCGCATATCGGCACAAGCCACCGCTGGCTGGCGCCCATCGGTGCCGCGGACCTGGATGGCGATGGATATGTCGAGATTGCCTATGTCGACCGGCCGCATCTGGCGAAAACACTGCGCATCTGGCGGTTCCGGGACGGCGCGCTGCACGAAGTGGCCAGCAAGCCCGGGCTGACCAATCACCGCATCGGCGAGGACTTCATCACCTCCGGCCTCCGCAACTGCGGTGAGGGGCCGGAACTGGTGATGGTGAGCGGCGGCTGGCGCCGGATCATGACCGCGCGGCTGCGGGATGGTGAAATCACTGCCCGGGATATCGGTTCCTTTGATCCTGACACCAGGCTGACGGACGCACTGGCCTGCCGCTGAACACAACTTGCGCAACCGGGCTGCGCCGCGCCTTGCGCGGCGCCCGGCCCAACGGCGCGGCCCATCTCCGGATGGGCTGAAGCAGGCGGGAGAACCGCGCCCGGCCTCGGATCAGATCTTTGCTGCGTCCTCCGGCGTATCCGCGCTGGCGTTACCGAAATATTCATTCCCTTTGGATAGCCTGCGGCAAATGGGAAAGTGCCGGCGGCGCCGGCCGGGGCATGTTTTCACAGGAGACACGCGCGTGAGTTTTACACCCTATGTGTTCGGCACCGGTATCGCCGGCTGGACCTTCCTGCAGCGGACCCAGGCCCAGCAGCAGGAAGTCTATGAAAAGTCACCCATTCTGGACCGTCAGGTGCAGGATTTCAAAGAGCGCATCAGCAGCATCCAGAGCTCGGAGCAGCTGCTGGATGATTACAGTCTCCTGCAGGTGACGCTGGGCGCCTTTGGCCTGGATGAGGACATCAGCAACCGCGCCTTCATCCAGAAGGTGCTGGATTCCGACCTGAGTGATTCCAAGTCCTTTGTGAACCGCCTCAACGACAGCCGCTATCTGGCGCTGGCGAAAACCTTTGGTTTCAACAGTCCGGACGGCCCGCAGCTGCCCAGTGCCAAGGGCGGCAGCGAATTTGCGGGTATTTCCACCGCGGATGACCTCCTGTCCAACTCTACCCTGCTGAAAAAGGCGCTGGACAACGTGGGCCTGAAGGGGATGGAAAACAACCAGTTCTTCCTGCAGAAGGTGCTGGAATCGGATCTGAGCGATCCGGACTCTTTCGCCAACAAGCTGACCGACACACGGTTTGCCGATTTTGCCAAACAGTTCGAGTTCGGCAAGCCGCCGGAATATGACAGCAGCATCCAGGCACTGGTGTCGGAGTTCAACCAGCATACCGACGGGCTGGCCAGTGCCGATGACCTGCTGGAAGATGAAGAGCTGCTGCAGGCGGTGGTCGAGACCTTTGATCTGGAACGCACAAACAAGGATTTTCTGCGGCGGGTGCTGAATTCGGACACCACGGATCCGGATTCCTTTGTGAACCAGCTGGAGGACACGCGCTATCTGAACGTCTCCCGCGCCTTCGGCTTCGGCTACCCGGACATCGATGCGATGACCGACCCGGATGAACTGCTGCAGAACCCGGAGCTGCTGGCCGATGCGCTGGACCAGTTCAATGTCAGCGACCGGGGCGAGACCTTTTTGCGGCAGGTGCTGGAGTCCGACCTGAGCGATCCGAATTCCTTTGTGAATCAGCCGGACAACATTGCCTATTACGATTTTGCCGAGGCGTTCCAGGGAACCTGGCCGGATCATGTCAGCAAGATGCAGGTGTTCTCCAACGAGATCACCGAAAAGCTGGACAGCTTGTCTTCCGCAACCGAGCTGGTGTTTGACCTGAGCCTGTTCGAGGCCTCGCTGGACATCTTCGGGCTGAGCCACCGCGACAGCGATTTCAATGTCATGATCAAGACATTGGATTCGGATCTGTCTTCGGAAATTTCCTATGCCAATCTGCACCATGATAACAACATGAAAGCAATGGCTTACGCCTTCTCCTTCAACAAGGGCGAGGTCGCGCAGGACTATCCGGACGGCTTTGCCGATGAGCTGGCAGACCTCTACACGACCCGCCAGTTCGAGATCGAGATCGGCAATTCCGATCCCAACATGCGGCTGGCGCTGGCGCTGGAGCGGGAACTGCAGGCGGTTGCGGATGAGGGCGGCAGCGAAAACGCCCATTGGTACAATATCATGGGCTCGCCGCCGCTGCGCACCGTGTTCGAAACCGCACTGGCGCTGCCGTCCGGTTTTGGCCAGCTGGACCTCGAGCGCCAGCTGGTGGAGATGAAGGACCGGGCCTTCTCGTCCTTTGGCATCACCCATCCGGCGGACTTGCTGGAGCCGGACATGCTCGACCAGTTCCGCAGGCGGTTCCTGCTGATGACGGATCTGGGCGGTTTCTGAGGCTGGTGGCAGCCCGCCCCCGAAGTGCCGGCAGGATGATCTGAAACCTGCCTGGGTGCCGCAGCCGGCCCGTGTCCGCGGCGCGCGGGCAGCCCGCTGCGGAACGCCGCCGCATTTGCGGCCTCTTGAAATGCGCCGGTCATCGCATTGCCATCGGCGGGCGGGAAGCGATGCCTGAGTAGAGCCGTCAGGCCGGGATGCAGACTTTTGTCCCTTGCGAAAGGACCGGCTGGGTTCAGAGATGGCTCCGCTGATGAGCTAATAAGCAGCCCGTTGCTCAGCCTTCAGCTCTTCCCCCTTGTACCTCTTTCTCCATGGTCACCGAGGTCGGTCTGGTGAACCCGGGGTGCGCGGTCTCGCCCGTCTTGCGGAACCCCATCCTGGCAAAGGCCGCGTGGTTTTCCGTCAGTTCGACCCTCGTCTGCAGCCGCAGCACCGGCAGGCTCAGCGCCTTGGCGCGGGCTGCGGCCAGCTTCACCAGTGCCCGCGCCAGCCCGGTGCCGCGATGGTTGCCGTCTACCGCGAGCTTTCCCAGGTAGAGGCAATCGGGGCGGGGCGTCAGGAACACGCAGGCCGCAGGCGGTGTGCCAATGGCCCAGACTTCGCCGCGGCGGCATTGTTCTTGCAGTGCAGCGAGGGTCAGGCGGTGCATGGAGGAGGGGGGATCGATGCGCCCCTCCATAAAGGCAAAGCTGCGCTGGATCAGATCCAGCACATCCCTCAGGCAGGGATCGCCGGGCTCAAGCCGACGCGGCGCAGTCAAAGGTCCGGCCCTCCGGCAGCCGATCCGGGCTGCGGCAGGCGGCTGAGGGCGGGTGCACGCGTCATCAGGCTGTCCTTTCCGGCCGGCAGGATATCCCGGTGCTGCACCCCTGGCAAACCGCGGGCGCGGGCGGACAGGCCGCCGGGCGCGGCAGCGCCCGGCCACGCCCAACTGTGAGGATCAATCTGTGATTGGTCCGGAGCAGGCGGGAGGGCCTGCCTGCCGGATTACTTCAGCGCGCGCCAGCCGATGTCGCGGCGGAAAAAGCCCTGGGGCCAGTCCACCCCGTCCACCATCGCATAGGCACGGTCGCGGGCCTCCTGCAGGGTTTCGCCGCGGGCGGTCACGTTCAGCACCCGGCCGCCAACCGCCAGCACTTTGCCGTCCTGCGTCTTGGTGCCTGCATGGAACACCATGTTGCTGCTGTCCTCGGGCAGCGCGTCCAGGCCCTTGATCTCGGAGAACTTCTCGTAAGAGCCCGGATAGCCCTCAGCCGCCATCACCACGGTGATCGCGTGGTCGTCGGCCCAGTTGACCTGCGCTTCCGCAAGGCGGCCCTCAGCCGCGGCGTGCATCAGGTCCAGCGCCTGGGCGCCGAGGCGCATCATCAGCACCTGGCATTCCGGGTCGCCGAAGCGGACGTTGTATTCCACCAGCCGCGGCTGCCCGTCCTTGATCATCAAGCCCGCATAGAGCACGCCCTGATAGGGCATGCCGCGTTCCGCCATCACCCGCATGGTGGGCTTCACGATCTCATCCATCGCCTTTGCCTCGACCTCAGCCGATAGGACCGGTGCGGGGGAGTAGGCGCCCATGCCGCCGGTGTTGAGGCCGGTGTCGCCCTCGCCGACGCGCTTGTGGTCCTGGGCGGAGCCGATTGCCAGCACGTCCTCGCCATCCACCAGCACAAACAGGGAGGCCTCTTCGCCTTCCATGAATTCCTCGATCACCACCTCGGCGCCGGCACCGCCGAAGACGCCGCCGAACATGTCGTCGATGGCCGCCATGGCCTCGTCTTCAGTCATGGCGATGATCACGCCCTTGCCCGCGGCAAGGCCGTCCGCCTTGACCACGGTGGGCACGCCGTTAGCACGCACATGCGCCTTGGCGGCCTCGGCATCGGTGAAATGGCCGTAGCCTGCGGTGGGGGCGCTGGCCGCGTCGCAGATTTCCTTGGTGAAGCTCTTAGAGGCCTCAAGCCGGGCAGCGGCTTCGGAGGGGCCGAACACCAGCAATCCTGCCTCGCGCAGCCGGTCGGCGACGCCTGCCGCCAGCGGGGCCTCGGGGCCGACAATCACGAAGTCGATGGCGTTTTCCTCGGCGAAGGCCACCACCGCGCCGCCGTCCTCAATGTCAAAGGCCGCGCAATCGGCGATCTGGGCGATGCCTGCGTTGCCCGGCGCCACGATCAGCTTGTCGCATTTGGGGTTCTGCATCACGGCCCAGGCCAGTGCATGTTCACGCCCGCCGCTGCCGAGGATAAGGATGTTCATTGGCGCATTCTCCGATCTGCCTGAGCCCTGTAGCCCGCGGGACGCGACCCGGGGCTTGCCTTGCTTGCCGCGCGTTCTATGCTGCGCGCGACTTCAAAACAAGACCGGCCAAAGGCCGCAGGAGAGCAGCCCCCGATGTCCGACCTGTTTGACGATCCGCAGCCGGGCCAGAATGCCCCGGAATTCACCGTTTCCGAGATTTCCGGCGAGGTGAAACGCACGCTGGAGGGCACGTTCGGCCGGATCCGGGTGAAGGGCGAGGTGGGCCGGGTGTTCAAGGCGCGTTCCGGGCATCTCTACTACGACATCAAGGATGACCGCTCTGTGCTGGCCTGCACGACATGGAAGGGGCAGATCAGCGGATTGTCGGTGGTGCCGGAGGAAGGGCTGGAGGTGGTTGTGACCGGCCGGCTGACCGCCTTTGGCGCGCAGTCCAAGTACAATATGAACGTGGATGAGGTTGCGGTTGCGGGCCAGGGCGCGCTGATGGCGCTCTTGGAAAAGCGCAAGAAGCAGCTGGAGGCGGAGGGGCTGTTTGCGCCGGAGCGGAAAAAACCGCTGCCCTATCTGCCGCAGATCATCGGGGTGGTGACCTCGCCCTCGGGCGCGGTGATCCGCGATATCCTGCACCGGTTGCGCGACCGCTTTCCGCGCAAGGTGCTGGTCTGGCCGGTCGCAGTGCAGGGGCAGAACTGCGCGCCCGAAGTGGCCCGCGCCATCGAAGGGTTCAACCGCCTGACACCGGGCGGCGCGCTGCCGCGGCCCGATCTGATCATTGTTGCGCGCGGCGGCGGCTCGATCGAGGATCTGTGGGGTTTCAACGAGGAGATCGTGGCCCGTGCCGCCGCGGCCTCGCAGATTCCGCTGATCTCTGCCGTTGGGCATGAGACCGATACTACGCTCATCGACTTTGTTTCCGACCGCCGGGCGCCGACCCCGACTGCGGCGGCGGAGCTGGCAGTGCCGGTGCGGCTGGAACTGATGGCGTGGAGCGAGAACCAGGGCGCGCGGCTGACCCGTGCTGCGGGGCAGGCGGTGCAGCTGAGGCGCCAGCGGCTGAACGATCTGGCCCGCGCACTGCCCAAACCCGATACGCTGCTGGAAACTCCGCGGCAGCGGCTGGACCGGATTACCGACCGGCTGCCCGGCGCGCTGATTTCCGGTGTGCAGCGGCGGCGGCTGCATCTTAGTGAAACCGCGGCGTCCTTGCGCCCGGCCACCCTGCGCCAGTTGGTCGAGGGGCGGCGCGACCGGCTGCAGAACCTTGCCTCGCGCCTCAGCCTGCGGCCGATCCAGCGGGAAGTTGCGGCGCAGAAAGACGCCTTGACCCGCTTGGCGCAGCGGCTGGATGCGGCGCAGGCCGCGCGTATTGACCGCCAGCGCCAGGCCCTGACCGCCACCGGGCGGCAGCTGGAAATCCTCAGCTACAAGGCAACGCTGGAGCGCGGCTATGCGGTGGTGCGGTCTGGCGATGAGATCCTGACCACCAGGGCTGCCGCCGCCAAGGCGGGCGCCTTGCGGATCGAATTTGCAGACGGCACGCTGGATCTGGAGAGCGGGGCGGCACAGGCGCCGAAGACGGACGCGCCGAAACCTCCGGCAGAGGGCGGCGGTCAGGGTTCGCTGTTCTAGCGGAGCATCTGCAGCGGCCTCAGGTGCCGACCTCGGGGCCGTAACAGAGCATATCCTCGCCGATGTCCTCGGCCTCGTACAGCTCGGTGGCGGCGGGGTCATCCTCGAACCGCGCCGTCAGCCCGCGCGGGGTCAGCTCAAAGGTCCAGCACTGCGGGTCGTCGCGGTTCTCGTAGACAAAGCAGATCTGGCCTGCCTCTTCGTACCAGCTGCCTTCCTGGCATTTGCCGTCCAGGAAAGACCAGACAACCCGGCGGTTCGGCAGGTAGCGCTCAACCCCGTACATGGCGCCGCCGAAGCCATAGAACAGCGTGCGGCCCTGGGTGTAGCGGTCAAACTCGCGGGCGCTCAGCGGCTCCCCCGCCGCCAGCGGGGCGGGCAGGGCAGCGAGCAGGAGAATCATCACAAAGCGCATGAGGGCATTGTGCCTCAGGAGCAGCGGATGCTCCAAGCCTTGCGTTTTCTGAGCAGGCTCCCGCGGGGTCACCTTTGACCGGGGGCAGCGTGCGCGGACAGAGTTGCGGAAAATCAAAGGGGAGGCAGGTGATGACGGCGGAACTGATGCTTTGGGCGGGGGCTGCGGCCTGTGCGCTGATCTACCTGCTGATGGCTGCGCAGCCGCCGGGGGTCCTGCGCAGCCTGTTGAAAACCGCTTCTGTGGCCTTGCTGGCGCTGGCGGCGCTGCTGATGGGGGCACCCTGGCTGCTGGCCGTGGCGCTGGGCCTGTGCGCGCTGGGCGATCTGTTCCTGTCGCGCGACGGCGAGGGGGCGTTCATGGCGGGTGTCGGCGCCTTTGCCGCGGGGCATCTGGCCTATGCGGTGCTGTTCCTGACGCGGGAGGCAAGCGACCCGGCGCGGCTGCTGCAAATGCCGGGGATGGTAGTCGCGGCAGTTCTGCTGGTGCTGGGACTGGTCATGGCACGCATCCTGGCGCCGCGGGCCGGGGCGCTGAAAGGCCCGGTGCTGGCCTATTTCCCGATCATCCTTGGCATGGGGGCGGCGGCGCTGACGCTGCCGTCCGGCTCTTGGGCCTTTGCCGCAGCCTCAGCCTTCATGCTGTCGGACATGGTGCTGGCGGCGGAAACTTTTGTGCTGCCGGAGGACCACCCGCTGCGCCGGATCACGCCATATGCCGTCTGGCCGCTGTACTGGGGGGCGCAAGGGGGCTTTCTGGCGGCATTTTCCTGAGTTTCGCGGCGCCTAGCGCTTTGCACTCCGGCTGAAACCGCATTAGGTGGGGTGCAGACCCTTTTGCGGAGACCAAGATGGCGTTTTTCTCAAAGCTCAAGGAGCGGCTGTTCAAATCCTCCTCCAAGCTCGAGCAGGGGCTCGATGCGATTGTCGAGGAGGGCGCGGAGAGCGGTGCGGCGGATGCTGCAGAGACTCAAGCTGAGGCCCAGTTTGAGGCGCTGGCGGAGTCCCCGGCAGTAACGCCCGAGCAGCCCGCACCGGCACCGGTGCCGCAGCCCGAACCTGTTGCTGAGCCGGAGCCTGCGCCAGAGCCCGAACCTGCGCCTGCGCCGCAGCCGGTGGCAGCGCCCAAGCCCGCACCGGCACCGCAGCCTGCGCTGGAGCCTGAGAAGAAATCCCCGGGCCTGCTGGGCCGTCTGATGGGCCGCTCTGCTGCGGCAGAGCCGCGCCGGGCGCTGGATGACGATATGCTTGAGCAGCTGGAGGAGCTGCTGATCGCCGCCGACATGGGGGTGGACACCGCGCTGCGGGTGACCGCCAACCTGGCCGAGGGGCGGATGGGCAAGAAGGTTTCCAGCCGCGAGATCAAGGAGCTGCTGGCGCAGGAAGTCGCGCGCATCATGGAGCCGGTGGCAAAGCCCTTGCCGATCTATGCCAAGCGCCCGCAAGTGGTGCTGGTGGTCGGGGTGAACGGCTCCGGCAAGACCACCACCATCGGCAAGCTGGCCAGCCAGTTCAAGGGCGCAGGCAAGAAGGTGGTGATTGCCGCGGGCGACACCTTCCGTGCCGCTGCGGTGGAGCAGCTGCAGGTCTGGGGCGACCGCGCGGGCGTGCCGGTGCTGACCGCGCCTGAGGGCTCCGACCCGGCCTCCTTGGCGTTTGATGCGATGACCAACGCGCAGGAGGATGGCGCAGACCTTCTGATGATCGACACCGCAGGACGGCTGCAGAACCGCGCCGACCTGATGGAGGAGCTGGCGAAGATCGTCCGTGTCATCCGCAAGAAGGACGAGACCGCACCGCACAATACCCTGCTGGTGCTGGATGCCACCACCGGCCAGAACGCGCTGAGCCAGGTCGGCACCTTCCAGCAGCTGGCCGATGTCTCTGGCCTGGTGATGACCAAGCTCGACGGCACCGCCAAGGGCGGCGTGCTGGTGGCCTTGGCGGACAAGTTCGGCCTGCCGATCCACGCCATCGGCGTCGGCGAGCAGATCGACGATCTGGCGCCGTTTGATCCGGAGGAATTCGCGGCAGCGCTGACCGGGCTGGAGAAATCCTGAACCGCCGCATTTCCCGGCTGAGCAAGGGCATTTGATTTGAGCGATTGGCTGATCTCCCTGGAAGGCACCGAGGCCGGGCATCAGGCAGCGCTGTTTCTGGCCATCTGGGCGGCCTTTCTGCATGCGGTCTTCGGTGCACTGCAGAAGGGGCGGCATGACCCCTGGCTGTCACGCGGGGCAATCGACTTTTCCTACTGCGTGATGGCGGCGCCGTTTGCGTTTTTTGTGGTGCCCTGGCCCGAGCCGCATATGTGGCTGATCTTCGCGGGTGCCTGGGTGATCCATGTGCTCTACAAGCTGTTTCAGGCGCTGGCCTATACCAAGGGCGCCTATACGGTGGTTTATCCGGTGGTGCGCGGCACCGGGCCGCTGTTTGCGGTGATCGGGGCCTACTGGCTGTTCGGCGAGACATTCACACTCACGCAATGGCTGGGGGTCGGGGTGCTGCTGGCCGGGATCTTCGGGCTTGCCATCTACAACTTCATCTTTCTGGTCACCGCGCGGGAGACGCTGGGGATTGCGCTGCTGCTGGCGGTCATCACCGGGCTGTTCGTGGCGCTGTACACCACCTATGACGCCTATGGGATCCGGGCGACGGCGGATCCGTTCACATTCCTGGCATGGTTTTTCATGATCGACGGGCTGGTGTTTCCGGTGATTGCCTTCACCCGCTGGCGGACCATGCCTGCGCCGCCCGCGCCGGGGCCGCTGATGGTGCGGGGCTTCTTTGGCGGGCTGGTGGCCTTTGCCTCCTTTGGCGCCATCATGCTGGCGACCCGGCTCGACAAGGTTGGCGAGGCGGCGGTGCTGCGGGAGACCTCGACGGTGTTTGCGGCGCTGATCGGCTGGCTGGTGCTGAAGGAAACCGTGGGGCCGCGGCGGATTGCGCTGATGGCTTTGATCGCGCTGGGCGCCGYGATAGTGGAAATGGGCGGCTGAGACCGCGTGCAGAACTGACAGGAGGCCCCATGGCCGAGAAGAAGATCAACCCGACCCTGAAGATGCTGCTGGAATTGGGGCCGATTGTCCTGTTCTTCATCGGCTATCTGAAGCTGAAGGATGAGGTGTTTCTGATCGGCGGCAGCGAATACAAGGGCTTCATCGTCATTACCGCGGCGTTCATCCCGCTGATGGTGGCCTCCACCCTGGCGTTGTGGAAGCTGACCGGGCATCTGTCGCGGATGCAGTTTGCCACGCTCATTCTGGTGGTGCTGTTCGGCGGCATGTCGGTGTGGTTCAACGACGACCGCTTCATCAAGATGAAGCCGACGATGCTGTATCTGCTGTTCGGCGGATTGCTGGGGATCGGCCTGCTGCGCGGGCAGAGCTGGCTCAAGGTGGTGATGGAGGAACTGATGCCGCTGAAGCAGGAGGGCTGGATGATCCTGACGCGGCGGCTGTGCGCGTTCTTCTTTGGCCTCGCGGTGGCGAATGAGCTGATCTGGCGCAGCCAGAGCACCGACACCTGGGTCTATTTCAAGACCTTCGGGCTGCCGGTGGCGATGTTTGCCTTCTTCATGCTGCAGGGGCAGCTGTTCCAGAAATACGGGCTGGAGGAAGAGGCCGGTCCGGCGGAGTAACCGGCGGCTGGCAGGGGCGGGCTCCCGCGCCTTGGCACCTCATCACAGATGAGGCGCTCAAGCCTTGGGCCGGGCAGCGCACCTGCGGTGCGGTGCGGGTGCGATTTAGTTGCCCTGCCCGAAAATCACCTGCTGGGCTTTGGTATCGGACCGGTCGGCGCGCAGGTCCGCGTGCAGCGCCCGGCCGGCCACAACGCCGGGGCGGGACCACATCAGATCCAGCCAGCGGGCCAGATGCGGCTTGTCTTCAAGGGTCTGCTGCTGGCCTTCCCAGAGCGAGGCCCAGGGCCAGATCGCCATATCGGCAATGGTATAGTCGGCCCCCGCCGCATACTCATTCTCCGCCAGCTGCCGGTCCAGCACGCCGTAGAGGCGGGCGACCTCGTTGCGGTAGCGGTCCTTGGCATAGGGCAAGTCCTCGGGCGCGTATTTCAGGAAGTGATGCGCCTGTCCCGCCATTGGTCCGACACCGCCCATCTGCCACATCAGCCATTGATCCACGATGAGCCGCGCGCGTTCGTCCGCGCCGTAGAACCGCCCAGCCTTGCGGGCGAGGTATTGCAGGATGGCGCCGCTTTCGAACAGCGAGACCGGCGCGCCGTCCGGCCCGTCCGGATCCACGATGGCGGGCATCCGGTTGTTGGGGGAGATCTTCAGGAACTCCGGCGCGAACTGATCGCCCTTGCCAATGTCGATCAGGGTGACGTCATAGGGCAGGCCCATTTCCTCCAGTGCGATGGAGATTTTCCAGCCGTTCGGCGTGGGCCAGTAATAGAGCTGGATCGGGTCCTGCATCGCGTGCCTCCGTCAGTGTGCCCGGCCACAGGAGCACGGGGCGCGGGGGCCGGGCAAGGGGCAGGGCGGCTCACATCCCTGTGAAAGCCGGACATGCTGCCGCTTGACCGAATCCCGCAAGATGCGTAAAGCCCAAGCATCACATCGTGGCGATTTGTTACCGGATTGCGGGCCACGTTAAACAATCCCGCTAAAGAGGTCAGGACGTGAAGGACCCCCTTTCGCTTGGCCGATTGGGGGTTTTTTGTGCGCTATGGGCGCGAGGAGACAGAAGAGATGAGCGACAACTGGAACAAGCGCACCAAGCTGGTGCATGGCGGCACCCGCCGCAGCCAGTACAACGAGGTGAGCGAGGCGATCTTCCTGACGCAAGGGTTCGTCTACGACAGCGCCGAGCAGGCCGAGGCGCGGTTCATCGAGACCGGCCCGGATGAGTTCATCTATGCCCGCTACGGCAACCCGACCGTCGACATGTTCGAAAAGCGCATCGCGGCGCTGGAAGGGGCAGAGGATGCCTTTGCCACCGCATCGGGCATGGCGGCCGTGAACGGCGCGCTGACCTCGCTGGTGAAGGCGGGGGATCATATCGTGTCCGCGAAGGCGCTGTTCGGCTCCTGCAACTATATCCTGGCCGATGTGCTGGGCCGCTTCGGGGTAGAGGTGACCTTTATCGACGGCACCGACCTGGACGCCTGGAAGGCGGCGGTGCGCCCGGACACCAAGGCAGTGTTTTTCGAGAGCATGTCGAACCCGACGCTGGAGGTGATCGACATCGCGGGTGTGGCGGAGATCGCGCATTCGGTTGGTGCAACTGTTGTGGTGGACAACGTGTTCTCGACACCCGTGTTCTCCGACGCCATCGCGCAGGGCGCCGATGTGGTGATCTATTCCGCGACCAAGCATATCGACGGCCAAGGCCGGGCGCTGGGCGGGGTGGTACTGGGCTCCAAGGACTATATCCGCGGCACGCTGGAACCCTATATGAAGCACACCGGCGGATCGCTGAGCCCGTTCAATGCCTGGGTGATGCTGAAGGGGCTGGAGACGATTTCGCTGCGTGTGAATGCCCAGGCCGAAACCGCCCTGAAAATCGCCGAAGCCCTGACCGGCCACCCGGCGCTGGAGCGCACCATCTATCCGGGGCTGAAGGACCATGCGCAGAACGCGCTGGTGCAGACCCAGCTGGGCGGCAAAGGCGGCACCGTTTTGTCGCTGGACCTGAAGGGCGGCAAGGAGGCTGCGTTCAAGTTCCTGAACGCGATGACCATCCCTGTGATCTCCAACAACCTCGGCGACGCGAAATCCATCGCCACACATCCGGCGACCACCACCCATCAGCGTTTGACCGACGAACTGAAGGACGAGCTGGGTATCACGCCCGGCCTGGTGCGTTTCTCGGTGGGCCTTGAGGATGCGGACGACCTGATCGCCGACATCAAGGCGGCGCTGGAAGCTGCGCAGGGCTGAAGCTCCGGCGGAGGTTCATCTTTCCTGAAATACTCTCGGGGGTGAATTGAGCCGCTGGCTCAAGAGGGGGCAGACAGCCCCCTTTTTTTGCCGGATCACATCTCCCAGGGAAAACTGTCGAGCCGCAGCGGCCCGTCGGCGGTGACCAGCACCTGGGTTTCCAGCTTGACCGACTCGGAGCCTTTCTCGCCGATCAGGCTTTCGATGCAGATCACCATGTTCTCCTCGAACTCACCTCCGTGGGCGCCGTCGAAGTCCACATGCAGCGGCACCACCGGCCATTCATCGGCCATGCCGACGCCATGCGCGGCCAGCGAGTAGCGGTAGGGTTGATAGGGTTCGGGGATCTGCCAGCTCTTGGTGTTGAATTCGGCAAAGCTGAGGCCGGGCTGCAAGAGCGCCATGTTGTGGTCGATTTGAGCCCGCGCCGCCGTATACAGCCGCTTTTGCGTATCATTCATCGGCACATAGCCGCAGGTCCAGCTGCGCGAGAGGTCGGCGCAATAGCCGTAGGGGCCGATCATGTCCGTGTCAAAGGAGATCATTTCACCCGCGCGGCATTCGCGGGCGGAGCATTCCTTGTACCAGGGGTTGGTGTTGGGGCCGCAGGTGAGCAGTTTGGTTTCCAGCCATTCGCCGCCGGAGCGGGCATTCTCGAAATGCAGATGCGCCCAAAGCTCCTGCTCGGTGACGCCGGGCACGGAGTGTTCGTAGATCCGGGCCATGCCGGCCTCGCAGACGCGGATGGTCCACCGCATCAGTTCGATTTCATCGGCGGATTTGATGGCGCGGGCGGTTTCCGTGATTTGGCCGCCGTCGATGACCTGGATGCCGTGTTCTGACAGGGCGTGCACGCCCTCGGGCTCCATCCGGTCGACGCCCAGCCGCGGGTTGCCGCCGCCGTATTGCTTGATCAGATCCGCGATCTCCGCCGCCCATGGCGCCAGCCTGTCCGCGGCTTTGTCGCCTGCGCACATGAACATCCAGCCGATGGCATTCCTGACCTCGTCAATGCCGGGCAAGCCGTTGTTCAGATGCTCGCAGCCCTTGAATTCGAACATGATGCCGGGGCCGCCGTTCAGGATCAGCGCGTAGCGGATCGGGTTATGGGCGGTCCAGATAGACATGTTGGAACAGTCAAAGGCATAGCGGATGTTGACCGGGTCATAGAGCAGGAGACCCGCCACGTCCTGCCGCGTCATCTCATCGCGCAAGCGTTGCAGGCGGTAGGCGCGGGCGCGGTCCAGAACGTCCTGGCCCAGGGGTGACTTCAGCGGTTTGTCTGAGCCTTCTGCGTTCAGGAAGGTGCGTTTGCGCTCGTCCTTGAAAACGGCCAGTTCGGTCATGACGCGCGGCCGTAGAAGCCGATGTTTTCCTCGTCCGAAAACCGCACGCCCGGGTTTTCGTAGAAGGTGAAGACTGCGATCACACGGGTCTTGTCTCCTTTCACCGTGCCTACCCGGTGGGGCGAGTTCTTGCCGCGGAAGATATTGAGGGTGCCGGGATCAAGGGTAATCACGCGCATATTGGGATCTTGGCCCGCCAGCAGCCGTTCGACGCCTTCGTAGTTCGGGTCGTCATCCGTGCGCAGTTCCGGGCTGTAGATGAATTCGCCGCCTTCTTCAGGCGCTTGCAGCAGCATGGTGGTGGTGAATTCGGAGCGGTCGAAATGCCAGTTCAGCGCCTGGCTTGCGCCGTAAGACATGATGTTCAGCCGCGCCAGCGGGTCGTCCATGGTGTAGAGCGCGGGCTTGTCCATGGTGGCGGCGAGGAATTCTGCAAAGGGCGGCCAATCGTACAGACGCAGCACGGGCGAGTCCGGGAACTGGTCGGCGCAAAGGGTGAAGTTCGAGGTCTCGACCTTTTGCAGCGCCGGGTGGTCCGGTGCCAGGCCGTCGACCGCGTCCTTGAAGTAGATGTTGTGCCAGCGCTTGTGGTGGAAGCTTTCGGTCTCGAACTTGCCCTTCAGCGCATCAGCGGCGCCCTGGGCGACCTCCGGCTTCATCAGACCTTCGAGGCTGAACATGCCGTCGGCGGCCAGCTCGGCACGGCAGCGGTCCACCAGGGCCTGCCATTCCGGGGTGCCGGGGCGGTCGAGCGGGTAACGGTTGAGATCGAGAATATCGCGCATGGGGTGTTCCTTGGGGTCTTTCGGGCTTTTCCCAAGCCTGCGCGCCGGGCAGGGATCTGACCACTATAAAATATCTTGGCGAGCATAAGAATTTCTTGCACTGTGCCGCCATGAAACTGCCGCCCTTGAACGCCCTGCGCGCCTTTGAATGCGCTGCCCGCACCGGGAGCTTTTCGGCTGCCGGGGCGGAGCTGGGCGTCAGTTCTGCAGCGGTGTCGATGCAGGTGAAGAACCTGGAGGACTGGCTGGGGCTGAAGCTGTTCACCCGCCGTGCCAATCAGGTGCGGCTGACCGATGCGGGGCGGGATTATTACCAGAAGGCGGCGATATCGCTGGCGGAGATTGCCAGTTTCACAGAGGCGCTGACCGAGGGCGGCACCCGGCGGCCGCTGGTGATCTCGGCCACGCCCGCGCTGGCGCAGCTGTGGCTGCCGGAGCGGTTGAAGAATTTTGCCGAGGTGCGGCCCGATGTGCCTGTTCGGCTCAGGATCGAGGATGACCGGATTGATTTGGAGGCGGAGGGGATTGATGCGCGGCTGACTTATGGCGGCGAACACCCCGAGCACCGGACGCAGCCCCTGTTCAACGACCGGCTGGTGCCGGTTGGTGCGGACCCGCAGATGGACATCCGGACGGCGCCGCTGGTTGAGGTCAGCTGGGGTGAGACGATTTCCTCGGTGCCGGGCTGGCGGCAGTATTTCGTGCAGCACGGGATCACGCGCGACGGTACAGCGGCGGCGGTTACCGGGCAGTCGGTGCCGTCGGTGGTGGCGCTGGTGCAGGCGGGGCTGGGTATTGCGCTGCTGCCGGAACAGGTTGTGGGCGGGGAAATCCGCGCGGGCAGGCTGCACCGCCTGGACGGCCCGGCGCTGGAAATGCCGCGCCCCTATGTGCTGGTGACGGCGCATTACAAGTCGCGTTCGCGCCGCTTACGGACCCTTGCGGAGGTGCTGGGGGTCCGATAAGGCGCCGGTTCTGCCGCAAATGGCGGATCCGTTTTGAAAATTGCCGCGTAACAGTATATGAGGGTGGCCTGCCGCACCCTATATGGGGCCCGTATCACTGGGGGAAACGCCGATGAACATTCACAACCGCGACGCTGCCGAGGCGCCGGACCGCGAGGCAGCTGCTGCCGCGCTGGATGTGCTGCGGGCCTGGGCCGGCACCGTGACCGAGACCGAGATTGCCGAGCTGGACCCGGCGGTGGCACGCCTGCTGCCCGGCCGTGAGGTTGGCAATTATCCGGAATTGTCGCGGACTTACCCCGAGGATTTCAAATCCGACGAAGCCTATCGTGCGACACTGCCTGACCTGCAGAACGGGCCGACCAGCCTGATCCGCGGCGCTAAGGAGCAGATCCAGCATGTGGGGATTTCGAATTTCCGCCTGCCGATCCGTTTCCACACCCGCGACGACGGCGATCTGACGCTGGAAACCAGCGTGACCGGCACCGTCAGCTTGGATGCGGGTAAAAAGGGCATCAACATGTCCCGGATCATGCGCACGTTTTACAAGCACGCGGAGCGGACCTTCAGTTTTGAGGTGATGGCGAACGCGCTGGATGACTACCTGAGCGACCTGGACAGCCCGGATGCGCGCATCCAGATGCGGTTCTCCTTCCCGGCCCGGGTCAGCAGCCTGCGTTCCGGCCTGAGCGGCTACCAGTACTACGACTTTGCGCTGGAGTTGGTGGACCACGACGGGGTGCGTGAGAAGATCATGCATCTGGACTATGTCTATTCCTCGACCTGCCCGTGCTCGCTGGAGCTGTCGGAGCACGCCCGTCAGGCGCGCGGCCAGCTGGCGACACCGCATTCGCAGCGCTCTGTGGCGCGGATTTCGGTGCAGTCGGTGCCCGGAAGCGACTGCCTGTGGTTCGAGGACCTGATCGAGCTGTGCCGCAAGGCGGTGCCGACCGAGACCCAGGTGATGGTCAAGCGCGAGGACGAACAGGCCTTTGCCGAGCTGAACGCCGCCAACCCGATCTTTGTCGAGGACGCGGCGCGGCTGTTCTGCGAGGCGCTTCAGGGCGACGCGCGGATCGGCGATTTCCGGGTGGTGGCCAGCCACCAGGAAAGCCTGCACAGCCATGATGCTGTCAGCGTGCTGACCCAAGGGCCGCTGTTCAAGGCGATGAGCCTGGATCCGAAACTGTTCTCCACCCTGATCCACCAGGGCTAAAGGGGACTGGCCTGCCTGATTTTCAGGCGGGTTTCCGCTGGGTCAACCGATCGGCCCTCCGGTAATTTCTGCATTGCCGCATTTTTTACGCCGCAACGCAGCGCTTCATGCTAGCGTCAATGCGAATCCCCCCGGCCGTCCTGCCGGGGGTGAGGGGAGCTTGCGCGCAGGTGTCTGCAATTGACGGCCCGTTTTCCGCTGCATCAGGCCCGGGATGCCCCCGGCGGCCGCTCCCGTATTTCTTTGCCCGGGAACCGCAGCAACGTCCCGGAGCAAGTGCAGTGCAGGACTTTAGGAGTAACAAATGACGAGCTTTCACAATATCCCCGGCCTGACGGTCAAGACGCATGAATGGGCAGGCTATGCGGCCGGGCTGCAGCTGAAGCTGTGGCGCCAGGCGGCAGAGGCCGCGCTGCAGGCGCCGCTGGCGCAGATGCAGCTGGCCCAGTCGATGCTCGAAGCTCAGCGGCGGCTGTTGCAAGCGGGTGTTCCGGTTGTGGCAGGGGATGCCGCTGCCGCAGCTGAGGCCGCCCCGGAAGCGAAGACTGCTGCAGCGGTAGAAGCGGAGGAGCCGGCAGCGGCCAAGGCCGGAAAGCCCGCTCCGCGCAAGGCTTCGGCCCGTAAACCCGCAGCGCGCAAAATAACCGCGCAAGACGCCGGCGCGCAAACGGGCTGCTCCGAAGGCCGTGCAGCCTGCTGAAGCGCCCGCGGAACCCAAGCAGGCGGCCGTCAAACCGGCGGCTGCAAAAGCAGAGATGCAGAAGCCGGCAGCGGTCAGTGCCGAAGCCGTCAAGGAAACGGTGAAACCTGCGCCTGCTGTTGAAGCAGTCAAAGCAAACGGAAAAACAGCCGGAGAGAAGGCGGAGGCGAAGCCTGCGGAGTTCCGCAGTGTCACCGCCCGCCGCGGTGAAGGTGCACAGGAAGGTGCTAAGGGCGGCATCGGGGGAACGGCAGCACCCGCGGCAAAGCCGGCAGCGGCCCAACCCCCGGCGGTCCCGGCGGTCCCGGCGGATTCCAAAGTGCAAAAGCCGCAAGGCGAGCCGTCCAAGCGCCCGCGCAAGCCGTCAMCCCCGCCGCAGATGCCGCAGCGCAACGCAACGGGCACCAGCGGCAGCGGCGACTGACGCCGCCCACTTGACACTGACTGCGCGGGGGGCCAACGCTGCGCCGCATGTTGGATCTCCGCCCGGTTGGGTATGTCATCGGCCTGCTGGTCGTCATTCTGGGAGCCATGATGGTGTTCCCGCTGCTGGTCGATCTTTACGATGGCCGGGGCGAGTGGCCCGTGTTCCTGGAGAGCGCCGTGTTCACCGTCCTGGTGGGCGGGCTGCTGTCGCTGAGCTGTGCCAACGGGGTGAAGGAGGGGCTGAGCATCCGCCAGACCTTCCTTCTGACCACGCTGGTCTGGGTGGCGCTGCCGCTGTTCGGGGCCGTGCCGCTGATGCTGGGGGCAACCGAGCTGCGGTTTGTCGATGCGTTTTTCGAGGCGATGTCGGGGCTGACCACCACCGGCTCAACCGTTATTTCCGGCCTGGATGATCTGCCGCGCGGGCTGCTGTTGTGGCGCGGCATCCTGCAATGGCTGGGCGGCATCGGCATCATTGTTGTGGCGATGGTGTTCCTGCCCGAGCTGAGGGTTGGGGGGATGCAGATCTTCCGGTCCGAAGCCTTTGACACCATGGGGAAAATCCTGCCGCGTGCGCAGGCGATTGCCAAGCAGATCTCCTTGATCTACGTGACGCTGACGCTGATGTGCATGATCGTCTACCTGATGCTGGGCCTGGAGGGATTCGATGCGCTGGTGCATGCGCTGACCACCATGTCCACCGGGGGGTTTTCCAACTACGACGCCTCTTTCGGCACCTTCTCGGGGCCTGCCGAATATGCGGCTTCGGTCTTTATGATCATCGCCGCGCTGCCGTTTGTGCGCTATGTGCAGCTGATCAACGGCCATGCGGAGCCGTTGTTCCGCGACAGCCAGATCCGGACGTTCCTGGCCATCATTCTGCTGCTGGTCGCAGTCACGACCAGCGTGCTGGTCTATGTGTTTCCGCACCATCCCGAACAGGCGTTCCGCGAGGCGCTGTTCAATATCACCTCGATCATCTCCGGCACCGGCTATGCCAGCGTGGATTACATGGGCTGGGGCAGCTTCCTGATCATGGTGTTCTTTTTCATCGGGCTGATTGGCGGCTGCGCGGGCTCCACGGCCTGTTCGGTGAAGATCTTCCGCTATCAGCTGCTGTTCTCGGCGATCCGGGTGCAGATTCAACGGATCCGGTCTCCGCATGGGATCTTTGTCCCGCGGTTTGAGGGGCGGGCGGTCAGTGCTGATGTTCTCAGCTCGGTGATCTCCTTTTTCATGTTCTTCGTTGTGACCATCGGCATCGTCGCCTGGATGCTGGCGCTGACCGGGCTGGATTTCGTGACCTCGGTCTCTGGTGCGGCGACGGCGGTGGCCAATATCGGGCCGGGGCTGGGGGATATCATCGGTCCTGCGGGCAATTTCTCTTCTCTCAATGATCCGGCGAAGTGGATTTTGAGCGTTGCAATGCTGATCGGGCGGCTGGAGCTGATGGCGGTTTACGCGATCCTGACGGTGCGGTTCTGGCGCGCCTGACGAAAGGCGGGCGGATCACCCTCCCAGGGATGCAGCCGGATTGGCAGAAATTGCGCAGCTGGCGCCTTGTGGCGCTTTGCCGCGCTGAAATCCCTGGCAGGGCCGCAGCTTCCTTGCCCGGAAGACCCGCGCGCCCTTGCCCTTGGGGGGCGGCTCGCATATGAGGCACGGGACCGAAACCCGCAAGCGCAGGGAGACCCGTTCCATATGCCCGTACTTGTGATGAAATTCGGCGGCACGTCTGTCGCCAACCTGGACCGCATCCGCCGCGCCGCCAAACGCGTCGGCGTTGAGGTGGCCAAGGGCTATGACGTGATCGTCATCGTCTCTGCCATGTCCGGCAAGACCAATGAGCTGGTGGGCTGGGTCGACGAGACCTCGCCGCTGTATGACGCGCGCGAATATGATGCCGTGGTGTCCTCTGGCGAGAATGTGACCGCGGGCCTGATGGCGCTGACGCTGCAGGAGATGGATATCCCGGCGCGCAGCTGGCAGGGCTGGCAGGTTCCGCTCAAGACCAGTTCTGCGCACAGCCAAGCCCGGATTGAGGAGATTCCGCCGGAAAACATCAATGCCAAGTTTGCCGAGGGCATGAAGGTGGCGGTTGTTGCCGGCTTCCAGGGTATCAGCCCCGAGGGCCGCATTACCACTCTGGGCCGCGGCGGTTCCGACACCACCGCGGTGGCTTTTGCCGCTGCGTTCGATGCGGAGCGCTGTGATATCTACACCGATGTTGACGGCGTCTATACCACCGACCCGCGGATCTGCGGCAAGGCGCGCAAGCTGGACAAGATTGCGTTTGAGGAAATGCTGGAGCTGGCCTCGCTGGGGGCCAAGGTGCTGCAGACACGCTCGGTTGAACTGGCAATGCGCTACAATGTGAAGCTGCGCGTGCTGTCGAGCTTTGAGGAACAGTCCGACGAGGCCGGAACCCTGGTCTGCGACGAGGAGGAAATCATGGAATCCAATGTTGTAAACGGCGTTGCCTACTCCCGCGATGAGGCCAAACTGACCGTGCAGTCGGTGGCCGACCGCCCGGGGATCGCGGCGACGATCTTCACCACGCTGTCTGAGGCGGGTGTGAATGTCGACATGATCGTGCAGGACGTTTCGGAGGATGGCCGCACCGACATGACCTTCTCCTGCCCGACCGACCAGGTGGCCCGCGCCGAGAAAGCGCTGCTGGCGATCAAGGAGCAGGGTGAGCTGAACTATGCCGAGCTGCTGGCCGACAAGGATGTCGCCAAGGTGTCGGTGGTCGGAATCGGCATGCGTTCGCAGTCGGGCGTGGCTGCCAAGATGTTCAAGGTGCTGTCGGATGAGGGCATCAACATCAAGGTGATCACCACCTCCGAGATCAAGATCTCGGTGCTGATCGACCGCAAATACATGGAGCTGGCCGTGCAGGCGCTGCATGACGCGTTCGAGCTGGAAAAAGCCGGCTGACCGCGGCCAAGAAGACGTCCAGTTAATCGCAAAGGCGCCGGTCAGGCGCCTTTGTCATTTTTGCCGGATCACGGGCGGTAATCTGCCCGGCGCTTTGGCGTGCCGCTTCGATTGCGGGCAATGGCGCAAAAACTCTTGGACTTTTTCCGCCGGGGTGGGACAAGTGGGTGGAGGAGAGAGCGCTGGCGTACTACTCTGGGCGGTGCCCGTTTTCAGAGAGCAATCAGGGCGGCAGTGTGCGGGGAAGAAACCTCGGGAGAGGGTGAGAATGGCCGATACCACGGAATCCGAAAGCCGGAAGCTTCTGGTTCGTTTGCGCGAGGCGATGGCGGGCGATGATGCCGGCCAAGCGCGGCTCGACAAGATCACCCATCTGATCGCTGACAGCATGGGGACCGAGGTGTGCTCGGTCTACCTGTTCCGCGATGATGAGACGCTGGAGCTGTGCGCGACAGAGGGCCTGAACACCGAATCGGTGCACCAGACCCGGATGCGGATCGGTGAGGGCCTGGTGGGCCGTGTTGCCAAATACGGCAAGGTGGTGAACACACCGGATGCACCGCACGCCAAGGGCTTCCGCTATATGCCGGAAACCGGGGAGGAGCGGTTTTCCTCCTTCCTGGGCGTGCCGGTTCAGCGGCTGGGCGAGATGCTGGGCGTGCTGGTGGTGCAGTCCAAGGAAGCGCGCGAGTTCTCGGCGGATGCGGTTTATGCGCTGGAAGTGGTGGCGATGGTGATCGCCGAGATGACCGAACTGGGCGCCTTTGTCGGCGAGGGCGCGGCGCTGTCGCCGCTGCACCAGCAGGCGGTCCTGATCCATGGGGTTTCCGCACAGGAGGGCGCCGCAGAGGGCCACGTCTGGCTGCATGAGCCGCGGGTGATTGTGACCAACCCCATTGCCGATGATCCGCACAAGGAGCTGGAGCGGCTGAACGATGCCGTGGAGGAACTGCGGGTCGGCGTCGACAAGATGCTGGAAGTGTCCCGAAATGGCGATAAGGAGCAGCTGCAAGTTCTTGAAGCCTATAGGATGTTTGCTAACTCCAAGGGCTGGATGCGGCGGATGGAAGAAGACATCGCCCGGGGCCTGAGTGCCGAGGCGGCGGTGGAAAAGGAACAGTCCCAGGCCCGCGCCCGGATGAGCCAGGTGCAGGACGCTTACTTGCGCGAACGGCTGAGCGATCTGGACGACCTGTCGAACCGGCTGCTTAGGATTTTGACCGGGCAGGGCACCAACACCGGGGCGGAGCTGCCGGAAAACCCGATCTTGATTGCCCGCAACATCGGCCCCGGCGACCTGCTGGAATACGGACGTTCTTTGCGCGGGATTGTGCTGGAGGAGGGCTCAGTCGGCTCTCACGCCGCGATTGTTGCGCGGGCGCTGGCAATTCCGCTGGTGGTCAATGCCAAGCGGGTCACCACCGAGGCGCTGAATGGTGACCACATCATGGTGGATGGTGACCAGGGCGTGGTGCATCTGCGTCCGGACGACACCGTTGTCGGTGCCTTCCGTGACAAGATCGCGATGCACACCAAAGCGCAGGAGCGCTATGCCTCGATCCGCGACAAGCCCGCCGTCACCACTGACGGGCAGCGCATCAACATGGTGATGAACGCGGGCCTGATGGCGGATCTGCCGTCGCTGGATGGCTCCGGCGCCGAGGGCGTTGGGTTGTTCCGGACCGAGCTGCAGTTCCTGGTGCGCAACCAGATGCCGAAGCGGTCGGAGCTGGTGGCGCTGTACAAACGGGTGCTGGATGCTGCGCACGGCAAGCCTGTGGTGTTCCGCACGCTGGATATCGGCTCTGACAAGGTGCTGCCCTACATGAAGCCCACCGATGAGCCGAATCCGGCGCTGGGCTGGCGGGCAATCCGGGTGGGTCTGGACAAGCCGGGTGTGATGCGGATGCAGCTGCAGGCGCTGCTGCGCTCTGCCGAGGGGCGGCCGCTGTCGATCATGTTCCCTTTTGTCGCACAGTTCGAGGAATACCGTTCTGCCCGGGCGGAAGTCGAAAAGACCATCGAACGCGAGCGCATCTTGGGCCATGTGCTGCCCGCTGACCTGAAGATCGGCGCGATGCTGGAGACACCCTCGCTGGCCTATGCGCCGCAGAAGTTCTTTGACGAGGTGGCCTTCATCTCGATCGGCGGCAATGATCTCAAGCAGTTCTTCTTTGCCGCCGACCGCGAGAACGAGCGGGTGCGTCGGCGCTATGACACGCTGAACGTGAGCTTCCTGAGCTTCATCGAACGGATCGTGGAGCGCTGTGCGATCTCCGGCACGCCGCTGAGCTTCTGCGGCGAGGATGCGGGCCGCCCGGTTGAGGCGGTGTGCCTGGCTGCGATGGGCATCCGCACGCTGTCGATGCGCCCGGCCTCCATCGGCCCGGTGAAGTCGCTGCTGCTGCGGGTGGATCTGGGCGAACTGCGCAAGATCATCTCGGATGCCCGCCACCGCGGCGATCAGGCGGTGCGCCCGGCGGTGATGGAGTACCTGCGGGGGCTTTGATCCATATTCTCGGGCGGGCCTTGTTTTCCCGGTCACGTGACCGGGAGGAGCCGGTTTGCCCTCTCAAATACTTCAAGCTTAAAACTTTAGGCTTGAAGTTTTTCCGGACCTGCTTATCCTGATCCTCAGAGACGTGCGCTGAGCGGGAAGGGATGATCATGAAAGTCGTCTGTCTGGGAGGAGGGCCTGCGGGCCTGTACTTTGCGATCTCGATGAAGCTGCGCCAGCCTGAGGCTGAGGTAACGGTGGTCGAGCGTAACAAGGCTGACGATACCTTTGGCTGGGGCGTGGTGCTGTCGGATGACGCGCTGGAGAACCTGAGCGCCAATGACCCGAAAAGTGCGGAAGCTATCCGCGAGAACTTTGCCTATTGGGATGATATCGCGGTGGTGCATGATGGCACCCGCACGGTGTCGGGCGGGCACGGGTTTGCAGGGATCGGGCGCAAGCAGATGCTTCTGCTGCTGCAGGACCGGGCGCGGGAGCTGGGGGTGAACCTGCAGTTTGAGACCATCGCCAAGCCTGCGTCGGAGTATCAGAAAGACTATGACCTAGTGGTCGGCTGCGACGGGCTGAATTCCAGTGTCCGCAATGAGTTCGCGGAACATTTTAAACCGGAAATCGACGTGCGGCCCTGCAAGTTCATCTGGCTGGGAACGCATCAGAAATTCGACGACGCCTTCACCTTCATCTTCGAGAAGACCAAGCACGGCTGGATGTGGATCCACGCCTATCAGTTCGACGCCGACACCGCGACGGTGATTGTCGAATGCTCTGCCGAGACCTGGGAGGCCTGGGGTTTTGAGGGCATGAGCAAGGAGGAGATCATCCGCACCTGCGAGGAGATCTTTGCCGATCATCTTGACGGGCACGCGCTGATGTCGAATGCGGCGCACCTGCGCGGCGCTGCGGTCTGGATCAACTTCCCGCGGGTGCTGTGCGAGAAGTGGCACCACGAGAACGTCGTGCTGCTGGGCGATGCCTCCGCCACCGCGCATTTTTCCATCGGGTCGGGGTCGCGGCTGGCGTTCGACAGTGCGATTGCGCTGGCGGAGCTGGTCACCACGGAGCAGACCTTGGAACGCGCGTTTGAGCGGTACCAGGAGGAACGGCGGCTGGATGTGCTGCGGCTGCAATCGGCAGCGCGCAACTCGCTGGAGTGGTTCGAGGAGGTCGAGCGCTACCTGGATATGGATCCGGTGCAGTTCAACTACTCGCTGCTGACACGCTCGCAGCGGATTTCCCACGAGAACCTGCGCCTGCGCGATGCGGAGTGGCTGCAAAGCGCCGAGAAGTGGTTTCAGGACAAGGCCGGTGCACCTGCCGATGCGCCGGTGCGGCCGCCGATGTTTGCGCCCTACCGTCTGCGCGGGATGGAGCTGAAGAACCGCGTCGTGGTCTCCCCCATGGCGCAATACAAGGCGGTGGAGGGCTGCCCGACCGACTGGCACATGATCCACTATGGCGAGCGCGCCAAGGGTGGGGCGGGGCTGGTCTATACCGAGATGACCTGTGTCTCGGCAGAGGGCCGCATCTCGCTGGGCTGTCCAGGCCTTTATGCGCCGGAGCATGAGGCGGCGTGGACGCGGCTGACGGAGTTCGTTCATGCGGAGACCAGCGCCAAGATCTGCTGCCAGATCGGCCATTCGGGGCGCAAGGGCTCAACCCAGCTGGGCTGGGAAGTGATGGACGCGCCCTTGCCAGACGGGAACTGGGAGACAGTTTCGGCCTCTGCCATCCCTTGGTCGGCAAACAACCCGGCGCCGCGGGAGATCACGCGGGGCGAAATGGATCAAATTCGCAACGAATTTGTTGCATCTGCGAAGATGGCCGGGCGCGCCGGGTTTGACATGATCGAACTTCATGCCGCGCATGGCTACCTGATTTCGTCATTCATCTCGCCAAAATCGAACATTCGCACGGATGAGTATGGTGGTAGCCTGGAGAACCGCCTGCGCTACCCGCTGGAGGTGTTCCGGGCGATGCGCGCGGTCTGGCCGGAAGGCAAACCGATGTCGGTGCGGATCTCCGCCAACGACTGGGTTGGCGAGGAAGGCGTGACGCCGGAAGAGGCGGTGAAGATCGCCAAGGCCTTTACCGCCGCGGGTGCCGATATCATCGACGTCTCTGCCGGGCAGACCTCGACCGATGCGCAGCCGGTCTATGGCCGGATGTTCCAGACGCCGTTTTCCGACCGCATCCGCAATGAGGCCGGGATTGCCACCATGGCGGTGGGCAATATCTATGAGGCGGACCATGCCAATTCGATCCTGATGGCGGGGCGGGCCGATTTGGTCTGCGTGGGACGGCCGCATCTGGCAGACCCCTATTGGACCCTGCATGAGGCGGCGCGGATCGGCGACCGGCATGGCGAGTGGCCGCTGCCCTACCACGCGGGCCGCGATCAGGCCTGGCGCCTGGCGGACCGCGAAGCGGAGGTGATCCGGGCATGACACGCAGGGTTCTGGTCACGGGTGGCGGCACCGGGATTGGCAAGGCAATTGCCCATGCCTTTGCCGCCCAAGGCTGCCATGTCACCATCGCCGGGCGCCGCCGGGAGCCGCTGGAAGCGGCGGCAGAGGGGCGGGATATCGAAATCCGCGTGGCGGATGTGACGGATGAGGCGCAGGTCGAGGCGCTGTTTGAGACGCCCTATGACGTGGTCATAGCCAATGCCGGGACCGGTGTTGCCGCGCGGATCGAGGATGTTGAGCTGGAGGAGTGGCAGCGCACGCTGACGGTCAACATGACCGGCACCTTCCTGATATTCCGGGCGGCGCTGCGGGCGGGCATGGCGCCGGGCGGGCGGCTGATTGCCATCGCCTCCACCGCGTCCTTGCAGGGCGGGGCGCAGATCCCGGCCTATGCGGCCTCCAAACACGGGGTGCTGGGGCTGGTGCGGTCAGTGGCGCAGAGCGTGGCCAAGCGGGGGATCACCTGCAATGCGGTCTGCCCCGGGTTTGTTGACACGGAGATGGCAGAAACCGCGATCACCGGGCTGATGGCCCGGCATGATATACCGCGGGAGAAGGCGCTGAAGATGGTGGTTGGCGGCAACCCGATGCAGCGGCTGATTGCGCCGGAGGAAGTGGCGGCGACGGCGGTGTTTCTGGCGTCCGAGGGCGCGGCTTCGGTCAATGGGCATGCAATGAGCGTGTCGGGAGGGGAAATTTGAGCACGACATCAAAAGACCGGCTGCGGCTGTGGCTGAAGGTGCTGAAAGCCACCAAGGCGGTGGAGAGCGAAGTGCGCGAGAACCTGCGGCGGGAGTTTGCAACAACGCTGCCGCGGTTTGACGTGATGGCGGCGCTGATGCAGCACGAAAAAGGCTTGAAGATGAGCGAGTTGTCGGGGGTTCTGAAAGTCTCCAACGGCAATGTGACCGGCATCGTCGAGCGGCTGGTCGAGGACGGGCACGTGCAGCGCGAGAAGGTCGAGGGCGACCGCCGCGCCAATCTGGTGCGGCTGACGCAGGCCGGCCGGATTGAGTTTTCCCGCCAGGCGGAGGCGCATGAGGGCTGGATCAACGCGGCCTTTGACGGGCTGACCGCGGATGAGGCGCAAGGCATTGCCGAGAGCCTGGAGGCCGTGGCGCGGCGGCTGGACGAAGGAGGCAAGGCATGAATGTGAACCAGGAGCCCAGGCATTTCCTGTGCCGGATCGAGGAGGGTATTGCGACCGTCTCGCTGGACCGGCCGGAGCGGAAGAACCCGCTGACATTCGACAGCTACGCGGAACTGCGCGACTGGTTCCGCGATCTGCACTATGACGACAGCATAAAGGCGGTGGTCTTTGCCTCCAACGGCGGCAACTTCTGCTCCGGCGGCGATGTGCATGACATCATCGGGCCGCTGACGAAAATGAGCATGAAGGAGCTTCTGGCCTTCACCCGGATGACCGGCGATCTGGTCAAGGCGATGGTCAACTGCGGCAAGCCGGTGATCGCAGCGATTGACGGCATCTGCGTGGGCGCGGGGGCGATCATCGCCATGGCCTCCG
The DNA here is from genome assembly GCF_001679925.1 of Leisingera sp. JC1. Lineage (GTDB taxonomy): Bacteria > Pseudomonadota > Alphaproteobacteria > Rhodobacterales > Rhodobacteraceae > Leisingera. Next base: position 12,630 of record NZ_LYUZ01000090.1, on the reverse strand, counting down.
ACATTCGGATTGCCACGCCGGAGGCCAAGACCGCGTTCCTGTTCACCCGGGTCGGGCTGGCGGGCTGCGACATGGGCGCCTGCGCAATCCTGCCGCGGATCATCGGCCAGGGCCGGGCGGCGGAGCTTTTGTACACGGGCCGGTCGATGAGCGCCGAAGAGGGCCACGCCTGGGGGTTTCACAACAAGCTGGTTGCGGCGGACGAGCTGGAAGCGGAGGCGCAAAGCTGGGCCGCGCGGATCGCTTCTGGTCCGAATTTCGGCCACATGATGACCAAGACAATGCTGGCGCAGGAATGGTCGATGTCGATCGAGCAGGCGATAGAGGCCGAAGCGCAGGCGCAGGCGATCTGCATGCAGACGGCAGATTTCGAACGCGCCTACCATGCCTTTGTGAACAAGGAAAAGCCGCTGTTCGAAGGCGACTAAGGTGTGACACCGCTGGAGCCCGCGCCGGAGGAGGGCGCGGGAGCCCCCCTCTCGGCGGCAAAGCCGCCTGCCGGGCAGCGGGACGGGAGTATTTTGGGAAAGATGAAACTGGGAGGGCCGCGCGATGGCGGACAGGACGTTTCTGAACTGGCCGTTTTTTGAGGACCGGCACCGGGCGCTGGCGGAGGAGCTGGAGGCCTGGGCTGCGGCGCATCTTGCGGGCATTGATCATTCCGACACGGATGCCGCCTGCCGGGCGCTGGTCACAGCACTGGGCGAGGGCGGCTGGACACGGCATTCCGGCGCGATGGCGGGCGAGCAGCTGGATGTGCGGACCCTGTGCCTGATCCGCGAGACGCTGGCCCGCCATGACGGGCTGGCGGATTTTGCCTTTGCCATGCAGGGGCTGGGCACCGGCGCGATTTCGCTGTTCGGGACCGAGGCGCAGCAGCAGGAATGGCTGCCGCTGACGCGGGCGGGCAAGGCGATCTCGGCCTTTGCCCTGACCGAGCCGCAATCGGGGTCGGATGTGGCAAACTCCACCATGACCGCGACGCTGGACGGTGATCACTATGTTCTGAACGGCGAAAAGACCTGGATTTCCAATGGCGGGATTGCCGACGTCTACACTCTGTTCGCCCGCACTGGTGAGGCGCCGGGGGCGAAGGGACTGAGCGCCTTTGTGGTGCCTGCGGGCTTGCCGGGGTTCGAGGTCGCCGAACGGCTGGAGACGATTGCGCCGCATCCGCTGGCAACTCTGCGGTTCAGCGATTGCCGGATTCCGAAATCGGCGCTGCTGGGCCAGCCCGGTGCGGGTTTCAAGATCGCGATGTCGGTGCTGGATGTGTTCCGCTCCACCGTGGCGGCGGCGGCCTTGGGCTTTGCCCGCCGGGCGCTGGATGAAGCGCTGCAGCGGGTGACAGAGCGCCAGGTGCAGGGGGCGCCGCTGTTTGATTTGCAGATGGTGCAGGGGCATATCGCCGATATGGCGCTGGATGTGGATGCGAGCGCACTGCTGGTCTACCGCGCCGCCTGGGCCAAGGATTCAGGGGCTGCGCGGGTCACCCGCGAGGCAGCGATGGCCAAGCTGTTTTCCACTGATCAGGCGCAGCAGGTCATCGACAAGGCGGTTCAGCTGCATGGCGGCGACGGCGTGCGCCGGGGCCAGAAGGTGGAGGAGCTTTACCGCGATATCCGGGCCTTGCGCATCTACGAAGGCGCATCGGACGTGCAGCGGGTGGTGATCGCGCGCCAGGCGCTGGGCGCCTTTCAGGGAGGGAATTGAGATGCTGGGACCAACCGCGCATGTGGACACATTCGCCCGGGACAACCTGCCGCCTGCGGATCAGTGGCCCGAATTTCTGCTGGAGGGGTTTGACTACCCTGAATACCTGAACGCCGCGGTCGAGCTGACCGATGCGATGGTGGAAAAGGGGTTCGGCGACCATACGGCGCTGATCGGCAACGGCCGCTACCGCACCTACAAGGAGCTGGCGGACTGGACCAACCGGCTGGCGCATGTGCTGACTGAGGACCTCGGCGTGAAGCCGGGCAACCGTGTGCTGATCCGCTCTGCCAACAACCCAGCGATGGTGGCCTGCTGGCTGGCGGCGACCAAGGCGGGCGCGGTGGTGGTCAACACCATGCCGCTGTTGCGCAAGGGGGAGCTGGCTAAGATCGTCGACAAGGCCGAGATTTCCCACGCGCTTTGCGACACAAGGCTGAAGGATGAGCTGGTTGCCTGCGCCAAGGAATCGAAGTTCCTGAAAACGGTTGTGGGCTTTGACGGCACCTCCAACCACGATGCGGAGCTGGACCGGCTGGCGCTGGAAAAACCGGTTGCCTACGAGGCGGTGAAGACGGGGCGCGATGATGTGGCCTTGCTGGGGTTCACCTCCGGCACCACAGGATCGCCCAAGGCGACGATGCATTTCCACCGCGATCTGCTTATTATCGCTGATGGCTACGCGCGCGAGGTGCTGGATGTGCAGCCGGAGGATGTGTTTGTCGGCTCGCCGCCGCTTGCCTTTACCTTCGGCCTGGGCGGGCTGGCGATTTTCCCGCTGCGGTTCGGGGCGGCAGCGACGCTGCTGGAGAATGCAACGCCGCCGAACCTGATCGAGATCATCGAGAAGTATAAGGCCACGGTTTGCTTTACCGCTCCCACTGCCTACCGGGTGATGCTGCGGGCGATGGAGGAGGGGGCGGATCTGTCGTCGCTCCGGGCGGCAGTCTCAGCCGGGGAGACCTTGCCTGCGCCGGTCTATGACGACTGGATGCAGAAGACCGGCAAGCCGATGCTGGACGGGATCGGCGCGACGGAGCTTTTGCATATCTTCATCACCAACCGGTTCAGCGATCACCGGCCTGCCTGCACCGGCAAGCCGGTCGGGGGCTATCAGGTAAAGGTTCTGGATGCCGCCGGCAACGAAGCGCCCCGCGGCCAGGCCGGGAGGCTGGCGGTCAAGGGCCCGACCGGATGCCGCTACCTGGCGGATGAGCGGCAGGCGGAATATGTGCGGGACGGCTGGAACATTACCGGCGACAGCTTCATCCGGGACGAAGACGGCTATCTGCACTTTGCCGCCCGCAACGACGACATGATCGTCTCCTCCGGCTACAACATAGCAGGCCCCGAAGTGGAGGCGGCGCTGCTGGCGCATGAGGCGGTGGCGGAATGCGCAGTTGTCGGCGTGCCGGATGAGGCGCGCGGTGAGATCGTGCAGGCGCATGTGGTGCTGGCCGAAGGGCAGGTGCCGTCAGAGGCGCTGGTCAAGCTGCTGCAGGATCATGTGAAGGACACCATTGCGCCGTATAAATACCCGCGCTCTGTGGTGTTCACGCCGGCGCTGCCGAAGACGGAGACAGGCAAGATCCAGCGGTTCAAGCTGAAGGCCTGAGGTTTCGGGACCGGCGGCGGGGCTGCTTTGCCAGCCCCGCGGTCTTATTTGCTGCGAAGTGCAGCCGGGTCCTGCTGCAGGAACCAGTCGTAGGTGCCGGCGATCCCGTCTTCGAGGGGGATAGAGGCGGTCCAGCCGAGGCGCGAGAGGCGCGACACATCGGTCAGCTTCTGCATGGTGCCGTCCGGTTTGGACCTGTCGAACACGAGGCGGCCCTGAAAACCGGTGATGCGCGCGATCATTTCTGCAAGGGAGCGGATGTCCAAAGCCTGGCCGGTGCCGACATTGATATGCGAGAGCATCGGGCTGGTTTCGCGCTGGTAGGTTTCCGCGGGCAGGTCCATCACGAACAGCGAGGCCGCGGCCATGTCGTCGACATGCAGAAACTCGCGCTGTGGTGTGCCGCTGCCCCAGATCACGACCACTTCACTCCCGTCGCGCACCGCCTCGTGAAAGCGGCGGATCAGCGCGGGCAGCACATGCGAGTTTTCCGGGTGGAAATTGTCGCCGGGGCCGTAAAGGTTGGTCGGCATAACCGACCGGTAGTCGGTGCCGTACTGGCGGTTGTAGCTTTCACACAGCTTGATGCCTGCGATCTTGGCGATCGCGTAGGGCTCATTTGTCGGCTCCAGCGGGCCGGACAGAAGCTGATCCTCCCGGATCGGCGGTGTGGCCTCCTTGGGGTAGATGCAGGAGGATCCAAGCTGCAGGAGGCTGTGCACACCGGCCTCGCAGGCGGCGTGGATCACATTGCACTGGATCATCAGGTTCTCGTAGATGAACTGCGCGGGGTAGGTGTTGTTGGCATGAATGCCGCCTACCCTTGCGGCTGCCAGAATGACCCGGTCCGGCCGCTCAGCCTGCATGAAACAGGACACGGCCTGCTGATCGGTCAGATCCAGTTCCGCTGAGCTGCGGGTGAGCAGTTCCAGCGGTTCGCCGTTGGCCTGGCGTGCGGCGAGCCGGCGCAGAATTGCGCTGCCCACCATGCCACGGTGACCCGCCACAAAGATCTTCATGCGTTCAGTCCTCCAGAGAGACCGGCATCTCGTAGCCGTGCTCCTTGAGCAGCGCATGGCGGCGGGCGGTATGCAAGTCCTCGGCAATCATTTCCGCGCACATTTCCTGCACGGTGATCTCCGGTACCCAACCCAGCTTTTCCTTGGCTTTGGTGGGGTCGCCCAGCAGCGTTTCAACCTCTGCCGGGCGGAAATACCGCGGGTCGATCCGCATGATCACGTCGCCGGGTTTGAGCGCCGGAGCCCTGTCGCCTTCGATGGCGGCAACGGTGGCGATCTCCTCAACGCCGCTGCCGGAAAATTCCAGCATGATCCCCAATTCGGCTGCGGCCCATTGGATGAACTGGCGCACGGTGTACTGCTGGCCGGTGGCGATGACGAAATCATCGGCGGCCTCCTGCTGCAGCATCATCCACTGCATCCGCACATAGTCGCGCGCATGGCCCCAGTCGCGCAGCGCGTGGATGTTGCCCATGTACAGGCACGGCTCCAGCCCTTGCGCGATATTGGCGAGGCCGCGGGTGATCTTGCGGGTGACAAAGGTCTCGCCGCGGCGGGGGCTCTCGTGGTTGAACAGGATGCCGTTGCAGGCATACATGCCATAGGCCTCGCGGTAGTTCACGGTGATCCAGTAGGAATAGAGCTTGGCCACCGCATAGGGACTGCGCGGGTAGAACGGTGTGGTCTCGCGCTGCGGGGTTTCCTGCACCAGGCCGTAGAGTTCCGAGGTGGAGGCCTGGTAGAAGCGGGTTGTTTTCTCCAGGCCGAGGAAACGGATCGCCTCCAGCAGGCGCAGGGTGCCGATCCCGTCCACATCCGCAGTGTATTCCGGCGCTTCGAATGACACCGCCACATGAGATTGCGCGCCCAGGTTATAGACCTCGTCCGGCTCAACCTCGCGCATGATGCGGGTCAGGTTCGAGGTGTCGGTCAGATCGCCGTAGTGCAGCTTGAACCGGGCATGATCGGTATGCGGGTCCTGGTAGATGTGGTCGATGCGCTGGGTGTTGAACGACGAGGCGCGCCGTTTGATGCCATGCACCTCATAGCCTTTTTCCAGCAGCAGTTCCGCCAGATAGGAACCGTCTTGTCCGGTGACGCCTGTGATCAGAGCTTTTTTCATAGCGTGTTCTCCGCCGTGTTCTGTGAGGGGGCCGATAGGGGGCTCGCGTTTGTCAGGCTGAGGCCGGCTGCATGTCCTTGGGCCGGGCCACCGACGCAAAGACAGATGCAACCCGGCTGGCGTCAGCGCGGCTCAGGTTGTGGTGGTTGGGCAGGTAGATGCCGTATTCATGCACCAGATCCGCATTGGGCAGGATCTGCTCGCCGTATTCCCGCACCCAGAAGGGATGGCGGGCGATGTTGCCGCAGATCAGCGGCCGGCATTCGATCTGATGCGCCTTCAGCGTCTCAAAAACTTCCATCCGGTTCTCGACCAGCGTGCCGTAGGCAAAGGACGACAGAAGCCCGGTATCGCTGGTCTGCTTGTAAAAGCCGGTCAGTGCGTCGGCGTAGCAGTCGAAGTTCTGCGCCCGGACGGTGCAGATGCCGTCAAGCTTCTTCAGCTGCATCCGCCCGATGAAGGCCTGCAGGTCGGTGGAGCGCAGATTGAAGCCCGCATGGTAGAAGGTGTAGAAATTGCGGAATTCGTCGATTTTGTGCTGGCTTTTCAGCCGCTCGCGGCGCTGCGGGTCCAGGTCCCGGCTCCAGCCGTGGGAGCGCAGCGACAGCATCACCTGATGCAGCTCCGGGTCGTCGGTCACGACCATGCCGCCCTCGATGGTGGAAATGTGGTGGCCGTAATAGAAGGAGAAGCTGCCGGCCGCACCGTGGCAGCCCAGTTTGCGGTCGCCATAGGTCGACCCCAGCGCCTCGCAGCTGTCTTCGAGCAGCAGGATGCCGTAGCGGTCGCAGATCTCCTGGATTTCCTTCATGTGGTTTGCGTGGCCCAGCACATGCACCAGGATGAGCATCGACGGCGCCTCGGTCCGGCAAAGCTCCTCCAGGTGGTTGAGGTCGAGGCCCAGGTTGTCCGGGTCGCAATCGCAAAGCCGCACGTCAAAGCCGAGCTGCATCAAAGGCGACACCGTCGTGACCCAGCTCACGGCGGGTGCGATCACCTTGTTGTTGCGCAAGCGGCCCGCTTCCTTGGCGGCATAGATCATCAGCAGGTTGGCCGAAGACCCGGAATTGACGAACACAGCGTGGTTGCAGCCCATCCAGTCCGCGAATTCGCGTTCGAATTCCACTGTCAGCTTGTCCTTGGTCAGCCGGTTTCCAGCCAGCATCCAGTCCGCGGTGGCCTCCAGCTCAGCCTGCGAGATGGTGTCTTCGGCCAGGGTCACCGGTTTGGGGGAATGCATGTTCATGCGCGCGCCTCCCGCACGGCCTGCATGGCCTTCAGTTCTACGTAATAGTGGCGCACCTCGTTATAGGCGGCGGCGATGTTTGCCTTCTTCTGCTGGTCCTTGAAGGCATCAATCGTGATGCTGCCGTCATGGGCGCGGAAGCTGGCCAGCGGCTCCTTGACGAAACCGACCTTGGGGTAGCGCAGCATGGACAGCAGCGAGGCAAAGATGTCGGGGCCAACGCCGTGGTATTCATGGCCTTGCAGCGGCAGGCGGCCCTGATAGAGCGCGTCGATCAGGATCTGGCGGCGGAAAACCGCAGCACCGGGAGAGATCAGCGAGCCGACGATCTTCTCTTCCGCCAAGCGGTTTTCAAAGATGCCTGTATCGGGCAGCCAGTCCAGGAATTGGGTCATCATCTGGTTTCCGGTTGCATCATCGACAACCTCCGCGCCGGTGAAGGCAAAGCCCACATCCCCCTTCAGCAGGCTTGCGCATTTCTCGATGAAGGTCGGATGAATCCAGTCGTCGTCATACTGAAGATGCACATAGTCGCCGGTGGCGTGCAGCACGCCCTCAAGCCAGCAGAAATGCGGGCCGAAGTCGCGCTCGCGGCGCACATAGGTGATCCTGCCGCCATAGCCTGCCGCCACCTCCGGCGTGTTGTCGGTGGAGCCGTGATCCACCACGATCACCTCGCAAGGATGGGTTTGCGCCAGCGCACTGTCGATGGCCTTTGGCAGCATCTCCGCCCGGTTGAAGGTCGGGATAACGATGGAAATCTGTTCAGGCATTACATTCTCCAAGAATTTCGCGGAGGCGCGAGACATCGGCCACCAGATTGTTGCTTTGCCCCAGGGGAGTGATCTTGAGCGGGAACGGCGCCAGCGACTGGGCAAATCCGGCAACCGTCACAGGCTTGCCGGAGGCCACGTTCACCACGCCCTCCGCATCTGACAGCGCCAGCCGCACCAGGTAGCGGGCCGCGTCGCGTGCGGTCAGGAAATCGCGCAGGCCCTCCGCGCCATAGAGTTCAAAGGCGGCCTCTGGGTCGGCCCCAGCAAACCGTTTTTCGAGCGAGGGCCGCAGGTAGCTGCCGGTCTGTTCCGGGTCATGGATCGAAAACAGGCGGCCGATGCAGAGGGACCGGCCCGCGGCCGCGCAGATTTCCAGCGCGGCCTGTTCAGCCATCAGCTTGCTCTGACCGTAGACAGTGACGGGCGTGGTTTCCGCTGTTTCCGCGATCGGGACGTCCTGGCTGGCGTAGACATGGCTGGAAGAGCACAAGAGCATCCGGGCAGAGGAGCCCGCCAGGGCCGACAACAGGTTCATCGTGCCGCCCGCATTGACCGCGTACGCCTTGGCCGGGTCTGCATTGACCTGTGCAACCGGCACCATTGCTGCAAGGTGAATGACCAGGTCCAGCGGCCCGGCTGCCGCTATGGCTGCAACGGTTTCAGAGAGGTTCGTCAGGTCCGCAGTGTTGCGGATCACCTTGGCTCCGGGGGCAAGCTCCGCCAGAACCTTAAGCGCATGGCGCCCGACAATTCCGCCGCTGCCCGTGATATAAATCTTCGCGGCCATTATTATTCCGCAGCAACCTGTTGCGCGGGCAGGCCGAAAATCTTGCGGTAGCGGGCCTCAAACTCGGCGCTTGCCTTCTCAATCTTGTTGAGCGGATGCTTCTTGGCTGGGGCCTGGAGCTTGCCATGCCATGAGAAATCGCCGGTCAGCACGGCGTCGGCAAAGGACCGGGTGCTCAGCCCGTGCGATTTCAGCAGTTCATTGTCCTTGTGCGGCCGGAATTCGGCCTGCGCGTTCGGATCTGAATAATAGCGCCCGATGATCCTGGGCAGCCGGGTCAGTTTCAGCTGCTTGTCTTTCAGGACTTTCCAGAAGATGGCATCGCCGATCGAAAGGACCGGTTCACCGTTGCTGAAGTAAGTGGGATACCATTTGCCCACCATCTCCAGGTCCCACATGGTTCCGGCGCCATAGGTGCCGCGCTCGCCGGACCCGCTGCCCAGCCGCAATCCTTCGCAGGGGCGGGGCGGCCAGTCTGCCACGAATTGCGTATCCGTGTAGCCGGTTACCGGGAAATCCCGGGCAAGGTGCTCCCGGTCGAAGGAAATCAGCCAGTCCCCCCCGATCAGGGCGGACTTGGTCACCATCGCGGTTTCCGCGAGTTCCTGAGCGGCGCCTGTGGCCAGCCGGTCGTCCATGTTGAGGTTCATGACGTACCGGGTGCGGGCCAGCGCGGCCCCTGCGGCCCAGGCTTCGTAGATGGTCAGCGGCTCCGAAAAGGAGTGCCAGGGCGCCTCTAGCCAGTCCGGGGCCTGATCGCCGTTGTCGAAGATGTAGCAGGGTTCAACCGGGATGGATTGCGCTTTCAGGTTCTCCCAATGGGAACGCAGCAATTCCAGCTTGTCTTCCTGTTTGTGCCAGACAGCGCAGAATACGGTCACCAGCGGGCGGGTCTCCCGGTCGGAGTCCGGCTGGTTGTGCGATTCAAAGTACATTCGGCGGATTCTCCAGAACCGGGGTGTCGAGGCTTCTCCTCTTTGACTCCCCGGATATCCGGCAAAAAATAATTTTAGGTTAAGTGGAGAAAGGCGCGGAGGCAGATGGCGGCGGCGCTGCTGGCGGCTTGGGTAGAGCGTTATTCGCGACCGGATTGGCCGCAGTCCGCGTCAGAAAAAAAGTGGAAAATGCCCGTGAGGGAAGTGGAGGCGAGTACCGGAATCGAACCGGTGTACACGGATTTGCAATCCGTGAAATGTGCGTTTCATAGATGAACATAGAAGAGTATGCTCGTTGCATTATTCTTGAAAATAGGGGATTTTGTGACTATGGCTGAACATGGGAACACCTCCTTACGCTCACGATCTATGAGACTAAAAAGAGACTAAAATGAAGCTGCGACTGACCGACATGGCGATCAAGAAGCTGTCTCTTCCCGAGAGGGGGCAAGTAACGCACTGGGATGAAGTCATGCCAGGATTTGGTTTAAGGTGCTCAACAAAGAGCAAATCTTTCGTGGTCATGTACGGGGAAAAACGCCGCCTCAAGACGCTGGGACGCTATCCCAGTCTTACGCTGTCTGATGCCCGTGCGCAGGCCAAGCGCTTCTTTGTTGAGGTGGAAGATGAAGAAGATGCGCCTTCTCGACAGGCTGTACTATTCGAAGATGCCAAGAAGCGTTTCCTCAGCGACTGCGAGAAGCGCAACAAGCCACGTACAGTGGCTGACTATACTCGGCTGCTGAACAGGCATTTCAACTTCAAAGATGATGTTCAGGACGTCACGCGCAAACAGGTGATGGAGGTGGTGTACAGCTTGTCAGGTACACCATCAGAGCAGTCTCATGCCTATGTAGCCATCCGCACCATGATGAACTGGTGTGTGCGTCATGGTTTCATTGAACATTCCGTTGTGCCACCGATGAAGCAGACGATGAAGGCGCGAGATCGCGTGTTGAGTGAAGATGAACTCAAACAAGTGTATCTGCGTGCCTTGGAAACCCCTTTCCCATTTGGATCAATTGTACAGCTCCTGATACTTACTGGGCAGAGACGCACTGAAATCGGGCTTCTGCGTCGGTCCTGGATCAATGGGGATGAAGTGACGTTCCCCGAAGGCTTTGCCAAGAATAAGCGAGAACACCGCATTCCCTTGTCGCCTTTGGCTCAGGAAGTGATTTCAGGTTTGCCGGATACCGGTGACTTGCTGTTCCCAGCAGCTACCGATCCTGAAAAACCGTTTTCTACTTGGGCCTGGCACAAAGCTCGGTTTGATGAAGGGTTAGAGGAAGTTGCTCCCTACACCCTTCATGACCTGCGGCGCACCTTTGCGACTATGCATGCCAAAATCGGTACTCCGATCCATGTTACTGAAAAGCTCCTGAACCACGTAACAGGAACAATCAGCGGCGTTGCCGCCGTCTACAATCGACATTCCTATTTTGAAGAGATGCGAGACGCTGCTAGGCAGTATGATGCATATCTGACATGTGAGCAGCAGGCCAGAGCCGTCACTGGCTCATTTCGTCCAATACATGGCTAACCAATTGAAAAGATTTAATATTAATAAAACTCACCCACACAAAGGTGGGAGTCTCCGAGTCCTCAATAAGGCCTATTGCCATGCTGTTATCGGCTTAGTACAGCTATTGTGAGATTAGATTGCTTGAATGGAGAGTAGCGCGGTAAAGGCACAACTTGCTTAACCGAAATCGTGTGTTACCATATTGAATATTTTATGAATTGGTCGAAAATATAGGGCGGCAAGATGGATGAAATAAAGTTTACCTCTGAGGGTGGTCATAAGGTTTGTGGATCACTTGCTAAATGCCCCGGGCGTGAGAGCGAAGTCGTGCTTTTGTTTCACGGAATTTTCGTAGATAGAAACGAGAATGGAAGGTTTCCTCGGTTAGCTAGGAAGCTGGCGGATATCTCATTGAGCTCTCTTCGAGTTGATTTGCCGGGGCACGGTGCGTCCCCAGTCAAAAGTGAAGATGTAACGGTTGAAATGATGGCGGCGAACGTTGCGGCTACATACCGATGGGCTGTACATCAAGGATATACTAAAATACATATTGTTTGCTCTAGTTTTTCTGGAGCTCTTTTTTCAATGATATTTCAAGTGATTGACAAGAAGTATCTAGCTAGCCTGCACTTCTTAAACCCCGTTCTGGATTTTGATGATGTTTTCGTTCACCCCGGAAAGGAAGAGATGGCTGAGATTTTTTCTACCAAAAGAATAGGGCAATTAACTCAAAAGGGTTACTTCTATCCTCAGCCCCACTTTTGTATGAGTGATGCTTTTTGGTCGGGGCTTCTTAGTGTTGATATTCCAAAAATGTATAGGGATATCGATATTTCGCACAGGGTATTTCATGGAAATGCCGACGAACTTGTTGATTTTGATCGCACGAGGAAAATTGTTCAAGATAATAAGAGTGCCGCTTTTATCGAGGTTGATGGTGGGGTGCATGCGTTTACTCAAAGCGGGCATGAGGAAAATGTCTGGAGTAATATTCTAAAATACTTGCGCTAAAATTTTTCAATGAACCGGAGGCCTGGGTATGGAAATCGGCTCCAGTCTTGGTATAAATTTACTTTCTGCTTTAGTTTGGCTGATTTTGGGAGCTGTAGCTCTCCAGTTAACAAAATTTTTTCTYGCTCGAAAATCTACCGCATTTTCAAGTTTCACTGGAATAAGTAAGGCGTCAAAAGCCATTCATCTTGTCTATGGAATAATGGATAAGGATGGAGATGGAAAACGTTTTAATGTCGATGAAGGTGATGTGTGCGCTATTTGCCTTGGCTTGTCATTCTTAGAGAAAAAGTACGATCCGGAACGAGTTTTTGCTATTAATGGGGAAGCAGCCAAAACAAATTTGCTTACCTATACGGATATTGTTTCAATTAGCGGTCCGGTTTGGAATGACATTACTCATCATTATCTCGGCATGCTGTCTCTGCCAGCAAAATTTGGAGTGAAGAAAAGGCCGAGAAAAGCCAGTATTGATGTGCTGGAGGTTATTGATGATGAAAAGAAATACACATATGAAACAGTTGTAGATGATGGTGAGCCCAGACAATGCTACGCGATTGTTGTGTCAGGCTCAATTCCCACTGGAAGGGTTGACCTGGAAAACCAAAATGTAGTTTTGGCATGTGGAATATCGAGACTGTGCGGAATTTTGTGCCCCGGCGCCATTTCTTACGCCAATGGGAAGCGTTCCTCGAACATGATGGCGAGCTGGCTTTTCACCGCATGCCATTCGCGCACTGACCGCTTCCACTCCGCTGAGGTAGCATTCAGCGCCAGATAGATCAACTTGGCCGCCGCCTCATCGCTGGGGAAATGGCCGCGGGTTCGGACCGCGCGGCGGATTTTCGAGTTCAGCGCTTCAATGGCATTGGTCGTGTAA
>NZ_LYUZ01000089.1 GCF_001679925.1 Leisingera sp. JC1 | reverse complement strand
ATAAGCAGAACTGGATCGCCGCATTCGAGAACACCGGCGGGCGCCCAGGGCGGCCCTCATGCGGCGCGTACCAGGCCATCTCCTTGTCCAGCCAGATCAGCAAAGACCCGCGCTTGCGGAGCGCAGCGTTGTAGGCGGACCAGTTCGTCGTGCGGTAGCGGGCGGGCTTGGGCTTGCTCATGACATCCGTCTAACCCCATGGATTCGTGTTGTGAATCCTCCAACGAGAGAGTTCTGCAACAATGCCCATCAAGGGCTTCCGCGACACTGCTCGGATTGCCCTGGCCAGGAACTCCCGCCGGTGCAGTTTGCTGGCCTTGCACTCTGATGCGTGCATCACCGGCGCGGGGGGGGCGGGTCATGCCGGCCTCCCTGGGAGTGCGGTGCCCGGGGCCGCTGCAAGCGCTGTGCAGAAGGTCACGGGTCACCTGTTTGAATGGTCCTGTTGTTTTTAAATTGACTGATCAATCAATACAAGGCAAATTCCGGCCAATTCGGAGCGGACTCAGGAACACGCCGGTTCTGCATTTCCGGGCAGCGCATGCAGGCGGCGGAAAACACGCCGGGCAGGCGCTGCAGCTGACAACACTGCCGCGGATAGCGGCGGTAAACCGAAACCCAGTCCCACGCGGGGGAGAGACTATGACCCGACCCAACATCCTGATTTTCATGGTTGACCAGCTGAACGGAACATTGTTCCCGGATGGCCCGGCCGACTGGCTGCACGCGCCGAACATGAAAAAGCTCGCGGCCCGCTCGACCAGGTTCCGCAACGCCTATACCGCCTCACCGCTCTGTGCGCCGGGGCGGGCAAGCTTCATGTCCGGGCAGTTGCCATCGGCGACTCGGGTCTATGACAACGCCGCGGAATTCGCCTCATCGATTCCCACCTATGCGCATCACCTGCGCCGGGCCGGGTATTACACCTGCCTGTCGGGCAAAATGCATTTCGTCGGGCCCGACCAGTTGCACGGCTTTGAGGAACGCCTGACCACCGACATCTACCCGCCGGATTTCGGCTGGACCCCGGATTACCGCAAGCCGGGCGAGCGCATCGACTGGTGGTACCACAACATGGGCTCCGTCACCGGCGCCGGTGTGGCCGAGATTTCCAACCAGATGGAATTCGATGACGAGGTGGCTTTTCATGCGGTGCAGAAGGTCTATGACTTGGCGCGCGGCAAGGACGGCCGCCCCTGGGCGCTGACGGTGTCCTTCACCCATCCGCACGACCCCTATGTGGCACGCAAGAAGTACTGGGACCTGTACGAGGACTGCGAGCATCTGCTGCCGGAGGTGGCGGACCTTGGCTATGACAGCCAGGACCCGCACGCGCAGCGGATCTTTGACGCCAACGACTGGCGCAACTTCGACATCACCGAAGAGGACATCCGCAAGTCCCGCCGCGCCTATTTCGCCAATATCTCCTATCTCGATGACAAGATCGGCGAGGTGATGGAAGCGCTGGAGAACACCCGGCAGGAAGCCATCATCCTGTTCGTGTCCGACCACGGCGACATGCTGGGCGAGCGCGGGCTGTGGTTCAAGATGAGCTTCTACGAAGGGTCGTCGCGGGTGCCGCTGATGGTGTCGGCGCCGCAGATGGCGCCGGGGCTGGTGGAAACGCCGGTGTCCAACATCGACGTCTGCCCGACGCTGTGCGACCTGGCCGGGGTCAGCATGGATGAGGTGATGCCCTGGACCTCCGGCGAGAGCCTGGTGCCGCTGGGGCAGGGCGGCAGCCGCGAAACGCCGGTGGCGATGGAATATGCCGCCGAGGCCTCCTATGCGCCGATGGTGTCGTTGCGGCTGGGGCAGTGGAAGCTGAACCTGTGCGATCTGGACCCGGACCAGCTGTTCAATCTGGAGGCCGACCCGCACGAGCTGGCCAACCTTGCCGGAGACCCCGCCCATCAGGACACGCTGGCAGAGCTCAAGGCAATGGCGGCCGAGCGCTGGGATCTGGAGCGGTTCGATGCCGAGGTGCGCGAAAGCCAGGCCCGCCGCTGGGTGGTCTACGAGGCGCTGCGCCAGGGCGGCTATTTCCCATGGGATTACCAGCCGCTGCAAAAGGCCAGCGAGCGCTACATGCGCAACCACATGGATTTGAACGTGGTCGAGGAAAACGCCCGTTTCCCAAGAGGGGAATAAGCGCAACTGCAACGAGAGTGCGCGGGGAAAAAGAACAATCCTCAAAATCCCTTCGCAGGGCAGTGAAAAACCTACCAACTGGGAGACGCGCAATGTCGGTGAAACCACCCCTGACAGAACTGCCGATCAAGACGGCGGACAAAGGGTTCTACGAGGGCTTCAGTATTGATGTCACGGTAAGCTCGAAACTGGCGGTCGCAGGGCTTGTGCTCTGGGCCGTCGCCTTCCCGGACCAGGCCAGTTCGGTCCTGGCGGGGCTCAACAGCCTGATCCTGGCCAATTTCGCCGCCTGGTATGTCTATGTGATGGCGGCCTTTGTGCTGGCCAGCATCGGGCTGGTGCTCTGGCCTGCCGCAGGGCGGCTGAAACTGGGCCAGCCGGATGACAAGCCGGAGTTTTCGCGGTTTTCCTGGTTTTCGATGATGTTCGGTGCCGGCATCGGCGTCGGCATGCTGACCTGGGCGGTGGCTGAGCCGATCTATCATTTCAAGAACAACCCGGATGTGATCCAGGGGCTGGCCGATGGCGGGGAGCTGAACAACTATTTGAACGCCTACAAATGGTCCTACTTGCACTGGGGCTTCACCGCCTGGGCGTCCTATGCCATTGCAGGTCTTGGGCTGGGCTTCTTTGCCTACCGCCGCGGCCTGCCGCTGACCATCCGGTCGTCGCTGGCGCCGCTGTTCGGGGAAAGGCTCTCCGGCCCCTTGGGCCACGCGGTCGATATCTTTGCCGTCATCGCCACCATCCTGGGCGTGGCGCAGATGCTGGGGTTCGGCGTCGAGCAGTTTGTCTCCGGCATGGCCCGCATCGGCATCGGCGACTGGCTGCTGAACGACGAGGGCACCGCCTCCGGCCTCGGCATCATCGTGGCGGTCCTGATCATCATGGGCGCCTCCACCCTTTCGGCACTGTCCGGTGTCGGCAAAGGGATCAAGTGGCTCTCCAACCTCAACATGGTGCTCAGCACTTTCCTGCTGTGCTTCTTCCTGCTGTTCGGCTCCACCTGGTTTGGCCTCAACGCGCTGTTCAGCGGGCTGTGGACGTATCTGGCGGAACTGCCGTCGATGGTCTTTAGCGTCTACCGGGGCGATGGCGTCGAGGGGTCCGTGGCAACCAAACTGGAGGGCTGGCAGGGCGGCTGGTCGGTGTTTTACTGGGCCTGGTGGGTGGCGTTTGCCCCCTTTGTCGGCCTGTTCCTCGCCCGCATTTCCAAGGGCCGCACCATCCGCGAGTTTGTGATCGGCGCGGTCATCGCCCCGGCACTGATGTGTTTCGTCTGGTTCTCCTTTGCGGGCGGGACCGCGATTGACATGGAGCTGAACGGCAGCGCGAACGGTGCGATCTTCTCGGTTCCGGACGGCGACAAGATCTTTGCCATGACCCAGCTGATGCTGTCGCCGGTGCTTGGCTGGCTGATGGCGGTGCTGATCGTGGTGCTGCTGATGACCTATCTGGTCACCTCGGCGGACTCAGCGGTGCTGATCGTCAACACCATCAACGCGGCCGGCGACGAAGGCCCCAAGGCGCGCCCGCATATCCTGTTCTGGGGTGTGGCGCTTGGCCTGGTGGTGGCGGCCCTGCTGCTGGTCGGAGGGCTGAAGGCAATCCAGACCGCCATGGTCATCGGTGCCTTGCCGTTTTCGCTGGTGATGGTGCTGATGTGCCTGGCCCTGTTCAAAGCGATCTACCGGGACGGCCTGCGCGAGCGGGCCGGTGAAAAGCTGGAGGCCGCCGGAGATCTCTCCGGCTAAGCCCTGCGGCGCCCCTGCGTGCGTACTCCCATTTCCGCACGCAGGGGTCTGATTTTGCTGCGTTCAGAAGCAGTTCCGGCGCAGATAAGGCCAAGAAACTTGATTGATCATCCGGTCAAAGACGGGGTAGGACTGCCTGCAGTCAAGGGGATTTCTATGCCGAAACTTGGAATGGAGCCGAAACGCCGCGCGGCGTTGGTGTCTGCCGTGATTGACGAAATCGGCGAAGCCGGCTCGCTCGATGTCACGGTATCGAAGATTGCCAAGCGTGCAGGCATGAGCAGCGGCCTGGCGCACCACTATTTCGGCAGCAAGGATCAGATGCTTATCGCTGCCATGCGGCACATCCTGAAAGTGTTTTCGCAGCGGGTTGTGAAAGGGCTGGCAGAAGCACAGGGGCCGCGCAGCCGGCTTGAGGCCATCATCCGCGCCAACTTTGAAGATCATGTCTTTGACCAGCGGAAAACCTCAGCTTGGCTCAGCTTTTATGCGCTGTCGCAATCCAATGAAGATGCCGCCCATCTAATGCAGATCTATCAGCGCAGGCTGCGCAGCAACCTGTTGCATGAACTGCGTGCGCTCAGTGACCAGCCTGAAGCAATTGAGCAGGCGGTGTCCGCCCAAATCGACGGCGTCTATTTGCGGGCTGCTCTGAGTAAACAGGAGGCTGTTCCTATGGCTGCAGAAACCGTAGTGATGACGTGCTGCGCCCTGCTTGGGGACGCGTGAATTGCCGGTTTCCAAAGGTGGCTATTACGCTTTAGGCCAAGAACACGTAGCCAGCAAATGATGAGCGCTGCCAAAGCGATTGCTGACAGGACGACCTTTGGGCACCTGTCGTATCGCGTTGCCACGCGCCGCCACTCCTTCAGTCTTCCGAACATGATCTCAATGCGGTTACGTTGTTTGTAGCGACGCTTGTCGTATCGGGCGGTCGCCTTCCGTTGCTTCCTGCCTGGGATGCAGGCGTGTAAGCGGCCACGCCCCTCAGCGCGAACCAGACAGGCGCATAGGCCGAAAGAACGCTTAACGAAAATTTGGCTCGTGTCAGACATTTCGTTGACCGAGGATGCTGGTGATCACATCAACCGGCATGCCTGATCACGAGGTTTCATCATGGGCAGGCGATCAATACCAACACAGTTGACCGCCCGAACCGACAACGATCAACTCCGTAGCCAGATCGCTTTGCGTCGCAAAGGTGGACCAGAAAGTTCGATGTGATGTGCAGCGCTGATCAAAGCCTTGCGGGCTGGTATTCACTCTACAAAAATGACAGCCCTCATGCCCGGTAAGGTCCCATCCACAGGTCTGATTGCAGTTTTCCTCTGGCACGTCCGGCCGTACCAAATGGTACTTTGTTCAGTATGTCGTTCTACCCGCCAAGTCTCACCGTGAATTCAGTGCTTTAATCAAGGTTCTTTCATCTTTGCTTCAGTCCCGTAGCAGTTCAGAAATGTGTAAACAGCACTGGTTGTGGCTGTTTCAATTTTCTTCTGACCCGGACAGACTGACAATTTTCTGAACAGCCTGCAGCGCCAATGGCTATCCACATGGATGCTGACTGGGATGACGCCGGATTGGGATTTCAACGAACTGCTGCTGCCGGTAGCTTTGTGGGGGATGTCGCTGATGATCGCGATGGTGCCGATCAGCAACATCGCTCTGGGCACTTTGCCGCCGGAAAAAATGAAAGGCACCTACGGACTGTTCAACCTGACCCGGAACCTCGGCGGCGCTGTCAGACCGGCGGCATCTGCATCACGCGCGGCTTTCGGAGTCTTCGAACTGGAGCAGTGCCGAGGCACTTAGACAGCTGCAGCTGGTGGCGAACAGGCTGAGCTTGCAGGGGTTGGACGGTGCAACAGGCGCACTGGCGCAAATGAGCGGACGGTTGCGGATGGGAGCTGCGGCAATCCTCCAACGCAATGATCCAGGAAAGTGGCTTGAGGCCTATTTTCGGAGCACCACTCAGATAGATACCGTTCGACAAGGAGAGGTAGCGGTCGTTCGAAGCAATCGTGAATGCTCTAGCGGACGCCTGTCTGAGTGGACATTCGAAATAAGCACTGGGCGCAATTTCTGTGCTGGTAATTAATCAAGCAATTTTCCGCTCCGTCGCGCTTGAAGCCGGTGTTCGGCGGCTCAACGGTTTGAAGAAAAGGGAGTTAAACACCGGTACAACTTGGATCATTCCCATCTTGGGATGAGGCGCATTTTCAGTCGAGGGAAACTGGAGGCTCTTAAAGCAGATCCATGACACCGTAGCAGGTGTAGGCTAATGGCAGGCATTGGCGGCGGTACTTAGGGATGGGGAAAGTTGCGGGTTTGTTTTGCATAAACTTAGGTATGGGGACGCTGCAAGGCTTGTCGGCCGCAACTCCTGCAAGCAGCCGCCCGGCATAGGTCGCCATGGCCACGCCGCCGCCGTGGTAACCGAATCCGGTCCAGGCGCGCCGCCAGTCTCCGATCTGTCCGACATATGGTATCAAGCCGCGGGTCAGGCAAACCAGGCCGCTCCAGTGATATTCGGTTTCCGCATTGGCCAGTGCCGGGAACATCGCCTCGAAATCGCGTCGGATCCGGCGCCGCATCTGCTGCGTGGTGGCAGGGGTGATGTTGCTGGTGCCGCGCATTCCAAACAGTACCCGGTTGTCCGGCAGCAGGCGGAAGTAATGCAGCAGGTTGCGGGTGTCATAGGCGATGCGCCGGGTGGTCCAGCCCTGCGCCTGTTTCTCGGCTTCGGTCAGGGGCCGCGTCACCATGATATGCGAGACCACCGGCAAATAGCGTCCGCGCAGCCAGTCCGGCAGGTTGTCGCTGCTGTAGCCGTTGCTGGCGACGATCAGCCGGTCCGCTGTGATGCGGCCCGACGGTGTGTCGATGATATAGGTGCCTTCGGGCTGTTCCTGCACCGACAGCGCCGGGGTATTGCCGTGGACCGCCGCGCCAGCCTGCTGCGCCAGGCGGGCCAGGCCGGCCGCAAATTTGCCCGGATTGAGGCCAAAGCCCAGGGGCAGCAGAAAGCCGCCGTGAAAACCATCGCCGTGCAGGCCTTCCTGACGCATCTCCTGTGCCGACAGCACCGGGCAATCCACCCCAGCATAGCGGCGCAGGCCTGCCGCCATTTCCGGCAGGGCTCGGGCGGCCCGGGTGCTATGGGCTAGGCAGTATTCGCCGTCATCCTGTGCCTCTGCCTCGATGCTGCCTGGCGAGGTGAGATCGCGAACCAGCGCGACCGCTTCCTTCTGGGCGCTGTAGAAGGCGCGCAGATCATCCTCGCCGAAGCGGCGGACGATGGCGCTGTCGCCCAGCTTGGCGCCGCCGAAGCCGCAAAAACCGGCATTGCGCCCCGAGGCACCCCAGCCGGGCTGGGCAGCGTCGATCACCAGCGGTGCCTCACCGTGCTCGCGGGCCAGATGCAGCGCGGCGCTGAAGCCGGTGTAGCCCGCGCCGATTATGGCCACTCCCGTGCGCCGGTCGCCGTCCAGCGCCGGATAATCGGGGGCAGCGGGTAAAGTGGCGTCCCAGTAGCTGCCGACCTGGATTTCCGTGTCATAGGCGTGGGAGTTGTAGATGCGGTTGAGGGTTTTCATGGCACTGGTCCGTTCCGGCAGCCTCCGTCAGGGCGCTGCAATCACCTTTGTTTCGAGGAATTCGAGAATGCCTTCGCGGCCGCCCTCGCGCCCCATCCCCGACATCTTGACACCGCCAAAGGGGGACCCGGCAGCAAGGAAGGCGCCGTTCACATTGACCATGCCGGAGTGCAGCGCGCGGGCAACCCGCGCCGCACGGGCACTGTCGCCGGTCTGCACATAGGCCGACAGGCCGAAAGGTGTGTCATTGGCAATGGCGATCGCCTCTTCCTCGTTGTCAAAGGGGATCATCACCAGCACCGGGCCGAAGATTTCCTCCTGTGCAATACGCATCCCGTTGTTTGCGTCGGCAAAGATGGTGGGGCGGGCGTAGTATCCGGTCTCCAAGCCGTCGGGTTTGCCCGTCCCCCCCGCCACCAGCCGTGCGCCTTCGGCGATGCCGGCTTCGATCATCTCCTGCACGCGGGCGTATTGCTGCGCGCTTACCAGCGGCCCCATGTGATCGCCGGGCTCCGCCGGGTTGCCCACGGGCATCGCGGCCGCCTTGGCCTGTGCCAGCTCCACCGCGCGGTCATAGACGCTGCGCTCCACCAGCATCCGGGAGGCGGCGTCGCAACTCTGGCCGGTGTTGATGAAACAGGCCTCGACCCCTTCGGAGATGGCGGTTTCCAGGTCGCAGTCGGCAAACACCAGGTTTGGTGATTTGCCGCCCAGCTCCAGCGCCACCTTCTTGACCGTCTCTGCGGCATCCCGCGTCACCGCAACGCCGCCGCGGGTGGAGCCGGTGAAGGACATCATCGCAACATCCGGGTGGCGCGACAGCGCTGCGCCTGCCACCGGGCCTTCGCCGTGGACCAGGTTGAAGACGCCTGCAGGCACGCCGGCCTCGTGCAGCACCTCGGCATAGAGGATTGCCGACAACGGCGTCAGCTCGGAGGGTTTCAGCACCATTGTGCAGCCGGCGGCCAGGGCAGGGCCCACTTTCAGCACGATCTGGTTGACCGGCCAGTTCCAGGGGGTGATCAGCCCGCAGACGCCAGCCGGCATCCGCACCAGCGTGTCGCCATTGGGCAGGGTTTCCTCGAAATCGAGCGCTTTCAGGTCGGCGATGATGGCCTCCAGGTGGTCGATGCCCACCTGCGCCTGCATTTCGCGCGACATGGTGATCGGGGCACCCATCTCCAGCGAGATGGCTTTTGCGAAATCATCAATACGGGAGGTGTAGACCTCCAGAACCCTTTCAAGGAGCGCAATGCGGTCCTCGCGGCTGGTGGCGGCAAATCCGGGCAGCGCCGCCTTCGCCGCGGCGACAGCGGCATTAATGTCAGCTTCGCTGCCAAGCGCGAGCGGGCCCATGGATTGTTCTGTCGCGGGGTTAATCACCTCCGCCGAGCTGCTGCCGAGGGGACCTGTCCAGGTGCCGCCGATATAGAACTGGGACATGTTGTACTGCATTGCCGTATCCAAATTTGTTTGATTGCGTTTCACGCGGCGGCGGCCGCCGCGCGGTTTTCCTGTTTCTGGCGCCGCTCCTGCCGCCGGTTGATCAGCGACGCGGCGATGACGCCAAAGGTAACGATACCGATCAGCATCGTGGACAGCGCGTTGATTTCTGGCGAAACACCCAGCCGGACCGAGGAATAAAGCTTCACCGGCAGGGTGGTGGAGCCGGGGCCGGAGGTGAAGGTGGCGATCACCAAATCATCAAGCGACAGGGTGAATGAAAGCAGCCAGGCCGAGATCACTGCAGGCGCGATCACCGGCAGGGTCACCTGGCGAAAGGCCGAAAGCGGTGTGCACCCCAGATCCAGCGCGGCATCTTCAAGGGAGCGGTCGAAGCTGGCCAGCCGGGAGGAGATCACTACCGATGCATAGCACATGGCAAAGGTCGCGTGCGCAATGGTGATGGTCCAGAATCCGCGGTCGAGACCGATTGCAACGAACAGCAGGAGGAGCGACAGGCCGGTCACCACCTCGGGCATCACCAAGGGCGCAAAGATCATGCCGGAGAACAGCGTGCGGCCCGGAAAGGAGCCCGCCCGCACCATGACAACCGCGCTGAGCGTGCCCAGAACTGTCGCCAGCGTGGCCGAGACAAAGGCGATGCGCAGGGTGATCCAGGCGGCCTCCAGATAGGCGTCGTTGTTCAGCACGATGCCGTACCATTTGGTGCTGAAACCGCCCCAGACGGTGACCAGGCGGGAGTCGTTGAAAGAGTAGATCACCACCAGCAAGAGCGGCAGGTAGAGGAAGGCCAGGCCGAAGGTCAGCGAGGTCAGGTTGAACATGTTGAAACGGCGGATCATCCCAGCTCCTCCTGATGTTTCTGCTGGTGGCGCTGGAACAGCACGATGGGCACGATCAGGATGGTCAGCAACACGATGGCCACCGCCGCCGCCACGCCCCAGTCGCGGTTGGAGAAGAACTCGAGCCACAGGGTCTTGCCGATCATCAGCGTGCCGGAACCGCCCAAGAGGTCGGGGATGACAAATTCGCCGATCGCCGGGATGAAGACCAGGAAGCAGCCCGCGACCACCCCCGGCAGCGACAGCGGCAGGGTGATCTGGCGGAAGGCGGCGAAGGCGCCGCAGCCGAGGTCCTCGGCGGCTTCCAGGAGCTTGCCGTCGATCCGTTCCAGCGAGGCATACAGCGGCAGGATCATGAACGGCAGGTAGGAATAGACGATGCCGATATAGACCGCGAGTTCGGTGTGCATGATTGCCAGCGGCTGGTCGATGATGCCGAGCTTCATCAGAGTGAGGTTCAGGAAGCCCTCGTTTTTCAGGATGCCGATCCAGGCGTAGATGCGGATCAGGAAGCTGGTCCAGAACGGCAGGATCACCAGCAGGAGCAGCGTCTTGCGCCAGTCCCGCGGCGCCTTGGCCATGGCATAGGCCACCGGGTAGCCGATCAGCAGGGTGAGCAGGGTTGCGATGGCGGCGACCTTGACGCTGTTGAAGTAGGCCTTGAGGTAGATACCGTCCTCGGCCAGCCAGAGGAAATTCTCGAAATCGAGCTGCGCGAAGGAGGCACGCAGGCCTGCAAGCCCCTCATCGAGGCTGAATGTCGGGGCATAGGGCGGGCTGGCGGTGACGGAATCCGACAGCGCGATCTTGATGACGATCAGGAAGGGCACCAGGAAGAACAGCCCCAGCCACAAGTAAGGCGTCAGGATCAGAAATTTGCGGGATGTGCGCATGGTCCGAACCTCACTCGTCCACCAGCACGCAGGCGCCTGCGCGCCAGCTGAGCCAGACCCGGTCGTTCCAGTCAACCTCGCGGCGCGAGGTCAGCAGCCGGTTGGCCTCCTGCGCGCGGATCAGCATGCCGCCGTCAAGCCGGACCAGGTAGGTGGAGGCGCTGCCGGTGTAGGATATCTCCTCGACCGTGCCATCCACCATGTTCACGTTTGCGGCTTCTGCGGGGCGGTCCTTGGTGACGTGGATCTTCTCGGGGCGCAGCACCAGCGTCTTGCGGGCGCCGGGGGTCAGTACATCCTCGGGCTGCGGGCGGATTGCCAGCCGGGTGCCGCCATCCCAGCCGGCCAGCGCCAGCTCGCCGTCCATTCCTGTGAGCTCCACATTGATCAGGTTCACGTTGCCAATGAAATCAGCGACATAGCTGGACGCTGGATGCTCGTAGATCCGCGCAGGCGTGTCGGTTTGCAGCAGCTTGCCCGCCTTCATGACCGCGATGCGGGAGGAGACGGTCATCGCCTCGTCCTGATCGTGGGTCACGATGATGAAGGTAAGGCCCAGCCGGTCCTGCACATCCATCAGCTGGAACTGGGTCTCCTCGCGCAGCTTCTTGTCGAGCGCGCCCAGCGGCTCGTCCAGCAGCAGCACCTTGGGTTTCTTGGCCAGCGAGCGCGCCAGCGCCACCCGCTGCATCTGGCCGCCTGACAGCTGGTGCGGCTTGCGGTCGGCGAAGCCTTCGAGCTGCACCAGCGCCAGCATCTCGTCGACCCGGTCCTGGATGTCGCGTTTCTTCCAGCGTTCCTGTTTGAGCCCGAAGCCGATGTTTTTCGCCACCGACATATGCGGAAACAGCGCGTAGGATTGGAACATCATGTTGATCGGGCGGCGGTTTGCCGGGATGCTGGTCAGGTCCTGGCCGTCCAGCAAGATACGGCCCGTGGTCACTTCCTCGAACCCTGCCAGCAGCCGCATCATCGTGGTCTTGCCGCAGCCGGAGGGGCCGAGGAGCGAGAAGAACTCGCGTTCCTGGATGTCCAGGTTCAGATCCGAGATCGCGGTGAAGCTGCCAAAGGTCTTGGTCACATTCTCGAAGCGGATCAAGGGCGGGCGGGCTGGTTTCAGCGGACTGGCGGGTTCGGCCCGGGCGGCGGCGGCACTGGCCGGATCATGGAAGTTCATTGGTGCAGGTTCCCCTGTTGCAAGTCCCTGCCGCGATGTAAGCGGGCGCTGCGGCAGGGCAATTGATGCGCGGCCCGCAGGCCGCGGCAGGGCTGGAATGGCGCGGCCCGGAAGCCGCGCCAGGGCTTACTGGCCGGTGCGGACCTTGGACCAGGTGCGGGTGTAAAGACGCTCTGTCTTGCGGTCCTGCAGCACCGGGGTGGTCAGCATCTCCATCGTCGCCTCGGTCGGATAGACGGCGGGGTTGCTGGTCAGCTCCGGGTCGATTTCCGCCTGAGCGGTGAGATTGGCGCTGCCGTAGCGGATGAAGTTGGCATTCTGCGCCGAGACCGAGGGCTGCATCAGGTAGTTCAGGAAGGCATGGGCCTCATCCACGTTCTTGGCATCGGCCAGGATGGCCAGGCCGTCAAAGTCCAGCAGGGTGCCCTCCTCCGGGATGATGTATTCCAGATCGACGCCATTGCCGGCCTCCTTGGCGCCGTCTGCCGCCCAGTAGGCATCGCCGCTCCAGGTCAGTCCGAGGCAGGCATCGCCGTCGGACAGGGCACCGATCATGGCATCAGTGGAAATCTGGGCGATATTGTCCCGGACCGCGCCGATATGCGCCCCGGCGGCGGTGATCTGGTCCTTGTCGCTGGTGTTGGGGTCCTGGCCCATGTCGATCAGCGCGGCGCCGATCACATCCATGGGCGAGTCCACGATCATCACGCTGCAATCAGCCAGCTTGGCGGAAATTTCCGGATCAAACAGCAGGTCCCAGGATTTAGGGTGATCTGCGCCCAGCCGCTCAGCCAGTTTGCCGGTGTTGTAGGCGATGCCGAAGGTCCACCAGTTGTAGGGCACCAGGTATTCGTTGCCGGGATCGAAGGTCTCGATCAGCCCGGCGATCTTGGGCCAGACGTGCTGCAGGTTGGGGATCTTGGACTTGTCGATCTTCTGCAGCACTCCGGCCGAGATCAGGCGCGCGGTGCCGGTGGAGGAGGGGACGATGATGTCGTAGCCGGAGCTGCCCGCCAGCACTTTGGTTTCCAGCATCGCGTTGGAATCATAGGTGTCATAGGTGACGTCGATGCCGGTTTCCGCTTCAAAGGCTTCGATGATCGCCGGATCCAGGTAGTCGCTCCAGTTGTAGATCACCAGTTCGCCCTCTGCCGCCGCGGCGGCGCCCCAGATGGCGGCCGCTCCGGCCAGCAGGCTGGTTGTCAGCTTGGTTTTCATGGTTCCCTCCCGTGTTGGGGTTCTGTTTCTGGTTCTTTTCGGGGATGCGGGCCTCAAGCCCGCACCGCTTCCAGTTCGAGGCCCTGGCCCAGCAGTTCCCGGGTTGCGCGCTGGACGCCTTCGGTCAGAATGTCGAACATGTCGTCGATCTGCGCTTCGGTGATCACCAGCGGCGGCGAGAAGATCGCCATGTTGCCGTAGGGGCGGACCATCAGGCCCAGCTCCTGGCAGCGGGCGTCGATCACGGCGCCGATGGTGGCGTCAATCTCGGCGCTGGCCTTGCCGTCGCGGGTCAGCGAGCATTCGATGCAGCCCACCAGCCCCATGCCGCGCACATCCGCGATCAGCGGAAGCTCCAGCATCTGCTGCAGGCGCCTCTGGAAATGCGGGGTCACCTTGCGGACATGTTCCAGAATGCCCTCGCGCTCGAAGATCTCGATGTTCTTGAGGCCTGCGGCGGCGCAGACCGGATGGCCGGAATAGGTGTAGCCGCTGGTGAAATAGACGTCCTTGGAGATGTCGCCCTCTATGTCCTGAAACAGCCGGTCGGAGAAGATCGCGGCCCCCATCGGCGCATAGCCCGAGGTCAGACCCTTGGCGCAGGTGATGATGTCGGGGGTGATGCCGAACAGTTCCTCGGAGGCGAACCAGTGGCCGAGGCGGCCGAAGCCGGTGACGACCTCGTCGGAGATATAGAGCACGTCATATTTGCGGCAGATCTCCAGACAGCGGCTGTGGTAGCCAGCGGGCGGCACGATCACGCCGCCGGAGCCCAGCACCGGCTCTGCAATGAAGGCGGCGACATTGTCCGCGCCCAGCTCCAGGATGGCGTTTTCCAGATCCGCCACCTTTTCATCCAGGAAGGTTTCGATGCTCATGCCGGCAGGGCGGCGGAAGGCGTTCACGTCCGGCAGGAAATGGGGAATGACCTGGTCGGTGTCGAACCACTGCCGCTCGCTTGGCTTGCCGCTGAGCGAAGCGGTCAGATAGGTGCCGCCGTGATAGGCGTGCGCCCGGGTGATGATGCGCTTCTTTGCGGGCTTGCCCAGCAGGTTGTTGCGGAAGTGGACAAAGCGGATGGCGGTGTCCACCGCGGTGGAGCCGCCGGTGGTGAAATAGACCCGGTTGAG
Organism: Leisingera sp. JC1; assembly: GCF_001679925.1. Taxonomy (GTDB): domain Bacteria; phylum Pseudomonadota; class Alphaproteobacteria; order Rhodobacterales; family Rhodobacteraceae; genus Leisingera. Next base: position 39,960 of record NZ_LYUZ01000089.1, on the reverse strand, counting down.
GTCGCCTGGCGCGCGTTTGGCGATGGCATGAGCGAACTCCGCGCTCACCGACGTGGCCTCGGAGAAGGGGGAGCAATAGGCCATCTTGCGGGCCTGCGCCGCCATCGCATCGGCGATTTCCGTGTTGCCGTAGCCCAATTGCATGCACCACATGCCGCCGGGGCCGTCGATCACCTTGTTGCCGTGCTCGTCGTAGACATAGATGCCTTCGGCGTATTCGCTGAACGTCCTGTCGGCTTTTCCGGCACCCTGGACTTCCAGCCCTTCCCACGGATGGAAGTAGTTCTCCTTGTCCCAGGTTTTGAAGTTTTCGAAGTCGTTTCCAAGTTTGGTCATCTCGGCCCTCTGTCCGGAGTTGTTGCTTTCATGAATGAACGTTCATACATAATGCTTAAGTGAATGATCGTTCATTGTCGATGGAAATTTCTTGTAATCCCGGGCATGGTGCCGGAAAGGCAGCGGGCCGGTGACAAGAAAAAGAGGGGCGGGCAAATGGCAAGTGCCGAAGAAGCCAAGAAAAAGCGGAAGGTGGACAAGGACCTGCACCGGGAGGTTCTGCTGGACGCCACTGCCAGCGTAATCCTTCGGCACGGCGTGAGCGGCGCCACGATCAGCCGCATCCAGGAGGAATCAGGCCTCTCGCGCGGCATGATCAACCTGCATTTTCAGTCTAAGGACAATCTGATTCGCGAACTCGCGGTACACATGACGCGCGAGTACAATGCAGCCTGGCAGAACTTCACCAGCCAGGCCCCGGAAGAGGTAAGCACACCGGAACATGCTGCAGCCCGTCTGCAAGCGCTGTTTGAAACCGATTTCTCAGAAGCTGTGCTGAATAAGCGCAGCGCCCGGCTGACCTTTGCTTTCCGCGCGGAACCTGAATTGCAGGCGCTTGGAACCGGCTATATCGAAACCCGAGGAACCGATCTGCATGACCATGTGCGCAACTGCTGCCATGTGCTGTGCCAAGCCTGCGGAACCCATGGCGATCCCGAGACAGTCGCGATGGCTATCATGTCTCTGTTGGAAGGGTTGTGGACCGACTTCCACGCCCACCCTGACGAATTCAGCAGGGAGAATGCGATAGAAATCTGCCGGACCACCGCCTGCGCATTCTTTCCCGGTTACTTCTGAACAGACAGCACGGGCGGGCCGCCATCTTTTGCAAAGGGGCAGCAATAGAGAGGTTCCCAGGCGCAATATTGGTGCCCAGTCGCGAAAGATGTGCCAGCACTGGACGACCCAATCACCGAATACGAAAGCGAGCTGAAATTCAGTGTCTAGGAAGTCCGCACTGTTTCAGCGGGCGAAGCACTGCCTGTGAGCAGCATCATCTGACTGGTCCAAGCGGGTTTTAGTGCATGATAGGCCTGCGTTTCATCGGGATGACGGTTTCCGGGACCGGCGGGCGATATAACGGTGCATTGTGAGGATCTTGGACTTGCAGTGCTTCCTCTGATCCTCTCCCAGTGAAGTGGTTTGCCGTTTTGTTTGGGAAAACGGAGGATCTGAATGGGAACGAAGCAGCACAAACCCGAAGAAATTGTCATGAACCTTAGGCAGGTTGGTCGTGTATTAGCGGCAAACAGTAGCGTGCTTTGGCCCCGTTAACGCGCGACTTGGCATGGGGCGCGAGCTTGTGGATTTCTTGGAATCCGAGGTTCCTCAGAGCATGACGGCGGTTATCCGGGTCTTTGCCGCAATTGTCATTCTGGCAGGGTTCCACCCAGTGCTGGCATTGGCTGCTTAGGCGGCGCTGGCAGCAACCATGCTGACTAATACACTGGCGCACAAAAAGTTTTTCCGCCTGAATGCAGCTCTCAACGCGCGGGCTGAGCAGCAGGTTGGCGTGCTGGAAACCCGATCGCCCCCGCGGCTGGGGGCGCATCTTCTTTCATTAAGGAAATCAGAAATCCGCATCTCTGACACCGAGGGCCTGATCTACGGAATGATCCTCGCCGCCCTCCTCGGCATGGAGATGTTCAACCTTTGGTTTGCGACCCAATCGCTGGGAGTCTCTGCCGGCGGCGTGTTTTCTATCGTCACCTACAGCTGGGACTTCTTTGAAAGCGCTCTGATCCTGCCGATGACCCTGCAAACGCTTTCGCGCCTGTCCGAAATCACTGCACGCATCAACAAAATGGAGGCCGCTGAATGAAAAGCGTCACTGCTACCGCAATCGGAACTTTTCTTTCTGCCGGGCTGGCAATTGCAGCCCCTAGGGACACACCTGAAAACCTAGTCAAACGCCAATATTCTGCAATCTCGGTGCCTGCCGCGCACTTGCAGGATTGGCACCCGGAAGCCACCCATAGCGTTTTCGTTCAGATGGGCGCGGGCGCGCCAGCCTGGAAATTCAGCTATTCATTGTCCGAATGGGAAGTACAGCCCGACTGGACCGAGGACCCCAGGCTCATGGAGGCCATGCATGGCTATAAGGAAACCGGCCGCTCCGAAGCGGTGCTGGAAGTTACCGCAGAAGGCAACGCAAGTGTCATTACCGCCCGGACACAGGTCAACTATGTCTGGGGTACATTTGATGGGGTCATGACCCAGACCGACCGCTTCGACATCACCACTCTTGCTGGGCGACATCTGATACGGTCGCTGACTTCCAAGTATGACTACCGCTGAGGCCGCAATGAATACCCGATTTCATACCCTTACCATTGCAGGCATCCGCCAGGAGATTGGCAGCAAAGCCGCCAGCGTTACCTTTGCCGTGCCGCCGGAGCTGAACGAAACCTTTAGCTGGGGAGCCGGGCAGCATTTACCCTTGCGGTTTAAGATCGACGGCAAAGAACACCGTCGCTGTTACATAATCTCCAACCCGCCCGGTGCTCCCCTGCGCATCACGGTCAAGCGGCTCAAAGACGGTGTGGTTTCAAACCATATCGCAGACGACCTAAAGGCCGGCCAAACCCTGGAAGCGATGCCGCCACTAGGGCAGTTTTTTCTCCAGCCCGATCCGATGGCGCGCCGCACCCACTATTTCTTTGGAGGCGGCAGCGGAATTACCCCCCTGTTCGCAATGATCAAAGAACTCCTGGTGCATGAACCGCATTCAGTTATCCACCTGATTTTCGGCAACAAAACTGCTGACACCATCCTTTTTCGCGAGGAATTGGACGCACTCGTCGACGAACACCCGGATCGATTCACCCTGCGTTACATGCTCTCGTCGCCGTCGATGTGGAGCTGGTTTGCCCCCTGGCGCAGTGGCCGTATCGGTGCTGAGGCCATCAGTGCAGCCTTCGCGGAAACCCGGCCGGTGGCACAGGACGTAAGATACTGGATCTGCGGCCCGGGCGCGATGAACAAAAGTGTGCGCGGCACCTTGATGGCACTGGATGTGCCTGCAAGCCGCATTCACCTGGAGAGCTTCGGCTGTGGTGAAATGGATACTGGCACCGCAATCAAAGGCATTGACGCCACAGCCTCGCTCACCCTGAACGGCAGCCGCCAGAGCATTGGGATGGCCGAAGATCAGACACTGTTGGAGGCGGCACTCGCATTCGGGCTGAAACCGCCCTACAGCTGCCAGTCCGGTGTCTGCGGTGCCTGCAAGGCGCGGCTTGTGAAAGGCAAGGTTCGCATGCGAACGCAAATGGCGCTTACCGAAAGAGACATTAAGCAAGGAGACATTCTCACCTGCCAAAGTGTCGCCGACACGCCCGAACTGCAGATTGAGTTTCCAAGCTAACGTGCCCAATGAGGGGACCCAATCCTGATGGCGTGCGCGGCCATGGACGGCCCATAGCCGACCTCTGGCGCTATTCCGATGCCACGGTGCAGCCCGCTACAGAGGTCCTTGGTGCATCGTGCAGCACCGCAGGTAAATTGTGATGGCAGTGCTGGACAAACCTGCCCTTCGCGCGATCTCGGACATTGGCGGGATAGAGCCCATGGCAACCATGCTACAGCAAACTTCCAAGCCGAAAACGGACCTTTCAACATCATCTCACCTCGCCATACCGGCGGGTCCCAGCAAACCACGGCACTTACTTCAGAAGCCGCGTGACAGGCGTGCCTCCCGATCTCTTTGCAAGCTCTTTGCCGAGTTCGACTCGCATCAGGCCATAGGCGCGGGTGTCGTACACCCGGCGCAGGGTGCCAAGGAGGACAAGCCCGCTCAGCACCGCACCAAGTTGAATGAACGCTTCGAAATTTGCGGCCAGCAGCCCGTCGATGGCCTTCCCGATCAGCAAGGGGATCAGTGCGAACATCATCACTTCGGCCAAGCCCTAATCCCAGGGCAATGTGGCGGGAGGCAAGCGCCGAGGTGCGGCTCAATTCTTCGGTCATGTTTCAGGGTCCTTTCTCAATACCATTCGTCGGGCATGGCGGCTTTGCGCTCCGCCACGAAGTCATTCAGGGCAGTGCGGGTGCTGCCGTTCATTTCCGGCGGCTGATATTCCTTCAGCATCTGCCGCCATCGGGCTGCGGCCCGCTGATCAGCGGTCAGGCGGCCGTTCTCGTCCCAGGTTTCAAAGGGGCCGCCTTCGGGCACCTGCGGTTCAAAATTGGCGGTTGTGTAGTGGCGCAGGGTGTGGCTGGTAGACAGGAAGTTTTCACCCGGACCTGCCTCGGCGTAGGCATCGCGGCCAAAGGCCTCGTCGTCCGTGCCAAACCCCTGCAGCATCCTCAGCATCGCGCCGCAATGGTCGAGGTCCATCACGAACTTTTCGTAGGACATCACCAGCCCGCCTTCGAGCCAGCCAGCCGCGTGCCAGACCTGATGGCCGCCGGACAGAAGGGTTGCCCACATCGCACCGGCGCTGTCCTGCATCGCCTGGCCGTCGGCGGCATTGGAAGCTGTGACTTGACCGCCGCCGGATCGCACCGGCACCCCCAGCCTGCGGCCAAGCTGGCTCAGCGCCATGGTGGTCAGGTTCGCCTCGGGCGAACCAAACGTCAGCGCGCCGGTGCGCAGGTTCATCGAGGAATGAAAGCTGCCGAAAACCACCGGGCAGCCGGGGCGCACCAGCTGGCTAAGGGCGATGCCCACCATCGCCTCGGCCAGTGTCTGGGCGGCAACCGCCGCCGGTGAGAGGGGACCCATGGCGCCAGCAAAGATGGCAGGCGAGATGCAGACGCATTGGTTGGCCGCCGCATAGATACACAGGGAGGCGGACATCACCCCGTCAAAGATCAGCGGCGAATTAACGTTGATATTGGCCTGCATCACCGCGTTTCGGTCCAGGAATTCCGGACCGAAGGCCAGCCGGGCCATTTTTATACTGTCTTGTGCGCCCTGCGCGGATGTCACACCGCCCATGAAGGGTTTGTCCGACAGGGTGAGATGGGCCAGCATCATGTCCAGATGCCGCTTGTTCACCGGCACATCGGTCGGCTCGACGACAGTACCGCCGGTATGGTGCAGGACGGGCGACATATGCGAAAGCTTCGCGAAGTTTTCGAAATCCTCCAGCGTGGCATAGCGGCGGCCTTGCTCCAGGTCGGTGACAAAGGGCGAGCCGTAGCCGGGCATCAGCACCAGGTTGTCCCCACCCAAGGCCACCGTGCGGGCGGAATCACGGCCATGCAGCTGGAATTCGGCGGGAGCGGTTTTGCAAAGCTGGCGCACATGGCCTTGTTCGAAGCGGACCCGGACACCGTCGACGCGCGCTCCGGCTGCGGCAAACAGCGCAAGTGCCGTGTCATCACCGCGGAATTCGACGCCGATATGCTCCAGGATCCAGTCCGACTGAGCTTCGATGCGCCGGAGTGCGGTCTCATCCAGCAGATCGTAGGCTGGGATCTGACGGCGCCTGTACACCGGTGCCGCCTGTGGTGCGTTGTGCCGGGTCAGCCGCCCCCGGCGTGACTTTCCGCGCTGGGTGATATGGGTGCCGGCGTTCATATTTCCCAACGATGAAACTCCCGAGGATGTGCCTCGTGACCCATATTTTCAGAATATTTCCCGCCAGCAATCGATATTATTTGCCCGCAACGTTCAGAGAATTTATACGTTTTGCATCATGGCCGTAGAATTCCGCCATCACGACAGCCTGCGCCTGTTTGCTGAGATCGCCCGCTACCGCAGTTTTTCAGATGCGGCCGGGGCGCTGAACATGACCAAGGGCGCGGTCAGCTATCAGGTGAAAACGCTGGAGGCGGATCTGGGGTTCGCGCTGTTTCAGCGCAACGCCCGCGGGGTGGAGATGACGCCGGGCGGGCTCAAGCTGCTGGCTGCCTGCCAAAGCCTCTATGAAGAGATTGAGGTCGGCATTCTGGCCCTCAAAGGGATCTCTGCCAGAACCTTGACAGTGGGTGTCTCCACCTATTTCGCCGCCCGCTGGCTGTCGCCGCGGCTGATGTCCTTCATGCAGGAGCATCCGGATATCCAGCTGCGGCTGCAACCGATGATCCGGCTGTTCGACCTTGAAGCGCAAGGTGTTGATATCGCAATCCGTTGGGGAAGCGGGCAATGGGGAGATGGCGAGGTTATACCGTTCCTGCCGTGCCCGGCCTTTCCTGCAGGCAACGCTGCAGCAATGGAAACGGTGGAGCGGCTCGGCTGGGAGCATGCGGTTTCAACATTTACGCTGCTGCGTGATCATGATGACAGCGATGCCTGGACCGACTGGCTGAATGCCGCGGGGCTGCCGCACCGGACGCGCCGGGACACGCTGATCATCCCTGACCCCAATGTGCGTGTTCAGGCGGTTTCTGATGGTCAGGGGATCGCCCTGATGGACACGCTGATCGAGCGGGAACTGGAAGAAGCAAAGCTGTTCCGCCTGTCACCGCATGTGCTGCAGGACTACGGCTACTTTCTGGTGCGCCCGCGCAAAGCTGCTTCCCAAGACTGCGCCGCTGCGTTTTCGAGATGGTTGCAAACCCAATAGACTGGCTCATCTTGCTGAATTGCTTCTTTGAGCTTTTGGGCGAACAGGCTTGTGCCCAATCTTGCTAGTGCGGGCCAAGCACGGTTTCGCGATTGCACGGAATTGCAGGCCGCGCTGCAGCAATTTGAATGCCGCACATACGGCAGCATTGGGCCGTTCATGGAGGCGGACCTCTTCGCCATGGCACTGGTTCTGCGTTGTATCCGAGGTCGGCATTGTGCAATTGCGGAAGTGCTATTCTAAAGCTGCGAGCAGACGCTTAGCAGAAATCCTTCTGCGCTGCTGCTAACCCGGTTCTGCTGTGCAGAACGAACGGCAGTTATCCTGGAAATGCGCAAACGGCTTGAAATCGTGAACCTTCTCAGCGCGGAACAGTGCTTCCTTTTGAGGAGACTGAAGCTATGCCAGAAACCCAACTGGAAGCGGCTATAGTGTTGGATGCTGCTTGAAACAGGATCGGGTAGGGCCGGTTCAGCGCCACCACTGACCGAAGCAGTATGTGACCCTGGCTGCACTTCCGAAACGCATCGCAAGAAGGATCAGTTCGGACCAAGGCGGACCTTAACGCAAGCTGCTGGGCGGCGTGCGCCAATTTCACTATAGGTCAAACCCTTTGGTCTGTCCCCCGCTAAGGAAGTTTTTCATGGAACCTGCCGTTGCGGACTCGCTGCAGGGTTCCCGCCTCCTCCTGCGCATCGCGGGTATCGAGTGTTTCCAGCCTTAGACCTTCATGCCGGTACACCGGCGAGCCCGCCGCATCCATGCCTCTGAGCCGCGCGGCCAAGGCGTGTTTCTTGCGGACCTGATGCGGCTGAAAGGTGTCGAACTGGCGGGGGGTGATGTCTGCGCCGGCGGTCAGGCTCCCGGCTTCGCACGCGGCGCGGAAGAGCCGCTCGCCGGCGGCTGTCCGTGTGATTACCCCGTTGAAGCCCTCATCATCGCCATCAGGACTGGCATCCGGCCATATATCCGCGGCTGCTACATCCGCAGCTTCCCCCAAGGCATCGGGACAGATCTTGCAGCGGGTCTGGATACGCCAGCCGCTTTCGTCAGCCCACATCTCGCCATAAGTTTTCTGGAAGGCGCGGCCGTCGTGCGTTTCGATCCTTGTCGGTCCTGGGTTGCCGTGGCCCCGGTAGCGGAACAGTGCGACGTCTGTTTCGGACAGCTTGTATTCATCGAGCACGGCTTGCGACTTGCCCAGATCCGATGCGCCGCCGCAAACCATGACGAGAACACCCACGAGGTTCCGTGCCAGCCGTTGATCGGATTTAGAAACTTCGCGCAGCGCACCGGCATCGCAGGGTTTTGCAATAACGGCAAAAGGCTCATCGCGGTCAAGCGCCGCTTGCAGCCCGGCCAGCGTGTCGCTTGGGCCATAGCGCGATCCTGCGCGCTGCAAGAGCTGGCTGGGCGTGCCGCTGAGGCACCAGACCGATCGCATCGGCGCTTGCGGGTCGGCGGCGCAATGCAGGATGAAACGTGCCTGGCCGGACCGGAGCAAGTGCGCGGCAAGTGCGGTCAGAACACCACCCGTAGCTGCCCGGAACCGGGTGTCCGGATCGCTGGCCCAGGCTTCCTGCATCCGGTGATAGCCGCCCCAGACTGCGTCCCCGAGCGGGGCGGATTCGCTGTTGGGACGGGCAACTGCCCCCGGGCAGGCTTGCAGGATTTCCGCATCAGATCCCGCGCCTATCCTGGACGGGCGCAGGCGGCCTTGCGGCGTGTAGGCCATTTTCCAGCGTTCCGGCGCCATCGCCTCGCACAGCCCGCAGCCGATGCATAGGCCGGCTTCGACGACTTCTTTCACTGAACCGGGCTGCCGCATTCTCCAAATACTCCTGCTTTAACCTGCGGATTGCCGCACACGCAGGCGGTGCTTGTACATGTGATCGTAGTGCGGCTTCATCCGGCGGTGCACCCGTTGAACCCGTTCCGGCGTGTCCTTAAGATCGATGTACTTGCGCCTCTGCGGCGTCAGGCCGGTGGATTGGGCCAAGTTTGCATGAAACGACCCGCCGTCCCACCAGCTGTGGGCAGAGGGGTCGCCTCCGGCTTCCCAGCTCAGCGCCTCTTGTATGAAGGGGATGTCAACTGCATCGCAGAAGGCGTGTGTCACCTCCTCCGGGTATTCCAGCAGATCGTCACTGTCGACAACCGGCGGAGGTGTGCCATTCAGCGCCGTCAGAAGGTCGAACAGGGCCCGCTGCTCGGGAAAACCTACTTCCAATTCGTCAAAGTCGGGCCACTTGTGGTGCATAGACGTGATGGTCTTGGCGGGGTCGCGGATCAGGAAGGCGTGGGTGAAATGCGACAGAAACTCCGCGTCCCACATGTGATTGATGTAATGCGGAAAGTCCTTGATGAAGACTGGACCTTTATGCGCCCGCTCGCGGATATCATCCCACACACTGTCCAGTGTCAGACCGGGCGTTGTCTTTTCGCCTTCCCTGAACCGCGGCCAGAGCGGGTCCTCGCCCTGATACCAGGCTTCGCCAAAAGGTTCGTGCAGGCAGTCCAGATCACCGCGCTGCCGCATCATCCATTCGAAGGCGGTGGAGGTGGAGCGGGGGATGGCCCAGAGGGCAACGATCTTGTGCATGGTCAGTCTTTCAGAGAGGAGAGCAAACTGCCCTGTTCGGTTTCCGGCGCTATGCCGAGGGTTTTGAAAATCCGCCAGTAGAGAGCGATGTCATGGCCGATGACCGGCTTGCCCAAGCGCTCCTCCAGCGCAGCGGCGTAGTGGACCGGGCGCTGCGCAATCCCGTCCGAAGGGCGGCGGTAGTTGCTCATCCCGTTGATCAGGTAGGCGTCGGCACTTGGCGCCTGTTCGGCAGTGTAGTCAAAGGACTTCCAGATCAGCTCTTCGTCGAAACACCAGATGCAGTCGTCGACCTCCTGCTGCGAGGCGAACCAGCCCTGATCGTAGAAGTTCCCGGCCCAGATCACGTCGAATCCGGCTTCTTTCAGGAAGCTGACGGTACCCTGATACCAGCTGGCAGGATGGTAGCAGGCATTCAGCGCCACCTTCTCGACATTGCTTGCACGCAGGGCTTCGACCATTGCGTAGCCGGCCATGTGAAACGGAGTTTCGTATTTGTCGCTCAGCATTTCGCAGTGCTGGCGGATCCCTTCGACGCCCAGGCCCGAGGCGTGCACCCAATTTGATCCCACCTGCCCGCAGACGTCGGCCCCGTTGTTCGCCATGCACTCCAGAAAATCCTCAAGCATGCCGAAGTTCTTTTTCCGCTGCTCCAGCCGGTGCGCATAATCGGGCACATGCAGCATCCAGCCATGGGCGCCGACACTGTGCGGCGCCATGCGGAGGAAGTCCGAAGGGGCTGCATCGAAATCATGCGGCGGACAGGTAAACCCAACCTGGTGCGGGAAGAGTTTCACTTTGGGATCTGCCCATTTACGTGGTTTTTCGTAGTCGCCCATGCTGCAATCCGCCAGTTGGTTAGAGGTGTCTTTCGCACAGGAGCTTCCCCGGGTTCTCAATGGATTTCCATTGCTTTTGCGTTCATATAGGCATATCGAAATTGATATGTCGGAACGGAAATACGCTCTTCCATCCTTCAATGCGCTGGCTGCATTTGAAGCAGTGGCCCGCCTTCAGGGGTTTGCCCGCGCGGCGGAGGAGCTGAACACGTCACAGCCCGCCATAAGCCGCCATATCCGCAACCTGGAAATCCGCTTCGGCACACTGCTGTTTGACCGGGGAAGTTCACCTATCCGCCTGACAAGAAAGGGGCAGCAGTTCTATGCCGGGGTGGTACAAGGCCTCGACATGCTGCAGGATTCGGTCCATGGCCTGGCGCGGACCGGTAACCTGGTCACCTTGGTCTGTTCGCATTCGGTTTCACATCTTTTGCTGATGCCGCGCCATGGCCAGCTGCGTAAAGCTCTGGGTCCGGAAGTTGAGCTGCGCTTGCTGACTGCCGAATACAACCTCACCCGGTCGGCAATTGATACTGGGGCTGATATCGTGTTCGAGTACTCCTCACTCCCTCCGGCGGAAAAGCACGTTGTGGTTTGCGAGGAGGAAATCAAACCGGTCGGCACGCCTGAACTGATCGAGCAGGCGAAGGAAGCGCTTGAAAGTTCCTGTGCCCCGCCGCCGCTGCTGGAACTGAGCAAGGACAATTTCGGCTGGATGACTTGGCGGGACTGGCAGCGGGCGCATCCTGACTTTGCCGGCTGGCAGGTCAGAGAGGAGTTCGACAGCTATGTCTATCTGCTGGAGGCCGCCGCGGCCGGCGCCGGCCTGGGACTGGGCTGGCGCAGCTTTGCCGATTCCTACCTTGCCAGGGGTTCCCTGGTTGAAATGCCTGTGGATTGGCACTCAAGAAACACCCGGCTTTACGCAAAGCTCACCAGGTTCGGACGGGCCAACCCGTCCGCTCAACGCTGCCTTGAGCTGCTTGAGCACATGGCCGCTGGCACAGGCCCGCAGTAGTGAAGGGAAACATTGCTGCGGGAAGTACTAAGCCTCTTGCGCCCCGGGCGGCGTACCAGTTTCCCTTTGATTGCTCCGCTGCGAAGTTCGCCAAGGATTGATTGAGCGCTCAGTCCCGAACAGATGCCAATTGCCGGTGAAACTGCAAACGGCTGCTAGCTGCCTCTGTTTCAAGTATTGCATCATCGTATCCTTGGCGATGGCGGAGCGCAGATTCAGATCTTCACCCGGCTCATCGACGGATCATAGAGAGGTGAGAGCTTCACGTTGCAGGGGACGCGTTCTGTGGCGACCTCCAGCTCGTAGTCCCCGCTCAGCACGTATTCGGCATCCACGCCATCGGGGTTGCGGATGTAGCCGTAGCCAATGGACCGTCCGACGGTGTAGCCGTAACCGCCGGAGGTGAGCCAGCCGGCGCGCTTGCCATTGCGGTAGATGGTTTCGCGGCCAAGGAGCACCACGCCGGGATCGGTGGTGAAACAGGCGAGCATCTTCTTGACGCCCTCTGCCTTCTGCGCTTCGGCGGCTGTGCGGCCCTTGAAGGGGATGTTCTTCCTGAGCTTCACCGCCCAGCCGAGCCCGGCCTCGAACGGGGTGTGATCGGGGCCGATATCCGAGCCCCAGGCGCGGTAACCTTTTTCAAGGCGCAGGGATTCGATCGAGCGGTAGCCGGCATTGACCAGGCCGTGCGGTTTGCCTGCCTCCATCAGTGCGGCATAGACGGTCTGGGCGTATTCCACCGGCAGGTGCAGCTCCCAGCCCAGCTCGCCCACATAGGTCACGCGCAGCGCCTGCACTGGGCAGCCTGCGATACCGATGGTGCGGATGGTGCCGAACTTGAAACCGTCGTTGGAGACATCGTCGCGCGTAACAGCGGCGAGGATGCCGCGCGCTTTCGGCCCCATCAGCGACAGCACCGCGTTGGAGGAGGTAATGTCGAACAGCTGGCAGTTCATACCGTTGGGAATGTTGCGGCGGATCCAGTCGAAGTCATGGGTGGCGTAGCCGGTGCCGGTGACGATGTAGAACTCGTCATGCGCGACACGGCCCACCGTGAGATCGCATTCAATGCCGCCCTTGTCATTCAGCATCTGGGTGTAGATCAGAGATCCCACCGGCTTGTTCACGTCATTGGCGCAGATCCAGTTCATCGCGGCGACCGCATCCGGGCCTTTCAGCGCGAATTTGGCAAAGGACGTCTGATCATACAGCACCGCCGCCTCGCGCGCGGCCTTGTGCTCGCGGCCCACCGCCTCGAACCAGTTCTGGCGGCCGAAGCTGTAGACGTCTTTAGGTGTCTCGCCCCTGGCGGCATCGGCAAACCAGTTCGGGCGCTCCCAGCCGAGCTTCTCGCCGAAACAGGCGCCTTGGCTTTTCAGCGTGTCGTAAAGCGGCGACTTGCGGCAGGGGCGGCCGCTGTCGTGCTCCTCATGCGGCCACGCCATGGTGTAATGTTTGCCGTAAGCCTCGACCGTGCGGGTGCGGACCCAGTCGGTGTCGAAATGCGTGCGGCCAAAGCGGCGGATGTCAGCGGACCAGAGGTCAAACGGCGGTTCACCATTTATTACCCATTCCGCCAGCGCCATGCCTGCGCCGCCGCCCGCGGCGATGCCAAACGCGTTGAAGCCCGCGCCGACATAGAAGTTCCGCAGCTCTGGCGCCTCGCCGATGATGAAGTTGCCGTCTGGTGTGAAACTTTCCGGCCCGTTGGTCAGGGTTTTGATGCCGGCATGCTCCAAGGCAGGCACACGGCCAAGCGCCAGCTCCATAAGCTGCTCAAAATGGTCGAAGTTGCTGTCGAGAAGGGTGTAGTGGAAACCCTGCGGGATGCCGTCCGTGGCCCAGGGGATCGGATTCGGCTCATAGCCGCCCATCACCAGCCCGCCGACTTCCTCCTTGTAGTAGGTCAGCCGGTCCGGGTCGCGCAGGGTGGGCAGGCCCGAGGGGACGCCCTCGAACGGCTCCGTCACCATATACTGGTGCTCCATCGGCACCAGCGGCACGTTGACCCCGAACCGCTTGGCAAAGGTGCGGGTCCACTGGCCGGCGCAGCAGATCACCTTCTCGCATTCGATACGGCCACGTTCGGTGATGACGGCGCGTATCTTGCCGTTTTCGAGCTCGATATCAGTGACCTTGGTATCCTCGAAGATCTTCGCCCCGGCCATCCGCGCGCCCTTGGCCAGCGCCTGGGTGATGTCGGAGGGATTAGCCTGACCGTCGGTCGGCATGAATGCCGCGCCGATGACGTCGGAGATATCCATCAGCGGCCACAGTTCCTGCGCCTCTTTTGGGGTCAGCAGCTCCATCTCCAGACCGAAGGAATGCGCGGTGGTGGCCTGGCGCTTGACCTCTGTCCAGCGTTCCTCATTGCATGCCAGCCGCAACCCGCCGTTCATCTTCCAGCCGGTGCCCAGGCCGGTCTCCTCTTCGATCTTATTGTAGAGATCGACCGAATAGCCCAAGAGCTGGGTGATATTGGCGTTCGAGCGCAGCTGCCCGACCAGCCCGGCGGCGTGGAAGGTGGTGCCCGAGGTCAGCTTTTTCCGCTCCAGCAGAATGGTGTCGGTCCAGCCTAGCTTGGCCAAGTGGTAGGCGGTGGAGCAGCCGATGATGCCGCCGCCAATGATGACTGCCTTGGCAGTTGAGGGAAATTCAGTCATGTCAGTCCTCAGGTGTTTTGAAAGTCGTCAAGCGCCGCGCGGAAGCGCGCGAGGTTGCTAGCGGTGTAGGCCGCGTAGTCAAAGTCGATTTCGGAGGTGATTTCGGAGACCATGCTCCACATGGTTTCGCGCAGAAGCGAAGCGCATTTCATGGCGCTGTAGCGATGCAGCAGGTCATCACTCACCGGCGCCTCGAAGTAGGTTTCCAGCAGCCATTGCTCTTGCGCCTGCGACAGCCCGTTGTTGGAAGCGAGGCCGCCAAGGTCGAACAGCGGCGAGTTGAAGCCGGCATAGTCGAAGTCGATCAGCCAGAGCCGCTGGCCGTCGTCGAGGAAATTGCCACACAAGAGGTCGTTGTGCCCGAAGACGATGTCGAACGGGCCTGCCGCCTGTTCCAGAGTGCTGCCGATGTCCGCCAGTTCCGAGGCCGCTGCCGAATGCGGACTGCCTTTGTCCTGCAGGGTGGCGGCATAGTCCCGGATCACATGGAACACCCAGAACACCAGCGCCGGGCCGCGCAAATGCTTGGGCACGTCGCGGTGGCAGGATTTCACCAGCTCCAGCACCCGCGGCAGCATTGCCGGATCGCGCACGTCTTCCTCGGTCAGGGTACGGCTTTTGATGAACTCCAGCACCGTCAGGCCGCCTTCGGCATGCAGAACCGCAGGCGACAGGCCCGCAGCATGGGCGGCGCGGCTGGCGGCCAGTTCGTTGAAGCGCAGCACTTGGTGCAGCGGGATGTCGTCGCCCGCCCGCACCACGTATTTTCCGGCGCTGTCCTCAACCAGGTAGTTCTCGTTGGTGATGCCGCCTTTCAACGGGTCAACGGTGATATACCCCTGCCAGATGGGCAGTGCGCGGATTTTGTGAAGCAGGTCGGATTGGCTCATGGTCAGCTCTCCAGTCCAAAGCGGATGCGGGCGCCGCGGGCACCGGCGTTGACCAGCCGGTCGGCGATGATGGCGATAAAGGCGATGGCGAGCCCGGCGACCAGACCGCGCCCGGTGTCGGCCTTGGTCAGTGCAATATAGACCTCCTGGCCCAGGTCGCGGGTGCCGACCAGCGCGGTGATCACCAGCATCGACAGCGCCAGCATGATGGTCTGGTTGATGCCCAGCAGGATCTCCGGCAGCGCCATCGGCAGCCGAACCAGGCGCAGCAGCTGCCATTTGGTGCAGCCGGATACCAGGCCTGCCTCGATCAGCTCGCTGCTGACGCTGCGCACCCCGTGGGCGGCATAGCGGACAGCCGGTGCCAGCGCATAAAGGACGATGGCGATCATTGCGGTGAAGTCGCCAACCCGAAACAGCATCACCACCGGGATCAGGTAGACGAAGCTGGGCAAGGTCTGCAGCGTGTCGATCAGCAGGTTGATGGCGATACCCGCGCGTCGGTTCAGTGCGGCCAGAACGCCCAGGGGAACCCCGATCAGGGTGGCAAGGATAACTGAGGCGCCGCAGAGATAGACAGTGACCATCGCCTTGGCCCACAGGCCGCTGACCGCAATCAGGGCAGACATCGCGCCGCACAGAGCTGCCAGCTTCCAGCCGCCGGCGTGCCAGCCAAGCAGCGTCAGCATGGCAATGGCCCAGGGCCAGGGAATGCCCAGCAGGGTTTTCTTGATTGGCAGCAGGAACCACTGCAGGAAGAAGATTTTCACGGCCTCGAACGCATCGAAGTAGTTCACGTTCAAGTACTTGACGGTGTCATTCCAGAAAGCGCCGGTGGTGATGGTCTGGCTTTGCGGGTAGTCCAGCAGTAACGGCGAGAAACGGCCCAGTACCCAGGTGACCGCCAGCAGGCAGAGCACCAGCACCGTGCGCTTGTTCCGGGCGGCCCAAGAACCAGGCTTTGTGTGGTGGACTTGGCCCATGCGCTCTGCGAAGGCCTGGCTCAGCCGGTCCACCGCAATGGCTAGCACCACGATGGCGATGCCCGCCTCAAAGCCCGCGCCGATGTCGAGGCGGCGCAGCGCGGCCAGCACGTCGAAGCCAAGCCCGCCCGCGCCGATCATCGAGGCGATGATCACCATGTTGAGCGTCAGCATGATCACCTGGTTGACGCCGACCATCAGGCTTTGGCTGGCCGAGGGCACCAGCACCCGCCACATCAGCTGCCGCCGGGTGGTGCCGGCCATCCGGCCGAAGTCGAGGATTTCCGGATCCACCGCCTTCAGCGCCATGATTGTGATGCGGATCATCGGCGGGGTTGCATAGATGATGGTGGCAACCAGCGCCGATACCGGGCCAAAGCCGAACATGAACAGGATCGGCACCAGGTAAGCGAAGATCGGGATCGTCTGCATCAGGTCCAGAACGGGGGAGAGGATGCGCTCGCCCAGGGGATGGCGGTAGGCCCAGATGCCGGCCAGCAGCCCGCCGCCCGCGCCGAGCGGCACCGCGATGAGCACTGAGGCCAGCGTGACCATGGCGCTGTCCCATTGCCCGAAAACCGCGAGATAAGCAAAGCAGGCTCCAACAAGCGCGGCCAGACCCCAACTGCGGCAGTAATGCCCCAGGGAGATCACCGCAGCGGTGACGGCGATCCAGCTGGCGGCTGGGAGCAGAACCTGCGGCTCCGGGCCTGGATCGAACAGAAAGCCGTGTGCCAGCAGGTTCAAGGCCAATTCATAGGGCTGCTCAATCAGCCAGGCGATGGCGCGGGTGGCATCGGTGAAGGAGACCGGGCCGACAGCTGCCTCCTCCATCAGCCAGGCCATGGTCGCGGAGATGTATGTGTTGAACGGAATATCCCAGGAGGACGGGATCTTGACCATCCAGCGCGCATCCAACGCCTTGGCCAGGTCGCGGCCGAACCAGCCCAGCAGAATCGTGGCAAGCACCAGCCCCCAGCAGATCGCAGCCTGCCGTGTCAGATGCGCTTTCATGCCGCCTCTCCGGCGCCGAACAGCACCCGTGCCACCGCCGTGCGGCCAATGCTGCCAACGATCCGGCCGTCCGCATCACACACCGGTCGCGGAGCATCCGCGGCGATGATCTGTTCCGCGACCTCCGACACCCGGGCGGCTGCCGGAACGGGCAGGCCCTCGGCTTGCGTGCCAGGGGTCATGATGCCTCCCACCGTCAGCACCTTGGAGCGCGGGATGTGGCGGGTGAATTCAGCGACATAATCCGTGGCCGGGTTCAGCACCAGTTCCTCCGGAGTGGCGACCTGAATGATCTCGCCGTCCTTCATGATGGCAATGCGGTCGGCGAGGCGCACGGCCTCCTCGAAGTCGTGGGTGATAAAGACGATGGTTTTGTGCAGGCGCGCCTGCAAGCGCATGAACTCGTCCTGCATCTCGCGGCGGATCAGCGGGTCAAGCGCAGAGAAGGGCTCGTCCAGAAACCACAGGTCGGGCTCCGTCACCAGCGAGCGGGCGATGCCGACACGCTGCTGCTGGCCGCCGGACAGCTCTCGCGGGTAATAGTCCTCGCGCCCCTTCAATCCGACAAGTTCCACAACTTCCCGGGCCTTGGCTTCGGCTTCGGCCCTGGGAGCGGCCTGAACGGCCAGCGGGAACATCACGTTCTGCAGCACGGTCAAATGCGGCAGCAGGGCAAAGTGCTGGAACACCATGCCCATCTTGTGGCGGCGGATATCAATCAATTCCTGCTCGCTGGCACGCAAAAGATCGACGCCGTCAAACAGCACTTCGCCGCCTGTCGGTTCGATCAGCCGGGACAGGCAGCGCACCAGGGTCGACTTACCGGAGCCGGACAGCCCCATGATGATGAAGATTTCCCCTTCGGCGATGTCGATGCTGGCATTGCGCACGGCACCGATGATGCCTGCACGCTGGATATCTCCGCCGCTGGGGGCGGGATTTTCGCGCAGAAAGCCTTCAGGGTTCGCGCCGTAAAGCTTCCAGACATTGCGGCAGGATAATTTGGTCTTGGGTGTCATCACGCAGCTCCGGACCCGGCCCGCAAGGGCAGCCGGGGAAAATTGACGGGTCAGAAGAAAAGCCGGGGCCGCCTGAGAGCGTAAGGGCAGCCCCGGAGGAGTGAGATCAGTTGCTGATCCAGCCGGACCAGCGATCCTTGTTCGCAGCCATCCAGTCGGAGACCACGGTGTCCACTTCAACGCCTTCAAGGTCCGCCTTGCCGACCATGGCGCTCATTTCTTCGTTGGTGATGCTGTAAGCCTGAATGACGTCATAGGCGCCCGGCCATTTCTCCGGCAGGCCGGCCCAGGCCGCTTTCCAGATCGGGCCGCGCGGCTTGCCGCAGTCATAGGCCATGTCCGGGTTCACGCCTACCGACGGATCAGAATAGCATTCCGGAGAATAGGCGGGAAACTCAACAAACTCTCCGTCGTATTTTGAGGGAGCCCAGTGTGGCACATAGACCCACAGGACAATCGGGTCCTGGCGCTGATAGGCGGATTCCAGTTCTGCAAACAGTGCCGCATCGGTGCCGGCATGCACCACTTCAAACTCAAGCTCCAGCGCCTCGACACGCTCTTCGTCGAAACCGCCCCAGGTTACCGGACCGCCGACATAGCGGCCGTAGGGCGAGGTCTCCGCGGTGGCAAATTCGTCGGCGCAGTCCTTCAGGGCCTGCCAGTCGGGCAGGCCCGGGCAGCGGTCCTTCATATAGGCCGGGTACCACCATTCCTCGATCGCCATCAGACCGGTTTCGCCTGCATTGATCACCTTGCCGGACGCAGTGGCTTCGTCCAGCGCTTCGCGGCCCGTTGTCTCCCAGATCTCCATAGCCAGATGCAGGTCGCCGGTCTTCAGCCCGGCAAATTGCGCGATGTAATCCGCCTGGACGTATTCGACGTTGTATCCGGCCTCCTGCAGGATGCTGCCCATGATCTTGGTGTTGATCAGCTGGCCGGACCAGTCGTGCAGTGTCAGTTTGATCGGATCGGCGGATTCTGCAGACCAGGCGGATGATACGGAAAGGGCGGCTGTCAGCGCCGCGGCTCCCAATATTCTGAGGTTCTGTCGCATGTGGATTTCCCTGTTGTGTGGTGTTGTGTGCGATTCTTGGCGTCGCGTAGGGTTATCGTGCAGATTGCTTGGCTTTCCGTCAACAAAAACCACAAAAAGCAACATAATTGCGCTTGGCGTGCCAAGATGTGCGCCAAAACACGAGGCTGCATGTTGCATTGTGTGGCTTTTTTAAATACGGCTTGGGTGGCGCCAAGAACAATGTCCTGCTTGTGAAATGAACCAGAAAACCACCAATCAGCGCGAAGAAGAGATACTGCGCGAGCTTCATCGCGCAGGAGGATCCTGCCGTGTGAGCGCGCTTGCCGAGCAGCTGAACGTCTCGAACGAAACCATCCGGCGCAACGTCAAGACGCTTGAGGAGCGCAGAATAGTGCGCAAGGTGCATGGCGGTGTGCATCTGAATGAAGATGTCATCGAGCCGCCATTCGAAAACCGCCTCAGCGCACATGCCGATGTGAAAACAATACTGGCCCAATCCGTGGCGGACACAATAAGTGACGGGGATTCAGTGTTTCTGGATATCGGGTCGACAACGGCCTATGTCGCGCTGGCGCTCAGAAATCACAGCAACCTGTTTGTGGTCACGAACTCGGTTTTTGTAGCTCAGACGCTGGCCACGCGGAACAACAACCGGGTTTTTCTGGCAGGCGGCGAGCTGCGCGCCCATGACGGCGGCGCTTTCGGCGCAGAGGCGCTGGACCTGGTGCGGCGCCTCAATGTTCAATTCGCGGTGTTCTCGGTTGGCGCTGTAAACAGTGAACTGGGCTTCATGCTGCACGATCTTGAGGAAGCCAATATTGCGCGCATCGCAGCTGAGAACGCGCAGGTCTGCATCGTCGTGGCGGACAGCGGCAAGTTCAACAAACGCGCTCCGGTCTCTCTGGACAAGATGTCGGCGATCGACGTCTTCTTCACCGACACCCCCCCGCCGGATGGCATCAGGGCCATGCTGGAAAAGCATGAGATCGAAACGGTCGTTGTTCAAACTGAAGGCTGGTAAACTGGTTCGGCAAAACAGACGGCAATGAGCAAAATTTTTTCTCGCTTTTCAGCAATGATCTAAGAGCAGCCCCATTGATTTTCGGCGAGTGAGCTACTTCCCATCCTTCGGGCAGGACCTAAGGCAATTTGAGCTCTCCTTCGTTCACCGGACCTGCATGATCGACCGCTAGGGTCAGCTGCCTCTGCGAACGCGTTTCGATGCCGTCAATACGACCTCTCCTTTGGCGAATGGTTGTTCAGCCGGTTCATCCATCACTTTGACATTATTGAAACTAGCAACGAAAGCTGGCGCTGAATGAACGCGGGAGCAGAACAAGGAAATTCGCTGGGCTAGACGTCGGGCGCCTCAACCTGCCGCAACTTCGTGGCAATCTCGTCGAGCTTGTGCAGCTTCGTTCCCGTTCTGGTTCTTCGTTTTCTCAAACATAGCATCGGACCACTTCAATTGTGGAGGATCACGTCGCTTGGCAGACAATGGGGTGAATGCAATTAATGGCGGTGTTGCCTTGATTTAATATCTCTTGAGTTGCATTTTAAAGATAAAGGCAACCGTTAATGCACGTTCAGGATGCATTGATATCCGGTTGTTAACAGCTGTCCCCCAACGTGGCCTCGAAACATTTATATGAGTGAGGCGAAACTATGGGTGCGAACGAAAAGGCCGCAACGCCGGAAACAGGTCAGGCCAGCAAGGACCTTCAGGGGGTCGTGGACGCCATTAACCGCGTCCAGGCTGTCATTGAGTTCGAGCTGGATGGCACAATCATAACGGCGAACGAGAACTTTCTTGCAACGGTCGGATACACGCTGGGGGAGATCGAAGGCAAGCACCACCGCATGTTCTGCGACCCGGCCTATGCGGCGTCTGACGAATACCGGGATTTCTGGCTTCAGCTCGCGATGGGTGAGTTTTCGGCCGGCGAGTACAAACGCCTGGGCAAGAATGGCGCAGAAGTGTGGATCAATGCCTCTTACAATCCGGTCTTCAACGCGGATGGCAGGCCATACAAAGTGGTCAAGTTTGCCACCGATGTTTCCAAACAGAAACAGCTGGAACAGGTGAACCTGCGCAAGACCACGGGGTATGAAAATGCGTCCGCGGCCATGATGACCGTTGACCGCGACTTTATCGTAACCGATGTCAACGCAGCGACCCGAGAGTTGTTGAGCCGAAGTGCAGAAGCTTTTGCACAAGTCTGGCCGAATTTCGATCCGGCCCATATCATCGGAACCTGCATCGACCAGTTCCACAAGAACCCGGCCCACCAGCGCAAGCTGCTGTCGGACCCAGCCAATCTTCCGTACAAGACCGACATAACAATCGGAGACTACAAGTTCGCGCTGAATGTGGGCGGCATCTTTGATCAAGGCGGCGAATATGTCGGTAATATGCTGGAATGGGCCGATGTGACCGAAGCCCGGATGAATGCCGGCGTTCTTGCTGCTCTGGACCGTGCGCAGGCCATCATCGAATTCACCCCGGACGGCAAAATCACCAACGCCAACGAGAATTTTCTGGCAACGGTGGGATATTCGCTGGATGAGATCGTCGGTCAGCATCACCGGATGTTCTGCGATCCGGATTATGCGAGCTCTCCAGAGTATCAGAAGTTCTGGGCCGATCTGGCCGCCGGAGAGTTTGCGGCCGGCGAATTCAAGCGCTTCGGCAAGGGCGGGGCGGAGGTCTGGATCAACGCCTCTTACAATCCGATCCTGGATGCAGGCGGCAAGACCTTCAAGGTGGTTAAATTTGCCAGCGACATCACTGAAGAAAAACAACGCATTGCTGAGCAGGATGGCAAGATGGCGGCCATCAGCCGGGCCCAGGCCATGATTGAGTTTGAACTGGACGGCACCATTCTGACCGCCAACCAGAATTTCCTGGCTACAGTAGGGTACTCCATGGATGAAATCCGCGGCCAGCACCACCGGATGTTCTGCGATCCGGAGTACACAAGCTCGCCTGAGTACAGGAAGTTCTGGGCAGATCTGGCCTCCGGCGAGTTCTCGGCTGGCGAATACAAACGCTTTGGCAAGGGCGGCAAGGAGGTCTGGATCAATGCCTCCTACAACCCGGTGTTCAATGCCGATGGCAAACCCTTCAAGGTGGTGAAATTCGCCACCAACATCACCGCTGAAAAGCAGGTGGCACAGGAAGTGACCCGGATTGCAACGCAGTTTGCTGAACAGTCCAAGAAGATCTCGGAGCAGGCCCACACGGTTGCCGGCGGCGCCCAGACCCTGGGCTGCACCACCGAGGAAATCAGCGCCTCTGTCGAGGAGCTGAGCGCTTCCATCGACTCAATTGCCCAGAACAGCAATCATTCCGACGAGATCGCCCAGAAAACCAAGGAAGAAGCCGACCTGGGGGCAAAGGCGATTGAACGGTCGATTGAGGCCATGGACCTGATCAACGCCTCTTCCGAAGAGATCAGCGAAATCGTCAAGACGATCAGCGAGATTGCCGGGCAAACCAACCTGCTGGCCTTCAACGCCGCGATTGAGGCTGCGCGGGCCGGGGAGCACGGCCTGGGTTTCTCTGTGGTGGCGGACGAGGTGCGCAAGCTGGCGGAGCGGTCGTCGCAATCTGCCAAGGAAATCAGCAAGCTGATCAATGAAACGGTGAAGCGCGTGACCCAGGGCAGCGAGGTCTCGAGAGAGGCGGGCGCGGCCTTCACAAAGATCCTCACGGGCATCTCGGATACCACCGATTCCATCGCTCAGATATCAGTGGCCGCAAATGAGCAGCAGACAGCGGCGCGGGACGTGTCTGAGGCCATCCAGAGCATCGTGGACGCATCCGAAGAAGCTGTTATCGCCTCAGATTCCATCGCCGCTGCGACCGAGGAGCTGAACAGCGGAGCGCAGGAACTGAAGACTGAAGTCGGCCGGCTTGGCTGCTGATCCATTGCATTGGCGAAAGGACCGGGGATGAGAAAACCTGACACTGACATCACCATGAGCGATGGGGATTTTTCCAAACTCCGCGCCATCGTTCACCGGAACACCGGAATTACCATCGGCGAGACCCGCAAGACAATGCTGGTCAGCCGCTTGCGGCGGCGGCTGCGGGAGGTCGATGAACCGAGCTTTGCATCTTATATCTCCCGTCTCGCCTCCGACCCTGCGGAGATGCAGGAACTGACGAACCGGGTGACCACCAACGAAACCTATTTTTACCGCACACCGCGGGTTTGGGACTATTTTCAGGATGTGTTCCTGCCGGAATTCCACGCTCGGGGCGAAAACCTCCGGATGCGGGTCTGGTCAGCCGCGGCTTCAAGCGGGGAGGAGGCCCACACCATCGGCACCATCCTGGAGAAGCAGCGGCTGGAGAAACCGGGTTTCGACTATTCCGTGCTTGGCACGGATGTCTCTTCGCGGGTTCTGGATGTGGCGCAAACGGGGGTTTACAACGGCCGCTCGATTGCCCGCTTCCGCAAAGAAAAGCCCGACCTGTTTGCCAGCCACATGAAAGGCAGCGATGCAGACGGATACAAAGCGGTGCCGCAGATCCGGGCCCGGCTGAAGTTCAAGCTGCACAACCTTCTGGAAAAGCTTGGCGGCACCAGCCCGTTCGATGTCGTTTTCCTGCGCAATGTGCTGATTTACTTCACTGACGAAGATCAGGAAAAGATCCTCCAGCATGTCAGGGAACTGATCAAACCAGATGGAGTTCTGTTCATCGGTGAAAGCGAGACACTGAACAATCTTCGTACCGGGTTCGAGCAGCTTGCACCGATTATCTACCGCCCGTCCGCCAGGGTGAGCAGCCCATGTGCGTGAATGATGTTCAGAAAATTCACGTGCAGATCGGCCAGGTGAAAACCGGCCGGGCCGGACAGTCGCTGAACGCGATTCTCGGCTCCTGCATCGGCCTCGGGCTGCTGCATCCTGCCAGGGGGATCTATGGGCTGGCGCATTGCCTGCTGTCCAAGTCTCCGGAAACCTCGGATGCCATCAGCGGCAGGCATGTCGATCAGGCGCTCAGGTCACTGCAGTCCCTGATGGAGGTGTCTGGCAAGGATCTGCGCAAGCTTCAGGCGATTGTCGTTGGCGGCGCCAATATGACGATGCCGGCAGATACGGATCCAGAGCGGCTTGTCGGGAGCATCAATGCGCGTTCCGCCTACCGGGCGCTGCGGGACGCCGGCGTCCGCAATATCCACGAAGATGTTGGCGGAATGCAGGGGCGGCAAGTGACCATCGACTGCTCCAGCGGCGAGTTCACTGTCAAATCCATTCCGCGCTTGGGGGGGCAGTCATGAAACCGGAAACCTCGACGCCGCTGATCCTTGGCGCGGAAGGTGCATCCCAGGGACGAGCGGGCTGTTCCGCAGCCGGGGCCGAGGGCCGCGCAGCAGCTGGGCAAGCCACGGAACCGCCGCCCGCTGCAAAAGAGAAGCGCAGCCATTCAAACAAGTACGGGTCTTTCCTGATTGACGACAGCGAGTTTGCAATACCGGTCTCCTCGCTCCAGGAGATCGTGAATGAACCGGAGGATATTTCGCCGGTGCCGCTTGCTCCGTCTTTTATGCTGGGCCTGTTCAACCTTCGCGGCATGATTGTTCCGGTGATAGACTTGCGCAGCCTGCTGGAGTTCCCGGCGGCTGGCAGTGCGACTGCGCGCAAGGTGGCAATCATAGAACACGGTGAACATTGCATTGGCCTGCTCTTTGACAGGACCGGCGAGGTCTTGAACGGAAAAGGCGTGGCGCGGGTGGATTTCCGGCCCAATGGCGACGGCATCAAGGATGTGGTCATCGACGGGGTGCTGAAATTCGACGGCGGCGAAAGGCTGGTGCAGATACTGGACCCGCATGAATTGCTGAACCTGGAGAAGCTGCCTCGGGCGGACAATGAAGCCAGCAAGGAAAGCGTCAAGCTCAACAGGGGCAAAAAGCTCGCCTGCGTATCCTTTCAAACCGGACACACCACCTGTGCAATTGACCTTCGCTTCGTGAAAGAGGTCAGAACGGTTCCCGAGCTGGAGCAGTCCCTGTTGACCGGCGGCAACGTGATCGGCACCGCAAACATGCGCGGCGTCATTCTGCCAGTGATAGATTTCCGCGGTTTCATGGGCGATGACGCACAATTCAAGCTTGGGGCAACCACTCCCAAGGAACGGCGCATGCTGGTGATAGATACCCTCGAGGGGCCGGTAGGGCTCATGGTCTTCTCAATCGACAGCATCCTGCCGTTTTTTGAGGATGAAGTGCTGCCCTTTGCCAAGCTGGCCTTGCCGCGCGGCGATCTGGTAAACGGGTGCCTTCTGGATAAAAACAATCAGATTGTCATGATGCTGGATCCGGAGAAGCTATTGAAAGAGCCCAGCTTTCTGGCCGCCGCAAAAGCATGTCAGGAGGTTTTTCCGCCTGAGACGGCAGAGGGCGAGGCTGAGGAGCAGGAAGCCCGGTCGGCGCGGCGCACCTTCATTAAGTTTACTTTCGAGAAAAGGTTTGCGTTGGACACCGCGCACGTCAGCGAGGTGATCAACCGGCCCAAGGATCTTCTGGAACCGCCGTTTTCCTTGGAATTCGTCGAAGGTATTCTCAATTTGCGGGGGGAGCTGATTACCTTGTTCAATCCCCGGGTGCTGTACGGCCTGCCGCCGGCATCCAGCCGGGATCAGAAGGTCCTGATTTTCAGGCACGGAACGCAGAAGTTCGGGATACTCGTGGACTCCGTCGACGAGATTATCATTTCGACGGAAAACCGGGTGGCTGAACTGAAACCCTTGGATCAGCAAAACACCTCGAAGAATATTGCAGAGGATGTGTCCGGCTGCCTGCAGCATAAAACAGCGGATGGCAGGCACGAGTCGATTTTGATCCTCGACACAACTGCGCTGGTGGAGCGCTGCTTCCAGGCCGCCTAAGGGCAGCCGGTGCCACCGGGTAGCGATCGGCCAAGGAAGCAGCAGTGCTTCCAGTTCACAAATCTTCGCAGCATTTTGCATTGCTTGGCGTGTTCGGGGAAACCAGCTTTCCAGTGAAGTTTTTCTTGCCGCAAGAGAGGTGATGCGCTACCCGCGCTTTACCGGTCCCGCAAGGGCTAAGAGGGAATCCGCGGCGCCGTACGGTGCCAAACGGAACTGCCCCCGCAACTGTAGGCGGCGAGTGCTGTGCCATAAAGTCACTGGACCATCCGGTCCGGGAAGACGGCACAGGCAATGACCCGCCAGTCAGGAGACCTGCCGGTGCGAAACCGAAACACACCGGACGGGGTTGTCCGGGGAGGTTGCCGATAAGATGCGCCGCCGCTGTCTGGTGCCGCATGAAGGGGGCCAGGCTCCCGCCTTAGCGGTCAATGCCCTTTCACCCGTTCTCCGGTCATTGACACATGGAGATCGAAGATCATGTTTCTGCGTTCCGGCCTGATGGGCCTTTCCTTCGTTGCGGCAGCTCAGGCCGCAGCAGCCAGCGAGACCTTTCCGCTGACCATTCAAAACTGCGGCGAGGCCGTCACCTTCGAGGCGCCGGTTGCGTCCTCCGTGACCGTCGGCCAGGCCGCGACAGAGGTGCTCTATGCGCTGGGGCTGGGCGACAAGGTGCTGGGCACCTCGGTCTGGTTCAACGACGTGCTGCCCGAATATGCTGAGCTGAACGCCAAGGTCGAGCGGCTGGCCGACAACGACCCGAGCTTTGAAAGCGTTGTAGCCAAGCGCCCGGGTCTGGTGGCTGCCCAGTATGAGTGGCATGTCGGCCCCGAAGGCGTGGTCGCCAAGCGCGAGCAGTTCCATGACCTCGGCATCCCGACCTATGTGATGCCCGCGGATTGCGTCGGCAAGGACAACACCACCGGCGGCGACGGCACCCGCACCCGGATGTTCACCACCGAAAGCCTCTATCAGGGCATCGAGGAGCTGGCAGCAATCTTCGGCGAGTCCGAAAAAGGCGCAGAGCTGGTCGCAGACTACAAGGCGCGCGAGGCCGCGGCTGTAGCCAAGGCGCAAGAGGTTGCGCTGGACGATGCCTCCGCCGTGTTCTGGTTCTCCTCGCCTGAAATGGAAAGCGATCCGTTTGTGGCCGGCCAGAAAGGCGCGCCGGGCTACATGATGCAGCAGCTGGGCCTGAAGAACGTCATCGAAACGGACGAGGAATGGCCGACCGTTGGCTGGGAAACCATCGCCAAGGCCAACCCGACGGTGATCGTGATTGCCCGCATGGACCGCCGCCGCTTTGCCGCAGACGATTACGAGAAAAAGCTGGAGTTCCTGCGCAATGACCCGGTCGCCAGCCAGATGGACGCGGTCAAGAACGGCCGCATCGTGGTAATGGACGCCCAGGCCATGGACGCCACCATCCGCGCCATTTCGGCGCTGGAGGATCTGGCGGCTGAACTCAGCGCGATCGGCGCAAGCGAATGAGTGCAGCCGCCGCACTAGCCTGGCAGGGCATCCGGGGCGCGTGCCTTGCCCTGCCGGTGCTGGCTGCGGCGGTTCTGGCAGGCGCAATGATCGGGGAAACCGCGCTTGCGCCTGACCTCGTCCTGTCCGTTCTGGCCAACAAGCTGGCGGGAGCGGGCCTGCCGGTGGACCCGGTGGACCAGGGCATCATCTGGAGCTATCGGCTGCCGCGGGCGCTGGTGGCTGCGGCCTGCGGGGCGGCGCTGGCGGTGGCCGGGGTGGTGCTGCAGGCCTTGCTGCGCAATGCGCTGGCCGATCCCTACATTCTTGGTATTTCTGCCGGCGCCTCGACCGGGGCGGTGGCGGTCACCATTGCCGGCCTCGGTGGCGGCGCCCTGTCGCTGTCCTTCGGCGCCTTCAACGGGGCGCTGCTGGCATTCGGCTTTGTCGCCATTCTGGCGCGGGCCGCCGGGGCAGGGGGCAACCGCGCGGCTACGGCGCAGATTGTGCTGGCAGGCATAGCGGGTTCGCAGCTGTTCAACGCGCTGACAGCCTTCATCATCGCCAAATCCGCCAATGCCGACCAGGCCCGCGGCATCATGTTCTGGCTGATGGGCAACCTCAGCGGCGTGCGCTGGCCGGATGTGTGGCTGGCGGTGCCGCTGGCGATGGCGGGCTGGATGATCTGCCGGTTCCATGCCCGCGCGCTGGACGCTTTCACCTTTGGCAGCGACTCTGCCGCCTCGCTTGGCATCCCGGTCCGGTGGGTACAGGTGGTGTTGATCTTTGCCACCGCGCTGATGACCGCAGTGATGGTGTCGATCGTCGGCTCCATTGGCTTTGTCGGCCTGGTGATTCCGCATGCGGCGCGGTTCCTGGTTGGTCCCGGCCACCGCAGGCTGATGCCTGCCGCGGCACTGACCGGCGCCGTGTTCCTGATCGCCGCCGACATCGCTTCCCGCATCATCATCCCCGGCCAGGTGCTGCCCATCGGGGTTGTCACCGCCCTGATCGGGGCACCGTCCTTTGCGGTGATCCTGGTGCGCGGGCAAAGGACGGCGCGATGAGGATCGAAGCCCGCAACCTGTCCTTTGCCGTGCGCGGTAAGACCTTGCTGCAGGATGTGTTGCTGGCAGTGCAGCCCGGTGAAACGCTGGCGCTGGTCGGCCCGAACGGCTCCGGCAAGTCAACCCTGATGCGGCTTCTGTCCGGCCTGGCCAAACCCTCGCAGGGCGAGGTGCTGCTGGCAGACAAGCCGCTGACCAGCCTGACCCGCCGGGAGATCGCCCAGCGGATCGCCATTGTTGAACAGCAGGCCGACACGGCAGAGCGCATCACCGCGCGCTCTGTGGTGGAACTGGGCCGTACCCCCTGGCTGTCGGTGTTGAAACCCTGGAGCGGGCAGGACACGCAATTGGTGGACAAGGCGCTGCGCACGGTGGAGATGGAAGGCTTTGCCAGCCGCGAATGGGCTACCTTGTCCGGTGGTGAGCGGCAGCGGCTGCACATCGCCCGCGCCTTGGTGCAGCAGCCGGGGCTCTTGCTGCTGGATGAGCCAACGAACCACTTGGACATCCACCACCAGCTGTCGATCCTGAACTGCATCCGGAACCTGAAAGTGACAACCGTGGTGGCCCTGCATGACCTGAACCAGGCCCTGACCTGCGACCGGGTGGCAGTGCTGTCACATGGGCGCCTCGTGGCATGCGGCGCACCCGCGCAGGCGCTGGCGCCTGAAACGGTGTCTGAGATATTTGGTATCAAGGCCCGCTGGCTCCAGGATGCCGAGGGCGAGGAACCCTTCCTGTCCTTTCAATTGGCCTGAGGCCTCAGACGCACAGGCCGCCCGTACCTGCTGACCCGCGCCGGAGGTTCTCAGCCTGGTGCGCCGGACAGATCGCAAGACTGGATGAAGGCGCAGCACTCCTCTGTCAGCGCGGCGAAGCGGGACCGTTCGCGCTGGTACAGGTAAACCGCACGCTTGTCGGGCAGATCTGCTATCGGACGGAAGGCGGTGGCTTCTGGCATGAAGCGGGCGACTGTCTGCGGCAGCACCGTCACCCATTTGCCGGTCCGCACCATGGTAATCAGCGAATGGGTGTTGTGGATCGTCACGTCGGCATTACTGCTGGCCTCAACGAAACGCTCGTTTCGGATCAGGCTGCACAGGGCGTTGCGGACAAAGGATGCACCGATCACATCTGCAATGGAAGGGGCAGCCTCCTGCTGGTGCAGCGGATGATTGGTGGAACAGACCAAGCCAAAGCGGTCTTCGAACAGGGGCACGGCCCTGACGCCATTCAGCGGGTGATAGCCGGAAGCAATGCCGATATCGGCCTTTCCCTCCGCCAGCGCGTCCAGCACCTCCTGGGTGTCGGTGTCGCGCAGTTCCACCTTGAGGCCGGGATGGCGGGCCGTCATATGCTCCAGCACCGCCGGGAAAACCAACGCCGCAACCGATGGAACCGAAACGATCTGCAGCAGCCCGTGAGCGGCTTCCGCCGCCAGTTCGATGCTCTGCACAGTCTGGTCAAAACGGCGCACCTGCTGCTGCGCCAGTTCAAAAACCTGCGCGCCCAAAGGCGATAACTGATTTTTGCGCTCGCCCTCGAACAGCCTTTTGCCCAGATGCTCCTCCATCTGCTTCAGAGTCATTGAAACGGCGGATTGGGTCCGGCCCAGCCGGTTGGCGGCCTCTGACAGATTGCCCGTTTGGGCCACAGTG
The DNA here is from genome assembly GCF_001679925.1 of Leisingera sp. JC1. Classification (GTDB taxonomy): domain Bacteria; phylum Pseudomonadota; class Alphaproteobacteria; order Rhodobacterales; family Rhodobacteraceae; genus Leisingera. The sequence continues at coordinate 9,949 of NZ_LYUZ01000089.1, read as the reverse complement.
CAGAAGGCGCGCAGCATTTCGATTTTCAATGCCATGATTCAATAACTCTGAAGTTCTTTACAGTTTATTGAGTTTGACTGATGTGGACTGCGGAGTCCATCCTGCTGCAAACCTGAAATTCAGCATCTGGGGCTTCTCTGTGACCAAACTGAACCTGATTGCCGGCGAATGGCTGGCGGGCGAAAGCGAAATCGAAAACCGTAACCCTTCTGATCTGAGTGATCTGGTTGGCATGTTTGCGCAGGCAAGCGGCGATCAGCTGGAAGCAACCCTGGATCAGGCGCAGATCGCACAGCGCGAATGGGCGGCTTACGGGCTGGAGCGCAAGCAGGCGGTGCTGATGAATATCGGCAATGAGTTGATGGCCCGCGCCGAGGAGCTGGGCACGCTCTTGAGCCGCGAAGAAGGCAAGCCGCTGGCCGAGGGCAAAGGCGAAGTCTACCGTGCGGGCCAGTTTTTCACCTACTACGCCGCCGAATGCCTGCGCCAGATCGGCGAAAACGCTGACTCCGTGCGCCCCGACATCGAGGTGGACGTGCGCCGCGAGGCCGTCGGTGTGGTGGCAATCATCTCCCCCTGGAACTTCCCGACCGCCACTGCCTCTTGGAAAATCGCGCCGGCGCTTTGTTACGGCAACGCCGTTGTGTGGAAACCCGCCAACATCACCCCGGCCTCGGCTGTTGCCCTGACCGAGATCATCGAACGTCAGGACATCCCCAAGGGCCTGTTCTCGCTGGTCATGGGCTCCGGACGCTCGATCGGCCAGCGCCTGGTTGAAAGTCCCAAGGTGAACGCGATCTCCTTCACCGGCTCGGTGCCGGTGGGCAAGGGTATCGCGTCCGCCGCCATCCAGAACCTGACCAAAGTGCAGATGGAGATGGGCTCCAAAAACGCGCTGGCGGTGATGGACGACGCCGACCTGGATCTGGCCGTCACCCTGGCGCTGGGCGGCGCCTTTGGCGGCACCGGACAGAAATGCACCGCCTCCTCCCGGCTCGTGGTCCACGCGGCCATCCATGATGCCTTTGTCGACAAGCTTGTCGCCGGGGCACAGGCCATGAAAGTGGGCCACGCGCTGGAAGCGGGCGTGCAAATGGGGCCGGTCGTCAGCGAGCAGCAGCTGAACGAAAACCTGGCATATGTCGATCTGGGTAAATCCGAAGGCGCCGAGCTGGCCTGCGGCGGTCAGCGCCTGGAGATGCCGCACGAGGGCTTCTACATGTCCCCGGGCGTGTTCCTGAACACCACCAACGACATGCGCATCAACCGCGAGGAAATGTTCGCGCCGCTGACCAGCGTTATCAAGGTCGGCAGCTATGACGAGGCGCTGTCGGTGGTGAACGACACCAACTTCGGCCTGACCTCCGGCATCGTCACCCAGTCGCTGGCCCGCGCCACCCATTTCCGCCGCAACGCGCGCACCGGTGTGGTCACTGTCAACCTGCCGACCGCAGGCACCGACTACCACGTGCCCTTCGGCGGCCGCGGCGACAGCTCCTATGGCCCGCGCGAGCAGGGCAAGGCGGCGGCGGAATTCTACACCACTGTCAAGACCGCCTACATCAGCGCCGGCAAGCCGGTCTGAGACTGAAATCCTGGCCGCGCCGAAAACCGGCCTGCCAGTTTGCGGAAGCGCCCGCCCTCCTTGTTTCCCCTGTGGCGGGCGCGTCCTGCCCGCCGCCTGAAGGGCGGGTGCGCGACTTTGAAAACCGAGGTGCTTGAATGACCGGATACCGTATCGACTGCCTGCAATATGCCAACTGGTCCGAAAAGATTTTCCGCCAGCTGCGCGAGGGCGGCGTGGACGCGATCCATGTCACCATTGCCTATCACGAGACCTTCCGTGAGACGGTTCTGAACTTCGAGAAATGGAACCGCTGGTTCGAGCAGTACCCGGACCTGATCATGAAGGGGCAGTGGGCCTCTGACATCGACAAGGCCCGCGAAACCGGCCGAACCGCGGTGTTCTTCGGCTTCCAGAACCCCTCGCCGATGGAGGATGACATCGGCCTCGTCGAAATCCTGCACACGCTGGGCGCCCGTTTCATGCAGCTTACCTATAACAACCAGTCGCTGCTGGCGACCGGCTGTTACGAGGCCGAGGACAGCGGCATCACCCGCATGGGCAAGCAGGTGATCAAGGAGATGAACCGCGTCGGCCTGGTTGTGGACATGAGCCACTCCGCCGACCGCTCCACCATCGAGGCGGCGGAGATTTCCACCCGCCCCATCGCCATCACCCATGCCAACCCGCATGAATGGTCGCCCGCGCTGCGCAACAAGAAGGACGACGTGATCCGCGCAGTGACCGGCCATGGCGGCATGCTGGGCTTCTCGGTCTATCCGCACCATCTGAAAGATAAATCTAACTGCACCTTGCAAAGTTTCTGCGAGATGATCGCACGCACCGCCGAAAAATACGGGGTGGAGCATCTCGGGATCGGCACCGATCTCTGCCAGGATCAGCCCGACAGCATCGTTGAATGGATGCGCGTCGGCCGCTGGACGAAAGAGATCGACTACGGCGAAGGATCAGCCGCCGCTCCGGGCTTCCCGGAAATGCCCAGCTGGTTCAAGGACAACCGCGACTTTGGAAACATCGAAGAGGGCCTTCGCGCGACGGGCATGAACGATGACGAGGTCAGCGGCATCATGGGCGGGAACTGGTACCGGTTCTTTGCCGAAAACTTTGGCCCAAAGGGATAGGTCATGGAAACAACCGCGCAGACAACGATATCACGACGGGACCCGGCGCAGGTCATGCGCCTCAGCCGCCTCGGCTCCCTGCATCAGTGCCGCCTCAGCTTCATGCGGGTGCTGACACGCCGCATGGCTCGGGAAAACTGGAGCTTTGCGCGCCCCAAGTTCGATATCGATGCCAAGGGCGTCGGCGTGGCGGTCTACACTGCCACCGGCCCTGCGCGGACCTACTCCCTGATTGCCTTCGCCCACGACCTGCCGCCGGAAATGCGGTCGGACAGGGTGATCGCCACCGCTTGGGACGCGACCTTCACCCTCTTCGACGGGGTGCCCACGGAAGCGGATATTGAACGCCTTTCCAAAAACGTGCCGTATCAGGAGGCAGGCCGGGTCAACGAGAAGTCCCTGTCGGTCTCCCGCGCCAACCGCTCTGTGCGCCTCTGGGCGCATTTCGTTGATGCGCTGTCGCAGGGCCGGCAGCCGGACCCCGCGCAGGTGGACGCCGTCGGCTACCTGATGCGCACCACCGCCGTCTACGGCTCCGGCAAGCTGGGGGCCGCGGACCGTGAGGCCATTGCGGACCGCCCGGAACTCAATGCGCCGTTCCAGGCAGAGATGCTGTCGGTCTATCTGACCCGCGTCTTTGTCCGCGATCTGGTGGAGCATATGGCGCGCGCCAAGGGCGGTGAAAACGCGGTATCTCTGGCGCCCGAGACCGCGCGGCGGCTGGGCATCGGCAATTCCACCGGCCTGGGCATGGCGCCCTACATCGTCAACCACCCGGTGCTGTTCAACAATTGGATCAAGGCGCGGGAAGAGGCGATTGCGCGGGTGCGCTCGGTCGAAACCGCCACCGCTGACGAAGCCGCCTGTTTCCGCCGCATGCTTCGGCGGAGTGAGCTGTCGGCAGCGCGCTGGCGTTCCGAACACCCGGTGCAGATCGAAAAGCTTGCAAGCCTGCAAAAGGACCTTGAGGCGCTGGCTGCATGGGTCGCCTCAGATGATCTGCTCAACGATAAACCTTGGGACCGCTTGATCAGCTGGAGCGCGACGGAGCTGAGCCTGGAGGGCCAGGAACTGGCGGCTTCGCTGATCCTGGAACCCTATGCCGAGCTGGTGGACGGGCTGTCCGACTGCATGGCCGACGCCAACAAGGACGCCTTCATCATTGATGGCGCCATGCCGGTCGCGCAGGTGCGGGAGCTGCTGAAAGACAGCTTTGGCTGGGCGCTTGATCTGGACTGGTCTGCGCGCGAAAACTGCGCCCGCGCCTGGTATGTCTCGGAGGAGAAGCTGGAACCGCGCATGGGCGAACGCTTTGACGAGCCGATTGCCGAGTACGAGCAGCCGCTGGCCCCGGCCCGTGACGCTGCTGCGGCGCATGCCGCGCTGGCAGGCCAGGATGGCGAGGAACCCATCGCAGCCTTCCTGCTGCGTCACCCGGAACACCGCCACACCGTGCGCCGCGCACAGATGAGCCTGGTGGCGCCTTATGGCGAAATCCGCAGCAACACCATCAGCGACCGGGTGCTGCCGATTGACATGCTGCGGGCGAAACTCTCGTTTTTCGGGGCAACCCATTTCGACCCCCGCTCTGACCGCTGGGTGCGGATCTGCATGTATGCGGGCGCGCCGTACCCGGAGGACCTGTCCACCGCCAACGCCGACCTGTGGGTTTATCCGGAGGCTGATCAATGAGCTATGCGCTGAACGAAGTCGAAGCCACCGCCAAACGCGCCGCCCGCGGGGCAGGGTACAGCTGGGGTTTGGCAGAGGAAGCCTCCAAAGCCACCCGCTGGCTGTGCGCGAAGGGGATTGACGGATCCGCTCTGCTGGCCGGACTGCTGGAGGCCGGATATGCGGCGAAGCTGCCAGCTCATGTGCCGCAAAGCCTGGATGGCGACTGGCTGGCCGAGGCGCCGCTGTGCCCGCTGGCGACTGGTGCGGCGCTGTCAGACTGCGCTGCGCGGCTGCAGGTGCTGACATTGGCCATCGGGCCAGTTTCCCAGCCCGCAATGATCCTGCCCTTTGCCGCACTGGCCGCACGCCAGCTTGGCGCCTGTGTCACGGTTGAGGGCGAAGGCTTTCAATCCGTCACCGACGGTACCAGGCTGCAATGCGAAGGCACACTGCCAAACGAGGCGGCCCGGCTGACCATCCGCGCGGCAGGCAGCCTGTCAAACCCATACCCGATCTGCACCCGGGCCGAACCGGAGGAGGCGGCCTGGGCCGTCCTGAACCGCTATGCCCATAAAACCTACGCTCCGGCCACCGAGGAGTCGCGCTTGCTGGGCGCCGGCGCCGGGCTGTCGGACAACGACTGAAGAGGCACCGACATGACCGAAACCAGAACCCTGACCCTTGCCGAGATCGAGGACTTGTCCTTCCGTGCCCTGGTGGCCGCAGGCACGTCCGAAGCCAACGCCCGCCCGCTGGCGGTTGCCACCGCCGCGACTGAGGCAGACGGCGTGGCCAGCCACGGACTTGCCTATATCCCGATCTACGCAGAGCACGTGCAATGCGGCAAGGTGGACGGGCAGGCGGCTCCGGTGCTGTCCCGCCCGCGTCCTGGCGTCGTGGCGGTGGATGCCGCCACCGGCTTTGCCCATTCCGCGATCGATCAGGGTTTTGAGGCGCTGATCCCCGCGGCCCGCGAACAGGGCGTTGCGGTTCTGGCCATCCGTAACAGCTACAACTGCGGCGTTCTGGGCTACCACACCGCTCGTCTGGCCCGCGCCGGGCTGGTGGGGCTGGGCTTTACCAACGCGCCGGCGTCTATTGCGCCCTCGGGCGGCAAGAAACCGGTGGTTGGCACCAATCCATTCTCGGTTGCAGTGCCGGGCGCGGATGGCGAGCCTGAACTACTGATTGACCAAAGCGCCAGCACCATCGCCAAGAGCGAAGTGATGAAACACGCCCGCGAAGGCAAGGAGATCCCGCTGGGCTGGGCGCTGGACGCTGACGGCAATCCGACTACTGACCCGGACGCAGGCCTCAAGGGCTCGATGGCGCCGTCGGGGGGCTACAAAGGCGTCGGTGTGGCACTGCTGACCGAAATCATGGCCGCCGCACTGACCGGAGCAACGCTTGGCATCAACGCATCGCCGTTCTCCGGTACCGCGGGCGGGCCGCCGAAAACCGGCCAGATGTTCATCGCAATCGACCCGGGTGCGACAGCAAATGACGCTTTTGGTGCTGGAATGGCCGGGATCGTGGAAGCGGTGCGCAGCCAAGACGGCGCACATCTGCCCGGAGACGGGCGGCGGGCAAAACGCTTGCAGGCCCGTCAGGACGGCGTCGCTGTCAGCGTTGCAACGCTGGCAAGGATCGAAGCCCTGCTGGGCTGACGCCAGATACCGGCGGTTGCGCGAACCGCCGGACAATCCGCACCCCGGTGCGGCACGTGCGAAACGGGAGGAAACGCATGTCAATAAAGCAACCTTTTACAGATCTGGAGATCAAGACCTCCGACGAGGGCTTCTATAAGGGGCACAGCGTCGAGATCGCCTTGCTCAGCAAGGGGATCATGGTCGCCCTGGTTCTCTGGGCACTGGTCTGGCCGGCAAACGCCACGGGCGTTCTGGGCAGCCTCAACTGGCGGATCCTTGAGGATTTCAACGCCTTCTACATCATCATCGTCGGTTTCTTCGCCTTTTTCCTGTTTGTGGTCGCCGCACTGCCGCAAACCGGTAAGCGGATCATGGGGGGACCGGGCCAAGGCAAGGAGTTCTCGGATTTCTCCTGGTTCTCGATGATGTTCGGCGCCGGTCTGGGCGTCGGCCTGATGGTCTTCGCAACCGCCGAACCGCTGGGCCTCTGGGGCTCCAACCCGGTGGTTCTGGCTCAGGAAGTGACCGGCAACACCGAAGAAGCCATCCAGTCCGGCTTCCGCTACACGTTCCTGCACTACGGCTTCCACGCCTGGGCGATCTACGTTGTGACCGGCCTGTCGCTGGCCTACTACGCCTATACCCGCGACATGCCGCTGACTATCCGCACCGCGCTGACACCGCTGTTCGGCAGGCTGATGAACGGCTTCCTGGGCCACGTCGTTGACGTGCTGGGTGTTGTTGCCACCATCCTGGGTGTCTCCGTGACCATCGGTTTCGGCGTCTCTCAATTCGTGGACGGCGTGTATGCCATCACCGGCATGGAATGGATGATGGACATGAGCGGCGACGCGCCTGCACCGGGCACCGTTGGCCTTCTGGCCGGCCTGTTCGCGATCATGGGCCTGTCGATCATCTCGGCGGTGTCCGGCGTGGGCCGCGGCGTGAAGTATCTGTCGAACCTGAACCTGGTTCTGTCGATCATCCTGCTGCTGACCTTCGTTGTCTTCGGCTCCTTCATGTTCGCAATGACCACCTATGCCTCGGCCTTCGTGGACTACATCCTGCACTTCACCTCGCTGAGCTTCGGTGCCTACGGCCCGCAGTCGGCTGCTGACTTCGCAGCGGCTCTGCCGTCCGAAGCTGCACCTTATGCCGATGCGCTGCGCGGTGGTGCTACCAATGCCTGGGGCTCCTTCGACGGCTTCAAATCCGGCCTTGAAGGCGAAGCCGCTGCTCTGTCCGACGATGTTCTGGCAGCAACCTATGCCGCTGGCGAGGCACAGCGCCAGTTCGGCTGGCAGGCAGGCTGGACCACTTTCTACTGGGCCTGGTGGATCGCGTTCTCGCCCTTCGTGGGCCTGTTCCTGGCGCGCATTTCCCGCGGCCGCTCGGTGCGTGAGTTCATCCTCGGCTGTGTGATCGCACCGGCACTGGTCTGCTTTGCCTGGATGACCATTCTGGGCGGCACCGCTATCGACCTGGAACTGACCGGCGGCGCCGAAGGCGCGATCATCGGCGCATCGAACACCGCCAAGCTGTTCGTGACCCTGGGCCAGATGATCGACGGCGGCCTGCTGTCCGGCATCACCATCATGTGTGTTGTGCTGATCATGACCTTCCTGGTCACCTCGGCGGACTCCGGCATCCTGGTGATGAACACCATCATGTCCGGCGGCGACCAGAACATCGGCAACAAGCACAAGATCGTCTGGGGCCTGATCCTGACCGCAGTCATTGGCACCCTGCTGTTCGCAGGCAAGCAGAATGGCGGGGCCGACCCGATGGAAGCGCTGAAAAGCGCCATGATCATCGGCGCGCTGCCCTTCACCATGGTTATGGGCCTGATGTGCGTGTCCCTGGCCAAGGCGCTGTTCCGCGACGGCCAGCGCGAGAAGGCTGCGGCGCCCGCCGAATAACGCCAGAACACCGGGCGGCGCAGCTGCGTTGCCCGGCTGCTACAAACGCCCTTTCGATGAAGGGCCGGAAGCCGGGGGGAATCCTCCGGCTTTTTCTGTCCGTGCGGTGGCCGGCGGGTTCAGCCACGCATAAAAAAGCGCCCCGGACATCCGGGGCGCTTCTGTTGTTTCTCGCCTGGAGGTCAGCCTGCCAGGTCGAACCTGTCAGCGTTCATCACCTTGACCCAGGCCGCCGCAAAGTCGCGGACAAAGGCTGGGGCCCCATCGTCCTGGGCATAGACCTCAGCCAGTGCCCGCAGCTGCGAGTTGGAGCCAAACACCAGATCCGCGCGGGTGCCGGTCCACTTGACCGCACCGCTGGCCCGGTCGCGGCCTTCATAGGTGCCGTCGCCAGACGGTTTCCACTCAACACCCATATCCACAATACCGCTGAAGAAATCGGTGCTCAGTGCACCAACCCGGTCCGTGAACACACCGTGCTTGGAACCGCCGTGGTTGGCACCCAGCACCCGCAACCCGCCAATCAGTGCTGTCATCTCCGGTGCGCCAAGGGTCAGCAGCTGCGCCCGGTCCACCAGCATCTTCTCAGCCGGTACGGCAAAGTCCGCCTTCTGGTAGTTGCGGAAGCCATCGGCCTCCGGCTCCAGCACCTCAAAGTTTTCAACGTCTGTCTGCTCCTGCGTGGCATCGGTGCGGCCCGGAGTAAAGGGCACATCCACTGGATGCCCTGCCGCCTTGGCAGCCTCTTCGACAGCAGCGCTGCCCGCCAGCACGATCAGGTCGGCCATCGAGACCTTTTTGCCGCCGGATGCACTTGCGTTGAACTCGCTCTGGATCTGCTCCAGCGCGTTCAGCACCTTGGCCAGCTTGGCAGGCTCATTCACCTCCCAATCCTTCTGCGGCGCGAGGCGGATGCGGCCGCCATTGGCCCCGCCGCGCATGTCGGAGCCGCGGAAGGTCGAGGCTGAGGCCCATGCCGTGGAAACCAGTTCCGGAACCGAAAGCCCGGTGTCAAGGACCGCCGCCTTCAGCTGTGAGACGTCCTGCGCATCCACCAGCGCGTGATCAACCGCTGGCACGGGATCTTGCCAGATCAGGTCTTCGGCAGGCACGTCGGCCCCCAGATAGCGTGACTTCGGCCCCATGTCGCGGTGGCACAGCTTGAACCAGGCGCGGGCAAAGGCATCAGCGAACTTCTCCGGATTGGCGTGGAAATCGCGCGAGATCTTCTCGTACTCCGGGTCCATCCGCAGTGACATGTCGGCGGTGGTCATCATCGGGGCATGGCGTTTGCTGGGGTCGTGGGCATCCACCACCATGTGCTCGGGCTTCACGTTCTGGGCTTCCCACTGCTGGGCGCCTGCCGGGCTTTTGACCAGCTTCCACTCATAGCCGAACAGCACATCGAAATAGCCCATGTCCCAGGTGGTCGGGTTCGGCTTCCACGCACCTTCGATGCCGGAAGTAGTGGCATCGCCCCCTTTGCCGGTGCCATGCGCGTTGGCCCAGCCAAAGCCCATCTGCTCCATTGCGCCTGCTTCGGGCTCTGCGCCTACCAGCTCAGGATCGCCCGCACCATGCGCCTTGCCGAAGGTATGGCCGCCTGCAACCAGCGCCACGGTTTCCTCGTCATTCATGCCCATGCGCCCGAAGGTGTCGCGCACATCCCGGCCTGAGGCCACCGGATCCGGATTGCCGTCAGGGCCTTCCGGGTTCACGTAGATCAGGCCCATCTGCACCGCCGCCAGCGGGTTATCCAAGTCCCGGTCGCCGGAATAGCGGCTGTTGGCCTGGTCGCTGGTCGCCAGCCACTCAGTTTCGGATCCCCAATAGACATCCTCCTCCGGCGCCCAGATATCTTCGCGGCCGCCGCCAAAGCCGAACACCGGCCCGCCCATCGATTCAATGGCGCAGTTGCCCGCCAGGATCATCAGGTCCGCCCAGGAGATCTTGTTGCCGTACTGCTGCTTGACCGGCCACAGCAGGCGGCGCGCCTTGTCC
>NZ_LYUZ01000088.1 GCF_001679925.1 Leisingera sp. JC1 | reverse complement strand
AGTTGCAGCAGTCCCGCCGCCCGCCCCCGGAATGCTGCAACTGGCGTTGCCGGAACCTCAGGCGGGCGGATTGGGGCCACGTCACAGACAAAGATCCCGGCGCCTTGCCGGGGTTCCGCAAACCCTTCGGCTACCAGCTGGTCATAGGCCGTCACCACGGTGGAACGCGCAACCCCCAAATCCTGTGCCAGCGCCCGCGAAGAAGGCAGCCGGGTGCCGAGCCTCAGGCGGCCGTCGCTGATCCGGCGGCGCAGCGCGGAGACGATCTGCTGATACAGCGGCTCTGCGCGGCCTTCAGAAACCATGCCGGACAGGTCTATCATATTGGACTGCTCATTTTGTCGGAAACTGGAAGTTAAAGCAGGGCCAGTTTGCGCATAGCTGTCGCGAGAAACAACAAGAAATATGAGGTCAGCCCATGCGCCAGCCCGAACAAGAAGCCGCCCTGAAATCGGACCGCAGCCGCCTGCGCCGCGCCCATGAACGCGGGCTCTATGACCGCGAAAGCCTGTATCAGGTGCTCGACGCGATGCCGCTGGCCCACATCGGCTATCAGATCAACGGCGCCACCTCGGTGCTGCCCACCCTGCAATGGCGCGAGGGGGATCACGTTTACTGGCATGGCTCTGCCGCCAGCCGCGCCATCCGGGCGATGGCCGGGGCAGAGGTCTGCCTGAGTGTCACCTGCATGGACGGCTATGTTCTGGCGCGCTCGGCGTTTCACCACTCGGTCAACTTCCGCTCGGCAATGCTGTTCGGGGTGGCAGAGCAGGTCACGGACGAGGACGCCAAGGCTGCCAGCCTCAAGGCGATGGTGGACCGCATCTTCCCTGGCCGCTGGGAGACCCTGCGCCCGATGACCGCGCAGGAGCTGAAAGCAACCGCACTGCTGCGCATGCCGATTGAGGAAGGGGCTGCCAAGATCCGCTCCGGCCCGCCCAAGGATGATGAGGAGGACTACGCCCTGCCGATCTGGGCCGGGGTGGTGCCGATGGCGATGGAGCTGAAGCCGCCGCAGCCCGACCCGGCCAATCTGGAAGGGGTCGCGATGCCCGGCCACCTGAGCCGCATCCGTATCGGCTGAAACAAAAAAGGCGCGCCGTCCTGGCGCGCCTCTCAATCTGTCAGGGCTACTCGGTCTGCCCTGTTTCCGTCTGCCCTGAGGCCCCGGCACCGCCGCTGACCAGCGCGCCGTTTTCCCATGCTCCGTCTTCCTGCACGCCGGAGGCATATTTCATCGTGCCAGCCCCCTGCCGCTTGCCGTTGACAAAGCTGCCCTCATAGACATCGCCGTTGGCATAAGTCGCAACGCCCTGGCCCAGGATCTTGCCCTCCTGCCACTGGCCTTCATAGATGAAGCCATTGGGCATCACGATCTTGCCCTGTCCGTGACGCTGGTTGTTAACAAACTCGCCAGTGTAGACTGAGCCGTCGGCGTAGGTCACTGTTGCCTGCCCATGGCGCTGCGAGTCTTGCCAGCCGCCTTCATACCGGTAGCCGTCGGCATAGGTCATCACCCCTTGGCCGTGGTTCTGGGCGCTCTTGAAGCCGCCTGTATAGGTCAGCCCATTGGGATAGACGGTGGTGCCTTGGCCCTCGATTACCCCGGCCACCCAATCGCCTTCATAGGTGGCGCCGTCCGGATAGGTGATCTTGCCCTTGCCTTCGGCCAGATCATCGCGGAACTCGCCCTCATAGACTGAGCCGTCGGGGTAGGTCATTGTCCCTTTGCCGTCGATCTGGCCCTTGGCCCAGTCGCCGGTGTAGGTATATCCGTCTTTCTCGGTGATCGTGCCTGTTCCGTGGCGCTGGTCGTCGGCAAATTCGCCGACATAGACGTCGCCATTGGCATAGGTCATTTTCCCATGGCCATGACGGCGGGTATTCTGCAGCTCGCCTTCGTAGATATCGCCATTGGGGTGCACTTGGCGTCCGGTGCCCTGCATCTGGCTGGCTGCCCATTCGCCTTCGTAGATCAGCCCCTCCGGAGTTTCGAGCCGGCCCTGGCCCTGCAATTGGCCGTCCGCTACCAAGCCCTCGTAAACGGTGCCGTCTGCATAGGCGATCTGGGCCTTGCCTTCCTGGCGGCCCTCGACCCAGCCGCCGTTGTAGGTATAGCCATCGGGAGAGGTCATCACACCCTGGCCGTGCCGCTTGCCATCGGCAAAGCTGCCCTGATAGCGCACGCCGGTGGTATAGACTGAGGTGCCGTCGCCGTGGATCTGGCCGTCCTGCCAGCCGCCCTCATAGGTGCTGCCGTCAGCCCGGGTCAGCTTACCCAGCCCATGCGGCTTGCCTTGCGCAAACTCGCCCTCATAGACCGAACCGTCGGGGAACCGCGCCACGCCTTGGCCGCGGACCTCGCCTTCGACCCATTCGCCGCTGTACTCATATCCGTTCGGCAGCTTGTATGTGCCGGTGCCATGCTGCAGCCCGCCCTTGAACGTGCCCTCATAGACGCCGCCGATCTCGTCCTGGGTGGTTATGACCTCGCTGTCCTGGGCAAGGGCCGGGGCGGCCAGTGCCAAGAGAGTGGAAAGCGCGAATGCGGTGCCGAAACGGGTCATTGAAAGCCTCTGCCTGCCCAGGAATTACGGTGCTGCTGCCATATTGGGTTGCTCGCCCGGAAACTAAGCTACCGCAACACGGGCCGCAATGTCTTTTCCCTGGCCTGCCCCCTTGCCCTTTTCCTTGGCCGTCAATCTGGTAAATGGCTGGGAGAGGTATTTCACAAAGGGCCCAAGCAGCATGGCAGACCGTTTCCGCGTGACACTGGCGCAGCTGAACCCCACCGTCGGCGACCTGGCGGGCAACGCCGCCAAGGCACGTGCTGCTTGGGAGGAAGGCCGCAAGGCCGGTGCCGATCTGGTGGCGCTGCCGGAGATGTTCATCACCGGTTACAACACCCAGGATCTGGTGATGAAGCCGGCCTTCCACACTGCCGCCATCGCTGAGGTGGAGAAGCTGGCGGTTGACTGCGCAGACGGCCCCGCGCTGGCCATTGGCAGCCCCTGGGTTGAGGGCACCAAGCTGTACAACGCCTATCTGATCCTCAAGGGCGGCAAGATCGCTTCGCGCAGCCTCAAGCACCACCTGCCCAATGAAACCGTGTTCGACGAGGTGCGGATCTTTGATGCGGGCCCCTTGGGCGGTCCCTACGCGGTTGGCAACACCCGCATCGGCTCCCCCATCTGCGAGGACGGCTGGCATGAGGATGTCGCGGAAACTCTGGCTGAGACCGGCGCAGAATTCCTGCTGATCCCCAACGGCTCGCCTTATTTCCGCGACAAGATGGAGGTGCGCTTCAATCACATGGTGGCGCGCTCTGTCGAAACCCATCTGCCGGTGATCTATCTCAATATGGTAGGCGGCCAGGATGACCAGGTATTCGATGGCGGCTCCTTTGTCCTCAACCCGGGCGGCGCGCTGGCGCTGCAGATGCCTGTCTTCGACGAGGCCTATGCTCATCTCGACCTGGAACGCACCGGTGACGGCTGGCGTGCGGTGGAGGGTGAAAAGGCGCATCTGCCTGACGCCTGGGAGCAGGACTACCGGGTGATGGTGGAGTCCTTGCGCGACTATATGGGCAAGACCGGCTTCAAAAAGGTGCTGCTGGGTCTGTCCGGCGGCGTCGACTCGGCTATCGTGGCAGCCATCGCGGTGGATGCGCTGGGAGCTGAAAATGTCCGCTGCGTGATGCTGCCGTCGGAATACACCAGCCGGGAATCCCTAGACGATGCAGAGGCCGTCGCCAAAGCGCTGGGCGTGCACTACGACTACGTGCCGATCTCCGAAGGCCGCGCCGCCATCACCAGCACGCTGGCACCGCTGTTCGAAGGCATGGAACCTGGCCTGACGGAGGAAAACATCCAGTCCCGCCTGCGCGGCCTCCTTCTGATGGCGATGTCCAACAAGTTCGGGGAAATGCTGCTGACCACCGGCAATAAGTCCGAAGTCGCGGTCGGCTATGCCACCATCTATGGCGACATGAATGGCGGCTACAACCCGATCAAGGATCTGTACAAGACCCGCGTGTTTGAGACCTGCCGCTGGCGTAATGCCAACCACCGCCCCTGGATGAAGGGGCCGGCGGGTGAGGTGATCCGCCCCAACGTGATCGACAAGCCGCCTACAGCGGAGCTGCGCGAGGATCAGAAGGACAGCGACAGCCTGCCGGATTACCCGGTGCTGGATGCAATCCTGGATATCCTGGTGGATCAGGAAGGTTCAATCTCAGATTGCGTCGCGGCGGGCTTCGACCGGGACACTGCCAAGCGGGTGGAACATCTGATTTATATCAGCGAATACAAGCGCTTCCAATCTGCTCCGGGCGCCCGGCTGACCCGGCGTGCGTTCTGGCTGGACCGCCGTTACCCGATTGTGAACCGCTGGCGCGACCCCTCTTGAAGGCCGCGCTAACCCGTTGACTCCGCAGGTTAATCCGCGTTTCTTCAGTCGCGGTTCAGGGTTTTTCGTTGCCGGTAACGTTCTGATATGCGGCGGAAAAATCACAATGGCCGAATGCGGCGCAACCTGTGTCGCATGCACGCTGGACCGGCGGTTTTTCACCGGGCATAGATGCCCTCATGCCCGGACCCAAGCTGCCCCATTTCCAATCCGATCTTGCCTTGCCCAAGGCCGTCGACGCCGTGGTGATCGGCGGCGGCATCATTGGTGCCAGCACCGCGCTGGAGCTGGCCGAACGCGGCCATTCCGTGCTGCTGTGCGAAAAGGGGCAGATCGCGGGAGAGCAGAGCTCACGCAACTGGGGGTGGGTGCGCATCGCTTGCCGGGATCCGCGGGAAATCCCGCTGATGGCAGAATCCCTGCGCCTGTGGGACGGATTGGCAGAACGCACCGGGCATGAGACCGGCTTCACCCGTTCAGGAATTCTATACACGGCTGAGACCGCCAAGCGCGCGGCGCAGCTGGATCGCTGGCTGCGCAACCTCGACGGCTGGGATCAAAGCGCCCGCATGGTTCGCGGCGAACAGCTGGCCCAGCTGATGCCGGGACACCAGACCAAAGCGCAGTCAGCGCTGCACACGCCCTTGGACGGGCGGGCGGAGCCGCAGCTGGCAACCCACGCAATTGCCGCCGCCGCCCGCGCTGCCGGGGCCAGGGTGATGACTGATTGCGCCGTGCGCAGCGTGGAAACCGCGGCAGGCCGCATCAGCGGTGTGATGACTGAACGCGGCCGAGTGGCCTGTTCTGCCGTTGTCACCGCAGGCGGCGCCTGGTCGCGGCTGTTCCTTGGCAATGCGGATGTGAACCTGCCGCAGCTCAAGGTGCTGAATTCGGTCCTGCGCACCTCTCCGGTGCAGGGCGGGCCGGAAACTGCGGTGCGCAGCGGCAATCTCGGCCTGCGCAAGCGGGCGGACGGCGGCTACACGGTCTCGGACGCGATGGAAAACGTGGTGGACATCGTTCCTGACAGTTTCCGACTGGGATGGAAATACCTGCCCAGCCTGCGTCAGGAATGGCGGGCGCTGCAGTTCCGTGTCTCCGGCCGCTGGGCCGAGGAAGCCGCCCAGGCGCACCGATGGGATCCGCAGGACATCACCCCCTTTGAACAGTGCCGCGTTCTGGATCCGGCGCCTTCGCAAAAGGCGATCCGCAGCGGTTGGGCGGCCGCGCAAAGGGCTTTCTCGGTGCTGCAAGATGCTGATGTGGTGCAAAGCTGGGCCGGGCTGATGGATGTCACACCGGATGCGATCCCGGTCATATCGCAGGTCGATAGCCTGCCGGGACTGTTCATCGCCACCGGGTTCTCCGGCCACGGCTTTGGCATCGGCCCGGCCGCCGGACGGCTGGCCGCCGATCTGGTCACCGGCAGCGCCCCGGTGGTGGACCCGCATGCCTTCCGCCTGTCGCGGTTCACCGACGGCAGCGGTTACGGCCCGCAAACCGGCTACTGATCCAATTGGCCGGCAGGCGGCCCTGGACGGACTGTCAGAGTGCAAGTGCTGCACTACCATTACGGCAGGAGGGCTGGCGGATGAGCGGGAACAAGACTGCGCCAACAGGTGCAAGCGTCGAAGACTTTCTGCAAGCGGTGGAGCCTGAGCGCAAATCGGTCGAGGCGCAGGAACTGGACCGGCTGTTCCGCAAGGTGACCGGCTACCAGCCGCAGATGTGGGGCCCGTCAATCATCGGTTACGGCAGATACCACTACCGCTACGCAACAGGCCGCGAAGGCGAGTTCCTGGCGACTGGATTTGCGCCCCGCAGGGCGCGCCACTCGATCTACATCATGCCTGGCTATCAGGACTACAGCGCCATCCTGTCCCGCTTGGGCAAGCACCGCCTTGGCAAAAGCTGCCTCTATGTGAACAAACTCGCCGACATTGATCTGGACGTGCTGGGGGAACTTATCCGCGCGGGCCTCAAGGATCTGCACGCGATCTGGCCGGTTAAGCCGGAGTAACTTTCCAGCTCTTCTTCTTTGTCAAAATACTCGCGCCGCAGGCATGCGCCAAAGGCGCGTTAACCCTCGCGAAACTGGACAAACCGCGGCCCATGTGACAAGGGGCAGGGCAACAGGAGACTCGTGATGACCACCACCCGTTTTGCCCCGTCGCCGACCGGCTATATCCATGTCGGCAACCTGCGCACCGCGCTGATGAACTATCTGATCGCCCGCAAGGCAGGCGGCACCTTCATCCTGCGCATCGACGACACCGACCCGGAACGGTCCAAGGAAGAATATGTCGATGCCATCAAGCAGGACCTGGAATGGCTGGGCCTGACTTGGGACAAGGTGGAGCGCCAGTCCGAGCGCCTCGACCGCTATGTCGCCGCTGCTGACAAGCTTCGGGAGATCGGCCGCTTCTACGAGGCTTTTGAGACCCCGACCGAACTGGACCTGAAGCGCAAGAAGCAGCTGAACATGGGCAAGCCGCCGGTCTACGACCGCGCCGCGCTGAACCTGTCCGATGACGAGAAAGCCGCTCTGCGTGCTGAGCGTGGCGACGGCGTCTGGCGTTTCAAGCTGGACCATCAGCGTATCGAATGGACCGACGGCATCCTGGGTGACATCTCCATCGACGCGGCCTCGGTTTCCGACCCGGTGCTGATCCGCGGCGACGGCCAGTTCCTCTACACCCTGGCCTCGGTGGTGGATGACACCGAAATGGGCGTGACCCATGTGGTGCGCGGCTCTGACCACGTGACCAACACCGCCACCCAGATCCAGATCATCGAGGCGCTGGGCGGCTCTGTGCCGTCCTTCGCGCACCACTCGCTGCTGACCGGCCCGCAGGGCGAGGCATTGTCCAAGCGCCTGGGCACCCTGGCGCTGCGCGATCTGCGCGAGGCCGGTGTGCAACCGATGGCGCTCCTCAGCCTGATGGCGCGCCTGGGCTCCTCCGACCCGGTCGAGCTGCGCTCGGAGCTGGCAGAGCTGATCGACGGCTTCGACATCAACCGCTTTGGCGCTGCGCCGACCAAATTCGATGTAGAGGATCTCTACCCGCTGACCGCCCGCCACCTGCAGTCGCTGCCGCTGGAAGCCGTGCAAACCCATGTGGACGCGCTGGGCGTGCCGGCTGAGAAACAGGCCGCCTTCTGGGACATGGCCAAGGAAAACATCACCACGCTCAAGGATCTCGCGGGCTGGTGGGAGCTGTGCCGTGACGGGGCTGAGCCGCTGGTGGCGGATGAAGACAAAGAGTTCATCGCTGAGGCAATGGCTTTGCTGCCCGAAGGCCCCTACGACAGCGAAAGCTGGGGCAAGTGGACCGCCTCGGTGAAAGAAGCGACAGGCCGTAAGGGTAAAGGCCTGTTCATGCCGCTGCGCAAAGCCGTGACTGGCATGGAGCGTGGCCCCGACATGTCTGCCCTGCTGGCGCTGATGGAAACCGTTCGCGCCCGCGGCTGACGTCTGAGACATTCTAATGAAAAAAGGGCGGTGCCTGATGGCGCCGCCTTTTTCTGTCCAGAAGGGCTGGGTGCGGATGGTTCAGCCCCAGCGGCCGTCCTTTACCTCCCGGCACATCTCCTTGGCCGCCTCTGCCATGTCCGGGTTCGGATGCCCGCTAAGCGCATCCAGCGACTTCTCCATCCAGCGCATTACCGAAGGCGAGTCGCTGCCGCAGCGGGCAATCGGCGGAAAGGCGCAGTGCAGCAGATGCTTGGCAGTGACCGGCGGGATGCTCACATTCGGATAGGTTGCCTCGCGTGTCCCGCTTGTCTCATCCGCGGGCATGTTCTCCCACAGCAGCCGTTCCAGCCGCCCCATGACCTCCACCGCGGTGCCGGGATCATTGACGCCGGGCGACAGCGCCCGCTGCGCAGTCTCCGCCAGCAGGGTGAGGCCAAAGGACGGGTCCTGATCGAAGCTGCGCACATCGCCGATGTCGATCGCGGCTGAGGCCGCCTTGCAGAATTCACTGTCCCCCGCCGTGGCCCAGGCCACCGGCTGGCCGCGCAGAATGTACTCTCCCGGTGCCCGCGCCAGGGTGATCTGCGTGCCCGCTTCCTCCGCCAGCTCATTCAACTGGGTCAGCGCCGCAAAACGGACAAAGCCGCTCTTGGCGGCAGGGATATCCACGGCATCCGCGGGTTTGGCGTCTTCGCGCGCGCACAGCCCGCCCAGGCAGGGCTCGTCCATTCGCGCCTCCAGGCTGGCGCGGGTGCGGCTCTCAATCAGCCGTAGGGTATGGTCCATGCTGCCGAGGCTCGACAAATGGTCGATCCAGCGCAGGATGGCACCGACAATCAGCACCACCACGATGACGGTCTGGCCAAACACCACCAGCGCGCCTTCCGGGGTGAAATAGCCGGCCCGGAACAGGATCACCGCGCTCAGCGAATAGATGAAGCCGCTGACAAATGTCGCCAGCACCCGGTGGGTGACGGTGTCCTCCAAGAGCAGCCGGTAGACCCGCGGTGTCGCCATTGACGCGGCCGTGCGGTAGGCGCTGACCATGACGTTCAGGGAGAAAGTGGTGACCGCCAGCATGCCAGACGCCAGGATTGTCAGCACCGGCAGCACTGCGTCGCGCCCGAAGTCCTCGCTCAGGTTGTCCGGCAGCCAGGGTTTCGCCAGCGGCGCCAGCAGCAGAGCCAGCACTGACATCATGGAAATCAGCACAACCCGGAACCAGAGCTGCCGGGCAATCCGGCCCAGGTGCAATAATAGCTTTTCGATCATGCCTTGCAGACTATGCGGCGGGCGCCGGTGCTGTCGATCAGATCGTCAAATATTTTGCGCTCCGCTGCACTGATCTCCTGATGGCGCGGATAGCGCGGTGCTGCACGGTCATCCAGAATTGGCGCGTCCCAGCCGTCGGTGGTCTCCACGAAACCCTGCAGGCCCTCTGTGCCGAACACCTGCAGATAGCCCTGCAGCACCACATCCAGATAGCTCAGCAGGATCGGGTGCAGCTCGCTGACGCCGTTCTGCTTGTCCGCGGCAACCGCATAGACAGAAATTTCCGGCGCGCCCGCCAGCCCGTGCTGCACGCGGTCTGAGGCCGGCAGCCGCTCATAGGCAAACTCCCTTTCGTCCAGTGCCGCCCAGTCGGCACCCGGCACCTCGGCAATCAGACCGTCGATTTCACTGTTCTCGCAGGGTACCGCCGACAGAAACGCCACCTCGCGCAGGGAGGTGTGCACCCAGGCCCGCCGCCAGCCCCGCAGGCGGGCAGGATGTGCGCTGCCGTAGCTGTGCGTCGCCGTGTTCACCAGGCTGCCGTAGCCGAAGAAGTAAGGAGCTGTCATCTGCGCACCCTTCCGCCGCATTTCCGCCAATTGATGTATGTCAAACCGCTTTTTGGCGGCTTGTGCAATAAGCTATGCAATCTAGCTTCGGGAGCACCCCATGCGCATTACCAAAAGGACCAACATTGCCGTGCGGCTGCTGATGTACTGCGCCGCGCATGAAGACCGCCTGGTGACCAAGGCCGAGATCGCAGAGTGCTGTAATATCTCGGAAAATCACCTGGCACAGGTGATCAACCAGCTGAGCCAGCTGGGCTATCTTTCGACCCAGCGAGGCCGCAACGGCGGTATGAACCTGGGCAAACCCGCGGCAGAGATCCGAATCGGCGACGTGTTCCGCGATGTCGAGGGCAACCTGCCGATGGTGGAATGCTTTGCCGACGCCGACAACACCTGCCCGCTGGCCTCGGCCTGCCGGCTCAAAGTGGCATTGGCGGATGCGGCGCAGGCTTTCTACACCTCGCTGGATGACATCTCGCTGGAATCTCTGGTCTGCGACAACCATGATCTGATGCGCCTCCTGCAACCGGTGTCCTGCGGCGTCCGCTAGGACGGGCCGCCGCAAACCTGATTATTCCCGGGCGCGCAGGATGCGTGCAGGCTTGGCGGCCAGCGGCCGCAGCGCAAAGGCAAGCCCGGCCAGCAGCGTCGTCAGCACCCCGCCGGAAATCACCATCAGGGCATTGGGCCAGATCACTGCATAGCTGGTCTCGAACACGTAGGCGTTGATTGCCCAGGCCCCGGTAATACCGGCAGCCAAGGCAACCATCCCCGCCGCTGCACCCAACAGGGCAGAGCGAAGGGCAAAGCTCGCCAGGATCTGCTTGCGCGGCGCGCCCAGGGTTTTCAGCAGCGCCGCTTCATAGCGCCGCGCGGGCTCCCCCGCCGCCGCGGTGCCCAGCAGCACCAGGAACCCGGTCAGCAGCGTCGCTGCCGCGCCATAGGCTGTGGCAGCCGCCAACTGGCGCAGGATGTCTGACACCCGGTCGATGGCATCGCGCATCCGGATCGCGGTGATATTCGGCATTTCCCGCGCCAGATCGCGCAGGATCGCTGCCTCCGCTTGCTCCTCGGCATAGACGGTGGCGATGAAACTGTGCGGCGCACCTGCCAGCGCGGCCTCGTTCAGCACCATCACAAACCCCATTCCGGCGGTGGAGAAATCCACGTTGCGGAAACTGGTGATGGTGCCGGTGATGTCGCGGCCCAGGATGTTCAGCGTCAGTGTGTCGCCCAGCTTGAGGCCCAGTTCCTCCGCCTCCTCGGCGGCAAAGCTGATCTGCGGCTCACCGGAATAATCCTCCGGCCACCATTTGCCCGCTGTGACCTCAGTCGCCTCCGGCTGGGCGGCGGCATAGGTGATGCCACGGTCGCCACGCACCACCCAGTGATCGCCTGCGACCTCGGTGGCGGGCTGCCCGTTGATCCGGGTCAGCACCCCGCGCAGCATCGGCGCGTTTTCCACCCGGGTGACGGAGGGGTCATTCTCCACCCGCTCCAGGAAGGCAGGCATCTGGCTGCGCTGGATATCGACAAAGAAATAGCTCGGTGCCACATCCGGCAGGTTGCCCGCAATGGCGCGGCGCATGTTGCCGTCGATCTGGCCGATGGCAGCCAGCACTGTCAGGCCTAGCCCCAGCGCCAGAACCGCAGGCACCGCGCCATCGCGCGCGCTGCCAATGGACGAGAGCGCCCACCGCAGGGCAGGGCGCCCGCGCGACGCCCCGGTGCCGCGCCGCGCAGCAAAACCGATCGCTAGCGCCGCCAGCAGCAGCACCATCAGCGCCCCCATCAGCCCGCCCGCGGTCCACAGTGTCAGCTGCGCCGAGCCGCTGAACCATGCGGCCAGTCCCACCAGTGCCGCCAGAGCGATCCCGGTTGCCAGCAGGTAACGCGGCGCGGGCAGCCTTGTGCGGCTGGCAAAAGCGTCCCGGAACAGGGAAGCCGCGCGGATCCGTTCTGCCCGCGCCAGCGGCCAAAGGGCAAAGATAAAGGCCGTGAGCACGCCATAGACAGCGGCCTCTGCCAGCGCGGACGGGTAAAGCGAGAATACCGCCGGGAACGGCAGCTGCGCCGCAATCAGCGGACCCAGCAGCACTGGCCCCAATCCGCCCAGAACCAGGCCGATGCCCACGCCCACCAATGTCAGCGCGCCGATCTGCAGGAAGTAGGTGAGGAAAATCGTCTGCCGCTCCGCCCCCAGCGTGCGCAGGGTGGCGATGGTCGCGGTTTTGGTCGCCAGGTAGGCGCGCACGGCAGCGGACACGCCGACGCCGCCGACTGCCAGACCGGACAGGCCGACCAGAACCAGAAACCCGCCCAGCCGCTCGACGAAGGTAGTGATGCCCGGCGCGCCGTTCCGTGCATCGCGCCAGCGCATGCCGGTGGTTTCAAACAGCCCTTCGGCCTCTGCCTGCAAGGCAGTCAAATTGCTGCCCGCGGGCAGTTCCATCCGGTACTTGGTGTCAAAAATGGTGCCGGGTTCCAGCAGGCCGGAGTCACCCAGGTCTGCTGTCCGCACCATCGTGCGCGGCCCAAGTTCAAAGCCTGAGGCGGCGGCATCCGGCTCCAGCGCGATCATCGCCATCAGCCGGAAATCCTGGGTGCCGAGCCGGAAGGTATCCCCCGGCTGCAGCCCCAAACGGTCGGCCAGCACCCGGTCCATCACCCCGCCGGGCAACCCGTCCGCGCCCGCCAGGGCAGTCTCCAGCGGCATTTCCGGTGCCAGCTTCATCTCTCCCTTCAAGGGATAGAGGCCATCCACCGCCTTCACCTGGGTCAGCCCGCGTTCCTCGCCCACGGTCGCCATGGAGCGGAACTCGGCAATCCCGGAATGGCGCAGCGCGGTCCGCTCCAGCCAGGCGCGTTCCTCTTCGGTTGCAAAGCGGTAGGTGAAGTTCAGCTCCGCATCGCCGCCCAGGATGGTGGCGCCCTCGCGCTCCAGCCCGGTCTCGATCGACGCGCGGATGGAGCCGATGGCGGCAATCACCCCGACCCCCAGCGCCAGGCAGGCGAGGAAGATGCGGAACCCCTTCAGGCCGCCGCGCAGCTCGCGCAGGGCAAAGCGCCAGGCAAGGCGGAAGGCTGCAGCATTCATTCCGCGGCCTCACGCGCCGCGGCGTCATCCACCCGCCCGTCGCGCAGCCGCACCACCCGGTCGCAGCGCGCGGCCAGTTCCGGCGCGTGGGTGACCATCACCAGCGTCGCGCCATAGCGGTCGCGCAGGCCAAACAGCAGGTCCATCACCGCGGCGCCATTGGCCTCATCCAGATTTCCGGTGGGTTCGTCCGCCAGCAGGATGGCGGGCCGCGGCGCGAGCGCCCGCGCCAGCGCCACCCGCTGCTGCTCGCCGCCCGACATCTGCGCCGGGAAATGGCCCGCCCGGTGGCCCAGGCCCACGGCTTCCAGTTCTGCCTGCGCGCGGGGGAAGGCATCCTTGACGCCTGCCAGCTCCAAAGGCGTTGCCACGTTTTCAAGCGCCGTCATGGTCGGGATCAGGTGAAAGCTTTGGAACACCACTCCCATGTTGTTGCGCCGGAACCGCGCCAGCGCGTCCTCATTCATCGCGGTCAGATCCTGGCACAGGGCCGTCACCGTGCCGCCGGTCGCCTGCTCCAGACCGCCCATCAGCATCAACAGCGACGACTTGCCCGACCCGGACGGCCCCACCAGCCCCAAGGTCTCCCCCTGCCGCACGTCCAGCGAGATGTCGTGCAAAATCTCTACCGGGCCGGTATTGCTATTCAGGGTCAAACTCGCATCTAAAAGATGCAGAACGGGGCTGTTTTGATCGGTCATCGGGCCTGCCTGTTGGATGCACCTAACCGATATGGAGTGTTTGCCGCCATGCGCAAGACATTGGCACTGCTGAGTTTGCTGCTTTTCACCGGTGCTGCCTGGGCGGAACCGCTGCGGATCACCGCGCTCGGCGACAGCCTCGTGCAGGGCTACGGGCTGCCGCAGGGCCAGGGGCTGGTGCCGCAATTGGAACGCTGGATGATTGAGAACGGCGCTGAGGTCACGCTGCAAAACGCAGGCGTTTCCGGCGACACCACCGCCGGCGGGGCAGAGCGCGCCGAATGGACCCTGTCGGACAATCCCGACGGACTGATCGTGCTGCTAGGCGGCAACGACATGCTGCGCGGGCTGGCCCCGCAGGAGGCGCGCGCAAATCTGCAACGCATCCTGCAGACGGCTCAGGACAAGGGGATCGAGGTTCTGCTGATCGGCATGAAGGCTCCGCGCAACTACGGGCCGGACTACAAGCAGGATTTTGATGCAATCTATCCGGAGCTTGCGGCTGAATACGGCGCTGTGCTGCACCCGGACGCCTTTGCCGGCATCGCAGCGGCGGTCGGCAACGATCCTGCGGCAGCTCAGGACTTCATGCAGGACGACGGCATCCATCCCAACGCCAGGGGCGTGGCGCTGAATGCGGCCGCAATCGGCCCGGCTGCCCTGCAGCTGGTTGCGGCCATAGACCGCTGAAAACAGCCCCGGCCGTCAGGGCTGTTTGAAAATCTCGGTGCAGATCAGAGGATCAGGAGACCAGTGCGATATCCACTGCGGATTCGCGGCCGTCGCGGCCTGCGCGCAGCTCATAGGTCACTTTCTGATTGTCTGCCAGGCCGGTCAGGCCGGAACGCTCAACAGCGGAAATATGGACAAAAACGTCCTTGCCGCCTTCTTCGGGTGCAATAAAGCCGTAGCCTTTGGTGGTGTTGAACCATTTGACGGTGCCAGTGGCCATCGTCGTCTTCTCCTAAGTCGTCTCAGTTCTCTGCCCGCTTATGCGGCAGTCCGGCAAGGTTTGCAGATGATCATGACCGCGCCGGGTAAGGAACAGTGATGGCATTCGCGTAACATCGCCGTGACAGAATTGGGTACGAATCCCCCTTAGCGCAAGAAAAATGCGCTGTGACGCGGGGTTCCGGGGCAGATTCCGGCGGCAGAGCGCTTAATGAACCGTCAGTTGTGCGCCTATAGCACAGTCACCACCGTGCCCAGCGGCACCCGTTCGTACAGGTCCATCACATGCTCGTTCAGCATCCGGATGCAGCCGTTTGACACCGAATGGCCGATGGTCTGCGGCTGGTTGGTGCCATGAATGCGGAAGTATGTGTCGATGCCGTTCTGGAACAGATACAGCGCCCGCGCACCCAGCGGATTGTCCGGTCCGCCCGGCTGGATGTATTCATTGTCGACGAATTTGGCGTAGGCCCTTGGGTCGCGCTCGATCATTTCGTCGGTGGGGCGCCAGGTCGGCCATTCCTTCTTGCGTTCGATCACAGCCTTGCCCGTGAACTCCAGCCCCGCCTTGCCGACGCCGACGCCATAGCGCATCGCCTTGCGCTTATCAGTCACGAAGTAGAGGTAATAGGACCGCGGCAGGACCAGGATCTGGCCGGGGGCAAAATCCTTGCGGATGCGCACCTCCTGCGGGGTGGGGTCAAAAGGCGCAGGATCCTTCTTGCGGGCCAGCGCAGGCAGCGGCAGAGCGGTGGCGGCAGTTGCGGCCAGGAAATTGCGTCGGGAAAACATGAAACCCTCACTGGTCTATGGGACTGTCCTGCCCAGTCTGAAAGCCGCGGGAACAGGCGTCAAGAGGGCCAAAGACGCCGCAACCTTGCCGGATCACAAAACCGTGATAGCTTTGTGGGTAAGGGCAGGCATTCCCGTCAGGCGTGCTGAAAAGCCCTGCAGAGGGACCGGTTTTTCAGGAGTTTTTGTTATGCGGTATTCTTTCCTGCTGCGCGCCCTAGGGGCTGCGCTTGCTCTGGCAGCTGCACCGTTTGCCGCCTTGGCCCAGGACGGGGCGGGGTTTATCGGCACCGATCTGCGCTATTCCGAGCGGATGTTCGACCGGCAGGAGGATGTGACCAATAAAATCGCGACTGCCTTGCGTGCCCGCCAGAGCGGCGTGCTGGATCCTTACCGCCTGTACATCGGCGGCCGTTTCCTTGGCACGGTGATCCACGAGGAAACCAGCACCCCGGGCAAGTTTCCGATCCTGTCGCGGCTGCCGCCGACGCATACCAAAGGGTTTTCCGACACTTACGACGTTATCAATGACATCTCGCTGAATGCGACGCTGGCGCTGCCGATGGTCACGGCCTTTGTGCAAGGCGAATACACCGAAATCGAATACCCCGGCCAGGACGAAACCCAGCTGCGCAAATACTGGATTGCTGTGGGCGATCTCAGCCGGTCGCCGTTCTATCTGGCAGCGGGGCGGAAAACCGTGAACTTCGGCAATTTCGCCACCTACGCGCCGTTCACCCACAGCCACAGCAATCACTACTTCTGGTCGCAGGTGGAGGATCCGCTGGTTGAGCTGGGTTATGTCACCGACCGGACCGAACTGGCATTCTCCCTGATCCGCAACCACCGCGGCCTGCGGGTGATCAGCAGCCCCGGCAATGACGGCGGCTGGGAAAACTTTGCCTTCAATGCCGCCCACAGCTTTGATGCCGGCCAGGACATGCGCGTGCGGCTCGGCGCGGGCTACCTGCGCGGCACCATCTATGACAGTATCATCGCGCACCATCCGCCCAGCCAGGGCATCGACCGCGGCTGGAACGGCGCCTGGAACCTGAACGCCACCCTCAGCGGGCGTGATTTTGACGTGATGGCGGAATTCACCCGGACTGAGGATGTCTGGCCCGCCACCGGCCACCGGGTCAGCGCGCTGACGCTGCAGGGGCGCTACCGGTCAGAGCTGTTCGGCAAGCCGGCCACCTGGTCAGTTGCCGCCAGCCGCGGCGTGCAGGGCGCGGAGGGCACCGAATGGGAAAGAATGGACCAAGTGATTTTCGGGCTCGAAGTCGAGGTCGCAGAGCATGTGAAGCTAGGGGTGGAATACCTGTACAACGACCGGTTCGTGCCGCTGATCCTGCCGACCATCACCGCGGATTCCGCGGTCCGGTCGGATACACTTATTGTCGGGGCCAAGCTGACTTTCTGACCGCTGCTGGCGGGCTTGCCCTTGCCGCCGCCCTGCGTGCGGCGGTATCTGCCGGGCAAGACACAGCCGGAGGAGCCATCATGGGCGCCAAGACCCTGACCTGCCTGACCTGCACCCAGCTGAACCGGGTGCCGGAGGAGAAGCTGGGCAGCGGCCCGAAATGCGGCAGCTGTGGCGCCGCGCTGATGCCATCCAGGCCGGTGGACGTGGACCCGGCCACGCTGCAAAAGGCGCTGCAGAATGATGATGTGCTGTTGGTGGCGGATTTCTGGGCGCCCTGGTGCGGCCCCTGCCGGATGATGGCGCCGGAATTTGCCAAGGCTGCCAAGGCCCTGGCAGGCCGCGCGCGGCTGGTCAAGCTCAACACCCAGGACCATCAGTCAACCGGTGCCCGCTACCGCATCCGCGGCATCCCGGCACTGGTTGCCTTTGAGCGCGGCAAGGAAAAGAAACGCCAGGCCGGCGCGATGCGCTCAGGGCAGATCATCAGCTGGCTGCGCGGCTGACACCGCACGCAAGCCCATTCAGAACTGCCCGGGCTGTTGGCCGGGGCGCACTTCGGGGCCGCGGCCCTGGCTGGCGCCGGCGCCTTGCTTCGGGCTGCGGGGATTGCCGCTGCGCCATAGCTGGACCGCAAGCATCCCAAGCATCAGAACTGCGGCTGCAACAGGGTAGAGGAGCGCAATCAGCCACAGCGGCCAGCCGGTGATCAGGCCGGCGCCAACAGCCAGCACAAGGCCGCCCAAAGCACCGAATAACGCGCTGAACCAGGCCATACAGCCCTTCCCCCAAAGTCCCCTCCTGCAAAAGGTAGGGCGCAGCACACAGGCTGGCAACTCTGCAAATGACACCTTAGGGCGAAAATTGAGCGGACAGCTATGTCAGGGGTAGTTCATCAGGCTGCTTCTGCGGAGGCGGTGCCGCCCGGTTCAGGCGGCGGCCAGCTGACCGCCGGGGGGCATCCCGCCATCAGGTCCCGCCGCCTCGCTGAGCCAATAGAGGATGGCAGTTGCCAGCAAGGTCACGGCCGTCCCTGCAGCCGGATAGATCAGAAAGCAGGCCCACCAGGGCAGCCCGGCAAAGGCATAGCCCATCACTGCGGCGCACAGACCTGCAACCATACCCAGAAAAACACCTGCCCAAGCCATGACGTCCCCATTGCCCCACGCAGCACGGACCCGGTGCCCGGCTGCTCCTGCGCCCATCATCCGGTCAAGAGTGTTATCAAAAGGTTAATTTTCCGGCGATGCCGGCAATCCTGAGTAAATAATTGGAACGCAAGCCCTATTTCGAGGTCAACGCCACCCCGCCCTTGGCCTTGGGTATCCGTCCCTTGCCCTGCTGCAGCACATGTACCAGCTCATGCACCAGCAGTTCCGGGTTCTTGGCATCGCCCGGTTTCATGAAGAAAATGTCGTTGCCATAGGTGAACGCCTTGGCTTTCAGCTCCTTGCAGACGTCCTTGGCGTTGCCGCCCGAACGCTCCGGGGGAGCGTTTGAGGGTCGGACGGGCGGAGCCCTTCGCATCCAACCGTGCAAGTCAAAGAGCAGCGTTTGCTGGATCTCTACTGGGACGTGAGGTGACGTGCTCCCCTGAAATGTCCTCGCTTTGAGGTTAGCCTGTTCTCCAACTGAGGAGACAGACGATGAAAAGAAGCCGGTTCAGCGAAGAGCAGATCATAGGCATTCTGAAGGAGCACCAGGCCGGGTTGGGCGCGAAAGAGTTGTGCCGCAAGCACGGCATCAGCGATGCGACCTTTTACAAGTGGCGGTCGAAATATGGCGGCATGGAAGTTTCGGATGCCCGGCGGTTGAAGGCGCTGGAGGCCGAGAACGCCAAGCTGAAGAAAATGCTGGCGGAGCAAATGCTTGATGTCGCCACGCTGAAAGAGATGCTTGGAAAAAACTTCTGAAGCCCGGTTCAAGGAGACGCGCCGTGGACTGGGCCATGAAAGAGAAAAGCTACTCGCAGCGGCGGGCTTGTGCGCTGGCCGGGATCGATCCGCGTGTGTACCGGCGGCGGCCGGTCAGGCCGGAAAACAAGGACCTGCGGCACCGGCTGCGTGAACTGTCTGGTGAGCGCAGGCGGTTTGGCTATCGGCGCCTGCACATTCTTCTGAAGCGGGAAGGCTGGGAGGTGAACTGGAAAAAGCTTTACCGGGTCTACCGGGAAGAGGGGCTGACGGTGCGCAAACGGGGCGGCCGCAAGCGCGCAATCGGAACCAGGGCGCCCATGGCGGTCCCGCAGGGGCCGAACCAGCGGTGGTCGCTGGACTTCGTCTCAGACACGCTCTCGGACGGGCGCCGGTTCCGTATTCTGTGTGTGATCGACGACTTCAGCCGGGAATGCCTGGCCACTGTCGTGGACACATCTCTGTCGGGCCTGCGTGTCGCCAGGGAACTGGACAGGATCGCGGATTTGCGTGGCTATCCCTGCTTGGTGGTGTCCGATCGAGCCATTGGAACGCCATTGGTCCGAGAGACAATGGCGAGGGGCACCGAACTGACCAGCAACGCGATCTTGAAATGGCAGCAGGACCGGCAGGTCGAATGGCACTACATCGCGCCCGGCAAACCGATGCAGAACGGCTTCGTGGAGAGCTTCAATGGCCGTCTTCGGGATGAGTGCCTGAACGAGCACTTGTTTGCGAGCCTGCGCCATGCCTGTCACCTGATCCACGCCTGGCGCAACGACTACAATCACCACCGCCCGCATTCGAGCCTCGACGGGCTCACCCCGCGGGAGTATCACCAACGGTCAAGAGAGGACCAAACCCTGAACAGAGCTAACTGAAATACGCGGACTCTAAGGGGAGCACGTCAGAGGCGCCAACCGCACGGCCCGCACCTGACCTTCCATTCATGCCGAAGGAATGCCCTCAGCATGACGAAGGCGCATTCGCGCACTCCCAGGGTAAGGCCTGGGCCTTGTGTTGCGCGATAGTAGCCAAAATAGGCACTGAAAAGGCTTGCGGTAAAAACAAACCTACTCCGCCTTAGCTAAGCCGCTGGAATCTAAGGCCGGCATTTGTTCAGCCCGCTCATGCTGAACCATTTGGAAATGCCGGCAGATACGCGGCTCCCGGGA
This sequence comes from Leisingera sp. JC1, assembly GCF_001679925.1. Classification (GTDB taxonomy): domain Bacteria; phylum Pseudomonadota; class Alphaproteobacteria; order Rhodobacterales; family Rhodobacteraceae; genus Leisingera. The sequence continues at coordinate 40,012 of NZ_LYUZ01000088.1, read as the reverse complement.
TTGGTCGCTTTTTGAAAAGTGACTTTGACAGCAACAAGCGGGGCATTGGTGTCAATCAGCTGAAAACCTGAGTTGAGCTGAGTGGCCGCCAGCTTCGCTTTGATGGAGTTGAAATGCCGGGACCAGTAAACCCGGCAGAGGGACTGGGCGTCCCGCTGCAATGAGTTGCCGGTGTCTGACACCGTATATGTCAGTTCCAGCACATTGCCTGCAGCTGTCCCGCCATATTTCGAAGGCGCAGTGACCAGCGCCGAGCTTGAAAGTTCAGCGCGGACGCCGGACTTCAGGCGCACCTCTTCTGCATGAAGAGGAAGGGCGGCCGTTAAGGCCGCCCCAAGAAACCACCGTTTCAGCCAGCTCACCGCACAAATTTCTTGTGCTTCAACCGCTTGGGCTCCAGCGCGTCGGGACCCAGGCGGCGCTTCTTGTCCTCTTCGTAGTCCTCGAAGTTGCCCTCGAACCACTCCACATGGGCGTCGCCTTCAAAGGCCAGGATGTGGGTGCAGATCCGGTCGAGGAAGAAACGGTCGTGGGAGATCACCACGGCGCAGCCGGCGAAATCAACCAGCGCATCTTCCAGCGCCCGCAGGGTCTCCACGTCCAGGTCGTTGGTCGGTTCGTCGAGCAGCAGCACGTTGCCGCCCTCTTTCAGAAGCCGCGCCATGTGCACGCGGTTGCGCTCACCGCCGGACAGCAGGCTCAGCGGTTTTTGCTGGTCGCCGCCCTTGAAGTTGAAGGAGGAGCAATAGGCGCGGGAATTGACCTGCGCGTCGCCCAGCTCGATGATCTCGGCGCCGCCGGAAATCGCTTCCCAGACGGTTTCATTGTCCTTCAGGTCATCGCGAGACTGGTCGACATAGGACAGCTTCACCGTGTCGCCGTATTCAACGGTACCGGAATCGGGCTGCTCCTGGCCGGTCAGCATCTTGAACAGGGTCGATTTACCGGCGCCGTTGGGGCCGATCACGCCGACAATTCCGCCCGGCGGCAGCGAGAAGTCGAGGCCTTCGATCAGCTGCTTGTCGCCGTAGTGCTTGGCGAGGCCGTTCACTTCGATCACCTTGGAGCCCAGGCGCGGGCCGTTCGGAATGACGATCTGGGCGCGGCCGACCTTCTCGCGTTCAGACTGGCTGGCCATCTCGTTGTAGGCCTGGATACGGGCCTTGGACTTCGCCTGGCGGGCTTTCTGGCCCTGGCGCATCCACTCCAGCTCGCGCTCCAGCGTCTTCTGCTTGGCCTTGTCCTCGCGGGCTTCCTGCTCCAGTCGCTTGGCCTTCTGCTCCAGCCAGGCGGAATAGTTGCCCTCGTAGGGAATGCCGCGGCCGCGGTCCAGTTCCAGGATCCAGCCGGTGATGTCATCCAGGAAGTAGCGGTCGTGGGTGACGCAGAGGATGGTGCCCTTGTAGTCGATCAGGTGCTGCTGCAGCCAGGCGATGGTCTCAGCGTCCAGGTGGTTGGTCGGTTCGTCGAGGAGCAGCATGTCAGGCGCTTCCAAGAGCAGCTTGCACAGCGCCACCCGGCGGCGCTCACCGCCCGACAGATCCGCGATCTTGGCATCATCCGGCGGGCAGCGCAGCGCCTCCATCGAGACGTCCACCTGGCTGTCCAGATCCCACAGGTTCTGGGCGTCGATCTCGTCCTGCAGCTTGGCCATCTCCTCGGCGGTCTCGTCCGAGTAGTTCATCGCCAGCTCGTTGTAACGGTCGAGGATGTCCTTCTTGGCCTGCACGCCCAGCATGACGTTTTCGCGCACGCTCAGGCTCTCATCCAGCTGCGGCTCCTGCGGCAGGTAGCCGACTTTGGCGCCTTCCGCGGCCCAGGCCTCGCCGGTGAAATCCTTGTCGAGGCCGGCCATGATCTTCATCAGCGTGGACTTACCGGCGCCGTTGACGCCGACCACACCGATCTTCACGCCGGGCAGGAAGGAGAGGTGGATGTTTTCAAAGCATTTCTTGCCACCCGGGTAGGTCTTGGAGACACCCTGCATGTGGTAGACGTACTGGTAGGAGGCCATGTGCTCGCTCCGTTAAGGGGGAAATTTGCTGGCGGGAGTGATAGCGGATGGGCGGCGGCGGGGCAATGCGGGATGCAGGCCTGCGCGAGGGGGTGCCAAGCGTGCACTCCCTGTGCACCCCCTGTGCACCGGGTGGTGCCTCAGGTGCCGCACCCGAACCTAGGGCGCCCGCGCTTGTCGAGTGTATTTTTGCGGCTTGGTGGGGGGGGCTGATGCAGTAGGCGATAGGAATTGCCCTCTTTTGCATCGGAAAGCAAGATTGCGTAATTTGTACCATCCCTAACGCGAAGCGGTCACCCGAAGGGCGACCGATCCAAAAACTTCTGAAGGTAAGTCTGCTTCTGTGGTTCTATCTGCTCCGCTTCTAGCATCGCCTTGCTGTTTAGCCTTCCTCTTCGCTTTCTTCTTGCTCGTCTTCGGTGATCTCATCGTAGACTTCTTCGATCACATATAGGTCATCTAGGGCTCCTTCCGTATCCCTTAGGATGTCCATAAACGCGTCCATTCCTTCGCTGATCCCCCAGCGGATGGCTCCTTGAATGATGGCTTCTGCAATCGTTTGCCATATTGGTCGCTTTCTTGGTTTGTCGTCCAAGGGCATCATTGCTCCTTTCTAGAGTCATGGTGAACGGTTCCTTTCTTCGTTTGGGTGCTGCTGTTCTAAGTCCCTCCTTTTCTGTTCGCCTTGAGGCCTGATTTGGTAGCTCATTACCGTTCCTCCGTTGGTTAACTTATCCCTGTGTGGCGGCTCTCTTTCTGGAGCCCCCTTGTTCTGGACACACTGTGCCCGCGATCACATTTACATCATCAGCTGTGAGAAAACAACTTATCTTGTCATACTTTTTCACACTTTAGATGTTGACGCTTGGCGCTGATCATGCCTATATCGTTGTCAGTGTGATATCCGGCCCTACGACAAAGGTTGGCCATCGCACTTCGATCAAGGCTCTCCGAAACAGGCAAACGGAGCGCTAAATTCAACTATAAGGAGATACGTCATTATTGCTGAAATGCAGAAAGATGGCGTTCATGAAACTATAAAAACAAGCAAACCCACCAAGCAGGTTAAGGGACGAGTCACGATTGCTTTGTCCCCTAAAAGTGTAGCCATCTTAGATGAGTTGAAGGACTACACAGAGGCAGAGACAACGACAGAGGTATTCCGGGACTCTCTACGCCTGGCCTATACTATCATGAACGCACAAAAGAATGGACTTCGCGTTGAAGTCACAAACCCGGCCGACCCTAATGCACGCCCTTCGATCATTGGTGTCGGAAATGAAATTCCGGGTTAAAAATCAGAGCAGCCCCCTACTGGAGGCTGCTTTACTTTGCCGAAGTCAGCATGTTTGTCTCCGCACTTTGCACTCAGTACGTGCATCGAGCGCCGAACCCGAGGAGATGGCAAGGTCCGATCTAATACCGTCCCGAGGGCAGCACGAACTGCGCCTGCCGCCCCATCAAACCGCAGAATTGTCTAAGGTAAAACCGGACGGGCGCTTCGCGTCCAACTGCGGACAAGCGCTGCCTTCGCGTCCCTAAGAGGGTTCCTCCTCACATCTTCCACTTCTTCTTCACGTTGTCCGGCACCGGGTAGATCAGTTTGCGGTTGTCGAAGTGATGGCACTTGATGCCTTCGCTGTTCCTTTCCGCCAGGTAGCGCAGGCAGGTGGACAGCGCCTTGATGATCTTGGGGTCGGTGCGGGTGGTCACATCCACCGCCTGGCCCGACAAGTGGCGCGAGATGTATTTCCAGTTGGCCTTCTTGAACATGCACTCGATGAAGCCCTTCTTGTCCTTGGCCTGAACAAACCCGTCCAGCTCCAGCCGCAGCTCCTCGTTGCTCTTGAGGTAGGAATAGATCCGGCCGTGTTTGAGGTGGCTGTTCCAGCCGCCGTACATGGCGCTGGCCTGGCCTTTCTTGTCACGCAGCCCGGAGACCACATGGATGGTCTCGCCGTAGTGGGAGGAGACCTCCATCAGCACATCGAGGATCTTCTTCTTCACCCCTTGCGTCTTGCCTGTGAGGCGTCCGGGTTTCTGCACACCTCCGGTGTCGACGGTCTTGATGACATTCTCCGCAGCTTTCTTCTGCGCTTCCTTGGCGGCCTTCTCCGCGGCCTGCTTCGCCGCCTTCTGGGCGTCCTCTCCCTTTTTCTCGCCCTTGGCAAAATAGCTGTCGTAGAGCGAGGTGGCGTAGTCCTCGATCTCCTCCAGCAGCGCGGCCCAGCCGCCCTTGTCCAGCGACTTGGCCTTGGCCTCCTTCATCACCGCGTCCTTGGCGGCCTTCACTGCCTTGGCCTTGGCTTCTTCCTTGGCCTTTTCGTCCTGCTTTTCCTTGGCCTTCTGCTCCGCCTTGGCCTTGGCCGGGCCTGCGTTCAGCTTCTTGATGGTGTTCTTGCCCGGATCGATCCGGTAGTCGGCCTTGAAACCGCAGACCTCCTGCTGGAACTGGCCGATCATCTTTTCCAGCACCGGTGTCGGGGTCCCGTCGGTCTTGACCTTCTTGATCCCGGATTGGCCTGCAAAGGCATTCAGCAGCTGTTGTACGGTTTTGACGTCTTCGGGCAGGTTCTTGCCCTTACGCCCGACGGAGGCGGAAAGCTTGGCAACCATGGTGAACTCGCAATTTGGAACCTGCGGGCCGGAAACACTGCCCGCGCAATAAAATTCTACACCCAAAGCGGCGTGCCAGGCAATCTGCGCAGGGTTGTGCGCCGCCGGTGCAGGCGGCAATTGATCTCAGCCGGAAACTGTGCGCATCAAGGCGGTTATGGTTTGCAAGCTGCCGCATATCCGCCCGGGCCAGAGCGTCGGGTTGCTCGGAGGGTCCTTTGATCCGCCGCACCGCGGCCATGCGGCGATTTCCCATGCGGCGCTAAAGCGCTTCGGGCTTGATCACCTGTTCTGGCTGGTGTCGCCCGGCAACCCGCTGAAGACCCGCCAGCCGGCCTCCCTGCAGCGCCGGATCGCAGCGGCAGAGGTGCTGGTGCAGCATCCGCGCATCCATATCAGCGGCATCGAGGCGGATCTCGGCACCCGCTACACTGCCCAGACCCTGCGTCACCTGCGCCGCCGCCATCCGGGCGTGCGTTTTGTCTGGCTGATGGGGGCCGACAACCTCACCCATTTCCACCGCTGGAAGGACTGGCAGCAGATCCTGGAGACGGTGCCGGTGGGGGTGCTGGCGCGGCCCGGCGACCGGATCTCAGCCCGGTTTTCACCCGCGGCGCGGATCTACCGCCATGCGATGCTGAAAGGCAGTGAAAGCCGCCTGCTGGCGCAGGCCGAAAGCCCGGCCTGGTGCTTTGTGAACCTGCCGATGGTGGAGGCCAGCTCGACGGAAATCCGCGCCCGCGGCGGCTGGTCAGCGCCGCAGGAGGGCTGAGGCCAGCCCCGCCGACAGCACCACCGCCAGCCCGGCCCAGGTCCAGGCGTCCGGCAGCTGGCTGAACACCGCCCAGCCGAGGCCAACCGCGGCGACCAGCTGGAAATAGACCATCGGAGCCAGCTTCACCGCCTGCACCCGGCCATAGGCAAACAGCAAGAGCAGGTTGCCCGTCATCGAGAACGCCGCACTCCCCACTGTCAGCGCCGCGGTGGAGGGGGTGAACTCCGGCAGGTTGGCGAGGCCCAGCGGCAGCATCAGCAGGGCCGACAGCAAGAGTTGCGTCAAGCTCAGCTCCAGCGGCGTGCCGACATGCGCCAGCCAGCGCGAGCTGGTCAGGAAGCCGCCGTAGAAACAGCCCGCCAGCACCGCCCACAACAGGCTGACGGAGCCGCCGAACCCCGGCCGCACCACCATCAGCACGCCAACGAACCCCAGCGCCATCAGCAGGCTGCGCAGGCCGGTGGCCTGCTCGCGCAGCAGCAGCACCGACAGCACGTAGCTGACCACAGGCCCGATGAAGAAGGCGGCAAAGACATTGGCCAGCGGTTCCGTCTGCAGCGCCAGCTGGATCGAGAAGATGCCGCCGGTCAGCATCCCGGCCCGCAGCCACAGCCGCCAATCGCCCAGCAGGGTGAACGCCCGGCGCGGCACAAAGGGCAGGATCAGCGCGGTGCCGATGGCAAAGCGGGACCAGGCGACAAAGGCCGGCGTCGCCAGCCCGGCGCCGGTCAGCAGTTTCCCGCACAGGTCGCCTGCGGGGATCATTGACATGGCCGCGAACATGAGGAGTACTGCCTGAAACATGGCTGCCAGCGGTAGCAGGACTTGCCCGTGTGAAAAAGCCCGGACCTTGCGGCGCAAAGCTGCGGATCGGGGATTGAAGTAGAGCCGCTCCTGACCCTAAAAATGAACAAGATGACTTCACGCCGGACATTTCTCCTTTCCGGGCTTGCCGCTTTGGCGGGCTCCTCTGCGCTGGCCAATGCGCCGGCGGTTTCCTTGCGGCCTGTTGCCCGCAAGGTGAGCTCTCTGGCCGCGGGTGCCGATGGCCTCAAGGCGCTGATCGAACGCGCGGGGCTGCGCGGCGAGGCTGTTTGCGCAGTGGCTGATGTGAAAACCGGCAAGCTGCTGGAATCCTCCGGCGGCTCCCAAGCCCTTCCGCCGGCCAGCGTCGCCAAGGCGCTGACCGCGCTTTACGCGCTGGATGTTCTGGGCGCGGACCACCGGTTCGAGACCCGCATCCTCGCCACCGGCGGCGTGTCCGGCGGTGTGGTCAAGGGCGACCTGATCCTCGCGGGCGGCGGCGACCCGCTTTTGAACACCGATCATCTGGCGCTGCTGGCAAAGTCGCTGAAGACTGCCGGCGTGCGCGAAGTGCGCGGCAAGTTCCTGGTCTGGGACGGCGCGCTGCCGTCGGTCAAAACCATCGACCCCGACCAGCCCGATCATGTCGGCTATTCCCCCGCGGTGTCCGGCATTTCGCTGAACTTCAACCGGGTGCATTTCGAGTGGAAACGCGCCGCCAGCGGCGGCTGGGCGATCACCATGGACGCCCGTACTGAGAAATACCGCCCCGAGGTGGCCACCGCCCGGATGGAGATCCAGTCCCGCGCGGTGCCGGTCTATACCTACGCCGAGAAGGGCGGTGTCGATCACTGGACCGTCGCCTCCAAGGCGCTGGGCAAGGGCGGTTCCCGCTGGCTGCCGGTGCGCAATCCGGCTGCCTATGCCGGTGACGTGTTCCGCACCCTGGCGCGGGCCAACGGCATTAAACTGCCGAAGCCCAAGGAGACCCGCGCGCTGCCCTCCGCCACCCTGCTGGCCCAGCACCACAGCCCGCCGCTGGATGTGCTGCTGAAAGCGATGCTGAAATACTCCAACAACCTGATGGCTGAGATGATCGGCATGTCCGCCACCGCCGCCCGCGCGGGCCGCCCGGCCTCGCTCAAGGCGTCAGCCGCGGAGATGAGCCGCTGGGCAGCGGGCAAATACGGCATGTCCGGCAGCCGGCTGGTGGATCACTCCGGCCTTGGTGAAGACTCTCGGATGACACCCGCGGATCTGACCGGCGCGCTGGTGGCTGCCTACAAGGCGGGCCAGCTGAAGCCGCTCCTGAAGCCCTTCCAGATGCGCGACGGCAAGGGCCGCACCATCAAGGGGCACCCGATCAAGGTTGCTGCCAAGACCGGCACGCTCAACTTCGTCTCCGGCCTTGGCGGCTTCATGACCGCGGCGGACGGCACCGTGCTGGCCTTTGCCATCTTCAGCGCGGATCAGAAAACCCGCAGCCGCCTGACCCGGGCGCAGCGCGAGCGCCCCGAGGGCGCCCGCAGCTGGAACCGCCGCGCCAAGCAGCTGCAGCAGCAGTTGATCGAACGCTGGGGCGCGGTTTACGGCAGTTAGGCTCTGACTGGTCTGGGAAAGTTTTCACTTTCTGGACGTTTGCGCTGGGCCAGTTTGCAGGCAGACCGGCGGGCGGCATCTGCCTGCCCGGAGTGCAAAGGACCAGACCATGACCGAGCGTATCAATGACCACGGACAGCCCATCGGTGCCGCTCTGCCGGACTGGCAGGGCGCGCGCCTGCCCGGCCACGACGGCCTGGCAGGCCGCTATTGCCGGGTGGAGCCGCTGGACGCCGCACGCCATACCGCGGATCTGTTTGCCGCCTTCAGCCAGGATCCCAGCGGCGCGATCTGGACCTATATCCCCTGGGGGCCGTTTGGCACGGAAGCCGGGCTGCGGACCTGGATCCAGGGCGCCAGCGGCGTTGATGCCCAGCCCTATTTCGCCATCGTCAACGGTGCCAGCGGCCGGGCCGAAGGTGTCGCCAGCTACATGCGGATCAAACCCGAACATGGCGTGATCGAGGTCGGCGGCATCACCTATGCCCCCGCCCTGCAGCGCACCCCCGCCGCGACAGAGGCGATGTTCCTGATGATGGCGCGGGTGTTCAATGACCTGGGCTACCGCCGCTATGAATGGAAATGCGACGCCCTGAACGCGCCCTCCTGCCGGGCGGCGGAGCGGCTGGGCTTCAATTACGAGGGGCTGTTCCGCCAGGCCGTCGTCTACAAGGGCCGCAACCGCGACACCGCCTGGTATGCGGTGCTGGACAGTGAATGGCCGCGGCTGGAGGCGGCTTATGCCGAATGGCTCGACCCCGGCAATTTCAACGCCGACGGGCAGCAGAAACAGAGCCTAAGCAAGCTCATAGAGGCCCATCGGGGGTAGCGTCCGCCACTGTGCGCCCGGCCTGCGGGTCGTACAGCCCGCCGCCCAGATGCGCGTGGCCCCAGCCCATGATCTGCAGCAGCAGCGCCTCCAGGCTGCGGCCCTCCTCCGTCAGCGCATAGCGGTAGCGCACCGGCCGGTCCTGATACGCCTCCCGCGCCACCAGCCCCAGCGCCATCAGCCGCTTCAGCCGCTCTGACAGCAGGTTGGCGGCGATATGCTCCTCGCTCGCCTGCAGCTCCTGAAACGTATGCTTGCCGTGCCACATCAGGTCGCGCACCACCAGCAGCGTCCACTTGTCCCCCAGCACATCCAGCGTGCGGGCAATCGAACAGCGCGAGCGGTACTTTGTCTGCGGCTGGGTCACGGCGCGTCTCCTAAGGGTATTAGCCCTCTAACACTAAGAGACTTTTAAAATGAAAGCCACTGGCGCATAGTCACTTTAATTTTGAAAGTGAGTCGCGCAGCAAGGGAGACCCGCCGCATGAACGCCATCGGAAACACGCCGCTTGTTCAATTGAAGCATCTGACCACCCCGGACATGGCCGAGGTCTGGGTGAAATGGGAGGGCGCCAACCCGACCGGCAGCATGAAGGACCGGATGGCGCTGTCGATGATCGAAGGGGCGGAGCGGCGCGGCGATCTGGAACCCGGCGGCAGGGTGGTGGAATACACCGGCGGCAGCACCGGCAGCTCGCTGGCGATGGTCTGCGCCACCCGCGGCTACCAGGCGCATTTCGTCTCTTCCAATGCGTTCTCGGAGGAAAAGCTGCAGACCATGCGCGCCTATGGCGCCGAGGTGGAGATCATCCACGCCGAGGGCGGCATCCTGACCGCCGGCGTGATCGACCGCACCATCGCGCGGGCCAGAGAACTGGCGGCGGAGCCGGATGTGTTCTGGACCGATCAGGTCAACAACATGGACAACAAGCGCGGCTATCACGGTATGGCGCGGGAGATCCTGTCGCAGCTGGACGGGGCGGTGGATGAGTTTGTCACGGCCACCGGCGGCGGCGGCTGCATCTCCGGCAATGCCGAGGTGCTGAAGGAGGTGAACCCGGCAACCCGCATCATCGCCATCGAGCCCTACCACGTGCGCAACCTGTCGGGCGGCGACACCAGCGGCACCCACCAGCTGGAGGGGATCGGGCTGTCCTTCCTGCCGAAAATCCTACGCCGCGACCTGATTGATGAGGTGGTGCCGGTCCGGGACGAGGACGCCTTTGCCGCGGCTCGCATGCTGGCGCAGCAGGAAGGCTTGCTGGGCGGTATCACCTCCGGCGCCAATATCTGGGCGGCGCTGCAGCGGGCGCGCGAACTGGGGCCAGGCAAGCGGGTGGTCACCGTGGTGATCGACACCGGCCTGCGCTACCTGAACTCTGCTCTGTACCAGTGATGAAAGAAGTACGGCCGGCGCGGGGTGTGCGCCGGCCGGGTCCCCGGAAGCACTGCTCAGGTGCCGGAAGTTTCCAGCACGCCGGCCTCACTGCGCATCATGTCCCTGGCCAGATCGCTGAGGATCTCCATGCTGAAGCCGCCCATCTGCCGGTGGAGCGCCTGGACCGCGGTCCAGATGTCCTCGCGGCGGATATTGTCCAGCAGTTCGTGGCCGCTCCAGGTCAGGCCGCGCACATGCCAGTTGCCGTTCGACAGCCGGCTGAACTGCGCCAGCCCGGCGCTTTCCAAGAGGCTCAGGTGATAGGACAGCTTGCGGGCCTCGGCGTCGGGCAGGCACTCCTCCGCGGGCAGCATCATTGCTTCGGCAGAAGAGCGCGGCAGGGCGCAGAACGCCTCTCTGCCGCCCTCAATCTCAAGCAGAAGCCTGCGGATTTCACCAATATCTCTTTGCCACCTGACCATGAACCGATTCCCACTTCGCATCGAACTAGCGCGAAATGGGAGTCGGTCAAATTTTCTGCAAGCCTGCGTTGTGCAACCCCGCCATGCGCGGGCAGCAAGGGAAGCTGCGACAACTTCTGGCGTTAGACCATGTGCCGCGCCCGTGCGCCGCGCTCGATTGCGGCGGCGTGCAGCCTGTCGATGTTCAGCTCGTAACGGACCTCTGCCAGGAACTCCAATTCGGTCTCGCCCAGCACCCCGTCGGCCGCCGCCACATCGCAGGACAGCGCATAGGCTGTCTCAAACAGCCGCTCCGGCAGATCGCCGCGAATGAGGCCGAACAGCGCCTCCAGACCGTCCTCCTGCTCAAACAGGTCGAACACGGTGCGGGAAATGCGGCTCACCCGGTCGATGTCATAGTCGGCAAACACCGGCAGCATGTTCACTGCCGACTGGATCTTGACCAGCTCGGCGGTGCGGATGTTCTCGTCCGAGGCAGACACCGCCACCATCAGCGCCACCAGGCAGTCCTGCGGGGACATCGGGTGCGGGGTTTGCTCTGTCATGGACGAATTCCTTGTCTGGAAAAAATGCGATGCAATCAGGATAGGTATGCCCGCAGCCGGGTTCAACGGCAGACCGCGCCGCCGCGGCATTTTTTGCACCACCCGCAGCCCCATTCGCCGCCGCGCGGGGCTGCCATTATTGACTCATGCTGCACAGGCACAATAGAGGGAAGGGCCGGATGCATGGGGCATCCGGGATGATCACGCGGCACCCCGATAGCTGACAGAACTGCCGCCGATGGAGAACACAAATGTCTGATGTGCGCGAAGAAGCTCTGAAGAGCAAAGCCTGGCCGTTTGAAGAAGCCCGCCGGGTTCTCAAACGTTATGCCAAGGGCGCGCCGGAAAAGGGCTATGTGCTGTTCGAAACCGGCTATGGCCCCTCCGGCCTGCCGCATATCGGCACCTTCGGCGAGGTCGCCCGCACCACCATGATCAAGAAGGCGTTCGAGACCATCTCGGATATCCCGGCCAAGCTGATCTGCTTCTCCGACGATCTGGACGGCATGCGCAAGGTGCCCGGCAACGTCCCCAACCAGGAGGCGCTGGCAGAGCACCTGCAAAAGCCGCTCACCTCGGTGCCGGACCCGTTCGGCACGCATGAGAGCTTTGGCCACCACAACAACGCCATGCTGCGCCGGTTCCTCGATACCTTCGGGTTCGAATATGAGTTCTACTCGGCCACCGAATTCTATGGCTCCGGCCAGTTCGACGAGATCCTGAAGCGCGCCGTCGAGAAATACGACGACATCATGGCGATCATGCTGAAGTCCCTGCGTGAGGAGCGCCGCCAGACCTATTCGATCTTCCTGCCGATCCACCCGGACACCGGCCGTGTCCTCTATGTGCCGATGAAGAATGTGGACGCGGAAAACTACACCATCACCTTCGACGACGAGGACGGCAAGGAATGGACCCTGCCGGTCACCGGCGGCAATGTGAAGCTGCAGTGGAAGCCGGACTTTGGCGCCCGCTGGGCCGCGCTGGAAGTCGATTTCGAGATGTACGGCAAGGACCATTCCACCAACACGCCGATCTACGACGGCATCTGCCGGGTGCTGGGCCAGCGCGCGCCGGAGCATTTCACCTATGAGCTGTTCCTGGATGCCAACGGCCAGAAGATCTCCAAATCCTCCGGCAACGGCATCTCGATCGACGAATGGCTGACCTACGCCTCGACCGAGAGCCTGGCGTATTTCATGTACCAGAAGCCCAAGACCGCCAAGCGGATGCATTTCGACGTGATCCCCAAGGCGGTGGACGAATACCACCAGCAGCTGCGCGCCTACCACACACAGGACCTGAAGGCTCAGCTGAACAACCCGGTGTGGCATATCCACGGCGGCGACGTTCCGCAGTCCGACATGGTGGTGCCGTTCTCGATGCTGCTGAACCTGGCCTCTGCCTCCAGCGCCGAGGACAAGGCAACCATGTGGGGCTTCATCAACAAATACGCCCCCAACGCCACCCCCGACACCCATCCGGGCATGGACCAGGCGGCGGGCTTTGCGGTCGCCTATTTCAACGACTTCGTGAAGCCGGCCAAGGAATTCCGCCTGCCCACCGATCAGGAGCGCGCAGCACTCAGCGATCTGGCAGACGCGCTGAAATCACCGGAGGCCGCACTGGCTGCGATTGCCAAGAAGAACGAGATCGCAGGCAACGACGACCCGCTGCCCGAGGCCAACTTCGCGGATGAGGAATTCCTGCAGTCGGTGGTCTTTGCCATCGGCAAGATCCACGGGTTTGAACCGCTGCGTGCCTGGTTCTCGGCGATCTACGAAGTGCTGCTGGGCGCCTCCCAGGGCCCGCGTTTCGGCGGTTTCATCGCGCTTTACGGTGTCGAGGACACCATCGCGCTGATCGAGAAGGCATTGGCGGGCGAGCTGGCCTGAGCCTGAACAAGTTTCCGCAATTGAAGGGCGCGGTCTTCCGCGCCCTTCTTCGTTTTCAGCCTTGCTGATCACATCAGGCTGCGGCGCTGCGCCGGGCAACAAAATTACCAAACCGCAAAAAATATTTTGACGCAGCGTCACTCTGTCCTAACATTAAGCAACGGACCGGGAGGGACAGATGCGCAGTGTTCTGTTTGCGGGGGTAAGTGTTTTTCTTCTGACCTTTCCGGCCATAGCGCAAAGAGAGCCGGTCACTGCCGTGATCGGCTCTCAGTTTGAGGCCTTCCTGAACAATGATGCTGAGACGGCGTTCACCTACGCCTCCCCGAATATCCGGCGGATTTTCGGCACGCCCGAGCGGTTTGGCGAAATGGTGCAGCAAGGCTATCCGATGGTCTGGCGCCCGGCTGAGGTGCGCTATCTGGATCTGCGCGAAGTGGCCGGCAGCCTGTGGCAGCGGGTCATGATCACTGATCAAAGCGGCGCCGTGCACCTGTTGGATTACCAAATGGTTAATCTGGAAAGCGGCTGGAAAATCAATGCTGTACACCTTCTGAAAGGGCAGGCTGACAGCGTCTGAACCCAGGGCAGCGTACGCACTGCTGGGCGGAATTTAATGCCCTTTCTGTACTTCCTTTTCCCCGAACGCGAGATGCGCAGCAGGAAAGGAAGCTTCCATGAACAAGGCAATCACCGACGGTCTGCAGCTGATGCCCCCCGCCTTTGCGGAAGGTCTCAATGTCTGGTCCAGCGGCGACGGCACACCGGGGTCTGACACCTATGACGGCGCTGCCAATGCGGTCTTTGTGGCGGCGGATGGCGATTTCGGCGGCTGCCTGGAAATGCAGAAGACCGGGAACACCCAGAAGCTGCGCTTCATGGGCCAGACACCGCTGGAGCCGGGCTGTTATCTGCAGATCAGGATCCGAATCAAGGCCATGAGCGGCGCGCTGCCTTCGGTCCGGGTTGCGGGCTGGGCGGCGGCGGCAGGCGGCAGCCACATCAGCGGCGTCACTGAATTTGCGCCGCAGGCGTCGCTCAGCACCTATGGCCAGGTGGTGGAGGTGACCGGCATCGTCGGCAGCGGCAGCCGCGGCGGCGTGGACATGCCCTGGGGCCGCGATGCGGCTTACGGCCATTTCGGCCTCGACCTCACCGGCCCCAACGGCGGCGTGGTGCGGATTGATGACATTGAGATCACCGACATCACCAGCGCCTTCCTGCGCGATATGCTGAGCGTGGTGGACGTCACCGATTATGGCGCAGTGGGCAACGGCAGTTTTGACTGCACCGCAGCGTTTGAGGCCGCCGACGCTGCCGCCGACGGCCGCCGCATTCTGGTGCCTGCGGGGGAGTTCTATCTGGCCAGCACCGTGTCGCTGAACCACCAGGCGGTGTTCGAGGGCACGGTCGGGATGCCGGACAGCGCCATGCTGCTGCTGACCCGGAACTTTGATTTCCCCTCCTACGCCGCGGCCTTCGGGGATGAGGGGCTGGGTTTCAGGAAAGCTTTCCAGGCACTGCTGAACAACTCCGACCATGAATCGCTGGACCTGATGGGCCGCAAGATCACCGTCAGCGCCCCCATCGATATGGCGGCGGCAGTGCCCAACAAGACCACCTATGCCACCCGCCGCATCATCCGCAATGGCCAGATCGAGGCCGCGGACAGCGCCGCCTGGGACACGCAGGTGGTCACGTCGCAGGCCAGCTACAGCGCCTCGGATGCCAAGAAACTGACCAATGTCGCGAATATCGCCAATATCGCCGTCGGCTCCCTGGTCGAAGGCGCGGGCGTGGGGCGCGAGGTCTATGTCAGGTCCAAGAACACCGGCGCGGGGGAGCTGACCCTCAGCGCCCCGCTCTATGATGCCGAGGGCACCCAGACCTTCACCTTCCGCAACTTCAAGTACCTGGTGGATTTCAGCGGCTTCAGCGCGCTCAGCAAGTTCGGGCTTCAGGATATCGAGTTCCAGTGCAACGGCCGCTGCAGCGCTGTGCGGCTGGCGCCGTCGGGTTCGGTGAATACTTTTGACAGCTGTTTCATCTCCCGCCCCAAGGACCGCGGCATCACCTCCATCGGCACCGGCTGCCAGGGCGTTCTGATCGACAATTGCCAGTTCCTGTCGAATGAGGACGCGCTGGATGTGCCGGACCGCGTCAGCATCGGCCTCAACGTCAATGGCAATGACGCCAAGCTGCGCGGCAACCGCGCCACGCGGTTCCGCCATTTCGCGGTGCTGGGCGGCAGCTACAACACGGTGGCCGGCAACCACTTCTTTCAGGGCGACGCTGTTGCAAACGGGGTGCGCACCGCCGGGCTGGTGCTGACCTTCAACAACTGCACCTCCACCGTGTCGGATAATTACATCGACAACTGTTTCATCGAATGGACCAACGAGCGCGACACAACGCCGGATTTTGACGGCGGTTTCTCTTTCAGCGCCTTGTCCATCACCGCCAATGTGTTCCTGTCCGGCGATGTGGCGCCCTGGTTCAGCTACATTGTCATCAAGCCCTACGGCAGTGGTAATTTCCTGAATGGCGTCTCTGTGACCGGCAACAAGTTCCGCTCCCTCAATGGCACCATCGACCGCGCGGAAAGGGTCGATACCAGCTTTGCCGATCTGGATTTCAGCCGCTCCAAACACGTCGATTTCAGCGGCAACATGTACCACAACGTTCTGATCCAGTCGGCAAACCCGCTGCGGCGGGTGCATGATCAGGCCTCGGCCGCCTCCACCTGGACCGTTGCCGCCGGCGGTGAGCTGCCGTTCCAGGGGCACGCGCGGTTTGTCGACAGCGTGGTGCCGCTGGGGGCGTTGCAATCCAGCGGCAACAGCACCCGCTACATCACCCCCTATGCAGAGGTTTCGCAGGGGGCGAACAATGACAACGTCAATCTGCGCTGGCCTGAGGCAGTCAAGGGTGAGGTGCAGGTGCTGATGCGGATGGACAGCGGGTCCTGACGCGGTGGCCCTAATCGCCCGGCAGCAGATCAGCGGCGGCAAGGCGGAACGCCTTGCCGAAGCCGCCGTTCAGATGCGCCGCCGTGACAGTGAAGCGGACAAAGCTGAAATCGGCAAACTGCAGGTACAGTTTGGCCTTGGGCTGATGCGCCAGATAGGCCGCGGCAAGGGTTTCATGGTCCGGGTTTTCACGCGGCACAAACGCCGCCTCCGCCAGCAGGCTGAGGCGCGGATGGGTCAGCGCATCGCCCTTGCTGCCCGGCTCCCCCACCATCAGCGAACATGCCGGATGCTGCCGCAGCGCCTGCGTGTGCTGCGCCAGGTCCGAGATCAGGCTGACGGGATGCCCGCCCGGGTCCAGACCAAAGGCCACCCGCGTCACCAGCGGCTGGCCGCCCTCCAGCAGCACGCCAAGCGCGGCGAACCGGGCCCCGGTCATCAGGCCGCGGGCCAGCTCGCGGGCGTCGTCATCGGTGGGGCGGATCACATCGGCCATGGCGCACTTTCTGTCTGGGTCTTCCTGTCCGGGCCAGGGGGTTCAGAATTTCTGCCACAGCCCCAGCTTCAGGCCAAGGCTGCCTTCGCCCGCGCTGCGGTGCTCCACCCCCACAACCAGCTCGCGCCCGGAGCGCAAGGGATAGCGCAGCGACGGTGTCAGCGTATAGGAGAACACCCCGCCATCCGGTTTGGAGGTCTCGATCTGCAGCATCGGGGCAGGTTTGCCGGGGCGGTTCAGCCCCAGGGTGGCGTCCAGTTTCCAGACCGCCGCCAGCCCGTTGTTGCGCAGCTCATAGGCGGCGTCGACGGCCAGCCAGCCGCTGGCGGTACCGGTGTTGAAGCTGCGGCCATAGGACAGGGTGGCCTTCTGCATCATCATCCACACTCCGCGGTCGTGATTGCCGCCAAAGGCGGCCTCTGCCGCCAGCCGGTAGCGCCCTCCCTCGCGCAGCGGCAGCCGGGCAAAGACCAGCGCATGGCCGGACAGGTCGCCGGTCTGGTTCAGATCCACCCCCAGCGTCAGCTTGGGCGTGATGCCAATGGCGCCGTAATAGTTCAGCTCATGCTGCGCGCCGCTGGCGGTCTGCCGGTAGCTGGCGCTGGCCGCTGCAAAGCCCTGGCCCGGTGTCTCAAGCCAAGCGCCGCCATCCGCCGGCGGGGCCAGCAGCACGGCAAGACAGGCGGCATAGGCAGGTCTCATCCCGAAGCCTCATTGCGACTGCTTCAAGGGTTCGGGTTTATGGTTAAGGTTGTATTAACCATGTTGAAAGCGACTAGGAGGCGTTCCGTAAAAAATGTCGTGCGCTTTCTGCGCGAACGGGCGTAGGCTGGGATCACGTCAACGGAGGAGCCAATGCCGAAAATAGCAAAAACCGCGGACATCCAGACCGTTATCACCACATTTGAGATGACGCCGGGCACCTGCCAGGACCTGCTGGAGGCGCTTGAGGACGCCTATTCCGAGTTCATCTCCAAGCAGCCGGGCTTCATTGCGGCCGGCCTGCATGTGAATGATGCGCAGACCCGGATCGCCAACTACTCGCAATGGCGCCGCCGCGAGGATTTCATGGCAATGCTGCGCAGCCCGGAGATGCGCGAGCGCAACCGCAAGATCAACGAGCTGTGCCGCAGCTTCGAGCCGGTCATGTATGACGTCGCTGAGGTTTTCGGGGCCTGAGCCCCGGCTGCCTCAAATGAACCGGCGCAGGGTCATCAGACCGGAGCGGATGATGACCTTGGCCGAATCCACCACAGTGGCGATACGCTCGTAATGCTCCTTGATCGGCCCTTGGGAGCGCAACAGGATCGTCACCGCATCAGCCCGGGCGCGCCGGAAGGCCTCAGCCGCCGGGCTCAGCCCTTCGGGCTTGATTGCCTTGAACGTCTTTCCGCCGCTGCGCAGGGAAGCTGCCGATCTGTCCCGGTACTGCTTGAGCGCCGCATTCAGGGTGCTTTCCACCATCTTCAGCGCCTTGCGCCCGTCCTTGTAATCCGGGTAGCGGCTCAGCTCTGATGCGGCGCGGCGGTAGAACTGCCGGTAGCAGTCGATCTGATAGGCAGGGGGCAGCTGGCGGCAGGTGCCATTGCCGCTGGTCAGCACCTTCACCGCCTTGGCGGTGACGCTGTCCGACATCGCGATGGTGTAGCTGCCCTGCGGTGCCTGCGGGCTGGCGGACGCGGGCAGGGCCAGCGCCACCGCGAGAAAGCCTGCGGCAAGAGATTTGAAAATCATCCGGGTACCTTTCAATCAATGCCCCGGCGCGAAACCGGGGCAGGGGCCTCATCCGGAACCATAGGCGGGCGGCGGCGTTTGGCACAAGACAAGAGCAGTCGCGCCCCCGCCTGCACGCTGCAGATGATCCCCGTCAACGCACCGGGCGGCAAAAGGGTGTAGACTGGCAAAGAAGGGAGAACTGCCATGTATCATAATATTCTGGTTCCGGTCTCATTTGACCCTGAACGCGACACCACCGGGCCGCTGAAGGTGGCGCGGCTGTTGTCCGCGCCGAACGCCAAGGTGACGCTGCTGCACGTGATCGAAGAAGTGCCGGCCTATGCGATTTCCTATATCCCTGCGGATTTCATGGAGGGCACCCGCACGGCGCTGCAGGCAGAGCTGGACGGTCTGGCCAAGACCCTGCCCAATGCCGAAGGCGTGCTGGTGGAGGGGCATTCCGGCCGCACCATCCTGGACTGGGCGGAGCAGAACCAGCCGGACCTGATCATCCTCGCCTCGCACCGGCCGTCGATGCAGGACCTGATCTGGGGGTCGACCTCAGGCCACGTGGTGCGCCACGCGGCCTGTGCCGTGCATGTGGTGCGCTGACGCTAGGCCGGAACCGCCGCTTTCAGCAGGCTCCAGGCCAGCCGGATCATGCCGCCGGGCAGCAGGGCGGAGCGCAACAGAACCTTGTTCGAATTCACGGCCTCTGCGATGCGGGCATAGTGCACCTGCTTGTTCGCCGGTGAGCGCAGCAGGATGGTTTCGGCTTTTTTCATCGCCGACTCCGCCTGCCGCTTGATCTGCGGCACCGCTTCCGGTTTCACCGCGCGGTAAAGGTTCAGCCCCTTGCGCTTGACCGGCTGGGCCGGGTCCAGGTTCTGCTTGACGGACCGCGTCAGGGTTTCCTCCACCAGCACCAGCGCCTTGTAGGCCTCGGCATAGGCCTGGTTGCTGCTCAGCTTCTGGGCCGCCAGCTTGTAGGTGTGGCGGTAGCAGTCGAACTTGTAGACCCGGGGCAGGGTGCCGCAGCGTTCGAACCCGCTGACCAGGGTTTTCACAACCGCCTTTGTGGCCTTGGAGCTGAGGCCGCTGCGATGGCCGCCGCCAGTGTCCATGCCCATATCCCTGCCGCCGCCGCCGCCGCCGCCTTCACCGGCCAGGGCGGGCACGCAGGACAGGATCAGGGCCAGAAGCCCGGCGAGGATGGTCTTGCTGCTCATGTAAGCCTCCTTGATTTGGCCCCAGCTTACCACGCGTCAGCTGTCTGGAAACGGGCGGAAAGCCGCAAATTGCGGGTTTTTGCGCCAGCTTTGCCTTGCAGGAGGCCAAAGCGGCTCCCACGTGAAAGGCTGGAGTTGTGCAAGGAGACGCGAATGCAGTGCCCGATTGACGGAACCGAACTTGTGATGTCCGACCGCGCCGGGGTCGAGATCGACTATTGCCCGCGCTGCCGCGGCGTGTGGCTGGACCGGGGCGAACTGGACAAGATCATCGAACGGTCGGCACAGCCGGTGCAGCCCGCGCCGCAGCCGCAGCGCTATGACGACCGCGGCCGCGATCATGAGCCGCGCTACGAGAAGAAATACTACAAGAAGAAAAAGAAGAATTTCCTGGAAGATCTCTTCGATTTCTGAGGGCCGGTTGCGCCGCCCCGGTTGCACGGGGGCGGCAGGCCGGAAATGTCAGTGCCGGGTCAATGCATGGTGCAGAAGGACCCGTGTTTGGCGTCCTTCATCAGGGTGTCGAAATCGGCGCCCTTCATCTCCACCAGCGTTTTGTGGTCGCCGGCCTCGAACCAGACCTTGTCGAGCCCGGTGAGGCTGTCGTCGATCACCGTGGGCACCATATAGGCTGCGCCGACGCAAGGCGCCGCGCCGGGGTCGCAGTCATCAAAGACCTGATCCAGTTCAATTTCCGGCGCCAGCCCGAGGCGGCGGTCGACCATCGACTGCAGCTTGTGCAGATCGACCTTCTGGTCAGAGGGGATCACCGCCAGGAAGGGGCCTTCCTCCATGTGAATGAGCACCGATTTGGCCAGATGGCCGCCCGGCACATGGGCGGCTTCGGCGCATTCGGACGCGGTGGCGGTATAGGGGTGGCGGACGGTGGCAAAGGGCAAGCCCTGTGCCTCCAGATGATGTTTCAGGCGTGAGGCAATCATCGAAGGGTCCTCCTGTCTGGGGCGGGACCCCGGCGGCGCGTGGCGCAGGTCCTGGCCGCCGCGGGAGCCTGCTGGCTCACTGATCTGGCGGCGGCATCAGCCCTAGGCGCAGCAAGCGGCAATCCGGGGCGCGCGCAGGTTTAAGGTGCCTGACAGTCTGCGCCCGAAGGGGTGAGTCGGGCAAGGGGGGCGGCAAGGCCGGGCGGCAAGCCGCGGAAATCTCTTGGGAACCCTTTGCGCCCCTGGGCCGTTATCCCTGCGACGCACCGCTGTGGTGCCAGGTAATCGAGAGGGATTAAAGCATGAAGACCGGATCTGCCGTTGCCATTGGAGCTGCCGCCGTTATCGCCATTGCCGCCGCTTTCTACATGATCGACGTCGATCAGACCGAAGAGGCCCGCCTGCCGGACGTGGATGTGAGCGTCGAGGGCGGCAACCTGCCGGAATTCGATGCCGAGGTCGGGTCGGTCGAGCTGACCGAGGAATCCGCCACCGTGAAGGTGCCGGATGTCGACGTGGAGATGAAAGACGCCGAGATCACCGTGCCCGGCATAAAAGTGACCCCGCCCGAAGATGCCGGCACCGAGACCGCCGCCGACAACTGATTTAAGATTTGTGGTGAAGAGTGGTCCCCCCTCCGGAATTTCCGGAGGGGTTTTTTGTGGTTTGGGCCTGGGGAACCGTGGCCCGGGTGCGGGTGTGAATGAAAGGAGGTTTCGCTGCGAAATCTTGTTTATTTATAAATGGTTAATGGGTTTTCGTTGGTTTTACGAAAGTAGTTGTTTAGTGCAGTTGTAAGCAGCGTCCGTCCACCCCCCTCCGACGCGCCAAAGGTACGATGTCAAGGGGAGGGGTCGGCTTAGTGCGCTTTTGCGTTTTTCTGAGCCAGGAAAGCTGCCACGTCGGCAGCATTCTCCGCCGGGTTATCAATCTGCGAAAACGCTTTCCGGATGATCCCGTTTTCTATGATCAGCGTGATCCGGGTCAAAAGCGTCATCCCGCCTGCTTCGAACAGATGAAGCCCAAGCTTCTCTGCCAGTTCCAGTTTTTCGTCAGAGAGGATGGGAAACGGCAGGGCCAGGCGTTCTGCCATTTCCCTCTGGTAGGCGGAATCCTGTGTGGACAGCCCGTAAACACCGCAGGCGCCTGCATTCAGAATCGCATCGTAGTGCTCGGCAAATCCTTTGGATTGGGGCGTACAGCCGCGTGCGCCGGGAATTTGATCCCACCCTTCGATCGGCGGCTCGTTCGGCGGGCTGGTACGCGGATAAGCGTAAACGACTGCCGTTCCCTTGATGGATGCCAAGTTGACGGGGGAGCCATCGGTTGCCATCAGTGTGACGTCCGGCACGGGCTTTCCGGTAAGCGCTTCAACATATTCGTTTGTTGCCATGAATGTATCCTTACAGCTAATGGGAGAGTGGGTACCGGGATCTCCCGCTTCGGGCAATTTTTTTGGAAAAATGCTTCAACCCCTTAGTCGTCAGGCAAGTATTTGAACTTTAAATGAGATTGTTTTTCAAGGCGGCCTTGTTTTGCGGATCTTGAAGGATCTGCAAGAAAATTGCGGTAATAAGCACCCGGTTTTGGGTGCAGAGACAGGAGTGGGCCTCCGCCGAGTTTACCAGCGAAGCCCATACCAGCGGCGCCACGTTGCCCGCCCTAGGAAAACTTCTTCTGCGACTTGCCCCGGTATGCCCTTGTCCCGGCCTTCCCAGCCGTTGAACGGCCCCGCGATTTGACGGCGGCCTCTGACGCCGCCTCCACCGCCGATTGCCGGGCCAGCGGGTCATCGGAGATGGCGAGGTCGACTGCCTCCAGCCGCTTGATCTCGTCGCGCAGGCGGGCGGCTTCTTCGAACTCCAGGTTCTCCGCAGCCTTGCGCATCTCGTCGCGCAACCCGTTCAGATGCGCCTCCAGGTTGGCGCCGTGCATCGGTTTATCAATCTGGGCGGTGACGCGGTTCATGTCCACATCGCCCTCGTAAAGGCCGGCCAGCACGTCCTCGACGTTTTTCTTGACCGTCTCGGGTGTGATGCCGTGCTCGAGGTTGTAGGCGACCTGCTTTTCGCGGCGGCGGTTGGTCTCGCCCAGGGCGCGCTCCATCGAGCCGGTGATCTTGTCGGCATACATGATGACGCGGCCGTCGGCGTTGCGGGCGGCGCGGCCGATGGTCTGGATCAGCGAGGTCTCGGAGCGCAGGAAGCCTTCCTTGTCGGCGTCCAGAATGGCGACGAGGCCGCATTCGGGGATGTCGAGCCCCTCGCGCAGGAGGTTGATGCCAATGAGCACGTCGAAGGCGCCGAGGCGCAGGTCGCGCAGGATCTCGATCCGCTCCAGCGTGTCGATGTCGGAGTGCATGTAGCGGACCTTGATGCCCTGTTCGTGCAGGTACTCCGTCAGGTCCTCGGCCATGCGTTTGGTGAGGGTGGTGACCAGGGTGCGGAAGCCGTTGGCGGTGACTTTGCGGATTTCGTCCAGGAGGTCGTCCACCTGCATGCCGACGGGGCGGATTTCGACCTCCGGGTCCAGGAGGCCGGTGGGGCGGATCACCTGTTCGGTGAAGACGCCGCCGGACTGGTCCAGCTCCCAGCCTGCGGGGGTGGCGGAGACAAAGACCGACTGCGGGCGCATGGCGTCCCATTCCTCGAACTTGAGGGGTCTGTTGTCCATGCAGGAGGGCAGGCGGAAGCCGTGTTCCGCAAGGGTGAACTTGCGCCGGTGGTCGCCGCGGTACATGCCGCCGATCTGTGGGACGGAGACGTGGCTTTCGTCGGCAAAGACGATGGCGTTGTCGGGGATGAATTCAAACAGGGTCGGGGGCGGCTCGCCCGGGGCGCGGCCGGTCAGGTAGCGGGAGTAGTTCTCGATGCCGTTGCAGTGGCCGGTCGCCTCCAGCATTTCGAGGTCGAAGTTGGTGCGCTGCTCCAGCCGCTGCGCCTCCAGCAGTTTGCCGTCGTTCACCAGCTGGTCGAGGCGCTGTTTCAGCTCGGCCTTGATGGAGATGACGGCCTGGTTCAGCGTCGGCTTGGGCGTCACGTAGTGGGAGTTCGCATAGACGCGAATCTGGTCGAAGGAGCCGGTCTTTTCGCCGGTGAGCGGGTCAAACTCGGTGATCGCTTCCAGCTCCTCGCCGAAGAAGGAGAGTTTCCAGGCGCGGTCCTCCAGGTGGGCGGGGAAGATTTCCAGCGTGTCGCCGCGGACCCGGAAGGAGCCGCGCTGGAAGGCCTGGTCGTTGCGCTTGTACTGCTGGGCGACCAGATCGGCCATGATCTGACGCTGATCGTACATTTCGCCTGCCTTCAGGTCCTGGGTCATGGCGGAGTAGGTTTCGACCGAGCCGATGCCGTAGATGCAGCTGACAGAGGCGATGATGATGACGTCGTCGCGTTCTAGCAGGGCCCGAGTGGCGGAGTGGCGCATCCGGTCGATCTGCTCGTTGATCTGGCTTTCCTTCTCAATATACGTGTCCGAGCGCGGCACATAGGCCTCCGGCTGGTAGTAGTCGTAGAAGGAGACGAAGTATTCGACCGAGTTCTCCGGGAAGAAGCCCTTGAATTCGCCGTACAATTGCGCCGCCAGCGTTTTGTTCGGGGCGAGGATGATCGCGGGGCGCTGGGTTTCCTCGATCACCTTGGCCATGGTGAAAGTCTTGCCGGTGCCGGTGGCGCCCAAGAGGACCTGGTTGCGCTCGCCCTCCAGCACGCCCTGGGACAGTTCCCTGATCGCGGTGGGCTGATCGCCGGCCGGATCGAAGGTGGTGTTCATGACAAACTGCTTGCCGCCCTCCAGCTTGGGCCGCTGCTGCGGCGCGCGCTGGGTCATCATCGGAATGGTCTTGTCGGAATGGGCATAGGGCATCAGGCGACTCCGTTGGCGGCTGGCGCCGATTTTGGTCTGTTTTTGTTCCGGTGCAAGGGGGCGGGAGGTGCAATCCGGGATATGGTGTCAGATTTTGTCAGCAGGCGCGGGGCGCAGGAGCTTTTCCAGCAGGTCTGCCAGCCGCCGCGCCTCGCCTGCACTGAAGTGCGGGGTGACGGTCTGCTGCATGGTGTCCGAGTAAACCGCCCAGATCTGCGCGCGGGTTTCGGCGCCCTCGGGGGTGATCAGCAGCACCTGGCCGCGGCCGTCGCCGCTGCAGTCCTGCCGGGTGAGGTATCCGGCCTTGGCCAGCCGGTCCGCCAACCGTGAAACACCGTATTGCGGCAGCAGCAGTTTGTCCTGCAGCTCATAGGGGCGCAGGCCCGCGTCTCCTGCGCATTCCAGTTCCCACAGCAGGTCGTACCAGTCGAGGCCGGGCAGGCCTGCCTGTTTCAATGCGGCCTCCACCGCGGTGAGGATGGTCTTGTGCGCGCGTGCCAGCGGCAGCCAGACGGCAAAGGGATCGGGGGCGGATGTCGTCATGGCGGGAATTTAGATGCAAGTGCATTGACATTCAAGGGTGCCTGTCCATCTGGTATACATGCAAATGCATCTAACTGGAGAAGCCCATGAGCGACCTGCATCTGATCAGCCACCACCTGTGCCCCTATGTGCAGCGGGCGGTGATTGTGCTGAGCGAGAAATCCATTCCGCACCGGCGCAGCTATATTGACCTTGCGGACAAACCGGAGTGGTTCCGGGCGCTGTCGCCGACGGGCCGGGTGCCGCTGCTGGAGACCGGCGGGCGGGTGCTGTTTGAAAGCCAGGCGATTGCGGAATACCTGGATGAGACCACGCCCGGCTCCTTGCATCCCGAGGACCCGCTGGAGCGGGCGCGGCACCGGGCCTGGATTGAATTCGGTTCGGACACGCTGGCGGCCATCGGCAAGCTGTACAATGCGCCGGATGAGGAGGCGTTTGCCGCGGCTGCGGACACCCTGCGCGGACGGCTGGAGCGGATTGCGCCCGAGGTGGCGGGGGTGTTCTTTGCCGGGGACAGTTTCCATATGGTGGACGGGGTCTGGGGCACCATCTTCCGCTATTTCGACACCTTTGATGCGATCGGAGACTTCGGGCTGATGCCCGCGCAGGGCCGGATGGTTGAGTGGCGCGCGGCAGTTGCGGCCCGGCCGTCGGTGCAGCAGGCACCGCCTGAGGGCTACCCGGACCGGCTGATGGCGTTTCTGGCCGCGCGGCAATCATATCTGGGAGCATTGGCGCGGGCGGCCTGTGGCGGCGTTGCAAAGCCCGGATAACCCTGTTTAAAATGCCACCTTGCCGCAGGCCCGCATCCGGCGCATAAAAGCGCTGGATTTGAGACTCAAGCGGGAGACAGCCCATGCAAGCGCGGATTTACCGGCCGGCACGCAACGCCATGACATCCGGCATGGCCAAGACGCGGAAATGGGTGCTGGAGTTCGCGCCTGCCTCGGCCCGCGAAGTGGACCCGCTGATGGGCTGGACCTCCTCCACCGACACCCAGGCGCAGGTCAAGCTGCGGTTTGACAGCAAGGAAGCGGCGGTGGAATACGCCGAGGACCACGGCATCGACGCGGTGGTTGTCGAGCCGAAGGTGCGCAAGGCGAACATCCGCGCTGGCGGTTACGGCGAAAACTTTGCTACCAGCCGCCGCAGCCCCTGGACCCACTAAGTATTTGAATTTTCCTGGGTTCAACTGCCCGGTCTGATGAAAAAGGCGCCCGCCGGGCGCCTTTGCTGTATCCGGAAACTGGCGGATGCGTGCCTGCAGGTTGCCGGAGCTATCTCTTGCGGGATGCCAGGACCCCGGATTCCCGTATGATCTCGGACACCTCGTGTTCCTTCCGGTAGGCCATGACATGCACTCCGGACACACCGGCAATCTCCCGCATCTGCTGGATCAGCTCGACGCAGATCTTCTTGCCTTCCTGTCCGGGTTTTTCAGCCTTCTCCATTCGGTCGATGACCGCATCGGGCACATGGATACCCGGCACATTCGAGCGCATCCACCGAGCCGCCCGCGCCGACGCCAGCGGGCCGACGCCTGCCAGGATGTAAACCTTTTTGTCCAGTCCCAGGTCCCGCACCCGGGCCATGAATTTCTCGAACAGAGGCACGTCGTAGATGTAGTTGGTCTGGATGTATTCGGCGCCGGCCTCCACTTTCTTGGCCAGCCGTTCCGGGCGCCAGTCATATGGCGGGATGCAGGGGTTCTCAGCCGCCCCCAGAAACAGCTGGGGCGGGTTCTTGATCGTGCGTCCGGACAGGAACTTGCGCTCATCCCGCATTGTCTTGATGGTGCGAAGCAGCGAAAGGGAATCGAAATCGAAGACCGGTTTCGCGCCCGGCTGATCACCCACGCCGACGCCATCCCCGGTCAGGCACAGAACATTGCTGACGCCCATGGCCGCGGCGCCCAGAACGTCGCCCTGGATGGCGATGCGGTTCCGGTCGCGGCAGGAGATCTGGTACACCGGCGAATAGCCCGCCCGGGTCAGCAGCGCACTGATGCCGATCGAGGACATGTGGCAGTTCGCGCCCGAGGCATCGGTGGCATTGATTGCATCGGCAACCTCGCCCAGCGGGCGTGCGGCCTCATAGACATCCGCGGGGTCGGCGCTGTCCGGCGGGTTCAGCTCAGCGGTGATGGCAAAGCGGCCGGAGCGCAGCACCCGTTCCAGCCGGCTGTGGGAGACATGGCCCTCGGGCGGCGCGGAATAGGGCTGGGACATCGTATGATCCATCACTTACTGCCTTTCACGGCCTGCGCGGGCTCCTCTGCCAGCGGCGCGGCGGAGGGCTCGTTTGCTCGGGCATCGGGGAAGGCATCCGCAATGGCGGTGCGGCGCTTTTCCCGGGCTTCCCGCAGATGCGCAGCTTTTTCGCGGCTGACCCGCAACCAGGACGATGACCCTTCGAGATTGCGTTCGACCGGCGGCAGAACGGTGTGAATCTGCGCGCCGCCTTTCATCCGCGACGCCCCGTCCCAGGCCAGCGCCCAAACGCATTTCATGTCCGGCTTGACCTCGCAGAAACCGCCTGGCCTGACGCCGCCGCAGGGGCCGTTGCGCAGCTGTTTGGGGCAGTTCATCGGGCATGACATGCCGGTTGAGGACAGCACGCACTGCCCGCACATCTTGCAATCGAACAGCACGGTCTTGACGCATTTTTCGACAAAGGCGACCGGGCGCTCAACCCGGTCATAGCCGATCTTTCCAAGAAGCGGGTCCAGCGCGATCATGGCGCGTTCCAGGCGTTTGTAGATCCATTCAAAACTGCGCGAATGGCGGATGGCAAACAGGCGGATCCTGTACAACGGGCTTCCCTTTCTCCATGCACTAACAGCATCTTATTCACAGAGTGCGGCTGCAATGAACTAGAAATAGTTTTTGCAGCCTCGGCCGCCATGTTTTCTGTTGCTTGCGGAGGTTCCTTTTCCGCCGGACACTCCGGTTCCAACCCGGCCATCGCCGGATGGTTTCCCTGCCTGTTTCCCAGGCAGGGATTGGGGCTTAGGGTCAGGCGTCCTGGCTGGACCGGTCGCCCAGTGTCACGTCCAGGGTCACTTCCTTGCCCTTGCGCAGGACCTTGATCTGGGCTTCCTTGCCCGGGGCGTTCACGGCCACTGCGGCCGTCAGGTCGCGAAGTTCATGGATCTCCGCTGTGCCGAACCGCAGCACCACGTCGCCGGGTTTCAGCCCTGCCTCTGCCGCCGGGCTGCCGGGCTCGACGCCTTCGATCACCACGCCCTTGCCGGCCTCGCGGCCCAGCACATTGGCGGCATCCTCAGAGAGCGGCTTGATCTGCACACCGAGCCAGCCGCGGGTGATCTCGCCGTCGTCTTCGAGATCGGCAACGATCTTCTGAACCATATCGGACGGCACCGCAAAGCCGATGCCGACGGAGCCGCCGCCCGGCGAGTAGATCATGGTGTTGACGCCGACGACCTCGCCTTCGGCATTGAACAGCGGGCCGCCGGAGTTGCCTTTGTTGATGGCTGCATCGGTCTGGATGAAGTCGTCAAACGGGCCGGAGTTGATGTTGCGCGAGGTGGCAGAGACGATGCCGGAGGTCACGGTGCCGGCAAGGCCGAAGGGGCTGCCCATTGCGAGCACCTCGTCCCCGACGCGCAAGTCACCGGAGGAACCGAACTCCACCGCGGTCAGCGGCGCATCGGTATCGACCTTCAGCAATGCGATGTCGGTCAGCGGGTCGGCGCCAATCACCTCGGCAACATGCTTGCTGCCGTCGGAGAGGGTTACGGTCACGGTTTGGGCATTGTCGATCACATGGTGGTTGGTGACGATCAGACCGTCCTCAGAGATCACGAAACCGGAGCCTGCGCCCTTGACCGGGCGGCTGTTGCCGAAGTCCGGCGCGCGGCCGCCGAAGCGGCGCATGAATTCTTCCATGAACTTGTCATTGGGCATTCCCTGCCGGTCCGCGGCGGGTTCTGCCTTGGCGGTGACCTCGACAAAGACGACGGCCGGGGAAATGGTTTCGACCAGATCGGCATAGCCGCCCGCAGGCACGGCCAAGGCGGGGGCGGGGGCCAGAGCCATCATTGCGGCTGCTGAGGCGGCGGCGGTCAGGGCAAAGGCGAACCGTTTGGGAGCTTTGGTCTGGGGCATCTGTGTTTCCTTGCTTCACTAGGGATGCAAGGCAGATGGCAGGCCCTCATTTCAATCGCCTGACGCATTCTATACAGATCTGTAATGTGTGCTGAAACCGGATCCGGTGTAAGAACCGGAAGGCGCAGCAAAGCGGGGAATGGCTTGAAGATCCTGGTGATAGAAGACGATGCCACGACCGGGCCCTATGTGGCCGCCGGCCTGCGCGAGGAGGGGCATACCGCGGATCTGGTCACCGATGGCCGCGAGGGGCTGCTGCAGGCAACCGCGGCGGATTACGATGTGCTGATCATCGACCGGATGCTGCCGTTGCTGGACGGGCTGAGCCTGATCAAGACCCTGCGCGGGGCCGGGGTGCGGACACCTGCCATCATGCTGACGGCGCTGAGCGGTGTGGATGACCGCATCGAGGGGCTGGAGGCGGGGGCGGATGATTACCTGGTCAAACCCTTTGCCTTTGGCGAGCTGGCGGCGCGGGTGGCCGCGTTGGCCCGTCGTCCGGGGCTGCAGGAGCAGGAGACCGTGCTGCGGGCGGGGGATCTGGAGGTGGATCTGGTCCGCCGCAGGGTTACCCGTGCAGGCCAGGAGATCGAGCTGCTGCCGCGCGAGTTCCGTTTGCTGGAGCATCTGTTGCGCCGCAAGGGGCGGGTGCAGACCCGGACCATGCTGCTGGAAGCGGTCTGGGACATCAGTTTCGATCCGCAGACCAACGTGGTGGAAACCCATATCTCGCGGTTGCGGTCCAAAGTGGACCGGCCCTTCGGCAGCGGTCTGATCGAAACCGTGCGCGGCGCGGGGTACCGAATTGCCGGGTGATGCCATGAGCCGCGCGCGGGTTCTGCTGCGCTCCTCGCCGGTGCGGCAGTCGATGTGGCTGTCGCTGCTGTTTGTCATCGCCAGCGCGCTGAGCCTCGGGGTTACCTATTACGTGGCGCATGGCACGCAGGACCGGGCCATCCGGGAAAGCCTGATGCAGGACATGGCGGGGTTCCGCGCGACGCCCTCTGCCGCGGCGCTGGCGGCGCTGGTCAATGCCGAGACCGCAGAGACAGACCCGCAGCGGCGCCTGCTCAGCTACCGGCGGCCCGGCGGGCGGATCGTGGCCGGTAATGCTGCCATCATGCAGCAGCAGGAGGGGTTCCGGGTGGTGGCGCTGGGCCCGGCGCCGGTGGAGATCGCGGGCCGCTTCATTTCGCTCAGCGCCTATATTCATGGCGGTCTTCTGACGGTTGCGCAAAGCGCCAGGCCGCTGGATGAGCTGCGCCAGACCTATCTGAGGGTGGTTCTGTTCAGCCTGCTTCCGGCCATTGCCGCCGCGGTGCTGGGCGGGGTGCTGCTGGCGCGGCGTGCGGCACGGTCGCTGGCGGGGATAGAAACCACGCTGTCGGCGCTGACCTCCGGTGATCTGGGCGCCCGGGTGCCGCAGATGCCTGGCCGCCAGGGCGATATTGCCCGCATCGGCCGCAGTGTGAACCGTATGGCGGAAGCGCAGCAGCAGTCCACAGAGGCGCTGCGGCAGGTGTCGGCGGATATTGCCCATGACCTGAAAACCCCGATCCAGCGGCTGGCGGTGCAGCTTCAGCGCCTGCAGGACACTCCGGGCCTGCCGGAAGAGGCCCAGGCACTTGCCGGCACGGCGCTGGAAGAGACCCGCGGCATCACCAGCACGTTTCAGGCGCTGCTGCAAATTGCCCAGCTGGAGGAGGGGGCACCGCGTGCGCGGTTCGAGCCGCTGGACCTGTGCGAACTGGCCGCAACCTTTGCCGAGATCTATGAGCCGGCGGCAGAGGAGCAGGGCCGCCGCCTCAGCCTCAGCCTGCCCGAGGCGCCTGCCATGGTGACCGGCGACCGCACGCTATTGGGCCAGCTGCTGGCCAACCTGATCGAAAATGCGCTGCGCCATACCCCGGAAGGCTCTGCCATCAGCCTGTCACTGCGGCATCAGGGGGAGGCAACTATCCTGTCGGTGCGGGACCACGGCCCCGGTATCCCCGAAGAGGAGCGCGGCAAGGTGCTGCGGCGCCTGTACCGGCTGGAGCGGAGCCGGACAACGCCGGGCAGCGGCCTGGGGCTGAGCCTGGCGGCGGCGATCGCTGGTCTGCACGGGGCTGCATTGCAGCTGTCCGATGCCGAACCCGGTCTACGGGTTGACGTGGTTTTCGGGACCTGATCCGTTGCCGCGGGCCAGGGCGCGCCGCAGCGCTGGATGAATGTGTTGCCAAGACGCGTGCTTTATTCCAAGCCTGGCACTGCGGGCGCCGCGGCGCCTTTTTTGACCCGGCACCAGGACAGGATCTGAGCCCATGACCACCGTTTCGACAAGAACGCTCTCACTCGACGAAGTGCGGGCATTGGCCAAATCCGTCCTTGTGTCTGCGGGCATGGATGCGGCGGGCAGCGATCTGATCGCGGAGATCGTCACCTGCTCGGAACGCGACGGCCCGCGCAGCCACGGGCTGCGGATGCTGCCGGTCTATGCGCAGAGCTTCACCTCCGGCTATGCTAATGGTGCCGCTGCTCCGAAGATCGAAAAGATCGCGCCGGGTGTGCTGCGCGGCAATGCGGACAACGGCTATTATCAGATCGCCGCCGCTGCGGCGCGGGCGGAACTGATTGCGCTGGCCCGCGAGAACGGCATTGCCGCCTTTACCTGTGCCAACTGCCATCACCTGGGCGGTTTGCGGTTTGATACCGAGCCGCTGGCCGAGGCCGGGCTGGTGGCGCTGGCGGTGATCAATTCGCTGTCGATGGTAGTGCCGCAAGGCGGTGTGCGCCCGGTGTTCGGCACCAACCCGATGTCCTTTGCCTGCCCGCGCGAGGGCGCGGCACCGGTGGTCTGGGATCAGGCGGCCTCGATGGTGGCGCTGATGGATATCCGCATGGCCGCCGCCGAAGGCCACGAGCTGCCGCGGCCTGCCGGGCTGGACCCGGACGGCAACCCCAGCACAAACCCGGAGGCCATCCTCGAAACCCGCAGCCTGCTGCCGTTCGGCGAACACAAGGGCGCGGCGATTGCCTTCATGATCGAGGTGCTGGGGGCAGCCCTGGCCGGCGGCACGCTGTCGGTCGACAATCAGGAACGGGAATCCTTAGGGGCGCTCAACATCAAGGGCGGCGCCACCCTGATCGCGATTGACCCGGAGCGGTTCGGCAATGCCGCATTCGGCGGCTATATCACCCGCATCTGCGCCGAGATCGAGGGCAACGGCGCGGCCCGGGTGCCGGGCGACGGGCGATTGAGGAAACGTGCGGCGGCAGAGGCGGACGGTGTCGAGGTCAGCACCGGACTGCTGGTGCAATTGGACGCGCTGGCTGGCGTCTGAACACGGCCAAAGGTAAATGATCCGGTGAGGATGTTTTGATGGGCAGCCCCTTTCTTCTGAGCGGCGGCGGTGCGGACCGCACCACAGTTCTGCTGGCGCATGGGGCCGGCGCGGCCATGGACACCCCGTTCATGAATGCCATTGCCGAGGGCCTTGCGGGGCAGGGGCTGCGGGTGGCGCGGTTCGAATTCGGCTACATGGCTGAACGCCGCAACGGCGGGGCGAAGCGGCCGCCGCCAAAGGCGGAGAAGCTGCAGGCGGAATTCCAGTCCGCCGTCAGCCAGCTTGCTTGCGAGGGGCCGCTGATCATCGGAGGCAAATCCATGGGCGGCCGGGTGGCCAGCATGATCGCTGACGGGCTTTATGCCGAGGCGCGGATTTGCGGGCTGCTCTGCCTTGGCTACCCGTTTCACCCGCCCGGCAAGCCGGAGCGGTTGCGGACGGCGCATCTGGAGGAGCTGAAAACGCCTGCGCTGATCTGCCAGGGCAGCCGCGATCCCTTTGGCACGAGGGCGGAAGTGCAGGGCTACGCACTGTCCGCGGCGGTCAGCCTGAACTGGCTGGAGGATGGCGACCACGATCTGAAACCGCGCAAAACCGTGACGGGTTTCGGCTAGGACCGCAATCTGGACGCGGCCTGCGCTGCGGCCGGCACGTGGGCCAGGGCGCTGACGCAGGCCTAGGGGATCAGGTTTCCGTCACGGGCAATTCGATGATTCGCCAGTAGCGGTCCATCATGTTGACAAGCCGCAGGAAATCACGCCCGGCGGTTTCCTTGGTGATATAGCCTGCGGCGTTCAGGTCATAGGCCGCCGCAATGTCCTGCTGGTCGCGAGAGGTAGTCAGAAAAAACACCACCGACTTGTGCAGGTCCGGGTCGCTGCGCAGTTCCTTGACCAGGTCGATGCCGTTCATCCGCGGCATGTTGATGTCGGCAAGAACCACATAGGGGGGCACCAGCCTGGTTTTGCCGCCGGTGCCGCGCAGGATGTCAAGCGCGTCGATGCCATCAACGGCCCGGGTGATTTCATTTGCGATACTGGCCTTGCGGAAGGCGCGCCGCACCGCCTTGGCATCGCCGTCATCGTCATCAACAAGCAAGATGTTCAGCTCTTTCCAGGCGGACGGGGTGCCGGTTGCATGGTTCATGTTAAGTGCCTCCTGTGGTGGCGAGCTGTTGTTTGGGCCAGGTGAAACGGAATTCGCAGCCTTCACCCGCAGCGGAGTGAACGGAAATCGTGCCGCCTGCCTGCTGCACATGTTTTTGGACAATGGACAGGCCCATGCCGCTGCCCTCCACCCGGTCCCGCGATTTGAGCGTCTGGAACATCTTGAAAATTTGCTGGTGGTATCTGGGCTCGATCCCCGGGCCGTCGTCCGCCACAGAGAAGATCCAGTTACGGCCCGCATCCTGCAGTGTCACATCCACCGTGCCGGTGCCGCTCTCGCTGTGCTTGACCGCGTTGGAGATGAGGTTGGCGAAAATCTGTTTCAATGGCATGTTTACAAGCTGGATGTTTTTGAAGGCCGGGTCGATGCGGATCGTAAAGCCGTCTGGCTGGTCAACCAGCATCAGCACCTCCTGCATCAGCACGTCACCTTGCATCAGCTGCTGGTAACGGTGATCGCTCTTGCGCCCGATCCGGGAATACTCCAGCAAATCGTCCAGCAGCCGGTCCATCCGCGCCACCCGGGAGCGGAGCAGCTGCAGGCTTTCGCGGCTGTCCTCGTCCAGAACGTCTGCCAGATCCTCCGCCAGCCAAGTGGAGGCATTGTCGATCACCCGCAAGGGCGCCCGCAGATCGTGAGAGGCCACATAGGCAAAATCGTCCAGATCGCGGTTCGACCGGGACAGGTCCTCGATGTATCTTTCTCGTTCCGCCTCGGCGCGCTTCTTTTCTGAAATGTCGCGGACAATGCCGCTGAACAGGACTTGGCCGCCGACGCGTACTTCGCTAACTGAGAGGTGTAGCGGGAAGGTGGTGCCGTCTTTTCGAAGTCCCCGCACTTCGCGGCCGATACCAATGATCTTTTTCTGCCCGGTGCTATGATAGTTTTTTAGATAGCTGTCATGCGCCGAATGATCAGGATCGGGCATCAGAAATTTGACGTTTTGCCCAATAGCTTCTTCGGCGCTGTAGCCAAAGATAGTTCGGCACGCGCGATTGTAGCTAAGGATGGTTCCGGCCGCGTTGATTGTGATCATCCCGTCAACCGTGTTCTCCTGAATTGCCGCCAGCTCATTTTGTTTCTGTTCCAGTGATATCTGAATGTTTTTCTGCCGGTAGACCATGAAGGCGAAGCTCCACAGGGCCAAAACTGTGAGCCCCCGATTGGTCACAATGATCCATTCGTTGATCCCGGCCTCGTGAAACAGCAAAAATCCAAGTACCGTTAGAACGGTTCCTGCTGTTGCATAGTTGTAGGCGGCGACGGGTTTATCTGCCCAAATAGTGCAAAGGACTGCGATGGTGTAAATTACGCCTGCAGCCACCCCCAGAGGGGTCAGGAAGTCGAACAGAAATCCGGCAGCAACCATTATGGCCGCAGCGGCATGGGCGCGCTGGCCTTCTGGAAGCAGCCGGAGGGCTGGCTGGCGGATGCCGGTTTGCCGGGCGTAGGTCATATGGCGAGCGGTCCCTTGGTTTGTTGCAGGCGGATGGAACTCCGGTTTCTGACTGCGGCCCTGTTTGCGGCGGGCTGGCGGTTTGCCTGGAAACAGTACATCCTCTGTGTGTTTCATCAAGAAAAATACATCTTAAAGTTGCTTTTTGTGTGGCGAGCGCGGACTGGGCAGTCGGATCGCCACGGCAGGTCAGGTGCCGGATAAGCCAGCAGGGCCAGAAGTCGGGACCGCGGCAGGACACCCGTCCCATGCCGGACTGAGAGGTTTTGCAAGCGCTGTGCAGCACTGAGGCCGCGGCGGACCAAGAGTGCCGCTGGGCTTTGGGCGGAGCTTGCAGGGGCGCGGAAAACCGCTCTGGAGCCGGTTAAGAAATTTCTGTCGGTTTGACGCTAGCTTTGCGCGACCCTTTTAGAATCACGAATGTGCGGAGCGATAAATGTTTTTCAAATCCAAGGCGGCCAAACCTGCAGAACAGCTCAGCAATGAAGAAATTATTGCCGGTATGGTCGACCGCACGCAGGCTACGATCCAATTTCAGCCTGACGGCACCATTTTGACAGCGAATGCCAATTTCCTCTCAGCGCTGGGCTACAGTCTGGAGGAAATCGCGGGCAAGCATCACTCGATGTTTCTGGCGCCGGATTTGGCGGCCAGCGCGGAGTACAAGTCGTTCTGGAAGGAATTGGCGCAGGGTCGGGTGTTTACCGATCAGTTCCCGCGGGTGACCAAGGCTGGTGAGACCATCTGGATTCAGGCCACCTATGCGCCGGTTGCCGGGCCGGATGGCTCTGTCGTGCAAGTGGTGAAGGTGGCGACTGACGTAACCGTGCGCCGCCGCGGCTTGCAGGAGATTGCCCGCGGGCTGGAGGCAATGAGCCAGGGCGACCTCGGCGTCCGGGTCACGCTGTCGGAACAGGCAGACATCGCCGCGCTGGGCGAGGCGTTCAACCGCTCTGCCGAGCAGCTGCAAACGGCAATTGGTGCTGTCACCCGGGTGTCGGATGCGGTGGGGCGCACCTCCGATGAGATTTCAAAGGCGGCCAGCGACCTGTCGCAGCGCACCGAAAGCCAGGCGGCGACGCTGGAGGAGACGGCGGCGGCTATCGAAGAGCTGACCTCCACCGTGCATTCCGCGGCTGAAGGGGCCGGGAAGGTGGAAGGCATCGTGAGCGAGGCGAAGACCGCAGCGGAGCGCAGCGGCCGGGTGGTCGAGGATGCGGTGGCAGCAATGTCGCAGATCGAGAGTTCCTCTGAGGAGATCGCCAAGATCATCGGGATGATCGACGACATCGCCTTTCAGACCAACCTGCTGGCGCTGAATGCGGGCGTTGAGGCGGCGCGGGCCGGCGATGCGGGCCGCGGTTTTGCGGTTGTGGCCTCCGAGGTGCGGGCGCTTGCGCAGCGTTCCGCCGGGGCGGCAGGGGAGATCAAGCAGCTGATCAGCGAAAGCAAGCAGCAGGTGGCCAGCGGGGTCGACCTTGTGGGGCGCACCGGTGCAGAACTGAAAGAGATCATTGGCAGCGTCGGCACCATCTCCAGCCACATCAGCAGTATTGCCACGGGCGCAAAGGAGCAGGCGACATCGCTGAGCGAGATCAACCTGGGTGTTTCGCAGCTGGATCAGGTGACCCAGCAGAACGCGGCAATGGTGGAGCAAACGTCGGCCGCCAGCCAGCAGCTGTCGTCTGATGCAGGTCAGCTGACCCGTGAGGTCTCCAAGTTCAGCGGCTGCGGCGGCGCGTCCCCAGCACCCTCGGGTGCGGATGTGATCGCCTTCCAGCGTCCTGCGGCGGCGCCGGCTGCTGTACACGACGAACTGCCCGCGGCGCAGGGCTGGGACGATTTTTGAGACTGCTGCAGGTCCGTCGGCCGGTTCCGCCTGGCTCTGCCTGAACTGACGTGTTGACACTCCCCGCCCGTGCCGCAACGCTGGCCGCAAAAATGACGGGGTGAACACATGGACAGCCAGGATGCGGCTGCATATCCGCTTGTCCGCCGGGCCGGGCTGAGCGGCACGTTGGTCAGTTTCGGCGGCAGCCTGAGCGAGGCGTCCAACCGCGCGGCGCTGGCCTTCCGCACCGCAGTGGAGGCGCGGGCAATGGAGGGTGTGGTGGAAACCATGGCCTCGCTGGCCTCTGTTTTTGTCCGGTTTGATCCATCCGCCCTGCCGCACGGAAAGCTGGAGGGTGCGCTGCGGGATTTGCTGGCGGCACAGGACTGGCTGCAGGCGCCGCTGCCGGCCGGGCGGCGGTTCTGGCGGGTGCCGACCGTCTATGGCACCGATCTGGCGCCGCAGCTGGCAGAGGCCGCGGATGCCGCAGGCATGAGCGAGGCGCAGGCCATTGACAGCCTGAGTGCGGCGCGGGTGCGGGTTCTGACCATCGGTTTTGCGCCCGGCCAGCCCTACCTTGGTTCGCTGGGGCCGGAATGGGATTTGCCGCGGCAGACCGAGCTGACGCCAAAGGTGCCGCGCGGCGCGCTGGTGCAGGCGATCCGTCAATTCGTGCTGTTCACCAATCCGGCGCCTACCGGCTGGCGCCATG
This sequence comes from Leisingera sp. JC1, assembly GCF_001679925.1. Classification (GTDB taxonomy): domain Bacteria; phylum Pseudomonadota; class Alphaproteobacteria; order Rhodobacterales; family Rhodobacteraceae; genus Leisingera. Next base: position 2,701 of record NZ_LYUZ01000088.1, on the reverse strand, counting down.
TTGGCCAGACCGGGTTCAATCTGTTCCAGGCTGGCGCGGGCCAGCCCTTTGCCCTGCGCCCCGGTGATGAGATGCAGTTTGAACCGGTTTCCATGCCGGAGTTTCTCAAACTTTGCGAAGATGATCCATTGCGCGGCGGCGCGGCCGCTGAGGAGATCGGCGCATGAGCGGCCTCAAGATCCTCCGCGTCGGGCCGGCCGCATCGGTGCAGGACATGGGCCGCCCCGGGCTGCTGGGGCAAGGGATATCCCAGGGCGGTGCCGCGGACACCCTGGCGCTGGCCGAAGGCGCGGCGCTGCTTCGGCAGGATCCGGGCCTGGCGGCGCTGGAAATGGGCGGCATGGGCGGCGAGTTCGAAGCAACTGGCCCTCTGCGCATAGCGCTGACAGGCGCACCGATGGCGGCAGCGCTGGATGGCGCAGCGCTGACCTGGAATGCCTCGCACCGCATGGAGTCGGGGCAGCGCCTGACCATTGGAGCTGCCCGCGCCGGCGTCTATGGATACCTGCATCTGGGCGGCGGCATTGCCACGGAACCTGTGCTGGGCGCGCGCGCTGTCCACCTGATGGCCGGCCTCGGCCGCGCGGCAGAAGCCGGGGACCTGCTGCCGGCAGGCCCGGACCCGAACAGCGAAACCGGGCTGGTGCTGGTTGCCGAAGACCGGTTCAAGGGCGGCGAGCTGCGGATCGTTGAAAGCTTCCAGAGCCATCTGTTTCCTGAAGCGGTCCGGGCACGTTTCGCCGCCGAAGGTCAGCTCAATATCCTGTCCGAAGTGATCCTGCCCGGTGACGTTCAGATGACCGGCGATGGCAAGCCCTTTGTGCTGCTGCGCGAATGCCAGACCACGGGTGGCTATCCCCGGATCGGTACGGTGCTGCCCTGCGACCTGCCCAAGGCGGCACAGGCCCAGGCCGGCGCGCCGCTGCGGTTCCGCTGGGTCAGCCTGGAGGACGGGCTGGAGATTCAGTCCAGGTTCAGGAAATCACTGAAAGGCCTGCCCGCAGCCTGCCGCCCGCTGGTGCGCGATCCTGCTGCCATCCGGGACCTGTTGTCCTATCAATTGATCAGCGGCGCTGTTTCGGCCGGCGCCGACCCGTTCGCAAAGGGAGAAACCGCATGAGCAAGACTGTCGATCTGAATGCCGATATGGGCGAAAGCTTCGGTCCCTGGACCATGGGTGATGACGCGGCGCTTCTGGATATCGTGTCCTCTGCAAATATCGCTTGCGGCTTTCACGCAGGCGACCCGGATGTGATGGCGCGGACCATGGCGCTGGCGCGGGACAACGGCGTGGGGATCGGCGCCCACCCGGGGTTCCTGGACCTGCAGGGCTTCGGCCGCCGCAAGATGCAGGTGCCGCACGGAACCCTGGCCAACATGATCCGCTACCAGCTGGGCGCCGCCCGGGGAATGGCGCAGGCGGCAGGCACAGAAGTGCGGCACTTGAAGCTGCACGGGGCTCTTTCCAATATGGCCTGCACCGACCACGCGATGGCGCGTGCCTGCTATGAAGCGGCGCTGGATGTCGACCCGGATATCATCATCATGGTGCTGGCTGCCACCGCTATGGAAGAGGTGGTGCGTGAGCTGGGCTGCAACTGGTGCGGCGAGATCTTTGCCGACCGGGCCTATAACGATGACGGCACCCTGGTCGACCGCGCGCTGCCGGGCGCTGTCATTCACGACCCGGCGCTGGCCGGCCCGCGCATCCTGCAGATGGTAGAGGAAGGCGCGATCATCACCGAAAGCGGCAAGCGCATCCCGGCGGCGATCGACACAATCTGCCTGCACGGCGATACCGCTGAGGCAGTAGAGCTTGCGGCTTCTGTCCGCAGCAGCCTGACTGCAGGCGGAATAGCCGTCAGAACGTTCTCCGGCCGCCGGGGGTGAAGCCGGGCAGCCGAATCCCCGGGGGTGCGGCAGCGGGGTTCCCTCCTGGCCGGGAATATCCCCGGAATCGCACAGCTTGAGGTGCAGGATTCGGGAGCTCCCGACTCGCAGCACCTGATCCGTCTTGTGTGCCTTGGGGTGCCGCTCCCCAACATATAGTGGAGGCCCTTTGGAAAGGCGGATCTGCCGGTTTTCGATAGGCGTCAAATGACCTGGGCCAAAGGCCGTCGAGTAGCTTTGTTCTTAAGTTAAGTCACTGTTTTTACTTGTTTATACTTCTGCCCCCTCAAAAAGTCACAGAAACTTCAAAAAAGGGGTTGCGACTCTTCGGCGCTAACCATAGAACACCCCTCACCGGCGGCGCTGAGGCGCTGACGGTCACCACCGAGGGTTAGCTGGAACGGCGGCGCAGCAAGAAATTGGAGCGCAGCCGGGATTGTTGTCTCTCAGAGGTGATGCTCTTTGACATTGATGGAATACTGAAGAGATATGCGGGCGGTTTGGTTCATTTCGATGGATCAGCCGATGCATATCGCGCTGCTAGGGCTTTGGTCCGATGATGCAGTGTCAGCTTCACTGTTTGTACGGTTCTTCGGTGCCTTTGGTACTGAAGCACATACAGACAGAGACTTTCATCAGGATTAGCCTCCTGGTGAAGATGTGCAGAGGTTCGAACGTCAAGGATATGCTGGTGACAGCATTCGGTGCCTTTGGTACTGAAGCACATACAGACAGAGACTTTCATCAGGATTAGCCTCCTGGTGAAGATGTGCAGAGGTTCGAACGTCAAGGATATGCTGGTGACAGCATT
>NZ_LYUZ01000087.1 GCF_001679925.1 Leisingera sp. JC1 | reverse complement strand
CCCTGGGAGGAAGCCGGAGCCGAGGCCAGACTTTCGCGGATTTCAGTGGTCTCTTTCAGGTCGAAGCTGCCGGAGCTGGACCAGTCTCCGGCAGAGACAGCCGCAGGAGCCAGGAGCGCCATCAGGAGGGCCGAAAGGGCAATCCGTGGCCTCTGACCGCAGAGGGAAATCGAGGCGCTTTGCGCCGCCTCGTTGGCGGGCTTTTGGCTCAGCCCTCCCTGATGGTTCGGGCCAGCAACGCCCAATTCGGCCCTTCGGTCCTCATAGAAGGTCCACACCCCACGCAGCAAAGCTGCAATCAGCGCAAGGCGCTGATTTAATTGCCAAAATTTGCATTTTGTCAATTTGGAGGTGGCAGCACCTTGTGGCGCCCTATTTTCTTGGGCCGAAATTGCCTCTGGCCCAGCTGTGGACCGGCTCTGGCCCAGCGTGGCCCAGGCTGCGGGCCAGCTCTGGCCCGGCAAAATCGGGGTTGTCCGTCCCTCGTTCATCGCTCGATCTCCACCTCTGCCTCGCGCTCCAAGCCGTCGCTGCCGTGCTGCATATCGCGCCGGATCGCATCCTGAAATGCGGCCTCCTGACTGGCAAGGTTTGCGTGCTCTTTTTCCAGGACTAGGCTGGTGTCACGCCGCAACGTCTCCACCGCTTCGGTAGCAAATGCGAGGAGCTGTTGCTGGCTGGTGTCGGACTTCGACATGAGGGAGGCGATGAGCAAGCGGATCATCTGCATCTCCTTCATAACAGAGAACCGCAGCGCAGAGAGGAGTGCACCCTGATCCTCTATCCGGCTTTCCAGGCCCTGTAGTTGTTCCGCGTATAGGGATTGACCAGCGCCGTCCTTGGCACCCCTGGTGGCCCGTTCCTGAAGGTCCAAAATAGCTTGGTCCAGAGCCTCTTGCCGGTTGTCAGTGCTGCCTTCAATCAGGGCGCTGGCAACCGGGCCAAGCCGTACACGAAGGTTCTGTGGCTGTGTCTCGCTCATCGTTCAATTTCCTTGTCTCGCTGCAGGAGGATTTCTGCCTGCTTTTCAACTTCTTTAATTTTCTCGTCGAAGAGACCGGGCAGGGTAGGGGTCTCCGGCTCTTTGTCCTTGGTTTCTTTTTCCTTCACTGCCTCAGGCTTCTCTTGTGGTTCTTCGCGGGTTTTTGCCTCCTCCGGCTGCAGGGAGCGTGCGCCTGCGAGGCGGCCATCTAGCCAGGCATCAAGAGCGGTCTGGCGGATGCCGGTCTCCTTCTCGATGGTCTTGGAAAGCCGTTCCGGATCCTCTGTCAGCAGCATTGCTTCATCGCGCGCCCGGCTGATTTCCACGTAGAAACTCTTCTGGGTTGCGAGCCGTTCGGTGGAGCGCATAGCCACGATTACGCGATCCACAGACTCCCCCTGAACCGCGTGCGCGGTGGCGGCGTAGTCGTGTTCCAGGCCGCGGGCTGCGAGGCTGTCAGCGGGAATGGCGATGCGCGATCCTTCCAGCGTTTCGGCCTCGATTACTCCCCCTTTAGTTGATTTGATTTCTGCCCGCAAACCGTTCTTGATGCCGCTTTCCGGGTCTGTGATCCGGAACCGCACCTGGTCGCCTTCCGCCATGCCGCGGGCCTCGCGCTCATAGGCCACCAGCGCCTTTCCAAGCTCCCGCTGATTGAATTTCGCAGCCAGGGGCAGGGTGGTCCGGACACCGGTTTCTTCATGCTCAACGGTCAGCCTGTTGCCCCTGTGATCCGCTTCCCGGACCACATAGAGGCCGTTCTTCTTGAGGCCGTATTCCTTGCTTGTCGCCACGGACATGACGACATCGCCAGGGGCGTAGCTGCGGGCGTCGGCAAGCATTGCCTCGGTGAGCTGGCGGTTCAGCAGGCCGTTCACTTTGACCTCATCGGAGGCGATGCGGCCTTCCTGCCGGAGGCCTTCGCGCACTGCCTCATTGATTTCCGCGCGGGCCGCGTTGGTGAGGGTGAGGATCCGGGTGCCCTGCCGCTCGGCCGGGGTGAGAGCGAGGAACCTTTCTGCAGCTTCCTGGCGGGGATCATCGACCTTGAGCACATTGTCCTCCAGCCGACCAAAGGCAGATGTGATTTCTCCACGGATCGAGTGGTAGACCGCTGCCTTCAGATCATCGTTCCGCTGGCGGCGGATCTCATCCATGACCGCGGTGCGCATGCCTGCTTTCTGCATCTGTGCGAAGGGCTGACCGGCGGCAACCGCATCAAGCTGCTGGACATCCCCTACAAAGACGACACGCGGGGCGCCGGTGCGCTCCGCGTAGTCCATGAAGCTGCGCATGTCCTGGGCGGACACCATAGAGGCTTCATCGACAACCAGGATGGTCTTGCTATTGTCCACGTCCTGCGGGTGGTGGCGCTCGGCCGTGACCACCTTTGCCAAGGTCTCGGCGCTCCCCAGAACCTTGGTCAGCTCATTCACCGCCTGGTGGCTCGGAGCATAACCCTTGACCTCATACCCGTTCTGACCAGCATAGTGTGTCATGCGGGTAAGGGCTTCCTTTGTGCTTTCCAGCATGAAGGTCTTACCGGTACCTGCATAGCCCTGGATTCCGACGTAGCGGCCTTTCCCGGTCAGGGAGGTTTCGATGGAGGCGCGCTGGCCGTCGGTCAAGGAACGGACAACGCTCAGTCTTCGGGCCAAAAGGCTGTCACCGGTGCGCCCTTGTTCTGATGGGAGTTCGAGGCCGCCGGTCTTCTCCGCCTTCCGCCAAGTGGCCAGAATAGAGCGTTCCAGATCTACAGATGCCTTGTCGGTCAAAATCTGACCGTCCTCACCGCTTTCAAACAGCCTGCCTGCCTTGATCTGCCGGTTGATTTCCGCATCTACCGCCTTGAAGTCAGAACGGTAGGCGAAGTGCATAGCCGCCACCGTGAGATCAGCCCGGCTGTAAGCGGATTCCCGTTCGCTGATGTGCTCTACCGCGCGGTTTACGGCCTGCCTGGGGTCAGTCTCCACGCGTGCCACGGCTGCAGCACTGGACAGCATGGCCTTGGCCTTCTCGAACACCCCCGACGGCTGGCCGGGTTCTGCGAGGGGGTCGATCGGGCGCTGCTGATCGAGTGGCACCACAGGCTGCGGGGCGGCGTGACCCATCCTGCCAAGGTCCAGCTGATCCCGGCCAAGACCGGCTGCCAGCGCATCTGCGCGCCAGGTTTCCCGCAATGCGTCCCGATCAAGATTTTGGTGCTTGGCCGCGCGAGTGGCTAATGCGGCCTTGTCCGCTGTCTGCGGAGAAACATCCATACCCTTATTGTCGAGCGCATTCAGAATTTCTTGCCGCCGCTTTGAAAAAGCTTCGGTCACCTCCTGAGAAATTCCGGAGATATTCACCTCCCCGTACTTTCCTCGCTCTGTGGCAATGCCAAGATCCGCCATTCTGTTTTCAAAGTCGGAGCGGTAGATTTCCGTGATCAGTTTTTGATTTTTGTATATGGCTTCATTCCGGATAGCAGAGTATCCGTCGTTTTCATTTTTTACCATATTGGCAATGACGGCGTGGCTGTGCAAATTTGGATCAAGCGCGCGGGAAGTGTCGTGACGATAAATCCCGGCAATAATGCCCTCTCCCGTTTTAGTGACTATTTCCCCGTCTTGCTGGAAGCGCGTTTTAATAAACCGTTCCTCCACCACTGTCATAGCCGCGCGCACCGCAGCGTCATGGGCTTCAATAATGCGCTTGTCCCCAATCACCAGAGCGGCAACTGAAGCCGATTTGGACGCGGAAAAAGTGAGGTCGAGACCGGGGCGGTGCTGGCGCTCGCCGTCCACGTAGCGGCCCATCAGCTTTCCGTCAGGTGCTTCACCATCGAGCAGCTGCGCAAAGTGCCTGTCATCGACATAGCCGGTCAGACCGTTTTCTTCCGCCGCCTTGCCGAACCAGGTGGCGGCTCTTTCGCCTTCTTCGGTTCCCGCTTTGTAATAGCCTTCCTGCTTGTAGTAGCCGCTTGCGGCCGCTCCGGCCGAGACGTTTGAAATCGACATCATGTCAGGAATCCTCCGCGAAGGCAGTTTCAAGATTCAGAAAGGCTGTTGCGGCATCACCAGCAGGTTCCGCTTGAGGGCGATCCGGCCGTTTCGGTGTTCTCCTGTCAGGCTGGATCTGACCAACTGCAGGATGGGCGCGAACAGAGAGGGGCAGGGCCGGACTGACGGTTTCGGCCGCCGTATCCGTCGCCTCGGGCGGTTGTGCTTCCGATGCCAGTTCAATCTCTGGCTCTGCTGATGCAACTGCGGGTTCAGGCTGTGCCGGCGCGGTGCCAGGGTAGGGGAGCGCGGCGGTTTCGCGGGCCTTGGCGGTGCCGTTGCCTGCGAAGCCTGCATAAGGGTCCGGAGGGCCGATCTCTTTCACACTGAGGCCGCGCACCCGCGCGGTGGCAAAGTGCTGCCAGTACCAGTCCCGTTCCGAGGTGTTGGCGGGATCCTCGATCTGCGACGCACCTTCTGGGCGCACACGGTCCAGGAAGCGGAAAAATTCAGCCTTCTGATCTTCGGGCTTCAGGGCGGCAAAGCCTTCCTCTGCAGTCTCGCCCTCCTGGATTTCCACATTCACGGCTGCGACCTGCATTCCGCCAGCGTCGAAGCCGTTGCCCTTGTAGGGGATGAACTTTTCCGCGGTGGCCGTGGTCGGCACCGGCTCAAAGCGCACCCTGGCGGTCGGTGCGTCATAGGCCGGGCGGAAATAGGCCACAAACTGCGGCAAAGACTGAATTTCCGCCGGGGTGACAATCGCGCGCTGGGTGCGGCGGCCGACAATGCCCACGCCATCGCGGGTGTCATGCGCGCCGAGGGTGATGTTTTCTTGCTGCTCAATCACATCCTCCTCGCCAAGAGAGCGCGAGGAGCGCTGCGCGGTATTGTAATCAGGGGTGTTGAAGACAACCCGGTTGTTCAGAACGCCGGAAATCGTCTCCGCCGCCTTGTCGCCGTAGATGTCCTCCAGCTGGGAGAACACCTGGTAGCCGACGACGAAGGCGCCGCCGAACTGCCGGATTTCCGCAAGGCTCTTGGGAAGGAAGGGCATCTTATTGAGGGTCGGAACTTCATCCAGGAAGAACCAAACCTTGGGGTCGCGGCTTTCCTCTGTCGTCATCAGCGCGTTTGCGGCCACTTCAAAGACGGTGGAGACGATGTTGCGCACCGCGGCCGACTGTTCCGCGTTGCCGGTCAGGAACACAAAGCCGGGCCGGTCATTTACAACCCAATCGCGGATCGAGAAGGGTTCGGCATCGTCGCGCAGGTATTCGAGGAACCGCAGTTCGGTGATCATGTTGGCGCGGATCGAGCCGGAAGTTTTGGCAACATGTTCCCCGAAGAAATGCGCGCCGGGGGTCGATGCCACCAATTTGCCCAGCTCCTCGGACGGGATGTTCATGATAGCCTTGCGAAGATCTGCGTTGGTGGTCTTTCCGGCCTTTGCCAGCTCACGGGCGGCGTACTGGAAGACAAGCCGCGCGGATTGGGTCCAGAAACTGTCCATGGAACCTTGCTGATCCGGGATCATCACCTCGGCGATCTGCGCGAAGCCTTCAGGCGAAACCACCTCGTTGAAGGGAGACCAGCCCACAGAACGCTCATCGAAAGGGTTGAGGATGATGTCTTTTTCCGGGTCGTAGTGGTCCCGCAGTAGGCCGCCCATGCGGTCATAGATGATGGCCCGACCGTCAACCGCCCGGATGGTGTTCAGCAGCTCGTGCATGGCATTGGTCTTGCCGACGCCGACGGTGCCGGTGATGCCGATCTGCGCTTCTACAGCATTGGGAGGGAATTCGATCCCGGCCAGCGTGTAGCGGGGGCCTTTCTTGGAGCCCTTGCCAAAGCGTTTCTCATATTCGCGCCATTTCCGCTTAGACCAGGCTTTCAGTTCCTTGGCGGTGACCAGGCGCGCGCCCCGGATATGTTCCTCCTCTTTCAAGGACCGGCCGACCATACCGAAGATGGCGAAAACGAAGGCGAAGGCCGCTGCGGCGGGCAGAAGCGAGAAATAGAGGAAGCGCCAGGCATTGGCGGCATAAAGATCGTAGATCTCGCGCAAGCCGGGGTCTGCATAGATCTGGCCTGCGGTGCGTGTCACACGCTTTCCGTCGAGATCCATGTAATGCAGTTCCCGCAGTTCAGTGCCGCGCTGTTCGACATTGAACTCTGCAATCCAGTAGATGCCGGTGAGGCGCACCTTATCCATTTCGTAATTCTGAGCGACTAGAATCAGAAAACTGATGGTGAAGGCAGCGGCGGCCATCGAGATGCTGTACTTGAGCACCTGTGTTGCCATGCGGGTCCAGTGTTGTGTCGTCTGGCCGCCTCTGACAAGCTGGGTATGTCCTTTGTTGCGCATGACGAATCCCTCGTTCCTTTTGCAACGCGAGCAGTCCGACAACAGCTCGGGACACCCGCGGCACTTCGCAAATTGTTGTTTTCGAACGGCAATAGCCGGGGTGCCGCGGCCCAGATGTCCCCTGGGCCGCGCTGCGAGCGCTCTGCGCTATAAGTCCGCTTATGTTAAATAAGTCAGTCTATCTGACCTAAATTGCGCCTGCTAAGCGTGCGGCTGACTGATGCAGTATTGCCGGTACGCAGCGGCTTCCTCGCCTTTTATCAGGGCCGGTTCCCAGCCTTTCGCAGGATCATAGACACGCATGGTCATGAGAGCGTTGCGCGGCGGCTCGTATGTTCCGAAGCGGTTCTTGGCGGTGAACCGGGCGCAGACGAAGAAATCTTTTTCCGGGAACGGAAAGAGGACGGCCGCATAGCGGACAGGCCCCACGCTCACATCCTTGGCAGTGTCGCCTTCAGGAACATTTGCGACCAGCCACTGCCGCAAGGCTGCCATGCTCTGGGACTTGGACGGGCCGCCAGCCGGAACAGGTTGCTCGAAGGTGATTGCGTGTTTGTCCGGCACGGAGCCGTCATTCAGGCAGCCTGAAAGTGCCGTTGCGGCGAAGATGGCGGGGATAAAGTGCTTGAGTTTCATGCTCGTGGTTTCCTCATTTCCGGGAGACTGTTGCGCGGGCTTCAGCAGCCGTTGGCGAGTTTGACGCGCTCCAGGAGCGCGCTGCGTTCTGCGATCGCCAGCGCCGTATTGTAGGTTTGGGCGTCAGGGCCGCCGGATCCGCGCACACCGCTGGCCGCGGTGCCGGCCACAGCGGTGGCTGTGCCCACGTTGGAAATTGACTGGGCTGATCCCGCGTTGGCGATGGCACCGGCGCCGAGGACAGACAGGCCCGCCTCCATGAGGCCGCCGGTCAGGTTAGCTTTGCGCTCCCGTTTCCGTTCTGCCTTGTTGATGGCCTCGCTGCGCGCGTAGAGCGTGTCCAACTCTTCCTGAACCTCGCTGCAGCTCATGGCGAGATCCTTTTCCGAAGGCTGGGCCTGGGCCGCGCGCTGGACGCCTGCCATGGATTGCAGCCCCATGATATTGGCCGAGGTCTGGGAGGTGTTTCCCATGCAACCGGCCAGGCCCATCAGGCCCGCAACTGCAACTGCTCGCTTGATCGTTTTCACTGGAAAATCCCTTTTCGAATTGTGCGGCCCGCCTTTACTCATGGGCCTTTTTGCGTAACTAGTTTTTCAGCGGTGGGCTTTGCTATGCCCGGCTGTGGGCCTCATCCTTTGCAGAGGTATTGCTGCCATGGCCCGCCGCGACACCTTTCTCAGTTTGCAGTGGAGACACCGGTTGCCGGCGTAGTTGTGATTGCCTGCAGCCGGTCGGCCGGAGCCGCGCCGCGGATGATGCCGCCGGGCCCCACAAAGTACGGGGTGCCGGTTGCGCCAAGTGCAGCGGCCAGGCGCTTGGCCCTTTCCAGATCATCCGTGCCGATGCCTTCATTCACCGCAGCGGTGATTTCCTCCGGGTCATGCCCCAGCTCCGCGAGCGTGCGGATGGTGGTTGCTGCGCTCGCTTTTCCCTGCACCGACATCATGGCATCGGAGAATTCGCGGTAGGCGTCCATGCCCTTCAGCGCTTTCAACGCCAGCGCCACCTTGGCGGTAAACTCCGATTCCTTGCCCAGGACAGGGGTTTCCATGATCACCAGCTGCAGGTCAGGCATGGTTTCCTTCAGAGAGGCGACAACGGGATGCGCCCGGCGGCAATACCCGCAGTTGTAGTCCTGAAATTCCACCAGGATCGGCTTTTCCGGATCGAGCCCTTGAAACATCTCGTCAGCCACCTTGGCGATAAGTTCCTGATCTTTCACGGCTTTGGCGGCTTCTTCCTTTGCTTCAAGCAGAGCGAACACTTCCAGGATGATGTCCGGATTGCGAAGAAGTGCGTCACGCACGCGTTGATCAAACTCGAAATCGGCCTGCGGCGTTTCAGCGGCAGCAGGGGCCGTGGTCATGGTGAGACCCACTGCTGCCGCCAAAACTACCTTGCGCCATGGTTTGTTGCTCAAAATCATTGCTCGTTTCCTTTCCGTTCTTCAAATTGCGGCGGTTTCATTGCCTGTTTAAGAGTGTTCTGCTAAGCTTGTTCGCCCTAAAGGAGAAGTCCTATGCGACGCCTGATGACGAAATTCTGGAAAGAAATCGCCTACCTTGTGGGCCTGTTCGGGCTGGGCTTCGCCCAGGTATCCGGCCTGAAAGTCGAAACCTTTGGTATGCTCTACACCGGTGCAGGCATGGCGTGGCTCATCGTTTGGCTGCTGCGGAATCGTGATCCGGATCACAAGGTCCGCACCGCAACTGACCTTTCTGATCACAGCGTGCACCAGCACCAAGATCGCTACCTCAACGATCATTGGACGCGGAGCTATCACCACTGAACTCATTCGCTTTCCCTCCTGAGGCCGGTGAAGATATGGCCGCCTATCTGAACATTCTGGTGCCCGCGCGCTTGTGACTCTCTGCCAAGCCAAGTGGGCACAACGTTGCTTTGTTCCCCGGCGGCCACATGCGCTTCCATGCCTTTGGGCGAATAGTAGTGAGTAGCGCCGCCGGTCACGTCCGGGATCTGCCCGGCGGCAACACCATCGACAATCCGGCCGATCCGCTCATATTCGGCGCTGCCCTCTTCGAGTTTTGTTGGCAGGCTGTTTCCGCCAACGCCGTTGTTCCAGGCAGAGAACTGTTTGAGCTGAAGGCTGACCTCGGCAGGATTATCTCCCCAACGCTCATCTGCAACACGGTTCATGATCACATGCGCGACAGCGGCTTGACCTACTTCGCCTTCCCGCCCAGCCTCTCCGGCAATGGTTCGGATCATGACATCCCGGTCATAGTTCGAGAGCTGAGGTGTGCCGCTGATCGCGGATGACAGACCATCCACTGCATCCATCGTACTGTCCGCAATGTCTGTAACAGTAGTCCACGCCTTATGGACCGCCCCTGGCACTACCCCAAAATCCTGACCATCGACCACAGCTCGTTCGTTTTCTGTGGCCTTGGCAGTGGCCTGTTCGGACAATGCGGTCCGGCGACCTTCGATGGCGTCCTGAACTTTTCCGGTGGCCTCCGTGATCCGGCCAAACTCTTTATGATGGTCCATGCCGCTCGATGGCAGGCGTTGGGTCGTGATTTCATCTTTCGGTCGCGAGAGAGTGTGGGCCTGTGCCAAACCCGGGTTTGGTCGATCCAGGCCAAGCTCCTGAAGCAGGCTGGGCAGGACCTTCTCAACGGCAGCCTCCTGGGCCTTCACGCCGGAGGTGGACTTCGGGTTGAGGAAGCCGGAGATCTGTTCCTCGCTGTACCCGGCCTCTCGCCATTCGCCAACCACAGCGTCGGTCAGTTGACCATCATAGCTGATGCCATGCGAATAGAGATTGCTCTCCGCCGAGGCCAGAGTTTGAGCCTCTTCCCGCGCTTCCGCATAGGCGTTGCCCTTGCGCTGCACATTGTCGATGCTCCAGCGATTGCCGCCGTCTTCGGTATTGGTCAGGCTGCTATGGTCGCTGGCCCGGATCGAGTTCACTGCATCGCCGTACTTGGCAACTGTTTCCGTCAGTCCGGAATCCCGCGCTGCTTCTGCCACTCGGCGGTAGGTATCGGTATCCATGCCCGTTCCGGTAATGCCGCCTTCAATGCCGGCAATGCCACCCTTAAGCCCCGCCGAGAGTGCCACCTTGTAGGCCGCGTCAAGCGAAATCCCGTGATCATCGGCAAAGCGCTCCACAGCCGAATGTGCCTCCCTTGCTTCATTTGTCCACCTATGGCTTTGCGAGGTGGAGCTGTCGCTGGCAGTGCTCGTGCCCGAAGTCAGGGACCGGCCGAAGTTTGCATAATTCGCGGCAGTCTGATTGAGCGCCGTGCTCCACTCATCGCGCAGAGAGGTTGCGTTGCGGATGGCCGCTTCTTTCCGGTCGGAAACCTCTTCCCGGATAGTCTGGCCCACCCGCGCCGACATGCCTCCGGTCGTTTGGGCAGTGCCGGTGGCAAAGGTCGCGGAGCCATCAGCGTTGACAGTCCGCATCGCGCCATTTGCCATCCGGACTGTTGCAGCCCCGGCGTCCCGGACCGAGGAGGTATTCCACTTGTTGGCCGCGAAATTGTTCATGCTGGCATTGGAGAGGGAGATATTGCCGGTGGCTGCTTCACGGCCAGATTCAATTGCTGCCCCCTGCCCCACGTTCAGCATTGAGGTCGCAAGGCCAGCCATACGGCTCGCGCCGAACAGGATCACAGTGGAAACGAAGGGCACCGACATCATCAGGTAGCCCGCGACAGTGCCAACGTCCTGTTCGACGGCGCGGACGCCCAGGTAGTTGGCAAAGGTCAAAGAATAGTCGAGGGCGCCGGTGCTATAGGAGCCCATTGCTTCCCGGTAATAACCGGAGCTGGCTTTCATGACGATGGAATGCAGGATGGCGGACAGCGGATCCCAGGCGGCCAGCCAGAGGAAGCCCCCGAAGTATCCTTTCATGACATTCCATACCAAAGGCGTCATCATCATGATCATCGCCAGCGGGAAGGCCGCGTAGTAGAGCGATTCAAAGACAATTTTAAGGAGCGGCACCCATTTCAGGGCCGAGATCCCCACGGCGCTGTAGCTGGCCGTGGTCTGGGCCTCTGTCCGCGCGGCCTGATAGGCGGTCATGGCCGCGTTGTTGCCAGAGGATGCGATCAGCCGCTGAACCGCCCCATCCAGTGAATTGACCAGCATGGTTTGACGGATGGTTGCCTGGGCGCCGGCCGAGGTCATTCCGATGAAGGTCTGAAACTGGTTGAGTGTCCGCCGCATGTCGGCCGCGGAGAGCGCGGGATCTGCAGCGAAGTGGCTTTGATCCGCTGCAGCGGCCTTGTGATAGAGGACATTTTGCACTTCGTTGTTGAGACGGTTGGTGATCTGCGGCCAGCCGTCTGCGCAGGTCGTGGTTTCTTCCAGAACCGGATCATAATAGGCCAGAGATTGCGGCACATTAGCGCCGATGTAGGCCACCAGATTACCTGCCTGCCCCAGCTCGCCCACATCGACAATGCCGATGTTCGAGCCATCGACCATGCAGTTTTCCATGAAGTTCACGAGGGTTTCCTGAACAACCGGAGTGACCGAGCGCCAGCGGGCCGCTTGGCTCAGGATGGTGGAGCCAAAGAGCATTCCAGATTTCTGGTAGGTCAGGTTATCCGGCGCAGCGAGCAGCGTTTCCATCACATCGGTGAGCGAAGCGCTGGCCCTCGATGTCAGAGACCCAACCCAAGCGACGGACCACGGCACATTGTCTACAGTGCCGTAGATACCAAGCGGCACGGTGGAATCCATGATGATCACCCGCGCCTTGGGGCCGAGGCCGACAGTGACTACCAGCATGACGCCGATAAAATAGGTCACTGCCTGCCGCACCGCGCCGAAGATCGCAAGATGGAGGCCTGCCGCCAGCACACCCGCGACGATGCCGGCATAGATCAGTGCTCCAAAGTTTCCCGAGCCGGTGAAGGCCGCGAGGTAGTTGAAGACGTCATAGAGATAGTAGCCGCCGCCAACCGTGTGGATTTCGAGTTCGGGCATAGATCACTGCCCCCCGGTCTGATTGATGATGTTGCTGAAAATCGCATTGGAAGATGCGGCCAGCTCACCCCTGGCAAGGCTCAGGCGTTCCAGATTGCGCAGGGCTTCCGCGTATTTCCGTTGTGCCGACGCTCGCAGGTCGTGAAGGACGGCCTTGGATTCTCGCACCGTTTCCTGAAACTCCCGGTTGATGTCACCGGCAATATCGACGTTGGCGGCCGAGTTCAGGATCTCGTTCATACCCTCGTCGATGTAGGCAATCGCCAGATCGACGGCGACCAGCTCCGCCATCGAGTTGATGTCGTCCTGGACAAATTGGTATTTGTAGCTCTTGGCCGTGACCAAGTGCTTGTAGACCGGAATGGTGGTCAGGTTGATGAGGGCAATGGATTCATCCGGCGGTGCGGTGTCATTGCTGATAGCATCCGACAGCCCCTGAATTGCATCTGCTGTGACAGCGAACAGAGCGTCTGATGCGGTAAGGGTTCTGTCCCTGAGAACAGGGTTCAAACAGTCGTTCGTCTCGTCGCACTGCAAACTTTTGTAAGAACCGCCCTCTACGAGCGCCTTGGCCGCATCCGGCGACAAGGCGCGCGGCGGGATGGTCCGGTGCGTGGTACTGTCGTCGTCATCTTCCGGGGCCGTCGTGATGATCGTGCCCGTGAGGGTCATGAAGAATTCAGCGATGCGCGGGCTGGAAGCGAGGAAGTTGTTCTTCTTCACCGCACGCCAGGCATAGTTCACATCAGTTGGCACCTGCTCAGCCAATGCTCCGCTTGCGCGGCCCATGGTCGAATTATGCTGACCGCCGGTGCCGCAGCCGTGACGGGAGGCCACACGGTCTGCGAAGATCCCGTTATAACCGCCGATTGTTTGGCAGATATGCTGGGAGGCCCCGTCCATTTTGGGCCAGAGCGATGCGGTGAGCATCTGCCCGGCTTCACAGGAATTGATGTTGCCCGCGTTCACTTGCTGGATCAAATCCCGCAGTTTGGCGACGATTTCCTGCACCGCAGGCGACAGGCTCTCCAGCGCCAACTCAAAGGCGAACCCGGCAGCGTTCTGCATGATCGCTTCCATCAGCGCGATCAGCTCCTCCTCCGAAATGAAGGAAAATGCGCCGCCAAAGATGTCGATGCCGCCGCACCCTGCACGAACAGAGGGCAGCTGGATTGCTGCAAGCTGGCTGTTGCGCGGTCGGGTGCGCAGATAGAGGGAACCCAGCGTGGCATAGCCCGCCTGCTGCCCCTTGTAGGCTGTCGGCTTGGTGACGTTCACACCGCCGCCGGTACGTTCCCAAAACTGTTTCAAGTCGTCGCCCACATCGGCAGCGGCAGGGCCAGCAGCACACAGCGAGGCCGCGGTTAAGAAGCTCAGAAGATTGCGTTTCATTGGCCTGCCCTTTTCTGCTGATGGCTGTTTTCTGCCTCTATTTGTGCGGCTGCTTGGGGGATGCTGGTTTGGCTGTCCGGCCTATGGCTCACCTGCTCCGGGAGTTCCGGCATCGCGTCCTCATCCAGCCAGAGCCAAGCAGAATAGGTGCCTTCTGCAGCTACTTCGCGCAGGGCGGCCACTGCATTGGTGTCTGCGGCGGGATCAGCAACGAACAGCGAAACCGGGCTTTCCAGGTCGGTCAGGACCGCGCAGGCAATCGGGGTCTCATGGCCGAGGGTGAACCGCTGGGATTTGAGGAAAGCGCGCTTGCCTTCTGTCAGCGCCTGGATCAGCTGATAATCGCGGACGGATTCAAACGGGATCCAGTTGGCAGTGACCAGCATCAAGCCGATTTCCCGCAGAACAGGGTATCCGGCTTTAGCAACGCTGAAAGTGGCGATCACCATCACATGCACGTCGCCCAAGGCGTCCGCGAGCATGAGCTGATCCGCAAACACCTTCTCGAATTTCCGCACCAGGTCCTCTTCCGCGAAAAAGGCGCAGTCCGGCGCATGTTTGAACAGGAAGCGCGCACCCATGCGGGTGGCTTCATGGCTTTTGTATTCGGCCACGACGAGGCCCAATGGAGCGGTGCCGCGCGCAGGCGCCTGAAGGCCGCGCAGGAGCTTGGCCCGGCGCGCGGCATTCTCTTCCTTCCGCTCCGCCTTCCAGTATTCCGGAACATAGAGAATATCCCGCAGGTCACGGGACTTGGCGGATTTCCCCGCGGCTGCGTTCAACAGCGCACGCTGTACCGGCCCCCACCAGCGTTTGCCCTGCATAGCCGGGGTCCATTTCACCAAGTCTGCCTCATGCCACAGGTATTGCAGCAGGCTCGACAGGCCGAGCATGCGCGGGCTGGCCTTGGCCTCTGTCGGCTTTTTTCCCGAAGGTGCGGGCGGTGCCGGACGTTTGCTGCCCATGGTCAAAGGGAAATCGACCTTCAGCGTCGTGGTTCCGCTGTCCAGATCTTCCTTGATCGCGCTGCCCTGCACCTGTCCGAGGCCCGAGAGTTCTTCCGGAGGCAAGAAAGACTCGCAGCCGGGAGCGTGTTCCGCGCCGGTGCCCGGCATCCGCTTCAGGATGAACCGGCCATTCACGCAGGCCACGTACATTTGCGGAGCCGGTTTCCGGCAGCCGCAGGTGATGCGGCTGTGTTCCTGATGCGCCCGGCCAAGGAGGTTCTGGCCGTCGTCAGTTGCCGGATCCACTGGGATATTGCCGATGAAATACACCATTCTGCCTGCTCCTTCACTGATACCGTTCGCCCATGGGCACTTCCCGGACCACGTAGACGCGCTCCAGGATTTGATCCTCTGTCAGCAATCCGCCCCCGATCAGCTGGGTTTCCCCGCTGGCGGCATCGACAATGGCGATGAAGGGGCGCGGCTTGTCCGCGAGCTGAAGGGCCTCAAGCTGGCCCGCGTCCTGAACCGCGTCCGGAAAAAATTCGATGGGGCTGCCATCGGTGGACACAGCCAGAATTTCCACGCCGTAGGCATTGCGGATGCCGTCGAGGATCTGCGCCTGCGCGAGGCACAAGCGGCAGTCCGCAGGGTTGTCATAGACAAAGATCAGACCGGCCTCTTGCGCCGCCCGGCGCAGAGCCGCCTGCTCCGCCGCATTACGCTGGTCCTGATAGATGTTGGTGCCCATCTGGGTCAGCGGACGGCGGGTATTGGCATCGAGGTGGGGCGAGCCAAACAGCACCCGCTGCCAGACGGCTGCGAAACGCGCCGCCTGCTGCGCCATCTGCTTGTTCACCTCCATATACGCCTGCACGTTTTCCGGTGTCGGATCGAGAATGGCGCGGTGCTTCAGCTCGTCGGCGTATTCCCGGAACGCCTCGATCTCCTCGGTGGCCGTCAGCTCTTTCGGTTCTTCCGGCTCCTGGGGTTCTTCCCTGGCTTCCTGTTCCGGCTCCGGTGCCGGTTTGACCGGCTCCGGCTCAGGTTCCGGATCGCAATAGAAATGCCAGCCGTCTACTTCTTCACCATTGCAGACCAGCCCCGCGCTGGCGGGATGGGCTGCAGTGGCTAGAAGTGCGGCAAGGGTCAACGGTTTCAGCATCAGCCTGTCCTCCCGGCTGCGGCGAGCACAGCGGCCCGCACGGACTGCGCATAGTGGCGCGCATTGCGGTAACCGGTAATCTGGCCTGTGATTTCCCCGGCAGCCTGCGAGTAGATCAGAGTGGTGGGGAACTCGGAGATCTGCGCGGCAACCGGGTGCGTTCTGGCATCGGTCACGTCTGCAAACGGCGGGATCGGCCGCGCGTCATGCGAGGCAACCAGGACCGGAATGCCGGCGGGCTGGGTCAGGGCCGCCAGCACCGGCGCGGCGGATTTGCAAAACGAGCACCAGGACGCCCCGATGAAGATCACACCAACGCCGGGATTTTCCTGAGCACCGGCCAAGGCCGGTGCCGCTGCTGCAGTGAGGCTGGACAGAAGGAAGGTGCGCCGGTTCATTGGCCCAGCTCCCCGAATGCATCCTGCGCCTGGCTGTCGGCCGACGGGAAGCGGTCTTCATAGAAGTCCTGCAGGTCTTCGGCGACGGGAACCTGGATATCACTCATGATGTCACCGAAGACAGGCGACAGATCCATTTCCTCAATGTCCACGTTCGCAAAGTCTTCAATCGTGACGAAGCCGCAGTTCGGTGCGAGTGTGCTGCCCCACCCTTGATTTACCTGCTTCTTGAACTCCTCGATGAAGACACGGCCGAATTTGGAGTTGTAGGTGCAGTAGTGGTAGCGCTTCTTGACGCAGGCGCCCAAAACCTTCTGCTGGCAGGTAACGCCGACATAATGGGTCGCGCCCGCTTCCCGCTTGTCCCGCAGGATCGCCGCGGATTCCGGGCAGGTGCCGCCGAAGAGACCGCCGGTCGAACAGCAGTTCCGGCCGGGTGCCTTGCTGCAGGTCATTTTGGTGCCCTGGAAGAAGCGCACATCGTTCGGGTCGGTGGCAGCCTGTTCCCTGTATTCCTCCTGCATCTGCGCCAGCACGTTCAACCAGGCTGCAGATCTGCCGAAATCGTCAGAGGTTTCCTGTTCGACCCCAATGCAGTTTTCGCCAACACAGACGTTGATCGGCTCGCAGCTGGTTTCCAGATCGCCGGAAGAGACGCCGCAACGGTAGTGATACTCCCGGTTCGTACAGACGCCATTAGTCTCGGCAAGGCAGGTGTCACCCTGCAGGACGCAGGTCGGATCACTTTCCAGCGGCCCGCAGGTGGTGTCACCCTCGCCCGGCGCCAGGCAGCTGTAGGTACGTTCGCGTTTCCACCAGCTCCGGGAAAACTCCTTCCCGTTGATGTCGCGGACTTCTGCACCTTCCAGTGTGACAGTCCCGGTCAGTTCGCACTCTTCGTTGCCTGCAAGCGCGCCACAGCGGTTAATGATCCTCTCCTGCGTCGGCCCGAACTCGGTGTTCACAAGCCGCGCGGGGCTCATGTCCTCGTTTTCGTTCAGGCAGGAATAGGTCAGCCGCCACTGACGGCATGTCCCGTTGCGGTAATCGACACAGCGGCGCTCTGTTCGGTTGCAGTTGAGGCTCGCGCGCACTGCTGCGCACTCGTCCATCGGCTCGGAATCCACACAGTCTTGAGTGCCAGCGTAGCGCACACAGTAACGGCCCAGGTTAATGCCGCCGGTAGTCGTGCCATCGGACCATTCAAGGCATTCATATGACGGGTCCGAGCATGAAATCTCTGCAGAGGCAGGGCTGGCCCAGACTTGAAACAGGCTCACAATGAGGAACAGGGCGCAAATCACTCGCATGTTTCGCTCCCTGTATCCACGAACCGATCACAGCACGATCCGCTAAATTCAATGCGCAGCGCTGCTGCCCCGCCCCCTTGAGTAGCGTTGTTGTAAACGACACGCGTGGTCATGTTGTTGGACTTGAACCGCTTAGCACCTGCAGGTCGGGCGGTAGCGAAGTGATCCAGTTCAAGCAGGCGAAGCACATTGCGCTGAACCTGCGAATTTTGCCTCAGCTCTGCATATTCGTGCGGCGGTCTAATGCCCCACGTGTGTATGTCGAAGCCGACACTATTGAGAAAGCTTTCCTGATCGGAGTCCCAGCCGGATTGAAAGACTGTCCGCGATGCATTGTAGTCGATCGCCGAAGCGCAAATCACGTTAGAATTAAAGTTGCACTGCCTGAACTGAGGGTACTTGGCAATCCAGGCTGCGTGGAGTGGGGAAGAACCGCCCAACCCGTAGGTATTGGTGAAAGGGATTAGAAGCCCTTGTTCAGGTGTTTTTGGAACATTGGAATACCATTGAGATTGGCCAAAGCTGCTCAGGACGGAGGCCGCGACAGTCGTAATCGGTTTTCCATCGTTCCCTGTAATTTGGACTGGCCCAGCTGCACTAACATGCTTCAAGACGATTTCATCAGGGGCAAACCTGTCGGAAATCCTCACATTGAACTGGTGTTTCGCAAGGGTCGCGTAACTATAGGTGCCCGGATAACCGCCTGAAGGATGGACGAACTTTGGCTTGCGGCCAGGCGCCGGGAAACTAATGGTTGCAACCCGGCCGTCCCAAGAAACGTCGCCGCCTTCAATCCTGACATTCCTGCGAATACAGGCCGCGACAGTGCTATTCCTATGGCAGGAGTAGCTTTGTGTTTTCTCGCAAACCTTTACAAAGTTTGCGGCCCGTCTGTCGCACCGGTAGGTATCGGTGCGGTCCACCCAAATCCTACGGATCAGGCGGCAGGTCTTTTCTTCCCGAGCTGGCAGGCTTTCGCAGAACTCATCGCGTTCGTCAGACACCGGAACTTCCGGCGTTGTGCAACTGCCGGTTTCGCTGCTGAAATACCGCCCGGCAATATCTTCCGCGTTCTCATGCGCCCAATTGGCATCATCGAACAGTTCCCCTTGCCCGTCGATGTCGATATCCGGACGGACAATCGCACTATCTTCTGTGGCGCGCAGAACCCGCCCCTGGTCATTGTCCGCATCGCGGGTTTCCAGAATGCGGTCCTCGAAGGTGGTGTGGTTCATGCCCGCCTCTGGCGGCCGGGAGGTTTCAAATGGCGTCACCACCTCGTTGACCGTTTCATCCCGGAAGGTGCTGCCCGTGTTCACGGCCCCATCAGCTGCCGCCGCCGCGCGATCCATGAAGGATTGCGCAAAGGCACCGCTTCCAAGCAGGACGGCCATCAGGGCAAGGGAAAGAGATCTATTCAGCATCTGCGGCCTCCTGCTGCGAGAGCAGCCGCCGGGCCTCAGAAGCGCCGGCTTCCCCCTGTTCCGCGATCAGGCGCAGGGCAAATTCCACTGGAACATTGCCGCCCACCCGGTCATGCAGCGGCACAGGGTCCGCTTCGCAACCAGGTGTTTCGCAGACATCGACCGCCTCACTCATGGCAATGACCTGCGGAACCGACGTGACCCGGAACCGGGTGAACACTGTAGGGTCGATGGAGAAGCCCACGGCATCATCCAGAGAGCCGAACGTCTCCTCCAGGGCGGCTTGCGTCTCATAAACCGAGTTGTTTACGAACCCGCGGAACACGATGGGCAGACCGAATTTCCGGGCTTCAGCCATCATTTGCCGCAGTGACTCTTTGGGCATCGAGAAGGAGGCCAGCAAGAAGATGGTGGCACCGTCATAGCGCACCTCTTCCGCCTCGCTGGCGGCGCCCCCGGCCGCATCCGCGCCGAGCAAGGCCCGGACGCGCGGATCCGACAGAGCGCGGGTGCGCAGCCCGTCGAAATCGACGTTAGAAAAGGCCCCTTCCGCCTCATCGAGCGGGCGCAGGGTCTCCCGCAGCGCCTCGCCTTGCTGTTTGGCGGTGTCAACGATGGTCGCCAGCGGAGCAGTGATCCGCCCGGTGCTGCCCGGTGCGTATTCGGTCACACCTTCCCCGGCCTCCTGGGCGCCAAGGGACAGGGACGTGACAGCCAATGCGGACCCAGCCGCCAGTGCAAAAGTCAGAGTGCGCAGCAATTTCTCTTCCTCCAGAACAGCCAGCCGAAGGATTCCCCCATAAAGGGGAACTCTCTCAGCCGGTCCACGTATTGAGCTGAAAAGCCGATGGGGCCGCAGGCGTACCGGCCCGAGGTTTTCGGGCGCGGGCGCGTGACCTGCATCCGGTACTGGCTTTTCTTGATCACCGGTTGCCCTTGGGTCTGGCAAAGCGGTCTTTCAGATGCGGTTTTCCGTGCGATCAGCAGCCTGTGCATCCGGGCCACCATCTTGGTTGCAACCACCTGGCTTGCCATCACCCCGCCAACATGGGCAGCGACATCGCCTTGGATGGGGTAGATCGAGCCGCCGCAGCCGGTGCACCAGAACAGCGCATCCATCGGCAGATTGCCGGAGGACGCCTTGGTGCAATCCGCAGCGCAGGCCGCCTGGGCAATCGGATTGGCAAACAGGATTGCCTCCGGGTTGATCAGGTTGTTCAGCTCCGCATCCTGCCAGAGCGGGTCAATCTCCGAGATATAGGCGACGTCGAACTGCGCGTTCTGCATGCACAGCCCGTCAACGATCACACCAAGCCAGGAGATCAGCGGATAGAAGTAATAATGTGCCTGCCAGCGCGACCCGGTGCTGCCGCCGCTTTGCTGGGTAGCAGAGGATTTGCCCAGAGACAGAAGCCCGAAATCCATTTCGAAGCCCATGTTCACGAAGCAACCGGGTTCATTCGCTACATCGACCAACCGGGCCGGTTCCCAAAGGCCAATGGACAGGCCAAGCCGGGGCGGGATGCCGGGGCAAACGCAGAGCGGGAAGGTCTGGTTTCTCGTATCCGGGCGGCTGGCGCCGAAGCTCAGGCTAAGGCCGCCGATGGAGATAGGAAAAATGCAGTCCCAGCAAACCTCCGTGATGGGGTTCAGAAACCGCTTGTTGCAGATTGCTGCCGCTTGGGTCGCTGCAAGGGCGAAGACAAAGGCGAGGATCAGGGCGCGCAGGTTCATTGCAGAACCTCCCCGCCCTTTCCGAGCGCGATTTCTTCCACCTGCATGACAGGATCCGCGCGCTGCACCACGGCAGGCACATTGCGGATGCCGAAGCGTTTCACCAGCACAGCATCCTGGTCGAAGTAGAACCGGCGGCCATGCTCGCGCATCAGGCCCAGCGGATCACCGTTCACCAGCACCAGAAGCGTGTCCAACTCGCCGCCATCCGCCAGCGCAAAGGCCACCTGGTCGGGATCGTCGCCGTCAAGCAGGACGATGCGCTTTTCAAAGCGGGAATAGGCCAACGGATTAACGACTGTGCCAGCGCGGGCGAAGACCCGGCCTTGATGGTCTGCCAGATCCTCTTTCAGGGTGATCGACATATCGACCTCCCAAACCGCATATTCCTCTGCCTTGCCGAGACCCTGAACCGGACGCGGCCGGTTCACATAGGCCCGCGTGGTGTCCTGCATTTCCTGCCGCATCTGATCCAGCTCGCCAGCCGCTTCCATTTCCAGGAGCCGGTTCTTGATCGTGTCCAGCAGCGAGGGTTCAGCCACCTCGAACAAAGGGCCGTGGGTACCGAGATCCTTGGCCGCCCCCTGCCCTGCGGCAGCAGCGAGGACCAGAAGGGCAGCATGAAAACGGCGGCGGTGATGAGTCATTTCCAGCGCTCCGCAAGGTCTGTCCAATGGGGGAAAGGGATTTCAAATCCTGCGGCGGCGACTTCCGCCACCGGCCGCGGGCCGATCACCGCATAGCGGCTGTCCAGGCTGTCCGGGCTGTCTCCGAACACGGCAATCATTCCGTCCGGCACCACATCGCCCTGCCAGAGCGGTGCAACAAGTGCACCGTTCTTCAGCTGCCCCTCGACACAGGTGCCATTAATGCAGAGGCTATTGCCCGAGCGGCGGACCGGATCGCCGGCAACCCCGGCAATCCGCTTGGTCAGATAAAGCTCATGCCCGCCGAACTTTCCCTCCAGAACCTCCGGCATTTCGACCGCGACGATGGCACCCGGCCGCAAGATCAGCGGCCAGGTCACCATTGCGTAGGCATTGCCTTTCAGGCTGCTGGTTGAATTTACAACCAGACGCCCGCAGGCAAGCCCGTAATAACCGGCAGCTGCCACAGCCAAGGTGGGCAGGATCAAAACCAGCTTAGAACGCCGCATCACTCAGCACCTTTTCCATGATGACGCCGGTGACGTCAGCGGCCTGAAGACCCGCAGCCGACAGCACCGCGCCCTTGCGGACGACAACCTGCCCGGTCTGGCTGGAAAGCCGGTCAATCTCCAACTGAACGGCCTGCTGGAATGCTGGCAGGGTGTCCCCGAATTGCTCGTCCGGCACCCGGCCATTCGACCAGACCACGAACATGGTCAGGCTTTTTTCCGGATCGAAAACCGCAACCGCCGGAGGCTCATCATCCGGCAACAGCAGGAACACAAACACAGCGGCCTGGGCCAGAGCCACAATACCAAGCGCAATGAGGGTCTTCTTCTGCCAGCTCATGCCACTTCCCCCCGCTCAACAAGGGTTTTGATGGCTTCCACTGTGCTCATGCCCTGGGCCTTGTAGTGGTTCATCCGTTCGACCGTGGAGCCTTTGGAAGAGAACACCGCCAGCGAAAACGGATCGAGCAGCAGACGCCCGTAGGCAAAGCCCTCAGGCATCTGGATTGCGAGTTCGGAAAACCGGCCCGGAACCGATGTCAGCGACTTCAAAAGCATTTTCACCGGCGGGTCGATGCTCTGCAGCGCGTCGATGCTCTCCGGTTTCTGGGCCATGAAGATCCGGAAGTCAGAGTTCTCCAGGCAGACGCTAGCGGCGGGGTTGGCCTTGTAGTCCTGCATCGACTGCGTGCCGGTGATCAGCGCCCCGGTGTATTTCCGCGCCCGGCGCACGACACCTTCAATAAAGGCCGCAGTGCCGGTTCCTTTCAGCAGATCCCAAGCCTCATCAATCACGATGGCTGTAGGCGTGGAACGGGAGGTTTTGAACATCAGTTCGGTGCCAAGGAACATGACGATCTGCAGGATGGTCGCCTCAAGACCGGCCTGCCCCTTGATGTCACTCAGCTCCACCACCGTGAACGGGGAATCCAGTGTGATATTGGCCTCACCTTCAAAGTAGTGGCCGTAAGCACCACCGCGTGAATACCGGTTGAGTTTGCGCACCACATCAGGCAGCCGCGGTTCACCAGCCGCGGCATCCTGCAGCCGGTCGCGCACATCGGAGATTTCACCGTCTCGGCCGTTTTCATCCCAGACCTGGGCAATGGCCGCGCGGATATAGTCCTCTTCAACCCCCTCAACCCGTCCGCCGGTATGGCCGCCGAGGTCAGCCATCGAGGCAACAACGCGGGTGACCAGCTCGATAGCATCGGTTTTGTATTCGTCCTGCCCCATGGCACCCGCATCGAGCAGGGAAAACGGATTGAGGCGGTTGCGGGTCTGGCCGTCAAAAGCAATGTGCTTGCCGCCCAGGATTTCCGCCGTGGTTTTGAACGAATAGCCGTCGTCAATCACCAGGACGTTGCCGCCGGAAGTGTAGATCCCCACCGCCAGTTCTTGCATCAGCACTGATTTACCGGCTCCGGACTTGCCTACCACGGCGGTGTTGTAGTTGCCCGACGAACGGAAATTGTCCCACTGGAACACCTGCCCCTGACGTCCGGCCAGCAGCATTCCGGCTCCGCGGGCATTGCCCATCCACTCCCCGTGTACCGGCAGGAAGGCCATCGCGGCGGCCGACTTCATCAGTCGCATACGCATCTGCCGCCCGAAGTCGGACATCATTTTGCCCGAGCAGCCAAACGGCAGGCTGGCAAGGAACAAGGGCAACTGCAGGAAAGTATCCTTGGAGAGCTTGATCCGCTGGCGCCGGTAGATAGATTCCACCTCGCCTGCCGCCATCTGCGCCTCTGTTGCACCGCCCCTGGCATAGGCGACGATGGTATAGAGGGTTTCAAAGAGGCGTTCGCCCGCCTGAATTTCTGCTGCCAGCGCGTCCAGCTCCGCCTTTTTCTCCCCAAAGTTCGGGACGAACTTTCCAAACGAGCTGTTGGCGGCGTGTTCCGCCATGCCACGTTTCTTCAGGATAAATGCCCCGGCCTTCTGGCCTGGCATCGCCTTCAGCGTGAACGATGTCAGAACCGGACCAAGCGGGCGGTCCATCAGCCGGGCGGGATCGCCGTTGAGTGCCATACCAAGACCAAAGACCCATTCCGGCGGATAGGCATTCACAGAAGAGACAGTAGCCGCCAGCTCAGGTGTTCCGGAGAATTGAAGCGCTTGGCTGCCAACACGCAGGGACGCGCCGGGCAGCTGATAGTTGAGCGGCATGTTGTCGTCATAGGCTTCCTGGTCCCAGTCCTCTCCGCTGCCTTCCGGGCGAGCCGCGTGGAACAGCTCGCGCAGGAGAGCGAGGAACCGCGGCGGTTCCACATCCATCGACCAGCTGGCTGTGCTGAACACATTCCTGAGGGCCGAGCGCATGGACTTGAGGCGCTTTTCGTCCTCGATGCCCAACTCTTCCGATTCCAGCCAGACGGCGACAAAGATGTGCCTGTCGAAGGGGATTGCACGGGCACCGTCTTCTTCAATGCCGAACCGCATATTCTGAAGGTGAGACACCCTCTGATTGACCATTTCGTCAATCAGAGCCGACCGGCCAAGACGCGCCGATTTCCAGCGCCCGGCAACCGGTTCAATGGCGGGGGAGGTCCAGTTCAGCACCTGAAATGTGGCACTGGACGGTAGGTTTGCGGCAATGACTCCGCCGATATTCTCCGCCAGGTCGTTTTGACCGATCGACGCCCCCACTTCCATCAGGAAGCCGCTGCCATGGGTAAAATGATAGAGTTTGTGCTCCGGGTCATAGGCCCGCCACGGCAGAATGTCAGAGAGCACATCGCCCTCCATCAGATCCGGCTCGTCCTCTGTCCAAGGAACGTCACCGAACAGCCCTGCCATCACATCACGAAAGAATGTCATTTTTTGCTCCTTTGGCGGCGGCGTTGTCCCTCTCGGGCGCGGTGTGGGAAGGCCCGGTCGACGCCTTCAACCAATCCCCATGCGTAGTCTCTGAAACTGCGCGCCTGTTCTTTCGGGACCCAGCACGTCACTTCGGTAAACCCGGCCTCCCGACGGTCCTCCCGGATCTCGGCCATGCGGTCGGCCTTCTGTTGCAATTGCTCTTTGCTGGGAGTGCTCATCACTGACGCCACTGCCCTTCCTGGATCACGAAATGCACAAAGCGCGCCTCATGCATGATCCCGCCTTCATCTAGGATCGGTGCCACCCAAAGCGTTCCGACGACTTCCGGAGAGCGGTAGGCCGCGGCGTTGTAGGGGAAACCGCCGTCCGGCAGGCCGGTGAAGGCCCCTTTGCCGGAGAACAGCGGGTTCTGCGCGAGGCTCTTCACCGCAGTATCTTCGGGACGTTCCTGAACAGAGGTCACGGCGGCGGCTCCAGTGCCGTCCACCGCACCGATAGTGGTACAGGGAGACCCTTGCTGCGCTTCACACAGGAAGTCTTTTTCCGTGTTCGGATTGGCACAGCCAGCGGCCAGCGCGATCAAAATCAGGCTTGCGATTTTCTTCATTGGCCCAGCTCCACCCCTTCGAGAAACACGAGCTCGACCTTGGTTCCGCCATAGAGGGAGACCACCGGCTGATATTGTTCGGCCCGTTTGATGTAGTAATCTGCCAGCGTGCTGGCGGCTTCTTCAGCTCCGCCTGCCAGCGTGCCTGCACCTGCGCTCTGAAGGATCTGGCTGACCGAGGCGTTTTCCTGGCTGAGAGACGCGGTAGCCCCGGCGCTCAGCCCTTTGCCCAGGCCGCCCAATGCTCCTGCGATGGCGGCATTCCGGACGTTGGCGCCTTCACGGCTCACGACGTGCCCGCGCACGCCTTCCTTGCCGGACCCGGCCATGTAGCCCGCGACTTTGGTTTCCAAAATTTCACCACGTTGGTTCACGCAGGTCATGGAAATCAGGCGCACCTTCACACGCTCCGAGGACAGATCGCCGGTTGCAGATCCCTGCACCGTGCAACCCTTCAGGTTCACCCGCGCGGGCCGACTGTTTCCAAGCGCCGCGGTCACCGCGGAGCCGGTAATCCGGAACAGAACCGGAATCGGATTGTCACGGTTGGAAACATTGGTCGAGGCATCGGCGCCAGACAGAACAACGGCAGGTGCATAGCTGCCGGCCGGAAGGTAGTCGCCCAAGCGGCGGACGGAGCGCTCTGTGTTTTCAGGTTGCTCAATTGGGGCAAGGGTGAAAGTCTGCCCGAAGTTGCCGCGTGCTGCCGCTTGCTCCCCTTCTCCTGCTGTTTGGCCTGCCCGGCGCGTCGTCGTGCGTGAAGGCGTACGGCGCTCGATGAAGTCGCTCCCCGGCCCCATTTCTGCAGGCTCTTGGGTCAGTTGCTCTTTGCCGGGCAATTGCGCCGCTGCATTGAACGTCTGTTCCGGCCCGTTGGCGGCAGGGCGGCTCGTGGCTTCTGCCAGTTGGGTTTCCAGCGTCGAAATCTTTTCGATCAGCTGCAGGATAGGCTCATCATATTCCTGCCGGATTGCCTCAGCCTGTTGTTCGGCTTCCCGACGGGACTGCTCGACCAGTTTGCGCTGCTCTTGCAGCTCCTTCTGGAGACGCTCCATTTGGAGCCGCCCGGAGGTGATCCAGGACATTTCCGGCGAGGCCGCAGCCGTGCGGTCCGAGATAATGGTCTCGTCTACCGTTGGGTTGGCGCGGTTTGGCAGCCCCGCGCCCCCTGCCCCACGGTTCATCATTGCACCCAGCCCTATGAAGCCGACCACGACAATGCCCCCGACTACGGAAATTGCGATAAGCTGGTTCGTCTTGCGGTTTTTCTGCGCCATCACTTCCCCCTCACAACAACAACCCAGGACCGTTCACCGGCAGCGAGGCTCTTTTTCTGAACCCAGACCGACAGCACGCCGGACCGGTAAAACTCCTGTTCCCGAACCTGCCGAGGCGACTTTCCGGCCGCGGCCACACGAACCTCGCCAACCAGCTCACCGGTGCGGTGCGAAGAAACCAGCGCACCGTGCCGCCCGCCGCTGGGGCGCGGGCTGCGGATCTTCGACCTGATGGTGTCGCGGGTCGCGGCCGTCAGCTGCGCTGCCAGTCCGTCCCCGCCGCCAAGTGATGTTTCCGCAAAGCTGCCGCTGCCTGCAGCCGCCTCCGGTTCCGGGTTCTTGCTTCTGACAGTGATCAGCGCGGTTTGCGTGCTGGCCCGGATCGGCAGGATTTCATAGGCGACTGTCAGGCCCTTTTCCGTGACCAGATAGCCGCCTTCCTTTTCCGGCATTCCTTCCGGCCCGGCATATTTGAGAAAGAGGTCGCCGGTATTTTCGTCGTGTTTGGCTTGGTAGACGGACACGTCTTCGTCATGGACAATGCGCTTTATCCGGTCGCCAGTGATACTGATGCGGGTAATGCCCGTGACCGAGGCCTTGAAACGCACCAACCCGTCTTCATTGATCGTGAACCGCTGATCTGCCGCATTCACCGGGCAAGCCGCCGCCAGCCCGGCTGCGAAAACCGCAGCCAGTTTCATAGACTTCAACATGTTCAGCTTCACTCCTCCGCTGAGATTTTCCCGATAGCGGCGAGCCGGACTGAACCGGCCTGCGGCTTGAACCGGATCAAAATCCGGCGGTCTTCGCGGGTGACTTGAGTTGTTTCCAGGTAAGTGGCGAGGTCGCCTTCAACCACCACTTCATAGCTGGCAAAATTGTGCTCGATCTTCCGGGGAAAGAAGACGGTCGAGATCTTGCGTTCGGTGATGTCCTTGGAGATCCGGTCGTAGGTATCCAGGATGCTGGCCCGTTCAGCCGGGCCGCTCAGCCGTTCCAACGTGCTGCGTCCGTAATGAAGGGTCCGGGGCGAGCTGTTGTACATCGCGTAGACTGCATCCAGCGCAAGTGCCTCAACATAGCCTTTATCCACTGTTCCGCGCGCCACCATCCCGTCGCTGACGGTGGTTGGCACAAGAACCACCTGATTGGACTGAGACCAAAGTTTGGCCGACAGCATCAGATTGGCAGCAACCAGTGCAACAGTGAGGCCGCCCAGTGCAAACACGGCGCGCCGCGACCTGCTCAAGGCTCTGCCCATGTTTTGAAAGTTCATCACGCCCTCCAGGCGCTGACAGCGCTATCCGGGAAGGAACGGTAAAGGGTGACCTCTTTCGGAGTGATCCAATAGAGAAGCGCCAGCAAGCCCTGCAGTCCGCGCTCGCCTTTCACACGTTTCCAGATGAAATAAAAAGCAAGACCGGCGGCAAATCCTAGAAACGCCTGACGGCCCAAGAGGCCCATGACTACTGGAAACAGCCCGGCCACCGCCTCATCGGCGGGCAGAAAAAAGAACTGCGGCGGGTCTTGCAGCCTCTGTTCCACTTTGACGACGTTGCTCATGCCTCTTCCTTTCAGGAATTGCTTCCCGCACCCGGAGGCGCGGGAAGCAGGTCCAGATCACTGAGTGACGGTTTCCGAAACGGGGGCCTCAACGGCCGACAGCTCCAGAAGGTCGGTGCTTGCCGTCACACCGCCGAGGCTGGTCAGGGTCTGGATGCCGTAGCCCAGGAAGATTGCCACACCCACGGCGATAGCGACCTGACCCCAGCGGCCGGTCACGGCCAGGGTCACGCCGCCGATGATCACAGACAGGATCATGATGACGTAACCACCGGCCCCAGCCAGGATGGTGTTCAGGTCCTGACCGAGCGCATAGAAACCGGCTTCAACACCGGTGTCCGAACCGGCTGCCATAGCGCCGGTGCCTGCCACAGCCACTGCCGCAGCCAGTGCGCCATTCTTCAGGGTCTTCGAAATGTGCATGTCCCTCGTTCCTTTCGTAGTTTTAGATGCACAGAAATAACCCGCGGGTCCGACACCGCGGGATCTCGCCCATTGCAGGCGAAATTCAGAATATTCGTGGGAATTGGATAATTCGGCGCATGCCTGGGCCACAAACATGCGCCGCGCAAACGTTACCGACAGGGAGGTTACGGCACCCAGTTCGCGCTTAGCCCGGATTTTGGTTGCCGCAACTAGCGGCAGTGCAGCAAGTTGGTTAAGTTTCGGATTCCGAACAATCTTTGCCAACTGTACCGAGTTTGGCAGTTGTGTCGTCCGACAAAAACCATGTCGAGATTGTTTGGTTTTCTGGGTTGAAAACCAGCATTGACCCATCGCCATATTCGACGTGATGGCGGGCGAGCAAGCCAGGCCAAAGGTTGAGCTTACGTTCCTCGACAGATCCATCAGGGCGCGTTGCTGTCGAAACCAAGATGTTCTCTTCGGCATCGACCAGATAAACGCAATTGTAGACCGGAGAAACATTTCTCTGACCAACTCTTACAAGGTCATACCGGCAGCGGAATACAGTTCCTTGCTCTCTCCAGAGGCGAACTCCAGCAACAGTAACCAAGGAATAGTGTCTCGCTATCGGCATGGATCGTCTCCCAGTGAGACGATTTCATAGGTGGTTTGACGACCGAAAGAAAGTATACATCCGCCGTTGTACGTTCTTCTAGCCGTCGGACCGCTAGGAAGTCAACCGCTCTGGTTGTACATTTTCTGAGATATGCGTTTCTCGTTTGTGTTGACGACTGAAATGTGCGACGGCAAAAGGGAAGACATATATCCCGGCAACGGAATGGCACAGCTGATCGACGGATGTGCGTAGTCACAGACACGATGACTTTTGGGTGCTCCGGTATGATGGAGTACCCGATATTGCCTCACGATTGCGGGAAAACCCCACCGGTGGTACGGTCGCGACTACTGAAGAAGAGGAATCACAGGGAGCTTACGAGGCACCAAAAAGCGAAACCCCCGCAAGGCGGGGCCTTAACGGGGGATGCATCTAGGATCTTTTCTCACCCCTTTCCTAGCGCATCTCCAACATAGCAGGCAAGCAAAAAACGCATTTGTGCGAACAAAGTTTTTTTGCTGTATAACAAAGGCCTCCCGCCTTGCTTCAATGACATGGAGCAAGAAATTGAGCAGTTACGCCCATGCCTCACAGGATGAGGCCGATAGGTTTCCGGTACTTCCAGGGAACATGCAGCGCAGTGACGTCGAGCGTCTTTTGAGGCGAGTGGCACCTGCAATTGGTATGAATGATGGTCAACTGGCCGTTGTTCTCACCATGATTGATGAAACCCGGCCGTCGGACTGGACAGACCCAACGATGGAACCCGTTTGCTTTTCGATGCAAACAAACATCGCCTACCAAACTGGCAAGGACGAGCGCAGCGTGCGGCGCGTTGAAAAGATCCTTGAACAGAATTTCGGTTTCATCCGTAAGGAAGTGGCTATGAATGGGCGGCGCTGTCGGTACAGGCGGGCCAATGGAGAGGAGTTTCGGCAGGGCATTGTTTTCACCCCGCTGATTGAAGCCATACCTCGCCTTATTCGCCTGGAGGCGGACGTTGCATCCGGTAGGATCGATCGTTCTGTAGTGAAACAAAAAATCAGCGCTGCTAAGCGCCAGGTAAAGTCCCTGCTGATGGAGCTGCAGCCTCGCCACCCAAACAGCCAGGTATTGTCAGAGCTGGCACAACAATTTGTCGGCTGGCCCACCCGCTTCTATGCGTCAGTGTCCGCAAGAGAGCTAAAGGATCACCTCGATGAGGTTGTTTCGGTTGTGGATAAACTCAAAGCATTTGCGTCAACGAAGAATGAAGAGTCCGCTCGACCGGACAAAGATGTCCGCCAATATATACAAGATACAACTCAAGAAAAAATTGTAACTTGTAACGATCCCGTGGATATAAGGACTGCTCGCAAGCGAGCAGACATGATTAAGTCTATGGCACAGCCTACCGGCAGTGCCGACTGCTCAGAAAAGCAGTATGCGAAGCCAGATCGGGTTCACAAGGACGATGTGCATAGGTTCGGCAGCCACTTAACGCTGAAAACGCTATTCAATCTTTGTTCCGACGACATGCAAATGCAGATCATGATTTCCCAAGGAGATCGGCCAAACCTAGACGAACGTGATTTCATCAATGCGGCTATCGACCGGCTGCAACCGTTAGGTATTCACCCCACCGCCTACCGGGATGCAACCGATCAAATGGGTGAAATCGAGGCAATGCTTTGTGTTCTGCTTATCGACAGAAACCGTTTCCACCCAGTCACCCCGGTCTTGAGCCCAGGTGGTGCCCTTCGAGCAATGACCCGAAGACACGCCCATGGAGACCTTCACCTCCTGCAAAGCTTGTTTGGACTAATGAAGCGAGAGACGACTGCATAATTTCAGATCGAAGCATCACTGCCAACTCACCTGAAGTTCTCCAGTGTTCCAGAAGTAGGCAACACCAGTCTTCCCTCTTGTGTCTTCGACCTGGGCCACTGGTATAGCCTGCACTCGAGCACTTCTCTCAATGGCTTGCTCCGGCGAAGCCTGGCCTTCACACGTTTCCAAGGTTTGCGACGCTTTTTCATACCCCCGGAGGGGCTCCCCAAAACGGACCCCCATGGCTTCGATAACTTCTTTGATGCCGTCTTTCATTGGTTCCCACACCATAAAATTGAATCCCGGTGCTAGATACGCTAATCAACGTCAACCGCACGAAACGAACGAAACGCAACGAAACGAAACGAAAACCAAGTGCCTAAGCCATTGATAAAGAACGGTAAGTTTTTTCAATCTCCGCCAAAAAGCGGAAAAACTTTCAAGGAGCTGTTCATTCATGCAACAACTACAGGCGTAGGCCGGCCAGCGAACAAAGATGGTTATCCCATCGGCCCGTGGACACCCGAATTGCTAGCGGATGCCATTTCACAGATTGATGCGAACCGAAAAGGCGTCGATCTGCGGACAGTGCAGCTTTGGTTTGAGAACAACAAAAGGGGAATAGGCCCTACCAACATTCGTTGGCTGGCCATGGTGTTTGGCTGCCGTGACCCTGAGGGAACCAGCGAATGGCAGGTGGAGCTTAGTGCGTCTCAGTCTCGACTGAAGGCACGGAGGAAACAGAAAGAAAAGGCTGGAGGTCTAGGGGAGCAGCCCGCTCTCGATGTCAACCAAGCCGCCGAGCCACAGAATGTCCCTCACGCTCCGAAGCTCGACCAGGCTGCTGCACCCAAAGCGCCAGACGCTGAAAACGTACCGCCAAAGCAGCGTTTTAACCTGGCAAGGGCTTCGGAAGCGCTGTTCAACGGTCGCAGTTCACTGAATTTGCCGGTTGCGATATGGACGACTGGTGGTGTGCTCTGGTTCCTTGCTTTCATTTTTGGTGTCCACAGTGTCACTTACAACCCAGTTGAAGGGCTGGATAAGGAAGTCGGTTTTTATTGGTCGATCAGCTGGACGGTTGGAGAAATGGCTGTGTTGCCACTGTTCCTAATTCTTGTGTCGGAGCTGCTAACATTCTGGAAGGAGGAGCGACTCCCATCGCTCGCAGTGACTAAAACCAGCATCGAGGCGAACAATAGCTGGGAACAGAAAGTGGGTTCGTTCTCATTTTCCTATTGGGCGATTTTCATCATATGTTTTCTAGGAATATTTTTCATTCAATGGTATGGTATTTACCTGCGGCCACTACTGGAGAGTAACTCCGAAAATCCTATGGTTGACTGGATACTTGTCACAATCTCTCGCCCTGAGATTATGTCAATATCGGAGGCGATCTTTGTTTCAATGTTCGCGTTTCTGTATTCTGGCATGATATACTGGTTCTATTTTATCGGTCTGCTATTGCTGTATACTCTGGCAAATGATTTTTATAGAATCTACATTAATCCTGAGCTGCAGCCCAACGAAATCTATCAAAGAAAGATGCGTGCAAACGGAACCAAGATCATGACCGGAATTTTCCGTTGCGTGGTTTTGGGGATTTTGCTTGCTACATGCATCAAGGTGAATGCAGCTTATTTGATTTCGGACGGAGAGACTATCTTAGACTGGCTGATTGGTGATGCACTGACAGCCTTGGGCGTCAACAGCGATGGTTGGTCTTGGCTTGAGCAAAACCCAAGTCCATTTTTCACTAGTTTTCTTCTAACATTCATAACCTGCTTTGTTTTCTTCGCCTGCTTCGCTCAGATTTATTGGGTATTGGACGGATGCTTTCCTTCAAAGGAAGGGCAAAGCCTGAAAGGGAACTCGCAAGTACAAAGGTTGGTAAGCCAGGTTAAGGCATTGTGGTTCAAGATGGTTTCAGTTGTTGTTTTGCTCGCCGTCAATTTTATGGTTGTTGGGAAATTCTATGGTTTTTCGATACTATTGTTCGGGAGTGTAGTAATTTCTGCCTACAGTCTCTTGTGGCGCACTCGGGCTCCTGAAGAGAAATTGAAACAAGCGCATGAACTCAACTGAGCCGGACAAGCAGATGATCATAGATGCTTCCGCGGTATTATGGCTTCCGTGACTGGCGTACTGTCCTGCATCAGTGGTAGGGCGAAGGAAATGAAGACTGGTAGGAATTTAGTTTGATGGAACAAGCAACCTTTTATCCAGAACTGGCAGAGGGGCCTGCAAACGGCAGTGCATATTGGGTACATGCGAAAGACGGTGTTCGCCTGCGTGTTGGATTGTGGAGAGCTGAACAGCCCAGAAAAGGAACAGTTTTTCTGTTCCCTGGACGCGCGGAGTATGTTGAAATTTGGGGTCGTACAGCATCTGCATTCAATGAGTTAGGCTATACGACCATCGTCATTGATTGGCGGGGCCAGGGACTTGCTGAGCGGTTCACAGACGACCGGCGGACAGGGCATGTGAACAGCTTTTCTGACTTCCAGATGGATGTCGCGGCAATGGTCCAAGCTGCAGAAGAGTTGGATCTGCCGAAGCCATGGAACTTGGTCGGACATTCGATGGGCGCATGCATTGGGTTTCGAGCACTGACTGAAGGATTGCCTGTTGAAGCGTGTGCGTTTACCGCCCCGATGTTCGATATTCATCTCTCCGCAGTTGAGCGCATGGCAGCTTGGCCTCTAACCTGGGCCGCTCAAGCCCTAGGAAAGGGGCACAGTTATGCCCCAGGTTATACCGGTGAAACCTACGTTCTCAAAAATGACTTTAAAAACAATAGGCTTACTACTGACTCTGAAATGTATCAGTATTGGGTAGACCAGGCCGAAGCGCAATCCGACCTGCAAATTGGCGGGCCAAGCATGGGGCGGTTGTTCCAGGCGCTCAAGGAGACAAAGAGCCTGTCAAAGGTGCGTTCTCCTGCGGTTCCTTGCATCGCTTTTTGCGGTGACCAAGATGAAGTGGTCAGCATTTCAGCAATTCAAAATCGCATGGAGCGCTGGCCTGACGGGCAGTTTCAGCTGATACACGGCGCCAAGCACGAGCTGTTCTTGGAGTCTTCAGAGGCTCGCGAGAGAATACTGTCCCAAATCTGTGATCTTTTCTCAACGACTTTCATAGACGCAAACGTGGCTTAAAACTGGCTCAACTCCACTTCTCCAATGAGATGGCAGTTAGCAGCGAAAGAGACCTGACCACCGCCGAGTGATAGCTGTAGCAGTTCGGCGGCAGTCAGGTGATTTATTTGGCTCACTTAGAATGTGTAGCCGACTTTGATGCCAGCTGAAATCGCATCGTTTTCCGTGAATGAAGAAACCGAGGTGTCAGCATCGCCGATGTCGATGTAGCGGACGCCGGTTGTCACCTTCCAGCCGTCAACTTCATAAATAGCGGCAAGGCCATAGCTGACATATCCATCACGCCCGGAGAAGTTGCCAACGATATCTCCCAAGTCTTTTTCGTATCCTATGGTGGCCGCGCCGCTCCAGCTTTCGCTAAAACTGTGTGCGATGCCTACCTCATAGGTCCAAATATCGCTGGTCCCCCGTGCAATCGGAGTGTTTACAGCGCCAACGCCTGGAACCAGGGAGAAAAAGTCACCCGGCTGAATCTTGAATTTTGACCATTCGCGCCATTTGACCGAACCAAAAAGCAGGGTGTTGGCCGAGATCCCCGACTGGGCGTGCAGCGTGAAAGACTTCGGAATTTCCACTTGAAATGGTGAACCCGTGTTGTCGCGGAAATCATGCTCAGTTTTTGACTCGTAGGTCGCAGCGATGCGGAACGCGATATCCGGAATTTCATAGGCTACACCTGCAAGGTAGCCCAGCTGATAGTCCTTGTTCACGCTGAGACTGTAGGGGCTGGGCGCAGACGCCGGAGAGACAACGGTAACAGCACCATCAACTCCAATGAACCGCAGGCCGCCATAGACGCTAAATCTGTCATTGACTTGGTACTTGGCCAGGCCGGTGTAGGCGATAGATGAGATCTCTGCGCTCGATCCACCGAAGAAGGCGAGAGGACTGGCGTAGGACACCGACGCTCCAATCGGTTCATCAATGACGAATGCCAGTGAGACACGCTCGTTCAGCTCGTGCTTGTAGCCAAGTGCGTAGGACTTGTAGCTGTTGGTGATGTTCCCGGTTGGACCGGCCGGAATGCCCGGCAAGGCGACACCTGATACCGACGGATTCACAAATGCCGCCGAAAATTCGAGGTAGTTCTTTCCCTTCTGAAACAAGATTTGCGAAGGATCGCCGCGTCGTTCGATTTCCCCAGCCGCAACCATAGTAGCGGAAATAGCGAGAGCGCTTGCCCCCAATGTTACGTTTTTCTTCAAATTCATCTGCAATGTGTGCCTGACAGTTTTCCGAGAGTTTCCATGCCGCTTTGTGCAGCCTGCCGGCCAAATAAATTATGAATGATAGTGTGATCAATCCCTGCGTGCATCCATGGCATTTTGAACAGGGGTGGAACGGGCAAAGTTACCCACAGCGTCCGTTCTCAGATTCTGGCGTCTTCGCCCATGACGCTGCTGAGGCCGCCTCAGATTTCTCGCAAGTTCGAAGATCTGGGCGGCTGGATAACTTTGCCCGTTCGAAGAAGAAGAGATCCGCGCTGGATACGCGGATCGCATGTTCCGTAGGCCGTGGCAGGTCATCGACTGGCTGTGCCAGAATATTATTCGCGCTAAGCGGCCAGTGTCTTTGCTAAAGAAAGCAGATGTGAACGGCTTTTCTCCGGAATCCCGTAGTAGGTCCGCACCAGATCCACTGCTTCTTTGGCGAGCAACTGATTGTTTTCGGCGAGGGCATCACCTCCTGAGGGCGTGCCGCCGTCAAGACCTTCGAAGAAATAGGCTACTTGAACGTCCAGTGCTTCCGCAATCTCCCAAAGCCTTGATGCACTGACACGGTTGGCACCGGTCTCATACTTCTGAACCTGCTGAAACCTCACATCACAGTGTACAGCTAGCTCCTGCTGTGACATGCCTTTCATCCAGCGCCGGTGCCGAATGCGTTTTCCTACATGCTGGTCGATCGGGTTCATGACTTCACTTTCTTGGCAGATTTTGTGGTGCTTCTTTAGCGTTTTCCTGCCTCAGATCAACTTTGGATCGCAGATGGAAAGGGATGAACACGCGATAGTTAGCCGGTTCGGCAAATCCCGTGCTTAAGCACGGGACCGCGCCCTAGCCTGGCGCCGGCAGGCGGCACCAGACCGGAGCCCCCCTGCCCTGTTCTCCCTGCGGCCCGGGTGCGCCGGAATCTGTCTCTCCGAGCCAGCTTGCCGCCGCGGCCGCACGGTCGACCAGGTCACGCGGTCTCCGCCCTTCGGGTCACGGTCGTTCGCTGCGCCTTTTGCAAGAGATAGGAGAAATCCGCGCGACGCGCGCGGTTTGCATGTTTCAGGGGTCGTGGCAGGGCATCGACGGGCTGCGCCCGCTCCCCCCTGCCCCGGCATCATTCATTTGTTTGGTCCGCCCGCATCCTGTGCCGGGCCGGTCAAGGGGCAAGCGCCGCGCTGCGCGCGCCGTTTCCGGGAGGCCCGTGTCCTCGGCTGCGCCTGCGGGCCGCGCCAGCCTCCCTTCAACCCCGTGACAGTCCCGTCCCAGGCCGCAGGCAGGGCTGCGCCCTCCCTGCTCTGCCAGCCGAAAGACACGGGGTCTTTCAGCGGTCAGTGCAGAGAGGCCGCGCCCATCGGCGGAAAGTGGACATCAAGCCCCACCGTCACACCACAAGAGGAAAAATAAATGATCACAGCCACCTATTCGCCCGAAGACAACAAAATCCGTCTTTATCCGTCCGTGCGGCTGGATGATGAAACTTTTCAGCGGGTAAAGGACGCCGGTTTCAGATGGGCGCCGAAACAGGAGCTTTTCGTCGCTCCCAAGTGGTCCTGCAAACGTGAGGACTTGGCCCTTGAATTGGCGGGCGAGATCGAACCGGAAGGAACCACGCTCG
Organism: Leisingera sp. JC1; assembly: GCF_001679925.1. GTDB lineage: Bacteria > Pseudomonadota > Alphaproteobacteria > Rhodobacterales > Rhodobacteraceae > Leisingera. The sequence continues at coordinate 24,403 of NZ_LYUZ01000087.1, read as the reverse complement.
CGGAGCGTGCGCAGATGAAGGCCGAGCGGTTGGACGCCCTTGCAGACAAACGCGCTGCGCAGGCCTCTGCTTTCTCCCGCGCTGCGCGCGATATTTCCCAGCGTTTCGAGTTCGGCCAGCCTATCCTGATCGGTCACCATTCCGAACGGAAAGCGCGCAAGGACAAGGAGCGGATGGATAACGCCCTGTCCAAGGCTGCTAAGGCTCATAACGCCATCGGCTATTGGCAGTATCGGGCCGAGGGTGTGGAGCGTCACGCCAACTATAAGAACGACCCTAAAGTGCGCGCGCGCCGGATTAAAACCCTGCTGGCGGAGCTGCGTGACCTGCAGCGCAACCTGAACACGGCGCACAAGGCGCTGGAACTGTGGGAGAAGATAACCACGCCGGAGCAAATCAAGCTGTTCCTTGGCCGCAGTGATATGCACTCTTTCAATCTGTGGTCTTCGGTGGACCGCGGCGAGATCACCCCGGAGGACGCACGGGAGAAGGCCATGGCTGGGGCGCGCTCGATCATCGAAAGCGACAACCTGGCGCGCTGGATCTCCCACACCCTTAACCGCCTTTCCTATGAGCGGGAAATGCTGGGGGAGGTGCCGCGATTTGAGGGTGAGATTACTCCGACGCTCCTGCAAATGTTCGTTCGCGAGCATGGGGCCGACAAACCGAAGGGAGCTAAAGTGGATAGCGACCTCTTCACCGTCGAATGCAAGGCCCCCCTGCCCGCTCACATCGCGCAAGGCACAAGCGTTGAGCTTTCGGGCGATGAATGGCGTGACCTGATGCAGTCTTGCGGTTACGTTCCCCCGGCCAAAAAACCGGCAAAGCCGCCGATCCTGAATTTTAAGGCCGCCAGCGGGAAGATTTCTCTGGTGAACCCGTATCGCCGTGAGGAAATGATTTTACCTCAGGTCGAGCTGACCAAGGCGGAATATGCAAAAATCCACAGCGAGCAGCGTGGAACCCGCCTTTCGATCTGCGGCAACTTCCGGGTTCGGATTGCTCCAAACCCGAAACACGAGGGGCCGCGTTATTCGGCTGGCTGGGCTGCAATCCTGATCACTGACCAGAAGCAGCACGAGGCCCCCGCCAGCTTCGCAGATATGGAGGCGGCACAGTGAACCGCCCGAGCATTTACACCCGCCCGCAAAAGCCCCTGACCATTCCGGTCAGGGCGCGACGGGAACCCGAAGCCCTGGCGAAGATCGAGACCCCCGAGGTGATCACCGTGGACAAAGTGACCGAATGCCACGTTACCCCCGACGACGTAGCGCGCCGGATGGTGGAATACCTCGGCCCTGTGGGGGACTATCTGACGCTTGAGCCAAGCGCAGGAACCGGCCAGCTGGCGCGCGCCCTCATCGCTTCGGGGCATAGTTCCCAGGAGCTGACGCTGATCGAGCGCCACACCAAACTTGCCGCATCGCTTTACGGCATCGCGCCGACAATCAACCGCTGCTTTCTGGAGTACGCGGGCGAGGTGAAAGGCCGGGCCGCGTTTCCTCGCATCATAATGAACCCGCCTTTTCGAGATGTCCGGAAGCACATCGCCGCGGCTCTTTCTCTTCTGGGCCAGGGCGGGCACGATGAACCTGCAACCCTGGTGGCTTTGGTTCCTATCACCTTCAGCCATGACGATGCCGAGGAATTGGAAGTCCTGCCAAACGACACTTTTTCAACGGCAAAAGTTCACACAAAAATAATACGGTTCCGGATTGGTTGAGGCGTTGCCTTTTCTTTGGATCGGCTGAGAAGATTACCCCGCTCCGGCGGGGTTTTTCTATCTTGCCGGGGTCTTGTTGCCCTGCAGCACCGGGGCAATAGCCCCGATACTGCAGGACTGGCGCTGCCCGCGCAGGGGGGCCGTTTCTACGGCCCGAGCGGGCGCCTGAATTTGCGTCCTTGCTCCCTACCCAGCCAGCAATGTATTTGCTCCGTTATGAGAGAATGGCCCAATACCATCCCGCAAGACCTCAAAGAGGCTTTGGAAATTCATGCCCAAGATGATTGGCTGACACCATTTCGATCCTGGTCCAGGAAACACAAACTGCGGCTCAAGTTACAGTGGTTTCCGGAGCTGGAACGAAAAGCGGCTGAACTCCTCAACTGGCGACGGCCACCTTCCCATCAAGACAGATGGGTTGTGATCCGCGAGTGGCTTACGCAAAACGCTGTCAGCCCGCCGGAGAAACTGCCCCAACAGCCCGAGATTCCAAACAGTCTCGCAGGGCACTAAGCCGCGAACAGGCCACGACAGTGAAGCCCAGCTGTTGTAAATGCACTTGCCCTGCGCTCGGATTCCCACCAGGCGCTTTACTTCCAGACAGCCTTCGTCCTGTTCAACATCGCTCGATAATCGTTCACTGTTTCCGAGGTCAACAGTTCCGTTTCGAGTTTACTCAACACCTCCACAGCAGCTTCAGGCGAAAGATGAGCCGTAAACGGTGCGCGGGTTCTTGAAAAGTGGGCCTTGCCGCTTCTCACTGCTTCATCTGTAACTTCTTTAATTTCTCCCGCCCGCTGCATCCGATTGGCCATCAGGAAGTTGGTGCTGTCGCCTACCACAAACATCTTCACTGGGCCCAACATTCTGCCCTCAGCCAAGATCGCCACGAGCGGCAGATTGTCGGCAATGCCATGCCCCAATAGAAAATCTGTTGTCGGTTCGTCTTTGCTTGCGAAGAACGTCACTCGGTCGGTTCGTTCGTCTTGCAACAGTGAAAATACAGCCGACGTGTTTCCAGTAGTGGAATTGTTAGAGATACGTGCCGTGAACATAGGTATTCCCTTTTTAAGTCTTCTGGTCTGGGTTCTTGAAGGGAACTAAGATATGGATATCGGAAAATCTAGGTTACATTACAGTTATTTAGGCAGAAGTTGGTCTTCTCAAGCAACATGCGATAGATAGAGAACAGTCCTGTCCGGGACCAAGCTCTATTCGTGTGTCGGCAAAAACTATTCGCCGCATCTCTGATGAAATGTCATTCCGAAGTGGGCAAATCCCGTGCTGAAGCACAGGAACGCGCCCTAGCCTGGCGCCGGCAGGCGGCACCAGGCCGGAGCCACCCTGCCCCGTTCTCCCTGCGGCTCAAGTGCGCCGGAATCTGTCTCTCCGAGCCAGCTTGCCGCCGCGGCCGCATGGTCGATCAAGACAGGCTGTCTCCGCCCTTCGGGTAACGGTCGTTCGCTACGCCTTGTGCAAGAGACAGGGGAAATCCGCGCGGGGCGCGCGGATTGCATATACTTGGGGTCGTGCCAGGGCATCGACGGGCTGCGCCCGCTCCTCCCTGCCCCGGCATGTTTGCTTATCGTGATCGCAGCCCGCCATGGGCGGTCTGCTGCGCTGCTTTTCCCCGGCGGTCAGGGGGGCGACGAGTTGTTCTGAGGCTTCAGCCGGCTCCGAACGGCGCAGAAGAGATCCGCGCCTGCGCGGATCACATTTTGAGTTTCCTGCCTTCAAGCAGAAAAACGGCTTTCACCCGCAAGCGGGCGAACCTTCCGTTTTTCGGCTGGATCGAAACCAGCTGAAGCCTCGCCACACCTCTTTTGTCGCCCCCCCTCCCTTCCGGGGAAAAACGCGGATGGGTGCGGGTGGCAGGCGTCAGGGCCAATGGGTCGTTTCCTTGACCCATTGGAACAAACCGAAGCGAACGCGGATAGGTCGGGCGAACATCGGCCACCGCATCACCACTTAGGAGGCCAACTATGGCTTTATATCAATGCAACGGGTGCGGAGCAGCGGAAACGCTGACTTCTATGGTGCCTGACTCTTGCTCAGCCTGCGGTTCCCGTGCCGTCGTCAACATGTCCATTCAAGCGGCTGCAATCGCGGAAGCGAACGATGCTTTCCGCGCTGCAATCCCATTCCAAGGGCATCAGACCTATGAGGGGCAGGTGATTTTCAGCGGTGGCGTTGAGGAAAAAGGGATGCTGTTTGTTTCCCTTGCGACCAAGGAAGTCGCTGAATTCACGGACTTTAGCCAATTGAACGATCCGAGCGGTGATCACTCGTTTGGTGTTGTCCACGTCAACGAGACGGAAGTTTTCTGGGCAATCAGCCTCTACAACAAAACTTACGATGCCGCCGCAGACGATCCGCTTGACGATGACGATACGCGGCGTGTGCTCACCATCTACCTGCCCCACGAACACTGAAATCGGCAAAGCCCGTAGGTGCTACCGCGCCGGGAGGGAGGTGAAGTCATGAGCATTGAACAGATCAATCTGCGCAAGCGTGAAGCCTATGCGCTGATCAGAAAGGGAGGTCTCTCCGCCAAGATCGGCCTCGCCTTTCTGAAATCACACGGAGCCGCCTAAGCGGCCACGCCTCAGCCCAAAAGGGCTGGGGCACCAATAACACAAAAATTCACCACGTTACAAGGAATGCCCAAATGTCGAAGCACGAGAACATCAAACCCCTCGAAGCCCGTTTCCCGCTGGAAAAACTGACTCTCTCCCCCATGAATCCGCGTCAGGAAGTACCGGATCAGGACATTAAAGACCTTGCAGGAACCCTCTGGGCCAAGGGCATGATCCAGTGCCTTTCCGGTTATACCGAGGATTTGGACGGGGTCGAGATTGTTGCTGGTGGCACCCGTTTGCGCGCCCTGCAGTATCTGGCCGAGACAAAGCCGGAATTTGCCAAGGTACGGCCCGAACTGGCAAACCCGCTGGTGATGCTGGCACCCGACCGCGAAACCGCCGCCGATTGGGCGAAGATGGAAAACGTGGTCCGCAAGAACCTGCCCCCGGCTCTGGAAATCCGCACCTTTGGCGAAATGCGCGCCGAGGGCAAAGACGTCAGCGCCATTGCCACCAATTTCGGCGTGACTGAAAAGCACGTCTACCGCCGCCTTGCTCTGGCCGATCTGCCGGAGCCAGTTCTTGATGCGCTGGCCGCACAGGAAATCAATCTGAGCATGGCGGCATGTTTCACGATCTGTGACGACGAGGCCCACGCCCTTGCCGTACTGGACCGGGTGCGCGGCGAGAACTGGTCAGATCACCAGCTTAAAAAGCAACTGAAACCCGCCAGCGTGAAAGCGACTGACCGCCGTGTGAAATTCGTGGGCGATGATGCCTACACCGAAGCAGGCGGCAAAATGGGCGGCGATCTGTTTGCCGAGGAAAAGCTGTATGACAGCCCGGAAATTCTGGATGGCTGTTTTCAGGTTGCGCTCGAAGATACTGCCCGCGAAATCGCACAGGCCGAAGGCTGGAAATGGGTCGAACCCATCACCGAGCATTACCTGTGCCATTACACGATGGGGCTGGAGAAATACGAACGTATTTACAGCGAAGGTGCTGATCTGAGCGAAGAACAGTCGGAGCGCTATGACGAGCTTGCCGAACTGGCAGAGGGCGAAGTTCTGGACGAGGACGGACAGGCCGAGCTTGCCGACCTGCAGAAGATCATCGACGGGGAATATTCCGAGGCACAGAAAGCCCATGCCGGTCTTTACATCTATGTGAACCATCAAGGCGTGTTGGAGCGCTCTGGCGAAATGGTCCGACCCGAAGACAAGCAAGACGCCGTTGCAGCGGGTGTTCTCAAAGCGTCAGCCGGTTCCGCCGCCCCTGCAACGCCGAAGTCTCCGATTTCTCAGGCGCTGCGCGACGACCTGAACCGCGTTGCAAAGGGTGCGCAGCAACACGCGATCCTGCGCGATCCGGACTTGATGATTGACCTTCTGGCCTATCAGTTAAGCCATGAAATGCGGTGGTCCAACCCGTTCGGCCTGTCACAAAGCTATGTGCCGAATTGGCCCAGCACTGAGGCGGCAGGCTATGAACTGGACGAGCGGCTGACCACGAACCCGGCCCGCGATATGTACGATGCCAAAGACCTTGGCGCATCGTTTCGGGCGTTCCGCAAGAAAGGCGCAGAGCATATTCGCGGCGAACTGACCCGCTTCCTTGCAGCCCAATATCAGGGCGGTGATGCGAAGCTGGCGGCGATGATTGCCAAGGAAACAAAGCCCAGCATCCGCGAAGTCTGGACGCCGACCGCTGAGAACTTTTTCAGCCGCGTGGGTGGTCCCTACATGAACCAGATTTGGCGCGACCTGCTGGACCTTGCCGAAGATCACCCGACTGCAACGAGCTTTGCCAAGCTGAAAAAAGGCGAGAAGGCGGAAAAGCTGGAAAGCCTGTTTACCAGCGCTGAGACACGCAAGGCGCACAACGTCACCGACGAGCAGTCCGCGAAGATCGACGCATGGTTGCCCGAGGGCATGGAATAAGGCCGCTGGCAGGGCGTTAACGCGCCCTGCCCCACCTATGGAGATAGTCATGCGATTCAAACCTTGGCCGCGCCACGCTTTCACCGACACGGAACGTAAACGGGCCGCACTGCGCCGCAAGCAGCGCCAAGAGCGTGAGAACCTACCACTCTTTGCCGAACAGATTGCCGAAGAACAGCCAACTGAGGACCAGATAATGAAGGAGCGGGCTGAACAGTGGGAGGCGCAAGAGGTGCGGGATCGCAGTGGCCGTGCCAAGAAGTGGCGCGAAGCCCGCCGCCTGATCGACGCACTGCCAAACGACGAGCGCCGTGCTGTGCGGCGGGCATGGGATTGCGCGCCCTACCCTGCTGACCCGTCCTATCTGTTAAGCGTTCTGCACAGCTACAGCCAAGGCCGGATCGACCTGAAACGCCCGCCCTTCCCGCTGTCACGCACGGATGCATCAGGCGCACGGAAAGGCAGCCTCTTTGCAACGTCCGAGCTTTTCGTGACGATCCTAAAGGCGCGCGACATTGCTGAAGACCCTGATGCGTTTCCTTTGGCCGAACGCCATGCTGCCTATCATCATCTGCAAGCAGCGGCGTCCAGCAACAAAGACCGCACTGAGGCTATGCAGGACCGAGTGCGGGCGTCCGGACTTTTCCTGCGCCTTGGAGAACTGGACGAGGAAATCCATGCCTGATTTCACCGCCAAGTCTGAAGCCTGCCAATCCTTGCGTTCGGTAGCGAAACGCCTTGCCTATCGGACGCCCGGAACTGCCCTTTGGTGGAGTGATGTTGCAGAATGGAGCAGATGCGCTTGGCAGCTAAGCCGGCGGAGGCTGTCTCAAAAACGCCACCGCGATCTGGAAACCCATGGCATGTGTATGCCGCTGGAGATGATCAAAATTGAACAGGATCTTGAAGCCATTGAGATTGCACTTTGGCTGTACAGGAAAGGCCCAACCGGATTGCAGCGACCCCAGCGAGGCAAGCGTGGCGATCACCCATCAACGCCGATCATTATGGCCCTGCAGAACCGAGCGATGATGCTGAGACGTTCAGCCGATGAAATTCCCCAGGGTGCGAACTGGCGCGCTGTTCACGATCCTGGCTAACCTTTTTTCCTTTGTGGTGAAGGAACCAACTAGCCCCGCCCTTGTGGTGGGGTTTTTTTTCTTGCGGAGATCCCCGTGCTTGCACGGCGATCACATGAGCTGCGGTCATGCCGCAGCAGCGGCATGGCACTTTCCCATTAGTGCCCTGGGGGATTCGGCTAAGCCGAACGCCCCAGGGAGATCCGGGAACCGCCGGTTCCCCCGTCAAGCAGAGCGCTATTCGGGCCGGAAGGGGTTTCCCCAACCTCGGTCACGGCTCCGCCGCGCTGCGAGGATGGGTGATCCCCCTCCCCTTCCGGCCCGGCACTCTGCTTGACGGGTCCCCCTCCTGCCCTCGGCCGGGAGCAGGGTTTGCAGGAGAGGGCCGCTGCGCGGTCCTTCCCGCAATCCCTGTCCCAAGTATTCGGCATCCAGATCGAAATGGGACCACCACACAGGAAAGTACAAAATGCCGTGTAAAGCCCCGGTCTCTGTTCACTGCGGAAAATGCGGAGGCCAAAACATTAAGGCCGACGCAACAGCAGTATGGGTCGATGAAATTCAGGATTGGGAATTGTCCGCAGTCTTTGACAGCCGTGTTTGTGATGACTGCGGCCACGAAGTAGAAACCTATGAATTTCCGATCATCGAACCGTCTGCCGAACTGGAAAAAGACCTTAAACAGGCCGCCGCCGATGAGGCAGCGGAATGAACCCAGCGGTAAAAGAATTTGTGCGCCTTCTCAACGATATAGACCGTTCCAAGCATCGAAGAGAGGTTTTCGCTGACTTCTGCGAAATGAGCTATTGCGCGCTGGCTAAGAAAGCCAGCCCGTTTCCTGATCAGCGCGAAGCCCTGGAAGCCCAATATATGAGCGTTGTTGCCCGTTACCGAGACAAGGACGATGTGCGCAAAATGCCGGAAATGGTAGGGATCGCCCTTGGTGAAATCGGCAATGGTGGTTGCGATTTTCTGGGCATGGCGGCCAGTGAGCTGGAAGTTCTGGACGCTAAACTTGGCCAGTTTTTTACGCCCTACGAAGTGTCGCGCATGATGGCGGAAATCTCGCTAACCGATGTGGACGAGAAGCTTGCCGAACAGGGATTTATCACCGTTCAGGAACCAGCTGCAGGCGCAGGTGGAATGCTTATGGCGATCGCGGACGTCATCGAGGGCAAGGGTCATAAGCTGGAAACTTCTGTTTGGGTAGAAGCTGTGGAGCTGTCCCGTCCGACTTTCCATATGTGCTATGTCCAATGCGCCGCGCGTGGCCTGGCTGGTAAGATCATTTGCGGCAATAGCCTTTCGCTTGAGGTATTCACCAGCGCCTACACCGCCGCCGCGCCTGTGTTTTTCGCGGCAAATGGAGATCCGTTTGCCAAACAGAAAGAACAGGCACAGCAAGCTGAAGCTGAAGCAGCCCAGCGAGAGCAACAAGCCGAGGCCGAACGGAAAAACCGGCTTGCTACTCTGGGCGACAGTCCAGCTATTTCCGGTCAGCAGCTCACCCTCTTTTGAGGGTGAGTTTCCGAAACAGCTACCTTTTTTACCGCCGGTTGGCTGAAGGAAAAGGCCGGCCGTTTCTGATGTCACAGGAGGGAATGGCCTAAAGGCCCTGCCCTCCTGGACTGGCGCCTTCGGCGCCTGAGCCGCTGCGCGGCGAAAAGAAGGCTGCAAAGGTGACTCTTAACAGTTACCTATTATGTGTTATGTCTTGTTACCTGCGGCGACCGTCTATTTCTTCCATTGGAGGGATATCAACGCCTCCTGCCCGCAAGCAGTGGTACAAAAACTCTTTCATACCCATGCCCTTAGCCTCGGCTGCATCAATGAATGCCTGTTTGATCGGCTTAGGGACGTTGGAAAATGCGAACTGAACGCGCGGGGCAGTCTTTAGCGATCCGGTCTTAGCTTTAGATGGGCTTGGCAAAGAAGCTGAAAGCTGGCGGAGAATTTCCGCCTCCGCGTCAGGTTTCTCCTCGTGGGTATCATCAAGGCCCAGGTCAACTTTAAGCTTTGCCATCTTTACCTCCGTAGAAATCGATCAGACCACCCATCTGCATTTCAGCCAACACAGTTTGTGCCGACCTCTTTGCTGAACCCTCGGGTCCTCGGCCTGTGCTCATCATTTCCTTGAAGCCTGTTCGGTGCGCACACATGGCTTTTAGCCTGGGTATCTTAAGGTCATCCAGGGATTCCAAGGTAGCCGCTGTGATATTGGTTGCCGGATCCACGTCCATCATGACGACATAGGCAGGAATGTCTTTATCCATCGAGTCCGCCACACTGGTCACATGCCTGAATGTCTTGATTGCACCTTTGGCATCGGTTTCAGTGGCTTTCGAAGGGATCAAGACCAGGCCGGATGCGTTGATTGCATAAACAGCCATAGCCGACTTGAAACCGGCGGTGTCCACAAAAATCGCATCGTAAGCCGGCTCGCTCTTCTTGAGAGCGCGAAGTGTTGGAATTAGCCGTTCGTCGTCTTCCTCAACCGCCCAATCAACGTCGGTGCTTTCTTTTTTGGCCCAGTCCGAAAGGGTATGTTGTGGGTCTGTGTCGATGACGGCCACTTTGGCGCCATCCGCTACCATTAGTGATGCAATTGCTATGAGGAGGGTAGACTTCCCTGCCCCGCCTTTCTCTTGAACAACGCTGATTACTTGGGTCACTGCTCGATCCTTTTTTTGCCTTGTTCACCTATAAGGTGTTAATAGTTATGTGTAAACTGTTAAGCGTTGTTGTCTGCTGTGTGCCATTGAGACTATAGCGTGGTGGTCACATGAGACCGCTGATATTGGGCAAGGTCACTCCTTAATGTGCTATAAATAAATATTATTTTGCAACATTGTGGATCGGGTTTGAGTTAAAGAAAAGGATCAATTAACAGGTAAGAGTTAAGAGTTAAGAGTTAAGAGTTAAGAGTTAGGAGTTAAGGGGTAAGGGTTATGGGGTATGGGTTCTGCCTTTCCGGATTTGGCACTAGTTTAGCATCGACTTGGTTTCGGGGCGCATCCCGCGTGAACGCGGGACCGCGCTCTATTCCGCGCCGCAGGCGGCGCTCCACCGATCCAACCGTGTGGAACTCCCTGGGGCAATAACACCTCATCTGTCCCAAAGGGCCAGCTGACGCGTTTTGCGCCATGGTCGTTTCCACACGGCTGTATCGGCCCTTCGGGTGACGATCGCATTGCGCAGGCTGCAAGCAGCCTGGAGAACGGCTACCAATAACAGTTCTCTGTTATGTGTTACCTGTTAATGATTGGCCTGCGGCTACCTGCCTGACCGTGTTTTCAGCTGTCCCTAGGTCTGCAAGGCAACCAGGTTACGGTTGAAAAAGGCGCGCTCAAGGTGATCGCGGTGATGTTGCCCTATTCACCGCCGCTGGACTCTCACAATTCTACCGCAGTTCCAGCAAGTCTTGCCTTCAGCCTCCGAGACGCAACTTCAGACCAAAGCCATAAGGATCCTCGCCAATCTGTGTTTCTCAAAGATGAACACTAAGCGGGCAGCCGGGAATGATCGCTTTGCTTCAACTGAAAATTTCCCCTGGGCTTAAGGCCCATTCCTCGCGGATCAAATTTTCAGCTGACATCCCCTTTGAGCCCGCTTCCTCCATGTTCATCGAAACACTCAAAGCGAGGATCACAAAATGCCTTCTCAAACTCTGAACCTTAACGTCAAGGCAAACGAAAAAGACGGCAAGACTTACTGGAACCGCTGCGGTGTTGCCTTCGTCAGCACCGACGAGAAGGGCAACATCACCGCGATCACCGTCAAACACGATATGTTCCCGAACGTGGACATGGTTGCTTTCCCGAAGAAGGATGCCAGCTCCTGAAGTCCAGAATTGGGCGGCTCCGGCCGCCCAATTGTTTGCTACAGGATGGGCATCAGGAACAAGAGATCAGCGAAACCGCTGATCACATAGATGATCTAGCCAGGGCAGGGGATCGACGGGCTGCGCCCGCTCACCCCGGCCCAGACATTCTCACCGGTAGGGCAGGGGGGATTCGGACAAGCCGAACGCCCCCTGGTTAGGGGGAAGACGCTGCCTTCCCCCTCGGACAAGCGCGCAAGTTCCTCGCCCAAAGGAAAATTTCCCCTGGGCCTTTGGCCCATTCCTCGCGGGACAAATTTTCCTCCGTCCTGCGGTTCGCGCGCTTGTCTCGCCCCCAACCGCTGTTCGCCACGAGGCAGGGATGCAGGGGCAGGCGCCTTCGGCGGCTGTCCTGCATCCAGCCTTGATTTTCTTGCACCACAGATAGGGAGCACTCAAATGACAACATACCGCCTCGGTTCTTCTCCTGCAGTTCACACCCCCGGCGTTATCGCGTGGGCCATCAACGCCTATTCCTTTGAGGGAGATCGGCAGCGGATGCTTCAGACCGTCAGTGCGACCTTTGCCGACGTCCCGGCCGCCGCCATCGAGCAACTGCTGTCCAAGGCTGTTCCTTACAAGGTCGAAGGCGAAACCGTAGTGTTCAGCGCTGAGGTGCCGGCATGAAGCGCCATTGGGAAACACACCTCTACATGTCGTGACCTGCAAACATAACCGGTTCGACCTGCAATCATCTTGATTTTCAGCCCGAACTATTTGCATCTATCCGGCACCCCAAACCCGAATTATCTGCGAATGAACCCACATTATTTGCGACGGGCTTGCAATCATCCGCCCTGGCTCACATTAAATGCGAATAGGTTTTACCACATGTTTTCATACACCTGCACCCGTCTGACTTCCCGTCTGCAACTTGCTTCACCGAACGTAGATATCCGGACGCGATTTCAGGACAGGATTATTCAAGGTCTCTGGGCGGGGTTTCGACGGCGGCCTGGCGTCTAGGAAACCCACGTTTGGCAAACACTCCAAGATCGGCTCTAAACTCACATTGACGAGCCTCAGGCTTGGCTAACATGGGTTCTCGCCCAAATCGCAGACCACAAATCACACAACTGAACGAGCTCCTTCCCTGGCGTTACGCTGCCAAAGCAGCATAACAGGCCAAGCCCTGCCGGAACAGGTCGGGTTCAACGGACGGGCACCCTAAACAAAGCAGGCGAACAGTTCAGTTTGAACGGCTCAGGATGGGCAGCATTAAGGTTGATTGATCTTGTCGTCGTTCGCTCTACTTGGGGAATATAAAGTGTAACCAGAGGAGGTTTAGTAATGAGTGGCGCGGGTGAATCAATTAGTGAACTCAAGGAAAGAGCGAGAACTATCTTTGGCCCTAAGTTTGGAGGGCTGTTCCAAGAAGCTCCTAGTATTAGCTTTCCAGATTTTGAGTATAATGTTCAACTTGAGCATGGCGCCCATGCAATCGGAGCACTACTGGCCGTCTCAGGGCATCAGAAAGGGCACTTCGATAAGAATGAAACGATGTCAGCCATTCAGAGCGCTGACGAAGTTCATGACCTTCTGGCTATTGAGGGCCAAGAACATATCCAGAATAGCCGAGTGATCCGCTGCGACGTTCTGGCGCTTCAAGATGGAGCGGTTTTAACTATCGATGGAGGCACCAGCGCCGGTCTACTACCGAGTGAGAATCTTGTCGTCATTGCTGCTCGAAAGGTGGTAGTGCGGACCCCGACAAGTGGCGCAGGCATAGTTGTTTCGCCAGGCCCGAAAGCCCCTAAACCCTCTACACCATCCAAAGCGGCTGACGGTATCAACGGAACAGGGGTCGGCGAGAGTGGAACGGATGGAACACACGGAACACATGGAACAAGCTCTCGTCCGGACCAACCGCGAATAATGCGTCAATTTGTTATAGCCTTCGACGAAATCGAGGTTACCGATCCGAATGACCCAGAGCAAAATTACCCAGCGTTAACGTTTGAAACTCACGGTCAAGATGGACGTGACGGCGGGGACGGCGGGGATGGCGGTCATGGTGGAAACGGCGCGCAAGGTAGTTCATCGGTAACTAAAGCTCATTTGCTTGTCGATTTGCATTGTGCTGCAGGACCTGGTCGCGGAGGTGACGGTGGTGATGGTGGCCGGGCCGGCCGCGGAGGAGATGCTGAGGACGGGATCCAAGGTGGAAACCTCATTTTGATGTCAACGGCTGCTGGGATCTCGAAAATGCTGGCGTTTCAGTTTTTGGCAACCCCAGGGAAACCAGGCACGGGAGGTAGCCGGGGTAAACCAGGAAACTTCGGGTGGCACGGAGCAGAAGGCAACGTCAATTGGCCCTGCACGCACGCAGGGCGCGACGGCGTCAAAGGGCTAATTGGTGACAAGGCTCGGAACGGAGCCGATGGAGCAAAAAACGAGCACCAGGGCCGCATCTACTTAGAGTTACTTACGCAGGCCGAGTTTGACTCCATGTGGCCGTAAATGGTGCACAATGGCAAATTAGGAAAGGCGCCCCAGCAGAGGGGCGCCAACAGTGGTTCCCTTGGGGTCAGGATGCATTGATTTCCGCCGCACTGCATGATTCACGGCTCGGAAAATGGAGCTGTGACATGAGTGATCTACGCAGCGGGGGAGCTGAAAGCCCAGTTTGCAATGCGGGCAGTTGCAGAGAATTTACGAGAGTATCTGCATTTATCGGACAGCCTTAGCTTCGAATCCCACTACGAATTGATTTCTGATTTAATCGGTCTTCGAAGTATGTCCTGAAAATTTCATTCTCTTGGTATTCTGCTGGTGCTTTCCAAACCGCACCAAACCGCCCCACAAGCCCTGCGATCCAGTCTGCCGCTTGCATTGTCTGATACCGATGGCTTTCTACCTGAAAAGGTGGCTCGATGAGATGGCGGCGAGGCTCCGCGGGCTTATACATCGCTATCGCAGCTTCAGTGATCAGCGCATCACGTTGATCATGCTCGTCAAGTGTAAGAAAAAAATTCTCCTGCGGATCACAGTCTTCTTCGCAGTGCTGGTTGAGGCGTTTGATCGCTTCTCTCAGGACGCTTCGATAAAGCTGGTTCGGATTATGCTCCTCGGGGGGGCGAGGTTTTGTACCGCCAACATAAAACAGAAAGCCACCGAGGCTATCGATCTTGTTGAAGAGCCGAAACGTGAACCGGCGAAGCTCTGGATATTTGGTAACATTGGTTACAGTATAGAGGCTTGCCCCCTTCTTCTCCCAAATGGCGGGATGTGTACCGGAGCGGTCAATTTCGAACGCAAGAAGTTCTTGTTTGCGCTGGTAGAACCAAGTGCCGAATCCCCGCACTTCATTGATTGGTAGGGCAAACCCTGCCAAGCCAAATACTGGGCTATCATTGTGTCGGGGATCTGTTCTGCTTATGTAGGGACCAATGTGCCCAAATTCGTCTAGGTAAACTACGTAAGTCAAAATACCTCCAGAAGCACGAAAGCCCACGCTTACGCGTGGGCCTCGGAAAGAGGGCAATACAAGCTTGCGCCTCAGCCCCTATATGAGGGCATATTGCCCGCAAGTCAAGCCCGTTGGTGCATCATCAGTGATGGCAGAAGCGGTAAACGGCAGGTCTGTCCGGCATCTTTCCAGTTCATGAATCGTGCTGCCGGCGGCGGTTGCTGCGCTTGCTGTCGTTCAGTCTGCATAGGCCAAGTTCTCCACCGGGCCTACCGTTCGCAGATAATCTGGGTTCGCCTGTATGATTGCAAGCTGGACGCAGCCAATGTGGGTTCATTCGCAGACAATCCGGGTTTGAGACCCGCGATAGTGTCAGCTAATTCGGGCCAAAAATCAGGATGATTGCAGGTCGAGCCGAATATGTTTGCAGGTCACGACATCTACACCTACGCAGTCGCGCTCTCTCAGGGCGCGGCTATTCTGCCGGCCAATCTGGCAGGGATGCGGGCCAAGGCGATTTCCAAAGGCCATACCGAGGGCCAGTGTCAGATCGTTGAAAGAGACCCTATGCGTTTTATCAAGACGGGGGAGCTGGCGGCATGAGCGGGCAGAGCAGCAACGGAAGCCCCCTTGCGGTGCGGTTCGAGATTCATCCCGGGCGCGAGGTCGCGGTGCCCGGCACCAAGTGGATCCGGGGGAGGGAAAACTTGAACGATTGCCAGCGAGCCTACATCGAGGCACGGGACAAGGCGGGCCTCGGACATTCGCAATTCGGAAGCGCTGATGTGTTCACCGACAGTGGGCATCACATCGCGCACATCAGCTACAACGGCCGCGTTTGGTCTCCGGAGTCTTGTGCATCCAATCGCACGCTGTTGGCTGAGGCGCCGCAGCCGAAGTACCAGATTTTCGACAGCATGGACCGGCCCGTCAGCTGCAAAGCCGACTGTCAAACGCACCTCTATGAGCAGTGGCAAGGGTTGCAGGACGAGGCAGAGGAAGAAGGGAGCCGCCTGACTTACGCAATCGGGAAAATCCTTCTCAACGGCGATGTGACCTTTGAATTCTAGGGAGGCCAGTCATGAGCCAGCTTGATCTCATTCCAATGACCGAGACAGAAAAAGCAAAACCCGGCGCGCAATGGTGGGCCGGGGAATACCAGTGCCGAAACTTCGGGGGATACTACCAGGTCAGGGAGCAGGGCAGGGGGGATTGGCAGTTTGTGATCTACGGCTTCGGGTTCGATGACACGACTGCCAGTATCTACCGGATCAGGGAAGATGGCCGCCTTGTTCATGAGGACGTGCCGATAGATGGACATGACCGTCTAACTGTCAACGGTCGGAAGTATGGCCGGGACAACTGGCGGCACTAACACAGGGTAGCGAGGGCACAACTGTCAACTGTGGTTGACTTTATCAAGCGTGTCTCCTATAGTTTACACATGATTGAGGTTCAGCAGACCGAAGAATTTTCGCGTTGGATGCGTAAGCTGAAAGACCGGCGTGCTGTTGCCCGCATCGCAATGCGGATCGAGCGGCTAGAAGCAGGTGGCTTGGGCGACGTGAAGTTCTTCGATGGAATAGGGGAGCTGCGCATCGACTATGGGCCAGGCTACCGCGTGTACTTTGCTAAGCGCGGGGACATCCTGATCATCCTGTTGTGCGGTGGAGATAAAAGTTCACAACGCCGGGACATCGCCCGCGCAGTGTCAATGGCAAAGGAGGTTTGAACATGCCGATCAAGACAACACGTTTCGATGCGGCCGAGTACCTGGATACTATCGAGGCGCAAGCCGAATATCTGGCTGCGGCTTTCGAAACTGGCGACGAGGCATATATCAAGAACGCCATGGCAACTGTTGCCCGCGCGCGTGGCATGACTGAAATTGCCAAAGCTGCGGACGTTACGCGGCAGGCGCTTTACAAGGGCTTATCCGAGGCGGGCGATCCGAAGCTCTCAACTGTGCTGGGTGTGATGAAGGCCCTTGGTATGAAAGTGACAGTTGAGGCGGGGGTTTAATTCCCTGCCTTCAACTCCTCCTTTAGAAATTGCCCTGCGAGGACTGGGCGATCTGCCCCGATTGGGAAGCTTGTTCACCCAGTCTTTCACGTTCAGCATTTTCACCCCATTGTTTCAGCTCGTCAGCATCGCCGAAGCCGTTCCAAAAGGCCCAGAGATCCGCCTGATCTGAGATGGTGTCAATGCTCTGGTCTGGAGTATCGGCGGTCATTCACCGGCCCTTTCTTGGAACTGCTTAGCGGATCATCCCGCCAGGGCGGATAACGGCGGACACGCCGGAGGAAATTTTCCGGCAATCATCCCGCCATTCTTGCGCGAACGGGTTACTTGTGGGGGTAAGCATGTCGAGGATGGTTTCCGGCACAGCGGTCGCCACCGGTCCTTCATCTTCTGTGAGCACCTTCAGATTGCACCATTCATCATCCCATCGAACCAGCACGACAGCAGCTTTTATTTCTTTTCCATCGCGGTATGAGGCTGACCAAAGCTCCTGGGTTTCATCTTCGATGAGCTTCAGAATATCTGCTGGGTCATCTACGACCTCAATTTCAAGCCGTTCTCGAACTGCCTTTTCAACTTCGTCCGGAGTGATTTTTACGCCGTCCCATGCCATCATCGTGTCCCTTCGGTTGCACTCTTTTGGGGAGGGTAGAAATCCACAAACAGTTGTTCAAGGCTTTCACACGCCATGTCACTATCCCCTACTGTCTCGTGCAGTCCAAAAGCGCTGTCCTGCCCGCGCACAAGAACCGGGAAAATCGGTGCTTTGTTGTGAAGCAGCCAAAGCGTTCGTGTAATGCCGTCGTTGAACCCAATTCCGTAGTCTGGGTGATATGTGACATTTGCAAGAGGTACTGGATTCGACTTGCCCTCCGCCCAGCATTTCGCTTGCCAGCCCCACTTACGATCAAGCGGAATTCTTGATAACTCAGGTGGTCGATCTGGCTCTTCTCTACCCTTAGTATACTCTACCGCTCGCCAAATTGCGTAAAAGTCACTTGCTCGAACGAAGACAACGAACTGATTTTCATTGCCAAAGTTCGTGCGGTCAACACGCATGAAACAAGCGCGACCTCCTGACAGTGGGATCTCCCATACAGCACGAGAAGACGAAATTTCGAACACCGCCGGTCGGCGAGTTGAGGGATCTACAACTGGTAGCTCGCGATACGCTGGGAGCGATACTCTTATCGCTTCCAGTACAGGCTTAACGTGGTCCCATACATGGCCTTCATCCACTTTCTTGGATGAGATTAAGTCTCGCCATCCTTTGAGCACTAATCTGCACCTTTCTTGGAGTCTTTTAGGGCATCAGCAGCAACTTCGCACAGAGGTCCGACATCCAGTTCGCCGGACAGCGCCTTAAAGGCATAGCTCGCTGCATTCTGAACCTCTGACCGCCCACAAGAAAGGCCGGCTGAAAATCCTGCCTCAATTCCAGCCAAAACATGAAAAAACAGTTCGGGCGTCATCCCTGCATCGTCAGTGTGCAACTCCACGAGCTTTTCTTCTTTTGATTGGTCAGCGTCTAAGGTGAAAGCTGTCCAAGCTTCCCATGCACCACTATCTGTTTGCTCTGGCTCAAGTATGCGGACCCCAGGAAGGCCCAGATAGTAGAAATCGCCAAAATAGACGACGCGAATTCCACTAGCCTGAAGGACAGTTCGCCTTCGTTCCAATTCTTTCACCGCTCTGCACCTCTGTTGGAAATTGACTTGGCGGACAGGGAGGCCTTCAGGCAAAGGTGCGACCCGACCAGGAAAACTACTGGCCACATCAAGAAGAGAAGCTTGCCACCAGGATTGTAAAGTACAGCGCCATGGCTCCATGACTGATGTAGTTCGATTCCCAAGATCACACCGGAAACACCGGCCGCCATCAGGTAGAGAAACGCCAGAAGTCTCATCTATCCACCTTTCCTAGAAGGGTAGATTACCACCGGTACAAACCGTTGTTGCAAGCAGATTTCACGGCAACTTTCACATCCTCTGCCAACGGAGCGCTGTCGAGATCCCAAGTTTGGCTGATCAGGTCTTCACCAACTCGTTTCAGTCCTTCAGCTCTAACGGAGCCTTCGTACTTTTGCATGTCGCCAGCTACGTGCAGGAGAATTGTACCGTGGAGCCTGAGGCGCCGAACAACATAGTCTGCGCTGTTTTCTTCGGCTGCTTGAAGCCGCTCCCGCAGATTAGAGATAATCCGCTCTTGATCCTGAATCCGCTCGGTAAGCACCTGTTCAGTAATTTCATTCATCAATCAGCGCCTTTCTTGGAAGTGTCACTGAGCTTGCCGTTGTCGCGCAGCTCTCGAATTTTTCGGTTCAATGTAGCGATGCTGGCCCCCACGGCCTCTGAGATCTGGGCGTTTGTGGCCCCCTCACCGCGCATCTGGAGGATAGTGTGGATCTTCTCCGCGGACCACTCAAAGGGTTTTTGGCCTAGGTTGCCGCTTTCCCGACGGGCCTGCCGCGCGCGAGACAAAGCCGCAGCCCGGCTGCTACTCTCAGCGCGTGCAGCAAACTCCAAAGCAGGCACGGCATCCGGATGAATCGAAACAGTCTCGGATGTATCGAGATCCAGCACCGAGCTGCCGCGCTTCCCAATTTCACTGAGAGCTTCGAGAACATCGCGCGCGGAGAACCCCAGACAGGACGCTGAAGCCACCACAAGAACATCTCCCGGCTCCAGACTGGCAATCGCAACCTCCCTATCCTCGGAATGGACCGGGCCAAATGGGTCATCGACATCCAGGCCCGCCGCTCGAAGCGCCGCCTTCTGGCTGCGGAGGGTCGGCCCGGATTTGAAAGAGCGGATAAAGCCTCTTTTCACGATTTCCCCATCTGTATCACACTTATATCATTGCAAGCATGATATAGGTGTGATATTAGTGATGCAAGAGACGAAACCCGGATTTTTCCTGAGGCACTACCATGTTCAAAATCGTTTTCACCGATGGCGGCCGAGAGGTGCAGCGCTGGGACGGGTTCTCTGACATTAGCCAGGCGCGACAAGCAATTCGTGACTCCGATCTTATTATCCCGATGCACTGGGACTACACGATCCAACCGGAACAATGCGCTGACCAGACTCCAGCTGGCTCGACCTGCACATTGCCCAGCATCAAGCCCAAATTTTCCAACTGACGCCCAAGGGAGGCAGCCATGACAGAACGCTTTGAAGAATGGTCCGAAGAACTGGAGAAGGGACGCAGCCTTGATGAGCAGACAGGTCTCGATGAACTTCATGAAGAACTTGACGCCTACCGCCGCGGCCTGACCGTCGAAGAATATGAGCGTGAACGCCGCGAAGGCACCCGCTGATTTCCAACTGACGCCCGGAGGCAGGACGATGATCAGATTGATTGAATTGATCCTCAGTGACGGTTCTACCGTCTGGAACATCGAGTATGACGGGGTGGAAATCCCGTGTGTCGATTATGAAATGGCAATGAAGCTGGGCTTCACGATGGAGGCCGCGGTCCCCGGTGGGATGTTCTGCCAGGAACGGCATCGGCGCGTAGCCTGATTGTCAAAGAATAGCCTGAAAGAAATGCGAGCACATAGAGAATTCTGGAAGCAATTTGACCGCGAGATAATGGAACGACCGGATCGCGGCGTGCGCTATTGGGCCATTCGAAAGAACCTTGAGAACCTTGGATACAAGGTGGAAGGATGCCCGCTCGAAGGGCAGTATGACGAGTTCTGTGACGGCCTTCAGGAGGCTCTGGATACAGTCGAGCAACGTGCTGTTAGCGTCCGGAAGTTTTTCAGAACCCGCGCCTGGTCGAAACGAACATTGGAACAGCTCCATCGTAGCCTGCCAGCACCGTCATTCTTTGTTCAAATATCAAGAGAGAGACAATCCGAGATAGGACTAGAAAGGTTGCGCGATTGGCCGATTTACAAGTCCGACAAGCGTGCGCAGCACATGTACTCCTAAAATTCGTGAGCGGCGTCAAAGAGTTTCGCAGGGTCACTGACCTGCAATATGAGGATTGGCAATCATGAACATGTTGTCTGAAGGATTGAGCCGGACCTGGCGTTCGGCGCAGATGTACATCGGATTTCACAGGGACCAGTCAGGAAACCAGCGGGAGGCCGCCAAACTGTGGCCGCCCAGAAATGGCAACGCGTCTATTCACCGGGATCCGGCCGAGCAAGAGGCGTTCGTGGTGGTCAAAGCGTCTGACCAAACTGAAAACGGCGACGTGCAAATTAAAATGCGCCCGGATCAAATAGTCCTGCGCCGGGATCCAGCTCAAGGTTGGCAAGGGATCAAGGCCGATGATTACGAGGTAGCTGTACAGGTCAACGGCGCGTGGATCCGCATCAAGGCCGATGGTTCTGTTTCCCACACGCGGGATGGAGATCTAACAGCCATCGAGGCCGACGGTTCCGTGATCAAAGTGACAGATCACGTCGAAGCGATCATGTCAGGAGACGGCGTGGAGATGTCCAGGCGAACAGCCTCAGACTTCGCGGCGATCCGGACAGACGGGGTGATTTCCAAAGCTCGCTAACCGGGCATCACACATAGGCATATAGGTTTCAGAATGTTTCAAGATTTTTGGGTCGTCCTCGACCAGGCCAGAGTCGCCGCACCTTACATCGGGTATGCTTGGTTTTTCTGCGGTGTCGCAATTTTCTGTATGGCAGCTGCCCTGCGAAACATGCGCCTTGGCGACTTCGGGCTGGCAAACATGCTTACAGCGCCGTTCGCATACTTCTGTTTCGACATTTTCAGAGCTGGCTTGCTCGCAGTGGCAGCAGCTGACGTCTCAGTGGTGATCCAAGAGGCGCCAATGCTCCAGTACGGCTACCCTTTTATTTTCATCACCTTGATTGCGGTGGGAGTTTTGGTCGGCGTGAACCCTCTGCAAATAGTGCGCGCCGGATTTTCCTTGCCCTCCAGAACTCTTCCTGGCGGTGGAAGAGAACACGAATGCGAATTCAAGCCAGTGGGTGGAAAAGGAAGCATGAGGTGCGCCGGCTTTGCAACGCTTGGCTGGCCGCGCTTCAAGAACGATCTGCCGATAGTGCGAGCGACAGATCGGTTGGAGCGGTGCTCTTGCGGTGCTGAACGCTGGACGCCGGGTTTCTATCTCGCCCCCGAGCTGGAAATGGATACTGATCAAAGCGGGTGGCCGCTGAACCACAGGGGAGAGCGCTTGCCAGCCAATAAAGCTGAACGTGTTTTCGAGGCCCGGGCATGAGGTTCCTTGCTGCAATACTCTTTCTAGTCTCGGCCGCCGTGGCCCAGGCGGCACCGTTAAGCAGCCGGGACATATATCTGATCGACGGTGACACGGCCGATGTTGGAAACGATCGGTTCCGGCTTGTGGGTTACGACACCCCGGAAACATACAAGCCGCGGTGCCGGTATGAAAAAGCCCTTGGCGATGAAGCGACACGCCGTGCTCGTCAACTGGTTAGGGAAGCCGGAACGGTCGAGTTCATTGTGCTTCCTGGCCGGGACAAATACGGGAGGGGGCTTGCCCGTATTTTTCTGCATGGGCACGACCTGGGCAGTATTCTGATTTCCGAAGGATTAGCGCGCCCATATAGGGGAGGGCGGAGACAAAGTTGGTGCGGGTAATTTTCTACGCGCAAAGGATATTCTGGATTTTTTTTAGTCGCTAAACTATTCAGTGCTCACCAGAGGCAAAGTTATAGGAATGGCAATGGATTTGAATACAATGTCGTCTGCCGAATTGAAGCAGCTGCAGGCTGATCTGGCAAACGCGATTGAAGCGCGGCAGAAGGAAGACTTGAGGTCGGCGCATCTGGCGGCAGAAAAAGCCGTAGGTGAATTTGGATTTTCCCTGGAGGACGTTTTTCCGTCAGCGGTGAAAAGACAGAAAGGGAAAGCGGTCCCAAAATACAGAAACCCGGGGAACCCAGACCAAACCTGGACGGGCAGGGGCCGCAAACCCAAATGGGTCTACGAGGTACTGCAAGCTGGAGCTGACCTTACAGACCTGGAAATCACATGACGAGCTGACCGGGCTCAAGATTTCCCGCTCCTACCAGAGGACAGACAGAGGCCGAGGTGTTCAAAAACACCTTGGCCTTTTCATTTCGAGCCAGGTCTGTCGAGCGGAGTGCCCAAAACCCTTGAAGTCTGCACCGCCCGAGCCGCCCGTAATGCTTTGGATACCCCTGCAGGTTAGCCGGGGACATCAACTGCCAGTTCCGGTGCAGCAAGGGTCGCCCAGAAAATTAACCGGAAACGTGTTACAGTCAGAGTCGCCCCGGCTTCAGACCGAGGCAGTCAAAGGGTTGGAGAGGCAGCTGACAGGACACTGCGCACTCTTTTTTCTGACCGTATCCTGGGCCTCGATCTTCGGCGTCTGGTCAGGGCTTTTTGCTGCCGTGTACTTTCTCTTCCTGCTCGGGATCAGGTCCGGTGAGTTTTACCGGACGCTGGACGAATACCGGGTGTGGAGGCGGGGTTGATCGGATCATAGGCCGGCGGTCCAGATCATCATGAACAGAGGGAACAACTGGCCGATAATAGCGGCGATGAAAATGGCCGCTACCACTTGCACCAGGTGCGTGGCGCGTCGAAGTCTGCCTGACTTGTCCAGGGAAAGAGCAAAGGCAAACAAGAGCTGACAGGCAACCCACAGCAAGGCGGCGGTGCCTGCAAACCCGGCTACCGGAAAGAGCACATGCACGAAGCTGCTGGCAGACTTGAGCACGCTGTAAGCCCCTCCTGAGAGAGCGCCAGCCACCACAATCATAGCTGCCGCCTTCAGAGCATAGTCCGCTGCTTTCATGTCGCATTTGAAGACCTCGTACAAGCGCTCGGACTGTAGCTGTTTCGGGCGGTCTGCCTCGGTCTGTTTCCGTCGCCTAGTTCGCCTTAAAGTGGATTTCCTAAATCCTGGCGCTTGTCTGTTTCGTGCTGCAGGATCTGCCAACTTGCTGCATCATTGCCCAAGTCCGGTCCAGCCAGCGGCCGATGGCTTTGTGATCGGAGCAGAGGAGGCAGTGGTCACCGTTGCCTTACCGGAGCCAAAGATCCTTTCCATCTGCTCACCGTAGAAATCCCGCGTGATGGTTGCGCGGTTCCCGGCATACCCATGATAAGCGGATTTACCTGAGGCGAGCGGTAAGCCAGCCCAGATGCGCGCCAGGTTGTCCATGAAGGTGGAGCGTGACATCCGGCCAGCCGCGAACTTCTGATACCCGGCGTCAGAAATCAGAAGCGCGGCCATGCGGTTCTGTGTCTCCCGACTGAACCGGGTTCCGTCAGGCAGGCCCAGACGTTTCTGCAAGTTAAGCAATGTCGAAGGTATGATCTGGAAATTTCCGATGGCATGGGGCTGGCCCGGCGTGCGGTCGATCCAGGCGTAGATTTCCGCAAGCGTCATCTGTGAGGGTTTCTTGCCGGGCTTCACCTTGGCGCCGTGATGGATCGCGTCATAGCGGCCGCCGGGAGCTTCAGCAAATGCGATGAGGGCAAACAGCTGCTCGACATTGGAGCCGGAGGGAAGGCGGAAGGTGGCCGGGGCAGGGGGCTGCTTTCCCGGCCGCGAGCGTTCAAAGGCATCGAGGGCAACCCACTCACTTTCCCTCGTGGCGAAGTTCCAGCCGCCCTGGGAGGAAGCCGGAGCCGAGGCCAGACTTTCGCGGATTTCAGTGGTCTCTTTCAGGTCGAAGCTGCCGGAGCTGGACCAGTCTCCGGCAGAGACAGCCGCAGGAGCCAGGAGCGCCATCAGGAGGGCCGAAAGGGCAATCCGTGGCCTCTGACCGCAGCTCTGACCGCAG
>NZ_LYUZ01000086.1 GCF_001679925.1 Leisingera sp. JC1 | reverse complement strand
GTCGCCCAGACCCACGGTGGTGGTGGTCTTGCCTTCGCCCGCAGGCGTCGGGTTGATCGCGGTCACCAGGATCAGCTTGCCGTCTTCCTTCGACTGCACAGAGTCGATGAACCCCTGGCTCACCTTCGCCTTGTCATGGCCGTAGGGCAGCAGGTCATCGCTGGAAATCCCGATCTTCGCGCCAATCTCCTGGATCGGCTTCTTCTGCGCCTCACGCGCAATCTCGATGTCACTCTTGTAGCTCATGGCAAGGTTCCTGCTGAGTTTGCATACAATCGCCGGCACGGGAATGCCGGTTTGGCGGTAGACTTAGCCAAAATGCGGCACAATACGCGCGTGATTTCCGACATTATCACGCCTTGATGCGGCGTGGGGTCTTTCGCAGGCCCTGCCAAGGTTCCTTAAAGGAAACGGAATTCCCCGAAAAAGGGCGCCTAGGGCGCCCAGGCGCGCTGATCCGGAACAAAGAGCGCCAGTTCTCCGCCCAGCTGCAGGCACCCGGGGCGTTCGACCCAGGCGGTGATTCCCCGCCGGTTCTGCGCCGCCGGCTTGAAGCGCGCGCCGAAGCCTGCGTGGTCCTTTTCGATCTCGCGGCCCGGCAGCACGCAGGGGCGGTTCTCCATGTCCACCGTCAGCGTCACCCCGTCCGCCCCCTGCAGGCGCGAGGACGGCGGCACAAAGGTGAAGTCCGGGATGCCGCGCAGCACGATGGTGGCACCCAGATGCGCCGGGTTGACGCTGTCCATCCCCATGTCCGCCGCGATCAGCGCCAGCTCCTCTTCCGACAGGATGGTCAGCTGGCGCACGTTCCGGATTTCAGTGCCTTCCTTGTAGAGATTGCGCACCCGCACGCAGGAAGGGCGGTTTTCGCCCTCGTGGCGCCCGCCGTCAATTCCGGCAAAGCCAAGGTCCAAACGGTCCGCCGGCACCGCCTGCAACCCGCTTTCCGCAGGCACATGGCCCAGCCACACGATCTCGCCCGTGAATTCCGTTTTCCGCAGCACCGGCATGCCTGCTCTCCCTCGCATGACCCTTTGACATTGCCGCGAGCATACAGGCGGTGCGGTATGGCGCCAGCCCGGCTGCCATGCTTTTTTGTGTTTTCGCAGTTCAGTACCGGAAATGAAAAACCCCCGGAGGCCAGCGGCATCCGGGGGTTTAAACCTTTGGGATCAGGCGGAGGGCTCAGGCTCCATGCCGCCTTCGGGCGGGGTCTTCTTGGGCTTGGCCTTGGGGATCGCGGTGACCGAGGCGTTGCCCTGATCCTCGCTGTCGTCCTCGTCATCGCCCGACTGCGGCGGCTCGCCGTTCATCACCCGTTTGATCTCGTCGCCGGTCAGGGTTTCGTATTCCAGAAGGCCCTGCGCCAGACGCTCCCATTCCTCGTTCTTGTCCTTGAGGATCTCCAGCGCCTGCTCATAGCCTTGCTGGATGAAGCGTTTCACCTCTTCCTCGATCAGCTCCTTGGTGTGGGCCGAGACGGAGAAACCCGCGGTGTTGCCGGAGTAGCCTTCGTGGGCTTCGGCATAGTCGATGTTGCCGACCTTATCCGACATGCCCCAGCGCAGCACCATGGCGCGGGCCAGCTGGCTGGCCTGCTGGATGTCGCCGGCCGGGCCGTTGGAGACGTGGTCCTCGCCGTATTTGATGACTTCGGCTGCCTTGCCCGCCATGGTCATCGCCAGTTTCTGCTGGCACTCATCGCGGTGGTAGTTCAGGCGGTCCATTTCCGGCAGGCTGACCACCATGCCCAGGGCACCGCCGCGCGGGATGATCGTCGCCTTGTAGACCGGATCGCACAGCGGCAGCGCCAGGCCGACAACGGCGTGGCCGGCCTCGTGGTAGGCGGTCTTTTCCTTCTGGTCCTGGGTCAGCACCATCGAGCGGCGCTCTGCCCCCATCATCACCTTGTCCTTGGCGGATTCGAAATCCTCCATGGTGACAAAGCGGCGGCCGACACGGGCTGCCATCAGCGCAGCCTCGTTCACGAGGTTGGCCAGGTCGGCACCGGAGAAGCCGGGGGTGCCGCGGGCGATGATGCGCAGGTCAACGTCCGGACCCAGCGGGGTCTTGCGGGCGTGCACCGCCAGGATCTTCTCGCGGCCTTTGATGTCGGGGTTGCCGACGGTCACGTTGCGGTCAAAGCGGCCCGGACGCAGCAGAGCCGGGTCCAGCACGTCCTTGCGGTTGGTGGCGGCCAGGATGATGACGCCTTCGTTGGCCTCAAAACCGTCCATTTCCACCAGCAGCTGGTTCAGGGTCTGCTCACGCTCGTCATTGCCGCCGCCATAGCCGGCGCCGCGGTGGCGGCCCACCGCGTCAATCTCGTCAATGAAGACGATGCAGGGCGCGTTCTTCTTGGCCTGCTCGAACATGTCGCGCACGCGGGAAGCGCCGACGCCGACGAACATTTCGACGAAGTCGGAGCCGGAGATGGTGAAGAACGGCACGCCGGCCTCGCCTGCAATGGCGCGGGCCAGCAGGGTTTTACCGGTGCCCGGAGGGCCAACCAGCAGCGCGCCCTTGGGAATCTTGCCGCCGAGGCGCGAGAATTTCTGCGGGTTGCGCAGGAATTCGACGATCTCTTCCAGCTCTTCCTTGGCCTCGTCGATACCCGCGACATCGTCAAAGGTGACGCGGCCATGCTTTTCGGTCAGCATCTTGGCCTTGGATTTGCCGAATCCCATGGCGCCGCCTTTGCCGCCGCCCTGCATCCGGTTCATGAAGTAGATCCAGACACCGATCAGCAGCAGGAACGGCAGAAGCGTGATCAGGAAGGACTGGAAGCCGGACTGCTGCTGCTTTTCAGCGCGCACCGGGATGTTCTTTTCGATCAGCAGCGAGGTGACTTCGGCATCGCCCGGCTTGATGGTGACGTAGTTCTGCCCGTCGGTCGTGGTGTAGCGGACCTGTTCCCCGTCCAGAGTGACGGTGCTGACCTTGCCGGTCTCCACCGAACTCACGAAGTCCGAGAAAGTGCGTTCACGGCTCTGCATCGTGCTGCCGGAACCGCTGAACAGATTGAACAGCGCCAGAATCAGCAGAAACAGAACAACCCAAAAGGCGATATTGCGAGCGTTGCCCAAGGAAAGTTCTCCCTATCAATTAGGCGCACCTGTCAGGCCGCCTGCGTTGTGCTTAAAATAAGGATCATTCGGGCAGGTTCAATGCGATAAAAGGGATGCGAAGAACTCTTCTTCGTTTGCCACCGGTTCCGCCGTCCATCCATTGCCCAGTCCGGCCACCGGCGCAGCCGCCAGTTCGGCACCGCGCCACACCGCCGGCGAGGACTCCAGCACGGTGCCCGGCACGCCGGTTGCCCGCCAGGAGGGGCAATTTAACAGACCGCCACGCCCCAAGTGCCGCACTTCGCAACCCTTTGCGTCACCTCCGAAAACCTTCCACCTGCTGTCCCAGACCTGGCCGGGCAGCGATGTGACGCCTGCGACCGCCTTGGCCTCGCGGCAGATCCAGATCTGTTTGGAGGTTGTCAGCAAATGGCAGCCGGCCACCGTCGCCGCACCGCCGCCGCGCGCGGCCAGAACGGCGATTTCCATCGGCACCCGGCGCGGCGGATAGGGGGTTCCCGCCACCCATTGGATGGCCTTGACCAGCAGCCGGTAGCCGGTCTCGCTGGGCAGAGTTCGGAATTTCCGCTGGCACAGAACCACCGCGCCGGCCTGCACGTGGGCCATGTCGCGGGCCGCCAGGAACACGTACCAGTCCAGCGCCTCGCGCGCCTTGTTCATGTTTTGGGCAACCCGGGACAGCACCGTCGGCGTCAGGCCCAGCGGTGCCAGTTCCGCCAAAGCGCGGCGTGCCCGCACCCGTTCATAGCGCAAATCGCTGTTGCTGGGGTCCTCGCACCATTCGATGCCGCGCTCCTGCAGGAACTGGCGCAATTCGCTGCGGGTGACTTCCAGCAGCGGCCGCACCAGGGTAACGCCCTTGTGCACCCGGCGCGGCGGCATGCCGGAAAGCCCCGACACTCCTGAGATCCGGGCCATGCGCATCAGCAGTGTTTCGGCTTGATCGTCCGCTGTATGCGCCACGCAGAGGGTGGAGATTCCGTTGCGCCTCGCCCAGGCACACAGCAGATCATAGCGCGCTTCGCGGGCCTGTTTTTGCAGGTTGCCCTGTCCCGGGCCTTCCTCCCACCGGATCACCTCATGCGCGATTCCCAGTTCGGCAGCGGCGTCGCCCACCCAGTCGGCCTCAGTTGCCGATTCCGGCCGCAATCCATGGTCCACGGTTGCTGCCTGGAACTCGACCGGCTCGCCTTCAAAGGCCTCCTTCATCAAGTGCATCAGCGCCATCGAATCGCTGCCGCCGGACACGGCAATACCGAGCTTGCCGGTCAGTCTGGACTGGAACTGGCCGCGCAGCAGCCCCAGGATATCGCGCCGCAGCCCCGTCAAGAACAGCCCAGCTTGGCCATTTCTGCCGCGGCCTCAGCCTGTTGCGCGGCCCCCGGAAAGCGCACCCCGACCTCGGACAGCGTCACGCAGGCCTGATCGGTCTGGCCCAGCCGGCCAAGAGCCGCGCCAAGCTCGAACAGGGCCTTGGGTGCCACCGGCCCGGCCGAGTTGCCGGTGAAGGCCGCCAGATAGGCGCGCGCCGCTTCGCGGGTGTCGCCCAGCCCGTCCAGCGCCTTGCCGCGGCTGAATTCGGCTGCGGGCGCCAGCGGGCTGCCAGGGTAAGACTGGTTGAAGGCCGCGAATTTCTCTGCCGCGTCCTGATACGCGCCGTCCGCCAGCAGCTTTTCGGCGGCATCAAAGTCCGCCTGCTCGCCAATGGCCAGTTCACCGCCGCCGGTATCACCGCCAGAGGTTTCTGCGCCAGCAGCGGGCAGTGCCGCACCGCCGCTGGCAGGCAGCTCGCCGCCGCCCAGCGTCGTGGTTTCCTTCAGCGCGCCGAGGTCGCCGCCCTCCAGCTCAACCAGGCGGAATTCCAGGTCGCCGATCCGGTTGGTGCCATCGGTGACGATGCGGTCGATCCGGTGATTCATCTGCTCGGTCTGCAGGGTCAGCCGCTGCAGTTCGCTCTCGATTGCAGCGACCCGGTCCAGAACCGTATCACCGGAAACATCCGCCGACGGCGCCCCGGTTGTCGACATCTCCCGCTTCAGGCGCTGGATTTCCACATGCAGGACGGTCAGCTCCTGACGGATGTCCGCCAGCGTCTGGCTGTCCTGCGCCGCCAGCGGCACCGGCAGCAGCATCACGGAGGCAAGAAGTACGGTGCGCAGGCGCTTCATGGCCTTACCCCGTCAGACCGCCGGCCAGCACGGTGACCGCGCGGCGGTTCTTGGAATAGCAGGCCTCATTCGAGCAGATTTCCAGCGGGCGCTCCTTGCCGTAGCTGACAACCTTGAGGCGGTGGCCTGCAACCCCTTGCGAAATCAGGTATTCCCGCGCGGCGTTGGCACGGCGGGCGCCCAGGGCAAGGTTGTATTCGCGTGTGCCCTGCTCATCGGCGTGGCCCTCGATGGTGACAACATAGTCGGCATTCTGGGTCAGCCAGCGCGCCTGCCCCTGCAGGATGCCCTGTGCTTCGGGCGTCAGCGTCGACTGGTCCACCAGGAACAGCACCCGGTCGCCAACGGTCTGCTGGAAATAGGCCGGGCTTGCCGGATCCAGGGCCCCTGCCCCCACGCCGGCCCCTGCACCGGCGCCGCCGCCGTTGGCCGTGTCATCCCACCGGTTGTTGCTGCAGGCCGCCAAGCCCAGAACGGCTACAGCCGCAATTGCCAATTTCAAACCGCTCATGTTGTCTGCCTATCCCTTTTGCGTTTCTTGACCGGAAATTAACACATGCCCGGTTCAGGTTCCATGCGGGTATCCCCGCCAATTCACTTCACTTAATTCTGCAACGGCGACCAGGCCGGATCCGAAGCCCCGTCCGGTGTTTTGACAGGTTTCAGGTTCCGCCCGGTGATGTCCACCGAATAGAGCAGCGCGCGTCCGGCGCTGCCCTGGCTTTCGCGGGTGAACATGATCACCCGGCCATTGGGCGCCCAGGTCGGCCCCTCGTCCAGGAACGACGCCGTCAGCAGCCGCTCCTCGCCGCCGTCTGTACGCATCACACCGATGTGAAAGCGGCCCTTGTTCTGCTTGGTAAAGGCGATCATGTCGCCGCGCGGCGACCATACGGGCGTGCCGTAGCGGCCCTCGCCAAAACTGATCCGCCGTGCCTCGCCGCCGCCCGCCGGCATCACATAGAGCTGCTGGCTGCCGGAACGGTCGCTTTCGAACACGATCTGGCTGCCATCGGGCGAGAACGACGGCGCCGTCTCGATCGAGGGGGCCGAGGTCAGCCGGGATTTGGCGCCGGTGCTGATATCCATCGAGAACAGGTCGGTATTGCCGCCCTGGGTCTGCGAATAGACGATGGTGCGCCCGTCGGGGGCAAACCGCGGCGCAAAGCTCATGGTGCCGTCGCCGCTGGACAGTACCTTGCGCTGCACCTGGCCGACGTCCAGCACATGGATCTGCGGGAAGCCGCTTTCATAGCTGGTATAAAGCACCCGGTCGCCGGTAGGCGAGAACCGTGGGGCCAGCACGATGGAGGCGCTGTTGGTCAGGTACTGCACGTTGGCGCCGTCGTAATCCATCACCGCCAGCCGCTTGCGGCGGTCGTTCTTGGGGCCGCTTTCGGAGACATAGACCACCCGGCTGTCGAAATAGCCGCTTTCGCCGGTGATCCGGCTGTAGACCGCATCCGCCACCTTATGCGCCATCCTGCGCCAGCCGTCGGTGGTGCCGTTGAACTGCAGCCCGGTGCCCAGCTCTTTCTCGGCAAAGACGTCATGGCCGCGGAAGCGCACCGTCAGCTGGTTGCCGTTGACGCTGACCGCGCCGGTGATCAGCGCCTGCGCGTTCACCGCCTTCCAATCGGCGTATTTCACCGGGCTGTCGAACCCCGTGACCTTGGAGATATGGGCGCTGGCCGGCACCTCCCGGAACAGGCCGGTGCCGCTCAGGTCGGCGGCGATCACCCGGGCGATCTGGGTGGCATATTCCGATGCCGCCGGGGTCTCCGGCACGAAATCCGGGACCGCATAGGGCAAGGGCTCGATCACGCCCTGGTCGATCTCGATGCGAAGCGGGCCATCCTGAGCCATGGCCGCGCCCGCGCCTGCCGCTGCTGCGGCACCGATCAGAAGAGCTGCCAGTATTTTCCTCATTTGATCCGCATCCTTTCAGGATTGAATGTCATCTCAATATCGCGCCATTGCGAATATTTTTCAGGGGGAAGCTGAAAGCCTGCCGACCCGCAGCGGATAATCGCCCGCCGGGCCGCCTCATAGGCCTGCTTTGCCGCTGCCGAAGACCCGCCGGTGCTGGACAGCATCCGGATTGACCCGGTGTCCGGCTTGCCATCCTGCGACAGCGACACGCCGACCACCACAGTTGTCTTCAACGCATCGGTGGAGAGCGAGCCGACGTTCCAGCAGCGCGACACCTCAACCCGCAGCGCGTCCTTCTCACCCAGCGTCAGCGGCGGGCCGGAGGGTTCCGGCGCCTCCACATCGGCGCCGCCTGCCAGTGCCTCTGCCAGCGCATCGGCAACCGCATCGGCAGTATCCGTCTGCTCTGTTTCTGCCGGCTGCGCCGCTTCTGTCACCTGCGGTTCCGGGTCCGGCTGGGGCCGGGCCGGCCGGGTCTTGGGCCGTTTTGACACCGCGGGCGCAGCGGAGGCTGCCACATCCTCGCCCTCGTTCTCCTCAGTCACAATCCGGTCGCTCGCGGCCTCACGCGCGGTGGCTTCCTGCACGTCCTGCTCGGTCTCGGCACCCTCCTCGGGCGCGACCTCAGGCTGGACGATATCGTCAATCTTCGTATCCGGCTCCGGCGGCGCGACCGGTTCCGGCGCCACCCGGTCCACCGGGCGCGGCGCGGTTTCAGGCCGGACCTGCGGCACCAGCGAGGAAACTTCCGGCGCTTCCGCGGCAGAGGGCAGCTCAACCGGCACTTCGGGTTCCGGCGGCTGTTCCGGCAGTTCCGTCACCTGCGGGTCGGGCTCTACCGGGGCCACCGGCTCGGGCTGGGTGATCTCCGGCTCCGGGTCCGGCTGCGGCGCAGGCTCCGGTGCGGGCTGAACAGCGGCAGGCTCATTCAGCGGCGCAGGCTCCGGCGACACCTGCGGCGCCTGGCGCTGCTGGCTGAGCTTCTCGAACTGCTCCGAGGAAATCAGCGCCACTTGCTGCACGTTGGATGGCAAGGGTTCGGACGGGAACCAGGCGCCGAAGACAACCCAGGTCATCAACAGCCCATGGCCTGCCAGCGAGATTTTGGTTCCGGTCTGCACCCTGTGCGCCCCGCCTACTGCCCTGTGCTTCCGGCCCGCTGCCCGTCCAGCGCCGGACCGCCAGTGTCCGTCACCAGCCCCACGTTGGAAAAACCGCCCGCATTCAGCGCGCCCATCACCTGCATCACGTCCGAATAGGCGATCCGCCCGTCGGCGCGCAGGAAAACCCGGTCAGACGACCGCTCAGCCGCAATCGCCCGCAGTTTGGCCACCAGTTCCTCGCGCGCGACCGGGGTGGTCTGGATCTCCACCCCGCCCTCGGCAGTCATTGTGACAGTGAGCGGCTCTTCCTCGTCGCCGGGCAAGGCGCCTGCAGCGGTCTTGGGCAGTTCCACCGGCACACCGACGGTCATCAGCGGGGCGGCCACCATGAAGATGATCAGAAGCACCAGCATGACGTCCACAAAGGGCGTCACGTTGATCTCGGACATCGGGCGGCCGCGCCCGCGGCGGCGGCCCCGGCGGCGGTTGCCGCCTCCCGAAGGCTGCTGGACTGCGGCGCCCATGGCCTCAGGAATCCAGCTGGCGGCTGAGGATGGTGGCGAACTCGTCGGCAAAGGCCTCATAGCCGCCGATGATGCGGTCGCTGTCCGCGCTCAGCTTGTTGTAGAAAACCACCGCCGGGATCGCGGCCAAGAGACCAAGGCCGGTTGCCATCAGCGCCTCGGCAATGCCCGGCGCCACAACGGCGAGGTTGGTGTTCTGCTGCTCGGCAATCTCGATGAAGGCAGTCATGATGCCCCAGACGGTGCCGAACAGGCCCACAAACGGCGCGGTGGAGCCGACGGTTGCCAGCACCGACAGCCCGCCCTGCAAGCCTTCGGTCTCCTTGGCGATGGCCACGTCCATCGAGCGGTCGATGCGCGCCTGCGCACCGGGGATCAGCCCGCCATCGCTGCGGTGGCTGCGGCGCCATTCCGTCATCCCTGCGGAAAAGATGCGCGCGGCCTGGCCCGGCGGCTCTGCGCCGACCTTGTCGAACAGCTCATCCAGCGGATTGCCGGACCAGAATGCCCGGTCAAAAGCGTCCGCTTCCCTGCGGGCAAGACGGTAGTTGATGGTTTTCTGGATGATGATGCCCCAGGACCAGATCGAGGCCCCCACCAGCATCAGCATCACCAGTTTCACGGTTACGGTGGCCCGCGCGAAAAGGCCCCACATGGAGAAATCAATCTCCTGCGCCAGCGCCAGAGTTTCTGCTTCCATTCGCCTGCTCTACGGTTTTTCCCGGCCGTTTATCCGGCCTTATTTGGCAAGACGCTAGCGCAGTTCAATGGCAAAGGCCAATAAAACAGGCGCGCGGACGCCAAATGTTACCGTAATGCGCGAATCTCTGCCGGAAGCCGGGCCGGTTTGCCGCCCGTGGTGATGCAGACGATGGTGACCTGGGCCCGGAACAGCACCTGCCCGTCCCGCGTGACCTCCTGATTCAGGACCATCCGGGCGGGTGTGACGTTGTGCACGGAGGTGGTGACCAGCAGCTCCTCGTCAAATTTGGCAGGCGCCAGGTAGTCCGCCTCGATCCGGCGCACCACATAGATCAGCCCGGCCTCGCGCATGGCGTTCTGATCCACCCCGATGCCGCGCACCCAGTCGCTGCGGGCGCGCTCGATGAAGCGCAGGTAATTGGCGTGATAGACGATCCCGCCCATGTCGGTGTCCTCGTAGTAGACCCGGACGGGAAATTGGTGGTTCATTGCCTGCTCCTCGCGTTTGCCCGCGCACCCTATGGGCGGCGCCAAACCGCTGCAAGCGGCTCATCCCGCCAGAGAGTACTCCGCCAGCACGTCATAGCGCGCCCCTTCCGGCGCCAGCGTTGACTGGAACAAGGTGAAACTGGCAGCTTCGCATTCCAGCCCGAACTCCGCTGTTGCGGACAGGAAACGGGCGATCTTTTCCACCTGCCCGGCCTCCAGGTGCCGGGGAAAACGCGCCAGCGTCACATGCGGGCGGAAGCGTTCGCGCGGCAGATCGATCCCGGCGGTGCGGCAGGCACTGCGCACCCGGTCACGCAGATGCGCCAGCTCCGGCGTTTTTTGCACTTCCGCCGCCAGCACCCGCGGCAGCTTGCCGCCAAAGGTGTCCAGCCCGCGGAAGGTGAGCTGCAAGGGCGGCGCACTGATCTCTGCCAGCAGCTGATGCAGGGTCTGCAGTCCGGCCTCCGGCTGGTCATCGAGGAAGGCCAGCGTCAGGTGCATGTTCTCTGCCGGGACGTGGCGGCCCACGGTCAGCCCCTCCTGCACCCGTTCCAGCGCATCCAGGGCTGCGTCCGGCAGCGGCAGTCCGGCAAAGGC
Source organism: Leisingera sp. JC1 (assembly GCF_001679925.1). GTDB lineage: Bacteria > Pseudomonadota > Alphaproteobacteria > Rhodobacterales > Rhodobacteraceae > Leisingera. The sequence goes on along the minus strand of NZ_LYUZ01000086.1, from coordinate 50,879 downwards.
GCGCATCAGCTCTGCGGCGGTTCCGCCGGGGCTTGCAGGCGGGCGAACAGCCGCACGGCGTGGGATTTATCCTCTGCCGCCACCGGCATCATCCGGTCATAGGCCGCAGCAATCACCCCCGCGATTTCGGGCCGCAGGATGGTGGCGCCGGTTTCCGGCAGCACCGCCAGCGGCGACGCCTCGGCAAAGGCCGCATCACCCCACATCAGCGCCACCTGCACCGCTTGGGTCAGCGCCAGCGTCTCGGCCGGCATCTGCGCCATCGTGCCCTGCATCCGCAGGAACACAAACGCCGCCTTAATGCCGCCCTGATCGTCAAACCGGAAGGCGCGGTACTGGCTGGCATCACCCGCCTTCAGCCGCCCGACCAGCGGCTGCAGCCCCGGGATCAGCCGGTCGAGATCCGGCACCTCCAGCAGCTCATCCCAGTCACGGAAGAAGAAAAACATCAGGTTCGAGCCCAGCTCCGGGTCGGTCTCGGCCATCTGGTGGCCCGCCAGCGTCATCACCGCCTCCAGCGCGCCCTTGACGGTTTTCAGGGTCTCGTCCTGCACCCCGAACACGATCGGCGCCACCGGCCGCCCCCAGCGGGCAAAGGCGTAGGCGCCGTCGTGGCGGGTGAACAGGGCTTCGATCTGTTCCGGCGTCAGGTCTGGCAGCTGGGCGGTCATTTTCGTCTCCTTGGTGCTGTCCCGTCTATGCCGTCTGTGCCGCGCGGCGGCAAGGGGGCCGGCTCCCGCGTCTGTCCGGCCTCCTGGCTGCACCAGGCCGCCGGAACCAGCCTTGGGCCAAGCGCCGCTGGCGCGGCGCGGCCCAGGCATGGCACAGCCACGCCGCGCGGCAGCGCACCGGTGTTACCCGAAAAGGTCGTTCTGGCTGCGCGGCGGCGGCATTCCCAGGTGGGTCCAGGCCTTTTGCGCCAGCATCCGCCCGCGCGGGGTGCGCTGGATCAGTCCCTGCTGCAAGAGATAGGGCTCGATCACCTCCTCCAGCGCGTCGCGGCTCTCGCTGAGGGCCGCGGAGATCGTCTCAATCCCCACCGGGCCGCCGCCGTAGTTTTCCGCAATTAGCTTCAGATAACGCCTGTCGGCGCCGTCCAGCCCCAGCTGGTCCACCCCCAGCCGCGTCAGGGCACCGTCGGCCAGCTCCCGGGTGATGGTGCCATCGCCCTCGACAACCGCGAAGTCCACCACGCGGCGCAGGAGCCGCCCGGCGATCCTAGGGGTGCCGCGGGCGCGCCGCGCGATTTCGCGGGCGCCGGCGTCATCGGCCGGGGCACCAAGTTTGCGGGCATTGCGGCTGACGATCTCAAACAGCTCATCAATAGTGTAGAATTGCAGCCGGGTCGGAATGCCGAAGCGGTCGCGCAGCGGCGTGGTCAAGAGGCCCATGCGAGTGGTGGCGCCGACCAGGGTGAAGGGCTGCAGCTCAATCCGCACGGTACGGGCCGCCGGGCCTTCGCCGATCACCAGGTCCAGCTCGAAGTCCTCCATCGCAGGATAAAGCACTTCCTCCACCGCCGGGTTCAGCCGGTGGATTTCGTCGATGAACAAGACGTCGCGGGCTTCGAGGTTAGTGAGGATTGCCGCCAGGTCGCCTGCCTTGGCCAGCACCGGGCCGGAGGTCATGCGGAAGTTCACCCCCAGCTCGCGCGCCACGATCTGCGCCAGGGTGGTCTTGCCGAGGCCCGGGGGCCCGTGGAACAGCGTGTGATCCATCGCCTCGCCGCGGCGGCGGGCGCTTTCGATGAAAACGCGCAGGTTAGCGCGGGCCTCGGCCTGGCCGATGAACTCACCCAGCCCCTGCGGGCGCAGGGCGCGGTCGTTGTCTTCCGGCAGCGGTTCGGGGCGCAGGGCGGGGTCGGCGTCAATCATATCAGTGTTTCCGCAACTAGAGGGAACGCGGAAAGGGCAGCGCCCGTCCCGGCGGGGCAGGAAGCGAAGCGCCCGCCCGTTTTGCCGAAGGCAAACCTTCGGTTTGACGGGGGGCGGGACGGGCGCTGCCCGGCCTCCCGGCCGGGTCGGGCATCCGATATCCGCAACAACTTACATCACCCCTTTGGCGCCAGCAGCCGCAGCGCGGCGCGGATCAGTTCCGGCTCATCCGCGTCCGGATAGGTCGCCGCCGCTTCGGCAACCGCTGCTGCCGCATCCGAGGGGCCATAGCCCAGATTGCCCAAGGCCGACAGCGCCCCGGCGGAGGCAGCGGCCGCGCCCGAGGGCTTCTTCGGCGGTGACTTGCGGGCTGGTTTGGCGGCAGGCGCAGGATCGGCATCCTCCACCACCTCCAGACCCGGGCCATCCATCGCATCCACGACTGTGCCACCCATTGCCATCACGCCCGGCGCCTTGTCCTTGAGGTCCAGCACGATGCGCTGCGCGGTCTTGGGACCGACACCCTTGGCGGCCTTGACCGTGGCCCAGTCCCCCAGTGCAATCGCGCGGCTCACCCCGTCCGGCCCCAGCGCGCCAAGAATGGCCAGCGACACCTTGGCGCCCACCCCCTGCACCGAGGTCAGCAGGCGGTGCCATTCCTTCTCCACCAGCGAGGTGAAGCCGTAGAGCTGCATCAGATCCTCGCGCACCACCATGTCAGTATAAAGCGCGATGGCTTCGCCCACACCCGGCAAAGCCGCCATGGTGCGGTCGGAGCAGTAGACGATATAGCCGACGCCGCGCACGTCGATCAGCACATGGTCCTGCGCCCGGTAGTCGAGCCGTCCCGTCAGTTTGCCGATCATGCGCGTTTCTCCTTCAGCTGGCGCTGCTGCGTGCCGCCGTAATAGGCGTGGCAGATGGCAATCGCCAGCGCATCTGCCGCATCGGCGTTCTTCGGCAGACAGCCTGGCAGCTGCAGCTTGACCATATGCATCACCTGTTCCTTCTCGGCGTGGCCGACGCCCACCACAGTTTTCTTCACGCGGTTGGGGGCGTATTCGCCCACAACCAGCCCGGCCTTGGCCAGCGTCAAGAGCGCCACGCCGCGGGCCTGGCCCAGCTTCAGCGTGCCGGCGCCGTCCTTGTTTACGAAGGTCTGTTCAATTGCCGCCTGGTCCGGAGCAAAGGCTTCGATGATCTCAGTGACCTGATTGTGCAGCGACAGGAGGCGTTCGCCCAGATCATCGCCGTCGGAGGTGCAAACACCGTTGGCGACATGGCTGAGGCGGGAGCCGCGCGATTCGATCACACCCCATCCAAGGTTCCGCAACCCCGGATCAATTCCCAAAATCCGCATGATGTGCCTGCCCCTGCCCGCATGCCGGCCCGTTTGCCGGAAATTATTTTGACCCACGGTTAGCACAAAACGCGAACATGTCCAATTGCTTTCATAGCCGATTGTTTCCGGGAAGCGTGCTTCTGCGGCCTGGAAACGACCTTTCGCACCAGCGGGAACGACATTTCCGCCCCTGTTCAGCACCGCACCGTAAACCCCTTATTTACAAGGCGAACAGCTATGCGCACAGCGCATATGACACATGCAATTTCAGGCCTTGCCGGGCAAATATTTCGCCACTAGATGCCCGCCATCGCAATAACGCGACGGATGCTAACAGCTAATCAGAGGACACGGATATGGCCGCATTTGATACCACCCGCACCACCTATGGTTCCACCGGCCTGTTTGGCCGTCTCGGCGCTCTGGTTGCCGCCGCAACCGGCGCATTCGCCGCCTGGAACGACGCCCGCGTGACCCGCAACGCGCTGAATGGCCTGTCCGACCGCGAGCTGGCCGACATCGGCATGTGCCGCGGCGACATCGATGGCGTGGCCACCGGCAAGACCGTCTTCTAAGACACCCCTGATTTCGCCCTCCTCCTCCCTTGGGGGCGCACAGGGAAACGCCGCGGACCTGAACAGGCCGCGGCGTTTTTTGTTGCCTGAAGCCCCAGCGGGCCGGAGAGAACACGAAAAAGGCCGCTGCTCTGCCAGCGGCCTTTGGTATTCGTCTTCAGAGCGGGGTAGCGCTTAGCGCAGAACCGGCCCGATCTTCTGAGCGATGTATAGGGAAGCGGGTTCTGCCTGCATAAGGAAGGCGCCGGCACGTTCGACCGCGCTGCCCCCTGCCAGCTTCACAACCCGGTCATCATAGCTGGCCGAACCAAGCGCTGCGATCAGGAACCCCTTGAACAGCAGAAAGGCGGCGGTGAAGAACACCACCGTGCGGGCCGAGATCCGGGACTGCACACGGCGCGGCTGAATCACCAAAAGCCCGTCCGGCCGCATCTTTGCGGAAAACCCCTCAGACAAGGCCGCATGCTTGCGGTTGATTTGCTTCAACCGCGACTGAAACTGATCACGATGTTCGACCATCACTAGTCTCCGAACTGGCCCCCACCAGCGGATGGCCCATGATTGGCTAAAAATGCGGCAAAAATGGGGCAAGCCTCTCAAATTTGCCGCAAACTTAGTTCAATCAATCCGTTTTACGGAGAAGTAACGTTGTCCATTCACCAATTTCGTCCCGGCGCGCCAGATTGGCGCCGTTCTGTGCATAAACGCTGACCACGTCATCAGCCTGCTCATTCAGGATTCCGGAGAGAATCGCATAACCGCCGGGGCGCAGATTCGCTGTCAGGTCAGGCGCCAGGGCCACCAGCGGCCCCTTCAGGATGTTGGCGAAGATCAGGTCGTAGGGGGCCTGTTCCTGCAGTTGAGGGTTGTCGAAACCGGCTGCCTCCAGGCAGGCGACCTGGCTTTCCATGCCATTGGCCTTGAGGTTGGCCTCAGCCACCTCGACCGCCACCTCATCAATGTCGCTGGCCAGGATGGTGCCGTCCCAGACCCGGGCGGCGGCCATCGCCAGCACCGCGGTGCCGCAGCCGATGTCGGCCACTTTTTCGCCGCTGAAGCCCTCGTCCAGCAAATGGTCCAGCGCCTTGAGGCAACCCAGCGTGGTGCCGTGGTGGCCGGTGCCGAACGCCATTGCCGCCTCGATCAGCAGCGGGATCTTGTCCGCCGGCAGCTTGTCCGCGTCATGGGAGCCGTAGACAAAGAAGCGGCCCGCCTCGACCGGCGCCAGCTCGCGGCGCACATGGGCAACCCAGTCGGTTTCCGGCACCTCGGAGACCACAAAGGGCTTGGCCTCATGCATCGCGGCCAGCAGGGCGAGGCCTGCCTCATCCGGCGCTTCGGTGAAATAACCGCCGACCTCCCACAGGCCGGAACCGTCTTCCATCTCAAAGACGCCGATGCCGGTGGGCTCCGGGATGAGCCGCTCCATGGCTTCACCCAGCGCTTCGGCCCGGGCTTTTGCGGAAAGGGTGGTGAGGGCGGTGTATGTGGGCATGGCGTCGCTCCTGAAACTGTTGCCAAGCGCCTAGGCCGCCGCGGCCTTCTCGTCAAGCGCCCGCCTGGCTGCAAGCCAGGCAGCGCCCGCGCTCAGCTCATGCGCGGGCGCTCCGCCCCCTGGCGGGGCGGAAGGGTCATTCCGCCGGCGCAGGCCGCGCGTATTTGCTGAAGATGGTCTCGTTCCCCGGTTCCGGATGGCGCGGGATCAGCAGCGACAGGGACAGCGACACCAGCGCCATGGCGGCTGCCAGGGCAAAGACCAGGCCCGGTTCATAGACCCAGAGGAGGCCCAGCAGCACCGGCAGGAACACCGCCGCGATATGGTTGATGGTAAAGGCTACGGCGGCAGTCGGGGCGATGTCACCCGGGTCGGCGATCTTCTGGAAATAGGTCTTGAGCGCCAGCGCCAGGGCAAACAGCACATGGTCGACCACATAAAGCACGGCCGCAATCACCACGCCCCAGCCAAACCAGTAGATGCCGCCATAGGCCGCAAAGACGATGGCCAGGCCTGCGTATTCGAAAATCAGCGTGCGGCGTTCGCCAAAGGCGGCGACGGCCTTGCCCAGCATCGGCGCCACGGTCATGTTGATCACCAGGTTTATGAGGTAGAGGCCGGTGAGTTCATGCACCTCGAAGCCGAATTTCTCGACCATCATGAAACCTGCGAAGACCACGAAGATCTGCCGCCGGGCGCCCGCCATGAACTGCAGCGCGTAATAGAGCCAATAGCGTTTGCGTAGGATCAGCTTCTTGGTCTGCGGATGCGGTGCGTCGAACTGCGGATAAGCCAAGAGCGCAAACAGTGCGATTGCAGCGGTCAGCCCGCCTGCGGCCAGGAACACAGTGTTATAGCTGAGACCCAGGCTTTCCCAGGTCAACACGATCAGCCCGTAGACCACCAGCGTTGCTGCCGACCCGGCTGCGACCAGCCAGCCCAGCGTCTGCGGCGCGCGGTCCTTGGGCAGCCATTGCAGCTGCAGCGACTGGTTCACCGTCTCGTAGTAGTGAAAGCCGATAGAGCTGAGCAGCGTCACCATCAGGAGGCCGCCGAGCGACGGGAACCAGGCGGTGACCGCGGTGGCCACCCCCAGCATCACCAAAGAGATCAGCCCCAGCACCTGCTCGCGCACGAACAGGATCACCGCGATCACACCAACGGCCAGGAAGCCGGGGATCTCGCGCACCGTGTGCAACAGGCCGATGTCGGCACCGTCGAAATTGGCCGCCTCGATCACGAAGTTGTTGAGCAGCGCGCTCCAGGTGTTGAAGGCAATCGGCATCGCCAGCGCCATCAGGAACAGAAGCGTCACGGGACGGCGCCAGAACGGGAGGCCCTGAGCCTCGGAAAGGGGCATCGGTTTGAACATGAGCAAGGGTTTACGCCTGTTCCGCCGGTCTGGCGAGAGGGAAAACCCGCCTGCACATTAAGCTCCGCATCAGCGCGCAGAGGTGTCCCACGCGAGGCCCTGCCTCGCGCTCCGGGATACTTGCGGCAAGAGGAAGCCCGCTTCTTTCTGGTCAGAAGTACCCCCAGTGGAGGCCGCAGGCCGGGGGCAAAGCCCCCTGCCCGGTCTCAGAAAAAGCTCTGCGGGTCAATGTCGATGCTGAGGCGCAAGTCGCCCTTGAGGCGCAGCGGCGCGGTCCAGCGGGCCAGCGCCTCTTGCAACGGTACGCCTTTCGGAGCCTTGACCAGCAGGCGAACCCGGTGGCGGCCGCGGACGCGGGCAATGGGCGCAGGTGCCGGGCCGAAAAGCTGGGCACCGATCTGGCGCAGCGGGCCGTCGTTGCGGGCCATGGCGTTGCCAAGGTCAAAAACCGCTGCCAGATCCGGCCCCGACAGGATGATCCCGGCCATCCGGCCATAGGGCGGCACGCCTGCCGCCTGGCGCTCGGCTGCTTCGGCTTTCCAGAAGCTTTCCTCATCCCCCGACAGGATCGCCCGGATCACCGGGTGTTCGGGCTGGAAGGTCTGCATCAGCGCCTCGCCCGGCCGTTCGGCGCGCCCTGCCCGGCCCGCCACCTGGCGCATCAGCTGAAAGGTCCGCTCCGCCGCGCGCAGGTCGGAGCCCTGCAGGCCAAGGTCGGCGTCGATCACCCCCACCAGCGTCAAGAGCGGGAAGTTGTGGCCCTTGGCGACCAGCTGGGTGCCGAGGATGATGTCGGCCTCGCCCACGGCGATTTCCTCGATCCGCTGCTTCAGCGCATGGGCGGAACCGAACAGGTCGGAGCTGAGAACCGCGATGCGGGCCTCCGGGAACAGGGCGGTGGCTTCCTCCGCCAGCCGTTCGATGCCGGGGCCGACCGGGGCCATCTTGCCCTCCACCTCGCAGGAAGGGCAGGCTTCAGGCACCGGTTTGGTCTCGCCGCACTGGTGGCACATCAGCCGCTTCATGAAGCGGTGCTCCACCATCCGCGCGTCGCAGTGGTCGCAGGCCACCTGGGCGCCGCAGGCACGGCAGATTGTGACCGGGGCAAAGCCGCGCCGGTTCAGGAACAACAGCGATTGCTCACCGCGCTCCATCCTGAGTTTCATCGCCTGTTTCAGGGTCGGCGAAATCCAGGTGGAGGGCATCAGGTCCTCGGATCGCATATCCACCGCACGCATGTCGGGCAGCACCGAGGCGCCGAAGCGGGAGGTGAGGTTCAGGCGGTTGTACTTGCCGGCTTCGGCATTGGCCCAGGTCTCCAGCGACGGCGTGGCCGAGGCCAGCACGACCTGCGCCGAGCACATGGCGGCACGAAGCACTGCCATGTCGCGGGCGTTGTACAGGACTCCGTCCTCCTGCTTGTAGGAGGTGTCGTGCTCCTCATCGACGATGATCAGGCCGAGGTCGCGGAACGGCAGGAACAGCGCCGAGCGGGCGCCGATCACCAGCTGGGCCGCGCCCTGCCCGACCATTTTCCAGACCCGGCGGCGTTCGGTCATGGTGGCGCCGGAGTGCCATTCCGCCGGTTTGGCACCAAAGCGCGCCTCGACGCGGGTCAGAAACTCGGCGGTCAGCGCGATTTCCGGCAGCAGCACCAGCGCCTGCCGCCCGGCGCGCAGGGCGGCGGCGACGGCCTCCAGATAGACCTCGGTCTTGCCGGAGCCGGTGACGCCCTTGAGGAGCGTGGTGCCGTAACGCCCGCTATGGACGCCCTCGGCCAGCGCGGCAGCGGCCTTGGCCTGATCCTCGGTCAGTTGCTTGGAGGGCAGTTCCGGATCCAAATGCGGATAAGGCGTGTCGCGGGGGGCTTCCTCCTCACGCAGGGCGCCCTGCTTGACCAGCCCCTTCACCACTGACGGCGTCACATCGGCCATTTCCGCCAGTTCCTTGGGGGTGAAGGCGAGGCCGCCGTACTCCTCCAGCACCTCCAGCACACGGGTGCGGGCGTCGGTCATCCGGTCCGGCACGCCCTCGCCCCGGCGCAGGATCTTGCGCATCGAGGGCGGATCGGAAAGCCCCGGCGCGCGGGTGGCCAGCCGCAGCATCGCGGGCATGGGTGTCAGGGTGTAGTCGGCAGCTTTGCCCAGAAACTGGCGCATCTCGGTCCGCATCGGCGCCACATCCAGCACCCGGATGACAGAGCGCAGCTTGGCCGAATCGAAGTCACCCGCACCCGGCCCCCAGACCACGCCCAGCACCTTGCGCGGGCCCAGCGGCACCTCGACATAGGCGCCGAGGTAGCAGCCGCCCTCCGGCGCGCGGTAATCCAGCAGCCGGTCAAGGGGTTGCGTGGTCAGAACCCCAACCCGTTCGCTTGCCTGAAAGAACTCCTGCCCGCTCATACTGCTGCCTATGTTGCCGCCCGTATTTCCATGAGGTAAAGGCTGTGGCGACCGAGGCCAACCCATCCAAAGGACTGCCCCATGAAATTCTTCGTAGATACTGCCGAGATCGGCGCCATTGCCGAGCTGAACGATCTGGGCATGGTGGACGGTGTCACCACCAACCCGTCGCTGATCAAGAAATCCGGCCGCGACATCATCGAGGTCACCAAGGAGATCTGCGATCTGGTTGACGGACCGGTGTCGGCGGAAGTGACCGCCACGGATGCGGAAACCATGATCGCCGAAGGCCGGAAGCTGGTGGAGATCGCCGAGAACATCGCGGTCAAGGTTCCGCTGACCTGGGACGGCCTGAAAGCGTGCAAAACCCTGACCGACGACGGCCACATGGTGAACGTGACCCTGTGTTTCTCCGCCAACCAGGCGCTGCTGGCGGCTAAGGCGGGCGCGACCTTCATTTCCCCGTTCATCGGGCGTCTGGACGACATCAACCTGGACGGCATGGAGCTGATCGAGGACATCCGCACCATCTATGACAACTACGGCTTCGAGACCCAGATCCTGGCCGCCTCGATCCGGTCTGTGAATCATGTGCTGGATTCGGCCCGCATCGGCGCCGACGTGATCACCGCGCCGCCCGCCGTGATCAAGGCGATGGTGAACCACCCGCTGACCGACAAGGGTCTGGACGCCTTCCTGGCCGACATCAAGGCGGCTGAGATCAAGATCCTCTGATCGTTTCGCGATACAAACGTTTACGAAAGGCGCCCCGGTCCGGGCGCCTTTTTTGTTTCTTCTGGTGCGGTCGGGCTCTGATGCACGCCCCCGGCAGCAATTTCCGCACACCCCGCATTTTTCCGCAGCATCAGGGAAATCCCGTGTTATACACGTCACCAAACCCGTCAGAGGTCCGGAGCCGTAAGAGTTCACATGAGCAGTTCAAGCAATACAGTCAGCCTGGAAGACCAGTTGCGCGAGGCGATTCTCGCCAAACCCGATGCGGTGCTGGAGGATCAGCACCTGATGAACGCCCTGGTTGCCGCCAATGAGCGGGCGATGGGGTCCAACGTCGTTGACCTGCGCGGCATCGCGATGGAACGGATGGCGGCGCGGCTGGACCGGCTGGAAGACACGCACCGCTCGGTGATTGCCGCGGCTTATGACAACCTGGCCGGCACCAACCTGATCCACCGCGCTGTGCTGCGGCTGCTGGAGCCGCGGGACTTCACCGCTTTCCTTGCCTGCCTGGAACAGGACATGCCGGAGATCCTGCGCGTCAATGCGCTGGCGCTGGTGCTGGAAACCACCCAGCCCGGCGGCGCCGAGGTGGAGCGCAAGTCCGGCGCGCTGAAGCTGGCAGGCCCCGGTTTCACCGAAAGCTATGCCGGCCAGCCCGGCAGCGAACGCCCCGTCACCCTGCGCCAGACCCAGGGCGGCAGCCCTCGGGTCTACGGGATGAAGGCCGAATGGATCCGTTCCGAGGCCTGCCTGATGCTGGACCTGGGTGAAGGCCGCCTGCCGGGGATGCTGGTGATGGGATCGGAAGACCCGCATCAGTTCTCGCCGATGCAAGGCACCGACCTCCTCACCTTCTTCGGCGGCGTCTTTGAACGCACGATGCGCTGCTGGCTGTCATGACGCTGATGTCCCCCGCCTGCCGTGATGCGCTGCAGCTATGGCTGGAGCGGCTGGGCGGGCTGGAGGACGCCTCGGCCAACACGCTGACCGCCTACCGCGGCGATGTGACTGCGTTTCTGGCTTTCATGACCCAGCACAGCGGCGGGCCGCAGGGGCTGGGGGCGCTGGCGCGGATCACCACCTCGGACATGCGGGCCTGGATGGCCTCGGAGCGCAACTCCGGCACCGGTGCGCGGTCGCTGGCACGCAAGCTGTCAGCGGTCAAGAATTTCTACCGCTGGCTGGCGGAGCGCGAAGGGTTTGAGCCGGCCGCGGTGCTGCTGGCGCGCTCTCCCAAGTTTCAGAAGAAACTGCCCCGCCCGTTGGCACCTGAAGCGGCCAAGGCCGTTCTCGAAACCGTTGAGCTGCAGTCGCAGCAGGATTGGGTCGCTGCCCGCGACGTGGCCGTGGTAACGCTGCTTTATGGCTGCGGTTTGCGGATTTCCGAGGCCCTGGGGCTGACAGGGGCGGATGCGCCGCTGCCGCCGGTCCTGCGCATCCTGGGCAAAGGCCGGAAGGAACGCGTGGTGCCGGTGCTGCCCGCCGCCCGCGATGCGGTGGAGCGTTACCTGTCGCTGTGCCCGCATCCGCAGGAGGCAGATGCCCCCCTGTTCCGCGGCGTGCGCGGCGGCGCGCTGAACCCGCGCCAGATCCAGGGCGTGATGGCCAGGACGCGTGCCCAGCTGGGCCTGCCGGCCACCGCCACCCCGCATGCGCTGCGCCACAGCTTTGCCACCCATCTGCTGGAGGCAGGCGGCGACCTGCGCGCGATCCAGGAGCTCTTGGGCCATGCCTCGCTGTCGACCACCCAGGCCTATACGGCAGTGGACACCACCCATCTGCTGGAGGTCTACAACAAGGCCCATCCGAAAGCGTGACTTGACCGGGGCCCCTGGCCTGGCCTTTGCTGTCAGCAGGAGGGCCTGCCCATGTCCGGCAAACAAACCCTGCAAGTGGAACTGACCAGTATCCTGACCTGCCCCGCCTGCGGGCATGAGGCGGCAGAGGAGATGCCGCAGGACGCCTGCCAGTGGTTTCACGAGTGCCCCGCCTGCAAAACCCTATTGCGGCCAAAGCCCGGCGATTGCTGCGTTTTCTGCTCTTACGGGACGGTCCCCTGCCCGCCGGTGCAAGCGGGTGACGGCTGCTGCGGGTGACGGGCAGGCAGCCTGATTTAATAAAATACGCGCTATTTTGCGCATCTGGCAGCAAGCCTCTGTTAAGCCGCTGCAGGCCAGATGGCAGAAACCGATCCAGAAAGGATTCTGCCATGACAAGTGCCGGCTATGCCGTTTCGTTTTCCGATGGTGCCCCTGCGGCTCCTGCTCCGCCGCCCGGCGTACAGCCTTGGGAACGTGACCGGCCCGCAAACTCCCCCTTCTCCTCTCCCGCCATCACCGACCCGGTGCCGTATGGCCGCCGCATGGCCCGAATTCTGCTGCCGGCAGGTACGGATTTCCGCCCAAATTTGCACTGAACGGTTGCGGGCCCGGGGCAAATTCGCCATCACGGTCGGATGACACCTCAGATCCGCGCCCTCTCCGTTCATCTGCTGACCGCCACCGGTGCTGTCTTTGCCATGCTGGCCATGCTGGCTGCCGCCGAAGGCAAATGGAGCCTGATGTTCCTGTGGCTGGTGGTGGCCTTTGCGGTGGACGGCATCGACGGGCCGCTGGCGCGGCACTATCACGTCAAGCGCTACTCGCCGGAATTCGACGGGGTGCTGCTGGACCTGATCATCGACTACCTGACCTATGTCTTCATCCCTGCCTTCGCCCTGTTCCAATCCGGGCTGATGGCAGGCTGGACCGGCTGGTTTGCGATCATCGTGATCACCTTCGGGAGTGCGATGTACTACGCCGACACGCGGATGAAGACCAAAGACAATTCCTTTTCCGGCTATCCCGGCGTGTGGAACATGCCGGTGCTGGTGATCTTTGCGCTGGAGCCGAGCCATTGGACCAGCCTTGTGCTGGTGACGCTGCTGTCCGTGGCGATGTTCCTGCCGCTGAAGTTCATCCATCCCGTGCGCACGGTGCGCTGGCGCAAGGTTTCGCTGCCTATGGCGCTGGCCTGGACCTTCTTTGCCGGCTGGGCCGCCTGGGTCGACTTCTACCCGGCCAGCTGGGCCCATTGGGGGCTGGTGGTCACGTCGGTCTACCTGCTGTTTGTCGGCATCGCCCAGCAGATCGTGCCGGAAAAACGCCGCAGCTCTTCCACGGCCTGACAGCCTCGGGCAGTGCGGGTATTCCGGCAGTCGTGAGTCCTGCGCCTCTGAAAACGCTGGCCCCGGATGCAGCCGGCCGCGTCAGATCAGAAGGCTGGCGGCGCCTTCGAGTTTCAGCAGCGCCACCTTGGTCTCCACGCCGCCCTTGCCGGAAAACCCGCCAAGCCCGGAAGCGCCCAGCACCCGGTGGCAGGGAATGATCACCGGGATCGGATTGCCGCCACAGGCATTACCGACCGGCTGCGGCGGGGCACCCAGATCCCTGGCAATATCACCATAAGTGCGTGTTTCGCCAAAGGGGATCGCCAGCATCGCGTCGCAGACAGCGCGTTGGAAGTCTGAACCCGCCACCTGCAGCGGCAGATCGAACTCCGTCAGTTCCCCCGCAAAATAGGCGTGCAGCTGCTCCAGCGCCCGTGACAGCAGCGCGGACTGGCCGCTGGCCTCAGCCGTCCAGTTCAGCCGCACGATGGCGCCGTCCCGCTCTGACACGCTGAGCGGTCCAACGGGCGTCTCAAGGCTTGCTGAAATCATGTCTTTCCTCCGGCCTGCAGGCGGCTGCATTCTCCTGTGCCGCCACCTGAACTGCAAGCCCCGCCCAGCCACGCCGGCAGCGGTGTGTTAACGTCTTGTTAACCAGTGCTAAAGGTTTCCTGCCAGGTTGTATCAAATTCTACTAAAGTGAATTTCAAGAACAGAGCTAAAGGTCAGTAATATGTTTGCACCAGTCTCCAGCACCGCCGGTTTCTATACCTCGATGAAGCGGATTCAGGCTCCGGCAGCCGGCACCGCAGCTGACGCAACCCTGACCAACGGCATGGTGCCGGCCCGCGACGCCCTTCAGGCCGGCGAGCACGCTGACGCCCTCACCACCCAATACATCGGCCCCGCCCGCGAAGCTGCCCGGGCAGAAGCGCTGGAACCGCGCCCGGTAAAAGGCATCGACATGGATGCGTTTTATCAGGATCTGATGAATGGCTGCCAGGCCGGCCCCAAGCCGGTGAGCGCGCTGGCTGCAGAAGCGAACTATGCCAAGGTGCAGCGGATCATCGGCTGAGCGCAGCCGGAGCCGGACCGCGGGAACAGCAACAAACTCCAATGGCGGAATATGTTAAGACGCTGTTAAGCCTATTGTGGTAAAAACCGGTTTAAGATCGGTTCAATGCCTTTGCGAAGGACCCTCTGTGATGTTTATACCAGTTGCAGGACGTGTAGATCCTATCAAGCCGAACCGCGGCTTCCTGACCGCCCGGCCCGTTGTCCGCTCTGACGATCCGGACAAAAGCGAATCCGCCGACAACACGCCGCGCGGCCAGGAAGAGCACGCGCAGGACGCGCTGCATCCGGAAGGCGGAGGTGCCATCTGGGATGTTCCCGGACAGGATACACCTGAGCCCGCCGAAGAGCTGTTTCACGAAAATGCCGTGCTGGCAGAGCACCTGCTGCTGCAGCGCGCCTGGCCTGCAGACCGGATCACCCCGGGTGAGGTCAAGGCTGCCTATCACGGCTATCAGGAGGCCAGATCGCTGACGGCCTGACCTCCCTCAACCGCTCACCTTACTGCAGTTGCGCCCAGAACAATTCCAGATGGCGCGACATGATCTCCTCGAACCGGCCGCTGTCGCGCAGGTTCTGCAGACCCGCGTTGATCCGGTAAAGATGGGTGGTGCCGCGCCAGTGGCGCTTGGAAATCACCACATGCAGGCCTTCTTCCGACAGCGGTTTCTCCAGCGGCACCACAGTGTCGCGCAGATCTTCCGCGACGATCGTGTTGGCGCCCAGGAACAGGTTTACCGCCGCGGCATCAACCTGGCCGTCTGCCACCATTCGAAAACAGTCGGCCGGGGTCGCGGGCTGAACCAGTTCGATCTTTCCATCGGCCAGCCAGCGCCGGTCAGGACGGTTCAGGTCATGGGTGAAATACCCCGCCGGGCGGCATAGGGTCTTGCCTTCGACGTCAGTGTCCGCGGCGTACTCAAACCCGCCGCCGGCCCGCACAAACAGCATGATCGGCATGGTCATGACCGGCTCGGAGAAATGGAAGTTCACGCAGCGTTCGTTGTCCGGTTCAGCCGCGCAGTCGGGCTTGAGCCAGGGGAAACCCATGTCGAACTCTTTCTTGTCCAGCATCGGGAACAGGTGTTTGGACCAGTCGTCCTCCCAGCTGACCGAATAGCTGACCGGCGCGGGCGCCAGTTCCAGCGCAGCGTTGATGAGCTCCGTTACCATGCCCTGCCCGGGCAGGCTGCGGTCGGTGAAGGGGCCGTAGCCGCTGCCGGTGAGCAGCGTCAGTTCCGCCTTTTCCTGGCGCAGCGGGGTGGCATCCGGCGCGGTGGCGCCGGTGATGCAGGGGATGAACAGTTTGCGCCCCGGCAGCACGGTGGCACCGGCCAGCAGTTTCTGGTTGGCGTAGTAAACCATGGTCCAGCGGTTGCGGTCGCCGTAATGGGTCTCTGCGATCGTGAACAGCGAGTCCCCGGGCTGCGCCACGTAGTCCACGTCGCAAATCGCCCAGGCAGCTGCCGGCGCCAGGGTGAACAGGGCGGCCAGCTGTAAAAGGCGTGAGAAAAGCCGTCTCATACAGGCATCCTCCCTCAGAACCCGGCCCAGATCCGGGCCATGTGATCTTCGACGATGGTCTGGTAGCTGCCATCCTCCTGAATCGACCGCAGGCCCTTGTTGATCATCGCCAACATCTCATCCGCGCGCGGGTGGGTCTTGTGCACCACCACATAGATGCCCAGCACCGACAGCGGCTGCGGCAGCACGGTGAACTGGTCGGCAATGCCCGCCTCCTTCATCACGCTGCGGCCGGTGAATTCGTTGATCGCCACGGCGTCCGCCTCACCCGCGGCCACCATGTCAAAGCAGTCCTTCACCTTGTGCGGCTGTTTCAGGGTGATTTTCTTCTCGGCGATCCAGTTGCGGCCGCGCTCATCCAGATCGAAGGTCAGGTAACCCTCGGGGCGGCACAGTGTCTTGCCCTCGATGTCGCTGTCGCTGGTGAACGCAAACGGCCGGTCCTTATGCGCGAACAGCAGCATCAGGGTTTCAAACATCGGTTCAGAGAAGTGGAAATTCTGACAGCGGTAGCTGTCCGGCATGGTCTCGCAGTCGGGCTTGTACCAGGGGAAACCCAGGTCCAGCAGAGCGTTGGACAGGAGCGGGTCGAAATGCGAGGACCAGTCGTTGACCCAGTGGATCGCGTAGCCCTCAGCCGGGGCAGCCTGGGTCATCGCTGCATTCACCACCTCGGTGATCAGGCCGCCGTTGTGCGAGGCTTTGGACGTGAACGGCGCGTAGTCATCACCGGTCAGCAGGTTGATTTTCTGCCGCACCGCCGCGTTGCCCGGCGCCACCTTGACCGGCACCGCGGATGCGGGGGCGGCGGCGGAGATGTCCTTGCCGCCCGGCAGGCCCAGCGGCAGGCCCTCTAGGCAGGCCAGCGAAAGCTTCATGCCGACCCGGATAGCACCCGGCTTGGGGCCGATCTGGTCGATGTTGCGGTTGTGGATGGCGCTCCACTTGCCCGCGTCCTTGTACAGCTTGTCGGCAATCACCGACAGGCTGTCACCGGACTGAACGGTATAGATGCCGCCGCAGGTTTCAGCAGCGGCGGACGTGGCAAAGAGGCCGGACAGCCCAATGGCGGCGGCAGCGAAAAAGGTCTTCATGATCCCCCCGGAAGTGTACGGCGCCTGATCCGCAGAAATGGCAGGCGGCGCCTGTTGTTTTGTTGTTGATTAAGGTCCGCGGGCAGAACTGCTGCCCGCGCGGCAGCGCCTTTCTGGCGCGGCAGCCGATGGGTCTTAGTTGCCGACGAACAGCGCCAGCAGCGTTGCGGTATCCACCCGCCCGTCAGCGCCGATCAGGCTGGCCGGAACAGTGATTTCCTGACGTTCATAGGCGCCGTTCACCAGCTGGTCGATATAGGCCGCGGACTGGCCCTGCGCGGCGGCGGTCAGCACCATCTTGTAAAGCGCCGAACCCTCGGCAGGCGCGGCCGGCGCATCCTGAACCGCCGAGGCGGGCTGTGCCTGCTTGCTGCGCAGGGCGGCCAGCGTGCCTTCGGTGATGCGGGCGACCAATGCATCCTCGCCGCTGGCAGCGGAGCCTTCCAGACCCGCTGCAGCCGCGGCCCCTGCGGGAAGCTCTGCCACAGCTTGCTCAGCCGCTACCGGCTGATCCGCCGACGGAGCACTGCCGCCGAACTGGAAGTAGAGCAGCATCGCAGAAGCAACCGCCAGCCCTGCGGCAGCGAGGCCCAGTTTTGGTAGCGCAGATCCACTCTCCGCCGGCAAAGGTGCAAACTGCTGCGGTTCCATGGCCGGTTCCGGCGTCGCGGGGGCGGGTTTCGCAGCACTGACCGGATTGTCGGGCTTGGCGTCTTTTGCAGTTCCGCCGGCCGCGGGCTTCGCCTTGGCCGGCCCCGTGCTGGCGGCGACCAGACCGATTTTGATATTCTTTGGTGCTGACACCCCGTCAATCCGGATTGCCGCGCTGCGCACCTTGACCGGCTCAGCCGCCGGCTGCGCATCCGCTTTCAGCTTCAGCATTGAAAATTGCCCCCTGCCCCATGCCATCTTTTGAAATGACGTAAAAATCTACATGGAATTAACGAATTCTTAACCAATTGTGGAAAACCGGTCAACATCTAGAGGAATCCGCCGCAAGAGAGCACAAGGAATTTCGCGGATAACGTGTGGAAAATGACGCAGAAAGGGCGTAAAAATGACAACGCCCAGCGGTCAGGCTGGGCGTTGCGTGCAATTAAAGGGTGATATGGGGACTATCCCAGTGCGCTGTCGCAGCGGCCGCAAACGCCCTCATGACCGTGGCTGCCGACATCCGGCAGGATTTTCCAGCAGCGCTGGCACTTGCCGCCATCGGCCTTTTCAAACACCACCGACACGCCGTCCACTTCCGGCATCCGGAAGGCTTCCGCCGGGGCGGGGTCATTGGTCAGCGCGATGTCCGAGGTGATGCAGATATCAGCGAAGTTCACCGACTTCAGTGCCGCCAGCGCCTCTCCGTCGCGCACATGCACCACCGGCGCAGCCTCCAGCGAGGCACCGATCACCTTGTCGGTGCGCTGCACCTCCAGCGCTGCGGTCACCACCCGGCGGGCCTGGCGGATCTTGGACCACTTGGCGGCCAGCGGCTCATTCAGCCAGTCGGCAGGCGTCACCGGGATGTCCTGCAGGTGCACGGAGCTGCCCTCGCCCGGGTATTTCTCCAGCCAGACCTCTTCCATAGTGAAGACCAGGATCGGCGCCAGCCAGGTGGTCAGGCGGTGGAACAGGATATCCAGCACGGTGCGGGCTGCACGGGCATTCAGCGTGTCGCCATCGCAATAAAGCGCATCCTTGCGGATATCGAAGTAGAAGGCCGACAGATCCACGGTGGCAAAGTTGAAGACCGCCGAGAACACGCCTTGGAAGTCGAACGACTGGTAGCCGGTGCGCACCTTGTGGTCGAGTTCGGCCAGACGGTGCAGCACCCACTGCTCCAGCTCCGGCATATCCGCGGGCTCAACCCGCTGATCCTCGCTGAAATCGCCCAGGGAGCCCAGCATGAACCGCATGGTGTTGCGCAGGCGGCGGTAGCTGTCGGCGGTGCCCTTCAGGATTTCCGGGCCGATCCGCTGGTCGGCGGTGTAGTCGGTCTGGGCCACCCACAGGCGCAGGATGTCGGCGCCGTATTGTTTGACGACCTCTTCCGGCACGATGGTATTGCCGAGCGACTTGGACATTTTCATGCCCTTCTCGTCCAGCGTGAAGCCATGGGTCACCACGTTGCGGTAAGGCGCGCGGCCCTTGGTGCCGCAGGCCTGCAGCAGCGAGGAATGGAACCAGCCGCGGTGCTGGTCGGTGCCTTCCATGTAGACGTCGGCGATGCCGTCCTCGGTGCCGTCTTCGCGGTCGCGCAGCACAAAGGCATGGGTCGAACCGGAGTCAAACCACACATCGAGAACGTCAAAGACCTGGTCATAGGCGTCCGCATCAACGATGCCGTCCAGCACGCGGGCCTTGAAGCCGTCCTGATACCAGACGTCGGCGCCGTGTTCCTCGAATTCTGCGACGATGCGTTTGTTCACGTCTTCGTTGCGCAGCAGGAAGTCCGCATCGGTCGGCAACGCGCCCTTCCTGGTGAAGCAGGTCAGCGGCACGCCCCAGGCACGCTGGCGCGACAGAACCCAGTCGGGGCGGCTTTCGATCATCGAATGCAGGCGGTTGCGGCCGGTCTGCGGCCACCATTTCACCAGTTCGTCGATCGAGCGCAGCGCGCGTTCGCGGATGCTGTCGCCCATCTCACCCATGCCGTCGTCCAGCCTGCGGTCGACGGAGGCAAACCACTGCGGCGTGTTGCGGTAGATGATCGGCGCCTTGGAGCGCCAGGAATGCGGGTAGCTGTGCTTGATCTTGCCGCGCGCCAGCAGGCCGCCGACCTCAACCAGCTTGTCGATGATC
The DNA here is from genome assembly GCF_001679925.1 of Leisingera sp. JC1. Taxonomy (GTDB): domain Bacteria; phylum Pseudomonadota; class Alphaproteobacteria; order Rhodobacterales; family Rhodobacteraceae; genus Leisingera. Next base: position 31,445 of record NZ_LYUZ01000086.1, on the reverse strand, counting down.
TTTTTGTTGGCATCGCCCTCGCCGCCCTTGCGGTTGAGGATGTAGGTGCCGCCGAAGAACGGCAGGTCAGCGCGGAAGCCGCCGTCATCCATGACGTTGTAGGTGATCATCTGCTCCAGCATGTTCAGGTCACGGTAGAGCTCGAATTCCTCCATACCGTGGCTGGGTGCGCAGTGGACAAAGCCGGTGCCTTCGGTGTCGGTCACAAAAGGCGCCGCGCGGAAGTCGCGGATACCGTCCCATTCGCCGTTGGAGCCTTCGGTGCCGTGCAGCGGGTGGGTGAGGCCGATGCCTGCCAGATCCGATGTCGGCACGTCAGCTACGCGGGTATACTGGTCGTCGCTCAGGCGCGCGCGCTTGAACACCTCAGCCGCCAGATTGTCGGCCAGGATGTACTTGTCACCCACCGCGGCCCAGCATTCATCCGGTGTGCCGGTGACTTCATAGAGGCCGTAGGCAATGTCTTTGCCGAAAACCACGGCCTTGTTCGAGGGGATGGTCCAAGGAGTAGTGGTCCAGATTACAACCTGAGCACCCAACAGATCTTCCCGAACCGCCTGCGGTTCTTGGGCATAGTGCCGTCCAGCTGCCATTTCTTGAGGCGACAAGCCATTCCCGTCGCCTTTCGCAGCCTGCGCCACCTTGAATTTCACCCAGATGGTGAAGCTTTCCTTGTCGTGGTATTCGACCTCGGCCTCGGCCAGCGCAGTTTTCTCGACCGGCGACCACATCACGGGCTTGGAGCCCTGATAGAGCGTGCCGTTCATCAGGAATTTCATGAACTCGTCAGCAATCACAGCCTCGGCGTGGTAGTTCATGGTCAGATACGGGTCATCCCAGTTGCCGGTGATGCCCAGACGCTTGAACTCCTCGCGCTGAATGTCGACCCAGCTGTCGGCGAAGGCGCGGCATTCCTGGCGGAATTCGACAACCGGCACCGCGTCCTTGTTCTTGCCCTTCTTGCGGTACTGCTCCTCGATCTTCCATTCGATCGGCAGGCCGTGACAATCCCAGCCTGGCACATAACGGCTGTCGAAACCCATCATCTGATGGGAGCGGACGATCATGTCCTTGATGGTCTTGTTCAGCGCGTGGCCGATGTGCAGGTGGCCGTTCGCGTAGGGCGGTCCGTCGTGCAAGGTAAAGGGCTTGCGTTCGCCGTCGCCGCCCTTGGCTGCGGCGGCCTTCTCGCGGAGCTTGTCGTAAACGCCGATCCGGGCCCAGCGTTCCAGCCAGGCAGGCTCGCGCTTGGGCAGGCCTGCGCGCATCGGGAAATCGGTTTTCGGCAGGTTCAGGGTGTCTTTGTAGTCAGGCGTCTGGGGCGTGTCGGCGCACATCGGGGGCGTCCTTTGGATGATCAAGGTCGGAAATTGGGATATTCGGTTCGGCGCGATGGCTCAAGCGCCTTTGCCCGGCGGCTCAATGGTTTCAGAGCGCCGGGGATATAATTCGAATAATGATGGCCGCGAATAGGGACATGAAGCGCCTTATAGGACGGGCGCGCGGGAGGGTAAAGCGGCAGATGTGCCGCATATTGATGAGGGCAGCGCCCGCCCCGATGGGGGGGCGGGCGCTGCCCGGCCTGCGGCCAGGCAATAGGTAAGAACTAGCGTACCAGCCAGACGCCCAGATCCGGACGTGCCAGCATCAGCCAGAGGATTGCCAGCACCGCGGCAAAGGCCGGAATGCCGCAGGCAAACCAGATCGCAAACAGGCGATGATATCGCGCGGGCAGCGCCCCTCCCGCCTCTGCCGCCGCCCGCGCCAGATCGCGCAGCCGCAGCTGGATCCAGACCACCGGCAGCCAGAACAGCCCTGTCAGCACATAAAGCCCCAGCGACAGCGCCAGCCAGCCGGCGCTCAGCGGCCAGCCCAGCCGCCAGGCCAGCAACCCGCCGGTGACAGGCTGCGCAATCACTGCCGTGGCGGTGAACAACAGGTCTGCCAGCACCACGATGCTGGCAGTGTGGGCAATCAGCGCCGCGTCGCGTGTCCGGTATGCCATCAGCATGAAAAAGGCGATGCCCGCGCCGGTTCCCAGCAGCACACAGGCGCCTATGACATGCAGCCAGCGCAGGATCAGGTCGAGGTCCATCTCAACGCTCCTGCAGCAGCTGATGGGTGATCAGCGCCAGCAGCAGTCCCGGCAGCACCTTGACCAGCGGCCCCAGCGGATCCGCCCACATCTGCGGCGTGACCGCTGTGGCCGCACCCAAGTAGATCAGCGAGACCGTCACCATGCCCAGGCAGGCCCGCGCGGCCCAGGGCCGCCACAGGATGGCCAGCCCCATGGCAATGTCGGCAAGCGACCAGAATGCAACGCTGGCTTTCGCCGTCAGGCTGCCCCATCCCGCATCCGTCAGCACCGCCACCGCAGCCTTTATCTGCCATAAACCAATCAAGCCCGAGGCCAGCCAGAACAGGCTCAGCACCGTGACGGCAGCCGGCATCAGCAGGGCCATTCGCGCATCCAGCCGGTGCGCGCGCCCGGAAGACAGCGATTTGTAGATAGTCTGGAGCGGTGCAATCCCCTGTCCCATGGCAGCCCGGTACGGTGCGGGATCACCGCGCACACCGCTGCGGATTTCGGCCATTGCTGTCGTGCGCAAGGGCGAGCGCCAGCCAAGGCGGCCCAGCAAATCGGCACATCCCGCCACCGGCGGCAGCAGCCAATCCGGGAGGCGCAGCTGCCAGCGCGCCGAGGCAAACCCCAGCCACACCCGGGTCTCTGCCAGCACCTCCGCCAGGGTCAGCGGCTGGTCCTCGACCAAGTCATAGGTGCCTTGCGGCAGATCCCCGCGCAGCGCAGCAGTAACCGCCGCTGCCAGATCCGCCATGCCGATGCATTGCACCTGCGCATCTGCCAGCGCCACTGGCTGCACCAGCGGCACTGCCGCCAGCATCCGCAAGAGGCGGGTTCCGCCATAGGCATTTTGTCCGATCACCAGCCCCGGCTTCAGGATCCAGGCCGCAACGCCAGAGGCCCGCAAGGCCGCGTCGCCGCGCCCCTTGCTGCGCATGAACTCTGTCCCGGCGTCCGGCCCTGCCCCGGCCGCCGAAATCTGCACCACAGCGATGCCCCGCTCTGCACAGGCCGCCCCCAGGGCTGCGATGGCCGTGTGATGCACCATCTCCAGCTCGCCCGGCGACATGTCCTGCAGCACCCCCGCGCAGTTGACCACGGCGTCCACGCCCTGCAGCAGCGGCGCCCAATCCTCTGGCTGCGAAAGCTGCAGCAGATCGCCCTGCACAAACGGAACGCCAGGCAGCACCCTTGCCGCCTGCCCGGCACTGCGGCCCAGGCCGTTCATGCTAAACCCCGCGGTCTGCAAGGCGCGCACCACCTCAGCCCCGATAAACCCGTAGGCGCCCAGAACCAGCACCCGCATTGCGTTCTCCGCCATCAATGAATGCCTTTTATAAAATCTCCCGCTCACCATAGCGGCAGGAGCCGCAGGCACCAGCACAGCCTTGAACAAGCGCTGCGGCAGATACGCCTTCCCCCTTTCGTCGGCCTTTGCTTCGTCCTATCTAGCGGTCGATGGCAGGCCGGAGCAGACAATGACCGACACCGAAACAACAAACCCGCTGGCGCGGTTCGAGATCACCGCGGAAGATATTTCCCGTGTGGTTGCCGTGTTTTACATGCAGGTGCGTGCGGACGACGTGCTGGGGCCGGTGTTTGCCGCCCACGTCACCGACTGGCCAGAGCATGAGGAGAAGATCGCAGGCTTCTGGCGCAACGCCATCCTGCGCGAGCGCACTTACAGCGGCAATCCGATGCGGGTGCATGTATCGCGGCCCGACGTGAAGGCAGAGCATTTTCCGCTGTGGCTGGGCCTGTTTCACCAGGTGCTGCGGGCCGAGCTGCCGGAGCGCACCGCGCAGCAATGGGGTGCCCTGGCCAACCGCATCGGCGAAGGCTTCCGCACTGGTATCGTGGCCATGCGGCAGCCCAAGGACCAGCCGCCCAAACTGTTCTGACGGCGCCTATTTTCCTTTTGAAAACAATCCCGTTAGCGCCCGCTGCACCACTTTGCGGGTGCTGGGTTTATGCTGCGCAGAGAACGGCATCGGGCGGCAGACCTCCATCGCGGCGATGCCGACGCGGGCGGACAGGGCGCCGTTGACCAGCCCCTCGCCGAACCGGCGGGAGAGCTTGGACAGCACCGACCCGCCCAGCACCGGCTCCAGCAGGTCATCGCCTGCGGCCACCGCGCCGGTGGCGGCCAGATGCGCCAGCACCGCGCGGGTCAGCCGCCAGGAGCTGAAGAAACCGGGCCGGCCGCCATAGATCCCCGCGACCCGGCGGATCATCCTGAGCGAGGAGACCAGCGCCGTCAGGATATCCGCCAGCGCCATCGGCACCAGCGCCGTCACCGTCGCAACCTGCCGGGCCGCGGCCTCCACTTCGCGCAAGGCAATGGAGTCCAGCGGCACCAGCAGCTCTTCCTCTGCCAGCAGCAGGAGGGCATCGCCGTCCATCACCTCATCCTGGCGCTCCGCCAGCCGGGCCTGATGCCAGCTAAGATCCTCGCGGCCCTTGTAGAAAGCCTCCAGCCGGGTGGTGAAGGCGCGGGCGGCGGTCAGATCAGCGGCCTCTGCTGCCTGATGGCGCAGCGCGTCGACGCGGCGCAGCCGCGAGAGCGCGGCCAGTTCGCGCAGGGCCATGGCCAGCGCCAGCAGCAGAAGCAGCCCCAGCCCGGCGGTGACCGCCCAGCCGAGCACCGGCACCCGCGCGATCAGGCCGGCGGCAAAATCCCAGGCCGCGACGGAGGCTATGGCGCCAATGACGGCAACCAGCAGCGCCCAGAACCAGCGGGCCAGCCGCGACGGGCGCCGCGCGGCGATGCGAGCCGCTTGCTCCATTGCGTTTGGCCGCGCTGCCATGGGAGCGGGATCAGGCACCGGCGGCGCCTCTGCGACAGAGGGGGCGTCAGCCTCCTCCTCCAGATCAAACAGGACCGGCTTGTTGCTCATGCCGCGGCCTCCTGCACGGCCCGCCACTCATAAGTGATGTCAGGCAGGCCCTCTTCATTGCCAGAGCCATCGCCGCGGGCGACCTCGGCAAACCCCTCCCGCAGATAGAACCGCTGCGCCCTTGTGTTGGCGGCAAAGGTGTTCAGCACCAGCCGAGGCGCGGCCGCCTTGGCCGCATCCAGCAGCATCTTGCCCACCCCCTGCCCGCAGGCGCCCGGGGCGAGATAGAGCGAGCAGACCTCCCGCTCCTTAAGGGCCAGGAAACCCAGAACCGTCCTGTCCCGCTCCGCCACGGTCACCCAGCCCCGTTCGATCATCATGCCGCAGAACATGATCGTTTGAGCCGATGAATAGAGCTTGGGCATCCAGGCGGTATCCTGCTGGAAACGGTAGAGAATATCACCGGTTGCCCCCGCATCGAGAGGCGTGGCAGGACGCAAGCAGAGGGTCACAGGGCATCTCCGATCAGGAAATCTGCGGCACGGTCCAGGCGGATATGCGGCGGGCCGCTGCCGTGTTTCAGGGTGAGCGGCGCAGGGGCAAAGGCCATCGCCTGATAGTCGCCTTCCAGCCATCGCTCCGCCCCTTGCCGCGCCGGGGCCAGCAGCTGCGCAGGGTCTTGCGGCAAAGCGCCGGGGTAAAAGGCTGCCTGCTTGCCGCTCTCCAGAAGGGTGCCGCGCACGCAAGGAAGCTCGGCGCCGTTGTGGGGGCGCATTTCCTCGGTGGTGGTGCGCAGCGACGCCATCGCCAGCGCCGCGGTCTCGGCGCCGGCAAAGCGGGCGCGGTCCTGCGCCTCGCGCGTCAGCGCCTCAATGATTGCGGTCATCTGCGGGTGCTGGGCGTGGTGCAGGTGGTCGGCCTTGGTCGCGGCGAACAGAATCTTCTCCACCCGATTGCCGCCCAGAAGCCGGGTCAGGAAATGGTTGCGGCCCGGTTTGAAGGCGCTGAGGATATCCGTCATTGCATGGCGCAGATCCTCCACCGCCTGCGGGCCGGAATGGATCGCCGAGAGCGCATCCACCAGCACCACCTGCCGGTCGATACGGGCGAAGTGATCGCGGAAGAAGGGTCTCACGACCTTGGACTTATAAGCCTCGTAGCGCCGCTCCATCTCCCGCCACAGGCTGCCGCGCGGCGGGCTGCCGTCCTGCGGCAGGGGTGCGAAGGTCAGCACCGGCGAACCTTCCAGATCGCCAGGCAGCAGGAAGCGGCCCGGGGTGCAGTCATAGAAACCGGCGGCGCGGGCGGTTGTCAGGTACTGCGTGAAGGCGGCGGCGAGCGCCTGGGCCTGCGGCTCGTCATGGGCGCTTGCAGGGTCGGCCTTGGACTGTTCTGACAGAAAGCGGTCCGCCTGCGGACGGCTGGCAATGCGGGCGAGAATATCGGTGGACCACTCGGCGTAGGTTTTATCCAAAAGCGCCAGATCCAGCAGCCACTCGCCGGGGTAGTCGACAATGTCCAGATGCATCGTGCGCGGCCCCTGCAAGCCCGCAAGCAGGCCCGCGGGCCGCACCTTCAGGCTGAGACGCAGTTCGGATACCGCCCGCGTGCTGTCCGGCCAATGGGGGGACGGCCCGGTCAGCGCCGCGAGGTGATTTTCATAATCGAACCGCGGCACGGTGTCGTCGGGCTGGGGTTGCAGGAAGGCGGCCTCGATCCGCCCCTCGCGCGCGGCGCCAAGCTGCAGCATCCGGCCCCGGTCCATCAGGTTGGCGACCAGCGAAGTGATGAACACCGTCTTGCCGGAGCGCGCCAGCCCGGTGACACCCAGCCGGACCGGCCGGTCGAACAGCGCTGCGGAGAGGCCGCTTGTGACGCTCTCCACCCCGCTCATCACCCCGTCTGCAAGGGAGGTTATCACCAAGGCCCTGATCCTGCTCTGTTCTTGCTGCTGACAAGATAGGCAGCATCCCGCCGGGATACCAGACCACACGCGGGGCTTGCCCCGGCCCGGCCCTGTTGCTAGTTGCCCGGCCATGCCGCGTTTTGCTTTGAAAGTCGAATACCACGGGAAGCCTTTTGCCGGCTGGCAAAGGCAGAAGGACCTGCCGTCCGTGCAGGGTGCAATCGAGGCTGCGCTGGCGCGGCTGGAGCCGGGGGAGCACACCATCGCCGCTGCCGGGCGCACCGACACCGGTGTGCATGCGCTGGGACAAGTGGCGCATTGCGATATGGCCAAGGACTGGGATCCGTTCCGCCTGTCGGAGGCGCTGAATTATCACCTGAAGCCCGATCCCGTGGCTATTGTGGACTGTGCCCGGGTGGAGGGTGACTGGCACGCGCGGTTCTCCGCGGTGGAGCGGCAGTATCTGTTCCGCATCCTGATCCGCCGTGCGCCTGCGACCCATGACGCAGGCCAGGTCTGGCAGATCAATCACGATCTCGATGCGGAGGCCATGCAGGAAGCCGCCAACTATCTGATCGGCAACCATGATTTCACCACCTTCCGCTCCTCGATCTGCCAGGCGGCCAGCCCGGTCAAGACGCTGGATGAGCTGCGGGTGGAGCGGGTGCAAGGGTTCTCCGGGCCTGAGATCCATTTCCACGTCCGTGCCCGCAGCTTCCTGCACAACCAAGTCAGGAGCTTTGTCGGCACGCTGGAGCGGGTCGGCGCCGGCGCCTGGGAGCCAGCGGACGTGAAAGCTGCCCTAGAGGCCTGCGACCGGGCGGCCTGCGGGCCGGTCTGCCCGGGGCATGGCCTGTATCTGGCGCGGGTGGGGTATCCCTACGATCCCTTTGCCTGACCCCGGAAACGGGGGGTGACATCTGTACACCCCCTGTGCACCGCCTGTACACCGGGCCGCTGCCACGCCCGCGCCATTCTATCGCCACAACAGCCGTTCAAACTCACGCAGAAACCAGCGAACCAGACGTATTCCTGCGGTGGCACCCCGCGCCGCCCCGCCAGCAATCAAGAGGCAAAGATCCCGCAATGGCAAGCCCGTCAAAACCGCCCCTTCTGGCCGTCCTGATCGACGCCGACAATATCTCCGCCAAACACGCCGAGGCGATGTTCGAGGAGATCGCCTCTTTCGGGGAGGCCAGCATCCGGCGCATCTATGGCGACTTTGCCGGCGGCGGGCCGCAGGGCTGGAACAAGGAGAAGCTGGCGTCGCTGGCGATTGTGCCGCACCAGCAGTTTGCCAATACCACCGGCAAGAACGCCTCTGACATCGCGCTGGTGATCGACGCGATGGACATCCTGCATTCGGGCCGTTTCGACGGCTTTGTGCTGATCTCCTCGGACAGCGATTTCACCCGGCTGGCCAGCCGCATCCGCGAACAGGGGGTGGATGTGTTCGGCATGGGGATGCGCAAGACGCCGGCCGCCTTTGTGCGGGCCTGCAAACGGTTCATCTATGTGGAGAACCTGCTGGAGGATTCATCCAAGGCCAAGCCGAAGCCCAAGAAGGACGACGGCTCCGGCAACGGCAACGCGCCCGCTGAACTGCCGGACCCGGCCAAGCTGGTGGTGCGGGCAATGGATGCGATCGGTCAGGAGGACGAATGGTTCACCCTTGGGCAAATCGGCCAGTACATATCGGCAGCGTTTCCGGATTTCGACACCCGCAGCTATGGCAAGCGCAAGCTGAGCGACCTGATTGCGTCGCTGAAACTGTTTGAAACCAAGCCCGGCGAGGGCAACCAGATCCTGGTGCGGCGACGCGACTAGCCTCTGCCTCCTGAAGTCAGAAACCGTCTTTCGCTTTGGTGCAAACCGTGGCTTAGTCCCGGCAAAGGGACGCGGAACGGGGAGGAACGCGCATGGCAATGCTAATCAGCATCGGCCACGACGGCTGGTATACCGAGGAACAGCTGGCAGAGGAGCTGCGGGCGATGGCGCCCGGCGCTGATATCCGGCCGGTCTCTGCCCCCGGCAATCTGGATGAGATCACGGTGCTGGGCGTTTCCGCACTGAAGGGCGATCTTCCGGCGCAGCTGCCGAACCTGCAGCTGGTGCAGAAACTGGGTGCGGGTGTGGACACTATCGTGGCGCACCCCGGCCTGGCACCGCATGTGCGGGTGGCCCGGCTGAAGCCGCTGGAGCCCGCGCATGAGATCGCAGAATTCTGCCTGGCCTATGTGCTGCGCGATCAGCGCAATTTGCTGACCCATGCAGCCTCGCAGACCCGCAGCGCCTGGGAACCGCTGGCGCCGAAACGGCCGCAGGAGACCACCGTGGGCATACTGGGGCTGGGCCACATCGGCAGCATGACGGCGCGGCTGATGCGCGACCTGCGATTCCGGGTGCTGGGCTGGAGCCGCTCACCCAAGGAGATCGAGGGCGTCGACTGCCGCCACGGCGAAACAGCGCTGGCGCAGATGCTGGGCGAATGCGACTATGTCTGCTCGATCCTGCCCTCCACCCCCGCCACCCGCGGGCTGATGAATTCGGAAACACTGGCGGCAATGAAACCAGGTGCGGTGCTGATAAATGCGGGCCGCGGCGACCTGGTGGATGAACCCGCGCTGCTGTCGGCACTGGACAAAGGCACGCCCGGCCACGCGGTGCTGGATGTGGTGCGCAAAGAGCCGCTGCCCGCAGACAACCCGCTGTGGGCGCACCCGCAAGTCACCATCACCCCGCATGTGTCCGGCTGGCACCTGGGCGACGCGCTGAAAGACGTGGTGGAGAACCTGCGGCGGCTGGAAGCGGGTGAAGACCTGCTGCACGAAGTGGACCGTGAACGGGGGTATTGAGCCCCTGCCCTGCGCAATTCACCTGCTAGAGCGGAAGACTTGAGAGATAGGCGATAATGGCGGTCCGCGCGGCACGGTCAGGCTGGCCGCCGCGGCTCATTTCCGTTCCGGGAACGGTATTGAACGGGTCGGCGAGAAACAGGTTCAGCTCCTCGGCGGTCCAGTCGCCTGTTTGCGCCAGCATTGCCCTGGAATATGGAAACCCTTCGACCGACGCCTTGGCCCGGCCCACGATACCGGCAAGGCTGGGGCCGGGATGCTGGCCGGTACCCGTCTCGCCGGGTGCCATGCCGTGGCAGCCGGCGCACTCAAACGCCAGAACGCGCCCTTCCTCGGGGTCGGCGGCTTCCAGCTCCTCTGTCTGCAGGGGTTCGACCGGCGCCGGGACGGCCCCCATTTCCCGCAGAAATGCGGCCATTTCCGTCCGGCCCTTCAGCTCGGCAAAGTGGATCGCGGGCCAGCCGTAGCGGACTGCCGCCGCATTCACATCGGCACCATTGCTGAGCAGCAGGCGGGCGGCCTCCATGGCGCCGCGCTCCGCTGCCTGATGCAGCGGCATCATCAAGTCTTCACCGCCCGGCAGGTTCGGGTCGGCACCAGCCTCCAGCAGGACTGAGACGATGCCGGTGTGGTTGTTGCGGGCAGCAATGCCGAGCACCGTGCCGAAATCTGTTGCTGAATCAGGCAAAGCTCCTGCGGACAGCAGGTAGCGCACAGCTTCCTCCTGCCCGCGCTGGGCCGCGAAGTAGAGCGGCTTGGCCAGCGTATCCGGGTCAGGTCTTGAGCCCTCCGGCAAGGCCGCCTTCAAGGCAGGCATATCGCCCGAGGACGCCAAGGGAACCAAGTTTTGAGCCCCAGCCGCGCCGGGAAAAAGAACAAGCAGCAGAAGCAGGCGGGCTGGCCGGAAGAAACGCAGCGGCATCTTGCGTCCTCCTTCAGAAAGTCTGACGGACGCAATGTAACATGGCAGGCGCATCGCGCCAAAATACGCTGTGACTGGCAGTCGGCCGGTTCTGCAGCATCAGCGCCGCTGCCCCTGCCGGCTCGAACCGGCCGACGGCACAGGCCCTGCGCTGCTGTGGAAAAGTGTGGCGGCCCCGAGCGGGGCCGCAGCCGGATCAGCTGATGAAGTCCTTGTAGCCCGCCTCATCCATGTAATCGTCCATCGGGGACAGGTCCGACGGCTTGATCTTGAAGAACCAGGCGTCGCCCTCTGCGTCCTCGTTCACCTTGCCGGGGTCGTCGGCGAGCGCTTCGTTCACCTCGACGATCTCACCGTCGAGCGGGGCGAGGATGTCGGAGGCGGCCTTGACCGATTCAATCACCACGATCTCGTCATCCTTGGACACTTCGGTGCCCGGCTCGGGCAGCTCGACATAGACCACTTCGCCCAGCTGCTCGGCGGCGTGGGCGGTGATGCCGACAGTGATCAGGTCGCCCTCGGGCAGCAGCCACTCGTGTTCCTCGGTGTATTTCATGGGGGTGTTTTCCTTCGAAGAGGCGTGGGTTTTAATGTCTCGGGCCGCCGGAAATGGCGCCGCGGATGGCAAGGGGCCGCCCCTCGCATACGCGGGTATACGGTATCAACGGGCGGGGCCGGCGATCAAGACGGCAATTCATCTGGAGGGAGAGATTTTGCTTCCTGCCGGGGCTCAGAAGAGGTTGAAATACTCCGCCTGCTCCCATTCGCTGACGGTATCCAGATAGCGTTCCCACTCAAACGTCTTGAGCTGCAGCAGGTAGTCCGCGGTGTCCGCGCCCAGCGCTTCGCGGCAGAGGGAAGAGTTTGCGAAACCTTCCAGCGCCTGGCCCAGCGAGCGCGGCAGGCGGTCGGCGTCTTCGCTGTAGGGCGACAGGGTGGGTTTCGGGGCCTCCAGCCCCTCCCGGATGCCGGCGGCGCCCGCGATGATCTGGGCGGCAAGCGCGTAATAGGGGTTGGCGGAGCTGTCCGGCGCGCGGTTCTCGATCCGGCTGGCGGGGTCGTGGGGCTGCATCAGCACGCGCAGCATGGCGCCGCGGTTGTCCTCGCCCCAGCCGATGCGGCTGGGGGCCAGCTGGAACGGCAGGTAGCGTTTGTAGCTGTTCACCGTGGGGGCGATCAGCAGCGAGGTTTCGGCGGCGTATTTCAAGAGGCCCGCCATCCAGGCGCTGGCGGGCGGGCTGAGCATTCCGGCGGTTTCCGGCATGAACAGGTTGCGGCCCGTGGCGAGGTCCTGCAGCGACTGGTGAACGTGCCAGCCGTTGGCCATGGCGTTGTCCAGCCGCGGCTTGGCCATGAAGCTGGCGTGCAACCCGTTCCGGGCGCAGACCTCCTTGACCATGGTGCGGAACATCACCATCGCGTCGGCCTGCGCCATCGCGCTTTCGGGGGCGAAGGTGAACTCAACCTGGCTGGGGCCCATTTCGATCTCCACCGAGAGCACAGGCAGACCCAGTTTCTGGGCGTTGCGGCGCAGCAGGTCGAGGATGCCCTCAACCTCGCCATAGCGGGTTTCGGTCAGGTACTGGTAGCCCTGCGTCAGGTTGCGGGTCTGCACCGGGGCACCGGGGCGGCTGGCCTGGGCGTGGGCAGCGGATTTATCGGCAAGTTCAAACAGGTGGAACTCCACCTCCAGCCCGAAGGTGGTGGCCATGCCCTGCCCCGCCAGCATCTCCACCTGCCGCTGCAGCACGGCGCAGGGGGCAAAGGGGATAGGCCGGCCGTCCGGGTAAACCGGCGTGCAGAAGATCCAGGCGGAATGGCCGGACCAGGGCAGCGCGCGCCAGGTGTCCGGGCGCGGCACCAGCAGCACGTCGCCCGCCCCCTGCATCGGCCCGGCCAGATCCGCGCCCTCCTCCCACACCGGAAAGGCGGTGCGGTGGGAGGTGTCCTTGAGCAGCAGGGTTGCGGGCACGTTGAGGCCACGGTCGAAGATACCGGCAAAGGCCTCTGACATCACCGTCTTGCCGCGCAACAGCCCGTGCTGGTCGGGGAACAGTACCCGCACCGTCTCGATCCCGTCGAACTGCGCGCGGGAGGTGATCTCCGCCGCCTTGCGGCAGTCCTCGGGGGTCAGAAGCCCCAGGCGGGCCAGTTTGCCGGATGTGAAATCGTGTGCCATGGGCGGCCTCTCGGGTGTAGAGCTATTTGAAATTGCACCGGAAATGCCCGCACGTCCAGTCGGCGGCGGATATTCCCGCAACCCGTTGCGCAATCTGGATATTGCGGTGCCTTTGCGCCTTGACAGCGTTCGCAAAGCGAACATTGATGCCAGCATCCGCACAATGTCCAGCCGGGCAGCGGCACTAAAGGAACAGAACGGGACGGCCAGTTGATGACAGCGGCAGATCAGGACAGGAATATTTCGTCGAGCTTTGCCAAGGGGCTGGCGGTTCTGGCGGTGTTTGACGCGGAGACCCCCAGCATGACACTGGCCGAGATCGCCCGGCGCAGCGGCCAGGACCGGGCCACCGCCCGCAGGGGCGCGCTGACGCTGGTGCAGGCGGGCTATCTGCGTCAGGACGGGCGGATGCTGTCGCTGACCCCGCGGGTGCTGGCGCTGGCGGGCGGGTTCCTGCAGGCCAACCAGTTCGGCCGCCGGGTGCAGCCGGTGCTGAACCGCCACGCCCGGCAGATGGAAACCGAGGTGACACTGGCGATGCTGGATCAGGGCCGGGTGCTGCTGCTGGCGCAATCCACCGTCGAGCACGGCCACATCACCTATGGCTTCACTGCCGGTTCGCATATTCCGCTGGCGCATACCAGCCTGGGGCGGATGCTGCTGGCCGGGCTGCCGGAGGGTCAGTCCGCCGGGGTGCTGGCGGAAACGGACCTCCCGCGCCACACAGAGACCTCGCTGACCGATACCGCGGTCATTCTGGAGCGCGTCGTACAGGCCCGGGAGCAAGGGTATTGCCTGACGGACAGCGAATTCGAGTCCGGGATCACCGGCTATGCGGTGCCTGTGTCGCGCCCCGGCCGGACACCTATCGTGGCCGGCTGCTCTGCGCCGCGGGGCCAGCAGCCGGAAGCGGATGCCGAGCGGCTGCTGCGCGGGCTGCAACTGTGCGCGGCAGAGCTGCGCCAGGCGGAAGCGGTGGATCACCTGTAAGCAGCACCTTGCAATGCCCCTGCCCTGCGCTAGGCTGAGGCCAGTGATTACCGCAGGAGCATTTCGATGATGAAACAGACTGCATTGGCAGCGGCCCTTTGCGCCGCGCTGGCCCCGGCTGCAGGGGCCAAGGGCGTCGAAGGCAAACAGGTCACCGTCCTGGGCCGTGACTGGGTGGTGGCCCCGGTGGAGGACGCCCCGGGCCGCTACAGCGCCACCCGGATGAACCTGGAGCATCTGGCCTTCCGCCCGCCCGCGGTGCTGACAGCGCGCCAGGCGGTCAGGGCCATTCGCACCGCCACCGGCTGCAGCGTCAATCTGGACACGATGGTGCGCAACATCACCGGCACCTACTATGCGCAGGTGATCTGCCGCAAATAGCAACGCGCCTGACGCTTGCGCGGTTTGGCAGGGTTTTTCTGAAACATCCTCTTGGGAAATGTGATCATTTTCCCAAGCACAGCGGATTGAGCGGCGCCAGTGCGCCTGCCATAGATTGCGCATGAAACTTGCTATCAACGGATTCGGCCGCATCGGCCGCGCCATCCTGCGCCAGATTCTGACCACGTCGCGCGGGGACGGCATAGAGGTGGTGCGGATCAATGATATCGCGCCCTTGGACATGTGCGCCTATCTGTTTCAGTACGACAGCACCTTTGGCCCCTTTGGCCATCCGGTTGAACACGGTGATGACGCGCTGCTGGTGATGGGGCGCAGTATTCCGGTGAGCCATGAGCCCGACCTGACCAAAGTTGACCTGAGCGGTGTCGATCTGGTCCTGGAATGCACCGGCATTGCGCGGACGTCTGACGTGGCGGAGCGCGGTCTGAAGGCGGGCGCTGCCAAGGTGCTGATCTCCGGCCCCTCTCCCGCGGCTGAACTGACCGTGGTGCTGGGTGCAAATGAAGAGACGCTGGGCGATGCGCGGATCGTCTCCAACGCCTCCTGCACCACCAACGGGCTGACGCCGCTGGTCAAGCTGCTGGATCAGATCGCCGGGATCGACACCGCGCATATGACCACCATCCACTGTTACACAAACTCGCAGCCGATGGTGGACGCGCCGCGCGGCGATTTTGCGCGCTCGCGCGGCGGCGCGCAGTCGATGGTGCCGACGACTACCTCCGCCATGCATCTGATCGATGAGGTGCTGCCGCATTTGAAAGGCCGGGTCAGCGGGGCCGCGGTGCGGGTGCCGACGGCCAGCGTTTCTGCCATTGATCTGGTCGCACATCTGAAAACCCCGATGAACGAGGCAGAGTTCACTGCTGCACTGCGCGAGGGCGTTTCCGCGTCCGAGGTGCTGGGCTGGACTGACAGGCCGCTGGTCTCTTCCGACCTGCGGGCGCGGCCGGAATCGCTGGTGATTGCCGGGCCGGAAACCCGCATGGCCGGGGACGCCCAGGTGCGGGTGTTCGGCTGGTATGACAATGAATGGGGCTTCTCTGCGCGGATGCTGGATGTGGCGCGGCTGATGGCCGGGTAGCCCCCCTGTCCTTCTGCTCCGACTGCAAGCCCGCCTCCGGCGGGCTTTGCTATTCCTGCGGGCAGCGCCTTTTGCCGGCCAGACGCAGCCAGCGGAAGATCATCGTCAGCGCCAGCATGCAGACAGCAAGGCCGAGCAGATCGCCTGCGGCATAAACCGCCATTACCGGCAGCTGATCGCCGGGAAAGATCAGGCCCGAAAACACAACCGACTGCCCCGCCGAATTGATCAGCGAGGCCAGCGCGCCAACCGCCAGAAGACTGGTCCAGGAAATCCGCCGCGGCTGGCCGGCATAGAGGTTCCAGCCGAACAGCCCTGCGATTTCAAAGGCCACAAAGGCAGAGACCGCACCAACGGCGACAGATTCCAGCAGCACAGGTTCCATCAGTTGGCGCACTCCGGCTTCGGTAAATATCCACTCCGACAGGAAAGCGCCCGCAGCCAGCGGCAGAACCGCCCGCCAGCCCAGCAGCCAAACCGCCAGCACCCGCACCCCATGCGGCAGGTAAATTAGGCTGGCAAAGACTGTGATCTCCGGCAGGAAAATCCCCTGCACAGGCGTCACCACCCAGGCGGTCAGCCCGTGACAGATGATATAGGCGGCCGTGATCACCGCAAAACTTTGAAGGCCAGCAAACAGCTGAAATACTCGTCTCATACCGCTCCCTTTAGACGGGAGCGGGGAAACCTGCAATCCGCGGAATGTATGATCGGCGCGGCGCCGTCATTTTGCCGCAGGATCGAAACTCACCACATAATGCTTGGCCTTGCTGCCGCCAGCCCGCTTGATCAGCCCCAGTTCCAGCAGCGACTTGAGCGTGCGGTGAAAGGTGGCCTGGGCAAGCCCCTTGACCAGCCGGTGATTGCGGATCTGTTCGGATTGCACCGCTTCGCCCGGCGTTGTTGTCAGCGAATTTGCAGCCAGAAGCACGTCACGCTCCGACCGGCTCAGGCGGTCCAGGCCTAAATCACGCTCCATTTGGTGAAGCATGTCGCGAAGTTCGAAAATTGGTCTCAACCGGTCCAAAACCGCTCTCCCGGATCCTCATAAACCGCGCCCCGGCAGGGCCAGGGTGAAATGATACCACACAACCTTATCAAACTGACAATTATATAGACAGTAAAATCATGCGTGGTATCATTCCAGTCAGGCTGGCTGCTTTGTGAGTGGTGGCTGCGCCTGACGTTGCTCTTGTTCTTTGTTAAACAGTGACAGCTCCGGCGGAATACCCGCTGGAGCTGGTTTAATCTATCACATACCCTGTTCCGCTTTCCAATGCTGATTAGCTGCTGCCGCGACACCGCCGCCCATGCGCGGCAATCCGCCGTTGCCAGACACCGGCGGATTGCCGCCGCTTTGCAGGTTCCATCCCTCAATTTTCCCGTGCTAGGCTTGCTTTGGAACGCCTGGACCTCAACCGGGGTCAGGCGGTAATTTTACGCCCGCTGCCGGAGCAGACATGAATTTTCCCTTTCGCCCGCGCTGCCTGGCGCGCGCTCTCGCCTTCAGTCTCCTGACCCTGCCGGCGCTGCCGGGCAATGCGGCCGAAGCAACCTTGCAAGCCCCCGGGGCGGACGAGGCCCTTGCGGAAAAGCTGCGCGGCGCGTCGGCTTCGGTTGCGGCCAGCGGCGAGACCAGCGTGCAGGAACTGCTGGCAGCCGCGCTGTCGGATTACCGGACGCTGGTGCAGGTGCTTTATGACGCGGGGCACTTCTCGCCGGTTGTGAACATCCGCCTGGACGGGCGCGAGGCCGCGCAGATCCAGCCGCTGAACCCGCCGAAGACCGTAAACAAGGTGGAAATCACCGTAAAACCCGGCCCGCAGTTCGTCTTTGGCCGGGCCGAGCTGGCGCCGTTCCCGCAAAACAGCGATGTGGAGACCCCCGAGGGATTCGCCCCCGGCAAGCCGGCCGGAACCGGAGTGATCCGCGATGCCGCCATTGCAGGCGTCCGCGCCTGGCGCCGCAGCGGCCACGCCAAGGCTGACGTGGCGGAGCAGAACATCACCGCCAATCACCTGCAGGCGCGTCTGGATGCCCGGTTGCGGCTGGCGCCGGGTCCGAAGCTGCGCTTCGGGCAGATGCGGATCACTGGTGATACCGCCGTAACCGAAGACGCCATCCGCCGCATTGCGGGCTTCCCGGCGGGAGAAGAATTCCACCCTGACCTGATCTCAAAATCTGCCACAAGGCTGCGGCGCACCGGCACGTTTTCCAGCGTTGTCCTGCGCGAGGCGGATCAGCCCAACCCGGACGGCACCCTCGATTTCGTGGCGCAGGTTGAGGACCTGCCGCCCCGCCGCCTGACCTTTGGCGCCGAAATCAGCTCATCCGACGGGCTGGAACTGTCAGGCAGCTGGATGCACCGCAACCTGTTCGGCAATGCCGAGAAGCTGCGGATCGAAGCCCGCATCAGCGGCATCGGCAGCAGCAACGACATCGACGGGCGCGTTGCGGTTCGGCTGGACCGGCCCGCGAAACTGGGCCCCGATGACCTGATCTTTTACCTGGCTGAGGCGGAGCGGCTGGACGAGGAGCATTACACCGCAACCCGCGTTTACGGTGCCATCGGGGCGCGGCGGACTTTCTCAGACACATTCTATGCCGAGGCCGCGCTGGGGGTGTCCTCCATCCTGGCGGAAGACGTGTTCGGCAAGCGCCGGTTCAAATATGCGGCTGGCCGCATCCGCGCCGAATATGATGCCCGCGACAGCCGGGTGAACCCGGCCAGCGGTTACTTCCTGCAGGGGGCTGCCACACCCTTCATCGGGTTTGGCGGCAGCAAATCAGGCCTGCAGCTGAAGGGCGACGGGCGTGCCTATTACGGGCTGGGCGCGGATGACCGGATCGTGCTGGCGGGCCGCGTGCAGCTGGGCTCCGTGGTGGGGCCATCGCTCAGCGAGATTTCCCCTACCCTTCTGTTCTTCTCCGGCGGTGCGGGCACCGTGCGCGGGCATGAGTACCAGTCGCTGGGCGTGCCGGCCAATGGCGGCACCGCGGGCGGACGCAGCTTTGCCGCCCTGTCCGCCGAAGTCCGGGGCAAAGTCACCGACAAGATTTCCCTGGTTGGCTTTTATGACCTCGGCTTTGTCGACGCGGACAGTTTCGTCTCCGGCTCCTCCGCGCGCCATGCGGGCGCGGGCATCGGTGTGCGCTATGATGTGGCGGGCATCGGCCCGATCCGGCTTGACCTTGCCTATCCGGTGGACGGCGGGTCCGAGGACGGGCTGCAATTCTATATCGGTATAGGACAGGCGTTTTGAGACAGGTTCTTGGCTATACGCTCGCACTGGGCCTGACCGTGGCGCCGGTTGCCGCGCAGGAGACCACCAAGGAGGACGCCGGCGGGCTACTGGTTGATTTCCTGGAGGACACCCTGTCAGGCGACAGCCGCTATATCAGCGTGAGCGGCCTGGAGGGCGCGTTTTCCTCGCAGGCCAAGATCAGGAAAATCACCGTGGCCGACGAGGACGGCATCTGGCTGACCGTCGAGGGTGCGGTGCTGGACTGGAACCGGCTGGACCTGTTGCGCGGGCGGTTCTCGGTTAATGAGCTGTCGGCGGAGCGTATCGCGATCGAACGCGCGCCTGAGCCGCTGCCGCCGGACCCGGAGCTGCCGGAAGCCGAGACCACACCCTTTGCCCTGCCGGAGCTGCCGGTGGCCATCGAACTGGGTCAGATCAAGGCAGCGCGGATCGAACTGGGCGAGGAACTGGCCGGAACAGCCGCCAGCCTGCGGGTCGAGGGCACCCTGAAACTGGTGGACGGCGCGCTGGACACCAAACTGGAGGCCGCACGGCTGGACAAGCCCGGCGACCACATCCGGCTGGAGGCTGCCTATGCCAATGAAACCCAGCAGATCACCCTGGACCTGTCGGCCGACGAGGCTGCGGGCGGGCTGATTTCACGCGGGCTGGACCTGCCGGGCAATCCCGACCTGCAGCTGACGGCCAAGGGCAGCGGCCCGGTCACGGATTTCACCGCCGATATCGCTTTCAGCACCAATGGAACTGAGCGGCTGGGCGGCCAGGTGGTGCTGGCGGCCCGGCCTCTGCCTGCGGATGCCGCGCCTGAGACACCGCGCGACATCGGGTTTTCCGCCGATCTGGGCGGCAACATTGACGTGCTGCTGCCGCCGGTGCACCGGCCGTTCTTCGGTCCCGGCCTGCGCCTGAACGTCAAGGGGCTGCGCGAGGGCAGCGGCGCGGTAACGCTCGATACGCTGGTCCTGCGCACCAATGCGCTGCGGATCACCGGCGCCGCCGCGCTGGATGCGGGCGGCAAGCTGGCCACCGCTAACCTGAAGACCGCGATCACCCCGCCCGCCGGCCAGGCTGCGGTCACGCTGCCGACCAGCGACGGCCAGACCACGCTGGCCAAGGCCGACCTGCAGCTGCAGAAGACGCTCGAAGGCCGCTGGGTGCTGGACGGGGTGCTCAATCAGCTGAGCCATCCGGGCGCCTTGGTGGACACGGCTGAGATCGCCGGCCGCGGCACCCTGGACCAGACCAGCGGCTTTGCGCTGGAGGGCCGGCTGACGGCCGGCCTCAGCGGCTTCCAGCCGCGCGACCCGGCGCTGGCCAAGGCCACCGGCAATGAGATCCGGTTTGAAGGCACGCTCAGCACCGACGGCCCCGGTGCGCTGCATGTCACGGACATGGAGCTGCGCGGCAGCGACTATCAGGCCGCGGGCGACGTGGCCTTTGACGGGTTGGAAGAGGGGCTGAAGGTCACCGCGGACCTGACAGCGGGCGCTGCGGATCTGGGCCGGTTTTCCGAACTGGCAGGGCGTCCGCTGGGCGGTGCCGTGCAGGCCAAGGTCACGGGGTCCTTCACGCCGCTGACCGGCGGGTTCGACACCGGCCTTTCGCTGCAGGCGCAGGATCTGTCGGCGGGCATCGCCCAGGCAGATGAGCTGCTGGCAGGCACCACCACGCTGGATCTGAAGGCCGCGCGGGATGAAAACGGCATCACCATCGACCAATTCAATTTGGCCGGCAACGCGCTGGCGGCGACAGCCAAGGGCACGCTGAACAATCAGGCAGGCCAGCTGGACATCACGGCCAAGCTGAACCGGTTGGAAATGCTGCTGCCGCAGGCGCCTGGCACGCTGGAGCTGGCCACCACCCTCAGCCGCACCGGCGATACCTTCAGCGGCGTGGCGGAACTGAAGGGGCCGCATACCTCCAGCGCCAAGCTGGACGGGTCGGTGACGCTTGAGGGGGACGCTGATTTCACCTTTGCCGCGGCCTGGAACGAGCTGGAACGCTTTGTGCCGCAGCTCGCGGGCAAACTGAGTGCCGAGGGCATGGCAGAACGGCGCAATGGCGAATGGCAGGCAACTGTTCAAGCAACCGGGCCTGCCGGGATTGCGGTGGAGACCGAGGCCCGCTTCACCGAAAGCAACGGCAGCACCGATCTGAAGTTCGACGCGGTGATGGCAGAGCTGCAGCGGCTGGTGCCGGACCTGCCCGGCCGGCTGGCTGCCGCAGGCACCGCCACACGGCGCGATGGGACCTGGACTGTGGACAGTACCGCCAGCGGCCCGGCGGGGATCGACAGCCGCATCGAGGGCAGCTGGAACGAGGCGAAGGGCACCGCCGATGTGACAGCCAAGGGCACCCTGCGGCTGGAAGGCCTCAATCCCTTTATTTCCCCCAACCTGATGCAAGGGCCTGCGAACTTCGACATGTCGATGCGCGGCGTTCCGGCACTGGACGGGGTCAGTGGCACCATCCTAATTCCCGGCGCCTCGCTGGCGATCCCGGCCGCGGCGCAGCGGGTGGATGACATCAACGCGACAGTCTCCATTGCCCGCTCCAATGCACAGGTGCAGGTCTCCGCCCGCCCGCGCGACGGCGGCACGGTGCGGATCAGCGGTCCGGTGGGGCTGCTGCCGCCGTTCAACGGCAACCTGCAGATCGCCATCGGCGACGTGGTGGTGACAGATCATCTGTCCTATGAGACCCTCCTGAACGGCAGTCTGGCAATGTCCGGCGCCATGGCGGGCAACAACCGGATTGCCGGCCAGATCAATGTGGGCGAGACCAATATCAACCTGAACACCGCAGGCGGGTCGGTGTCCTCTGCACCGATCCCGCCGGTCCGCCATGTGGGCGCACCGCGGGACGTGCGCCGGACGCTGGCCCGCGCCGGGCTGACCGGCAGAAGCAGCAGCAGCGCAGGCGGCTCGGGCAGAACGGATCTCGACATCACGATCAGCGCACCGTCGCGGATCTTTGCCCGCGGCCGCGGCTTGCGCTCGGAACTGGGCGGCCAGATCCACCTGCGCGGCACCACCGCGCGGCCCTCGCCCTCCGGCCAGATCAGCCTGATCCGCGGCACCTTTGATATCCTTGGCCGGCGGCTGGAACTGGATGAGGGCCGGATCACCCTATTGGGCGATCTGAAACCCTATCTGGAATTCAAATCCACCGCTGCCACGGAACAGGGCACCGCGACGCTGGAAATCTCCGGCCGGGTCGATGCGCCAGAAATCAAGGTAACCTCCGACCCGCCGCGGCCAAGCGAAGAGGCCCTGGCATTGCTGCTGTTCGGCGAAAATATCGGGGATATTTCACCGCTGGCGCTGGCACGGCTGGCTGGGTCTGCACTGACGCTCAGCGGCCGCGGCGGCGGCGCCCAGAGCAAGGTGCGCGAAGCCACGGGCGCGTCGGATGTTGATATCGGCACCGACAACCTGGGCACCGGGCAGCTGGGGCTGGGCGGCTACGTGGCGGAGAACGTTTATACCGACTTCAACATCAACACCCAGGGCGACAGCGAGCTGAGCATCAACCTGGACGTCACCAAAAGCCTGACCGTTCAGGGCACTGTGGACAGCGAGGGGGAAACCGGCGTCGGCCTGTTCTTCAAGCGGGACTATTGACCGTGCGGCCTGAGCGGGGCTTGCAGAGGACGGAATAAGCCGGCAAGCTGCCAGCGGAATTCCGGGCAACCGCAGATCGGGGACGCTGTGGGCAGAACATTCACCCAGAAGCTGGCATGCCGCGCCAGCCGTATCGCGCACCGCGCCAGGTTCCGCGCCTCGCTGCGCCATCTGCACGGGCCGGCCCGCGGCTTTGCGGCGCCCGGTCAGGTGGTGCTGATCGCCCTGGTGCGGGACGGGTCCTATTACCTGGATGTGTTTTTCGACCACTACCGCCGGCTGGGTGTCTCTGCCTTTGTGTTCTTTGACAATGGCTCCGCCGACGGCACCATCGACCGCATCCGGCAGGAGCCGGACACTGCGGTGCTGCAGTCCACCCTGCCCTGGCTGCAGTACGAAAACACCTTCCGCGCCTATGCGGCGGACCGGTATGGCCGGGACCGCTGGTGCCTGTTTGCCGACATGGATGAGCTGTTCGACTTTGAGGCCAGCGCCACCACCGGGCTGACCGGGCTGACCCGCTATTTGGCGCAGCATGGGTACACGGCGCTGCAAGCCGAAATGCTGGAGATGTTCCCCCAAGGCCCGCTGTCCGCGGCGCGCGCGCTGTCATATTCCGAAGCGGTGCAGAGCTTCCGGTTTTCCGACATCAGCACCGTGTTGGCGGTGGGCTATGCGTCCGGCGGCACCGGCTTTGCCTATTATCTGCGCCAGAACGCCCTGCCGCCGGGCGGCGCGAAGATGCTGTTCGGCGGGGTGCGGGGCAAGGTCTTTGGCGAAACCTGCTGTCTCAGCAAGCACCCGCTGGTGTTCAACGGGCCGGGCGTGCAGGCGGCGGTGCATCCGCACGCCTCAGCAGGGGTGCGGGTTGCGGACATGGAAGGGCTGATCCGCCATTACAAATTCGCCGGTGACAGCCTGGCGCGGGATTTGCAGATCCAGGCTGAGGCAGTGTCGGAACACGGCGAGGACCGCCAGCGCAGCAGGGCGATGCAGGCGCAACCGGAGCTGAGCCTGTGGTCGCCGGACGCTGTAGAGGACGCGGGAATTGCAGATCTGCAGCGCCAGGGCTTCCTGCGCGGCTCGTCAGCGTACCGCGCCTTTCTTGCCGGAGAGGCCGCATGAGCGCCGCCGCCATTGCCGCGGTTGTCATCGGCCGCAACGAGGGCGAACGGCTGATCCGCTGCCTGCGCTCGCTGCAAGGCCAGGTGCAGCAGCTGGTCTATGTCGACAGCGGCTCCACGGATGGCTCGGCTGACGCAGCCCGGACACTGGGGGCCGAAGTAGTGGCGCTGGACCTCAGCCAGCGGTTCACTGCCGCCCGCGCCCGAAACGCCGGGCTGGCGGCACTGGAGGCCGGGATAGAATTTGTGCAGTTCGTGGATGGCGATTGCGAGGTAGACCCGGAATGGATCGCCACCGCTGCAGATTTCATGCAGGCACACCCCAAGGCGGCAGTGGCCTGCGGATGGCGGCGGGAACGGTTCCCAGAGATGTCCGTCTACAACCGGCTGTGCGATGCGGAATGGGACACGCCCGTCGGCGAAGCCAAGGCCTGCGGCGGCGACGCGCTGATGCGGGTGGCGGCGGTCTATACCGCGGGCGGCTACCGCGAGGGGCTGATCGCCGGCGAGGAGCCGGAGCTGTGCCTGCGCCTGCGCCGGGCCGGCTGGCAGGTGTGGCGGCTGGAGGCTGAGATGACCCTGCATGACGCACAGATGCTGCGCTTCACCCAATGGTGGAACCGAAGCCGCCGCGCAGGCCACGCCTTTGCCGAAGGCGCCGCATTGCACGGCACCGGGCCGGAGCGGCACTGGGTCTCCGAAACCCGCCGCGCGCTGCTGTGGGGGGCTGTCCTGCCTGCCGGCATCATGATGGCCGGGCTGTTTAACCCGGCTCTGCTGCTGGCTGCACTGATCTATCCCGCGCAGGTGCTGCGCCTGTCCCGCCCAATGGGGTTCGAACAGGCGCTATTCACTGTGCTGGGAAAATTCGCCGAGGCCGCTGGCGCGCTGGAGTTTTACTGGCGCCGCTGGCGCGGCTCGGCCCGCGGCATACTGGAGTACAAGTAACCGCTCCTATTGCTCCCGGATGCGCCAGGCCGTGCGGATCTGCCCCGGCAGAATGGCCAGGCACTTTGCATAGCGCGGCACCATCCGCGACGGGCTGGACAGCGCCCGCCACAGCCATTCCATCGCAATGGCGCGGACCCAGGCAGGCGCGCGTTTCTGATGACCGCCCAGGAAATCCAGCCCTGCCCCGACCGAGGCAAAGCCGGCAGAGGGCGCCAGCTTGCGGCCGCGCTGCGCGAACCGCTCCTGCTTGGGGGCGCCCAGCGCCAGAAAGCACAGGCAGGGACCGGTTTCATCCAGCCGGTGCAGGATCTGATCCGCCTCATCGCCGTCAGGATCAAAACAGCCGGACGGGGCATGGGTCCAGGCAACCTCCAGCCCCGGCACCGCTTCCGTCAGCGCCTCTTCGGCATCCTGCAGCGCCTCGTCCGTGCTGCCCGCCAGCACCACCGGCACCTTGGCCTCAGCCGCCAGGCGGCACAGCGGCAGCACCATGTCGGAGCCCGGCATCAGCTCCACCGGGCGGCGGGCAAGACGCGACAGCCAGACAATCGGGCGGCCGTCGGCCACCACCAGGTCCTGTGCCTGATAGGCGGACAGGAATTCCGCGGACGCTGCCATCTTGACCAGGTGATCCAGGTTCACTGTCGCCAGCGCAAAGCCCTGCCCTGCCTTGAAGCGGGCGCGGATTTCGGCTTCCAGCCCGGTGCGCGTGGCCGTATTCACCGCAACCCTGCGGCCTTGGCATTCAAAAAACATGGGCGTCCCCGGGTCTGCTTTGCCCCGTGATAGCGCCGCCGCCGCCGCCCGGCCAGTCGTGCTGGCACCGTACCGCTGCCAGCGTGGCAAAGCTGCACCCCGTTAACCCGTTGTTGCAAATCCGCGCGACAGCGCGACCCGCAACAGGTAAACTTTGATGCAAATACCGGGGAATTGAGGGGGCACGGGGCTTTGCCCAACGCTTTGGCCTATCTGATGCTGCTGGCCTGGCCGCTGGCCAGCCTGATCCTGTTCCGGCGCCTGCCGCTGGAGCGGGCTATCCTTTGGTGCTTTATTGCGGGCTACCTGCTGCTGCCGCCGCTGGCCGAATTCGACCTGCCGCTGGTGCCGGACATGGACAAATTCGCCATCCCTTCGGTGATGGCCTTTGTGCTGTGCGTTTTCCTGCTGCGCAAACCGGTGCCGCTGCTGCCGCGGCACCCGGCGGTGCGGATGCTGGTGCTGCTGTTCGTGTTCGGGGTTATTCCCACCGTGCTGACCAATGGCGAGCCGATCCTGTTCCGCCAGATCGCAAACTCAGACCCGATCCTCTTTCTGACCGGTCAGCTGCCGGGGCTGCGCTGGCGCGACCTTGGTTCGGTGATCATCAACCAGATGATTGTGCTGATCCCTTTTCTGCTGGCGCGCCGGTATCTGTCCACCCCGGAGGCCCAGCGCGAGCTGCTGCTGGCGCTGATGATCGGCGCATTGGCCTATTCCGTTCCATCGCTGATCGAGATCCGCTTCAGCCCGCAGATCAATGTCTGGATCTACGGCTTCTTCCAGCATGATTTCAGCCAGATGATGCGCCAGGGCGGCTTCCGGCCCATCGTGTTCCTGCCCCATGCGCTGTGGCTGGCGTTCTTCATGATGTCGGCGCTGCTGGCAGCCACAGCCCTGGCCCGCACTGCCGCAGGCGGGGACCGCATCCGCCTGGCGCTGGCCGCCGGTTACCTGTTTGCGGTGCTGGTTTTGTGCAAAAGCCTCGCCTCGCTCGCCTACGCGCTGGCCTTTGTGCCGGTTGTTGCCTTGGCACCGCTGCGCTGGCAGCTGCGTGCGGCCCTGCTGCTCGCTTTGATTGCCGTGGTCTATCCCATGCTGCGCAACACCGGGCTGGTCCCAACCGAGGAACTGGTGGCCCAGGCCGGCACCATCAGCGCCGAGCGGGCGCATTCGCTGAACTACCGGTTCGAGAACGAGGCGCAGCTCCTGGCGCGCGCCGCCGAGAAACCCTGGTTCGGCTGGGGCGGCTGGGGCCGCAACCTGGTCCGGCACGAGGAAACCGGCCAGATCCTGTCGATCCCGGACGGCCGCTGGATCATCGTGTTCGGCACTTTCGGCTGGCTGGGCTATATCGCCGAGATGGGGCTGCTGGCCGCACCTTTGGTGCTGCTGGCCGTGGCGGCAGGCCGCGCGCCGCGGGGCAGCGTGTCGCCCTATGCCGCACCGATTGCCCTGATCCTGGCGGCCACCATGGTGGATATGCTGCTGAATGCCACGCTGATCCCGATCACCTGGATGTGCGCCGGATCGGTGCTGGGCTACGCCGAGGGATTGCTCTACCCGGGCTTGTTCCAGAAGAAGCCCGCACTATTTGGCGGGGCGCAGGCGCTGATGCCTGGCTCCCCCGGGCCTGAACGGCGCAGCATCCTGTGATGCCGCAATGTTTCCGCTTTTCCGGCCGAATTTGACACAATGCGTCCACAGGACAGCCGCATGGATTGACGAAAGTAAATTTGAGTTCACCCGGCCCCGCGGAACAGATGGGGATCCAAGCCGCCAGGCCGGGCCAGCAGCCGGGGAGAACCCCGGCACCCGAAAATAAACCCGTCCGGCGGGCCCTGCCATTTCCGCAAAGCGGATTGGCTGCGGCGTGCCGGGCTGTTTGCGAAGGGCTAATGGGGTCAGGTACTGACGATGCAGGATGAGACATCCGCAGCGGGGGACGCTGCAATACAGACAAGGCCGGGTGACATTGCCATTGTCGGGCTGTCGGTAACGGTGCCGGGCGCGGGCTCGGCAGAAACGTTCTGGCAGAACCTGCGCGCAGGCATTGAATCGATTGAGGTTCTGGACCGCGAAACGCTGCTGGAGAACGGCGAGCGTGCTTCCGTTCTTGCCGACCCGAACTATGTGCCTGCCGCGGCCCGGCTGCAGGGATTTGACGAGTTCGATGCGGAATTCTTTGGCTTCAGCCCCAAGGAAGCCGCGATCCTCGACCCCCAGCACCGCAAGTTCCTTGAGGTAGCCTGGGGTGCGATGGAGAACGCAAGCCACCCGCCGGAAAGCATCAATGGCCCCATCGGTGTGTACGCAGGCTGCGGCATGGGCAGCTACTTCTACTTCAACATCTGTTCGAACCCGGCGCTGGTCGATGACGTGGGCATGTTCCTTTTGCGCCATACCGGCAACGACAAGGACTTCCTGTCCACCCGCGTCAGCCATGTGTTCGACTTGAAAGGACCGTCGGTCAACGTGCAAACCGCCTGCTCCACCTCGCTGGTGGCGGTGCACTACGCCTGCAAGGCCCTGCGCGAGGGCGAGTGCGATATGGCGCTGGCGGGCGGTGTCACCATCGAACTGCCGCAGGGCCGCGGCTATCTTTACAAGGAAAACGAGATCCTGTCGCCCGATGGACATTGCCATGCCTTCGACCACAGGGCGCAAGGCACGGTCTTCGGTTCGGGTGCCGGGGCTGTGGCGCTGCGACGGCTGGAGAACGCAATTGCCGACGGCGACCACATCTGGGCTGTCATCAAGGGTTCTGCCATCAACAACGACGGCGCCGACAAGGCGGGCTATCTCGCGCCTTCTGTCGGAGGCCAGGCGGCAGCGGTGCAACAGGCGCTGGAGGCCGCGGGCACCCCGGCGGACACCATTGACTATGTCGAATGCCACGGCACCGGCACCTATCTGGGCGACCCGATTGAGATCTCAGCCCTGACTGATGCCTACCGGGCCACCACGCAGGACAGGGGACACTGCCGGATCGGCTCGGTCAAGACCAACATCGGCCATCTGGACACTGCGGCGGGCGTTGCCAGCCTGACCAAAACCGCGCTGGCGCTGCACCACAAGGAAATCCCGCCCTCGCTGGGATACGAGGCACCGAACCCGGCGATTGATTTTGAGAACTCGCCGTTCCGCGTGAACGCGGAACTCACCCCATGGAAACCGCAGAAAGGACCGCGGCGGGCTGGTATCAACTCGCTCGGCGTCGGAGGCACAAATGCGCATGTGATCCTGGAGGAGGCACCGGAGCGCGCGCCCTCGGAAGAAAGCGATTTCCCGTTCCAGATCCTCTGCGTGTCCGGCCAGTCCAAGGCGGCGCTGGACGCCAATACCCAAGCCCTTGCAGAGTACCTGAAGGCCAATCCCGGGGCGGACCTAGCCGACGTGGCCTATACCCTCAAGGAAGGCCGCCGCGGCTTTGCCAAGCGCCGGGTGCTAGTGGCAGAGACCGCCGCCGAAGCCATTGACCTGATTGAGGAAAACGACACCCGAAAGGTCTTCACCCACGACCGCCTCTGTGACGCGCCTGAGGTGGTGTTCATGTTCCCCGGCGGCGGCGCGCAATACGCGGGCATGGCGCGCGACCTCTATGAGACCGAACCGGTCTTTGCCGAATGGATGGACCGCGGGCTGGAGCATCTGCAAAAAAACCTCGACTACGATATCCGCGCCATCTGGCTGCCGGAGGATGGTGCGGAGGACACGGCAAACACCAAGCTCCAGCAGCCTTCGGTGCAGCTGCCGCTGATCATGATTGTCGAATACGCGCTGGCGCAGCTGTGGATCAGCTGGGGCGTGAAACCCGCAGCGCTGGTCGGTCATTCGATGGGTGAAAACACCGCTGCCTGCCTTGCCGGCGTCATGGCTTTCGAAGACTGCATCGACCTGGTGCTGCTGCGCGGGCGGTTGTTTGACACCGTGCCTGCGGGCGGCATGCTGTCGATTGCTCTGCCGCTGGCCAAGGTCGAAGCCCTTAACGGCGAGGACCTGGATATTGCCAGCGTCAATGCGCCGTCGCTCACTGCGGTCTCCGGCCCGCAGGAAGCGCTGGACAGGCTGTCGGCTGACCTGTCCGCCCGCGAGGTGGAGCATCAGCGCATCCCCATCGACATCGCCGCCCACTCGCGGATGCTGGACGGCATCCTGCAGGACTATGGCGACTTTATCCGTAAGCTGAACCTCTCGGCACCAACCCTGCCGGTGATTTCGAACCGCACCGGGGCACCACTGACCACGGAACAGGCGACCAGCGCGGACTACTGGGTCGGCCAGCTGCGCAATACCGTGCGTTATGCCGACTGCATTGAAACCCTTGCCAAAACCCCGGACCGGGTGTTCCTGGAGGTCGGCCCCGGCAAGGCCCTCAGCGCCTTGGCGCAGATGTCGCCTGCGGTGAAACAGGGCCAGGTGCTCAGCTCTCTGCGCCACCCGGATCAGGAGGTGATGGACGACAGCTATTTCTTCGGTGTCATCGGCCGGCTCTGGGCCTGCGGGGTGGAGGCCGACTGGGGACAGATCTGGGGTGAGGCGCGCCGCAACCGCCTGCCGCTGCCGGGCTATGCCTTCCAGCGCAGCCGCTATTTCATCGAGCCGGGCAAGCCAGCCGCTGAGAACGAGAGTGTGCCCCCGTCCCGCCACAGCGACATTCGCGACTGGGGCTACCGCCCGGCATGGCGCCCGCGGCTGGCAGATTGTGCGCTGGATGTGGCGCAAGAGCTGGGGCAGGAGCCGCACAACTGGCTGATTTTCGAGGATGAGGCAAGCCACGCGGCCCTCACCGCCGAAAGGCTGGAGGCTGCGGGTCATAGCGTTGTGCGCGTCCGCGCAGGCGACACCTATGCGCAGCTTTCACCCGCCTCCTATATTCTGCCGCCCGAGCAGGGCCGCGCCGCCTATGGCGCGCTGCTGGCGGATCTGGCAGAGGCCGGGCTGCTGCCGGACCGTATCGCCCATTTCTGGCTGGTGACGGAAGCGGAAAGCTTCCGCCCCGGCTCCTCCTTCTTTGACCGCAATCTGGAGATGGGCTTCCATTCCCTGACCGCCTTAGCGCAAGAGCTGGGCAATGCCGATCTGCCGGGCCCGGCGCATCTGACAGTCTTTACCACCGGTGCTGCACAGGTCCGGGATGAGGCGCTGCCCTATCCGGAAAAGGCGATGATCGCAGGCCCTCTGGGGGTGATCCCGCGTGAGCTGCCGGGGCTGACCTGCGCCGCGGTGGACATTGAGCTGCCGCAGGCACCGCAAGGCCTGTTTGCCCGCCGCAATCCGGCGCAGGCTGACATCACCGCCCGTCTGCTGGAGGAGCTGATGGCGGAGCCGGCCAACATGTCGGCCGCTTGGCGCGGGGAGAAACGGTTCGAACTCAGCTGGCGCCCGCAGCCGCTGCCTGAGCCGGAAACCCCGCCCTTCAAACAGGGCGGCCACTACCTGATCACCGGTGGATATGGCGGTATTGGCCTTACCATCGCCAGCCACTTGATGCGGGAATACGGAGCGAAAATCTCACTGATCTCCCGCGACGGCTTGCCGCCGCGCGAGGCCTGGGACCGCTACCTCAGCAGCCACAGCCCCGCCAACCGCACCGCCCGGCGCATCCGCGCAGTGATGGCGCTGGAGGCGGAGGGCATCGGTCAGGTGCTGCCGCTGGCCGCGGATGTCTGCAACAGCGGCGACTTGCGCACCGCGCGCGCGCATGCCGAGGGTGCCTTTGGCCCGGTCACCGGCGTGATCCACGGGGCGGGTGTCATCCATGACGGCCCCCTGCTGGCCAAGGACGAGGACCAGATCGCCCAGGTGCTGGCCCCCAAGGTCAGCGGGTTGCGGGCGCTGGATACGGTATTCCCGGAAGGCAGCCTGGAACTGATGGTGCTGTTCTCCTCATCCTCCACCGTAACCCGGCCTGCGGGCCAAGTAGATTACATCGCCGCCAATGAATACCTCAACGCTTGGGCCAAGCACCGCGCGGGCGGCCAGACGCGGGTGATCGCGGTGGACTGGGGCGTCTGGGCCGACACCGGCATGGCCGCCGACGCCATGGCGGGCCGCAACGCAAACGCATCCGCCAGCACACCGGAACCCTGCCCGCAGCCGCTGTTGCAGCAGCAGGCGTTTGACGCCGCAGGCAACCGCATCTTCACTCCGCGCTTCGGCACTGTGGACTGGCTGCTGGATGAGCACCGAACCAAGGATGGCACGGCGCTGGTTCCCGGCACTGGCTACATCGAAATGGCCGCCGAGGCACTGGCGGCCATCGGCGTGGAAGATCCGTTCGAGATCCGCGACCTCTATTTCCTGCGTCCGCTGATCGCCGCGGAAGACAGTTCTCGCGAAGCACTGGTAAAGTTAGAAGCTAATGAAAATGGTTATGAACTGTTTGTTTACTCGAAGTTTACAAATGGTTACCGTCTGAATTGTCAGGCTATGCTGGCCTTAGCGGCGGCGGCAGAACGCCCCGC
>NZ_LYUZ01000085.1 GCF_001679925.1 Leisingera sp. JC1 | reverse complement strand
CTGTCGCGCCGATGGTACTTGGGCTCAAGCCCTGGGAGAGTAGGTCACCGCCAAACCTAGTAAAATCCAAACATCTCTCTAAACGATAACAAAACACCTGACGCGGGATGGAGCAGCCAGGTAGCTCGTCAGGCTCATAACCTGAAGGTCGCAGGTTCAAATCCTGCTCCCGCAACCAGCGTTTCCGACCAAGCCTCCGCAAAAAGCGGGGGCTTTTTCGATTCGGCGCTCCCCAAAAACATCAGACCCTCAACATGCGCCCACCAGTGCCCGAAACTCTAAACCGATTTGGCCCATAAAAATGGGGCAGGACACACAGGCGGCACAGCTGCATCAAGAACATGCTGGACAGACTCAAGAATTGGAGGCGCGTGGAGAGCTGCTATGATCGTGGGGAACCTGATCTGACTGGTCCGGTGTGGTTGTTAATCCACGTTCACGGCCCGAGCCTGTGAATAGCTTAGTCCTGCCTTCGAACTGTTTCATTCGGGAAACTCTTTCTTTGCCAAATACTGTCGTGCCAGCACGCGGGTAGTTCCTATGAACCGTTGATTGCGGGCCTTGGATCCGGGCTCATCCATCCGGGTGATGATCCACCCCACATATGTCGCTGACCTCAGCACCAGGAATAGGTTGAGTGCGGTCAAGTCGATCGCCCGCACAGACAGATACCCGGCTATCAGCGCATCACGCAGCGCCGGGTAGTCGGTTTCCCGCATGTTTCTGAGCAAGGTGGTGGCCAGATCAAAAAGGCGGAAGCCAAATCCGCTGTCGTCGAAATCGATCAACTGCAGCTTGTCCCCGTCCGCCATGACGTTCTCGCGCACCAGATCGGCATGGATAAGGCCATAATCCAGTTTGCCCTCCAGCCGTTGCAGTGCCTCATCCGCTTTGTTGCGCAAGGCAAGGAACAGCGCGCGGTCCTCTTTGGTCAGGCTGGGATTCTCCCAGAACCGGTCCCAGACCGGGGTTTTGCCAAGCAGGCCTTCGCGGTTCCAGGACCAGCGGCTGAAGCCCTCTGGCGGGGTCCAGCGGTCGGAGACGGCGTGCAGACGGGCCATTTCGCGGCCGATACCGTAGAACAGGCCGATGCGGTCGGTGGCGGCCAGGTCCTCGCCCGTCTGGCCGACCGGGGCGCCAGAGAGCCAGGTGAGCACATCCACTTGGATATCGTCAGCCACATGCAGAAACTCACCTGAAGTGGAGGGGATCGGGGCCGGCACATGCAGGCCGCCCGCTGCCGCGGCGTTCATCCATTGCAGTTCCGACCAAAGCTCTGCATCGGTGCGGTATCCGGGGCGGTGCAGGCGCAGGGCGCAGGCGCGCCCGGCGTGATCGACCCGGTAGACCTGGTTCTCGCGGGTGGCAATGAGGCGGGTCTCTGCCCCCTGCATCCCCCAGAGCACCAGCGATTGCTCCACGGCTGCAGCTGTCACGGCTGCACCGGGGTTTCGGCCAGCACCTCGTCCAGGGTGTCGAACAACATGTCGGCGTTTTCCCTGGAGAACGGCATCGGCGGGCGGATTTTCAGGGTGTTCCTGTGGCGGCCCAGCTTGGAATGGATGATGCCGCGGTGGCGCATGGCGTTGATCACCCAGTCGGTGAACTCAATCGCCGGTTCCTTGCTTTGCCGGTCCAGTACCATTTCGGCGCCAAACACCATGCCGGAGCCGCGCACGTCGCCGATAAACTCGTACTTCTCCTGCAATGCCTTCAGCCGGGCGCGGGCGTGGGCACCGACCGCCTCGGCATGGGCCAGAAGGTTCTTGTCCTCGATCTCCTCCAGCACCGCCATGGCGGCGGCACAGGACACCGGGTTGCCGCCGAAAGTGTTGAAATAGCGGTAGCCGGAGCGGAAGGTTTTGAGGATTTCGCTGCGGGTGACAACGCCGCCGACCGGGTGGCCGTTGGCCATCGGCTTGCCCAGTGTCATCACATCCGGCACCACGCCCATCTTCTGATGCGCCCACATATGGGTGCCGGTGCGGCCGAAGCCCGATTGCACCTCGTCGCAGATCAGGAGGCCGCCCGCCTTGCGCACCACCTCTGCCGCGGGCTTCAGCCAGCCATCGGGGTGGTTCGGGAAGCCTTCGTTGAGGAAAAAGGGGCAGATCACCAGCGCGGCAAAGCCGGTGCCGGCCTCCTCATGCGCGGCGATCTGTTCCGCCACCGCAGCAGCAAATTTGGTGCCGTCCGGATCCGGGTTGCGGTAGCTGTCCGGGGCCTCGGCAAAGCGGAAATACTGCTCAAGCCCGAAGCCAACCGTTGGCGTGTTCGAGCAGCTGAGCTGGCTGACCAGCGCAGTGTTTCCGTGATAGGTCGCGTCGGTTGCCACAATGCCGCGCTTGCCGGTCATGCCTTCGGCCATGCGCAGGGCGATGTCGTTGGCCTCTGACCCGGTGCAGGTCAGGATGGCAGTGTCGAGCGAGGTGTCCATGGTGCTGGTCAGCTTTTCGGCATAGTCGAGAATTCCGTCATGCAGGTAGCGGGTGTGGGTGTTGAGAGTTGCTGCCTGGCGGCAGATCGCCTCCACCACCCTTGGGTTGCAATGGCCCACATGCGGTACGTTGTTATAGCAGTCCAGATACTTTCGCCCGTCGGCGTCCCACAGCCAGACGTCCTCGCCCTTCACGATATGCAGCGGCTCATCATAGAAAGTGGAGACATTCGGCCCCAAAAGCCGGGCGCGCCGTTTGAGGAGATCCTGGGATCTGGCGGACAGAGTCATGGCGTTTCCTTGAGATTACAGCTGAATCCAGGCGGATTTCAGGTCGGAGTATTTCTCTAATGCGTGCAGAGACTTGTCATGGCCGTTGCCGGACTGCTTGACACCGCCCAGGGGCACGGTCAGGTCGGAACCGCCATAAGTGTTCACATGCACGATGCCGGCGCGGATGCCTGCCACCATGCGGTGCGCCCGGCTGAGGTTTGCAGTCCATACCCCGGCGGAGAGGCCGTAGGTGGTGGCATTGGCAAGGCGGATTGCCTCTTCTTCATCCTTGAATGTGGTGACGGCAAGCACCGGGCCGAACACCTCGTTCTGGAACAGATTGTCCTGTGGCTTAACGCCCGCCATGATGGTCGGCTGCATGTAGAAGCCGCCGGTTTCCTGCAGGATGCGCTTGCCGCCGCTGCGCAGCTCTGCGCCCTCGGTCTCAGCTCGGGCGGCAAACTCAAGGTTGGCTTCCAGCTCTACCAGTGAATGCACCGCACCGATCTGGCTGGCGAGGTCGAGCGGATCGCCGACGCGGAAGGCCTCGGCGTGGCGGGCCATTTCGGTGATGAAATCCTCGGCGATGTCTTCCTGCACCAGCAGCCGGGAGCCTGCAACGCAGACCTGGCCGGAGTTACGGAAAATACCCGCGGCAGAAACTTTGGCAGCCTCTGCCAGATCGGGCGCATCGTTGAAGACGATGTTGGGGGATTTGCCGCCCAGCTCCAAGTAGCAGCGCTTGAGGTTGGAGCGGGCCGAATATTCCAGCAGCCGCCTCCCGGTGGTGCCGGAGCCGGTGAAAACCATGATGTCCACATCCATACTGAGCGCAAGGGTCTCGCCCACCACGCTGCCTTTGCCGGTGACCACATTGAAAACGCCCGGTGGCACACCCGCCTCGACCGCCAACTCGGCTACCTTGAGCAGGCTGAGCGAGGCGCTTTCTGCAGGTTTCAGAACAATTGAATTCCCTGCCGCCAGTGCCGGCGCGATCTTCCAGGAGCCGATCATTAGCGGGAAATTCCAGGGCACGATGGCCCCGACCACGCCAACCGGTGCGTGATGCACAAGGCCCAGCACATTCTCCGCCGTGGGGGCAACCTGACCATAGATCTTGTCAATGGTCTCGCCGTAGTAGCGGAAGGTGGCGGCGGCCGACAGCGCCTCCGCCTTGATCGCCATGTTGATTTCGGTGCCGTTGTCACGCACTCCCAGCACGGCGATTTCCAGCGCCCGCTCCTCGATCAGATCGCCCAGCTTCATCAGCACCTTCTTGCGGGCGGCAGGGGCCATGCGGGACCAGTGCCCGGCCTCAAAAGAGGCCCGAGCGGAGGCGATGGCACGTTCCATGTCGGCAGGCGTTCCCTCTGCCAGACGGGCAAATGGCTTGCCGTCGATAGGGGAAATCACCTCAAGCCTGCCGCCGGTGAGGGAGGCCTGTGCCTCGCCATCGATGAAATGGCCCTGCACCGGCACCTCCAGCTGCCGGAGGGCGTCGATATCGCTTTGGTTCAGCATGTTGTTACCCCTGCTGGCTCGAATGTTCGTAGTCTGGTCCGACCGGCTCTGGCTTCTGCTTCGCCTTCTGCTCGCGGATCAGGGTGCGGATGTGCAGCACCAGGATTCCGATGATCATCACAAAGATGATTGCGGCGATCGGACGGCTGATGAAATCGATGGGGGTTTTCACTGCCGCCATCGCGGCCCGCAGCTTGACCTCCATGATGCCGCCTAGGACCATGCCCAGGATGATCGGCACAATCGGCAGGTTCAGCCGTTTGAGGATCAGTCCCAGCACACCGAAGCCTGCGGCAATGGCGCAGTCGGTGATCGAATTACGCAGCGAGTAGACGCCGATGAAGGACAGGGTCAGGATCATCATGCCGAGGAAGCGGGTCGGGATTTGGATGATCTTCAGCAGAAGGTTGGTGGAGAACAGCAGGAACACCAGCACAATCAAGTTGAGCAGGATCAATGCCAGATAGAGCGCCATCACGAAGTCCAGCTGGGTTTCGAAGAGCTGCGGACCGGGGATCACGTTGTGAACATAGAATACCGACAGCATCATCGCGGTCAGCGCTTCGCCGGGGATGCCAAGCGCCAGGAGCGGGATCATTGCCGCACCTGGGACAGCGTTGTTTGCGGCCTCAGATGCGACAAGGCCTTCGGGAGAACCGTTGCCGAAGGCGTCCGGGGTTTTCGAGGTCTTCTGCGCGTAAGTGTAGGAGAGGAACTGTGCGGTGAATTCACCGACGCCGGGGATCATGCCCATCAGCACACCGAGGGAGGAAGAGACGGTGGCAATGCGCTTGATCCCCAGCAGCTCTTTCACACCTGACAGCATGCTGCCTTGCACATGGGCGTCGCCCGGGGCGTGGTCCTTTTCGATCAGCAGCAAAAAGGCCTGGCTGAGGGCAAACAGCCCCAGCACCACGACAATCAGGTCAAACCCGGAGGACAGCCAGGACTGATCGAAGGTAAAGCGTTTAGTGTATTTGACCGGCTCCAGCCCGACGGTGTTCAGGAAGATCCCGAAACAAGTCAGCATCCCGGCTGCAAAGGTCTGGCCGCGGTGCGCCACGACCACCAGCAGAATGCCCATGAAGGCAGCCAGGAATATTTCGCGGCTTCCGAAGTGCGGGGCGACCAGCGCCAGCAGCGGTGCAAGCAAGATCAGGCAGATAACAGAGAAAATGCCGCCGAAAAATGACGCCGTGTACGCCAGAGAGAGCGCCCGGTGGCCCTCCTTGCGCTTGGTCATCGGGTAGCCGTCATAGGTTGTCAGCGCGTTGACCGGCGTGCCAGGGGTATTGATCAGGATGGCGGGAATTGCGCCGCCGTACATCGAGCTGCCGTAAATACCTAGCAGCAAAGTCAGGCCGACGATGGGTTCAAACGCAAAGGTCGCAGGCAGCAGGATGGCAATGGCAACCGCAGGCCCGACACCGGGCAGTGCACCAATGACGACACCACCTATGGAGCCGATGACCAGCGCCATCAGAACGTCCCATTGGGCAAGAATTTGAAGACCGGAAAAAAGCGTGTCCATAGCTACCTCACAAATAGCTCAGCGCAAAGGCGCGGACCGCCTCGGGCAAGTATTGATAGATTTCGCCTGCGGGGATCTTCACCTGCAGGAACCCGCGGAAGATCAATGCGACGCAGACCGCAAACAGCGCAGCAAGCGTCAGGTGCTGCGGGCGGCGGAAGCCCGCGCGCAGGGTGAGGAACAGGGCAAAGAGGATGGTTGACGGCAGGTAGCCGCAGAGCGGGACGATGGCGACATAGACCAGGAAGTACAGAACATACTCAAGCGATCGCAGCCAGAACACGACTTCCTTCAGCCGGCCGTAAATGCGCGGTGAAACGATCGAGCCCAGCAGATGGAAGGCGCCGAAGATTACCATGCCCCAGACTGCAATGCTGGGCCACAGCGCCGGCTGTCCGAACCATTTGGTGCGTTTCACCCACTTGGTTTGCTCGCCTAGCTGGCTCAGAAGGAACAGCGCGAACAGCAGGAACACCACGGCAAAAACCAGATCTCCGGGCCGCCGGTAGCGCTGAAACAACTCTTGAAAATACTTGATGCGTGTCATCGCAGCGTCCTCCTCCTGCCGCGGCGGATGCTGGGGCGCACCGGGGCGCCCCAAGCTGTATTACTCTCCGACCAGGGCGTTGATCTCGGCCAGATCGGTGATGTCTTTCTCGATCTGCTGGGATGAACTTTCTGCATCCTTCCAGTAGAGCAGCACGCCGGTTTCCTTCATCAGGTTTTGCGCCGCTTCGGTTTCCAGCGTGGCCTGGGCTGCGGCGGCGATCTTCTCGCGCGCGTCGGCAGGCGTGTCCTTGTGCACAAACAGCCCGTTCCACAGCGACAGTTCCAGGCCCGGAACCACCTCGGCCATGGTCGGCACATCCGGGGTCAGCGCGGTACGCTCGGAGCCGATGCTGGCCAGGATCTTGATGCTGTCCATGCAGGGCAGCAGGGTCTGCAGGGTGCCGTTCACCACGTCCACGTCGCCCGAGGCTAGAACGTTGCAGTCAAGCAAGTCATAGGCCGCCTCGCTGGCGAAATCGAAGCCGGACTTGATGGCGGCGGCAAAGGTTACTTTGGTCGGGGCCAGGAAGGTGCCGTAGTGACCCAGTGACACGTCATTTTCCGCGCCATAGGCCGAAAGCTCTTCCCAGGTGTCATAGGGCTTGTCAGCAAGTGTCGCGACCACAAACGGATAGGTCAGGAAAATGCCGACCGGATCGAAGGGATTGGGGGCCAGCTCCGGGATGCCGATTTCGGGGCCGACCACGGGCACGCCGATCACGAAGGAACCCACTGTGTAACCGTCCGCCGGAGCGTTAGCCACCTCGACAGCACCAGGGAACGGGCCGCCGCCGCCGCCCGGCTTGTTCACCACCGCGGCGGGGACACCGTACATCTCCTGGAACTTGTCGGCGATCATCCGGGTCAGCACGTCTTCCAGATCGCCCGGCGGCCAGGGCACCACGAAGGAGACCGGCTTTTCCGGGTATTCCGCCATCGCGGCAGTGGCGCTGAGCACGGCGGCGGCAGCTGCGAGTTTGAGTTTCATAGTTTCCTCCCTATTGAATACTCATTGTTCTTTTGGTCACGCCTTGCCCGGCGGGACAGTTCCTTCGGCCACCCAGCAGTCGAAGATTTTTAATGCCGTTTGGGCAAAAGCAGGGTCGTTGATATGGGCGTCCAGTTCGGTCGCCTGGACGGAAGGCGCCACGGTGGCGCTTAGTTCGCTGATGAAGGCCTCCAGCCCTTCCGGGTCGTGGCAGTCGCCGCCGGGGCGGTCCCATTCCTCTATACCGCCTTTTGGAATGATCAGATGCGTGGGGGCCTTGCTTTCGCCAATCCGCCGGTTCAGCTCGCGGGCGATCCCGCGGCGTTCCTCAGCGTTGTAGAAGGTGTTTTTCACCAGCTTGTTATGGGTGTGGATCGGGCGGCCCTCGAATTGGGGCGGGATCTCCTGCCAGCCGGCAAAGTCGATCAGGTCCATGCAGCCCGGCGCAACGATCTGCGGGATGCCTGCACGGCCCGCCGACAGATGCCGGTCGCGGCCGGCATTGACCACCGATCCGGCCAGAAGATTGCCCAGTTCGCAGCCGGCGAAATCCATCACGCAGACAAAGCCGTTTTGCGCTGCGATCTGCTCAAACGCCATGCCGCCCATGCCCATGGCATGGAACACTGCTACCTCGTAGCCCCGCTGCTCCAGTTCCGGTTTCAGCGTCTTGATGTATTTGAGGCAGGAGGTGCCCAGCGATGTGACACCGATCACCGGCCGCCCGCTGACCGCAGGCTCAGCCGCCCTTGCAGCGCCCAGAACCGCCCCCGCCGCCTGGGCAAGAGAAGACCTGCAGATGCTGTTCAGCCCATAGAGGCCGCCAGCCCAAAGGATCATCTGGATATCCGGCGACAGCCGTTCTGCCGGGATCAGTGCCGAGAAGGAGACGGTGGAGACCACATATTTCGGCACCCCGACCGGCAGCGCCTGGCAAACATCCAGCGCCAGATCGGTGCCCATGGTGCCGCCCAGGATGATCACCCCGTCAATGCCGCCGTCGCGGTGCAGCTCCTGCGCTAGGGCACAGGCGCCGGCCGACATGATATTCATCGCCACATGCTCGCTGCCGCTGTCGATGGCAGCTTGAATGGAGCTGCCGCCTGCCTTGGCCACGTCATGCTTGGAGAAATCCGTGGGCTGTTCCGGGTCGCCCAGCACGCTGACATCCAGTGTCAGCACGCCGCCGCCCAAGGCATGGATCTTCTGCGCCAGAAATTCCAGCTCGGCATTCTTGGTATCGTATGTGCCAATGACTAGTATAGTCTTGTCAGCCATGGTGTCCTCCCTGCCAGTTGCGGCTCAGCCCCGCATGATTTCGCCCTTGGGGTCATAGTATGGAGCCAGCTGCACCTTCAGCGGGTACATATTGCCAGCGATCTGCACTTCGAATCCACCTTCATCGATCCAAGACTTGCTGACACCGCCGCCGCTGTGGAGGCTGGCAAGGCCGACCATCGCCTGCAGCCGGAAGCCCCAGTCGCCGGAGGTTACATGGCCCACGATCGCGCCATTCTTCCACACGGGTTCATTGTGGATAAGGTAGGGCCCGTCCTTGGCATTTGCACTTTCGACGATGCAGGAGGCGGTTCTGCACTCTGTTGCCGCCCCGCCTTCTTTCTGCGCAGCCAGTTTGGCTTTGCCGAGGAAATCGTCTTTTTTGCTAAGCGCGACCGCAAAGCCCAGTCCGGTTTCATAGGGGGTGTCGTCTTCGGCAATGTCGTGGCCGAAGTGGCGGAAGCCCTTTTCCAGGCGGCAGGCGTTCATCGCGAACATGCCCATGTGACGCAAGCCCAGCGGCTCGCCGGCCTCCATCAGCGCCTCATAGACGCCTGCGGTGAATTCGGTTGGCATCATCAGCTCATAACCCAGCTCGCCCAGGAACGAGCGGCGGATGGCCCAGCCGCGGGCATAGCCAATGTCGATTTCCTGTGCCGCGCCAAAGGGGAAGGCTTCGTTTGACAGGTCATCGCCGGAAACCGCGGACAGGATCTGGCGCGACTTGGGACCGTGGAGGGAGATCAGACCATAGGCTGAGGTGGCGTCGAAAATCTCGAACTGCCATTCCGGGTTCGCATGATCGCGGATCCAGGCCTGGTCGCGGATCTGGCTGGGGTGGCCGGTAATCACCATAAAGCACTCCGGCGCGGTGCGGGTGATGGTGACATCCGCCTCGATGCCGCCGCGGGAGTTCAGGAACTGGGTGTAGACCGAGGTGCCGGTTGCCACGTTCATTTCCGCGCCGCAGACCCGGTTCAGCGCGCGCACCGCATCGGGACCTTGCACCTGGATTTTGGCGTACATCGACTGGTCGATCAGCACAGCAGCGTCACGCGCCGCCAGGCACTCTGCCTCAACATGCGGCGACCAGTCCTTCCACCACAGGCTCGGCTCCTCGTTCCAGCCCTTCTGCTCAGGATCATAGTACATGGGCATTTCCCAGCCGATCCGTTCCGCGAAAGTGGCGCCGGCGGCCTTGAGCCGGTCATGCAGCGGCACTCGCCGCACGCCGCGGGCGCTGCTGACCTGGCGGCCGGCCCAGGAGACGCCATAGTGGAAGCCTACCGATTCCGCGCTGCGGTCGTGGTTGTACCTGGTGTTGCGCTGGAACGGGTGCGCGCGGCGGGCCAGCATCGGCCCCATCCCGCGCGACGGCGCGCCATCAATCAGCCATTCCGCCATCGTCAGCCCGACGCCGCCGGAATTGAGGATGCCGTTGGAGTTCATGCCAGTTGCCACAAACAGGCCCTTGATCTCGCTGGCCGGCCCCAGGTAGGGGCGGCCGTCCGGGGTGAAGCTCTCCGGCCCGTTGAAGAAGGTTTGGATGCCCATCTCGCCCAGGGGCGGCATCCGCTCGAACATCTTTTCCAGGTTCGGCTCCACATGCTCCATGTCAAAGGGCAGCTCGTCGAACTCGAAATCCTCCGGGATACCATCGGCGCCATAGGGCTTGCCCAGCTTCTCGAAGGAGCCGATCAGCAGCTTGCCGGTGTCTTCCTTCCAGTAGGTGCGCTCCTCGGCGATGTTGAGGATCGGCAGGTTCTTGGGCAGCCCGTCGACCGGCTCGGTCACGATGTAGAAATGCTCGGTCGCGTGCAGCGGCACGGTGACACCGTGCGCCTTGGCGAACAGATGGCTCCACATGCCGCCGGCCAGCAGCACCTTGTCCGTGGCGATCACGCCCTTGTCGGTTTCCACACCGGCAATCCTGCCGCCGCGGACAACCAGCTGATTGACCTTGGTCTCCTCGAACAGCTGTGCGCCCTGCGCCTTGGCACCCTTGACCATGGCGACGGTCACATCCAGCGGGTTCACTTGGCCGTTGGATGGCACGAAGAAGGCGGATTTCACGTCGTCTGTTTCGATCCAGGGCCATTTCTCCTGCAGCTCCGCGCGGGACAACAGGAAACTCTCGATCCCCATGCGGGCTGCGTGATCATGGCCGCGCAGCAGCTGCTCGTGCCGCACGTCGCCGATGGCCAGGTTGATGGTGCCGTTGGGCTTGTAGCCGGTGGCCTGACCGGTCTCTTCCTCCAGCTCACGGAACAGTCGGGCGGTGTATTTGCCCAGCTCGGTCTGGGCGGTGCTGTCGCGCAGCTGGCCAACGATCCCGGCCGCGTGCCAGGTGGTGCCGCTCGCGACTTTGCGGCGTTCGATCAGGACAGCAGGCACCCCCCGCTTCGCCAAGTGGTACAGCGTAGAGACACCAATAATGCCGCCGCCGATGATTACCACAGGGGCTTGTTCAGGGAGATTGTAAGCCATCAAATCGTTCCTTCAGCCCGCTGTTGCAGGCGATCCGCAGGTTTCAGACCAGGAGCGGAGAGGCGCCGGGGAGCGCAGGCTTTAGCCGCTCAGATGCAGATCTTGTGGCAGAAAGATTCGATTCACAGAAATGTTTCGCACCATAGGTGCGTTTATTGCACCACTAAAGAAACCGGGCTGCGCGGTGACGGCGCACCAGTCAGCGCTGTCTCCAGCTGCCGGATAGCGGCCCCCAGCAACGCGGCCAGTTCTGCTTGGCGGGCGGGATCCAGGTTCAGGTCGGGAACCGCAATCGCTATGGTGCCTGCCGGGTCCTTGCCATCCGTGAAAAACGGCATCGCCACGCTGGCGACCCCGATCTCAACTGTGTTGCGGGCGCACGAATAGCCGCGGCTTCGGGTTTCACGGAGAACATCTCTCAACTCAGCTTCATCTGTCACAGTGAAGCGTGTCAGTTTTTCCCGTTTCAGGCTCAGCAGCCGCTCCCGGGTGTCCTCAGAACAGAATGCCAGAAACGCCAGTCCGGAAGAGGAAGAGTGGTAAGGGTAGGTTTCCGCGGGCTGCAGATTGATCACATTGCCCCGTGCAGGCAGAGTAAACGAAGCAGTTCCCAAACCTACGGCGCCAGGAATGCCGACATGCACGGTTTCATTTGCCTGCGCGGACAGCCACTGAGTCACCACTTGGGTTGCCTTTACCATCGGTACAGTGGCTTCGCGCAGCCGCGCCAGAGACAGGAAGGCGTGGCCCAACCGGTACTTTCTGGTTTCCGGGTTCTGCTCGATGAAACCATGATTGATGAGAGACAGAAGCAACCTGCGAGTTACGGCTTTGTCTTGATCCGTGGCGCGGGCCAGGTCGT
Source organism: Leisingera sp. JC1 (assembly GCF_001679925.1). Classification (GTDB taxonomy): domain Bacteria; phylum Pseudomonadota; class Alphaproteobacteria; order Rhodobacterales; family Rhodobacteraceae; genus Leisingera. The sequence goes on along the minus strand of NZ_LYUZ01000085.1, from coordinate 52,220 downwards.
TCAAGCCGATTTCAAGGTTCTCCAGCGAAAACTGGCGTAGCAGAAACATGGCTTTGTCCACGGTCTTCATTGGGCTTCCTTCGCGCAATTCGGTTCCGCATGTTCCGCCGGAGCCGGGCATTGACCGCTAACGTACCATATGGCTCAGGCCGGAATCGAAATTTCTGCACTCCGGGTGCGATTAAAGCACCTTGTGAAGTGCATTGATAGTAATGGTTCGAACTAGTGCACTCTGCAACCGGATATCTGCTGACGAAAAACGCTCGGCTTCAAAGCAAAAGCTTAATAAATTCTTGCGCGGTGATCCGGCTTCACCAGCAGCCCGTAATCAGACTATGGTGACACTGAACTTGGATAGGCCGCCGGAAGAAACAATTGTGCTTCGGGCAACGCCTGAGGACAATGCCGCCGTGCCGAAAGACCAGTCGTTTTCACAACTTACCCTTTGGCTCCTTGCAGTACGCGATCAGCGTGACAGAGAGGCATTTGCGGACATGTTTGATTTTCTGGCGCCGCGGCTGAAGGGTTTTGTCATCCGGTGTGGCGCAAGGCCCGCGCTGGCAGAAGAGATCGTCCAGGACGTCATGCTCACCATTTGGCGCAAAGCGTCGCTGTTTGATCCGCACAAGGCGCAGGCCGCGGCTTGGATTTATCAGATCGCCCGCAACCGTCATATCGACATCGTCCGTAAGGAAAGCCGGCCTGTGCCGGACGAATTGGGTGAAGATCCCGGCACCGAGCCCGACGCTAGTCAGATCCTTGCACTGGAGCAGGAAGCGGAGCAGTTGAAGCAAGCCATTGCGCAACTGCACCCCGATCAGAAAGAGATGATCGTAAAGGCCTATATGGGTGACCTGACTCATCAAGAGATCAGCAGCCAGACCGGCCTGCCGCTTGGAACCGTAAAATCGCGCATCCGCCTGGGACTCGGGCGGCTGCGCAAGGAATTAAAAGGATTGCGCTGAATGCCTGCAATCACTCATCACATCCCCGACGCGATGATTGCTGCCTATGTCTCCGGCAGCCTTCCGCATGCCTTTTCAATGGTGGTGGCGTCCCACTTGTCCTATTGCCGCGACTGCCATGCGGCGCTCGGCGCGCATCAGGCTGCTGGCGGTGCGCTGCTTGAGACTGAGGATGGCGTAGCAGTTGACGCGGGTCTGAAATCGAAGGTTCTGGCGGCGCTGGACGCGCCTGCTGTGCCGGAACCGGTCTACGAAACAAGAGGGATCTATCCCGGCCCGGTCATACAGAGCCTGAAGGGGAGGACGCCGCGCTGGAAGACTCTCGGAATGGGCGTGAAGCAAGACATTCTGTTTGAGGACAATGAGGGATCTGCCCGGCTGCTATTCATTCCGGCCGGGCAGGCGGTGCCCGACCACAGCCACAATGGTCTGGAGCTGACACTGGTTCTGCAGGGCAGCTTCAGCGATGAAACCGGGCAATTTGGTGTCGGCGATGTCGAGATAGGCGACGAGAACCTGGAACATACACCGGTCGCAGATGCAGGCGATCCATGCATCTGCCTGACCGCAACCGATGCGCCGCTGAGGTTCAGAGCCTTCATGCCGCGCATGCTGCAGCCTCTGTTCCGGATTTGAGGCTAGTTGAAAAATAGGGCAAATCCGGCGCGCCACTCATTTCCCGCGGTAGACAATCCAGTCGGGAAGCAGATTAAGCGCATTGATTGCGAAGGAGAAAGGGCGGGGGAAATCGGTGCGGAAGCGGCGCGACCGCATCGCCGCAATCACATGGCGAGCGGCGTCCTCCGGGTCCATCAGTTGCGGCATCCGGAAGCTGTTCTTGTAGGTCAGGCGGGTTTTGATGAAGCCAGGATTGACTAGGCGGACAGTAACGCCGCTATCCTTCAGGTCGTGGCGCATGGTTTCCGCCAGGCTCACCAGAGCCGCCTTGCTGGCGCCGTAGCCGATCGATGCAGGCAATCCCCGGTACCCGGCCAGAGAGCCGACCAGGGTGATGTCCCCGCGCCTTTGCCTGACAAAGCCGGGCACCACTTCCCCAAGAACGCGCAGCGCGCCTGTGAAATTCACATCGCTCATCTTCAGCACGGCTCCGCTGTCCCAGTTCTGGGTCCGCATAGGTTCATAGACGCCTGCATTGTAGATCACACCATCCAGCGGGCCAGCGGTGCGGGCGGCCTGTGCAACCGCGTCCGTATCTGTCACATCCAAAGGCAGAACGATTGCGTTGCACAGTTCTTGTGCCAGTTTCCGCAACGCATCTTCTGAACGCGCCGACAAGATCAACCGGGCTTCTTGATCGGCCAGCTGGCGTGCAATCTCGCGGCCCAATCCATGGCTCGCCCCCACCAGCCAATAGGTCTTGCCCGCAAACGGCGTCACGCCTCTTTCCCTGTGAAGGTTGCGCTATCTGAGATCAGAGGTTCCGGTGGTTTTGGTTTCTTCAGGAACGGTGCGCGTTTGAACCAGAGCTTTAGCGCCTGCCAGTAGATCAGAGCGACCACGCGGACAGCCCCTAGCGGCCGACGCATGGCAGCCCCCAGCAGTCCGCCAACAGTGATGGGGCGGCGCTGGCCTTTGAGAGTCGCCAGCACCCCTTCGTCGCCATTGGTGTAGGATATCCGGATGTTGAAGGCCTGGTCCGTCATGCCGAAATTGAAGCTGTAACGGCCTGCTACCTGCTGAAATGGCGAGACATGCATCAGCTTCTCGGCCTCGATCACTTCGCTGTGCCGGATTGGCCGGAACTCCGGGTGGGCGGCAAAATAGCAGTGCCGGTGGCCGAAGGTGTTGTTCACTTCGGCGATGAAGGCCCAAGGGCTGCCGTCTCTTACCGCGATCCAGAAGCTGACCGGGTTAAAGTGGAACCACAGGAAACTTGGCTGGGTCAGCAGCAGCAGCTGGGCCCCCTCAAGTGGGAAACCGCGCTGCTGCAGCTCCTCGCGGAACCAATCAACACCGCTCCCGTTGCCGCGCATGCCGCCATGGCAGCGGTCGTGAACCGAAAACAGGTTGAACCGGTTGCGAGACAGAAGTGGCAGTGACCCATGCGTCAGGTCGGTCAGTATGTAGTCGACGCCATAACGGAAGGCATTTTTCAATCGGCCCCTGCGGGCGTGAAAGGTCTGGGCTGCCACATGTTCGATCATGTCATGGATACGCCTGCTATACCGTACCGGATCACCCGCTTTGCAGTTTTTTCGCGAACGGAGTGATCCGGTTTCTTGCTTGCGGCGTATTCGAACCGAACAACAGCAAGGAAAACAGATAGATGCTGGATCAGACGCAGGGACGCCGCCGCAGGATTGCTATTGCTGGTGGCGGCATTTCGGGGCTTTCCGCGGCTTACTACCTGTCTGCCCACCACGATGTGACCTTGTTTGAAGCCGCCCCAAGGCTGGGCGGCCACGCACGTACAGTCCTGGCAGGGCGGAAAGGTGACCAACCTGTCGATACCGGCTTTATTGTCTTCAACTATGCCACGTATCCCTATCTTACGCGTCTGTTCCGCGAGTTGGATGTGCCGGTCATCAAAAGCGACATGAGCTTTTGCGCCAGCATCGACGGCGGGCGTTTGGAATACGGCCTGAACAGCCTGCGCTCGCTGACCGCCCAGAAACGAAACCTGCTGCGTCCGCAGTTCCATGGCATGATCGCGGATATTTTGCGGTTCGGCAAACAGGCCGAGGCCGCCGCCACCGATGACGACAAGACCATTGGCGAACTGGTGGAGGAACTGGGCTTGGGCAGCTGGTTCCGCTACCACTACCTGATGCCTATGTGCGGTGCGATCTGGTCCACTCCTGTCAGCGATGTGGACGCCTTTCCCGCCAAATCCCTGGTCCGCTTTTTTCGTAACCACGCACTGCTTGCCGGGACCGGCAAGCACCAGTGGTGGACGGTCAAGGGCGGCAGCATTGAATATGTCCGCCGTCTGGAGGCAGCTCTGCTTGCCCGCGGTTGCGGGGTCCGCACGTCCAGCCCGGTGCACAGCGTTGTCCGGCAGCCGGATGGTGTTTGGGTGCAGGTCAAGGGAGAACCCGCGCACCGTTTCGACGATCTCATCCTTGCCTGCCATTCTGATCAGTCGCTGGCCATTCTGGGCGAGGATGCCCGGCCCCAAGAGGCCGCAGCGCTGGGTGCTATACGCTATCAGCCGAATACAGCTGTTTTGCATTGCGACGAAGCGCAGATGCCCAAACGGCGCAACTGCTGGTCCAGCTGGGCCTACCGGAGTCAGGAGGGAAGGGTCGGAGTAACCTACTGGATGAACCGGCTGCAAAACATCCCGGACAGTGATCCTCTGTTTGTGACGCTGAACCCCACTCAGCCCATCCCGGCGGAAAAGGTTTACGACAAAGTGGAGTTCTCACACCCCGTTTTCGACAAGTCCGCCCTGCGTGCCCAGCACCAGATTCAGGCAATACAGGGCCAGAACAGCACCTGGTTTGCCGGCGCCTACAACCGACACGGTTTCCATGAAGACGGTATCGCCAGCGCAATGCGGATCGTCCGCATGATGAACCCCCTCACCATTCAAGTGGCCAAAGGAACAGACCATGGCATTGACAGACAAAGCGCTGCAGTCGGAATTTCTGAAAACCTGCGCGCATCTGCGTGAGGGACAGCTGACACTGCGCACCCCGGATGGCGCGCGATACAAATTCGGCGAAACCGGTCCTGAGGCCGAAATGCAGGTAAACGATTGGGCGGCAGTTTCCGCGATGGCGGCGCACGGTCAGATCGGTCTGGGCGAGGCCTATGTGCAAGGCATGTGGGACACTCCGAGCATAGAGGGGCTGATGCAGCTGGCGATGCGCAATCGGGAACACCTGGGCAGCTACGATCGAGCAAGCACACTGAACCGCGCTAAATTCCGCATTGTCGACACCTTGCTTCGTGCCAATTCCAAGCGCGGGGCCCGAAAGAATATCCGCGCGCATTATGACGTCGGCAATGAGTTCTATCAGTTGTGGCTGGATGATGGGATGACGTATTCGTCCGGCCTTTTCGGTGTGGACGGCGATGATCTGGCTCAGGCGCAGACGCGCAAAAACGCCCGCATCCTGTCGCGGCTCGGGAATGGTGAAAGGGTGCTGGAGATCGGCTGCGGCTGGGGCGGCTTTGCCGAGCAGGCCAGTGCTGAAGGACGCGATGTCACTGGCGTCACCATTTCGCGCAACCAGCACAGGTATGCCGAAAGCCGTCTGGACGGACGCGCCGATATACAGCTCCGCGATTACCGTGACATCGACGGCAAGTTTGAAAACATCGTCTCTATCGAGATGATCGAGGCGGTTGGAGAGCGTTATTGGCCGGGCTATTTTGCCAAGCTCAAACACAGCCTGGCAAAAGGCGGCCGCGTGCTGTTGCAGGCGATCACAGTTCGCGACGATTACTTCCCAACCTACCGCATTTCCTCCGACTACATCCGCCAGTATGTTTTTCCCGGCGGTATGCTGCTGTCCAACCAGGTGATTGCTCAGCAGGCGAAAACGGCGGGGTTGCAGGTCACGGACAATTTCGCTTTCGGCCAGGATTATGCCAGAACCTGCCGGATCTGGGCGCAGCGCCTGGCTGCGCAAAAACGCCGGATTTCAGAGCTGGGCTTCGGAGAGGCCTTCTTCCGCAACTGGCAGTACTATCTGGAAATTTGCGCCGCCTCCTTTGCAATTGGCCACACCGATGTGGTGCAGGTGGAGCTGGCTCATGCGTAGGGTGCTCCTGTCTCTTTGCCTGCTGGCAGTGCCCGCAGCAGGTTTTAGCTCTCCGGTGCAGTCACTGCTGCCGGGAGCGGAACAGCGCGGAGAGGCCACCTTCCGGTTGTTCGGTTTTCCGGTCTATCAGGCCCGGTTATTCACACAGGATGCGGCACCACTAGACTGGGCGCAGGACTTCGGGATCGAACTCACCTATCAGCGGCGGCTGAGCCAGGATGATCTGGTCGAAGCCACCCTGGCGGAGATGCAGCGTCTTGGGCATAGCGCTCCGAGCCGTGGCCGGTTTCAGGCCTGTTTCCAAGATGTTGCCCCCGGCGACCGCTATCTGGCGGTCAGTCAAGGTCCGGACAGGGTAAAATTCCTGCGCAACGGCCGCACTGTCTGCACCCTCAGCCAGCCGGGTATCAAGCGCGGCTTCATGTCGATCTTTGTCGGCGCAAACACCCGCTCAGCCCGGTTTACCCGCGCGCTTCTGGGCTGACGATGCTGTACCCGCGCGTCAGCCTTTATGCGATGATGCTCGCCTCTGCGGGCATCCCGCTCTATATCCATTTGCCGCTGTTCGCGTCAGTTAATCTGGGTATCGGATTGGCGGCTCTAGGCGGCATCCTGCTGGCGATCCGCCTGTTTGACCTGGTTCAGGACCCTCTGATCGGCTGGGCCATTGACCGCTGGCCGCAGGCGCAGCGATTGTTCGCGCTGGCAGCTGCGGGCGGGCTGGCGATTGGGTTTCCGCTGCTGTTCAGCCTCTCAGGAGGACCGCTTGCAGCGTTCAAGCTGGTGCTCGTCCTGTTGTTGCTGTTTTCGGCCTACAGCCTGGGTATGATTCTGCTCTATGGCCGCAGCGCCACTCTGGCGGAGCAGCCAGCCCCGGGCGCGCTGCTGACGCTGGCCGCCTTCCGAGAGGCCGGGATGCTCGGCGGCGTCATCCTCGCTGCAATTGCCCCCGCCGCGCTGGCGGCGCTTGGTGCCGCCGGACAAGGCTATGGCGCCTTCGGTCTTGTGCTCGGCGGCCTTGCCCTGTTCACGGCAGCGGCCACCCTGCGACTGTGGCAGCGCCCGGCAGTTACCGGCCGGCCTTTGTCGCTGACTGCTCTGGCGCAGGCCGGTGCGCTGCGGCTTCTGGCGCTGGCGGTGCTCAACAGCCTGCCGGTTGCGCTCACCTCCACCCTGTTTCTATTTTTTGTCGAGGACCGGTTGCAGCTTCCTGGCCGAGCCGGACCGCTGCTCGTGCTGTTCTTTGTCAGCGCCGGCCTCAGCGTGCCGCTGTGGGCGTGGCTAAGCCAACGCATCGGTCCGAAGCAAACCCTGCTGACAGCAATGCCTTTGGCCATTGTTGCCTTCGCCGGAGCGGCGGCCCTCGGTCCATGCAGCCTCACCGGCTTTGCGGTGATTTGCGCGGCCTCGGGCGCCGCTCTTGGTGCCGATATGGTGCTGCTGCCCGCCATGTTCAGCATTGCGCTCACCCGCGCGGGTCTCAATGCATCCGCTGCCTTCGGGATCTGGTCTTTTGCCGGCAAACTGGCTTTGGCTCTGGCCGCCGCCCTGGCACTGCCGTTGCTTGAGCAGCAAGGGTATCAGCCCGGCAAGGAAAACAGCCAGCACGCGCTCCACGCACTCAGCCTGTCCTACGCTGTGCTGCCGTGCGTTTTTAAAACAGCAGCCTTCGCCTTTGCCCTTACCCTGCCATCAGAAAGAGCAACGCAATGAAATTCCTCACTATCTGCCTCGTGATCGCTCTTTTTGCGATGATCTCCAAAACCTATTTGTTCAGCTTCCGCTTTCAATCGCCGCAGAACTATGCGGGCACAGGCCCGCAGTTTGTTCTGACGGAACATTTGTCTGGTGAGATCCTGTCTGAGGGAGTGGTTTTTGGCCCTGCAGGCAAAATGACAAGCAGCTTTACCGCCCGGATGGTTGGGAAATGGGAGGGTGACACTGGCACCCTTAGCGAAGAATTCACCTTTTCCAGCGGAGCCACCCAAAGCCGCAAATGGCACCTTAAGCTGGGTGCCGGGAATACCTTCACGGCAACCGCTGATGATCTGGACGGTGTTGCACAAGGTGTTGTGTCCGGTTCGACGGTGCGGCTGACCTACAACATCATCCTGCCCGAAAATTCTGGCGGCCATACGCTGCAGGCGACCGATTGGCTTTATCTCACCGCCAACGGGGTGATCATCAACAAATCGGAAATGCGCAAGTTTGGCCTCAAGGCGGCGGAACTGGTCGCGACCATGCGGCCCGCGGAATAACCGGCCCGGCTACATGTGATGGCATCCCAAGAAAATCTGCCGGAGGTTCGCAACCTGATCCTCCTTTTGGGCGATCAGCTCTGCAGAAACATCGCATCGCTTCAAGGGGCTGACCGTGACCTTGACATCATCCTGATGGCCGAAGTGCCAGAGGAGGCGGGCTATGTCAGGCATCACAAGAAGAAGATAGCTTTTTTGTTTTCGGCGATGCGTCATTTCGCGCGCGAGCTTGAGGAGGAGGGCTGGAAGGTTCGTTATACCCAGCTGGATGACCCCGAAAACTCCGGCAGTTTAACCGGAGAGATTGATCGGGTTAGTTCCGATCACAAGTTTGCCCGGGTGGTGATCACTGAGCCAGGAGAGTACAGGGTGAAGTGTGCACTCGTTGGTTGGGCTGAATCCGCCAATGCCGTCTTGGATATGCGGCAGGACAGCCGGTTTCTGTGTTCCCATGAGCGGTTCCAAAGCTGGGCAGACGGGCGCAAACAGCTGCGAATGGAGTACTTCTACCGAGAAATGCGCCGTGAAACCGGGCTGCTTATGAACGGGGATCAGCCGGAAGGCGGCAAGTGGAATTTCGACCAAGAAAATCGTAAACCCGTCAAGGGGGATGTGTCCCTGCCGCGCCCGCCGGTAACCCGGCCTGATGCCATTACCGAGGAAGTCCTGGATTTAGTGGAAGCACAGTTCGGCGGCCATTTCGGCACCTTGCGGCCGTTCTGGTTTGCGGTGACGCGGGATGGAGCGCTGCAGGCTTTGGAAGACTTTGCAGAGAAGGCTCTTCCTGGTTTCGGCGACTACCAGGACGCGATGCTGGAAGGGGAGCGGTTCCTATACCACTCTGTTCTGTCGCCCTGCATCAATGCAGGTTTGCTGGAGCCGATGGAGGTTTGCCGCCGGGTGGAGCGGGCGTACTACGAAGGTAAAGCCCCACTGAATGCGGCCGAAGGTTTCATCCGCCAGATCATCGGCTGGCGCGAGTATGTGCGCGGAATCTACTGGCTCAAGATGCCGGGATACACAGAGAACAACTTCTTTGGAGCCTCCCGCCCGCTGCCGGAATTTTACTGGACTGGAGAGACCGGAATGGCCTGCCTGGCGGCTGCCATCACCCAGACTCGGGACGAGGCCTATGCTCACCACATCCAGCGTCTGATGGTGACGGGAAACTTTGCCCTGCTTGCCGGGGTCGACCCGCGCGAGGTGCATGAATGGTATCTGGCGGTCTATGCTGACGCTTATGAGTGGGTCGAGGCGCCGAATGTAATTGGCATGAGTCAGTTTGCCGATGGCGGTCTGCTGGGGTCGAAGCCGTATGCCGCCAGCGGTAACTATATTAACAAGATGTCCGATCATTGCGCAGGCTGCAGCTTCGATGTGAAGCGAAAGACCGGCGAAGGGGCTTGCCCTTTCAACCCGTTGTACTGGGAATTCCTTGTGCGCAACGCTGACAAGCTGCGTAGAAACCCCCGAGTGCGTCAGGCTTACCGGACTTGGGATAGGATGAGCGCTGAACGGCAAAACGCCTATTTGGAAACGGCCCGGCGGGTGCTGGAACGCTATTTCTAAGACAATTTCTTCCTTAATCCGCTCGGCTTCCGAACGTGACCGTACGCACCTCGCGGCAATCGCAAGATCAGCGCCTAAGTGCCGTGCGGCTCCCAGGTCTCTACGACATGGGAACCGGCACATGAGGAGTGCCAAGGCTGCGAGTCAAACTGCGCAGTTTGCCGGATGGCGAAGAGGCCCTTGCCTTTAATAGCTGGCATCGTGAGGCAAGGGGTGAGACTGCGAGGCTAGTGATCAAAACCGCAGCGACAGGCAGGACATACCGCCGTCCAGCTTGGCGCAGTCGGTGTTGTCGATCTCGGCGATCTCATATCCTGCTATGTCCAGTATCTCCGCTGTGCACGGGAAGCCTGCGGCCATCAGCACCAGGTTGTTGAAGCGGATGGCATTGGCGGCAGCTTCTTCTCCGTCAGCCACATGCAGCACCCGGTAGCCTTCGAAGCAGCCGGAGGCATCAAGCCGCTTGGTCGACAGGATGGTCTCGGCGTCCATCAGCGAGCAGTCGGTTTTGAAATGCAGGACACCCTCGGGGGTGAAGACCTCACGCAGGGAATGGCCCCATTCGGCGGCAATTTCTGCCAGCTCAGCGACGCCTTCGGCATCGGTGCGGTCAGAGCGGCCGACCAGGATCTCCTTGCCGGTCACCAGAATGTCGCCGCCTTCGATGTGGCCAGGGCCGGTGATTTCGCGAACATCACCGTAGCAAGCGCGCAGCGTTGGGGCCATTTCCGCCACCTCGCCCAGCCGCGACGGTGCGCCGGGGCGCATCAGGATCGCCCCTTGCGGCAGGCAAAGGGCGGTGTCCTCGACAAATTGGGCGTCGGGGAAGGCCTCCAGCGGGTCCAGCTCGATCACTTTGGCACCGGTGCTGCGCAGGGCGGCAACATAGGCCGCGTGGGCGGCCAGCATGCCATCGAGGCTGGGGTTGCCGACGTTCTCGGCGCGCAGGCCAGAGGCGATGGTCGAGGCCGGGCGGCGGGTGATGGCACGGGTGAATTCAAAGGTGGGGTTTCGCATGGGGTTACTCCTAGCCCGGCGCGGGGCCGGTTACGTCGATTTCGAGAATGGAAGGGGTGCCGCGCGCCGCGCATTCCTGGAGCGCGGCGGCAACAGCCTGAGGGGTCATGCGGGCACGGCTGTAGGGAATGCCGAAAGACTGAGCGGTGGCTGCGAAATCCGGAGGGGTGGGGTCGCAGCCAACCACCGTAACGTCCACCGCTTTCATGGAGGAGGCGATTTCGCCATAGCCGCGGTTGTTCCAGATCACGAAGGTGACCGGCAGGCTTTCGTCCACTGCCACCATCACCTCGGGCAGGGAGAACTGCGCGCCGCCGTCGCCGGCGATGCAGACAACATGGGCGGAGGGATCGGCAATGGCGGCACCGATGGCGGCGGGAATGCCATAGCCAAGCGCGCCATAGCCGGTCGCGGCATTGAACCAGCCGCCGGCGCGGTCGTGGTCGTAGTAGAGATTGCCGGCATAGATCGGCTGAGTAGAATCGCCCACCATCAGCGCGTTCGGCACGGCGGCGCGCATCGCGTTCAGCACTTCTACCTGCTGGCGGTAGTCCGGGCCGATCTCTTCCAGTGCGGCGGTGCGTGTGTGTTCGGCACGGGTCGAGCCTTCGCTTTGCTTTGCGGTACCGGGCATCGCATCCAGCAGCGCAGCGATGGCCACATCGGCGTTGCCTTGGATGGCAAGCTCGGCCTCGCGACGGGCCAGTTGGCCGACACAGATGTCCACTCGGATCAATCCGGGCATCGCCGCCATGCTCCCGGTGGCGTACATGTCGTAATCGGTTGGCCCCAGCTCCGTGCCCAGTGCCAGCACGCAATCGGCGTCTTCGATCAGTTTACGGACTGCCTGCAGGCTGGGGCTGGCAGGGACTGTCAAAGGGTGACCATGCATCAGCCCTCGGGCGTTGACGGTTTGCACCACCGGGGCGTCGAGCTGTTCGGCCAGGGCTTGCAAGTGTTGGCCTGCGGTCTTGGCGCCGCCGCCGGTCAGTATCACAACTTTGCCTGCCGCGCTCAGCCGTTTGGCGGCTTCGGCGATCTTGACCGGATCTGGCGCCGCCTGCACTTCGGCGGGCCTGGAAATGCCGTTCAACGACGCGGTGCCTGTCACGTCCAGCGGAATCTGGATATGCGTGGGCCCAGGGCGGGCAATTGCAAAGGGTGTGAAGGCACGATCCAGGGCGGGCTCCAGCTCTTCGGGCCGGGCGACATGTTCTGAAGTCAGCGCTACGGTCTTGGCTAGCGCGTGCTGATCCGGCAGTTCATGCAGGTGGCCGAGACCCTTGCCGAGCGTGGTGCTGGCGTTGACGCCGGAAACCACCAGCACCGGCACCGAATCCGCGCGGGCCTGGGCCATCGGGGTCAGCGTGTTCGTCAGGCCGGGGCCAGTGATGACAAAGGCCACGCCTGGCTGTCCGGACACCCGCGCATAGCCATCGGCCATGAAGCCCGCGCCCTGTTCGTGGCGGGGGGTGACATGGCGGATGGCGGAGGCGGCCAAGCCGCGGTACAGTTCCACTGTGTGGACGCCGGGGATGCCGAACACACAACTCACGCCACGTGCCTTCAGCCCGTCAACCAGGGCTTCGCCAACTGTTTTAGTGGTCATGCGGCGCCTCGTGCGTTGCGGTTTGCGTGGGCGGCGATCCGGTCGAGCGCGGTGGCAAAACTGTTGTCATCAATGGTGAGGGCGACCCGCACCCAGTTGCGAAGGCCGTCGCCGAAGGCTGAACCTGGCATTACCGCCACGCCGCTGTCCAGTAGGTCCCAGGAATAGGCGTCGCCGTCCATCCCGGTAGCGGAGACGTCGATCAACGCAAACATGCCGGCTTCGGGCCGGTGGACGCGCAGCCGGGTCTCAGCGTGCAGGCGTTGTTCCAGCAGGGCGGCGCGGGCGGCAAAGCGGGCGGCCATCCCAGCGGCGACAGACGATCCCTCGCGCACTGCCTTTTCAGTCATGTCAGCGATGAAGGGCTGGTTGCCGAATAGCATAGTTTCCGAGACAGGCAGCAGGGCGGAACAGAAGGCCGTCGGGCCAACGCACCAGCCGCTGCGGAATCCCGGTGCGGCGTGGGATTTTGAAATCGAGGAGACCGCGATGACCCGTTCGGCCAATGCCGGATCTGAGAGGGGAGAGACAAATTCCGCACCCTTAAACACTAGGTGCTCATATACCTCGTCTGAAATTATCCAGAGATCGTGTTTCATCGCCAGCTCACCGATTTCGCGCAGGTTCTGCGGCGTCAGGATAGCGCCGGTGGGGTTATGCGGGGTGGTGAGCAGAATGGCGCGGCTGCGCGGGGTGATGCGGGCCTCGATGTCGCTGGCCTGCATTCGGAACCCGGCCTCGGGACGCAGCGGCACCGGCAACATGTCAGCACCTGACGCGCGGATCACCCCCTCGTATGTGGCATACATCGGGTCACCCACCAGCACTTCGGTGCCGGGTTCAGACACGCCTTGCAGCACTGCGTAGAGCGCGGTCTGCGTGCCGGGAAAGCACAGGATGTTTTCCGGCCCAAACTCCCGCCCGCGGCTGTTGGAGTAGGCCTCGGCCAGGGTGGCGCGCAGATGTGCCTCGCCGCGGCCGTCGGAATAGCCGGTGCGGCCTGCGTGCATCGACTGCGCTGCGGCCTCAATCAGTTCCGGCGGGGTTGGCGCGTCGGGTTCGCCGATGGTCATCTCCACCAGGCCGGCGCCGGCTGCGGCCATCTCCCGTGCCTTTGCGTGCACTTCCCATTTGCCACCGCCAAGCCCGGCCAGCCGTTCAGTGATTGCTGTCAGCCTCATCAGGTTTCAGCCTCCTGCGTTAGATCCAATCCCGTGATGGCGGCAACCGATTGCCGCCCGATTTCAACCAATTCGCCGGCGCCGAATGCATCCGGCAGGGCTCCGCCTTCCAGCCACAGACCGTCGATCACCGCGTTGCAGGCAATCGCCAGCTGGCGCAGTCGCGCCGCTGGGGCCGGGCGGCCGGCCTCTTCCAGTGCGACGGCGATCAGCGCCTCGAGCCGGTCGCGGAAGTAAGCGTAGGTGCGCTGGTGGGTTTCCTTCATCTGCGGGTCGTTCTGCACCTTGTTGAGGAAGCTGGCCCACAGCGCCAGCGCGCGCGGATCAACCACCGGCGGCGTCAGCGAGCCGTCGACAAAAGCCCTGAGACGCGCCCGGGCGCTGCCTGCCGCCGCCCCGGGTGCAAAGGTCAGGTCCGTCATCTGGTTCATATGGTGTTCATAGGCCGCGATGATCAGCTCTTCCTTGGAGCTGAAGTAATGCCGGATCAGCCCCTGGGTGACGTCGGCGCGCTCGGCAATGCCCCGCACCGTGGCGCCGCGCACACCGTTCTCCGCCACCAGTTCCAGCGTGGCGAGAATCAGCGCTTCCTTCCGGGCTTCGGCGGATTCGCGTTTGAATTTGCGGCGCTCGTCGGTCACCTCAGCTCCTGTTTTTGTGCTGGCGGAGAAATTATACACTTGCATAATTACTCGAGTCGCGGCTTACTGCAATCGGAAAATTCGGGAAGGCGCAAAGATGGACACAGCCGCAGCAGCCGCATCCTCACCGGAGACAGACACGCGCCGGGAGGCAATCCGGGTCGAGGATCTGCACAAGTCCTTCGGCAATCTGGAAGTGCTGAAGGGCGTGGATCTGACCGCGCATCAGGGGGATGTGGTGGCGATCATCGGCGGCTCCGGCTCCGGCAAATCCACCATGCTGCGCTGCATCAATTTCCTGGAGACGCCGAGCTCGGGCAAGATCGTGATCGGCGGCGAGGAAGTGGCGATGCGGGGCGACGGCAGCCCGGCCAATCAGAAGCAGATTGAACGCATCCGGACCAAGCTGGCGATGGTGTTCCAGCAGTTCAACCTGTGGACCCATCGGACGCTGCTGGAAAACGTGATCGAGGTGCCGGTGCATGTGCTGAAGGTGCCCAAGGCCGAGGCCATCGCGCGGGCGCACGAACTGCTGAACCGGGTGGGGCTGGGTGGCAAGGAGGACACCTATCCCGCCTATCTGTCCGGCGGGCAGCAGCAGCGGGCGGCGATTGCGCGGGCGCTGGCGGTGGACCCGTCGGCGATGCTGTTTGACGAACCGACCTCGGCGCTGGACCCGGAACTGGTGGGCGAGGTGCTGACGGTGATCCGCGACCTGGCCGCCGAGGGGCGCACCATGCTGCTGGTGACCCATGAGATGAAATTCGCCCGCGAAGTCGCGAACCACGTTGTCTATCTGTACCAGGGTCGCATCGAAGAGCAGGGGCCGCCTGCCGAGGTCTTTGGCAATCCGCAATCAGACCGGCTGAAGCAATTTCTGAGCTCGGTCGCCTGACCCACTACCACCAAAATAAAAACCAACTGGGAGAATAATATGAAACTGAAAGCATTGCTTGCTGCTGCAACCGCAGCTGCCGCGCTGACTGCTGGTGCCGCCGCTGCCGAACAGGTCAAGATCGGCATCGCTGCCGAGCCTTATCCGCCGTTTGCCTCGCTCGACAGCTCGGGCAACTGGGTCGGCTGGGAAGTCGAGGTGATCGGCGCGGTCTGCGCCGCGGCTGAACTGGACTGCGTGATCACGCCGGTGGCCTGGGACGGCATCATTCCGTCGCTGACCGGCCAGCAGATTGACGCCATCATGGCTTCCATGTCGATCACCGAGGAGCGGATGAAGACAATCGATTTCTCCGATCCCTATTACAACACCCCGGCGGTGATCGTGGCAGACAAATCGATGGACATCGCGCCGACGCCGGAATCGCTGGCGGGCAAGATTGTCGGCATCCAGGCCTCGACCATCCACCAGGCCTATGCGCAGGAATACTTCAAGGATGCCGAGCTGAAGGTTTACCAGACTCAGGATGAAGCCAACCAGGATCTGTTTGCGGGCCGCATCGACGCGACCCAGGCAGACAGCATCGCGATGGCGGATTTCGTCGGGTCCGACACCGGTAGCTGCTGCGAGATAAAGGGCGCGGTGGCGGATGACCCGGCGATCCTGGGCCGCGGTGTCGGTGCCGGCGTGCGCAAGGGTGACGATGCGCTGCGCGAGGCGCTGAACAAGGGTATCGCGGCGATACTGGCCGACGGGACCCACGAGAAGATCACCGCCAAATACTTCACCACCAGCATCTACTAAGGTGCTGCCGTGACCGGACTGTTCGAACTACTGGGCCTCGGCGCCAGCGCAGAGCTGCTGTCGCTGTCAGGCTGGGGCGGCAACCTCCTGCGCGGGCTTGCCAACTCCCTCCAGATCGCTTTTGGCGCTTTTGGCTTGGGGCTAGTGATCGGGCTGTTCGGAGCCTATGGCAAACTCTACGGCGGGAAGGKCACGCGTGATCTTCTCGCCATCTACACCACGGTGATCCGGGCGGTGCCGGAGCTGGTGCTGATCCTGATCCTCTATTACGTGGGCAGCGATATCATCAACAAGATCTCGGTGGCCCTGGGCGGCGGCCGGGTGGAGATCAACGGCGTTGCGGCCGGCATCTGGGTGCTGGGCGTGGTGCAGGGGGCCTATGCCACCGAAGTGCTGCGCGGCGCGATCCAGGCGGTGCCGGTGGGGCAGATTGAGGCCGCGAAATCCTATGGCATGCCGGGTTTGATGATCATGCGGCGGGTGACGATCCCGGCGATGATGAGCTTTGCGGTGCCGGGGCTGGCGAACCTGTGGCTGATCGCCACCAAGGACACCGCGCTTTTAGCGGTGGTCGGATTTAATGAGCTGACGTTGGAGACCCGGCAGGCGGCAAGCAGCACCCGGGCCTATTTCACTTTCTTCCTGGCGGCAGGCTTTCTTTATCTGATGGTGACCCTGTGCTCGGGCGCGGTCTTTGCCCGGATCGAAAAATGGGCGCGGCGCGGCCAGCCTTCGCTGAAAGGGGGCACGCGATGACCGGTTTGAAGGACCTGATGCAGCCGCACCGCATCGTGATGATGCTGGTTTTTGCGGCGCTGGTGATCTGGTGCGCGGTCTCGCTGCGCTGGGACTGGATCCCGAAATATGCGCCTTTGGCGCTGGAGGGGTTGTGGGCCACGGTGTGGATCCTGGCGGTCTCGACTTTCTTAGGTTTCATGCTGGCGGTGCCGCTGGGGTTGGCGCAAGCGGTTGGACCCTGGTATCTGTCGATCCCCGCGCGCACCTTCTGCACCATCATCCGCGGCACGCCGCTGCTGCTGCAGATCTGGCTCTTGTACTACGGGCTGGGGTCGCTGTTCCCGCAGTTTCCCTGGATCCGCTCGTCGGAGCTATGGCCCTATCTGCGCCAAGCCTGGCCCTATGCGGTGCTGGCGCTGACGCTGTCTTATGCGGGCTATGAGGGCGAGGTGATGCGGGGTGCGTTTTCCGGCGTTGCCAAGGGGCAGCTGGAGGCCGCGAAGTCCTTTGGCATGCCGCGTTTCACCATGTTCCGCCGGATCTGGTTGCCGCAGGCGATCCGAAATGTGCTGCCGACCCTGGGCGGTGAAACCATCCTGCAGCTAAAGGCGACACCGCTGGTGGCGACGATCACGGTGATGGAAATTTACGCGGTATCCTCACGCGTGCGGGCCGATACATTCATCGTCTATGAGCCGCTGCTGCTGCTGGCGCTGGTCTATATGGCGATCGCCGGGGTGATTGCCTTCGCCTTCCGGAGGTTTGAGAAAGGCTGAAATGCCGGGAGGTTAAGGCATTTCAGTGACAGGCGAAGGGCGTCTGAAAAAACAGGTTTATCTGACATACATCAAATAACGGCACTGAAGTTCTCTCTAGTGTCAGCGGCGAATGCAGCAAGAGATTCTTGTAACATATGCCGTGCTCCGTCTTCATACCCTCCGTTTGCTGCGCCGGACTGTTCCGGCGGCTGGCGGGGGTGTGTGCCATCTTCATGCTGGTTCTTCAAACCGCCTTTCCCGGCGCAGCGCAGGCTGCTGCCGGCGGTGAGTGGATCGAGATTTGCGGCGAGTTCGGTGTGGTCGAGATTCAGGTCGCCGCCGGGGACCGCGAAGACAACAAGTATTGCCCCAAGTGCAGTACCTGCGCCCTGTGCGCTGCTGAAACCGGAGCCGGGCCGGTACTCCTTCATTCATCCGGTGCCAGCCGGGTGGCAGCCTGCATAGTTTTGCTGCCTACGGGCGCTGCAGTGCCGTCGAACCCTGCACAATACTGGTCTGAGGGCCGCGGACCTCCGCTGGTGACAGAGATAGAATCCGAACGCGCCCTGCGCGCGTCCGTGGCAGCCAATCAGAATAAGGGAGAGGCGCCATGGTCCTGACACGCGCCTTCCGGGGCTGGCTGACGGCCCTTGTGATGACATTCGCCGCCCTATTGGCCGCGGTGGCAGAGGCAGACAGCCTCGACAGCTTCCTGACAGAATTGACCCCTGCGGACCTGGTGCCCGGCGCCGATGCGTTTGGCCCGGTGCGCGCAGATGTGCCGGTGGCGCCGGTGCTGCAGGCGGGCGAGACCGTTGCCTATGCATTCCTGACATCCGATTTCGTTGGCACCACCGGCTATAGCGGCAAGCCTATCCACGTGGTGGCCGCGATTGATAACGATGCGGTGCTGACCGGCGTGAAGCTGGTCAAACACTCCGAGCCGATTGTGCTGATCGGCATTCCTAATTCCAAGATGGTCAAGCTGACTGAAAGCTATGCCGGGCTGGATCTGAAGGCCGAGGCGGCGGCGGGCGGCGATGCCCATGACCTCGACATCATCTCGGGCGCGACGGTCACGATCATGGTGATCGACGACAGCCTGGTGCGGGCGGGAATCAAGGTTGCCCGCGCGCTGGGGCTGGGGGGGCTGTCGCCGGTGCAGCCAGATGGGCCGAAGCGCGAGGTCGACATGGCCCGTGAGGAATTCGCGGACTGGACCATGCTGGCGGGCGACGGGTCCGTGCGCCGGATGACACTGGACGTGGGCCAGATCAACGCGGCCTTTGAGGCCACCGGCGATCAGCGCGCGATCAAGCGGCCGGAGCCGGGCGCGGCGGACGACACGTTTATTGACATGCATATGGCGCTGGTCTCCGTGCCGTCCATCGGTAAGTCGCTGCTGGGTGAGGCGGAGTATCAAAACCTGCGGTCCTGGCTGAAGGAAGGCGAGGAGGCCATCCTAGTGCTCGGGCGAGGCAGCTACAGCTTCAAGGGGTCCGGCTATGTGCGCGGCGGTATCTTCGACCGCATCCAGCTGATTCAGGGCGATGTCTCGGTGCGGTTCTTTGACAAGCAGCATAAGCGGCTGGGGGAACTGGCGGCTGGTGACAGTCCCAGCTTTGCGGAGTTGGATTTGTTCAAGATCCCGGCAGATGCAGAGTTTGACCCGGCTGAACCGTTCCGCCTGCAACTGCTGGTGCAACGGTCCGTCGGTGCGTTGGAGCGGGCATTCCTGACCTTTGATCTGGGCTACAAGCTGCCGGAGCAGTATTTGCTGCCCGCCGCGCCGGCGCCCAAGGTGGTGGACGACGACACCGGCGAGGCCGCTGCCAAGGCCGCGTTGTGGCAGCGGATCTGGAAGGACCGCACGCTGGAGATCGGTGTGCTGGGCGTGATGCTCTTGGTGCTGACGGGGGTGTTCTTCTTCCAGTTCCAGGCAACCGTGAATGCACGCACCTTCTACTGGTTCCGCATCGGTTACCTGACCGTGACGCTGGTGTTTCTGGGCTGGTACGCCAATGCGCAGCTGAGCGTGGTAAACCTGATGGCGCTTGCAGGCAGTCTGCGCAGCGGCTTCTCCTGGGATGCTTTCCTGCTGGATCCGCTGGTGTTTATCCAATGGTTTGCGGTGGCGGCGGCGCTGCTGTTCTGGGGGCGGGGTGCCTATTGCGGCTGGCTGTGTCCGTTCGGTGCGTTGCAGGAGCTGACCAACAAGATCGCCGGCGCCCTGAAGGTGCCGCAGATCACTCTGCCGTGGGGCCTGCATGAGCGCCTGTGGCCTGTGAAATACATGATTTTCCTTGGTTTGTTCGGTATCTCGATGGTGTCGATCCCGCTGGCCGAGACCTATGCCGAGGTGGAGCCGTTCAAGACCGCGATCATCCTGAAGTTCGTGCGCGACTGGCCGTTTGTGGTCTTCGCCGTGTCGCTGCTGCTGTCCGGGCTGTTCATCGAGCGCTTCTACTGCCGCTACCTGTGCCCGCTGGGCGCGGCGCTGGCGATCCCGGCGCGGGTGCGGATGTTCGATTGGCTGCGCCGCTACAAGGAATGCGGCAGCCCCTGCCAGACTTGTGCCAACGAATGCCCCGTTCAAGCCATTCACCCGACCGGTGAGATCAATCCGAACGAATGCGTGAACTGCCTGCATTGCCAGGTTCTGTACCAATCCGAAATGAAATGCCCGGTTGTGATCAAGCAGCTGAAACGCCGGGCCAAGACCGGCAGCCCGGCCCCGGACGTCACTCTGGGCCGGCCGCCGGCCAATCACCCCAACGCGAACAGGACCAAAGTTTCCTGAAGGAGGACATCATGTCTGAAGACCTGAAAAACAAACTGCCTGTTACCCGCCGCGGCCTTCTGGGGGCCACTGCCTCTGGTGCTGTTTTGGCGGCGACAGGCGCGGGCTCCGCGCTGCTGGGTGCGAAACCCGCGCAGGCAAGCGGCGTCAATCTGGAGCCGGGCGAGCTGGACGAATACTATGGCTTCTGGTCCTCGGGCCAGACTGGCGAACTGCGCATCATGGGCGTTCCGTCCATGCGCGAGCTGATGCGGGTGCCGGTGTTCAACCGCTGCTCTGCAACTGGCTGGGGCCAGACCAATGAGTCCCTGAAAATTCTGACCGAAGGCCTCCTGCCGGAGACTAAGGAATTCCTGGCCGCCAACGGCAAGGTCACCTATGACAACGGCGACCTGCACCACCCGCATATGTCGTTCACCGACGGCACCTATGACGGCCGCTACCTATTTATGAATGACAAGGCCAACACCCGCGTCGCCCGCGTGCGCTGCGACGTGATGAAGTGCGACAAGATCATCGAGATCCCGAATGCCAAGGACATCCACGGCCTGCGTCCGCAGAAGTTCCCGCGCACCGGCTATGTCTTTGCCAACGGCGAGCACGAAGCGCCGCTGATCAACGATGGCCAGATCCTGGATGATCCGTCGCAATATGTGAACATCTTCTCTGCCATCGACGGCGACACCATGGAAGTCGCCTGGCAGGTCATCGTTTCAGGTAACCTGGACAACACCGACTGCGATTATCAGGGCAAATACGCCTTCTCGACCTCCTACAATTCGGAAATGGGCATGAACCTGGCCGAAATGACCGAGAGCGAGCTGGACCACGTTGTTGTCTTCAACATCAAGGCGATTGAAGAGGCAATTGCGGCAGGCGACTATCAGGAGCTGAACGGTGCCAAAGTCGTGGACGGGCGCAAGGAGTCCGGAAAGAACTTCACCCGCTACATCCCGATCCCGAACTCGCCGCACGGTGTGAACGCTGCACCCGACAAGAAGCACATCATGATCAACGGCAAGCTGTCGCCGACGGTTTCCGTCATTGATGTGGAGAAGGTCGACGCGCTGTTCAGCGACAACGCCGATCCGCGCTCTGCCATTGTGGCGGAACCGCAGCTGGGCCTTGGCCCGCTTCACACCGCCTTCGACAACCGCGGCTATGCCTACACCACCCTGTTCCTGGACAGTCAGGTGGTGAAATGGGACATCGCCAAGGCGATCGAGGCCTATGCGGGCGCCGATGTGGACCCGATCATGGACAAGGTCGATGTGCAGTATCAGCCGGGCCACAACTCCACATCCATGGGTGAAACCGCTGAGGCGGACGGCAAGTGGCTGATCTCGATGAACAAGTTCTCCAAGGACCGGTTCCTGAACGTGGGCCCCCTGAAGCCCGAAAACGAGCAGCTGATCGACATTTCCGGCGACAAGATGAAGGTGGTGCACGACGGGCCGACCTTTGCCGAGCCGCATGACTCGATCATCGTGCACCGCTCCAAGGTGAACCCGGCCAGTATCTGGGACCGTAATGACCCGATGTGGTCCGATGCGCGCGCCCAGGCCGAAGCCGACGGCGTCGATCTGGACGACTGGCAGGACACCATCATTCGCGACGGCGACCAGGTGCGCGTCTACATGTCGAGCCAGGCGCCGAACTTCAGCCTGGAGAAGTTCACGGTGAAGCAGGGCGACGAGGTCACCGTCTATGTCACCAATCTGGATGATATCGACGATCTGACCCACGGTTTCTGCCTGTCGAACTTCGGTATTGCGATGGAGATCGGGCCGCTGGCCACCGCCTCAGTCACTTTCAAAGCGGAGCGCCCGGGCGTGCACTGGTACTATTGCCAGTGGTTCTGCCACGCGCTGCACATGGAAATGCGCGGCCGGATGCTGGTCGAGCCGCGGAGCGCATAAACATGAAACGGCTCCTGCCCACATCCTTCGTTGCGGCTCTTTCTTGCCTAACGCCCGCCTGGGCGGCGGACTGGGATGTGCCCAACCGGGCAAGAGCCATCGCTGAAACACTGGCGCAGGCGGCGGATGGCGACACCCTCCGCCTCGCCCCCGGAGAATACGCCGAAACCCTGGTGCTGGACCGGCCTGTCATTCTGGACGGGCTGGGCCATGCCACGCTTGACGGGCAGGGCAAGGGATCGGTGATCACCGTGACCGGGCCGGGTGTGACCGTTCAGAACCTGACCGTTTCTGGCTCCGGCTCCTCGCATCAGGAGATCGACAGCGGCATCAAACTGACCAAGACCGCACAGGCGCCGAAGATCCTCAACAATGTGCTGCTGGGCAATCTTTATGGCGTGGACATTCACGGCGCCCGGGACAGCCTCGTGCAAGGCAACCGGATCGAGGGCCGTCTGGACCGGCACATGAACGCCCGCGGCAACGGGGTGTATGTGTGGAATGCGCCGGGTGCGGTTGTGGACGGCAATGACATCCGCTTTGGCCGCGACGGGATCTTTGTGAACAGTTCCAAGAAGAATGCGTTTACGAACAACTTGTTCCGGGACCTGCGTTTCGCGGTTCATTACATGTATGCCGACAATTCCGAAGTTTCGGGCAATGTCTCGATCGGCAATCACCTGGGCTATGCGGTGATGTTCTCCAAGCGAGTCAAGGTGAGCGGGAATGTCTCGCTGAACGACCGCGATCACGGGGTGATGCTGAACTATGCCAACCAGGGCGAGGTGCGCGGCAACTATGTGAAGGGCGCCAAGGACAAATGCACCTTCCTTTATAACGCGCACAAGAATGATTTCTCCGGCAACTGGTTCGAGGGCTGCGGCATCGGCATTCACTTCACCGCGGGCAGCGACGGCAACCGGATGGTGGGGAACGCCTTTGTCGGCAATCGGCATCAGGTGAAATTTGTCTCCACCAAATGGGTGGAATGGAGCGAGGAAGGCCAGGGCAACTACTGGTCCGATTTCGCAGGTTTTGATGTGGACGGGGATGGCATCGCCGATGCGCCCTACCGTCCGAATGACAGCATGGACCACGTTCTGTGGACCCAGCCGGCGGCGAAGCTGCTGATGGGGTCGCCCGCGGTGCAGCTGGTGCGCTGGTCGCAGTCGGCGTTCCCGGCGCTGCTGCCGGGCGGGGTGATCGACAGCCACCCGCTGATGCGGCCAGAGCGGCCCGGGGCCGCCAGAAAGGTTGAACAAGATGGATAACGCAAACAGCCCGCTGCAGATCCGCGCGCTGGACAAATTCCGCGGCAGGACCCAGGTGCTGCATGGCATCGACCTGGACATCGCGCCGGGCGAGCGGCTGGCGCTCTTGGGCCATAACGGCGCGGGCAAGTCGACGATGATCAAGGCGGTGCTGGGCCTAATCCGGCATGAGGGCGGCAGCATCCGCATTTGCGGTGCGGCGCCCGGCAGCGCCGCGGCACGGGCGGCCACTGCCTTTCTGCCAGAGGCGGTCAGTTTCCACCCGGCGCTGACCGGGCATGAACAGCTGGCGCTGTTTGCCCGCCTTTCCGGTGAACGCGCTGACATCGAGGGCCTTTTGGAACGGGTCGGGCTGGGCGAGGCAATGCACCGCCGCATCGGCGCTTATTCCAAGGGGATGCGGCAGCGGCTGGGGCTGGCGCAGGTGCTGCTGGGCCGCCCGAAGCTGGCGCTGCTGGATGAACCCACCAGCGGCCTGGACCCGATCTCGCGCCAGGACCTCTATGCCATCATCAACGAGCTGGCGGAGCAGGGCGCGGCGGTGCTGATCGCCTCCCACGCACTGACAGAAGTGGAGGCGCGCACCGACCGTATCGCCATTCTGCGCAAGGGTGTGAAGGTCGCGGATGACACGCTGGCGGGCCTGTCGGCCCAAGCCGGGCTGCCGGTCAAGCTGCGGGTGCAGGCCAGCGGCGCGCGCGCCGACCGGATCGCAACAGAGACCGGCGGGCGGCGGATCAACGGCGCCTCGGTCGAGATCCTGTGCTCGCCGCAGCAAAAGATGGCCGAGCTGCGCAAGATCGCCGCCATGGGCGACGCGGTGGCTGATATCGAAATGGTGCCGCCGCGGCTGGAAGACCTCTATCGCCATTACTCCGGGGAGGACCGCAAATGAGACGTGCCTTTGCCATTGCCCGCGCCGAGATGCTGATCCTGCGCCGCAACCGCTGGCTGTTCATGGCGACGCTGATCATGCTGGCCTTTGCGCTGGCGCTGTCCTTTGCAGGATCGGCGCCGACGGGAACGCTGGGGGTGGACATGCTGACGGTTTCGGTCGCCTCGATGACCACCCTGTCGGTCTACCTGGCGCCGCTCCTGGCGCTGATGATGGGGTTTGACGCGGTGGCAGGCGACCGCGACCGGGGCAGCCTTGCCCTGCTCCTGGCCTACCCCGCGGAGCGGGCCGAGATTCTGCTGGGCAAGCTGATGGCGCATCTGGCCGCCCTGGCTGTCGCCATGTGCATCGGATTCGGCGCGGCGGGGGCCGTTGCCGCATGGTTCGGCGGTGCAGGCACAGAGAGCCTTATGGCGCTGGGGCGGCTAGTGCTGACATCGATCCTGCTGGGCGCTGTGTTCCTGGTGCTGGGCTATGCGCTGTCGGCGCTCAGCAGCGGTGCAACAGCTGCCGCGGGTCTGTCTGCGGGAGTCTGGCTGGTGTTTGTGGTTCTTTATGACTTGGGACTGCTGGGGGCCGTGGTGATGGACAGCGGCGGGGTCTTTACCCAGAAGATTTTCCCCTGGGTGATGGTTGCCAATCCGGCAGATGCGTTCCGGTTGTGGAACGTGGCGGCCTCCGAAAGCGTGGCACTGTCCAGCGGCATGGCTGGGGCTGCCAGTGCGCTGCCCGGCTGGGCCGCACCGCTGTCGCTGCTGCTGTGGCCCGCGCTGGGCTTTCTGCTGGCCTGTGCCGCATTCCGGAGGTTGGAGCCATGAAACGCCTGATCCTTGCGGCTGCCTTGGTCCTGTCCGCATGCCAGGAGGAGGAGGCTAAAGCGCCGCCTGCTCCGGTGGAACTGACCGAAGCGGCGCTTAGCTACTTCTGCCAGATGAATGTCGCGGAACACGGCGGACCCAAGGGACAGATCCATCTCGAAGGTTTTGCGGCACCCCTGTTCTTTGCCCAGGTGCGCGATCTGGCGGCCTATGTGAAAAGCCCGGAACGCGATGCGGAGATCACCGCGATCTATGTGAGCGACATGGGCGCAGCGGCGAGCTGGGAACATCCCGGTACTGACAACTGGATTGATGCCAAGGGTGCGCATTTTGTGGTCGGCTCCAATGTTGCGGGCGGCATGGGGGCGCCGGAGGTTGTGCCTTTTGCCTCTCCAAGGGCTGCCGAACAGTTTTCACAACTCTACGGTGGCACGGTTGCCGGGTTCGATGACATACCGGATGACGCCGTTCTGGGGCCGGTTGATCTGGACAAGCAGTTGGACACGCCGTCCTGAAGGAATGCGCCTCCAGGCCCTTTCAAACAGTCTCGGCGATCAGCCGCATTTCGGCGGCGATGGCGTGGCCTTCCATCCCTTCCATCCGGCTGATGCGGGCAGTGCGCTGCGCCAGTTCGTGCGAGGCGTCGGCATTGCAACGCTGCCAGGTCACGGTCTTGGTGAACTTGTGCACCGACAGTCCGCCGGTATATCGCGCCGCACCACTGGTCGGCAGCACATGGTTGGGGCCGGAGGTCTTGTCGCCGAAGGACACCGTGGTTTCCCGGCCCAGGAACAATGAGCCATAGGCAGTGAGGCGGGTCAGCCACCAATCCAGGTCTTCAGCTTGCACCTGCAGATGCTCTGGCGCATAGCGGTCGGAAACCTGGGCGGCTTCTTCCCGACTGCTGCATAGAACCACCTCGGCGCGTTCGTGCCAGGCGCGGTGAGCGGCTGAGAGGTTAGGTTCGGGCAGCCTGTCAATCAGGCCCTGTACTCGGGCCATCACGCCCTGGGCCAGCGTTTCGCTGGTGGTGACCAGCCAAACAGGGCTGTCGGCACCGTGCTCTGCTTGGCTGACTAAGTCCCAGGCGACGGTTTCCACATCGGCTGTGTGGTCGGCAACGACCAGTGAGTCGGTGGGGCCGGCAAACATGTCGATGCCGACCTCACCGAACAGCATCCGTTTGGCCTCTGCCACATAAGAGTTGCCGGGGCCTACCAGGATATCGGCGGGTTTTGCTCCAAACAGGCCCTGGGCCATGGCGGCAATGCCTTGCACCCCTCCGAGGTTCAGGATCAGATCTGCACCGCACAGGTCCATGGCATAAATAATCGCATCGGGAATGCCGCTTCCGGGGCGCGGGGGGGAAACTGCGGTGACATGCGGAACACCTGCCACCTTGGCGGTTGTGATCGTCATTAGTGCGCTTGCGATATGGCTGTAGCGCCCGCCGGGCACGTAACAGCCTGCACTGGAAACCGGGATCTGCTTTTGGCCTGCAATCAGACCAGGGATCACTTCCACCTCGCATTCACCCATCGTTTCTTTCTGCGCGGTGGCAAAGCGGCGGATGTTGGCGTGAGCGAACTGGATGTCATCCTTGGTTTGCTGCGAAACCCGGTTGCAGGCGGCGCGGCGCTGGGCATCCGTCACAATGATCGGGCCGGTCCAGCGGTCCAGTTTTTCCGCATAATGTCGCACTGCTTCCTCGCCTTCGCGCTGGATGTTTGCCAGCATCACGGCGACCGTGTCGCGGATATCGCCGTTTTCAGCGGCAGGACGCGCTTTGGCCATTTTCAGGTAGGTGATTGCCATGTCCATATTCCTCAAAGTGCCGTTAGATGTGCAGAAAGCGCACGGTGCTGATCGCGCCTAAAACAGCGGCTGGCAGGCCAAACGGTCAAGCCGTGACCCTAGGGTTTCGAAAAACACGGATGTTTGTTTCTAATTGCCCAAGCGGTCAGTCAGCGCCGGAAGGCAAGGTCCGGAATTCCTCTCCGAGCCACGGGAAACGCTGTGTGATGGGGTCTGTGAAATGCAATCTTAGGGATTTCTGCAGCGCCTCGTGGATCAGTTGCGACGTGGCGGCAGGGTAGACGCTGGTTGTGAAGAGCGAGACTGTGCGGGCAAAGCTTTTTCCCGGAAAGCGAACCACCTTGACCCTTTCGTGAAATCGCTGGGCGCGGTGGTAGCTGGCGGCAGTGGTAACGGTCCAGCCGCTGCCCTCAGACACTAGACCGATGATCGACTGGTTGCACTCCAGTTCAAACCGGTTGGGCAGCGCGATCTTGAGACGGGTCAGCTGGGTTTCGATCTGTTTGCCGATAGTGTGGTCACGGGAATAGCGAAGGAAGGGCAGCGAAGCGTCTCTTTTGGTCAATTCCTCGATACTTCCAGTGTAGTCTGCCGGCACAACCAGAATAAAAGGGTCGCGCATCAGCGGATATTCGATCAAGTCGGGGAGCAGCCCGGAAGGGCGCGTGGCAACGCCTGCATCCAGTTTCTGCGCCTGCAGTTTTTCGATGATCTCGTGGCTGGGGCGGGTGTAATGACGGAAGCTGCAGCGGGGCAGTGCGGAAGAAAGGAACTGGAATAGTTCCGGGCCGACTTCATTGTCGAAATCATCCAGCAGGGCCATGCGCAGATCCGTTGCGTGCTGCCAGCTTCCGGAGCGCATTTCAGCTTCTCCGCGCCTGAGAGTCATCAGCCCGTCGTAGACATAGCGGGCGAAAACCACACCCGCCGGTGTCAGGCCCATCGGGCGCCGGGTGTGGTCCACCAGATTAACACCAAGTGCGCTTTCAAGACTGCGCAGGTGGTTGGACACTGTACTGATTGAAAGACCGGTTTCGGCGGCTACCTTCTGTATTGATCCGGATTTCGAGATCAGCTGGAACACTTCCAGCCAGCGCAGACTTAGCGTCTTTTGCATGTGCGGTCCTCCCTGCAGATTTGCATATGCTATCCGGAGATTTGTGCCAATACATGCGAAAAAATCGAAACTTAGTTTTAGTTTCTGTGCAGGTGTAACTTTATTCTACAGTGAATTCTCTTCCCGGATATGGTTTGCCGTGCAAAAATCAAAGCTTAATGGCCCGCATAGAACGAGCCAGGCGTGACAACTGGGAGAACGATTAATATGATCAAAAAGTATCTGCTTTCAACAGCCTGTGCAGCCGCTGCGGCGGTTTCCGCAACACAGGCCTCGGCCCTTGAAGAGATCACCGTGGCGTATTTCCTGGAGTGGCCGATGCCGTTCCAGTTCGCCAAGGCAAATGGCACATATGAAGAAGAGATGGGTGTCAAGATCAACTGGGTCTCCTTTGACACCGGTACCGCAATGTCTGCTGCCATGGCCTCTGGCGACGTGCAGATTGCCGTAAGCCAGGGCGTGCCGCCGTTTGTGGTTGCGACCTCCGCCGGGCAAGACATCCAGACCGTGGATGTGGCTGTAAGTTACTCCGACAACGACAACTGCGTGGTGGCTGAGGCTCTGGAGATCGACAAGGATAACGCAGGCGAACTGAACGGTAAGAAAGTCGGCGTGCCGATCGGAACAGCCGCGCATTACGGATTCCTGTCGCAGATGGCACACTTCGGTGTTGATGTTGGCTCGATGGAAATCGTCGACATGGCGCCTGCCGATGGCGCAGCGGCTTTTGCCCAGGGCAATCTGGACATGGTCTGCGGCTGGGGCGGTGCGCTGCGGCGGATGGTGGAGCATGGCAATGTTCTGCTGACTGGCGCTGAAAAGGAAGAACTGGGCATTCTGGTGTTTGACGTAACCAGCGCGCCAGCAGGTTTCATTGCGGATGAAGGCGCTCTTCTCAGCAAGTTCCTGAAGGTGACTGCAGATGCCAATGCAATGTGGAACTCGGGTGACCACAAGGATGAAATGCTGCCGGTGATCGCCAAGGACGCAGGCATGGATTTGGCTGATGCTGAAGCTACCATCGCAACCTTCAGCTTCCCCTCGGCTGAGGATCAGCTGTCCGAAAAGTGGCTGGGCGGCGGCGCGCAGAGCTTCATGAAGGGCGTAGCTGATGTGTTCGTGAATGCGGGCAGCATCGAGGCGGCGCTGGATTCCTATGACGGTGCCGTGGACAGCGGACCGCTGGAAGCAGCGCTGAACTGAGCCGTCACAATTTGGCTATGGCGGACGGCCCGGACCCCGGGCCGCCCGTATCCGCATTTGCAGGCCGTCTGCAAACTGGCGCTAACAGGAAGGGGAAGAGATGTCGGGATTGGACATCAAAAGTGTCTCCATGCGTTTTGACCTGCCCAACGGCAGTTCGGTTCAGGCGCTTAAAGACGTTTCGTTGAACTTGCAGGCGGGAGAACTGCTGTCGGTGCTGGGGCCGTCTGGCTGCGGTAAAACCACGCTGCTGAATATTCTGGCCGGGTTCCTGGCCCCCACAGAAGGCGAGGTGGAACTGAACGGCCACGTGGTGACCGGCCCCGACGCCGAGCGTGGTATGGTGTTCCAGAAAGGTGCGCTGTTCGAATGGATGAATGTGCGCGACAATGTCGAATTCGGCCCCCGGATGAAGGGCATGAGCAGGGCGGAGCGGGAGAAGATCTCAGACCACCTGCTGGAAATCGTCGGGCTGCAGGATTTCAAGGAAAAGGCTGTTTATGAGCTGTCCGGCGGCATGCAGCAGCGGGTGGCGCTGGCGCGCTGCCTAGCGAATGAGCCGGATGTGATCCTGATGGACGAGCCTTTGGGTGCGCTCGATGCGCTGACACGTGAGAAGATGCAGGGGCTCGTTCTGAAGCTGTGGAAGGAAACCGGCAAGACCATCATCCTGATCACCCATTCGGTTGAGGAAGCACTGCTGCTGGGCGAGCGGCTGATTGTGATGGCACCCCGGCCCGGCCGCATCCACCGCGAATACAACCTGCCCTTTGCCGAGCGCGGCGTGAATGCAGACCTGCGCGACGTCAAGAAATCCGAAGGCTTTGCTGAGACCCGGGATGAGATCCTGTCGATGATCTGGGAGATGGAAGAAGAAATCATGGGCCGTACGGAGCAGGTGGCATGAGTGTACTTCTTTTCTACATCGCGCTGTTTGCCGGCGCCTTCTTTCTGGTGCAATTGATCCGCAAGGGGATGCAATCGCGGCAGGACTTCACCAGTCTCAAGACCGTGACTTTCGGTGACGAAAGCGCGGTTACTCCGGACCGGGCGGCTTCGATCATCTCGGTTCTGGTGATTTTCGTTATCTGGGCTGCGTTTACCGGCTCCAAGCTTTTCCCGATCCACGTCCCTGGGCCATTCACCGGTGAAACTGTATTCACTTACACGTTGGAAAACACGGATGGCGCCACGGATGATGCGGAGGTCACCGTGCGGGTCTTCGGGTTTGGTGAGGATGTCCAGAATTTCGAAGTCGAGGGTGGCAGCGGCTTTGCCTCGAATGATGCGCTGGCGGCCCAGGCGGGGCGTTCAACCACGCTGCTGTTTGACAAGAATGACGAGGCCAAACGCCGGGACGGCGCAAAGATCGTGGCGATCAATGGTGAGCCGATTGCGATTGGCGGTGCGGTAGATACCGGTGACGGCACCGTGACGCTGACCGGAAAGGGCGCAATCAGCTTTACCCCGGACAGCGGCATGCAGATGAACCCGATCTGGCTGCCGGCCCCGGAAACCGTGGTGTCGAGATTCTTTGAGATTGCCAGTGAGGGCTATCAGAACTTCTCGCTGTGGCAGCACCTCGGCTGGTCGCTTTTGCGGGTTGTAGCGGGCTTTGTAACCGGTGCCATCGTCGGAATTCCGCTCGGCTATGCGATGGGGCTCAGCGGCTGGTTCCGAGGCTGGTTCGATCCGATTGTCGAGTTCATGCGTCCGGTGCCGCCTTTGGCGCTGATCCCGCTGGTCATCATCTGGTTTGGCATCTGGGAGACTGGCAAGATCGTTCTGCTGTTCCTTGCGGCGCTCTGGATCATGACCATTGCGGCGCGTGCCGGGGTTTCGGGCGTGAACATCTCAAAAATCCACGCGGCTTATTCGCTGGGCGCCTCCAAATGGCAGATCATGCGTCATGTGATCGTCCCGAACTCCCTTCCCGAGATTTTCACCGGCGCGCGGGTGGCGATGGGGGTTTGCTGGGGCACGGTTGTGGCCGCGGAACTGGTCGCGGCGCAAAAGGGCGCTGGCATGATGATCATCGCGGCCTCCAAGTTCCAGCTGACTGACATAGTGATCATGGGCATCGTGTTGATCGGCATCATCGGCTACGGCATCGATATTCTGATGCGAAAGGCAGAGAACTGGCTGGTGCCCTGGAAAGGCCGCAGCTGATCTGAGAGCAGCTACGCAAAGAAAACGCCCGGGGCGTTCCCCGGGCGTTTTGCTGTTCAGGAAAGGATCAGCCGCGGAGGCGGTCAAAGCCTGGATCGTAAGGCGACGGGGCGATCACTTTTACAGGGACCAGATCTCCGCAAAGGTCTAGCTGCATGCTGCTGCCGATTTTGGCCAGTTCCGGCTCCATAAACGCATAAGCAAGGTTCATATCCAACCGGTGCCCCCAGCCGCCGGAGGTGACGGTGCCTACAACCTTGTTCCCCTGCATCAGCGAGGCGCCGCCATGGGCCGGGGCGTGGGTGGCGTCTACCTTCAGGGTGACCAGCTTTTTGCGCGGACCTTCGGATTGGCGTTTCAGTAGAGCCTCCCTGCCGATAAAATCACCCTTCTCCAGCTTTACGAACCGGTCCAAACCGGTCTCAAACGGGGTGAACTCGGTAATCAGATCGGCTTTCCAGTGGAGAAAGCCTTTTTCCATCCGCATCGACTCAATCGCGCGGGCGCCAAAAAGTTTGAGGCCGTGTTCTTCCCCGGCTTTCCGCAGTGCCAGGTATGCGGCGTAGAGCGACGCATTGGGGATATGAATTTCATAGGCCAGCTCGCCGGAGAAGCTGACGGCCATCACTGTGGCAGGGGCAAAGCCGATGAAGCATTCGCGCACTGACAGCCAGGGAAATGCGTCACGGGACCAGTCTCCCCGCGCGCAGGCGGTGAGCACCTCCCGCGCCCGCGGGCCGGCCAGAACCAGGATGGTCTGGTCATCGGTGAGGGAGCGGATCTGCACGTCTTCTCCAGGCCGGATGTGCTGAATAAGCCAGTCCAAGTTGTGGAATTCACTGGCCGCGGCGGAGCCGTACCAAACCCGCTCCGGCCCGCGGTCGGATGCGGGCAAGTTGGCCACCGTAGCCTCACCCTTGACCATGCCGTGGTGGTTCAGGAGGTAGCCGAGGCCAACCCGGCCCGCGCGTTTGGGGACAGTGCCGCAGAACATGCGCTTGAGGAAGCTGTGGCGGTCGGTGCCGGTGATTTCGAACCGGCTGAAGCCGTTGATCTCGGCTAGCCCCACGTTCTCTTGCACGTTCCTTACTTCCGCAGCGACTACATTGAAGGTTTCGTCGAAGTTGAAGCTGAGCGTCGGGTGGAAGTCCGGCGCTGGCTTGATGTAATCTACCCGCTCCCAACCGTTCACCACAGTGAATTCAGCGCCCTCGGCTGCCATCACGGGCGTAAGCGGAGTGGTCTTGGCAGGGCGCCCCGCCGGGCGATGCTCATGCGGGAAATGGAAACGGAATTCGTTCTGGTAATCCTCGATGGCCTTCAAGGCGGTCAGCTCCACATTGGCGTGGCCAGTGAAGCGGCGCGGGTCCAGACACCAGGTATCATAGCAGGCCTCGCCTTGAACGATCATCTGCGCCAAGAGCCAGCCATGGCCGCCGCCTTCGCCCAGGCCCGCGCGCAGGCCAATGGCGCAGAAGGCGTTGCGCTTGCCCGGGATCGGGCCGATCAGCGGCGCACCGTCGATAGTATATGTGATCGGGCCGTTGACGATGGAGCGGATGCCGGTTTCACGCAACGCGGGCATCCTCTCAAACGCGCCTTCCAGCACGTCCATAACCCGCTCCAGATCATCGGGGCATAGGGCATTTACGAAATTCGGGTCAATCCCGTCCAGGCCCCAAGTCTTGCAGTCCTGCTCGTAGAAGCCAATCAGCAGGCCGTTTTTTTCCTGGCGGCAGTAATAGTCAGAAATCGGGCAGCGGATCAAAGGCATACGACGGTCGGCCTCAATGATGCCGGGGATGTCTTCGGTCAGAAAATACTGATGCTCCATCGAGGCGACAGGGTGGTGGACCCCCATCATCGCACCCACCTCATTAACCCGGTAGCCGCAGGCGTTCACCACGATATCGCAGTCGATATCGCCGTGTTCCGTGTGAACGGTCCAGGTGTCGTCCTTGTGCTGGGTGAAGGCAGTGACCGGCGTGTTGCGGTAAACCCCGGCTCCGGCCTTGCGTGCGTGATAGGCCAACGCCTGGCAAAGCTGCGCCGGGTCGATGTCGCCATCCAGCGGGTCCCACAACCCGCCCACCAGATTCTCGGTTGAAATCAGCGGGTGGCGACGGGCGCATTCCTCAGCATCAATCACTTCGAAGTGCACATCCATGCCGCGGGCCATCGAGGCAAAGTGGCGATAGCCATGCATCTGTTCGGTGGTGTTGGCAAGGCGGATGCCGCCGTCGCCATGGTGGTAATTGATCGGGTACTCAGGGTTATCCGCTAGTTTCTTGTAGAGCGATATGGAGTGGCTTTTCAGGCCAACCATCGTTTGGTTCATGCCGAAATTCGTTACTTGCGCTGCCGAGTGCCAAGTTGTGCCGCTGGTCAATTCGTTGCGTTCGACCAAAACGACGTCGCTCCAGCCTTCCTGGGTGAGGTGGTAGAGGGTGGAGCAGCCAGCAATGCCGCCGCCGATCACCACAACCTTGGTGCGCGATTTCACGAAATGGGCCTCCCAACAGTATCGTACCGACTAGGCCGCAGGACGGCGGCGGCGGCAAGGGAACGGTCCGGCATTCGCAGAAAAACGAATGCGGAATTGAGCGAACTAGAAAAGTACGGCTGCGCCTCTGCCAGTGAGGCATTCCGTAAACGCCCAGCTGTGTCACGATGTTTTTACCTGCCGGGATGATACAGCTTTCTGCCGGCCTAAGTCGCAGGAGCGTTGACGGCCCGCCCCGCGGCGCGCACAGTGCTACTACAGAGATAGTTTCTCATCGCGTCTATGTCGCGGGTGTTCTCAAATCGTGCCAAAACTGGCACCATGTTGCGAAAATTGATGGGTGATCTGGTCTTATCGTTTTTGAAAACTGTCACTGTTGGAGGCGGGCAAGCCTTCGCAAGGTTTCACCGTTGAAACAACAAGAACAACAATTAACAGTCCAAAGGGAGAATTGGATCAATGACAAACACTGGTAAACTGACGCGGCGGAGCATTCTGAAAAGTGCTGGCGCGGCCGCCCTGGCAGCCCCGCTTTATTCGAAAAGCGCGCTGGCGTCTTCGGGCGAAATCAACATCCTGATGTGGTCGGACTACCTGCCGCCGGAATTTATTTCCGGTTTTGAGGCCAAGACGGGCATTAAGGTGAACTACACGGGCATCGGGTCGAACGAAGAAATCATCAACAAGATGAAGGCCACGAAGGGCCAGGGCTTCGATATTGTTTCGCCGACCAACAACCGCTCGCTGCAGTGGGGGCCGCTGGAACTGCTGAAGCCGTTCGACATGAGCAAGGTCAACATTGACGCGGTCAACCCTGCGATGGCTAAAATCGGCACCGATGCCTGGAACTTTGGCGGCGGCGGCGTGCATTGGCTGCCGCACATCTGGGGCACAGAGGGCATTGCCTATCGTACAGACCTTTGGCTGCCGGCTGGCGACGCTCCCTCCTACGGCGATGTCTGGTCGGAAGAGAACGCAGGCAAGACCATGGGCCGCGCGCATTCGATGATGCTGGGTGCTGGCCTCTATATGGAAGCCTCTGGCGAGATGGAGCCGGGTTCGATCTGGGCTGCCTACGACGATGAGGAAACCATGCGCAAGGTCTGGGGCCAGGTCACTGACTGGTGCGTGGCGCGCAAGGACCGGATCAAGCTGATCTGGAACGATGCCGATACTCAGAAGAACGGCCTGCTGAACGAAGGCGTGGTGGTCGGCCAGACCTGGGACGGCCCGCCGCTGGCGCTGAAATCCGCAGGCGAGCCGGTGCACTATCAGGCACCGGTCGAAGGTGCGATGGCCTGGGTCGACGGCATTTCGATGCCGGTAGGCGCGCAAAACGAAGAGCAGGTCTATGCCTTCATCTCTTATGCTTACGAGCAGGAGCCTGCAGGCAAGGCAATCGACAGCCACGGCTACAACTCGCCGGTACTGGGTGCCGACGGTTTCTCCGGCGATGTCTACAAGAAGAACTTTGCCGAGGCCTATCCGGGCAACTCGCTGGCCAACCTGAACCCCTGGCCGGCAGAGGCGCCCTGGTATGCCGATGTGCGCACCGAGTTCGTCAACAAGTTCAAGAGCGCGTAACAACTGCGCCTGAAATATTTGACCCCCGGAGCTTCTCCGGGGGTCAGCCGCGTGCCGCACGGCGCAATCACAAAAGAATAGAAACAGGAAGCAGGCCTAGCGGGGCCGGTGGTGCGCCACCGGATTGGGGGCCTGTACCCTGGGGAGAAGCCAAATGAGTGCTGGGGTCGGCGTTGATCTCGAGAACCTCTGGATCCGCTTCGGTGACTTTGTCGCCGTGCGAGATGCCAATGTGAACATCAATGGGGGGGATTTCTTTTCCTTCCTAGGGCCATCGGGC
The DNA here is from genome assembly GCF_001679925.1 of Leisingera sp. JC1. Taxonomy (GTDB): domain Bacteria; phylum Pseudomonadota; class Alphaproteobacteria; order Rhodobacterales; family Rhodobacteraceae; genus Leisingera. The sequence goes on along the minus strand of NZ_LYUZ01000085.1, from coordinate 16,678 downwards.
TGCGGCAAGACGACGATCCTGCGCGCTGTCTCAGGCTTTCTGGACCCAAGCGACGGGCGTGTGCTGATCGGCGGCAACGACATGAAGGGGATCGGACCGAATAAACGCCCGACCGCGCTGATTTTTCAGAACCTGGCGCTGTTCCCGTTGATGAAGATCTGGGAAAACATCACCTTTTCCATGGAGATCAAGGGCGCCTCGGCAAAGGAACGCCGCAAGCGCGCGGATGAGCTCTTGGACATGATCGCGCTGCCGGGGCAGGGCGACAAGCTGCCGTCGGAACTGTCGGGCGGCCAGCGCCAGCGGGTGGCAATTGCGCGCGCCCTCTGCGCAGAGCCGGATGTGCTGCTGCTTGATGAGCCGCTGTCGGCCTTGGACCTCAAGCTGCGCCAGCACATGCGCACCGAGCTGCGTGAAATCCAGCAACGGGTCGGCATCACTTTCATCTACATCACCCACGACCAGGGCGAGGCGCTGACCATGTCCGACAATATCGCCGTGATGAAGGCGGGCGTGATCGACCAGATCGCTGACGGTAAGACCATCTACAACGACCCTTCGACTGCTTTTGCCGCGTCTTTCGTGGGCGAAAACAATGTCTTCCGCGGCAAGGTCAAGCGTATTATGGGCAATGAAGCTCTGATTGCAACCAACCGCTCCGGCGAACTGGTGGCGCGGATCTCCACCGCCAACCAGGGCAGGATGAAGGAAGGCGACGAGGCGATGATGTTCATCCGCCCCGAGGCCTTTGCATTGGCGCCGCAAGGGGCCTCAGGCGACCATTTCGTAACCGCCAAGGTCAACCATGAGGAATTCGAGGGCAACGTTTTCAACATCTTCATGGAGGGCGAGGGCGGCAAGGAGCTGAAGGTCTCCATTCCCAACCTCGGCCAGTCGTTTGACGATCATACCGGCCAGAACATCACCCTGGAATACGAGACGAAAAACGCCGTCTGTGTTCCGGCTGGTGAGCTGGCCGCGGAATAAGGAGGCTTTAGCCATGCCAAGCTTCCTGAGGGAGTTTTTCAAACGCAACGGCACCGGCATGGGCAGCCTGATGCTTGGGCTGGTCCTGTTCTGGACCATCGGCCTCATCATCCTGCCGCAGCTGTCGATGCTCGATTTCTCGTTCCGGCCCAACCTGCCGCCGCCAGAGATTGGCGGGCCCAAAGACGTCTATACGCTGGAGAACTACAAATACCTGATCTATGGCCCGGAAGGCGGCAGCCAGGACTACAACGCGGTCGACCTGAGGGTGTTCTTCCGCACTCTGGTAGCGGCAGTCTGCGTAACCATCTTCAACCTGATCCTGTGCTACCCGATCGCCTATTACCTGGCTCAGACCAAGGGCAACCATATCCGCATTTTTGCACTGATGCTGATCATTCCCTACTGGATCAACGAGATCTTGCGGGCCTTTGCACTGCGGATCATTTTCGGCGAAACCGGGGTGCTGAACAACATGCTGGTGGGGCTGGGGGTTTTCGACACGCCCTTCGATTTCATCCGCAACGACATCGCACTCTATGCGGGGCTTGGGTATGCCTACATCCTGCTGATGATTTTCCCGATCTACAATGTGATCGAGAGCCTGGACCGCAACCAGATTGAAGCAGCCCGCGACATGGGGGCAAGCTGGACGATGATCCACCGGCGTGTGGTCATCCCCTATGCCAAGCCGGGCATCTCCTCAGGCTGCACTATGGTGTTCATGCTGTCGGCCGGCGCTCTGGCGGCGCCGCAAATCCTGGGCGGGCCATCTTCCTTGTGGTTCACGCAGCTGATCTATCAGCAGTTCAATGACAACTCCGACTGGCCGCAGGGGGCTGCCTATGCGGTGGTGCTGCTGGTCACCTGTATCCTGCTTGTTCTGGCCGTCATGCGCCTGTTCAAGGTGAACATGGGGGATATCGGCAAATGAAGAACTTCACCTTTATGCGCCTGAGCCTTTGGGTCTATCTGGCGATCTTCTTTGCCTATCTGCTGGGGCCGCTGGTGATCATGTCGGCAACCGCCTTCAACTCGCCGTCGTTCCCGCGGATGACCCCTTGGGAATGCCTGACGTTTGAATGGTTCTCGGCCCTGTTTCAGGACGAGCGGATTTTGAACGGTATCTGGAACTCGATCCTAGTGGGCGCAGGCACGGTTGTGCTGTCGGTGGCGATGGGGCTGGCGGGGGCGCTTATGCTCACCCAGATCTGGCCCAAGCTGCGGGCGACCTACTACACTGTCATCATTGCACCGATCCTGATTCCTGGCGTGGTGCTGGGCATCTCGACCCTGGTGTTCTGGGACCGGATCAATCGGATGCTGGGGCTTGGCGCTGACAGCTTTTTGTCGAACGGGCTGTTCCTGACCATCATCGGCCAGTCCACCTTCATCGCCAGCTACTGCATGCTGGTGCTGGTGGCACGTCTGCAGCGTTATGATATCGCGCTGACAGAGGCGGCGCTGGATCTGGGCGCGACCCATGCCCAGGCCTTCCGCAAGGTTCTGCTGCCGTTCATGCGGCCTGCGATTGCCTCCGCTGCGGTGCTGGCGTTTCTCGCAAGCTTCGAGAACTACAACACCACCACATTCACCTTTGGCGAATATCCGACGCTGACCATCGAGCTGGCGCAGAAGGTGCGTTACGGCATCACCCCGGCGATTTCGGCCCTGGCCTTTATCATCGTGGTGCTGACGGTGTTTGCGGCGCTCTTCAATGAGGCCAGCATCCGCCGCAAGCAGCTGGTCGCCGAGGCACGCAAGAAGGCAACCGTGGAAGAGCTGGAAAGCGGCAAGCTGCAGCTGCCGGGTTTCCTCAGCTCCAATGCGGCGGCGGTGGCGCTGGTGGTTGTGGCCTGTGCAACGGTGGCGGTGGTTGGCACCGCGACGGTCTACAGCCCGCAGCAGTGTATTGCCAACGTGCAGGAGCAGAAGCGCCTGGAGACGGAAGAGCGCATCAAGGAACTGCGCCGCCAGCGTGAACTGCGCCGCCAGCAGCAGCTGGAAGAGCAAGGCGAGGCCGCTCCGTCACAGACCGCGCCTTCCACCGGCTCCGGCAACAACTCCGGCTTTGGCGGCGTGTTTGCTCCGGACAGCTTGTCGGGCGACGGAGAGGCGGAGCCAGAGGCAGAGCAGGAGCCGCAGGGCAACAGCTCAGGGTTTGGCAATGTCTTTGATCCAAACGCTTTGTCAGGTGACGGCGGGGACAGCGGTTCCGGCAACTGAACCGCACCGCTTTGAACCTTAAAAGGCGGCCCCTGGGGGCCGCCTTTGTCATGGCCGCAGCCCGCTGCGGTCAGGCCAGCGAGCCTGCTGGATGCCGGTCGGCATAATATTGTTTGCGGAACGCCTGCGGGCTGGTCTTGTACTCGCGCTTGAACCATTCGGTCAGGCTGCTGCGGGAGCCAAAGCCGGTGGCGGCGACGATCTCTGCCAGCGGCAGGGTGGTGTGCAAGAGCAACTGGCGGGCCTTCTCGATCCGCAATTTGCGGTAAGCTGTCAGCGGGCTGGTCTGCGCCTTTTGCTGGAACCGGCGCTCCAGTTTGCGTGGAGAAACCCCGGCCTGCTGGGCTATGTCGCGGATAAGCAGCGGTTCTTCCAGGTTTTGCTGCATCAGGTCGAGGATTTTGACCACGAGCGCGTCCCCGCCGGCGGTCTGACGCAGTTGCAAGGAGACCTTGGATTGTTCTGAGGCCGGGCCGAAGGCAAGGCCCAGGTAGTCGCAGATTGCATCAGCTATGAAAGCACCGCGGTCAGCGCGCAGGAAACCGGCCAGTAAACGCAGTGCCGCGAAGCTGCTGACAGCAGTGCTGATGCGGCCTGAGGTGGTTGTCAAGGTGCCAGCGGGCGCGCAGATCATCTGCTCCTCTTCCGCGGCGGCGGCAAAATTTGCGTGCACGGCGGTCTCGGTCGCGGCGTTGAGGCCGGTTTCGGGCAAGAGGAAAATTGCACTGCCGGCAAACAAGCAGCGCTGCGCCTGGCGGCAGATCCGCTGCAGGCTGGCTTTCTCGCCGGAGTTCAGCGGCCAGCGGCTGGAGATGCCGCCGAGGAAAATAACAGTCTGCGGCTTCCAGCCTTCCGGCACAGAGCGCATCTGCGATGCCAGATTACGCACGGCAGTCCGGTAGCCGCTGTCGGGAAACAGGTCATTGGCGGCGCGGAAGACTTCGCAGATCATCTGGGCTGCGGCGGGCGCATCGGGCTGCGGCAGAATGATTTCGACATCGTGGAAGCGGGCCTGTGCCGCGCTGTCAGCACTTTGCCGGGACGCTGGCACGGTCAGCGGTTCGAGACGGGACATCATTCTCTCCTCTGAGCGGTCATGCGGGGATGCAGCAGTGTAAAAAGGCTGCGGGATGCCCCGCCGGCGGAACCGGCGGGGCAGGAGGCCTGACGGGCAGGCTTACTCTTCTTCGTAGTCCGACATCGGCGGGCAGGTGCAGACCAGGTGGCGGTCGCCATAGGCGTTGTCCACCCGGTTCACCACCGGCCAGTATTTGTCGACACCCAGGTTGCCGGGCGGGAAGCAGGCCTGCTCGCGGCTGTAGGGACGGTCCCACTCGCCGACCAGGTCGCGCACCGTGTGCGGTGCGTGCTTGAGCGGGTTGTTCTGGGGATCGATCTTGCCGTCGATGATGTCCTGTGCCTCCTGACGGATCGACAGCATGGCATCGCAGAAACGGTCCAGCTCGTCCTTCGGCTCGGACTCGGTCGGCTCCACCATCAGCGTGCCGGCCACTGGCCAGGACATGGTGGGCGCATGGAAGCCCGAGTCGACCAGACGCTTGGCGATGTCGTCCACGGTAACGTGGCCTTCCTCGTCCAGCGGGCGGGTGTCCAGGATGCATTCATGCGCCACACGGCCCGTTTCCGAGGTGTAGAGGATCTTGTAGGCATCCTTGAGGCGGGCTGCGATGTAGTTGGCGTTCAGGATTGCAACCTTGGTCGCCTGGGTCAGGCCTGCGCCGCCCATCAGCAGGCAGTAGGCCCAGCTGACCGGCAGGATCGAGGGCGAGCCAAACGGAGCCGCGGAAACCGGCCCCACTGCAGTGCCGTATTCCGGGTGGCCTGGCAGGTGCTCTGCCAGATGCGCCTTGACGCCGATCGGACCCATGCCGGGGCCGCCGCCGCCATGAGGAATGCAGAAGGTTTTGTGCAGGTTCAGGTGCGAAACGTCGCCGCCGATCTTGCCCGGCTGGGCAAGGCCAACCATGGCGTTCATGTTGGCGCCGTCGATGTAGACCTGGCCGCCGTGATCATGGGTGATCTGGCAGACTTCCTGCACGGTTTCCTCGAACACGCCGTGGGTCGACGGGTAGGTGATCATGCAGGCTGCCAGGTTCGCGGAATGCTCCTCGGCCTTGGCGCGGAAGTCGGCGACATCAATGTTGCCTTTCTCATCCGCCTTCACGGGCACCACCTTGTAGCCTACCATTTGCGCGGTGGCCGGGTTGGTGCCATGTGCGGAAGTCGGGATCAGGCAGACGTTGCGGTGGCCCTGACCGTTAGCCGCGTGGTAGTTGCGGATGGTCAGGAGGCCCGCGTATTCGCCCTGCGCACCGGAGTTCGGCTGCTGAGAGATCGCGTCATAGCCGGTGATTTGGCAGAGCTTGTCGTTCAGATCGGCGATCATCTGGTGGTAGCCCTGCGCCTGGTCTTCCGGGCAGAAGGGGTGCAGGTTGCCGAATTCCGGCCAGGTGACCGGGATCATTTCGATTGTCGCGTTCAGCTTCATGGTGCAGGACCCCAGCGGGATCATTGCACGGTCCAGCGCCAGGTCGCGGTCGGCCAGGCGGCGCATGTAGCGGGTGATCTCTGCCTCGGCCCGGTTCTTGTGGAAGATCGGGTGGGTCAGATACTCGCTTTCACGCAGCGCATAGTCGGGCAGGCGGTAGGCGCGGTTCTTGACGCTGTCGTCTTTCTTCTCGATGCCGAAGGCACCCCAGACCGCTTCGATGGTTTCCGGGCGGGTCTGCTCGTCCAGAGAGATGCCGATGTGGCTGTCGCCGATCTTGCGCAGGTTCACGCCGCGCGCCACCGCTGCTTCCATGACAGTCTTCTGCAGCGGGCCGACCTCGACGGTGATGGTGTCGAAGAAGACTTCGGGCTGCACCTTGAACCCGTGCTCCTCAAGGCCCGCGGCCAGGCGCGAGGTCTTGCGGTGCACCGACTGGGCGATTGCCTTGATGCCGTCGGGTCCGTGATAGACCGCGTACATCGACGCGATCACGGCCAGCAGCGCCTGTGCGGTGCAGACGTTGGAGTTGGCCTTTTCGCGGCGGATGTGCTGTTCGCGGGTCTGCAGCGCCAGGCGGTAGGCCTTGTTGCCGCGCGCGTCGACCGACACACCGATGATGCGGCCGGGCATGGCGCGCTTCAGCTTGTCGGTGGTGGCCATATAGGCGGCGTGCGGTCCGCCATAGCCCATCGGAACGCCAAAACGCTGGGTGGAGCCGATGGCAATATCAGCGCCCATTTCACCGGGCGACTTCAGCAGCGCCAGCGCCAGAATGTCGGCGGCGACAACGGCGATGCCCTTATGCTCGTGGATGGCTTCGATTTCCTTGGTGAAATCGCGCACATGGCCATAGGTGCCAGGGTACTGGAAGATCGCGCCAAAGACCGCGCCCGGATCCAGCTCGTCGGGATCGGCAACCACCACGTCAATGCCCAGGGGCTCGGCGCGGGTCTGGATCACGGCGACGGTCTGCGGGTGACAGTTCTTGTCGACGAAGAAGGCCGCGTTGTTCGCCTTGGAGCGTGAGCCGCGGTGCGCCATTGCCATGGCTTCGGCAGCAGCGGTTGCTTCGTCCAGCAGCGATGCGTTGGCGATATCCAGGCCGGTCAGGTCGCTGACCATGGTCTGGAAGTTCAGGAGCGCTTCAAGACGGCCCTGGGAAATTTCCGGCTGATAGGGAGTATAGGCAGTATACCAGGCCGGGTTTTCCAGGATGTTGCGCAGGATCGGCGCCGGGGTGGTGGTGCCATAGTAGCCCTGGCCGATCAGCGAGGTCAGCACCTTGTTCTTGGAGGCCACCTGCTTCATGTGGAAGAGGGCGTCGCGCTCGGTCATTGCCGGGCCCCAGTCCAGCGCCTCTTTCTGGCGGATGGCGGGCGGCACGGTGGCGTCGATTAGCTCGTCCAGGGTCTTGAAGCCGATCACCTGCAGCATATCCCGCATCTCGGTCGGAGCCGGGCCGATATGGCGCCGGTTGGCGAAGTCATAGGCTTCGTAATCGGTAAGTTTAAAGGCCATTACAGAGGTCCTTGTCTGGGGCAATGGACCCCGCCGGACGCTTCCGGCGGGGAGGGGGTGCTTAGCCGATCAGGGCATTGTAGCCGTCCAGATCCATCAGATCGTCCAGCTGCGACGCGTCCGACAGCTTGATCTTGTAGATCCAGGCGTCGCCTTCCGGGCTTTCGTTCAGGGCGCCGGGGTTGTCGGCCAGGGATTCGTTCACCTCGAGCACTTCGCCGTCCAGCGGCGCATAGATTTCGGATGCCGCCTTCACCGACTCGATGACGCCGATCTCGCTGCCTTTTTCGAACTCGTCGCCCGCTTCGCGCTGCTCGACGAAGACAACTTCGCCCAGCTGGTCGGCGGCGTGCTGGGTGATGCCCAGGGTTGCCACGTCACCTTCGACGGTGATCCATTCATGCTCTTCAGAGTAATAGGTGGCCATGTTGACTCTCCTGATGATGTCTTAGCGTTTGTAGTTCTGAGTAACGAAGGGCAGGGCGACGATTTCAGCCGGCTGCGCTTTGCCGCGGATGATGAGGTTCACCTTGGTGCCTGCGGCGCTTTGATCTGCCGCAACGTAGCCCATGGCAACCGGGCCGCCGACTGTGGGGCCGAAGCTGCCAGAGGTGATGGCGCCCAGAGTATCGCCGTTTTCGCTTTGGATTTCCACGCCCTGGCGGGCGGGGGCGCGGCCTTCGGGCTTGATGCCGACCAGTTTCTTGGCGGCGCCCTCAGTCAGTTCCTTCTGGATGCGGGCAGCCCCGGGGAAGCCGCCTTCTTCCTTGCGGCGCTTCTGGATCGCCCAGGACAGCGACGCCTCGATCGGCGAAGTCGACTGGTCGATGTCGTTGCCATAGAGGCAGAGGCCGGCTTCCAGGCGCAGGCTGTCGCGGGCGCCCAGGCCTGCGGGCTCGCAGTCGTCATGGGCCAGGAACAGTTTCGACACGCGGATCGCGTCGGCTTCCGGGATCGAGATTTCGTAGCCGTCCTCGCCGGTGTAGCCCAGGCGGGAGATGCGGCATTCGACACCGCCGATATCGGCAAGGGTGGTTTCCATGAACTTCAGCTCACGGGCGGCAGGGCACAGTTCGCCGACAACGTCCTCGGCCTTGGGACCTTGCACGGCTACCAGCGCGCGATCGAAGATCTCGGTCACTTCGACGCCGTCCAGGTTGGCCTGCATGTGCGGTATGTCCTGGTAGCGCAGGGCGGCGTTCACCACCACGAAGTAGTGGTCGCCGGCGTTGGAGACGATCAGGTCGTCCATGATGCCGCCGTCCTCGTTGGTGAAGAAGCCGTAGCGCGCCTTGCCTTCTTTCAAGGTGGCATAGGCCTGCGGGCAGAGCGTTTCCAGCTTCTCGCCCACGTTGTCGCCACGCAGGATCACCTGGCCCATGTGGGAGACATCAAACAGCGCGGCCTTTTCACGGCACTGCTTGTGCTCGCCCATGATGCCCATGGGATACTGGACCGGCATTTCCCAGCCGGCGAAGTCGACCATTTTGCCGCCAAGCTCGACGTGCAGGTCATAAAGCGGGGTGCGTTTGGGTGCGTCGGTCATCCTGTGCAGCCTTTGAATAATAGGGTTTCGGGGTGAGGGAGGGCGCAGGGCGCGCCCTCCCGGAGAGCTTACTCGGCAGCGTGGCCGGCTTCTTCCGATTTGCCGCCGGTGGCAAAGAACTCTTTCGTCACCTTGAAGACGATCGGGCTCAACAGCGCCAGGGCGATCAGGTTCGGGATGGCCATCATCGCGTTCAGCGTGTCAGCCAGCAGCCAGATGAAGCCCAGGTCGGCAGTCGCACCGAAGTAGATCGCGACGATCCACAGGATGCGGTAGGGCAGCATGACCTTCACACCGAACAGAAACTCCATGCACTTCTCGCCATAATAGGACCAACCGAGGATTGTGGTGAAGGCAAAGATCGACAGCGCGATGGCGATCAGCGGGCCGCCGATGCCCGGCAGCGAGTTTTCAAACGCCAGTGAGGTCAGCGCCGCACCGGATTCACCCGAAGTCCAGGCACCGGAGGCGATGATTGCCAGACCGGTGATCGAGCAGACGATGATGGTGTCGATGAAGGTGCCCAGCATGGCGATCAGGCCCTGGTTTACCGGACCTTTGGTTTCGGCTGCTGCGTGGGCGATCGGGGCGGAACCCAGGCCGGCTTCGTTCGAGAACACGCCGCGGGCCACACCAAAGCGGATTGCTGCCCAGACGGCCGCACCGGCAAAGCCGCCTTCGGCTGCCGAGGGGGTGAAGGCATGGGTGAACACCAGGCCGAATGCGGTACCGATGGCGTCAGCGTTGATGACCAGAACAATCAGGCCTGCAATGATGTAGCTGACCGCCATGAAAGGAACAAGGAAACCAGCGACCGCGCCGATGCGGGTAATGCCGCCCAGGATCACGGCACCGGTCAGCACCATTAGCACAATGCCGGTAACAGAGGTGTTGAAGCCGAAGTTGGTTTCCAGAACCTGTGCCACACCGTTCGCCTGCACACCGTTCCCGATGCCGAAGGCAGCAATGGAGCCGAACACGGCAAAGGCAATGCCCAGCCAGGCCCATTTCGCGCCGAGACCGTTTTTGATGTAGTACATCGGGCCGCCGACGTAGTTGCCTTCCTCGTCACGCTCGCGGAATTTCACCGCGCAGACGGCTTCGGAATATTTGGTGGCCATGCCGACCAGCGCGGTCATCCACATCCAGAACAGCGCGCCGGGACCGCCGAGGAACACGGCGGTGGCGACGCCTGCGATGTTGCCGGTGCCGATAGTGGCCGACAGCGCGGTCATCAGCGCGTTGAACGGGGTGATTTGACCTTCGCCGGTGGCCTCACGGCCCTTGAACATCAGGCCAAAGCCCATGCCCAGTTTCCGGATCGGCATGAACTTCAGGCCGACCTGAAGGAAGAAGCCGACGCCGAGAATGAGGACCAGCATCATCGGCCCCCAAACCACGCCGTTTACGGCTCCTACGATTGAATTTAACGCTTCCATGGGTCTCCTCCCGCTTGCGTTAAGGTTAAATGCCCTTTGCCAAGGCCATCTGACGGGCCTCTTTCAGGGCGGCAAAATCTTCATCCGCGTGGAACGAAGAGCGGGTCAGCGGTGTCGCTGACACATGCAGAAAGCCCTTGGAGCGAGCGATCTGTTCCAGCTGTGCAAACTCCTCCGGCGACCAGAAACGGTCGATCGGGTGATGCTTGGGGGTGGGTTGCAGGTACTGGCCCACGGTCAGGAAATCGACCTGGGCCGCGCGCAGGTCATCCATCACTTGACGAACGTCCTCCAGCGTCTCGCCCAAGCCAACCATGATGCCGGATTTGGTGAACAGCTGCGGGTTTGCGCGCTTGGCGTCGTCCAGCAGCCGCAGCGAGGTGTAGTAACGTGCGCCCGGGCGTACACGCGGGTAAAGGCGCGGAACGGTTTCCAGGTTGTGATTGAACACATCGGGTGCGGCTTCGAATACCGCATCGGCCGCTGCGCCCTTGCCCAGAAAATCCGGGGTCAGCACCTCGATGGTGGTGCCGGGGTTCTGATGCCGGGTGGCGCGGATGGTCTGAGCGATATGCTCCGCCCCGCCGTCCGCCAGATCATCCCGGTCCACAGAGGTGATTACCACGTGGCGCAGGCCCAGTTTCTTGACCGCCGCCGCAACCCGGCCCGGCTCAAACGCATCCAGCGTGTCCGGCTTGCCGGTGGTGACATTACAAAAAGAGCAGCCGCGGGTGCAGACTTCACCCATAATCATCATGGTGGCGTGGCGCTTGGACCAGCACTCGCCGATGTTGGGGCAGGCGGCCTCCTCGCAGACGGTCGCCAGATCATGCTCCCGCATCAGCTTGCGAGTTTCGTAGTACTCCGCGCTGTCGATCTTCTTCTTACGGATCCACTTCGGTTTGCGCGGGATGGCGCTGTCGGCCTTGTGGGCCTTTTCCGGATGGCGGGGGCGCAGCTGGATCGTCATCTGGCGGACCTCCGGATCAGGCGTGAATGGCGCGGCCAAGCGCGTCGAGGCAGGCTTCCTTCACCGCCTCGCCCATTGCCGGGTGCGCGTGGCAGGTGCGGGCCACCTCTTCGACAGTGGCACCCTTGGTCATTGCCAGCACCAACTCCGCAATCAGGTCACCGCCATGGGCACCGCAAATGTGGGCGCCGAGGATCTTGCCCTCCGGTGTCGCCAGCACCTTCACTGCGCCATCGGTTTCGCCGGTGGAGCGTGCACGGGAGTTCGCCATGAAGGCGAACTTGCCAGTGATGTACTGGGTGCCGGTTTCTTTCAGCGCCTCTTCGGTCTGACCCACGGAAGCGACTTCCGGGTCAGTGTAAACCACGCCGGGAACTGTGTTGTAATCCACATGGCCGTGCTCGCCCGCCATGATCTCGGCACAGGCAACGCCGTCTTCCTCGGCCTTGTGCGCCAGCATCGGGCCGGGCACGCAGTCGCCGATGGCATAGACACCGGGAACCGAGGTCTGGAAGGTTTCATCCACCTCGATGAAGCCGCGTGCGTTGATCGAGACCCCCAGGCCTTCCAGGCCGAGGCCGCGGGTCACCGGGCGGCGGCCGATGGCAACCAGAACCTTGTCCGCCTCAATCTGCTCCTGGCTGTCCTTACCGACGCGGTCCACGGTCAGGGTCAGGCCGTTTTCGCCTTTTTCGACAGCTTTCAGCGCGCGGCCCAGCTGGAACTTCAGACCGCGCTTGCTCAGAGCGCGCTGGGACAGTTTGGCGATCTCGCCATCAATGCCGGGCAGGATGCGGTCAAGGTATTCCACCACCGTCACCTTGGAACCAAGGCGTGACCAGACCTGACCGAGTTCAAGCCCGATCACGCCAGCGCCGATCACCACCAGATGCACTGGCGCGGCTTCAAGCGCCAGCGCTCCGGTGCTGCTCAGCACGTCCACCTCGTCGATCTCCACACCTGGGAGGGGGGTGGGTTCCGAACCGGTGGCAATCAGGATGTTCTTTGCAGTGTAGGTGTCTTCACCGACTTTTACTTGGCCTTGCGCCGGAATACTGGCCCAGCCTTCGATGTGGTCGACGCCGTTCTTCTTGAACAGGAAGGCGATGCCCTTGGTCAGGTCATCAACAATTTTGTCCTTGCGGGCCATCAGCGCCCCCAAATCCAGGCTGACGCCCTCAACGGAAATGCCGTGCGCGGCGATGTGGGACAGCTCGGCGTATTTGGCGGACGAAGTCAGCAGCGCCTTGGAAGGAATGCAGCCAACGTTGAGGCATGTGCCGCCCAGCGAGCCGCGGCCTTCGACACAGGCAACCTTCATGCCCAGCTGTGCTGCACGGATTGCTGCGACATAACCGCCCGGACCGGCTCCGATCACGATCAGATCATATGCGCTCATGTGGTTTCTCCTCCGAAATGCGGTTCAGGACCGGCACGTATTCAGCCATATACGACGCTGCGTCTCCTATAGGAAACTTTTTCCCCTTTGCAAACAAAAAGTGCGATCACGGAAATTTTGACCGGGAAATACATCAAAGCTAAAGTGTTTGCGGATCAGGAGAATTCGCAGAAATGGAACCAATTCCCTCAGAAGAAACAGGACTGGGCCCCGAGGCCATGGAGGCCCCGGATGGCGAAGTTCTAGGAAAAATGATTCGCGAAGCCCGCAAAGAAAAAGGGCTGACATTGGAGGAAGCCGCCAAGGCAGCAGCCATTGGCAGGTCCACTTTGTCCAAGATCGAGAACAACCAGACCCGTCCCAGTTTCGAGATCATCCGCCGCCTGATGCAGACGCTGGAACTGGAAACACCGCAGTTGTTTGTGCAGTCCAGTCAAAGCGGCGTCACCGGGCGCCGTGACTTTACCCGCACCGGCGAAGGGGAGCACAAAGAAACCTCGACCTATGATCACGAGCTATTGTGCAGCGAACTGACCAGCAAACGCATGGTGCCCTATATCAGCACCATCAAGGCACGTGATGTGACCGAGTTCGACAATTGGGTCCGCCACCAGGGGGAGGAGTTCATGTTCGTTTTGAGCGGGGAACTGATCCTCTATACTGAGCATTACCGGCCGTTGCGGATGGGGGTCGGAGATTCCGTTTATTACGACAGCGGTATGGGCCATGGCTGCGTCTCTGTTAGCGCGGAAGACGCCAGAGTTCTCTGGGTTTCTCTGGAGGGATGAAATTTCAAGACGTTCGGCGGGGTGCAGTTTTTGCCGAAGCCAATGCTTAATGAGAGAGACGCTGGTATGGAAAGCAGGCAGGACGGTGTGCTCTCGCGTACTGAAAACGCGCATCCGTCAGTCGGGTCCAAGCACCCAGGCGTTTTCAAGCGAAGGAAGCGTCAGGACACGGCGCAGAGGAGCGGCTGCGGTCAGGCGATTCCCCGGGCGTCCATTGCATCCAGGCAGACGGTAAATCGGATTGTTGTGCCGGAAACAACCTGAGGGTCGCACCAAATCAGGCCTTTGTGCCGCTTGGCGATTTTGGCGCAGGTCGCCAGACCGAGGCCAGTGCCAGGCTGTTCGCTGCCGCGCTGCAACCGTTTGAATGGTTCAAAGATCTTTTCCTGGTATTCCGGTGGCACTCCAATTCCATTGTCAGAAACTGAGATCATCAGTCCGGGGTCGGCTGGTTCTGCAATTACGGAAATTTCAGGCGTCTCACCGCCGCTGTACTTTATGGCATTGCTGACCAGGTTTTGCAGCAGCTGGACGATATCTGGTGGAAAGCACAGCACGCTCAATCCTCCGGACTGCCAGCTAAGCCTGGCACCTGATACGGCAAGGTCCTGTGCCAAGACTGCCCGCAGGCTGTCAAACAGGCTCTCAACAGTAACGCGCTCCGCCCGCCCTTCGCTGTGGGGGTTGATATGGCTGGCCAGCCGTTCAATCAGTTCGGACGTTTTGTTTACCGATTTTTTCATCAGGTCGAACTGTCTGGCAACCTCATCAAGGTCACCGCTCTCGTATTCCTCCTGGATCTGTTCGCTTAGAAACTTGATGGCCCGCAGGGGTGCACGCATGTCGTGAATAAGAACATCAGAGAACAGCCTTAACTCGATTTGCTGCTCTTGGATCCGCCAACGCATATCAGCAACCTTCAGCCCGTTTGCGATCATCCGATTGAGCGCTTCCGCGCTGAGAGCTGATTTGGGAATATAGTCGCTGGCTCCGGCCAGAATTACGCTTTTGGCGATCTCCTCGTCACCATGACCCGTGGTCATGAACAGCACCGCTCGCGGCCAGGCTTTGTTTAGCCGTGCGATAAGGTCCAGCCCGGTTCCATCTGGAAGCAGATAGTCCAAGAAAATCACATCGGCTTGTTTTCCGACATGTTCCAGCGCAGTTTCGCCGCTTTCAGCCTCGGTAATTCTGGCCCCGGGATGTGTTTTCGTCAGAAGCCGGCGTAGCAGCTTCCGGTCTCCGGCGTCATCGTCAATGAGCAGGATTTTGAGAACTGCCATCAGCTACCTCTCTAACGTGAGTTTTTTGGTGGTTCGGCAACGCGCCAAAAATTGTCGAGCGTAGCCGTAAGTTCAGCAGACATATCGCCAGCCTTAGGCTTCGGAATGAAGCCAGAGACATTTTTTCATAAGCTTCAGAAATGTCGCGCTCGTCATCAGAGGGCGCCAACATGAGGAACAGGTTGTTATGGAGGAACGGGTTGGCACGAAATTCCGACCGCAGCTCATTTCCTTTCTTGGGGGGCATTTTGATATCATACGGAGCCAGGAAGTGAGGGGGGTGCACTTGGTTCCTTTCTCGGCGCAGAAAGGTCAAAGCTTCAGCACCGTCCGCAAACCGTATGACTGGATTGGCAATCCTCGCCTTTTTGAAGACCCGGTGCAGTGCCCTCGCATCTGCATCATCATCTTCGACCAGGATAATGTTCAGGGCCGTTCGGTTTAGTTTAGAGGAAGATTGCAACCTGCCGTCACTCCAATGGTCTAGGGCTGTCAAAGAGTGAGCCTGAAATCAAGCCACGGTTCCCCGGATCAGTCTTCGGCTAATAGTAGCTGCTATTGCAGTAGATTAGGCGACACGCGCGCGGTCACTTCACGGGTGTCGTCAATTACGCTGTCCAGATCATCCATGAATGCCACCAGATCTTTGCAGCTGCGCTCAAGCATTGTCACATCCGCAAGAACGGAGGGCGAAACACTGTCGTCCTGACGGGCTTGAGATTTCACAACCCTGACGCCCGCAAGTGTCCGGCTTAGCAGCAGCCGGAGGTCGGGACCGCAGCCGACAATAAAGCGTTGGAATATGCGCTTCAGTTCCTTTTCTGACGCCCGCGCACTGGACAGCTGGCCATAAAGCGCCCGCCGTTCGATGGCAGAGGCAATTGACTTGATCAGAGCGTCCACCGACAATTCTTCTTTGACGATGTAGTCCGCACAACCGCGCCGCATGGCCTCCACAGCGGTCTGATAGCTGGTGACACTCGTCAGCATAATCGGCACAGCCTGCACCTGATCTTCGTGGGTCAGCAGCAGCTTCAGGGCATCAAGGCCGGTGTCCATTCCCAGGTTATGGTCCAGAAACACGAGGTCATATTGTTCCTGGTCCAGTTGCCGCCGCATTTCGTCCAGGTTCGCAGCTTCAAAGAACTCGGCCTCCATTCCGGCCTTGCGGCACAGTTTCTTCAAACGCAGCCTGTCAATCTCGTCATCATCAACTGATAGGATGTTGAGAATCACGGGTTGCATAAAAGGTGGTGCGGTCACCTCTGAAAAACCATTGTCACTCATTCTATACCCCTTTGAATTGACATGGTCCTTGGAGCACAGGACCATCTGGTGTGCACATCCTTAAGTTGAGTATACCATGTTCATTAACGCATTGGGGTATTATCTGAGGGTAGTTGATTAAAGAAAACTAAGTGGCGCGCAGAGGCAGAAGGATTTTACGCTTATTCGACGGAAGGCGGGAATGATTTCTGAAGTTTTAATAGGGCCTTGCCACGAACGGTCCGCTTCAAATTTGCTGAAAACTTTCGGCAGATCGCAGCGTTTGCAAAGCGGCGCACAGGTGTTTTACCTCAAGACTACAGTCTGGTGGGCCCTTTCTGCAAAAGGAGAGGGATACAAGCGATCGGATCGATGCTGTCCCTTGGTGGCGCCTAGGGATGCAGCAGCCTTTTGGAAGGTCTGACCAGCGCGGTGGAATTCCTGTTACTGAAGGCGCCGCGTTTTTTTGTGCGGCGCCTCCGGTGAGTTCTCAGAAGTCCTGCCAGAGATCGCGTGCGGCATTGCCGCTGCTGGCTGCCGCTGCAGGCACCGGGCTGGCTTCGACTTCCCAGTCGTCCTCGCCATGCGCCGWCGGCGCAGGCTTGACGGCCGGGGCGGCGGCCGGAGCCGCTGCGGGCGCCGGGCGGGCGGCTGTCTCTTATACACATCTAAAAAAAAAAAAAAGATTTTATAGAATACAGTTACTGAGGGTGTACCAGTATGCTATACCTGAATGAGTATCTA
>NZ_LYUZ01000084.1 GCF_001679925.1 Leisingera sp. JC1 | reverse complement strand
TCTACCTGCGCAGCGAACGCTGCAAATCTGTAGTGCGACCTCAAGGCAAACAGACTGGGGCAGCGACGATAGAAAATCCATATCCTGAAAGGACAAGCTCCATTTGCGTGCCGCGCTGGCATCCATCTACCCAACTCCAAAATACCGCATGAAAGCAAATGGCTACGAGTTTTCGTGATTAGCGCAACATAAATCGTTCACAAATGTTCTGAATTTTGGCCACTTTTTCACGTTCGAGCCCCTTGGGCCTATCCGCGGATTGCGATGCCATCAGCGCCTTGGGCGTGCCTTCTGCCAGAACCTTGCCCGCGTGCATGAAGGAGACCCGGTCGCAGCGTTCGGCCTCGCTCATGAAATGGGTGGAGACAAAGATCGTGACGCCTTCGTTGCGCGACAGCTCAATCAGCTGCGCCCAGAACATGTCGCGGGCCTCCGGGTCGACGCCGGAGGTCGGTTCGTCCAGAATCAGCACCCGCGGGCGGTGGATCACCGCAACCGCCAGCGACAGCCGCTGCTTGATGCCAAGGGGCAGGGCGGCAGCCAGGGAGGCGCTGTGCGCCGAGAGGCCGAAGCGCCGGGTCAGTTCGGTGACCCGGGCCGCGCGGTCTTTGATCCCGAAAATGCGGGCGTGCAGCTGCAGGTTCTGCTCTACGGTCAGTTCGCCATAGAGTGAAAACGCCTGACTCATATAGCCGATCTCGCGGCGCAGGGCGCGGTTCTTGGCGTCCACCGGCCTGCCGAACAGCTGCGCCTCGCCTGAGCTGATGGGCAAGAGGCCGGTTAGCATTTTCATGGTGGTCGACTTGCCGCAGCCGTTGGAGCCGAGAAAGCCGAAGATTTCGCCGCGGGCAATGCTGAAACCGACGTGGTCGACGGCGGTGAAATCGCCGAACCGGCGGGTCAGGCCGCGGGCGGTGATGACCGGTTCGCCGCTGTGCGCAGCCGCGGGCTGGAGCTGAACCGGCGGCGGTTTCCCTTGCGCGCGCAGCTGCCGGTAGGCGGTCTCGAGGTCTTCGGCCCCGCCCTGCAAGTCTTCCGGCGGGCCCTGGTACAGCACCCGGCCCGCATCCATGGCGACGATCCGGTCGAAGCTCTGGGCCTCCTCCATATATGCGGTGGAGACCAGCACTGTGAGGCCGGGGCTTTGCTCCCGGATGGCGCCGATCAGCGCCCAGAACTGGCGGCGCGACAGCGGGTCAACGCCAGTGGTCGGCTCGTCAAGCACCAGAAGTTTAGGGTCGTGGATCAGGGCACAGCACAGGCCCAGCTTCTGCTTCATGCCGCCCGAAAGCCTGCCCATCAGCCGGTCCGCAAAAGGTGCCAGCCCGGTGGCGGTGAGGAGTGATGCGATGCGGGCCTCGCGCTCTGCTGCGCCCTGGCCGAACAGCCGCGAGAAGAACTCGAGGTTTTCGCGCACCGAAAGCTCGGGGTAGAGGTTGCGGCCCAGCCCCTGCGGCATGAAGGCAATGGCGGGGCAGATGCGGTGCCGGTGCACGGCATTGCCGATGGATCCGCCCAGGACATCTATGGTGCCGGCCTGCAGCCTTTTGGCGCCGGTGATCAGGCCCAGAAGGGTCGACTTGCCAACCCCGTCCGGGCCGATGAAGCCCGCCAGCCGGCCCGGCGGCAGGTCCAGCGAGATCCCGTCCAGTGCCAAATGCTTGCGGTAGCGGTGGCTGACCTCCTCGATGCGTATACCGGGACTGTCTGCCGGGACAGTCATTTGAACAGCTCAGGCGGGATGCGCCGCTCCAGCGCTTCAGGCCATTCGCGGGCAGGGTCAAGCCGGATCACCGCGATGCCGCGCAGGCCGGTTTTCACATGCTCGATCCGCGCTGCCACCAGATCCTGCGGGATGCGGACGCGGACGCGGAACACCAGCTGCTCGCGCTCGCTGAGGGTCTCGACCTGCTTGGGGGTGAACTGAGCCTCTGGCGAGACAAAGGTGACGGTGGCGGGAATGGCGTAATCGGGCAGGGCGTCCAGCACAATGCGCGCCTCCGCTCCGATCGGCAGAAGCCCGGCCTCGCGGGCGGGCAGAAACACCTCCATATAGATGTTTTCCAAGCTCAGGAGCGTCAGGATCGGCGCGCCGGCGCCGGCCACCTCCCCCGGTTCGGCCAGCCGGTACAACACCCGGCCCGGCACCGGTGCGGTGAGGGTGCTGTCCTCGATCTGCGCGGCGATCCGGCGGACCTCTGCCTCTGCCGCTGCGATGCGGGCCTCTGCGGTGGCGACCCGCGCCTTGGCCGCACCGAGCACCGCCGCGGCGACCTGATGGGCGGTTTCGCGTTCTTCAAAGAGAGTTTCAGAGATGTTGTGACCGGCCAAGAGGGCGGTGGCGCGGGCCAGTTCGTGTTCTGCGCGGCGGTGCTCGCTCTGGCGCTGGACCACCAGCGCCTGCGCTTCGGCCTTGGTCTGGCGCGCCAGCGCGGCTTCGGCCCTGGCCCGGTCATGCGCCGCCGACAGCTCATCCGTGTCCATTTCCACCAGGATGCTGCCGGATGCCACCAGGCTGCCCTCGGCGGCCAGCACCCGGGCCACCCGGCCCGCCCGTGCGGGGGCGATTTCAACCTGTTCGGCCTCTATCCGGCCGTTGCCCTGGACAAAGCCATCGGGCAGGCCCGCGCCGTTGTCGGCGACAAACAGATACGCGGCGGCGGCGGCCAGCAGAACGGCAGCCGCGGCCAGCAGCGCACCGGCGGATTTGGTCATGGCAGGGCCTCCCGTCCTGTTGCGGCACCTGCGGAGCCTAATCCGGTTCTGCACGGCCCGCCTTGCTCTGGGTCAATTCTGCGCTGCCGGTTTGCCGCTATCATCACACCATGTGCGGCGGGCACCGGGTTCGGGCCGCGCGGCGCAGAGGATCCGGAGCAAAGGAGAACGGCGATGCTGATGCGGCTGGCAGTAACACTTGCAATGGCAGCAGGCCCGGTCTGGGCGCAGGAGGCCGGTGCCGGTGAGGGGAGGGACCTGTTCCTGTATTTCTGCGCCGAGTGCCACGGCAAGGACGCGGCAAGCCAGGGGCCGATGGCGGAAATGATGGCCCTGCAGCCGCCGGACCTGACCCGGCTGGCCGCGCGCAACAACGGCGCATTCCCCCTTGAGGCGGTAGCCAAGCAGATTGACGGCCGCCAGCCGGTTGCCGCCCATGGCGATATGCCCGTGTTCGGCCCGTCACTGGACGAGGATCAGTATATGGCTTTGGCCCTGCCGAACGGCCAGCCGATAATGGTGCCGCAGGCCCTGGGCAGCCTGATCACCTACCTGCAATCGGTGCAGCAAGGCGGGAGCGGGAGCGAATAGCCCCGCGTCCCTTGCGGATGGCCGGCGCAGCACACTGCTGACGCTCAAATTCCGCCCGGAACTCCCGCAAAAAGTTAAAAAAGTCTGAATATTTTACGCAAAGACAAGTTGTCGGCCACGGTCTGCCGCAATTTTGCCTTTGATGGCTGATTGTTCGTTAACCAGAAAATAAAGAAGGCAGCTTTGACCGCGAATTCATTCGTTGCTCGCACAGACCGACAAGGAAATTACCACTATGGATGAGACACCCGACCGCCAGCCGGCTGGCTTTGGACGTTTTCCCTTTTTGCGTAACGGCCAGGACAGCCTTGCCGGGCTTGCAGGCGAGATTGTGGAGCTGAAGGACCTGCTGCTGGACATTCAGGCGCTGGAAGCCAAGGGCAGCCGCAGCCAGATCGCCCGGCAGCTGAAAGAGCTCGACGAGTTCAAGCCCAGCGTCACGATGATCGGGCAGATCAAATCCGGCAAGACCTCCCTGGTCAATGCGATGGTGGCCCGTCCCGGGCTGCTGCCTGCCGATGTGAATCCCTGGACCTCTGTTGTCACCTCGCTGCATCTGAATGCGCCGCGCAAGGATGGCGACCCGGTGGCCTCCTTTCAGTTCTTCAACGGTGATGAATGGGATCATCTGGTCTCCAACGGCGGCCGGATCGGCGAACTGTCGATGCGGGCGGGCGCCGATGAGGAGCTGCAGAAGATTCAGGCGCAGATTACGGAAATGCGCGAGAAGACCCGCAAGCGGCTGGGGCGGCGGTTTGAGCTGCTGCTGGGCCAGAAGCATGATTACCGGCATCTGGATGACGACCTGATGCAGCGTTATGTCTGCCTGGGCGATGATTTCGAGATGGCGGGCAGCAGCGACCAGCAGGGCCGGTTTGCCGATATCACCAAATCCGCCGACCTGTACCTGCCGCTGCCGTCGCTGCCGGTGCCGCTGTGCCTGCGCGACACGCCCGGCGTCAACGACACCTTCCTGATGCGCGAGCAGATCACCATCAAGTCGCTGCGCAACAGCCGCCTGTGCGTGGTCGTGCTGTCTGCCTCGCAGGCGCTGAGCTCTGTCGACATGGGGCTGATCCGGATGATCTCCAACGTGCGGTCGGAAGGGATCGTGATCTTCGTCAACCGGATTGATGAGCTGTCGGACCCGGAGACCCAGATCCCCGATATCCGCGACAGCATCCTGGCGACGCTGGAGAAGATGAACGGGCCGGAAAATCCCAAAATCGTCTTTGGCAGCGCGTTGTGGGCCAATGCGGCGCTGGCGCCGGACACCCATCCGCTGGGAGAAGACAGCGCCGCCGTGCTGCGGCAGTACGCCGGGGCGGAGGCAGGCGCAGACGGGCAGGATGTGCTGAGCGACCCGGCGCTGATGTGGCAGCTCTCCGGCGTGCCGGAACTGTTTGAAACCATTGGCGCGCGGATTGCCGAAGGCGCCGGCGCGCGGCTGCTGTCCGAGGTGCGCCAGCGGGCCGCCAACCAGGTGTCCAGCATGAAGGCGGCCTCGACCGTGGCGTCGATGCGGATCGACGGCAACCGGATTTCGGTGATTGAGCCCGCCGCGCTGAGCCAGCTGCTGCGGCGGCTGGAAACCGTGAGCATGGCGCAGATGGATACCGCGCTGGACCAGGTGTTCGCCACTTTCTCCTCGCGGGTGGATCAGGCGCACAACAAGTTTCTGGAGCGGGCGGTGGCCTCGTTGCTGCAGCATCTGGAGAACTACGGCGAAAACGAAACCTGGCAATATGCGCCGGACGGGCTGCGGATCCTGCTGCGGTCCAGCTATCAGGTGATGCGCAAGAACCTGATGGCAGCCTGCACACAGGTCTACAGCGATGCGGCCTCGGCGATCCATGACACCTATCAGCAGGCGGTCTCCATTCAGGTCAGCGATTTCCGTATTGCGCCTGCTGCGGTGCCAGAGGTGCCGCCGCCGGTGGCGATCGGCGCCACCATCGCGCTGGATCTGCAGACCTCCTGGTGGAAGGGCTGGTGGCAGCGCCGCCGCGGATACCGCGCCTATGCCAGCGGCTATTACGACCTGATCAAGGCGGAGACAGCGCCGATCATTCATGAGCTGAAGGAACAGCAGGCGGCGGAGATCCGGCAGGACGCCCGCGAGCGGCTGATGGCGTTCTTCACCGAGCAGCGGGAGCTGCTGATGGATGTGGCGGAGAAAACCCGGATCAGCATGAATGACCTGAACACCCTGTTCGGTATCAGCGCCCAGCAGGAACGGGCGGAGCTGCTGGAGCTTCTGCTGAAGGAACTGGCATATGAAGACGCGGAGCCGGTCGCAGAACCGGCCCGGACAGCACGTGAAGGAGCGGCGGCATGACAAACCCGCAGCCATTGGACCGCAAACCCCGTGTCGCCATCATGGGCGAATTCAGCGCGGGCAAGAGCACCCTGTCGAACCTGCTGCTGGGGCGGCGCATCCTGCCGGAGAAGGTCACTGCAACCCGGTTGCCGCCGGTCTGGATCACTGAAGGAGAGACACCGCCGTCGCGCAAGGCGCTGGACGGCAGCCTGCATCCGGTGTCGCTGGAGGCGCTGGAAGCGGTGCCGCTGGAAGAGACGCTTTATGTGCAGATCAGCTGCGAGGCGCCGGTGCTGGAAGCCCGCGACCTGATCGACTTCCCCGGTATCTCCGATCCCAACATGCCGCCCGAGGTCTGGGAACGGATGCTGGAAGAGGTGGACTGCGTGCTGTGGTGCACCCATGCGACCCAGGCCTGGCGCCAGTCGGAGGCGGCGGCCTGGGGGCTGGTGCCGGAAGCGGTGCGCCAGCGCAGCCTGCTGCTGATCACCCGGTTCGACAAGCTGACGACGCCGCTGGACAAGCTGCGGGTGCAGACCCGGGTGTCGCGCGAAACCGAAGGCCAGTTTGCCGGCGTCTGCCCGATTTCGCTGACCCAGGCACTGGACGCGGATCCGGAGAGCACGGAATGGGAAACCTCTGGCGCGCAAGGGTTTGCCGCGGCGCTGGAGGCCATTGTGGCGGCTGCCCGGGATGGCAGCACCCCTGCGGTGCAGGAAACCGCCCCGGCTGCTGCTGCCCAGCCGGTGCAGCAGCCTGCAGCGGCGGAACCGGCGGCAGCAGCCGAAGGCACGCCGCAAGCGGACAGCCCGCAGGAGGTGCAGCCCGGCCGCGTCATGCCGCGCCGGGTGCGCCCCCAAGGCGCCAAGCGCACCCCGCGCCCGGAAGGGCGCCCGGATGCGGATCTGGCAGCGCTGCGCAGGGAATTGCTGGAGAGCTGAAAAAAGAGGCTTGTAATCCCGCGCCCGTTACGGTTGTGAATTGACCTGCGGGCCGGGCAGAACCGGCCCATCAGGCAAGGGCGCATTATGACGGTATCGGAAGAACTGGACAGTCTGCACGCTCAGTTTCCCGCCTGCGGGACAGTGGCCTATGCGGATCTGGCCGCGGGCATGGTGCTGGTGGCCAACAGCCAGTCGCCGCTGGACCGCCATGCGCTGGATACGCTTTGCGCCCAGGCCAGCTGCCTGCTGGGTGAAGACGGCGTACCGCCGCTTGGGGCCCAGCCGCCCGGCTTTGCGATGGCGCGGGAGCCAGGCAGAGTGATGCTGGCCTTCAAATCACCCCTTCAGCCGACCGATGCGCTGCTGTGCCTTGCCGCGCCGGATCTGGATCTGGGCGCGTTTCAGGCCGCCGCCCGGGACTGCCTGGCCCGGATCACCGCAGATGGCTGACGGACCGGCGCACCAAGACCTTCGAACGGGAATATCAAAGTGACTCACGACGACGCAATTGCCGGAAATCTGGCGGCCCTGGGCGCCCGGCAGACCGTGTTCCGGGATGGCAAACGGGTTCTGTCCAACGGGCTGTTCCCGCCGCCCCTGCCCGCGATGCTGCAGGAAATCGGCACCACGGTGCTGCAGCGGCAGCTGACCTTCCGGGCCGGGGGCAGCGCGCTGTCCTTCGTGGTGTCCGAACGGCGGCTGATGGCGCTGGTGTCCGCCAGCAGCGATCTGGAAGAAGTGCAGCATCTGGCCGGCGAAGGCCTGTCCCATGACCAGCCGGAGGTGCTGGAAGCCGTTGCCGCGGCCATGGTGCGGCTGGCGCAGGCCGAGGAACCGCTGACGGTGGAGACCGCCTTTGCCGCGCCCGGCGGCGGCCCTGCCGGGCTTGGCTTGCCGGCAGCGATGCTGGAAGAGGTGATGGAGCTGGACCCGGGCGAGCAGGACCGGCCGATGGAGTTTTTCATCGAGGCCGCCGCCGGGATGTATTCTGCCTGCCTGCTGCACGCAGGCGGCGCCTGGCTGGGCGGCGGCGAGGATGCAGCTGTGCTGACTGCGCTGCAGAAGATTGCCGATGCGCAGTGGGACCGCTTTCAGGCGTCCTATGCCAAACATGCGGCGCTGACGGAAACACCGCGGCTGATCTCGCTGGGTCCGGTTTTGGACGGCAGCGAATGCGTGTCCGTGGTCTGGGCCGATGGCGAATGCGCCCTGTTCGCCCATGGCGAGGAGGATCTGGCCGGGTTGCACGGCATCTGGCAGCGGGTTTTCACCCTGTAAGGTGAAAACCCATTCTGTTGTCGCGCAGCTTGGCCGCCTTCAGGCGGCGAGCTGCGCCTGCATGTCCCGTTTCAGCTGCAGCAGGATGCTGGTGGCATCAAACAGCGACGCGCCGTCCTGTTCCACCTGGATCAGCTGAATGAGGTCTTCCGCTTCCGAGACCGCGCCGCGGATCTCTGCCAGTGCGTTGCCGCCGTTGCCGCCATACTCCTCAAAATGGCTGTCCAGCCATTGCACCGACTTCAGGGCGGTGCGGATCAGCTGGCTGCTGCTGCTGCCGGTGCCGTCCTGCAGGGCTTGGCCCATGCTGCGCCCCTGCGCCGACAGGTAGTCCAGCGCCTGATCAAAGACCTGCCGGGTGTCCGGGCTGAGCGCCGCGTCCTGCGGCTCCGCGGATTCTGCAGCCGCCACGGGCGCCTCTGCCACGGGGGCAGGGCGGTCCGGTGCAGGTGTTTCCGCCGCAAGCGGAGCGTCCGGCTCTGCCTGGAGTGCCGCCGGGGGGGGCGGTGCGGCGGTTTTCTCTGCCGGTGCGGCTGCGGGAACGGGAGCGTATTTCGCCAGCAGCACGCCGGCCTGATCCAGCGCCGCCTGCCGCCGCAGCTTCACCTCATGCATGATGGCCGAGATCAGCGCCTGCCCGCCGGAGCGGCGCAGCCGGTCGCGGTCCACCGTGCCATCCGGCTGCCGTGCGGCCTGCGCCTCCAGCGCGGCCAGCGGCAGGATGCCGTTGAAATGCTCCGAGGCCGCGTCCTGAATGCCCGCCAGCGCGGGGGCCAGCCGGTCCTGTGCCGCCAGCTCATCCGCCTTGGTCACCAGGAGGAAGGCGCCGTCCTTCATCTGCTCCGGCGCGCGCGCCCAGGCGGCCTGCTCTGCGGCGGTGAAACCCTGGGTGCACCACAGGGCAATGCCGGTCCGCTGGGCAGCCCAGGGCACCGCGCGTTCCAATGCAGCGGCATCCGGGGCGGCAATTTCCAGGATGCTGATCTGGTTCAGGGCGGGCAGCGGCAGCTGCGCCTCGGCAAAGACCGCGCCCCGGGCAGCCAGCGCGCCGGTGTCGAAACCCGGCAGGCTGAAGCCGCTGCCGTCCGCCAGCACCCCGCTGCAGGCCGCGGTTCCGCCGCCGCTGATCTGCAGGGTGGGCAGGGAGACGCCCGCCGGGATCACCTGGCTGCCAAGCAGCAGGTTGGCGACGCTGGACTTGCCTGAACCGGACAGGCCGAACAGGGTGACGGCCACCGGTTTTTCCAGCTGCTCCAGCAGCGTACCGGTGCCGGCTTGCAGGCGGGCGGGGATCCGGTCCTCTGCCAGAGCGCGCCGCAGCGATGCGGCCGCGGCTGCGGTTTCCGCTTGGGTCATGCCTAGCGCCCTTTCCCGGCCAGCCGGACGACCTTGGCATCCTGCTCCGGCAGGGACGGCCCGTCATAGGAGTTACTGTTCATGGCCACCACGCGGGTTGCGCTGGCCGATTGGTCGCCCACCAGGTCGATCGGCTTGCGGCGCATCTTGCGGGTCACCGGCTTGTTATGGTTGAGCTTGATCACCGCAAAGGAAATGTTGTCCTGATCCGGGTCCGCCAGATCATCCAGCGCCGCCAGCAGCCGTTCGACGATTTCCGCGCTCTTGCGGCGGCGGTACTTGTGCAGGATCTTCTCGATCCGCGCGTCCTCCAGGAACTGCAGCCCGTCGCTGGAAACAACCACCAGGTCGCCGACTTCCAGCCGGAAGGGGGTCTTGGGGCAGTCGGTGCGCGTCACCCGGTCGCCAAGGATCACCGAGGTCAGGCAGTTGCGGTCGGGATGGTCGCGGCCGGCTTCGGCGTCCAGCAGGCCCGCCTTGACCATCATGTCGATCTGCGGCGCCATCGAATGGTCCTCATTCAGCTGCTGCAGCTTGCCGCCGCGCATCAGATAGAGCGGCGAGTCGCCGATCGACAGCCAGTACAGGCGGTCCTCGATCATCACTACCGACACCAGGGTCGCGCCCATGCCGCGGACGCTGGGGTTGTCCTGGACATACTCCTGCACACAGGTGTTGGCCTCAGCCGCAGCGTGGGTCAGGTGATAGGGGATCTGCTTCTCGTACTCGGCGAAGTTGACGCTTTCGAACTTCAGCTTGCTGAAGGCCTCGGTCACCACCATTTTGGAGGCGACATCGCCGGCGGCGTGGCCGCCCATGCCGTCCGCCAGGATGGCCATGCCGATGTCGGTGCCGGCCGGGAAGTCGGTGATGATGGCGTCTTCCTGGTAGTCGCGCGCGCCCTGGCAGATCGCGGCGGCAACGTCAAAGCGCGGTTCAGGCGATTTCCACATGTTCCGCCTCCTGCCCGCCGGCGCTGGTCCAGTTGAAGTCTTTTCCGCACAGCGCCATGAAGCGCAGGGTGGTCTCGCCCAGGCGGATCAGGTCGCCGCTTTTCAGCACCTCGTTGCTGATCACCGGCTGGCCGTTCAGGCGCACGATGTTGCTCTTGCCGCCGTGACCCAGATAGAATTGCGAGCTTTCGGGATCAAAGACGATGGCGGCATGGTTGCTGCGGGAGATCGCGGTGTCGCCGAAGTCGAGCGCAACCGCCTGATCCTCGCCGCGGCCGATGGCCGACATGCCGGCCTTGAGCGTGAAGCTCTCGCCATAGCCCGGTCCGTCAGCGACCACGATCCAACCCACCGGGAACTTGGTGTCGCGGGCCGGGGTGGCGGCGCCAGAGCTGTCGAACAGATTGACGACGTCGCCGTCGGAGGTGTCAAAGCCCAGCAGGCGGGTCTTGGCGCGGCGCTTGCGGGCCGGGGCGGCGCTGACATGCGCGGTCAGATCCGGCAGCTCGCCGCCGGGCTGGGGCATCTGCGCAGCAGCGCCTGCGGGCGGGGCAGCCGGGGCGGCGGCGGCCGGGTCCAGGTCCCAGATGCCGGCTGCCGGATCCGCGGCGGGCATGGCGGCGGTTTCCGTCTGGCTGTCTGCAGCCTGGTCCGCCTGCGGGTCCAGATCCAGTTCCACGGAGCGGGTGTGCTGGGCAACCGCCTTCAGCACTTCCTGCTGCATCGTTTCGTCCGCGACCTGCAGCCTCTCCATCGGGGCGGGTTCAGAAAGCGGGTCCTGCCGTCCGATAAGTTTTCCGAAAAATCCCATGTCGTCTGCCTTTTTTGTTTTACAGGCGTCCGTGCAGTCACGGCAGGCGCCCGGTTTTCCCTTTGTGCGGAGAGCCGCCCGTTCGCGGCCCCTGCGGCCTGCCATGCCCCCGAACCGGGGGCATGGCCGTTGCCCGGATCAGCTGCCGATCTTGTTGAACTCGGCCAGGCTGTCGGCGATGATCGCGTACCATTCGCCGCTTTCGCGCATCTCGTTCAGGCCCTTGTTGAGCAGGGTCAGGTAGACACGGCCGCGCGGGTTGGTCTTATGCGTCACGAAGTGGATCGCCTGCAGCTGCGACAGGTTGGAGTTCAGCTGCACCTTGCCTTCGGCTTCCGCCACTTCGCGGACCGCGGCATCACCGGCTTCGAGGTCCAGCAGCGCCATGTCGGCCTCGCCGCTCACCAGCTTGCGGATGCAGTCAACCGCAGAGGTCGGATGCACCAGGGAGATCACCGGCTCCACCAGGCCTTCGCCGGACAGCTCGGCCAGGGACCAGCCTTCGGGGCGGCAGATCTTGGCGCCGGCGTAATCCGCATAATCCTTGATGTTGGCATAGGGGTTGTCGGCCATGGTCCAGTGGGCGGACACCGATTCATAGATCGGCAGCGAGAAGTTCAGCTGGGTGCAGCGGTACTTGGTGTCGGCGTCGGTGTTTTCGAGGTTGGAGCAATCTGCCGGCTTGTACCAGGCGATCGACACGTCGAAGGCGCCAAGCGGCAGCAGGGTGTCGAAATGGGCTTTCCAGTCGTCCACGAAGCTGAGGTTGTATTCACGGTCGTTGCCGCCGCGGTTCAGCGCGGTGGTGGCCAGGCGCACCAGCATGCCGCCGCCCTTGAGGCTTTCGCCGGTGAAGGGTTCCCAGCCGTTGCCGGACACCATCTTGATCGGCGGCTCGTAGATGCTGGACTTGGCCCGCTTGGCCTGCTTTTCCTCTTCCTGCGCGATGATCTCGGTGACATCGCTGTCGGCGGTCAGGCGGCCGTCCTCACAGGGGATCTGCAGAACGGTGCCGGCCTCCAGGCTGTTGGGGTTGGCAATCGCGTTGCGGTTGGCGTTGAAGATCATCTGATAGTCAAACGAGCCGTAAGCGGCCTGGGCGATGGAGCCGAGGCTGTCGCCATCCTGCACGGTGTAGGGGGCACAGGCCTCCTGCGCGGCTGCCGAAGTGGAGATGAACAGGGCGGCGGAAACGGTGGTTGCGCTGTATTGAACCAGGGATTTGATCATCGACATGAGAGTTAGTTCCTTTTCAATGGGGCACCGCCGTTGCGCAGGGGGCTGCAGGCAGTGGGTCAAGGTTTCTGTTGGGGGGTAGGTCAGTTGGTGAGGGTTCTGATTTCGCGTTGCAGGGCCTTGGAGACGATGGCGTACCATTCGCCGGAGACGGACATTTCCTTCAGTCCGCTGTTGAGCAGATCCAGGGTCTCCTGGGCCCGGGGGTGATCCTTGTGAACGATGGCGTGCAGGGATTTCACCTCGCCTAGGTTCGGGTTTTCCTTGATCTGGCCGGCCAGGCCCATGGTGGCGAGCGTGTCGCTGGCAACCAGGGTATCCAGGGCAACCACATCGACAGCGCCGGCGGCCAGAGCGGTGAAGCACTCCGCGATCTGGACCGGGCGGTAGAATTTCACGGTTTCCGCGGTGAGGCCCGCGGTATCCAGATGGGCCATGGAATAGCCTTCAGGGCGGCAGATCCGGGTGCCCATCAGCTCGCCGTAATCAAAGGCGGCGGCGTAGGGGCTGCCGGTGGCCGCAAAAAAGCCGTCGACAACTTCATAGAAGGGATCGGAGAACCGGTAGTTGTCGCAGCGGAACTTGTCGCCGGCGGACAGCAGGCCGTAGTCGCCGCAGTTGGGTTTCAACCAGGGGAAGGAGCCTTCGAACGCCATGGCAGGCAGCAGGGTTTCCAGATGCGATTCCCAATCGTTGACAAAGGTCACCGAGATCTCGGTCTCCGGCGCGGCGCGCAGGGCGGCGGTTTCGATCAGCTGGGTGAACATACCGCGGCCGGGCAGGTCCTCGCCGGTGAAGGGCGGGAAATCATTGCCGGTGATCAGAACCATCGGTTCCGGGGTTGCAGGCGCAGCCGGGGTCTCTGCCGGCGCGGTTTCTTCTGCAACGGTCTCGGTTGCAAGCACTTCTGCGGCAGCGGTTTCCGCGGCGGATGCCTCCTGAATTTCCGCCGCCGGGGCTTCAGCTTCCTGAGCTGCGGACGCCGCGGCCGGCAGGCTGCCGTCGGCGCAGGGCAGGACCAGCTGCATGCCGATTTCAATGATGTTCGGGTTGCGGCCGATGACAGCGCGGTTGGCGTTGTAGATCACCCGGAATTTGGAGTGGCCATAAGCCTTCTCGGTGATTTCCCGCAGGTTGTCGCCGGACTGGACCTCGTACACCTGGCAGGCTTCCTGGGCCTGAGCAGACTGACCGGCAGCCGCGATGGCGATCAGGGATGCACCCATAAATTTAGCAGTATTGCGCATTAAATCTGTCCTTCGTGGGTCAGAGAGGCAAAGCTCTCCCGGGAACGGCCGCCGGTGGGGCTGACCGCCTGATGCTTGTGGTTGGGTGAAAGGCTGGCGGGGGTTAGCTGTTTCCCGCCAGTTCCAGGCTGGCTGAGGCCGCAGCCCCGTCGCGCAGAATGTCGAAGGTTGCGGTGGCTGCGCCCTTGTCCTGCAGCGCCTGCATGATCTCAGCCAGCGACTCCGCTTCGGTCAGAGTGATGCCGGTTGCGGTTTCACGCAGCAGCACGTCGCCGGGCTGCAGATCCGCGGATCCCTGGGCAGCCTGCTGGCTGACGGAAGTGACCCAGGCGCCATCCTGCATCCGGGCTTCGAACTGCAGGCCGCTGTTCAGACCGGTCCGGCGCACCACCGGAACCGCCAGCAGCCCCATTTCGAACCGCTTGCTTTCGGCACCCTTGTAGCGGATGGAGGCGCGGGTGTAGCCGTCCGGGTCGATCTGCATCGCGGTCAGCAGCTGCGACGCAAACGGCGAGTCTGCCGTCAGCGGCTGGTTGTTGACGGTCAGGATTTCCACGCCCGGTGCAATCCAGCTGCCGGTCTTGCTGAGGTCGGTGTTTTCCCCGGTTCCGGTGATGGACACCACCTGCGCCTTGCGGACGGTCCGTTCTTCGTACTCGAAGGGGATCGAAACATCCCACAGCGCATAGCTGACCTCATGGCCTGCAAAGGGCGCGGGGGCTGCCGGGACCGGCTCTGCCGCTTGCGGTGCAGGTTCGGCGATTGCTGCAGCTTCTGGTTCTGCAACGCCAGCGCTGTCTGCCGCGGCTGTGAGACTGGCAGCTTCCGTGTCCGCAGCAGGGGCCGGGTCAGCGGCCGCCGGGGCCGGATCGGCCGCAACAGGCGCCGGTTCCGCAACTGCCGCGGTTTCAATCGCCGCTGCCGGCTGCTCCGCCGCTGCATCCGTCTGGGTGTTGCTATAGTAGATGTAGCCAGCGGCGCCCAGACCGGCCAGAACCGCCAGAGCGGACACGGCCGGCAGGCGGCTGCGCTTCTTTTCCTCATGAGCAGGTGCCGCGGTGCTGTTGGCCGGCTGCGGTGCAGCAGCCGCAGGTTTCTTGCCGTCCAGCATCGCCAGCCACTCCTCAGCCGATTGCAGGCGCATGGAGGGCTTGGTGTTCATCGCCTTGTCGATGGCCTCCAGGAAGCCTTCGGGGTAGCCGTCCACAGCACCGGCCAGGGGCTCATAGGGGTCGGGGCGCTGTTCGGCGATGGCGACCAGGCGGGCCTGGCCGTTCACCGGCGCCTCGCCCCGGATCACATGATAGAGGGAGGCTGCCAGCGCATAGAGATCGCTCCAGGGGCCCTGTTCGCTGCCGGCAATGTAGAATTCCTGCGGCGAGTAGCCGTCCTTGACCACCCGCAGCGCGGAATGCTTGCGGCCGTCCTCGCTGGTGTCTTCGCGGGCGGCGCCGAAATCAATCAGCACCGGCTCGCCGTCTGCGGTCAGCAGGATGTTGTCGGGGGAAATGTCGCGGTGCAGCAGGTTGGCGTCATGCACATACCCGATGGCGTCCAGCAGCTTGCGGGTCATGCCGGTGATCTGCTCCGGGGCCAGAACGGTTTTCTGATCATCCAGGATGTCCTGCAGGTCGCGGCCGTCGACATAATCGATTGCCATATAGGCGGTGTCGTTGTCCTCGAACACCTGATGCACGCCGACGATGTTGGGGTGCTTCAGCTTGGACAGGCTCTGGGCTTCGCGGATGAAGTGGCGGATGATCGACTTCAGCTCGCTCTGATGCGCCCGCGACCGGGCGCTGACCAGCGCGTTGGTGCGGCGGCAGAAGGCATCCGCAAAGCATTCCTTGATCACCACCGTCCGGTCGAGGCTGTCCTTGGCAAGATAGGTGATGCCAAAGCCGCCGTTGTTCAGAAAGCGTGTGATGGTGTACTGGCCATGGAGCAGAGTCGTGCCCGGCTGCAGATCGTCCTGTTGATCCGCGTCAACTGAAGTCTCAACAAGCGAATTGAGTGCCATTTTGTTGCTCCCGTCTCAATGTTGTCCGGCCGCTGCGTCTGCTGCTGCCCGCTTCTTGCGTTAATTCTTTGTTAAGCTGATCTGTTGAGAAACCGGCAACAATAAGGCGCAAAGAGGGAATATTGGCGAAGCGGGATTTTCCGGGCTTTTCAACCGGGCCGGGAAACATGGTATCCGCAGAGACCGCAGGATTTTCGCACTTTTTCTCAATAGCTTATGCAGGCTATCGGCCGCCGGGCCGCGGATTGGCTGAACAGTGGGCTTAAACCGCCATTTGACGGCAGTACGCCTGGACAGATGCATTTTCCGGCCGGAATCGGGCTGTGTTGCCCCCGGAATCGGCCTGCGGGCGAAGTAAAAAGCCGCAGATTGGTTAACGCAATCGCAACAATATGCAGCAGGCAGGCGGGCCGCTCAGCTGGCTTTTGACTGTTTCCGGATCAGCCCTGCATCTTCCGCAGACCGGTGCTGGCCGCAGCTGCCGCCAAACCCCCGTGCTGCTGGACGCCGGCAGATGAGACAGCACAGACAGGTGCCGGCTGAAAAAATAACATAAACTCCCTTACGCGCCTGTTGGCTGCACGCGGAGCACACTCCCGTGCGCGGCAAGCCTTGAGTATCAAAGCCAGCCAGGATCTCATCGTGCGCGGCAAGCCGGATTGCGGCGAGCTCCGCCAGCAATTCTTCCGGCTCGTCGGTTTGGCTCTCAGGAAAGCGGGCGAAAGGCCGCAGCGGTGAATTTGCCCAGGGCGCAACAGCAAACAACCTCTGATCTGCGGCAGGCATGGGTCAAGAGTCTGGAGGAACGGTGGCGGCAGCGCCTATGCCAGAGCGGACAGGCAGGCGCAAAGCTCTTCGACGGCAGCAGGAATGCGGTCTTCATGGGTGCAGCCGAACCCCAGCAGCAGCCCGTTCAAGTCCCGCCGGTGCATACAGTAATAAGACAGCGCGTAGGCAGACAGCCCGCGCGAATCCAGCTTGCTCAGCACATCCAGGTCGCGGGTGCCCGGCGGCAGATCGGCAATCACCCGCAGGCCGCTGGTGTTCTGGCGCAGCGACACATGCGGGCTGGCAATACGGTCAAAGCTGCTGATCATCGCCCTGCGGCGGCGCACATAGGCGCTGTGCATACGGCGCATGTGGGTGCTCAGGTGGCCCTGGCTGATGAACTCCGCCAGCACTGCCTGCAGCCAGGTATTGGGACCGCGGTCGGTGATCGCGCTCAGCGCCATCAGCGGCCGGGCCAGCGCCGGGGGCGCAATGATGAACCCCAGCCGCAGCGACGGGAACAGTGCGTTGTTGAAGCTGGAAACATAAATCGTGCGCCCCTGACGGTCGTCGCAATAGATCGCCGGATCGGGCCGTCCGCCGAACATAAACTCATTGTCCAGATCGTCCTCGATCAGCCAGGCATCCTTGCGGCGGGCCCAGTCCATCCACTCCAGCCGCTGCGCAATCGGCATCACCGCACCCAGCGGATACTGGCAGGAGGGGGTCAGATAGGCCAGCCGCGCGCCGCCGGTCTGCGGGCCGTCCTGCGGAACTGCGGCGCCGGTTTCCGTTACCCGGACCGGCACCACGGTTCCGCCCTGGGCCTGAAAGCTCAGCCGCACCACCGGGCTGGAGGGATCCTCCATCAGCACCTTGCCGCCGGGGTCGAGCAGCAGCGCGGCAATCAGGTTCAAGGACTGCTGCGATCCATTGGTGACGATCACCTGGCCAGGGCTGCATTTCAGGCCGCGCCGGTTCAGCACATGGTCGCAGATTGCCTCGCGCAGCGGCCCATAGCCGCCGGGCTGGCCATAGGCCATCATGCTGCTGTCCAGCTGGTTGCGGATGCGGTTTTCGATGCGGCCCCAGACCTTGTGCGGAAACAGGTCGATGGCTGGAATATTAGCGAGGAACGGGCGCACCCGGACCGGATCGAAATAGGTAGGATCCAGCCCCTCCGCAGCCGCCCTGCCGCGCAGTGACAGCCGCGGCGGTTGCGGCGCTTCCACGGCAATGCCGGTGCCGGGATGCAGGCCGGGAAACTCCGGGTTCACAAAAGTGCCGGACCCGGTGCGGCTTTGCAGGTAGCCTTCGCTGGCCAGCTGCTCGAAAGCGGCGACCAGGGTGCTGCGGGCAATTCCGTGATGCTCTTTCAGCCAGCGGGTCGACGGCAGTTTCTGTCCGGGTTTGATGCCGCCGTCCCGGATCATCCGGCGCAGCTGCTGGACCAGTTGCAGATAAAGCGGCGTGGCCGATGCGCGGTCCAGCTGCAAAAACGGCAGCGGGGCAAAATGCTTGGTCTGCTCCGGCACCGGCGGCCTCCAAAATGGTTTGCATCATTTAACCAAAATGGACGTAGCGGGCAAAACCATTTTCTGCCACCACATCCTGGCCTGCCCCAGACGGGGCGTTTGAACAGCAACAGGCTGTATTGCCCTGTCCGGGGTGTGGTGCAGCCAGCAGGGAAACAACATGTCCGACATCATCAGCCACTACGTGGAACGGGCGGTCAAAGGCTTCATGACCCGCCGCGAATTCATCGGCCGCCTTGGCGCGCTGGGGGTTGCCGCCGCCAGCGCCAACAGCCTGCTGGCCTCTGCCGCTCGGGCCGAAGGCCCGAAAAAGGGCGGGCTGATCCGGTCCGGCCTGCAGGGCGGCGCCAGCACCGACAGCCTGGACCCGGCGCTGGCAGCCAGTTCGGTCGCCAACAATGTGCTGACCGCCTATGGCGATCTGCTGGTCGAAGTCAGCCCGCAGGGCGAAATCGTGCCGCGCCTGGCGGAAACGGTCGAGGCCAGCGCCGACGCCAAGACCTGGACCTTCAAGATCCGCCGAGGGGTGGAGTTCCACAACGGCAAGACGCTGAAACCGGAAGACGTGCTGAAAACCATGCAGCGCCACTCCAACGAGGACAGCCAGTCCGGCGCCCTGGGCATTATGCGCGGCATCGAGTCGATGAAGGCGGACGGCGGTTACTTCAGCGTCACCCTGGAAACGCCGAACGCCGACCTGCCCTATCTGATGGCGGATTATCACCTGGTGGTGCAGCCGGAGGGCGGCATGGACGCACCCGCTGCCGGCATCGGTACAGGCCCCTACACGGTTGAGGTCAACGAGCCCGGCGCCCGCCACGCCTTCAAGAAATTCGCGAACTACTGGGATACGGACCGCGGCCACGCGGAGGAGATCGAGATCCTGGTGCTGAACGACGACACCGCCCGCACCGCCGCGCTGCAAAGCGGCCAGGTGCATTTCATCAACCGGGTATCGCCCAAGATCGCCAACCTTCTGGGCCGCGCACCCGGCCTGCGGATCGAGAGCATTTCGGGCCGCGGCCATTACTGCTTCCTCATGCATTGCGACACTGCGCCTTTTGCCTCCAACGACCTGCGGATGGCGCTGAAACTGGCGGTGGACCGGCAGGAGATGGTCGACAAGGTGCTGCGCGGCTATGGCAGCGTGGGCAACGACATGCCGATCAACGCCGCCTACCCGCTGTTCTCCGGCGACATCGAGCAGCGCAGCTATGACCCGGATCAGGCCCGCCACTATTACCAGAAGTCCGGCCATGACGGCCCGGTTGTCCTGAAAGTGTCAGACAACGCCTTTCCCGGCGCGGTGGATGCCGCGGCACTGTTCCAGCAAAGCGCGGCCAAGGCAGGCATCCCGCTGCAGATCGAGCGCGTGCCCAGCGACGGCTACTGGTCCGAGGTCTGGAACAAGGACCCCTTCTGCGCCTCCTACTGGGGCGGTCGCCCGGTGCAGGACCAGATGTTCTCCACCGCCTACAAATCCGATGCCGACTGGAACGACACCCGGTTCAAGAGGGAGGATTTCGACGCGCTTCTGCTGCAGGCCAAGGGAGAGCTCGACACCGCCAAGCGCACCGCGCTCTACCACGAAATGGGCCTTATGGTGCGCGACGAGGGCGGCGCCATCATCCCGATGTTCAACGACTTCATCGACGGGGTCAGCGAGCAGATCGGCGGCTGGGAGAACGATCCGGGCGGCGGCATGATGTATGACGGCGCGCTGGTGAAAACCTGGCTGCTGTGAGCTGATTTCCCGAAGACTGCGGCGGGCGCCCTTGGGCTGCCCGCCGTTTTTTGGAACGCTGCGGTCAAAATCACTGACCTGCCAGCGCCAGACACAGATCCCCGTCACCGAATGGGATGCAGGGGAAAACGCATCTGAACCCGCCCTATTCCGCCGCCTGCGGGAACGTGTGCCGTGCTAGCAGGCCCGCAATATCGGGGCGGCAGGAGCCGCAGTTTGTGCCCGCCTGCAAGGCCGCGCCGACCTCCTCAACGCTCATCAGCCCGCCGGTTTGGATGGCGTGCACAATCGTATTGGCTCCGACGCTGAAACAGGCGCAGACCACCGGGCCGGGGTCGGGCCGGCCCGCTGCGGCAAAGCCGGTCAGGACGTCCGGCGCGAAGCTGCCCGGCAGCCCCGCCAGGTAATCCCGGCGGACTGCCACCGGCTCCGGCGCCGTGAACAGGGCGGCCATGACCTTGCCCTCCTGGTACAGGGCAAGCCGGGCAATACCCTTGCGGCGGTCCGTCATCACCTGCACGTCTGCTTCCGGCAGCGCGAACAGATCCCGCGCAACCGCCTCCAGGTCCGCCAGCGGGGTCAGCCCGGCCAGTTCCGCCCGGTACCCGGCACCGGTCCGTGACACGGCCCAGTACTCCGACTGGGGGCTCATCGGCCGCGAAGATACCGCAAAACCGTACCAGGCGGGCTGCCAGCGTTCCGCGGCAACAACGGCAGCCTTGCTTTCGGGCTGGCCCGAAACCGGATCAACGGCAGCAGCGACGAGAGTATCTATACGCGCCGCAGGGGCGGTTTCGCCGGTCCAGTGGATCGGCACAAACAGGTCGCCGGGCTGCACGTCCGCAGTGATCCGCGCCCGCAGGATGGCCTGCCCGTACGGGCTGTTGAGGCGCAGCAGGTCCGCGGGCTGCACCCCCAGCCGCCGGGCGTCCTCCGGGTGGATGTCGGCAAAGGGTTCCGCCAGGTGGCCCGACAGGCGCGATGCTTTGCCGGTGCGGGTCATCGTGTGCCACTGGTCGCGGATGCGGCCGGTGTTCAGGCGGAACGGGTAGCGGCGGTCCTGCGCAGCAGCCGGGGGGCGCCAGCGGACCGGCAGCATGCGGGCCTTGCCATCCGGGTGAAAGAACCGCCCGTCCGCGAAGAACCGCCCGCCCTGCCTGTCGAGGCTGACCGGCCAGCGCACTGGGGCCAGCCCGTCATATCCTGCATCGGACAGGGTGCTGAGGCCGGAGATATCGAAGTCCAGCCCGAAGCCGCCGGCCAGCCCGGACAAGGCCGCATGCTCGCGGAAGATCTGCGCCGGGGTCTGATAGTCAAAGGCTTTGCCCCAGCCCATGCGCCGGCCTGCGTCTGCCAGAATGTCCCAGTCCGGGCGGGCCTCGCCCGGCGGCGGCAGGACAGCGCGCTGACGGCTGATGGTGCGGTCCGAATTGGTGACGGTGCCATCCTTTTCCGCCCAGGCGGCGGCGGGCAGCAGCACATCCGCCAGACGGGCGGTGTCGGTTGCGGCGGTGATGTCGCTGACCACGGTGAAATCGCAGGCCTTGATCGCGGCGGCAACGGCATCGGCCT
This sequence comes from Leisingera sp. JC1, assembly GCF_001679925.1. Classification (GTDB taxonomy): domain Bacteria; phylum Pseudomonadota; class Alphaproteobacteria; order Rhodobacterales; family Rhodobacteraceae; genus Leisingera. The sequence goes on along the minus strand of NZ_LYUZ01000084.1, from coordinate 44,329 downwards.
CCGGCATGGTGGCGGCGGGGTTGGTGTGGATGATCCACAGCGCCTTGAGCCGCCCGTCACCCGCGGCGCGGAACAGGTCCACCGCCTTCAGGCCCGCCCGCTCCGGCATCGCGGGCGCGTCCCAGAACGCCTGCACCGCATCGCGGTGGCTGCTGTTTTCCAGATCCATGTGGCAGGCCAGCATATTGGCCAGCCCGCCAACCTCGCGCCCGCCCATGGCATTGGGCTGGCCGGTTACTGAGAACGGCCCGCAGCCGGGCTTGCCGATGCGCCCCGTGGCCAGATGGCAGTTGAGGATGGCATTCACCTTGTCCGCACCGGAAGTGGACTGGTTCACGCCCTGGCTGAAGACCGTCACCACCTTTTCGGTGCGCATCCACAGATCGCAGAAAGCCTTGATTTCTCCGTCAGGCAGCCCGGTCACAGAGGCATCCTCTGCAGCGGCGGCTTCCAGCGCCGCGCCCAGCCCCTCCACATGCCGCAAATACTCCGCATCCAGGGCGCCGCCCTTATAAAGCGCCGCCAGCAAGCGATTGAACAGCGCCACATCGCTGCCTGCGCGCAGCTTCAGGTGCATGTCCGCCTGATCGCAGCTCGCCGTGCGGCGGGGGTCGATCACCACCAGCCGGGTGCCGCGCGCCTCGCGCGCTGCCAGGATGCGCTGGTACAGAACCGGGTGGCACCAGGCGAGGTTGGAGCCCACCAGCACGATCAGATCCGCCTCCTCCAGATCCTCATAGGTGCCGGGCACCGTGTCGGTGCCAAAGGCGCGCTTGTGTCCCGCGACGGTGGAGGCCATGCACAGGCGCGAGTTGGTGTCGATATTGGCGGAGCCGAGAAAGCCCTTCATCAGCTTGTTGGCGACGTAATAGTCCTCGGTCAGCATCTGCCCCGACAGGTAGAACCCCACGCTGTCCGGGCCGTGCTGGTCCACGGCCTGCCGGAACTTGGCTGCCACCAGGTCCAGCGCGCTGTCCCAATCACCTTCGCGGCCCTGCACCTGCGGCGCCAGCAGGCGGCCCTCCAGGCCCACGGTCTCCCCCAGCGCCAGCCCCTTGGAGCACAGCCTTCCGCGGTTGGCCGGGTGATCAGGGTCGCCGCGCACCGCCAACCCGCCCGCGCCATCCGGGCGCAGCAGCACGCCGCAGCCGGTGCCGCAATAGGGGCAGGCAGAGCGGACCTCCCGGCAGGCGACCCCCGGCATCACGCCGCGCTCCGCTTGCCGATGGCATCACCATCGATCAGCAGGCGCCCGCTTTCGATGCGCACCGGGTAAGTGCCGATCCGGCCCTCATCCGCCCCCTGCGCCGCGCCGGTGTTCAGGTCGAACACCCAGTTGTGCAGCGGGCAGGTCACGCTTTGGCCGTGCACGATACCCTCGGACAGCGGCCCGCCCTTGTGCGGGCAGCGGTCGTCGGCGGCAAACACTTCCGCCGCGCCGGTACGGAACAGCGCAACGCAGCCCACCGGGGTTTTCACAACCCGCGCGCCATGCAGCGGGATGTCTTCGATATGGCCGATGTCGATCCAGTTCATTCCGCAGCCTCCAGGGTGAGATTTGCAAGCGGCACGTATTGCGCCCTTGTGGCGCTGTCCTGCGCGTGTTCGGCCCAGGGGTCCTTGCGGTAGACCGATTGCGACAGCTGAAACCGCTCCGCCAGCGCCCTGCGGTTCTCCGCATCATCCACGATTTGCGCCTTGACCCAGTCGAGCCCGACCCTGGCCAGCCATTTGTAGATCCGGTCCAGGTACCGGGCGTTCTCGCGGTAGATCTGGGTCATCGCCGAGATCACCTCGATCGCCTCTTCCTCACTCGCTACCTTGCACAGCAGCTCGGTGCCCTTGATCTCCATCCCCGCGGCGCCGCCGACGTGGATCTCATAGCCGCTGTCGACGCAGACCACGCCGATATCCTTGCAGGTCGCCTCGGCGCAGTTGCGCGGGCAGCCGGAGACCGCGAGCTTCAGCTTGTGCGGCGTCCAGGACCCCCACAGGTGTTTCTCCAGCTTGATGCCCAGCCCGGTCGAGTCTTGGGTGCCGAACCGGCAATGGTCGGTGCCGACGCAGGTCTTCACCGTGCGCAGCCCCTTGGAATAGGCATGGCCCGAAACCAGCCCGGCCCGGTTCAGATCGGACCAGATCTCGGGCAGGTCCTCGCCCCTGACGCCCAAAAGGTCGATACGCTGGCCGCCAGTCACCTTGACCGTGGGCACCGCGTATTTGTCGGCAGCATCGGCAATCGCACGCAGTTCGTCCGGGGTGGTGATGCCGCCCCACATCCGCGGCACCACGGAAAAGGTGCCGTCCTTCTGGATGTTGGCATGCTTGCGCTCGTTGACGAAGCGGCTTTGCGGGTCGTCCCGGTATTCCAGCGGCCAGTCCGCCAGCAGGTAGTAGTTCACCGCCGGGCGGCAGACATGGCAGCCGTTGGGGGTGGTCCAGCCCAGTTCTTGCCAGACCGCCGCCTGGCTTTTCAGCTCCTGCGCCTTGATCAGGCGGCGCACGTCCTCGTGGGTATGGCTGGTGCAGCCGCAGACCGGCTGCGCCTGCGGCGCGGCATAGCCATCGCCCAGCGTCACCGCCAGCAGCTGCTCCACCAGCCCGGTGCAGGTGCCGCAGGAGGCCGAGGCCTTGGTTGTGGCGCGGATCGCGCCAAGGTCGGTGGCGCCGCCTTCGATGGCGCTGGTGATCTGTCCCTTGCAGACGCCGTTGCAGCCGCAGATCTCCGCCTCAGGCGGCAAGGCTGCAACGGCTGACAGAGGGTCCGCGGAGGCGCCCCCCTGGAAGGCCGGGCCGAATATCAGCGTCTCGCGCATCTCCTCGATATCGGTGCCGTCCTTGATCAGCCCGAAGAACCAGCTGCCGTCTGCAGTGTCGCCATACATCACCGCACCGACCAGCCGGTCGTCTTCGATGACCAGCCGTTTGTAGACCCCGCGGGCCGGGTCGCGGAAGACAATGTCCTCGCGCCCCTCGCCCTCGGCAAAATCCCCGGCGCTGAACAGGTCGCAGCCAGTGACCTTGAGCTTGGTCGCCAGTTCCTTGACGGCAAAAGCATTCGGCTGGCCCAGCAGACTGTCCGCCAGCACCTTGGCCTGATCGTAGAGTGGTGCCACCAGGCCGAACAGATGGCCGCCGAACTCCACGCATTCCCCCACCGCATAGACATCCGGGTCGGAGGTCTGCATCTGCGCGTTCACCTCGATGCCGCGGGCCACATCCAGATGCGCGTCCGTGGCAAGCCGGGTTTCCGGGCGGATGCCCACTGCCATCACCACCAGATCGGCCCCCAGCGTCTCGCCGCTTTCCAAGAGTACCGCCTGGGCGCGGTCCTCGCCCAGGACCGCCTTGGTGGAGGCCTGGGTTTTCACGGTGATGCCGCGCGCTTCCAGGTCCTTGCGCAGCAGATACCCCGCGGCCTCATCCAGCTGGCGTTCCATCAGGTGGCCCATCAGGTGCAGCACGGTCACATCCATGCCGCGCTCCTTGAGCCCCGCCGCGGCCTCCAGCCCGAGGAGGCCGCCGCCGATCACCACCGCCTTGCCCCCGCTGGCGGCAGCGTCGATCATCGCGTTGGTGTCATCAAGATCGCGGTAGGAAATCACCCCCGGCAGATCGTGCCCCGGCACCGGGATGATGAAGGGGGCGGAGCCGGTGGCGATGATCAGCTTGTCATAAGGCACATGGCCGTTCTCGCCCTCGACCACTTTCATCTCGCGGTCGATCTTCACCACATGCTCGCCGAACCGGCAGGTGATGCCGCGCTCCGCGTACCATTCGTCACTGTGGGTGACGATCTCTTCATAGGTCTTCTCGCCCGACAGCACCGGGCTCAGCATGATGCGGTTGTAATTGCCGCGCGGCTCGGCGTTGAACAGGGTGATGTCATAGGCGCCGGGATCGGCATCGAGCAGATGCTCGATCACCCGGCCAGAGGCCATGCCGGCCCCGATGATGACGAGTTTCTGGGTCATGGTCTCACTCCGCTGCGATCTGTTTTGCGGCTGGCTTGGGTTTGGCCCCGTGCTCGTATTCCTCCAGGAAATCGAGCACCTCCTGCCGGTAGGTGTAGTAATTCGGGTGCTCCAGCAGCGCCTTGCGGGTGCGCGGGCGCGGCAGGTCTACTTCGGTGATCTTGCCGATGGTGGCCTGGGGCCCGTTGGTCATCATCACCACCCGGTCAGCCAGCAGGATCGCCTCGTCAACATCATGGGTGACGCAGATGGCGGTCACCTTGGTGCGGCTCCAGACCTCCATCAGCACCTCCTGCAGCTCCCAGCGGGTCAGGCTGTCGAGCATCCCGAAGGGTTCATCCAGCAGCAGGAGTTTCGGGGACAGCGCAAAGGCGCGGGCGATGCCGACCCGCTGCTGCATGCCGTTCGACATCGCGTTTGCGGGCTTGTCCATCGCATCCGCCAGCCCGACGCGCTCCAGGTAGTATTCGACCACGTCCTGCCGCTCGGCCTGCGACGCCTTGGGATACACCTTGTCGACCCCGATGGCGCAGTTCTCCCGCGCGGTCAGCCAGGGAAACAGGTTGGGCGACTGGAACACCACGGCGCGCTCGGGGTCGGCACCCTCGACATGGCGGCGGTCCAGCTTGATCGCCCCCTTGGAGATCGGGTTCAGCCCCGCGGCCATGGTCAGCACCGTGGACTTGCCGCAGCCGGAATGGCCGATCAGCGAGATGAACTCGCCCTTATTGATCTTGAGGTTGAAGTCCTCGACCACGGTCAGCGGCCCCTTGGGCGTCGGGTAGATCTTGTGCAGCTGCGAGAAATCCAGAAACCGCTCCTCGGTCATCGACTTCGCGGCTTCAGCCACAGCCGCCGGCAGCCCGTGGATCGGTGTCACGTCCGGAAGGATCTTCGAACCCTTGGCCCGCGCCTGGATGCCCACGTCCATCAGGCAGGAGGTGACCGCTGCCCGCAGGCGCTTGAAGCTCTCGTCCGTGTTCATCGCGGAACGGTCGCGCGGGCGGGGAAGGACGACGGAGAACTCTTCCCCCAGGCTGCCGTCCGGGTTCAGCACGAGGATGCGGTCGGCCAGCAGAATGGCCTCGTCCACGTCGTTGGTGATCAGCACGCAGGTCTTCTTGTCCGCCTCCCAGATCGCTTCGATTTCATCCGCCAGATTGGCCCGTGTCAGCGCGTCCAGCGCCGAAAGCGGCTCATCCAGCAGCAGCATCTCCGGGTCCATCGCCAGCGCCCGCGCCACGTTGACCCGCTGGCGCATCCCCCCCGACAGCTCTGCCGGGCGGCGGTGCGCAGCATGGCTGAGGCCGACCATTTTCACGTAATGGTCCACCTTTGCCTGTTTCTCTGCTTTGGTTAGGCCGGGAAACACGGTGTCCACCGCCAGCGCAACATTGCCGTTCACCGTCAGCCACGGCATCAGCGAATAGTTTTGGAAGATCACCCCGCGCTCAGGGCCGGGGCCTGTGATGGCTTTGCCCCGGTAGGCAACCGACCCTTGCGACGGCCTCTCCAGCCCGGCCATCAGGTTGATCAGGGTTGTCTTGCCGGTGCCGGAAAAGCCCAGGAGCACAAGAAACTCGCCCTCCTGCACCTGCAGGCTGATGTTGTTCAGAACCTGGGTGCGGCGGGTGCCCTCGCCAAAGCTCTTGGAGACATTTTTGAACTCAAGAATGCTCATGGCGGCTCACCGGTTGTTCGTGAAGGTAAACAGCGACTGCAGCGCGTACATCACCCGGTCCAGCAGGAAACCGATGACGCCGATGGTCAGCACCGCAACAATGATCCGGGCCAGCGACTGGCTGGAGCCGTTCTGGAATTCGTCCCAGACGAATTTGCCAAGGCCCGGGTTCTGCGCCAGCATCTCTGCCGCGATCAGCACCATCCAGCCGACCCCCAGCGACAGCCGCAGCCCGGTGAAGATCAGCGGCAGCGCCGACGGCAGCACCAGCTTGGTGATCTTGGTCCAGGTGTTCATCTTCAGAACCTTGGAGACATTCACCAAGTCCTTGTCGATGGAGGCCACCCCCAGCGCGGTATTGATCAGCGCAGGCCACAGCGAACACAGCGTGACAGTGATGGCAGAAACCAGGAACGACTTGGAAAACAGCCCGTCATTGGTGGCATAAAGCGCCGAAACCACCATGGTCACAATCGGCAGCCAGGCCAGCGGTGACACCGGCTTGAAGATCTGCACCAGCGGGTTGATGGCCGCGTTTGCAGCCGGTGAAAGCCCGGCCAGGATGCCCAGCGGGATCGCCACGGCGGCAGCAATCAGGAACCCGAAAAAGACAGTCAGGATCGAGGTCCCGATCTGCTGGTAATAAGACGGCGCACCGGTAAAGGGGATGTCCTTGACCCGCTCCGGCTGGCCGCGGTCGATGAACCGCTGGTTGCGGGCCTCCACCTTCTCGTAATGAGCGCGCTCCTTGGCGGCCTTGGCCTGCGCGTCCTGATGCAGGTTCACCGCTTCGGTCCACACCGCCCCCGGGCCGGGGATAGCGCCCAGCGAGGTCTGCACCTTGGGCGCCAGCACGGCCCACAGCATCAGGAAGGCGGCAATGGCGATGACGGGAACCGCCAGCAGCCGCCAGATTTCCTTCATCTGCGCCCTGGGATTGTCCCCGGCTGCGGCTTTCAGCACCGGGGTCACCCAGGCAAGTCCGAAGACCTGGAACCAGGCGTCCATCTTGCTGATGCGGGTGAACAGCCGGGCGCGGCGGGCCTCCTTCTGTTCACTGGCGGGGCTCAGAGTGTCGGGGTCGGCGATCGTCATGGTGTCGTCCTCTGGGAATTACTGAGGGTGGGAAACGCCGCCCGCTCATGCGGGCGCATCGCCCCCCTGCCCTCTTGTCCGGGGTCAGCCCTGGATGGCGCTGCCAACAACGGTCTGGCCGGACTTCAGTCCGATCGGCAGGCTGTCGATATAGGCGTTGGGTGTTTTGCCATCGAAGGGGATGCCGTCGATGATGTCCTCTGCGGGCGTCGGGGCCTTGTAGCCGTCGCTGTCCCAGGGGAAATCCCCGGGGCTGGCAAGCCCCTCATCCACCAGCATTTTTGCGGCTTCCAGATAGATCTCCGGCTTGTAGACAGAACGGGCAACCTCGTCATACCAGCTGTCCGGCTTGGGCTCGGCAATCTGCCCCCAGCGGCGCATCTGGGTCAGGTACCAGACCGCATCCGAATAAAACGGATAGGTGGCGTTGTAACGGAAGAACACGTTGAAATCCGGGACGTCGCGCTTATCGCTCTTCTCATACTCGAAGGTGCCGGTCATCGAATTGGCGATCACCTCATAATCGGCACCGACGTACTCGGGCCGCGACAGGATCTCCACCGCTTCCGGGCGGTTGGCATTTTCGCTTTCATCCAGCCACTGGGCCGCGCGGATCAGCGCCTTGACCACCGCCAGCGTGGTGTTCGGGTTTTCCTCGGCAAATTCCGCGGTGATGCCGAACACCTTTTCCGGGTTGTTCTTCCACAGCTCGTAATCGGTGATCACCGGCACGCCGATGCCCTTGAACACCGCCTGCTGGTTCCACGGCTCGCCGACGCAGTAGCCGGAGATCGTGCCGGCCTCCAGCGTCGCGGGCATCTGCGGCGGCGGGGTCACCGACAGGAACGCCTCTGCGCCGATCTGCCCGGTCACGTTCTCCGGCGAGTAATAGCCGGGGTTGATGCCGCCCGCCGCCAGCCAGTAGCGCAGCTCGTAGTTATGAGTGGAAACCGGGAACACCATGCCCATGTTGAACGGCTTGCCCTTGGCATTGAAATCCTCGATCACCGGCTTCAGATAGGAGGCCGAGATCGGATGCGCGATATTACCATCCGCGTCCGTGGGCAGGTTCGGCTTCATCATCTCCCACACCTCGTTGGACAGGGTGATGCCGTTGCCGTTCAGATCCATGGAAAACGGCGTGACGATATGCGCCTCGGTGCCATAGCCGATGGTCGCGGCCAGCGGCTGGCCTGCCAGCATATGGGCACCGTCCAGCGTGCCGCTGATCACGCCATCCAGCAGAACCTTCCAGTTCGCCTGCGCTTCCAGCGTGACAAACAGCCCCTCGTCATCGAAAAAGCCCTGCTCATAGGCCACCGCCAGCGGCGCCATATCGGTCAGCTTGATAAAGCCGAAGGTCAGCACGTCCTTTTCCAGCTCCAGGGTTCCGGCCAGGGTCGGTCCGGTCAGTGCAGTTGAGGCCGCAAGCGCCATTATGAGTGTCTTCATCGGGTTGGTTCCTTTTCCTAGCTGCGTCCGGCGGCAGGCGCCGGAACAGAAAAAAGCCGCTGACACGCACCGCCGGAAGGAGTGGCGGTGGGTCGAGCGGCTTTGCTCAGTGAACCCCGGTCTTCGGGAAAATTCTCAGTCAGGCTCCGTTGCCTGTCTGACCTCAGACTGCCGCAAGAACCGGCCTGCGCCAAAGGTTTCTTTGCTCGTGCAGCAAGAAATTCTGCGTTGCAGCGTCGCGGCGCAGCAAGCTGCCTGTATTTTCATCAGTCCGCGGCCAGGGGATCAAAAACGCGGCCATCGAAAAACCGGTTCTGCAGCAGGCCGGCCGGTTCCGATTCTCCGCCAGCCGCCAGCGGCGCGCCAACAGCACCCTCCGGTTTCGAGGAGCCGTCCGGCAATTCCGCGCCAGTGTCCCGCAGGGCGGCACGGTACAGGTCGCTGCGGAATACTGACCCGGCTGTTTCCAGCGCTGCCCGGCGGTCCAGCCCGTTGCGCCGGGCAAGCTGCAGGGCAATCCACTGCGCCTGGCTGCGCCAGGGAAACCCCGCGGCGCCATCGTGGAAGCCGATGAAACCGGGCGCTTCGCGCTGCAGCCCCTGCGGCGTCACGGTGAACTTCCCCGACAGCGCACGCTCGATGATTTCAGCCGGCAGGTCAAGGTAGCGCCGCGCGGACAGGATTTCCGCCGCCAGCCCGCGCGACGCCGGATCGGCCAGCCAGCGGCCTGCGCGCCACAGCGCCCGGATCAGGCGGCCGGACAGGCCGGGTTCCCTGTCCGCCCAGGCGCTGCGGACCGCCAGCACCTTTTCCGGCGCAAAGGACCAGATCGCCCGGCCGGGCAGCAGCAGCGCGCCGGCCCCCTGCTCCACCGCCATCGACCCCCAGGGCTCGCCGACACAGAAGGCGTCGATCTCGCCGCTGCGGATGGCCTCCGCCATCAGCGGCGGCGGCACCGTGCGGATGCCGATGTCCGGGGGCGTGCCCGCCCCCAGCCCTGTCAGCCAATAAGTCAGCAATTCGGCATGCATGGAAAAGGGGAACGGGACGCCGATCCGCAGCTCCGGGCCGCCCGCAGCGATCAGCGCCCTGCCCGCGGCCACGGCATCGTCAAAGAAAAACCTGTGCCCCGCCGCCGCCATTTTGCGGGCCAACCCGCCGCTGACCCCGATCACCGTGCCGTTGACGGACAGCACCGACAGCACCGACAGGGGCGCGCTGGCGCCGCCCAGGCCAAGCGCCGCGGCAACCGGCACCGGCGCCAGCATCTGGGCGGCGTCCACTTGGCCAAAGGCCAGCATGTCCCGCAGCAACGACCAGGAGGGTGCGCGGTGCAGGTCCAGCGCCAGCTTCTCCTCGGCGGCAAAGCCCATTTCCTGCGCCGCAATCAGCGGCGCCGCATCGGTCAGCGGGACATAGCCGGCCGGGATCCGCGTCACGCTCATGCCAGCAGCCCCGCCGCCGTGACCAGCGCCTGCGCCACCTCGGCGACCCGCTTGTTCTGATCCATCGCTGCCTTGCGCAGCAGCGCATAAGCTTCGTCCTCGCTGATGCCGCGGGCCTTCATCACCATCCCCTTGGCGCGGTCGATCACCTTGCGCTCTTCCAGCGCGCGCTTGGCCTCGGCAAGCTCCGTGCGCATCCGCTGAAACAGCCGGAAGCGGGCAATGGCAGCATCCAGAACCGGTTTCAGCCGGGCCGGCTGCAGCCCGTCCACCACATAGGCCGAAACCCCCGCCTCCACCGCGGCAGCAGACAGCCCGTCCTCGCTGCGGTCGGCGAAAATGGCCACCGGCCGGTCCTTGGGCCCGGAGGCCAGCGTCAGCTCCTCCAGCACATCGCGGGAGGGATTGGCGATATCGATCAGCACCACATCCGGGTCGCGCATCTGTATCTGGCGCGCAAGCCCCGACGGCTCCGAGATTACCTGGACGTCAAAATCCCCGGCTTCCCGCAGCCCCTCCACGATCATGAAGGCGCGTTCACGGTCCGGTTCGACAACGGCAATGGACAGGGCATCCGGCATGCGCAGAACCATGCAGAGCGCTGCGGGCGGCTGTAAAGGACACAAGCATGCCGCAATTTCCGGATACCCTGCGGGCGCCGGATTTTTAGGCAATCTGCCCGGACATCCGGCATCAGAAACACACGCGCCGGCGGCGGTCCTTGTGCGCTCCGCCGCCGGGACTGCGCCTTAGACGGTTGCCGCAGCAGCAGGAAGCGGCTAAGCAGGCAGCGGCGCAGTTGGAGTTGCGAGGCGAGAGTGAAATCTGTTTCTGGATGCCCCGGATCCGCCGCCGCAACCCTGGCCAGAAAGCGGTCCCTGTCCTTCATGCTGCTGCGGGTGATCCGCGGCCACCAAAGCGATGATGACATTTCCCTTGGCGCCTTTCTGGAACAGCTTGGCGACCGGTCTTTCGGCTGGGCCATCCTGCTCTCCTGCCTGATCAACCTGCTGCCGCTGCCGCCGGGGGCAACGCTTGTCACCGCCCTGCCGCTGCTGTTCTTCTGCGCCCAGATGGGGCTTGGCTTTGCCAGTGTCCGGCTGCCGCGCAGGATCGCACGGATCCGGATCTCCGGCGCGGCCATGCGCCGGATCGTGCTGCGCCTGCGCCCGGTGTCGCGGCGGCTGGAGCGGATCGCCCGGCCGCGCCTTGGGGCAGTGTTCCAGCCGCGGCGGGAGCAGCTGACCGGGGGCCTGCTGTTCCTGGTCTCGCTGGCCCTGTTCATTCCGCTGCCGCTCACCGGCTGGTTTCCGGCCATCGCCCTGTTCATCACCAGCATCGGGCTGGTGGAGCGGGACGGGGTGATCGTGCTGGCAGGCGCCTGCGCCGGGCTGCTGTCGATTGCCCTGACGGTGTTTGTGGCCGCTTCGCTCCTGATCGGGGCAAACAGCCTGATGCACTGACCCGCATCCGCAGCACCTGCAGCGGACAGTTCTCCTCTTGGCGGTTGTTCCCCGCGCACCGGCGGCCTATATTGCACGCACCGGAAATGGAGATTTTGTGTCCTGGTAAGGATGGGAGGCTTGCTGCCTCCCGGTGCACAGCAGCCGATTGCCCCCCGCCTCCCGCCGGAGAGCGGCTTCGTCTCTGTGCATGTACATTCCCCTTACTCCTGCGCCCGGGCCCACCCCGCGGCAACGACATGAAAGACATTCCAATGACACGGGACTATTCCCAGTTCTTTTCCAGCCCGCTGGACACGCAAAAACCTACCCTCACCCCGCTGCAGGCCCTGGGCTGGCAGCCGCATTTCGCACAGCAGGTCTGCACCGAAGAGATGGCCGCCGCCCCGCCCGTCCGCATCACCGCGGTGCACCGCAGCGTGCTGCACGCCACAGGTGACGGGTTTGAAACCACCCTGCCGCCGCGCCCGGATGCAACCGTGGGTGACTGGCTGATGCTGGACCGCGCGCTGCCGCAGAACAGCCGGATGCTGGAGCGCACCAGCCTGATCCGGCGGCGGGCACCCGGCACCGGCCGGCAGGACCAGCTGATCGCGGCCAATATCGACACCGGTTTTGCCGTCACCTCCTGCAATCAGGACTTCAACACCGCCCGGCTGGAACGCTATCTGGCGCTGATGCTGGAGGCGCAGATCACCCCGGTCATCGTGCTGACCAAGGCGGACCTGACGGATGATCCGCAGGGTTATGTTCAGGCCGCCCGCGCCATTTCGGACAGGGCTGAGGTGGTGGCGCTGGACGCCCGCGGCGGCGAAGTGCAGACCGCGCTTGCGCCCTGGTGCAAACCGGGCAGGACGGTGGCCTTCCTCGGCTCTTCCGGGGTTGGCAAATCGACGCTGGCAAACGCGCTGCTCGGCGGCCAAACCATCGCCACGCAGGCGATCCGCGAGGACGACGCCAAGGGCCGCCACACCACCACGCACCGCGAGCTGCACAAAGCCCCGAACGGCTGCCTGATCCTCGACACCCCCGGCATGCGGGAGCTGCAGCTGACCGATGCGGCGGACGGCATCAGCAGCCTGTTTGCAAACATCACCGAACGGGCCGCGGGCTGCCGCTTCAGCAACTGCCGCCATGACAGCGAACCGGGCTGCGCCGTGCTGCAGGCCGTCGAACAGGGGGAAATCGAACAGGCGCAGCTGGACCGCTGGCGCAAGCTGATGGCTGAGGACGCCTTCAACTCCGCCACGCTGGCCGAGCGCCGCGCCCGCGGCAAGGCGTTTGGCAAAATGGTCCGCAGCGCGGTGAGGATGAAAGACCGCAAGAGGTAGGCGGAAACAAACGTTAGGGTCAGGCTCAGGCCTGACCCTAGATATGCAGCGCCTGCCCCAGCGCCCTCAGGCAGGCCTCCTGCAGGGCTTCCGACTGGGTCGGGTGGGCGTGGATCGTCGCGCCGATATCCTCCAGGCAGGCGCCCATTTCGATGGCCAGCGCAAAGGCGGCAGACAGTTCCGACACCCCTGCCCCGACCGCCTGCAGGCCCACCACCGCATGGTCGCTCTGCCGCCAGATCACCCTCAGGAACCCGTCCTCGCGCTCTGCTGTCAGCGCCCGCCCGTTGGCCTGCAGCGGAAACAGCGTGGCGGCGGTGCCCTCGGCCTCACCCGGCAGCGCGCCGCAGGCCACCACCTCCGGATCGGTGAAGCACACCGCCGGAATGGCCCGCTTGTCCCACTGGACCGCATGGCCCGCGATATACTCGGCCACCATCTCGCCCTGCGCCATGGCGCGGTGCGCCAGCATCGGCTCGCCGGTGACATCACCGATTGCATAGATGCCGCGCATCGACGACTGGCAATGGCTGTCGGTTTTGACAAACGGCCCGTCCTGGGTCAGCGCCAGCTCCTCTATGCCGATCCCGGCGGTGCGGGGCCGCCGCCCGACGGTCACCAGCACCTTCTCCGCCGCCACGTCGCCCTGACTGGTCTGCAGCCTGCCGTTCTCATAGCCCCGCGCCCTTGTGCCGGTCTTCACCGCCACCCCCAGCGCCTTCAGCCGCGCCGAAACCGGGCGGGTCAGCTCCGCATCATAGAGCGGCAGGATGCGCTCTTCCGCCTCGACCACCGTGACCTTCGTGCCCAGCTTGGCAAAGGCGGTGCCCAGCTCCAGCCCGATATAGCCGCCGCCTACCACCGCCAGGCTGTCCGGCACCTGCGTCAGCTCCATCGCCCCGGTCGAGGACAGGATGGGGCCCCCGAACGGCAGATCCGGCAGCTCCACCGGGGCAGAGCCGGAGGCGATGACGATATACTGCGCCTGGATCACCTGGCCGCTGCCGTTCACCGCCACCGTCTTGCCATCCAGGAACCGGGCGCGGCCCTCAACAAACCGCACGCCCGCCTTTTTCATCAGCGCCGCCACGCCGCTGTTCAGCCGCTGCACGATGCCATCCTTCCAGGCCACCGTCTTGGCAAAATCAATCTCAGGCGCGCCGCAGCGGATCCCCAGTGGCCCCTGCGGCGCCTGTGCAATCCGGTGGAACTCTTCCGCCGCATGGATCAGCGCCTTCGACGGGATGCAGCCCACGTTCAGGCAGGTGCCGCCCGGCTTGCCCTCGTCCACCACGATGGTGTCGATGCCCAGCTGGCCCGCGCGGATGGCGCAGACATAGCCGCCGGGGCCGGCACCGATGATCAGCAGTTTGCATTTCAGATCAGACATTCAGCCCTCGACAAACAGCATCGCTGGGGTTTCCAGCAGGGATTTCAGTTTCTGCACAAAGACCGCGGCGTCCCAGCCGTCGACCACCCGGTGATCGAAGGAGCAGGACAGGTTCATCATCTTGCGCGGCCGGAACTGCTGGCCGTCCCAGACCGGGCGGATCTGCATCTTGTTGACGCCGACGATGGCCACCTCCGGGTAGTTCACGATCGGGGTGGTGGCGATGGCACCCAAGGGGCCCAGCGAGGTGATGGTGATGGTGCCGCCGCTCAGCTCCTCCCGCTTGATGGAGCCGTCGCGGGCGGCCTCTGCCAGCCGCTGGATTTCCGCCGCATTGTCCCACAGGCTGCCCGCCTCGGCATGGTGCACCACCGGCACCGTCAGCCCCTGCCCTGTCTGGGTGGCGATGCCCGCATGCACACCGCCGTGGCGGTGGATCACGCCGTCTTCGTCATCGAACCGGGCGTTCAGCCCGGGCTGCTCGCGCACCGCCTCGACAATGGCGCGCAGCAGGAAGGGCAGCAGCGTCAGCTTGGGGCGGCTGCCCTCGTGTTTCTTGTTCAGCGCCGCGCGCAGATCCTCCAGCGCGCCCATCTCCACCTCCTCGACGATGGTGATATGCGGGATCTGCCGTTTCGCCAGCGCCATCTTCTCGGCGATCTTGCGGCGCATGCCGACCACCCGGATCTCCTCGACCCCGGTGTTGCGGCCGCGGGTGACACCGCCCTGCTTGATGCCGCCGGAGGCGATCCAGTTGTCCAGGTCCTCATGGCTGATGCGCCCCGCCGGGCCGCTGCCCGGCACCTGCCGCAGGTTCACCCCCTCGGCCCGCGCCCGCGCCCGCACCGAGGGCGCGGCCAGCGGCTTGGCGCCCTCCGGCGGCGGCAGCCGGTGCCCCGCTCTTTTTGCCACCGCCGGCGGCGCCGGCTCTGGCTCTGTCCCAGCCCCCTGCTCAGACTGCGGCGCAGGCTTTGCCTCCGGCTCAGGTGCGGGCGCGGCAGCATTGCCCGCGCCTTCGACCTCCAGCCGCACCAGAACCCCGCCGACCGGGATCATTGCGCCGATCTCGCCGCCCAGCTCCAGCACCGTGCCATCGGCTGAGGACGGCACCTCCACCGCGGCCTTGTCGGTCATCACCGCGGCCAGGATGTCGTCCTCGCGCACCACATCGCCCGGCTTCACATGCCATTCGATCAGCTCCGCCTCGGCGACGCCCTCGCCGACATCGGGCAGCCGGATTTCAAACACCCCCATGGATCACTCCTCCATGACTTTCTTCAGCGCCTCGCCAACCCGGCCAGGCCCCGGAAAATACTCCCACTCCTGCGCATGCGGGTACGGCGTGTCCCAGCCCGTCACCCGGATCACCGGCGCCTCCAGGTGGTAAAAGCAATGCTCCTGCACCAGCGCCATCAGCTCCGCCCCGAAACCACAGGTGCGGGTCGCCTCATGCACGATCACGCAGCGCCCGGTTTTCTGCACCGAACCCACGATCGCCTCCAGGTCCAGCGGCATCAGGCTGCGCAGGTCGATCACCTCCGCATCCACCCCGGTCTCCTCTGCCGCGGCTTCGGCCACAAAAACCATGGTGCCATAGGCCAGCACCGTCACCTCCGCGCCCTCGCGGCGGATGGCCGCCTTTCCCAGCGGCACGATTTCGTCCCCGTCCGGCACCTCGCCCAGCGGATGGGACTTCCAGCTTTCGACCGGTTTGTCGTGATGGCCGTCAAACGGCCCGTTATAGAGCCGCTTCGGCTCGAAAAAAATCACTGGATCCGGGTCGGCAACCGCCGCCAGCAGAAGCCCCTTGGCGTCGCGCGGATTGGACGGCATCACCACCTTCAGCCCCGACACATGGGTAAACAGCGCCTCCGGGCTCTGGCTGTGGGTCTGGCCGCCAAAGATGCCGCCGCCGGTGGGCATCCGGATCACCAGCGGACAGGTGAAATCGGCGTTCGAGCGGTGCCGCAGCCGTGCCGCTTCTGAAACGATCTGGTCATAGGCCGGATAGACATAATCCGCGAACTGGATCTCGATCACCGGCTTCAGCCCATAGGCCGCCATGCCGATGGCGGTGCCGACAATGCCGGATTCATTGATCGGCGCGTCAAAGCAGCGGGATTTGCCGTATTTCTCCTGCAGCCCCGCGGTGCAGCGGAACACGCCGCCGAAAAACCCCACATCCTCGCCGAAAACAACCACCCGCTCGTCCGCCGCCATCGCCACGTCATGGGCCTCGCGGATGGCTTCGATCATGGTCATCCGCGCCATCTCAGAACCCCGCTTCCTGGCGCTGCCGGATCAGATGCGGCGGCATCGTTTCATAGACGCCTTCGAACATGTCGCGCGGGCTGGGGACCTTGCCGGCGCTCAGCGTGCCGATGGCCTCCGCCTCCTTCTGCGCCGCGCGCACGGTGTCCAGCACCTCCGCCTCGGCCTGGGCGTGGCGCTCCTCGCTCCATTCCCCGATGGCGATCAGATGCTTCTTCAGCCGCTCCACCGGGTCGCCCAGCGGCCAGGCCGCCGCCTCGCGCCGGGACCGGTAGGCAGAGGGGTCATCGCTGGTGGAATGGCCGCCCGCGCGGTAGGACACATGCTCGATCAAGGTCGGCCCATGCCCCCGCCGCGCCCGCTCGCAGGCCCATTTCGCCACCGCATGCACCGCCAGGTAATCGTTGCCATCCACCCGGACAGAGGCGATGCCGAACCCGTGGCCGCGGGCGGCAAAGGTGCCGACCCCGCCGCGGGCAATGCCCTGGAAGGTCGAGATGGCCCATTGGTTGTTGACGATATTCAGCACCACCGGCGCGGTGTAGGTCGAAGCAAACACCATCGCCGCATGGAAATCGTTTTCCGCGGTGGAGCCGTCGCCGATCCAGCCCGCCGCAATCCGCGTGTCGCCTGATATGGCAGAGGCCATCGCCCAGCCCACCGACTGCACGAACTGGGTGCCCAGATTGCCGGAAATCGTGAAAAACCCGTGTTCCTTGGAGGAATACATGATCGGCAGCTGCCGCCCGTGCAGCGGGTCCTCGGCGTTGGAATAGATCTGGTTCATCATCGTGACCATCGGATAGCCGCTGGCGATCAGCAGCCCGGCCTGCCGGTAGGTCGGGAAATTCATGTCGCCCGGCTCCAGCGCCCGGCTGAAGGCGCAGCTGACCGCCTCCTCGCCCAGGTGCTGCATGTAGAAACTGGTCTTGCCCTGCCGCTGCGCATTCAGCATCCGCGCATCGAACGTCCGCAGCAGCAGCATGTGGCGCAGCCCCTCGTGCAGCTCTTCGGTGCTCAGCGCGCCCGCCCAGTCGCCCACCGCCTCGCCGTCCTTGTTCAGCACCCGCACGATGGAAAACGCCATGTCCCGGATCGCATCCGGGTCCACATCCACCGGCGGCCGCGGCACTGCGCCTGCGCGGGGGATTTCAAAGCCGGAAAAATCCGGCGTGCTGCCCGGCCGGCAGCCCGGCTCTGGAACATTCAGCGAAAGCGGTCGGGTGTCACTGGTCATGCTGCACCTTTCTGGCTGCGCAGCCTTCGGACGCCGTCGGGCGGGCTGCTCCGTGCCGGGCAAGCGCCGCCGCTCTGTGCCGCTGCTGCCTGCCCTGCCCCGTTTTTTACCACATAGTCCGGTAACCAAGTGCGGCCACGGTTGCAGAACCGCGCCGCCGCGGCAACCTTTGCATGACGGCAAACCGCCCGGGCGGCGGCCCAGGCGGCTGGTTTACGCAACTTTTCGGTACAAGGGACGCCGCAGGCGCTCTCAGGCGTAATGCTTGTTCCGTGACATCTTGCCGATGCCGGGGTTCATGCTGTTGGTGGGGTCCACCGATTTATAGAACTCCGCCAGGTCCGGTTTGGCCGGGTACAGGTGGCCGACGTTGTGCTCTGCCGGGTATTCCGCCCCGCGCTGATCCAGCAGCGCCAGCATCGCCTCCTTCAGCGCCTTCACGTCTGCGCCCTTCTTCACGATGTAATCCTGATGCAGCACGTGGCACATGAAATGCCCGTAATAGAGCCTGCCGGCCAGCTGATCCGCGATCTCCGGCGGCAGCTCCTCGAACCAGTCCTGATCGTTGCGGCGCAGGGCGATATCCAGCGCGATGATGTCCTCCACCTCCGCCCGGTGCACCGCCATGTAGCGCACCGCGGCGCCGGCCGCGGCAAAGCGGTGCAGCCCCGCCATCTTGGCCTCGCGCGGGGAGCATTCGAAATAGCTGAGCATCCCCTCCCCCGCCATCTCCTCCAGCAGGGCGCGGGCCTCGGCGATGCCGCCATCGCGCATCTTGAGGATCAGGTGATGCGGGTGGGACCGGCGGAACGCCCGCATCCGCCGCGGCAGGATATCCGGCCACAGGCGCGACAGCATCTGCATTACGCGGTCGGTCAGATTGCCAAGCCCGGGAATGCCCGCCAGCCGCGCATCCACCGCGCCTTTCAGGGCAAAGAACAGCGGCAGCCGGTCCGTGCCCAGCTTGTCGATCATCACCATGGTGTCCTTGCCATAGCGGTCCGACAGGTCAAAGACATCCCGGTGCATGTATTCGGCGCTCACCGGCAGAGTGGCAAACTCCGCCAGAATGCGGCGGCGCAGGGCGGTCAGCGCCGCGGTGGTCCGGCTGCCGACGTAAAACGTCAGCTCTTCCTCATTCTTGGCATAGGTATCCAGCCGCACCGCAAACACCGCCAGCTTGCCCGCACAGCCCGCCGCCTCATACAGCCGCGACTTGTCGGCGTTGAACCGCGCCGGGGTCGGCGCGTCGATGTCCCGGACCCGGCGGGCATAGGAGGTGTCAGAGGCTTTCCGATTGCCGGTCTCGATATCTTCGGGGCGGTAGTCGCCGCTCTGCAGCCGGGTCAGGATCTCCTCCGGGCTGGCGCCCAGATTGATGCCCAGGTGGTTGACCAGCTCCAGCTGGCCGTCCCCGGTAATGCGGGCGAACAGCGACAGTTCGGTATAGGACGGCCCCCGCTCCACCAGCGACCCGCCGGAATTGTTGCAGACGCCACCCACGATGGACGCCCCGATGCAGGAGGAGCCGATCACCGAATGCGGCTGGCGGCCCAGCGGCGCCAGCAGCCTTTCCAGCGCAAACAGGGTGCTGCCGGGGAAGCTGACGACCTGCCTGCCGCCGTCCAGCAGCTGCAGCTGGTCCATCCGCCGGGTGTTGATCAGCACCACGTCCCGGTCATAGCGGCCCTTGGGGGTGGAGCCCTCGGTCAGCCCGGTGTTGGCCGCCTGCATGATCACGATCTTGTCCGCCGCCACACAGGCCTGCAGCACCTTCCACTGCTCCAGCAGGGTTGCGGGCCGGACCACCGCCAGCGCCTCCCCCTCGCCGGAGCGGAACCCCTTGCGGAACCGCCGCGTGGCGCGGTCGCCGGTCAGCACATGGCGCCGCCCGCAGATGGATTTCAGCGTCTCGATCAGCTCTGCATCGCTCATGACAGCCGCCCTCCCCTGCTCAGTAAGCCACAGATGGCAGCCAGGTCGCCAGTGCCGGCCACAGGTAGACAAACATCAGGCCCGTCAGCTGCAGCAGCACAAACGGAATGATGCCCTTGTAGATATGGCCCAAACGGATCTCCGGCGGGCAGACGCCCTTGAGGTAGAACAGCGCAAAGCCAACCGGCGGCGTCAGGAAGGAGGTCTGCAGCGTCACCGCCACCAGGATCACGAACCACACCAGCGCCGGCTCATCGATGGCGCCGAAACCGGGAATATCCAGCCCCAACCCGTTCACGATCGGGCGCATCAGCGGCAGCACGATCAGGGTGATCTCGATCCAGTCCAGCACAAACCCCAAGAGGAACACGATGAACAGGATCATGAAGACGGTGCCCTCCGGCCCGAAGCCGGTGCCCTGGATCATCTCCTCGATCAGCGCATCGCCGCCCAGCTCCCGCAGCACATAGGAAAACACCGTCGCGCCGAGGAAGATCGCAAAGATATAGGCGGTGGTGTTAAACGTCGCCTTCAGCACGTTGACCAGCTTCGCCAGCGTCAGCCTGCGGTAGCCAAGCGCCAGCAGCGTCGCCCCCAAAGCGCCCACTCCGGACGCCTCGGTCGGGGTGGTGAGACCTGCAAAAATAGAGCCTAACACAGCCAGAATTAGCCCCAGTGTCGGCAGCACCGCAATCATCACGTCCTTGACCGCCGCCCAGTCCGGGCGCTTGGCCCCCGCAGGTGCCGGGGCCGCGTCGCGTTTGATCAGCGCAATCACGAAGATATAGGTGAGGTACAGCGCGCCGATGATCACGCCGGGGAACACCGCCGCCATGAACAGGTCGCCGACGCTCAGCGCCATCTGGTCCGCCATGATCACCAGCATGATCGAGGGCGGGATCAGGATCCCCAGCGTGCCGGAGGCAGAGACCACGCCCGCCGCCAGCGCAGGCGAATACTTCTGCTCCATCATCGACGGCAGCGACAAGACACCCAGCAGCACCACAGAGGCACCGATGATGCCGGTGGAGGCCGCAAGGATGATGCCGATCAGGGTGACGGTGATCGCCAGCCCGCCGCGCACGGTGCCGAACAGGCGCTGCATCGCACTCATCAGACGCTCCGCCACGCCGCTTTCATCCAGCATCAGACCCATGAAGATGAACATCGGCAGCGCCACCAGCACCGCGTTCGACATGGTGGCATAAACCCGGTTCACCACCGCACCCAGGGTCAGGTAATCCAGCCCGGTCAGGGTTTCCTCCAGCCCGGTCCAGTGCATCATGCCGTTGTCGAACAGATAGGCCAGCCCGCAATAGGCCACCCCTACCCCGGCCAGCGTCCAGGCCACCGGAAAGCCGGTGAACAGCAGCGCGATGAAGGTCAGGAACATGGCGATGACCAACTTTTCCTCGGTGGTCTCCACCAGGAAGGTCAGCGCGGTCGCCACAACAGCAAAGCCAACCAGCGCCCAGACCACCAGCCGCAGGCTTTTGCCGGCGCGCTCCTCTGCCGGGCCTGCCAGCAGCGCGTGGCCGTCATGGATCAGCCGCGCCAGCGCCGCCGCCGCCAAGAGGACAAAGCTCAGCGGGATCACCGCTTTCAGCGCCCAGCGGGCCGGCAGGCCCGTGGGGCTGTCAGAGCGTTCGCTCACCCGCCAGCTTTCGTAAAAATAATCATAGCCCTGATCGATCATCAGATAGATGAACGGCACCAGCAGGGTCAAGATGCCGATCACTTCGATGATCCGCCGGGCGCGGCGGCTCAGCTGCATATGCAGCACATCCACCCGCACATGGCTGTCAGTGACCAGCGCATAAGAAATGCCGATCATCGTCACCAGCCCGTAGAAATGCCACTGGATCTCGTCCAGTTTGGGATAGTTCTGGTTCAGCAGGTAGCGCAGCGCCACTTGCGACACGATGGCCAGCACCAGCAGCACGTTGGCCCACATCACCAGGTTGCCGGTCCCCTTGACCGCAGTGTCGATCCACACCGCCAGCTGCTGCCGGTCCTCGTCGCCATGCTCCAGGATCTCTTCGTAGCGTTCGATCGGGTCATCCTGCAGGTGCAGATTCTCAGCCATGGTTTCCTCCTCCGGAACGTGGCGTGCGCGGACGTGAATGCGCCCGTGTCAGTCAGGGAAATGACGAAAATCAGGGAAAGCGGGGCGGCGGAAATACTGCCGCCCCAAGGTGCGCAAGCGGGTTACTTGCGCGGGAGGAATGCGTTTTCTTTCCAGACCGCATAGCCTTCGCGGAAGGTCTGCATGTCCAGCAGCACCCGGCCGAAGAACTGGTCGTTGGTGGCCTCTTCCGCGGCGACCTCGTCCCAGGTGGCACGGAACAGCTCCAGCATCTGGTCGTCCCATTGCTTGATCTGCACGCCGTTGTTTTCGACGTTGTCGATCAGCGCCTCGTGCTGGATCGCCTCGCCTTCGGCAAAGCTGTCGGCCATCGAGGCCTTGCAGGCATTTTCGATGATCGCCTTGTGCTGGGCGCTGGCCTCGTTCCAGACGTCCTTATTGACCAGCAGTTCAAACACGGTGGCCTGCTGGTGCCAGCCGGGGAAGTAGTTGTATTTCACCAGCTTGTGAAAGCCCAAACGGGCGTCGATTGCGGGCATCGAGAACTCGGTCGCGTCAATCGCGCCCTTCTCCAGCGCCGGGAAGATCTCGCCGCCGGGCAGCAGCGATGTGGCCACGCCCAGCTTCTGCATCACCTTGCCGCCGAGGCCGAAGAAGCGCATCTTCAGGCCGTTCAGATCCTCGGCGCTGTTGATCTCCTTGGCGAACCAGCCGGAGGTCTCCGGCGCGATCACCGCGCAGGGCAGCACCTTCACGTTATAGCCCGCCTGGTCGTACATCTCCTGATACAGGGTCATGCCGTTGCCATAGTAGAGCCAGGCCATGTACTCGCCCGCCTCCGGGCCGAACGGCACAGCAGAGAACAACGGCGCAGCCGGGATCTTGCCCGCCCAGTAACCGGCGGTGGTGTAGCCGGAGTTAATCTTGCCGGAGGATACCGCGTCCAGGATTTCAAACGGCGGCACCAGTTTGCCAGGCTCATAGACCTTCATCTTCAGGCTGCCGCCAGACATCAGGTCCAGCTGCTCCGCCACCCGCGGGATCGGCGAGCCGAGGCCCGGCAGCGCGGTCGAAAACGCAATCGGGGTTTTCAGCAGCAGCTTGTCAGCGGCCTGTGCGGCGGGGGCTGCCAGCAGCGATGCGGCCACGGCCAGCGAGGTCAGGGTCTTTTTCATGGGATCTCCTCCGGGTTCAGTCCGGCCGCTCCTCCGGCCGCAATTCCAACCGCTGATGCGGTATGACTGGTAAATATTGTTGACCACATAATTCAGTCAACAACTTTATTTACCACTTTGCTGGTAGGCCGCGGGAAGGTGAGGCGTGCAAAACCGCATGTATTTTCGGAGATTTCAGCGCCGGTTCAGAAAAGATTGTTTTCTTTCATGCTATTGTCTCAATCCCGGATATCCGTATTTCTGGGTACCTCGGCTTGCAGTTTTGCGGCGCAGTGGTAAAGTTTCGGAATGACCTCTGGCTTGAGGTTTCCCTGCATCAAAGTGGACGCCATGACCGACATCCGCCCGTTTGACCCCGTTGGACACGAATCGATTGCCGATGCCGTGGTGGAGCAGATTGAGACGATGATCGTAGACGGCATCCTCAAGGAAGGCCGCAAACTGCCCTCCGAGCGGGAACTGGCAGAGGCCATGGGAGTGTCGCGCCCCAAGCTGCGCGAGGCGCTGCAAACGCTGGAAGGCCGCGGGTTGGTCAATGTCCGCCATGGCGAGGGCACCTTCATCGCGCCGCTCACCGGCCGGGCCATGTCCCCTGCCCTCCTGTCGCTCTACACCCGCCACGGCGGCGCCTTCTACGACTACCTGGAATACCGCCGCGAACAGGAGGCTTTTGCCAGCCGCCTGGCCGCCGCCCGCGCCACAGACTCCGACAAGGCGCGGCTGGCTGAGATCATCGCCGATATGCAGAAAGCCTGGGAGCAGGACGATCAGGACGCCAGCCAGGAGGCCGATTTCCGCCTGCACACCGCCGTTGTCGACGCCAGCCAGAACACCACGCTGATCCACATGATGGCCTCGGTCTACGACCTGACCCGGCAGGGGGTGTTCTACAACCGCGAATTCCTGCGCACCATGGACGGCACCGGCGCGGAGCTGCTGAAGCAGCACAAGGAGATCGCCCAGGCAATTATCGACGGCGACCCGGAGCGCGCCGAGGTCGCAGCCCGGCGCCACATGGATTTTGTCGAGGAATCCTTCCGCACTGGACAGGAGCAGCAGGCCCGCGAGATCCGCGCTGCCAAGCGGCGGCAACTGACTAAATAGGTCCGCGGCGGACCCGCCGGAGCGCTTTTACCTCAACCGGGCCGGAGCCTTATCCAGTCGGCAAAACCGCACTGCCCCGGTTTTCTGCTCCCTGCGACTCAGGCAACTGGCTCCGCATTTACTGCCGCAATCTGGCTAGGCTGTTTTCACAGCGGTAAGGGCAGGCAAGGAGTTCACAGCTGTGAACTCTCTAGGCTGCGGCTTTGCGGGCGAGTGCCATGACCATCGGGGCACTGGTGAAGGTTCCGGAGACAGCCTTGGCATTCAGATGCCTGAGGTATCCGCTGGGCGAGCGGATATCGGGGAACCGTTCGAGCATTGCGGCGACCACGGTTGCGGCTTCTGCGGCCCCCATAACAGTCTTGGTCTCTTCCCAGACGGCTGAAGAGATTCCCATCATCGGCCGCACGGTATCGGCGGCCCGCAGGAGGTCGGGCCAATGGCGGATGGCTCCATCCGCATAGCTCTGGATTTCACCGCAGGCCGAAAGGATCAGGCGCAGCGGGAGGTTCGGGCCGCTGGGGTCAGGGGCCTTTGGTGGCTGGGGTCGGGTTTCATGGCTCACGGGACCTTGTTCTGAGGGTTTCTCAGCATAGCCGGTATCCTCTTGCGATTCCGTATGCGGTGCGTGCGCTGGCTTAACGGCCTGTTCAGATTCAAAAGAGTCTTTCTTAGAATTCTGATAGTGGTGCTCAATTTGGGCGTCACTGGTGCCCGGTTTCTCTGCAAAAAGGGTCTCTAATTGGCGTTTGGTTTCCTCCAATGCGGTGGAGAGAGATGCCTGGATGTCAGCCAGATCAGTCAGACCGAGCTTGCGGCGCAGGTCGCGGGCTGTGAGATGTGCGAGGTCCTGGAACTGGTCCCAAATGGACAGCTCAGGATCTTCTGCAGCGCCAAGCAGAGCCAGGTTCAGCAGGTCGCGGCGCATCAGGCTGACGGTTTCGCGCAGCTGCTTGATGCGGGACGCCAGGGCGCGCTCAGCCTCGGCGGCGTCCGAAAACTCGGCGTAGCGGCGGGCGAGGGGGGAGAGGTCGAAGCCGTAGGCCACACGCTCGCCCTGGGAACGGCGCACGTAGCGTTTGCCGTTGGGGCTGTCGCGGCGGATCAGGATGCCCGCGGCTACCAGCTTGGCCATGTGGCGGCGCATGGTGGAATTGGGCATCCCGTTCAGCCGCTCGCAGATGGTCCGGTTGGAAGGGTGCACCACGGTGACTCCGGGCTGGGGATCCACATCGGTGCCGGGCAGGAAGCTGATCAGCGCCTGCAGGACGGAGAGGTCGCGGTCATTCAGGCCATAGGCCTTGCGCGCCGCTGCGAGTTCGCGCAGCGCGTCCCACTTGCTGACAGGGCTGAGCATAGGGGAGGGTGCGGCGGCGGCCTGCTGGTGTTTCAGCAGGACAGCATCCACCGTTCGCCCAAAAGGCGTGAGGGGCATATATCCCATGTCATCATCACGAAAGACAAAAAAACAGCGGCCCGCGAATCGCTTTGGACTTGCGGTCAAACGCTCCGGCCACTAACTTGAAGGTGCTAGAAACAAGTTGGTCTCGTGGAGCTTCGGTTTTGCGGGGCCTTCTTTTTTGCCTGCTCAGTGCCTCCTAAGTTGTTGTTATCATTTATTCTTCGCCGCGCGACTGCCAGCGCGCGTGAAGCTCTTCAATCAGTGTTTGCGCCTCAGCCTCCAGCCAGTCGGCAAAGCCGCCGCCAGGAAGTTCGAGGCTGACGCCCTTGGCGGTGCGGCGCAGGGTGGCGCTGCGCAGGCCATCCACGGTGAGCGGCTGGCTGAGGGTGCGGGCCTTGGGTTCCTTTGCCGGTTTCTGCGGGGCAGGGGAGGGCGCTACGGCGCTGTACACCGCCTCAAACGCAAGCACCGACGGGTCGGCGGGCTCCGTCTCGGCAGCGCCGTTGACGGCCCGCATTGTGAAATCGTCGTATTCCTTCTGGGCGATGGCAATCAGCCCCTCCTGGCTGGCGCCGCTGGCGGCAATTGCCTTGGCCAGCGCGTCCCAGCGGGGGCGGCCGATGCCCTGGGCCGGGCCGATGGCGCGGATCAGATCGGGGCCCACCGCCTCGGCAATGGCGATGGCCATGGAGACGGAGGATTTGGTGACGGTCAGAACCTCGGCGACCTGCGACTGGTTGCCAAAGCCGTTTTCGACCAGCTCCTGCGCGAACAGGGCCTTTTCGATGAAGCTCAGGTCGCGGCGCGCCATGTTTTCGGAAATCTGGGCGCGCACGGCGGCGTCATCATCCAGTGTTGCGACCAGGGCGCGGACCTTGGTCACCTTGTCGGAGGCGCGGATCGCCTCCAGCCGGCGGCGGCCGTAGACCAGCAGATAGCGGTCGGCTTCGGACGGGTGGCGGCGCACCAGGATCGGCACGGTCTGGCCGTTGGCCTCAATCGCGTCGCGCAGGTCGTGGATGTCGTTGGGGTCGAGCCGGTCGTGGACGCGGGTGTCCTCGATCTGATGCGGCTCCAGATCCCAGACCCGGTGCGAATCAACCGCGTCGCGGGCCGAGCGCAGGGCGCGGTTGCTGGACATCATCGGCGTCGCCGGGGCAGGGGAGGAGACCGGCGCGCCGGCCGCGGCCAGGCTGTCGAGCATCGAAAGGCGTGATTTTTTGCTGGTCATGTGCGCCCCCAGGTTTCCTGAATGAGCTGGCTGATTTCGTCGTTCACGGCGTTCAGGCTTTCGACCGCGCGGTCATAGGTGGAGCGGGTGAAAGCGCTGCGTTCGACCTCGTATAGAGTCTGTTTTGTGAGGCCTGCGTCGGAAATCGCTGTGGATTTCAGCATCGGCGCGTTCAGCACCTTGTCGCCGTACATGGTGCGCAGGAAGGCAACGATGCGGTTCTGCGGCGCGTCCGAGGGTTCGTAGCGGGTCAGCAGGTAGCGCATCCAGTCGTGGCTCATATCCGCGCCGGACTGGGCGATCACGTCCATCAGGTCGGCGGTCATGCGCAGGAATTGCGACATCGACATCACGTCGAGCATCTCCGGGTGGATCGTCACCAGCACGCCGGTGGCGGCGGAGAGCGCCGACATGGTGAGGAAGCCGAGCTGCGGCGGGCAGTCGATCACCACCACGTCATAGTCGGAATCGACCTGTGTCAGAGCCTCTTTGACCCGGAAAAAGAACAAGCCGGCGCTGCCCTGCGCGAGGGCGCGGGGGGTGTCGTGCTCGAATTCCATCAGTTCGAGGTTGCCGGGGATCAGGTCGAGGTTCGGGATATAGGTCTTGCGGATCACCGAGGAGATCGGCGCCGGGTCGTCGTAGCGGATGGCGTCATAAAGCGTGCCGCCGTCCTTGAGGTCGAACTCCGGCTGGACGCCGTGCAGCGCGGTCAGCGACGCCTGCGGGTCGAGGTCGATCGCCAGCACCCGGTAGCCCTTGAGCGCGAGGCGCTGCGCCAGATGGGCGGAAGTGGTGGTCTTGCCGGAGCCGCCCTTGAAATTCATCACGCCGATGATCTGCATGTGATCATCTTCGCGGCGGCCGGGCAGGTAATCGCCGGGTTTGCGGGCGGTTTTTTCCAGCAGCTCGCGCAGCTCGCGGATGTCCTCGGCGGAATACTGGCGGCGGTTGCCGGCGGTCAGCTCGGGCGAGGGGCCCTTGCCGTCCAGATGCAGCTTGCGCAGGTAGGAATCATTCACGCCCAGCAGGCTTGCGGCCTCGCCGGAGGTGAATTTGCGCATGGTCTTGGAGGCGTTCGGCGGGAACAGGCTTTCGCGCTGCGCATGCAGCTGGGCCGCAATCCATTCGGAATGCTGGCGGATCACCGCATTGAGATCCTCAGGTGTGTATGTATGATCCATCTGCCCTTGTGCCTGCCATCTGCGCCGCTCTGCCTTTTACCCGTGTGTCTGCTGCCTGGCGTGTTCACGGAATTTGGCGTTTGCCGCCTCTTTTCCGTGACTATTGGCCAAAGAGCGGGATTCGTGCAAGCGTTTTCTATAGTTGGCGTTTGCCGGGCGGGCAGGGGGCGCGGCGTCAGCGGCTGGGAAACAGGCCGGGCATCCAGTCCCCGGCCAGCGCCGCGGGGAAGGTCAGCTGCAGGGGCGCGCGCTGGGTTGGCGATGCCAGCGCGCCGGCCGCCAGCAATCCGGCGGTCACCTTGCGGGCCTGGCGGTCGCTGACGCCAAGCAGCCCGTGCACGCTCCCGCGTTCCAGTTTGCCCAGGGTTAGAGCCTCGCGCATCACGGTTTCGGCACCGGTCAGCAGGCGGCCTGCCTTGATTTCCTGCTGGCACCAGGCCTCAACCCGGGTGCGCAGGGCCTGCGGCTGCATCAGCCGCTCCATGAAGCGGACCTGGTCGATTGCGGTTTCCAGGAAGAAGGCGGCAAACTCCGCCAGCCGCTGCTCCGACAGGTTGCCGCGGCCGTCGGCGCCGCCGTGGCGGGGTTCATCCGCAGCCATCAGGCGCTGCTTGTACTCGGCCTCCTTGCGGGCGAGGCCGCGGGAGGCGGACCACAGGCCCTCGGAATTCACGTTCTGGCGCAGCATGGCGTGGGCGACCATGCGCGACACCCGCCCGTTCAGGTCCAGGAAAGGGTGCACCCAGACCAGCCGGTGATGGGCGCAGGCGGTGGCGATGATGGCGCCGCTGCGGCCCTGGGCGCCGTACATCTTGCGCATATGGGCCAGCAGCCGCGCCACCGCGCCGGGGCTGGGGGCGACGTGCTTGCCCACCTGCACGTAATCCGTGCGGAAGGCGCCGGGGATGATCCGGGTCTCCGTGCCGTCCGGGCTGCGCGCGGTCAGCAGGCTTTCGGGCAGGTTTTCGCAGAACCGGCGGTGGATTTCCTGCAGCACGGCGGGATCGAGCGGATGGCCGGGCAGCCCGCCCTCATCTATCCATTTCTGCACGGCGATATGGGCGACTGCCTCCAGCTGCAGATCGCGCTTGGCCTGATCCTGGCTGAAATCCTGATTGAGTGCGCGTTCGATGTCGACCGGGTGGGTGTTGTGGCCCTCGATCAGGTTCGAATAGTAGCAGTTCATCGACCGCACCAGGCCTGCCAGCGGAGTGCGGACGGCCTCTGGCAGCGCGGCGCGCAGGGCTGAGGAGGCCATCGCCAGCTCCACCGCCAGATCGTTGAGGGCAGGGCGGTGCCGGGAGGCTTCTTCGGGGATCAGCGGCTCGACGATGGTGATCGGCTCGCCATCATCCGCCAAGTCGGTTGGCCTGTCCGCCGCCATGCAGTGCCCCTGTTCCGCTTCCGGGGTGTGACGCCCGTTTTGTTCCTATTCAAGTTCCGTTTTATAGCCCGTTTTCGGCCGCTGGGGAACAGAATAAAATAGTATTATTATCATCGTGTTATCAATGTGATTGGAATGCTTTATGCTGACTCTGTTCCGCTTTTAGTTCCGGTTTCTATTCCGGTTTGAGCCTGGCATAGGCCCCTGCGGCGTTGGTGCAGTTGCCGGAGGGGCCGGTGATGCGGCAGGCTGGAAACGGTGGCCGGTGGCGGCCGCGGAGGGCAAAGCGCATGGCAAATCCGGCTCAGGACAGCGCTGGCGGGCGGGTCAGCGGGCTGACGCGGCAGCAGGCGGAAGCGGCGCGGCGGACCTATGGCTGGAACGAGCTGCCGCGGGGCCGGCGCACCGGGCCGCTGAAAGTGTTCCTGCGCCAGTTCAGCAATTTTCTGGTGCTGATCCTGATTGCCGCCGGGATCATCGCCTTCACGCTGGGCGAGTATGCCGACACGCTGGCAATCGGGCTGGTGATCGGGCTGAACGGGATCCTGGGCTTTGTGCAGGAATGGCGGGCGGAGACCGCGCTGGAAAGCCTGCGCAGCATGCTGTCGCCGCAGGCGCTGGCGGTGCGGGACGGGCGCGAGCAGGTGATTGAGGCGCGCGAGCTGGTGCCGGGCGATCTGATCATCCTGGAGGCGGGCGCGCGGGTGCCCGCCGATGCGCATCTGGAGGAAGCTGCCGGGCTGCGGCTGGATGAAAGCGCGCTGACCGGGGAATCGGTTCCGGTGGACAAGGCGCCCGGGGGAGACGCCGCGGAGGTGTTTGCCGGCACGGTGGTGGCAGCGGGGCGGGCGCTGGCGGTGGTCACGGCGACAGGCGCGCGCACCGCCTTTGGCGAGATCGCGGCGCTGACCGGGGCGGTGGGGCTGAAGAAGACCAATCTGCAGGTGCAGCTGGGCCGCCTGGCGCGGCAGCTGGGGTTTGCGGCGCTGGCCATCGCCTCCGCGATCCTGGCGCTGGGGCTCTACATGGGGCGGGACGCGGCGGAGATGTTCATGACCGGCCTGTCGCTGTCTGTGGCAATGGTGCCGGAGGGGCTGCCCGCGGTGGTCACCATCACCCTGGCGCTGGGGGC
The DNA here is from genome assembly GCF_001679925.1 of Leisingera sp. JC1. Taxonomy (GTDB): domain Bacteria; phylum Pseudomonadota; class Alphaproteobacteria; order Rhodobacterales; family Rhodobacteraceae; genus Leisingera. The sequence continues at coordinate 14,357 of NZ_LYUZ01000084.1, read as the reverse complement.
GGCGGCGATGGTGCGCCAGAAAGCCTTGGCGCGGCGTTTGCAGGCAGTGGAAACGCTGGGCGCGGCCTCGGTCATCTGCACCGACAAGACCGGCACCCTGACTGAAAACAAGATGACCGTGACGCGGGTCTGGACGCTGGACCGCATCTATCAGGTGACCGGCACCGGCTATGACCCGGCGGGCCATATTGCCTGGAACGGCGCGGTTACCGGCGCGCGGGAGGATGCGGTGCTGGCGCAGCTGTTGGAGGCGGGGCTCACCTGCACCCATGCCAGCCTGCACCGCGAGGGCGGCCACTGGCAGATGACCGGTGCCCCGACCGAGGGCGCGCTGGTCACGCTGGGCTACAAGGGCTGGGCAGAGCTGCCGCCGCCGGATTCGGTGCTGGCGGAAATCCCCTTCAGCAGCGAGCGCAAGCGGATGAGCGTGCTGGTAAAGGGCATCGGCGGCGAAAAGGTGCTGACCAAGGGCGCGCCGGAGCAGGTTCTGAGCCTCTGCACGGAGGTGCTGACCCAGAACGGCCCGCGGCAGCTGGGTGCAGAGCAGACGGCAGCAATCACTGAAGCCTATGAGGTGATGGCAGCGGAGGGGCTGCGGGTGATCGGCCTCGCAACGGGTACGGCGCCGGGCGGAGAGATTCGAGAGCAGGACATGACCTTCCTCGGGCTGGCGGGGCTGATTGATCCGCCGCGGCCGGAGGTGCGGGCCGCAATCGGCGCGGCCCGGTCGGCGGGCATCCGGGTGATCATGATCACCGGCGACAGCCCGCTGACTGCCAAGGCGATTGCCGCCCAGCTGGGCCTGCCTGCCGGAAAGACCCTGACCGGCGATGCGCTGGAGGCGCTGGAGGATGCGGAGCTGGACCGGATCCTGCAGCAGGATGTGCTGTTTGCCCGCACAAGGCCCGCCCACAAGATGCGGATCGTCTCCGCCCTGCAGGGGCAGCATCAGATCGTGGCGATGACCGGCGACGGGGTGAATGATGCGCCGGCCCTGAAACAGGCCGACATCGGCGTCTCGATGGGGGTGCGGGGCACGGATGTGGCCAAGGATGCCTCTGACCTGGTGCTGCTGGACGATAACTTTGCCACCATTGTGCGCGCCATAGGCGAGGGGCGGCGGCAGTTCACCAATGTGCGCAAATTCGTGCGCTACCTGCTGTCTTCCAACGCGGGCGAGGTGATTGCGCTCTTGATCAATATCCTGATCGGCGGGCCGCTGATATTCCTGGCCACCCAGATCCTGTGGATGAACCTGGTCACCGACGGGGTGACGGCGGTGGCGCTGGGGCTGGAGAAGGGCGAGCCGGACCAGATGGAGCATCCGCCGCGCAGGAAGGACGCGCCGATTGTGGGGAAGGCCGGGCTGCTGACCATTCTGGCGCTGGGGCTGTATACCGGGCTCGCCAGCCTATGGCTGTTCCTGCATCTGCTGGACGGCAACGAGGATCTGGCCCGCACCGCCGCCTTTACTGCCATGGTGGTGTTTGAGAAGGCCAGCGTCTTTGCCTTCCGCTCCTTGCATCTGCCGTGCTGGCGGATCGGGTTTTTCAGCAATCCGCTGCTGCTGGCGGCGCTGGCGGTGACCATCGGGGCGCAGGTGGCGGCGGTGTACTGGCCGCCGCTGCAGGTGCTGCTGCACACGGTGCCGCTGCAGGCGGAGCACTGGGGCCTGATCGCGCTGCTGGTGCTGCCGGTCCTGGTGGTGCCGGAGGTGCTGAAAACCCTGCGCTATCTCGCCAGCCGCCGGACCAGCCGGGCAGCTGCGGCGGCTTGACCTCCCTCAATGCGGGTTTTGCCGTTTCGGGTCATCCTGCGGGCATGAAGGGCGATCACGGGCACAGCAAGGAGGACATCGCGCGGCGGCTTGCGGGCAGCAACGGCACCGGGCGGCTGCGGGATGCGGTTTACGGCGGCATTGACGGCGCGGTCACCACCTTTGCGATTGCTGCAGGTGTTGAGGGGGCCGGGTTTTCGCAAGGTGTGATCATCGCCCTGGGCATTGCCAACGTGCTGGCGGACGGGTTTTCGATGGCGGCGGCCAACTACCTGGGCACCAAGGCGGATCTGGACGACCGGCGGCGGCTTTACAAGGTGGAGAAGCGCCATATCCGCCAGTACCCGGAGGGCGAGCGCGAGGAGCTGCGCCAGATCTTCCAGGAATTGGGGCTGAGCGGCGAGGTGCTGGAAGGGGCGGTGCGGTCGGTTGCCGCCAAGCCGGAGAAGTGGATCTCGCTGATGCTGACCAGCGAATACGGGCTGGCCCCGGCCGAGCCCAACCCGGTGGCAGCGGCGCTGACCACCTTTGCCGCCTTCATGGCGGCGGGCATTGTGCCGCTCTTGCCGTTCATGCTGGGGGTGCCGGATCCGTTCCTGACGGCGGCGCTGGCCACCGGGGCGGTGTTTTTCGGCATCGGCGCCAGCAAGAGTGTCTGGTCGCTGGCGCCCTGGTGGAAATCGGGACTGGAGACGCTGGCAATCGGCTCCTGCGCTGCCGCGGTGGCCTATCTGGCGGGCAGCCTGTTCCGGGTTTGAGCCGGATCAAGGGGGCGGGGCCGGTTTGGCGCTAGGGTCGGGACGGGAGGGAAGCCGATGTTTTCCAATGCCATCAAGATCGCCACCTTGCAGGGGTTTGACATCCGCATTGACCCGAGCTGGGCGCTGATTGCCGCGCTGATCACCTGGAGCCTGTCGGCGCAGTATTTTCCGATGGTCTATCCCGGTGCCAGCGGCAGCGTGTATTTCACCTTGGCGCTGCTGGCGATGCTGGGCCTTTTTGCCTCGCTGATCCTGCACGAGATGTCCCATTCGGTGGTGGCCCGCCGCTTCGGGGTTGAGATCAAGGGGATCACCCTGTTCATCTTCGGCGGGGTTGCCGAGCTGGGATCGGAGCCGAAGACCGCCGCCAGCGAGTTCTGGATTGCGATTGCCGGCCCTCTGATGAGCTTTGCGCTGGCCCTTGGCTTCTGGCTGCTGGCTCAGATGGGCGGGTGGCTTGCGCCGGGGATGGCGCTGAACCCGGTGCTGGACTACCTGGCGCTGATCAACCTGGTGCTGGCGGTGTTCAACCTGCTGCCGGCTTTTCCCTTGGATGGCGGGCGGATCTTTCGCGCCTTCCTGTGGAGCCGCAGCCGCGACCTGCTGCAGGCGACCGCCACCGCGACCCGGATCAGCAGCTATTTTGCCTATGCGCTGATCATTTTTGGGGTCGTCGGGTTGTTTTCCGGCAACCCGGTTGCGTCGCTCTGGCAGGTGCTGATCGGGGTGTTTGTGCTGACCGCGGCCAAGGGCACCTATGCCCATCAGCTGCAGGCGGCGGCGTTCAAGGGCAAGACGGTGGCCCTGCTGATGACGCGCGACCCGGTCACGGTGGCACCGGATATCAGCCTGCAAGAGCTTGCGGATCAGGTGATGCTGGCGGAGCGCAAGAGCTTTGTGCCGGTGGTGCTGGATGATGTGCTGCTGGGCTATGCCGATACCGGGCTGCTGGCGCAGACCCCGCGCGCGGACTGGGCGGCAACCCGCGTGGGCGATGTCTATGCCGCGGCGGATGCAGATAATACGGTCGGCCCGGAAATGCCCGCCGCGGAGCTGATGGCGAAAATCTCTGCCACCGGGCGGCGCAAGTTCCTGGTGGCGGAGGACCGACAGCTGCTGGGGGTGGTCACGCTATCCGACCTGATGGGATATCTGGCGGTTCTGCAGGAAATCCGGCTGCCGGACCGCAAGGTGGAGTAAGACGGCGGCGTCAGCGGCTTTGCTCAGATGAGTGTTCAGGCTGCCGCTGCGCGGAGCCGCCGAGAAAAGCGAACCAATAGGCCAGGGCGACACCGCCCGCGCCGCCGGCGATATTGCCAAGGGTGACCCAAAAGAGGTTGGCGGCTGCCGCGGCAAGGGGGATGTCCGCCCCGGCACCCCAGGCCTGCGGAAAGAAATACATGTTGGCGATGGAGTGCTCGAGCCCCAGGAGGACGAAGGCGGTGATCGGCCAGAGGATGGCCAGGACCTTGCCAGCGGCGGTGCGGGCGGCAAAGGAGAGCCAGACGGCGAGGCAGACCAGGGCGTTGCACAGTGCACCGCGCATGAAGGCCTCAAGCGGCGTCAGATCTGCCTTGGCCATGGCAAGGGAACTGGCGGTTGCGCCCATCGGGCCGTCCAGCAGCCCCGTCAGGGCAAAGGCGGCGGCCAGCCCGGCGGCGCCCGCCAGATTTCCGGCATAGACAATGCCCCAGCTGCGCAGCAGCAGGCGCAGCGGGATCTTGCGGTCCACTGCAGCAATCACCATCAGCACGTTGCCTGTGAACAGCTCTGCCCCGGCGATCACCACCAGGATCAGGCCGAGCGAGAACACCGCACCGCCCAGCACCCGGACCGGTCCTGTGATGAGGGATGCGCCGGTCAGGGTCATGGTATAGGCCGCCGCGCCGAAGCCAATGAAAGCGCCGGCCAGCATCGCCAGCACGAACATTTGCGGCAGCGGCAGCCGGGCCTTGGCGGTCCCGGCGGTCTCTACCAGTTTTGCGATTTCGGCAGGCTTGTAGGCATCAAACGGGGCCTGGCTGGTCATTAGGCGGCTCCTGAGTTCATGGGCTAAGGGGGCAGCGGGTATCAGTGGGCAAAGAGGACCGGCAGTTCCGTCTGGTCTATCATCGTGCGGGTGGTGCCGCCAAACACTGCCTCGCGCAGGCGGGAATGGCCATAGGCGCCCATCACCACCAGACCAGCCCCGGCCTCGCGGGCGCGCTGCAGGATTGCGTGGCCGACGTCCTGGCCGCCGCCGGGGAATTGCGAAACAGTGACATTGCAGCCGTGGTGGCTGAGCCAGGTGGCAGCATCGGTGCCCGGGTCCTCGCCGTCGCGCTGGTCTGAGGCGCTGGATTCAAAGCAGCCGATCACCACTTCCTCAGCGCGGCGCAAGCGGGGCAGGGCCGCATGGGCGGCGCGGGAGGCGGCAAGGCTGCTGTCCCAGGCGAGAAAGACACGGCTGAAGCTGGCAAATGGCGAGCCGTTCACGATGACCGGAACCGGCGACTGGAACAGCAGGCCGTGCAGGGCTTCGCGGAACACGTCCTCGCGGTCCCTGAGGCCATCGGCAAACTGTGCGGTATCGCAGGTCTTGGCACGCTGGGCGCAAAGCTGCCGGATGTCAGCGCCGGCACAGACTGCGTATAGCACGTCGCCGGAGCAGCTGTTGCGGGTGAGGAGATCGTTTACCTCTGCGGCGCGGGTTTCTGCCGCCTGCCGGGCGTCCCGCAGATGATCAACCCAGTCCGCAGGCATCGCCGCCGCGCCAAAGCCCGTCGCACTGTAAACGAAGTAGGGCCTGGCGGGCAGGCTGTCCAAAAGCAGGCAGGCGAGATAGGCGTCGTGGCTCTGCGCCGCCTCGGCAGCGGCGGTGACGGTTTCATCGCTGGTGTCAGGGGCGAGCACGAAGAGAGAGGTTTGGCGTTGCATGGCAGGCCTCCGGCAGCTGGTTCGCGGCAGGCGGGCATGCACACCGCGTTCACCAGTAGAGCAGTTTTGCGGGAGGTTGCCATGATCCTGATCAATCCGCTGCCGCTGGGGCGGCTAACCTGTGTCAAGGCAGGCCGCCGCCAACCGGCGTAGACTCGGGCCGCATCAGAGGAGGAATACGATGTACAAGCATGTTCTGGTTCCGATTGCCCCGGATCACGGTGCCGATACGGCCCGGTCGCTGGAGGCTGCCCGCCTGCTGGCGGACAGCGATGCCAGGATCACCGCGCTGACCGTAGCAGATGAGATCCCCGGCTATGTGGTTCAGCAGCTGCCCAAGGGTCTGCTGGAAAACACCCTCGCCGAGATGCTGGCAGAGCTGAAGGCGGATCTGGGCGGGGTGACGGACGTCGAGGCGGACTTGGTCACCGGCCACGCCGGGCGCACGATCACCGATTACGCGGACGCGCATGGCGCCGACTGCATTGTCATCGCCTCGCACCGGCCGGGCCTGCAGGATTATTTCCTGGGTTCGACAGCGGCACGGGTCGTGCGCCATGCCAAATGCACCGTGGTTGTGATCCGTTAGCCGTCCTGCGCCACTGAGCGGCGGAACAGAACCAGGCTGGTTGCCAGCAGGGCCGCGCCCAGCAGTGCCATCCACAGGAATTCCGGCCAGACGGTCTCAGCCCCAGCGCCCTTGAAGACGATGGCCTGGCTGGCGGCCATGTAGTGCCGCGAGGGCAGGAGGGTGGTGGCGGCCTGCAGCCACGCGGGCTGGCTTTCCACCGGGGTTTCGCCGCCCGACAGCATCAGCATCGGCAGGATGGTAAGCATCACCAGCAGCGCAAACTGCGCCATCGAGCGCGCGACGGTTGCCAGGAATACCCCCAGCGCGGTTGCGGTGAACAGGAACAGCGCCGTGCCGCAGAGAAACAGCAGCGTGGATCCCGCGATGGTGATGTCCAGCACCCCCTGCATGACAAAACCCAGCGACAGGGCCGCCGCAGCCAGCACCACCGCGGCGTTGGCCCAGATCTTGGCAACCGCGATGTCAAAGGGCGACAGCGGCATCGCCAAAAGATGCTCAATGGTGCCGTGCTCGCGCTCGCGGATCATCGCGGCGCCGGTGAGGATCGTGGTCAGCCACATGATCTGGCCGATCAGCGCGTTGATGCCGGCAAAGCGAACGGTGTCGCGGTTCGGGTTGAAGGCGCTGCGGATAATGATGTCCAGCGGCTGCGGCTGGGCCAGATCGGCGCCGATGGCAAAGCGGCGGATCTCGGTGCTGAGGATGCTGGTGATGTAGCTGGCGCCGATGCCCGCCTGTTCCATTGCGGTGGCGTCGATCAGCACCTGGATTTCCGGCACGCGGGCGGCGCGCAGGTCTTTTTCGAATCCGGGCGGCACGGCGACGACGAACAGGAAATCGCCCGCATCCATCCGGGCGGCACCGGTGCCCGGTTCGATCTGCACCACCGGCTGGAACTCGGGCGGGAAGAAGGCGGCGGCCAAGGTGCGGGACAGGGGGGAGTTGTCCTCATCCGCAAAGGCGATCGAGGCGTTGTTGACCGAGGTGGCGACCCCGGTCGCCTCCATCACCGGCGCCAGGGTGAAGGACCAGGCCAGGAGCGCCATCATCACCCAGTCGCGGCGCAGGCTCATCATCTCTTTGAGGCCGAGCCAGAATATGCAGGAGAGCCGCCGCATCTATTTCTCCTGCGCCCGCAGGGCGAGTGCGGCCAGCAGGGTGAGGGCCGGCCCGAAGCAGGCCCGCGCCAGGATGTCGGGCAGCAGCGCCTCCCAGCCCAGCCCCTTGGTGAAGGCGCCGACGTTCAGATGCAGGAAATAAGACGACGGCCACAGCGCGCCGATGGTCTGGGCGCCATCCTCCAGTGTCGAGACCGGCTGCAGCAGGCCGGAGAACTGGATCGTCGGCACCACCGAGGCGATGGTGGTTGCAAAGGTCGCCGCCACCTGGCTGGAGGTCATGGTGGCGATCAGCAGCCCGTAGGACGTGGCGGCCCAGACATAGAGCAGCGCGCCCAGGGCCAGCGGCAGCGGGTCGCCCTTGAGCGGCACCCCGAAGACCGCGATGGTCATTGCCGTCAGCAGCAGGAAGTTCAGATAGGCGATTGCGATATAGGGGATCTGCTTGCCGATCAGGAACTCCAGCCGGGTGGTCGGGGTGACGTAAAAATTGGTGACTGAGCCCAGCTCCTTTTCCCGCGCGACGCTGACCGCCATCAGCACCGCAGGCAGCATGATCAGCAGGATTGCGGGCATTGCCGGCGCCATCGCGGCAATGCTTTCAAAGCTCTGATTGTAGCGGAACCGCGGCTGTATGCGGGCGATTTCGGGCTGGCGGGTGCCACGGGCGGCGGCCTGTGCGGTCAGGAATGTCTGATGCAGACCGGCGGCGTAGCCCTCCACCGTTTCGCCCTTGAAGGGGATCGCGCCATCGACAATCGCCAGCACCTCTGCCGGTTCACCGGCGCGCAGCTTGCGCCCGAAACCGGGGGGGAGTTCGATCACCAGCGAGACCTCGCCCGAGACCAGCCGGCTGCGCCCTTCGGCAGCGCTGGACAGGGGCGGGGTGGGGCGGAAGTAGCGGGAGCCGGATATCTCCGCGAGGTAGGCGCGGCTTTCGGGGCTTTGCGACAGGTCGAGGGCGGCATAGTCCAGCTCATCAATGTCCAGCGAAATGCCAAAGCAGAACACCAGCATCAGGATCACCGAGCCAAGGAAGGCAAAGGCAAGCCGCACCCGGTCGCGCAGGACCTCGACCGTTTCGCGCCGGGCATAGGCCAGCGCGCGGGTGAGGGAGCCGCCGGCCGGAGCGGCGCCTGTATGCACGGCTGTTTCGGGAGCGGAGACCGGGGCAGGGGGGTCGGCGGCCTTGAGAATGGAGACAAAGGCCTGTTCCAGCGTATCCGGCCCAAGGGGCCCGAAGCTGCAAAAGTGACCAAAATCTAGAACATTTGTGAACGCTTGAAGCCCCCGCCATTCGCTGCGCACTGCTTGAACTGGAAAGACGCGGGACAATGTGAGCATTCGCTGCGCCTGCGCCAGTGTCTGCAATGGCTTTAAAATGGAGGCGGCCGCATTCTCACCGGGCTGGATTTCACGATAGATGTATTTGTCGTCGCCATCCGGCTGAATGTTTCCAGCAGCGGGTCCAGTTCGCCAATCTCTTTCAGCAAGATACGAGCCACGAAACCATCCTCCCCAGTAACCTTGTCGCATTGTACGATCCTGTCGGTCTCCTGAATTTGCGCTTCCAGCACATGGCGCTTGCCGGGGAGCGGCCGAAACCTCACTACGGCTTCGAGTGAGAAACCCAACGCGGCTGGAGCAATCTCGACCGCGAAGCCCTGAATTACACCTGTGTCCTGAAGCCGTTTCACGCGATCGCGGATGGTTGGCGCCGAGACCCCCGCCTCGGTGGCGAGGTCTTTCCAACTGACGCGCGCGTCACGCGCCAGAGCGGTTAGAATGCAGCGGTCAAGATCGTCCAATGGGCTTCTCATAAAAAACCAACTAGCGCATACAGCCTCATAAAGCACGATCCATTTAGCGAGAGACTTTTCTTGCTGAAAGTACGGGCGACCGGTTGAATGGTAGATTTCCTGCAATCTGACTTCATCGGCAGGAGGCACCATGAACTGGGCGCTTTGGATATCGTTCGCAACCGTATCGGCCGTGAATATCGTGACACCGGGACCGGCAAATCTGAACACGGTGCGCCGTGCCGTGCAATTGGGCGGCAAACGTGTCCTGCCAACAATATTTGGCAACGCCCTCGGCCTTGCCATTGGCGGGGCCATTTGCGCGGCAGGGATCGCGTCCTTTGTGATGGCCTCGGGCTTTTTGTGGTCACTCTTTCGCTGGTTGGGCGTTACCTATCTTGCCTGGCTTGGCCTCAAGCTGATCTTCAGAAAAGAAAGGTTGTCCCTGACGGCACAGATAGAAGCGCCTGTGCGCGCCAAGGCGCTGTTCTCCGAGGCCTTCCTGCTTGCCGCGTCCAACCCCAAGGCGCTGCTCTTCTATATGGCGCTGTTCCCGCAGATATTGGACCCGGAGCGCGGTCTGGCGCCGCAGGCGGGCATTCTGATCCTGACCTATTGCGGTCTGTCCATCCTGTCTCTCAGCACCTATTCCGCATTGGCGCACGTGCTGCGGACCCGGTTCATGACCCAGGCGAGATACGACAGGTTCCGGCAGATTTCGGGCGCCGTTCTCCTGGGCTTTGCGGCCAAGCTTCTCACCGGCATGAGGTAGGTCCATGAAGTATAGCCTGTTAATCCTTCTGGGGTTGCTGTGGAGCCTGCGCCTCGCAGCCATGAAATCAGCGGGTCAGTCGGGTATTCCGCCTCATGTGGTCGCTCCGGTATCGATCTTGGGAATAGCGATCATCTATTCAGCCGCAGCTGCCATGCGCCGCAGATGGCCGCCGCTCGGCCGACACGCCATCGCATTCTATCTATTCAGCGGCGTCCTTGGCTTTGTTCTGCCATTCATCCTAGAGATCGTGGTCGCGCCCCAGCTCCCATTGTTCGCCTTTGTCGTTATCATTTCCACGATGCCCGTTCTCACGTCCATGCTCGCCGCTATTCTTGGCGTGGAGCATCTGAACATGAAGCGGGTCTGCTCGGTTCTTCTGGGGTTTGGCGCCGCGCTTCTGGTCTTATGGGATACCGCGGATCTCCCGACTGGAAAAGTTGCATGGCCATGCCTTCTTGCAGCTTTGGCGGTTCCAACTCTCTACGCTGCAAACACGGTTTTTGTCGCCTCCCGGTGGCCAAAACAGGTGGATGCATTGCACGTGGCCAATGCGCAGGCACTTATCGTTTCGATAGCCTCCATTGCAGGGGGAGTGGCTTCCGGCATCATCTCTGAGTGGCACCTGGCAGCGTCGAACATACCAGCCGTCGGCACAATCAGTGCCAGTGAGGGACTTGCATTGCTTGTCTACTTGAAACTGACCCGCGACCATGGCCCGACGCTCGTTTCACTTGCAAATTTCATCTCGCTGTTTATGGCCGCGATACTCGGAGCCATTTTCTTCGATGACCGGTTTACCTGGATGTCTGCTCTGGCGGGATTGGTTCTCGTAGCGGCTTTGGCCATGCGCAATCAGGATGAGCGGTACCGCGCATCGCACGGGGGCTCTCTCGTTGAATCCGCTGCAGTTTCAATCAACGACCGCTTCGGTTTCGGGATCTGCGAGTGCCCGGTAGACGGTCATTCTTGAAACCCCCAAATCTCGGGCGATCTGCGCTTTGGCAATGCCTTCACTTGCCAGTCGCCGAATTTCATCATCATCAACGGATTTCCGTCTCCCCTTGTAAACACCCTTTTCCTTGGCCGCCTCGATCCCGGTGCGCTGTCGGTCGCGGATGAACTTGAGCTCCATGTCAGCGACCATGCCGAGGACGGTGATGACCATGCGGCCCATATCCCCGCCGGTGGTGACTTCAGGTTCCAGCACGCGGAGCGATGCGCCTTTGGCATCCAGCTCGTGGACCAAATTCAGCACATCTCGGGTGGAGCGGCCGAGGCGGTCCAGACGATGCACGACCAGCTCGTCGCCTTCGCGCAGGAACTCCATTACCGTTACCAACTCGGAACGATCATCACGTGACGCCCCGGAAGCTGTTTCAGAGCGGATGACCTGACAACCTGCTGCCTTTAGTTTGGCTTTCTGGATATCGAGATCCTGGCTTGATGAGCTGACGCGGGCGTATCCGATCCTGGGCATGGCAATCTGTCACATTAGGGTGGCTTGCTCTCTGATACTGTAACAAGATGCAGTTGACCACTCATTTGTGACATTTTGAGCTGTCACAACAGCTTGTCTCCTATGGGTGCACCCATATGTGACGACATAATCATGCGGCCATCGCTTCAAAATCGATCCGCTTGCCCAGATCGACATCGAACCGGCCATAAGGATTGATGTGGGAATAGATTAGCGGGGATAGTCCGCGATAATCACGCTCGGATAGATGATCCGCCCAAGTGGGCCCGGCCAATACCGACTGCACCATGCGTGTGTTCACATAGACCAGTGATGCCTGAAGCAGATGAAGGGCGTGAGCGGAGATTTCCTGATCGGAAATCCGGTTGCTGGAAATCTCGCCGCCTTTGCCGAAGAATACGAAACCATTGGCACTGTTCCAATTCTCGACCACATTCAACCCGTCATGGATCTCCCGGCGAAAATCTTCAGATCGTAGGTAGCGACACAGGAAGATCGTCTTGATAGCGCGGCCCAGTTCAGCGAGCGCCTTGTAGGTTGGATGCATCACATCGGCGCGGGCAAACCGGCGCAGGATCGCTTCCGGCTCTGCTGTACCATGTTGCATGGCCGCAGCGTATTTGACCATCTCATCATACTGCTGTTCGATTTCAGCCCAGTCGATGGTTCCGGACAGGATCGGCAGAAGGTTTGGCAACTGCCCTCTCATCCCGGAATTTGGTAACGCCAGTTTCTGTCGCGCGATGGCTTTTAGGCGGGGAGCCAAATCAAATCCCAGCAGATGGCAGAAAGCAAATCCAATCGCGCTCTGACCATGACTGTCCACATACTGGCGTTGGATTTCCATGTCGGTGCAGTGCCGCAGAACACCCTCAATCATTGCCGCCACCTCGGATGAAGAGCAGCGCTTCAGTTGAGAATAAACACAGGTCGCCTGGCGTTCGACATGCCAGTAAATCATGACACCGCGCCCACCATAGCGGGCATGCCATTCAGTCATCAGGTTCCGGTCCCAGGCTCCGAATTTGGTAGAATCCGCCGCACAGGCTGTTCCCGCATCGCCCCATATTTCTGGGTTTCGAACGGCCAGAGTAGAATTTGCTACGCGAGCGGCCGCGGCTCGAAGAGAGGCTGGGTCGATGTAACGGCGGCGAACGTGCTTAAGTTCGTCATAACTGATCCCCGGCACTCCAGCGGCGATGCGCTTCAGGCCAGCATTTGTACCCAGGCCATATAGACAAAGAAGAAGCCGCTGATCTCGGAGGCAACGCGGCAGGGCTTCGCGGCTGGCCGAGGTTTCAAAAGCATCAAGAAAGCCGGTGTCCAGCGCGGTTTCTTTCAACGTATCCAGTAGTCCCGTCATTGGCCACCGTTTGCCAATCTCCGACTTCAGGCTGAGAAGCCCTTTGGGTTCCGGAGCGGGAACAAAGGGCGTAATGCAGATCCGGTTCTCACCGGACCATCGCAACCGAACCTTGTTGTTGGCGCGCAACGTCGCATTTAACTGGAACAATTCATGCCCCAGCTGCTCTCGCAAAGACCGGGAAAATTCCTGCGCGTCTTGGGTGAGCTTCAATCCAGTATAGTAGGCGCCCCGTTTCTCGGGAAAATCTCTGGGCAGGTCATCGTCTGGATTGCGAAAACGATCTGCACCTTCAATCCAGATTTCCTTGGCCCGGATGCGGTCCCTCAATTGGGCCAGAACACAGAGTTCATAAGAAATGACATTCAGACGCCCCCGTTCATCAATCACAGTTCCCCGCCACTTGCGTGGGATTGAATCGTCCGGGGCCAGGGATGACGGAGCGTAGCGCCGCCCCTCTTTATTCAGGCGGGTGATCAGAGACAGGGCGTTCAGGATCGGTCGCCAGGTCTCATTGTTAGAACGGAACTTCAGAACCGACAAAAGAGAGGGCAGCATCCGGCGATAATGGCTGGCGTACGATCCCCGCATCACGGTTTGAATCCGGACATCCAATGTGCCTTTGGCACGATGTTCGTCTATGATGGCCTTTAACTTGGCCGCCCCCGCGATAGGAAAGATCACATCCGAAACCTTTCCGTTCGGCGCCATCATCGAGGCGGTGGCAATATCCACCAACAACCGTTCCTTTCCGTGGACTTTCTCGATGTCAGCGGCAATCTTGCCGATCACCTTCCGCCGGGATTTCGTCCCGATGCGGTGCACAACTTCAATCAGCAAGTCCACCAGTCCATCAATCAGCTTTGCTCTGCGCGACATTAAATAGATAGCCAGTAATCCAAGGCGTTTTTCGCGTTTATGCCGCCGCATCTCAGAGGCAGTCTCTCCCTCAACCCGGCGCACCAGAATCTTGATCCATGACGGATCAACGCTGGACATCATATCAAACGGCAAGTCGAGACCTTGAATAAAGGCAAGCCGGTCAGCAGCATCCAACACGCTTTCCAGCGTTGCGGCGCCAACATCGTCTTTCAAACGCTGAAACCCGTGACCGCCACGCGGATCGGTAAGGCCGACCTCAAAAGCCTCTGACGCATTTGGTGACAGCGCCTTCGCGATACCAGCTAATAGACCATCTACAAATGCAATCCGTGCGGTTCGAATGGAACGCGCCAGGATGCCTTCGGCTGGCGGGAGCAAGCATCTTTCCCGAAACCAGCGATAGCATTGGTCAAGCATGTCGCCTATTGAGCCACCATTTGGGCAAATCACATCACGCAACCAAATTTTGAGCTCAGCGCGATGGTTCGCCTGTGTTCGGGAAAGACCAAGGTGCTTGGCTATCTCCAGCCGATAGCGGCGGGCAGTCCGGTCAGAAAAGGACCGAAGGGGGCGAACAGCCTGCATGTCGAGTTGGGAGGCGACATAGTCGACTGTAGTGTCGTCGACATTGGTCCAGTCTTCGACAAATCTACCTGCGCAGCGAACGCTGCAAATCTGTAGTGCGACCTCAAGGCAAACAGACTGGGGCAGCGACGATAGAAAATCCATATCCTGAAAGGACAAGCTCCATTTGCGTGCCGCGCTGGCATCCATCTACCCAACTCCAAAATACCGCATGAAAGCAAATGGCTACGAGTTTTCGTGATTAGCGCAACATAAATCGTTCACAAATGTTCTGAATTTTGGCCACTTTTTCACGTTCGAGCCCCTTGGGCC
>NZ_LYUZ01000083.1 GCF_001679925.1 Leisingera sp. JC1 | reverse complement strand
GAGTTCGCCCGCGCGCTGATGGCCTGCGGGCAGGTCGGGGTCGGGGGCGCTGTCGAACATGGCTCCATTAACGCGCTGGAAACCTAAATCATGGTTAATTTCCCGCATGAGGAAAGCAAAACAGATCATGGGGCAGGCGGCAGCGGCCCCGCGGATGACCAAGGCAGCGGCACTGCTGATTGCCATCGGGCTGTCGGTTCCGGTGTTTCTGGTGCTGACGCTGGTGGAAGCGTTGTTTTTCTAGGGTCAGGACCCTAGCGGTCGATTATGCGGATGCCGGCAGCGGTGTCCCGGTGCAGCTGTTAATGTTCGAACAGATCCAGCGTAAAGGACTTGGCCCCGGTTCCGAATAACCCATTGGCTTTGGAGAATATCTTCTGCTCGCTTGGAGGAAGGGCCTTGAAGGCCAGCCCGCGGGGGCCGGGTTTTGCCTTTGGATAATATCCCTTTAGCTTGTAACTTGCTGTGACCTTGCGCGGCAGCCGCTTGAGCATGTTTGCCGTTTCACGGGTCGGATCGCCCCACCAGGGTTTCAGGGCTCCGGAGCATTCTGCACTGAAGGCAACGCGTACAGTGTATTTAGACTTGGCTTCTGCCAGCTTGGCTGCCTTTAAGGCTAGGATTAGGCCCTTTTCGAATTTGTGATAGTAGGTGGAGTTGGCGCTTTTGGTCATTGGCGTGAGATTGTCGTCACTGCCCGGCCCGCCGAGGTTTTCGTTCAGCAGATGCCCCTTGATGTAGCTGACGGCTTGCAGCTCGTTGTAGTCGGTCAGCATGGCGATTTCGTACAAGCCGAGAAGTTCGAGGATCTTTTGGGCGTCGCTTTCCGACGCGATCTTTTTCAGCGTTGTCTTACTGCTGAGCGCCTTCTTGATATCGTTGATGTCAAAGAGATCTTTGACATCCCATTCCGTGTTCCATCGGTCGACGATTTGGCAGGCCGAAGATTTGGGTTTGCTTCCGGCTGCGGTCAGGCTGCTGGTGGTCAGCGTGCAGGAGACTTTATGCGCTCCGGCGCTGAAGCGCTTTCCTTCGAAGGTGACTGCGCTTCTCCGTTCTGATTTGAACTTTTCCATCCCGCTATTCCTGAGTTTGCTAGAGTTTCTAGCTCAGGTTGCGCAATCGGCAAGCGCTGGGCACTTGCAGCTGTGCTGCGTCAGCCCAGGCGCGAAAACCTGCCATTTGATGGGGCAGAAGCAAAAAAAAGGGAGCGCAAGGGCTCCCTTTTCCTTCTCATATCCAGATGGATCAGCCGTCCAGCTTGACCAGCGCGTGGCGTTTCTTGCCGGCGCTCAGCTTGATTGGCGAGGACAGCGCGCCTGCGTCGATCATCAAGCCTGCGTCGGTCAGCGGCTGATCGTCGATCCGCGCACCGTTTTCGGAGATCAGCCGTTTGGCGTCCTTGCCGGATTTGGCGAGGCCGGATTTCACGATCAGCTGCACAATCGAGATGCCGTCGCCCAGATCGGCAGGCGTGAGCGAGAGGGTGGGCAGGTCGTCGCCCACACCGCCCTTTTCGAACACTTCGCGCGCGGTGGCTTCGGCTGCGGCGGCCGCTTCGGCTCCGTGGCAGAGGGTGGTCACCTCATTGGCGAGGATCACCTTGGCGGCGTTGACCTCAGAGCCGGCCAGCGCGCCCAGGCGTTCGCATTCCTCCACCGGCAGCTCCGTGTAGAGCTTCAGGAACCGGCCCACGTCGGCGTCGGTGGTGTTGCGCCAGAACTGCCAGAACTCATAAGGCGACCGCATGTCGGCGTTGAGCCAGATCGCGCCTTCGGCGGTCTTGCCCATCTTCTTGCCGTCGGAGGTGGTCAAGAGCGGCGAGGTGAGGCCATAGACCTCATGTTCGATGGTGCGGCGGGTGAGGTCGATGCCGTTGACGATATTGCCCCACTGGTCCGAGCCGCCCATCTGCAGGATGCAGCCGTAGCGGTTGTTCAGCTCCATGAAGTCATAGGCTTGCAGGATCATGTAGTTGAATTCGAGGAAGCTGAGCGACTGCTCGCGGTCGAGGCGGGACTTGACGCTTTCGAACGACAGCATCCGGTTCACCGAGAAATGGCGGCCGATGTCGCGCAGGAATTCCAGGTAGTTCAGCCCGTCCAGCCATTCGGCGTTGTTCAGCATCAGCGCCTTGTTCGGCGCGTCGGTTTCATAGTCGATGTAGGCGGAGAACACCTTCTTGATGCCCGCAATGTTGTCGTCGATCTGCGCCTCGGTCAGCAGCGGGCGCTCATCGGCGCGGAAGGAGGGGTCGCCCACCTTGGTGGTGCCGCCGCCCATCAGGGTGATCGGCTGATGGCCGGTTTTCTGGAACCAGCGCAGCATCATGATCTGTATGAGCGAGCCGACGTGCAGCGACTTGGCTGTTGCGTCAAAGCCGATATAGGCCGGGCGCACACCTTGCAGCAGGGCGTCGTCCAGGCCCTGATAATCGGTGCAGTCCGCGAGGAACCCGCGTTCCATCATGACTGCGACGAAATCCGATTTCGGTGTGTAGGTCATAACATGCCTCGGTCTATGAGTTGTGCATCTTGCCCTATAAATCGCATTGCCGCCGGTTGGAACCTGTTTTCCCGGCAAAATATGCGCTGTAGTATCCCCTGCAACGGGCGGTACGGCCCGGATCCAGAAGGATGGGGGCAGGCCATGAGCAGGGCCATTGCAAAAACGGGTGCGGTCAGGGCGCTGGGCGCGATGAGCGGCACCTCGCTGGACGGGGTGGATGCGGCGGTGGTGGTGACCGACGGCGCGCGCATTCACGGGTTTGGCGACAGCAGTTACCGCGAGTACTCGGCTGAGGAGCGGCGCGTGCTGCGGGCGGGGCTGGGCAAATGGGCGGGGCTGGAAGTGGACGCTGCGGCAGCAGTCTGCGATGCGGCCCATGCGGCTGCGCTGGCGGCGTTCGAGGACGTGGAGATCATCGGGTTTCACGGCCAGACCCTGGCGCATGCGCCGCGGCTGCAGGGCACGCTGCAGGTGGGTGACGGCGCGGCGCTGGCCGAGCACCTGGGCAAGCCGGTGGTCTGGGATTTCCGCACAGACGATGTGTCGATGGGGGGCGAGGGCGCGCCGCTGGCGCCGTTTTTTCACTTTGCCTGTGCGAAATACATTGGTGCTGAGAAACCGCTGTGTTTTCTGAACCTGGGCGGGGTTGGCAACCTGACTTATGTGGACCCGCGGTTTGACAGGCCCGAGCAGCCGGGCGCGCTGCTGGCATTCGACACCGGCCCGGCCAATGCGCCGGTCAATGATCTGGTGCAGGAGCGGCTGGGCATCCCCTGGGATGCGGGTGGCAAGGTGGCGCGCGCCGGCACCGTGGAAACCGGCGCGCTGGAGCTGTTCCTGGCTGAGCCCTATTTTGCAAGAATGCCGCCCAAGTCGCTGGACCGGAACGATTTTGCCGAGATGGTCGGGCTGGTGAACGAGCTGAATGATGCGGACGCGGCAGCTACCCTGATTGCCATGTGCGCCGCTGCCGTGGCGCAGGGCATGGAGCATTGCCCGGAGCCGCCGGAAGTGGTTCTGGTCACCGGCGGCGGGCGGCACAATCCGGTGCTGATGGAAATGCTGCGGGTGTCGCTCGACTGCCCGGTGAAACCGGTGGAGGATGCTGGTCTGGACGGCGACATGCTGGAGGCGCAGGCCTTTGCCCATCTGGCGGTGCGGGTGGCGCGGGGCCTGCCGACTTCGGCGCCCGGGACCACCGGCGTCAGGGCCTGTGTGGGCGGCGGGGTGGTCAGCGTGCCCGGGGTGTGACGTTGTGACTGGACCGGCAAGAAACTTCGAAGTTTCTTGCCAAATTTCTTCGAAGAAATTTGTGCGGCCTTTGGCGGCGGGTCAACGGGAAAGCTGACGGATGTAGTCCGCGGTAAACTCTCCATACCCGTTCGACGTCGATTTCAAATGCGCTTGTGTGATCGCGTGGAACGCGGGCAGCTGGTGGAATGGCACATTCGGGAAGGAATGATGCTCTGCATGATAGGGCATGTTCCAGGCAACAAAGCGCACCAGCCGGTTGGTGAAGGTGGTGCGGGAGTTTTCCAGCATGTTGGCCACCGGGGGGCACAGGCCGTGCTCTGCCAGAAGGTAGGCGCGTAAGGCAGGCTGGCCGATCAGCAGCGGCACAATCCACAGCCACAGCACCATCGGAGAGACCAGCAGGCTCAGCAGCGCGGCGGCGTAGATCACCAGTAGCAGCCGGGCCTCCAGCCGCATGTCTGCGTGGCGTCGTTCAGGCAGGTAGGGTGCGCTGATGGTGCCGAAAGCGTTGCGCCAGAGGGTTGCCGCCATGCCGCGCCAGTAGCCCCAGCCGCTGAGGTATGTCAGCCATTGGGCGTAGGTCTCCGGCCGGCCTCCGTGTTCCAGTTCCGGGTCGCGCTGGGGATCGTTGGTGTATTTGTGATGCGCCAGGTGGAAATAGCGGAACCAGGTGAAAGGCAGAGCGATGGCGAGGGCGCAGAAATGGCCCAGGGCCTCATTCAGCCGCTTGCTGCGGAACGGTGTTTGGTGAGTGCATTCATGGCTGAGGGTGAACAGGAACACCAGCAAAATGCCTTGCGGCAGCATCAGAAGCGGCCAGAGGGGCACTTGCAACGCAATGCCTGCCGCGCAAACGCCGAGAGCTGTTAGATACAGCGCCAGATGCCGCAGTCCTGCCGCGTCGGAACGGGCGGTCAGGGCGGCCTTGGTCTGTGGCGGCAGCGACTTGATGAGTGTTGTGTGATCCGGTTCTGCAGACATATGGACAGTCTTGTCCAGCCCGGCGATTCGCCGCAAGGGGCAGGTCAGCCGCGCGGGATGTCGAATCCGGGCGCGGCCAGTTCAAATCCTTCGAACTCGAATCCCGGCGAAACGGTGCAGCTGACCAGTGTGAACGCGCCGGTAGTGCGGGCGGCCTGCCAGTGGCCCGTGGGCACGATCAGCTGCGGTGCGCCCTTGGCCAGGTCCGGGGTCAGCAGATGGTCCTGCGCCGGGCCTTCATCGGTGGCCGCCATCGACAGCTCCAGCGGCGCGCCGGCGTGGTAGAGCCAGATCTCGGCGGCATCCACCCGGTGCCAGTGGCTGGCCTCGCCCGCCCTCAAAAGGAAGTAAATACAGGTGCCTGTGGGGCGGCCTTCATTTTCCGCGCGCCAGGTTTCCTTGTACCAGCCACCCTCCGGGTGCTGCTGCAGGCCCAGGTGTTTGATGATCCGGTCCGCGTCCATTGCTGCTCCCTCCGCTTTGGTGCTGGTAAATCTCTATTCCAGTCATATGTTTGGGCCATGACACTCACGATCCCCTTTGACAACACCTATGCTGCCCTGCCGGGGCAGTTCTACTCCAAACTGCCGCCGCAGCCGGTGAAGGCGCCGCGGCTGGCGGCGTTCAACGAGGACCTGGCGCGGATCATGGGCGTAGCACCCGGTGAGGCGGAGGAGATGGCCGCGGTGTTCAGCGGAAATCAGGTGCCTGAAGGCGCGGATCCGCTGGCGCAGCTCTATTCCGGGCATCAGTTCGGCACCTATAACCCTCAACTGGGCGACGGGCGTGCGATCCTGCTGGGAGAAGTGGTGGGGACGGACGGCAAGCGCCGGGACATTCAACTGAAAGGCTCGGGACGGACGCCCTATTCGCGAAACGGCGACGGCCGGGCCTGGCTAGGGCCGGTGCTGCGGGAATATGTGGTGAGCGAGGCGATGCACAGCTTGGGCATCCCGACCACCCGGGCGCTGGCAGCGGTGGAGACCGGCGAGACTGTCTGGCGCGAGGGCGGCCTGCCTGGAGCGGTGCTGACTCGGGTGGCGGCGAGCCATCTGCGGGTGGGTACCTTTCAGGTGTTTGCCGCGCGCGGCGACAAGGCGAGCCTCAGGCAGCTGACGGACTATGCCATCGAGCGCCATTACCCGGAGGCTGATGGCCCGATGGGGCTGCTCAGCGAGGTGCGTGATGCGCAGGCCGAGCTGATTGCCGCCTGGATGTCCGTGGGCTTTATCCATGGGGTGATGAACACCGACAATTGCGCGATCTCGGGTGAGACCATCGACTATGGGCCTTGCGCCTTTATGGATGTCTACCACCCGCACACGGTGTTTTCCTCAATCGACCGGGGGCGGCGCTATGCGTATGCCAACCAGCCCACGATTGCGGTCTGGAACCTGGCGCAGCTGGCGACCGCGCTGATACAGCAGATGGACGACCCGCAGGCAGGTGTCGAGCAGGCAACCGAGATCGTGCACGCGATGCCCGCGCTGACCGAAGCGGCCTGGCTGCGGCGGTTCCGCGCCAAACTGGGGATCACTTCAGAACAGGAGAGCGATCTGGAGCTGGTTACTTCCCTGCTGGGGCGGATGGCAGAGAACCAGAGCGACTTCACCAATACCTTCCGTGCCCTGAGTGAAGGCACGGCGCGGGATCAGTTCACTGATCCGGCGGCCTTTGATGCCTGGGAGCCGGACTGGCAGGCGCGGCTGGAAGGGGAACCGGACCCGCAGGCAGTCATGCGTTCGGCCAACCCGGCCTTCATCCCGCGCAACCACCGGATAGAGGAAATGATCGCCGGTGCGGTGGCCGGGGACTACGCGCTGTTCCACCAACTGAACAAAGTGCTGGCCAAACCTTACGAGGATCAGCCGGAACATACGAACCTGCAGCGCCCGCCGCTGCCGGAGGAAGTGGTGCAGGCGACTTTCTGCGGCACCTGATCCCTTGTTGATCCGGCTGAAAATATCCCCTGGGGTGAAGTGAGCCAAATTCTCAAGATGGGGCAGGCAGCCCCGCGGTTTGGGCATGGCCTGTCATTTCCGGTTGATCAGGAACACTCCGGCGGCAACCAGCGCCAGGGCGGCCCAGACCTGCAGCCCGATCACCTCATCCAGCAGCACCCAGCCCATCAGCACGGCCAGCACCGGCGACAGAAAGCTGAACGACGCCACCGAACTGGCACGGTAGATCTTGATCAGCTGGAACCACAAGAGGTACCCGAGGCTGGCGATGCAGATCCCCTGGAAGGCCAGACCCCAGAGGTGCAGAGCTTCGATGCCACGGATCAGCGGGCCGAACAGCGGCGCGGCTGCGGTCAGCAGCACGGCCGAGACCGCCAGTTGGAACACCAGCTGGGTGACCGGCGGCACTGCCGCCAGCGGCGTGATGCGCAGGCACAGCGCGATGCCGGCCCAGCCGAAGGTGGCGCCAAGCGCCAGCAGATCGCCTGCCAGGCTGGCGGTGCCGCCGCCGCGGTCCAGAACCGCCAGCGCCACCCCGCCCATGGCCAGCATGAGGCCCAGGCTGCGCACACGGGTGAGCTGTTCGCCGGGCAGCAAAAGGTGCGCGGCCAGCGCCAGCCAGACCGGCATGGAGTAGAAGATGATCGAGGCGCGCGAGACCGATGTTACATCCAGTGCTATGAACAGGCAGATGAACTCAAAGCAGAACAGGAGGCCCGCAACTATACCCCAGAGCGCGGCTCCGCGGGGCAGCGGACCCAATCGAGGGCGGCGGAGGATGATCCAGGCCGCCAGCACCAGGAGGCCGATGGCGGAGCGAAGCCCGGCCTGAAATACCGGGCCAAAGCCGCCGCCGGTCACCTTGATCACCACCTGGTTGAAGGCGAGGAGCAGGGCAAAACCGGTCAGCAGGGCAGCGCCGGAGGTGTCGATGGGGCGTTTTTCCGTCATGGCGGCCACTGGAGGCGGGCAGAGGCGTCAAGTCAAGCGGAACCCGGCGACGCTGGCGGAAGGATCGGGGCTGTACGGCGACGCTGGTTTTGCGCAAGATCGGCACATGGAATGGGGGTGCGGATGCCGGAAACAAGGCGGCCCGATACGCTGCGGATTGCCACATACAACATTCAGAAGTGCATCGGTCTGGACCTGCGGCGGCGGCCGGAGCGTATTCTGCAGGTGCTGGACGGGATCAAGGCGGATGTAGCGGTGCTGCAGGAGGCGGATAAGCGCTTGCCGCCGCGCCCGGCTGCGCTGCCGCATTTCCTGGTGGAGGAAACCGGCTGGCAGGCAGCGGATCTGGGCGGTGCCGGATCGCTGGGCTGGCATGGTAACGCCGTTCTGTACCGGAACGGGGTGCGGTTGCGGAGCAAGGGGCATATCGCCCTGCCCGGGCTGGAGCCGCGCGGGGCGGTCTGGGTGGAACTGGAAACAGAACTGGGCCCGGTGCGGGTGATCGGCGCGCACCTGGGGCTGACAGGCCGGGCGCGGCGCGAACAGATGCATGCGCTGGCGCGGGCTGCGAAACGCGATGACGCCGCAGTAGTTCTGGCGGGAGATTTCAACGAATGGTCGCGCGGGGCCGTGCTGGAGCATATCGCCCCGGCGCTGAAGTTCCTGCCGCCGCGGGCCAGCTTTCCGGCTGTGAGGCCGCTCGGGGCGCTGGACCGGATTGCCCATTGCAAGCGGCTGACGGCGGTGGCGCATGGGGTGCATGGCAAGCGGCCGGCGCATATCGCCTCTGACCATCTGCCGGTCTGGGCGGATCTGCGGGCGGTCTAGCGAAACGAGGGAGCTCCCGCGACTTTCCAGGAAAATTGCCTGGGCAATTTGCCGTCAGGCTTGGGCCGGGCGCTGCTGCGCAGCGCGGAATATTTTCTGCTGAGAGGCGCTTACGGGCAGGTGTGCCCATAAGCGCCGTTTCAAGTGTGTGTTCCGCCAGCGCCGCGTCAAGGGCAAGCCGCGCTTGCCGCGCGGTCCCTGAGGGACCCTTGACGCGGCGCTGGCGGGGAAGGCTTAGCGCGCGCGCTGTTTCTGGCCGCGGCGCTGGGCGTTGCCGGGTTTGCCGCCCTGGGGTTTGCCCTGGCTGTTGCCGCCGCCGCTGCCGCCACGGCGGCGCTGGCCGCCGGGCTTGCCGCCGCCACGGCGTCCGCCGGGACGGCCGCCCGGTTTGCCTGCGGGGGCTGCCGGGTCGGGCATCGCTTCCCAGGCGCGGCCGGAGGCGGTGGGGATGGTGATCTTCATCACCTTCTGGATTGCCTTCAGCTCTTCCATCTCATCCGGAGCGCAGAGCGCGATTGCCTGGCCGTCCTTGCCCGCCCGCGCGGTGCGGCCGATGCGGTGCACATAAGCGTCCGGCACGTTGGGCAGTTCATAGTTGTAGACGTATTTCACATCCGGAATGTCGAGGCCGCGGGCCGCCACATCGGTAGCAACCAGCACCTTGATCTCGCCCGCCTTGAAGGCCGCCAGGGCGCGTTCGCGCTGGCCCTGGGATTTGTTGCCATGGATGGACGCCGCGGCAAAACCCGCCTTGTCCAGCGTCTTCATCAGCTTTTCCATGCCCCATTTGGTGCGCCCGAAGACCAGGGTGCGCTCGTCCTTGTGCTCGTTCAGCAGTTCCTTCAGCAGGTCCAGCTTGGCGGCCTTGGCAATGAAATGCACCGACTGGGTGATCTTGTCTGCGGCCTTGCCCGGGGGGGAGACCTCAATCCGGACCGGGCTTTGCAGGTAGGAGTTGGCGATCTCGTTCATCTGCTTGGGCATGGTGGCCGAGAACAGCATGGTCTGGCGTTCCGCGGGGATCAGAGCAGCGATCTTGCGCAGGGTATGGATGAAGCCCAGATCCAGCATCTGGTCGGCCTCGTCCAGCACCAGGAAGTCGCAGGAGCCGAGGTCCAGCGCGCCGCGGTCGAGGATGTCGATCAGGCGGCCGGGGGTGGCGACCAGGATGTCGGTGCCTTTGGCGATGCGGGCGATCTGCGGGTTGATGGAGACGCCGCCCACCACCAAGCCGACCTTCATCGGGGTGCCTTCGGTCAGGCCCTTGAGGGTGTCGGCGATCTGGTTGGCGAGTTCGCGGGTCGGCGCCAGCACCAGGCCGCGCACGGTCATTGCGGCGGGCTTGCGGCCGTATTCCAGCATCCGTGCCACCAGCGGCACGCCAAAGGCGGCGGTTTTGCCGGTGCCGGTCTGGGCTAGGCCCAGCACGTCCTTGCCGTTCAGGGCATGGGGAATGGCGCGGGCCTGGATCGGGGTGGGGTCGTTGAGACCCATGTCCTTGAGGCGTGCAAGGAGCTTCTCGGGCAGCCCCATGGTCGAAAATTCAGTCACATTCATATCCTTGTGCGGCCAGGCAATGTGCACAGGCCGGTGCCGCGGATCAGAGCCGCGGATGGGGTGGGGCAGGGACCTCACACGGGCGCTGGCCGGATGCCAGGCCGCTGGCCTCTGCAATCCCCACGCGTGATCTTGGGAATGGCGGCATATCACTAGACCCCGGATCATTGGTCATGCGCAGACTGCGCGTCCGGTCTATGGCCTCTGCTCACGCGGCAGGGAGGGATGCCTGAGCGCCAAATGGCTGTGGATAAGCTGTTTGTCAACCTTTGATACGGGTGAAAAGCCTGTTTTCGCCGCAGAATGCATCCGTTAAAGAGGAAGGCCAGAAAACCGCGAGGAAGAGATGCGAAAGACGATTATCGCCCGCTGCGAGGCCAAGGGGCTGCGCATGACCGGCCAGCGCCGGGTGATTGCCCAGGTGCTGCAGGACAGCGATGATCATCCGGACGTCGAGGAGCTTTATGCCCGCGCCAGTGCGAAGGATGCCGGGATTTCGATTGCCACCGTCTACCGCACCGTGAAGCTGTTCGAGGAGGCGGGCATCCTGGAGCGGCTGGAGTTCGGCGACGGGCGCGCGCGCTACGAGGATGCCGAGCGCGAGCATCATGACCATCTGATCGATATGAACACCGGCGAGGTGATCGAGTTCTGCGACCCGGAAATCGAGGAGCTGCAGGAGCGGATCGCCCGCAAACTGGGCTATGAGCTGCGCGGGCACCGGCTGGAGCTCTACGGGGTGCCGCGCAAGGCGGAGTAGGCCAGCGGGGGGTGTTTCCGGCGTTTGGCCCGTTTGTGAAGGCGGCTGGTGTTCGGATTATCACAAAAATTGATGTGTGTGCTCACGTCTTGTCATGGCGCGGGGTCGGAAACGGAGTTGTCCGGGACCGTGTGCTGATGTCATTTGCCCGGATGGTCCGGTGTGCTGCCGGTCCGCATTAAAGGACGCGCGAAAATGAATAACCTGCACGGCATTCTGCTGGTCATCGCCTCGATGGCGGCCTTTACGCTTGAAGACATGTTCATCAAGCAGCTGTCCGGCACCTTGCCTGTCGGGCAGATCCTGATTTGCCTGGGTATTGGCAGCGGGCTGGTCTTTGCAGTGATGGCAAAAATGCAGGGGCACAATCTGTTTGCACCGCGGTCCTGGCGGTTGCGGCCCGTTTTGCGCGCGGGGACAGAGGCGGTGTCGGCGATGGGCTTTGCCTCGGCGCTGGCGCTGGTCGATATTTCGGTTGTGGCTGCGGTGTTTCAGGCGACGCCTCTGGTGATCACCATGGGGGCCGCGCTGTTTCTGGGCGAGCAGGTCGGCTGGCGGCGCTGGCTGGCGATCTGTGTGGGCTTCGCCGGGGTGCTGCTGATCATCCGGCCGGGTCTGGACAGTTTCGAGCCTGCGGCATTGCTGGTCGTGATCGCGGTGCTGGGCGTTGCCACGCGGGATCTGATGACACGGGTGATGGACAGCGCGGTGCCCTCCACCGTTGTCAGCTTTCAGGCGTTCCTTTCGGTCATTCCTGCCGGGCTGCTGCTGCTGGCCTTTACCCCCGGCGAGGCGCAGGTGATGGAGCAGAATGAATACCTGATGATGGCAGGTGGGGTGCTGTTCGGGGTGCTGGGCTATTACGGTATCGTCACTGCGATGCGGGTGGGGGATGCCTCGGCGGTGACTCCGTTCCGCTATACCCGGCTGCTGTTCTCGATCCTGGCGGGCGTGCTGGTCTTTGGTGAGCGGCCCGATGCGCTGACGCTGACGGGGGCTGCGCTGATCATCGGATCCGGTCTTTACACTTTTGTGCGTGAGCAGAGGCTGGCGCGGCGGGCGCGCAGGGAAGCGGCAGCTGCGGCCTGACGTCCCGGCTGGCATAATTCCTCTGCCTTGTTGGCGCAAACAGCGCCTTGTTAGCCCTAACCTGCCGCTTTTATGTGTGTTAGCGATAACGATCCCGGTTTACTTTCCTGCAGCGGCTGGTATGACGCTGGCAGCAAAACGCGCCGCTTTCAGGCCAAACCAAGGATGGACAGATGAGCACCATTATCGACATTCACGCCCGTGAGATCCTCGACAGCCGGGGCAACCCGACGGTTGAGGTCGACGTGATCCTGGAAGACGGCACCATGGGCCGCGCAGCCGTGCCCTCGGGCGCCTCGACCGGCGCCTATGAGGCGGTGGAGAAGCGCGACGGCGATAAGTCCCGTTACATGGGCAAAGGTGTGCTGGAAGCAGTCGCCGCGGTGAATGGCGAGATTGCCGAAGAGCTGGTGGGCTTTGACGCGACGGAGCAGGTTGCGGTTGATCAGGCGATGATCGAGCTGGACGGCACAGAGAACAAAGGCCGCCTGGGTGCCAACGCCATTCTGGGCGTGTCGATGGCGGTGGCCAAGGCAGCGGCCGATTTCACCACCCAGCCGCTCTACCGCTATATCGGCGGCACCTCGGCGCGCGTCCTGCCGGTGCCGATGATGAACATCATCAACGGCGGCGAGCATGCCGACAACCCGATCGACATCCAGGAATTCATGATCATGCCGGTGGCCGCGGAGAACATCCGTGAAGCCGTGCGCATGGGCTCCGAAGTGTTCCACACGCTGAAGAAAGAGCTGTCGGCAGCGGGTCTGTCGACCGGGATCGGCGACGAGGGCGGCTTTGCCCCCAACATCGGCTCCTCCCGCGAGGCGCTGGACTTCATCCTGAAGTCGATCGAAAAAGCAGGCTACAAGCCGGGTGAAGAGATCTACCTGGCGCTCGATTGCGCGGCGACCGAGTATTACAAGGACGGCAAATACGTGCTGTCCGGCGAGGGCAAATCGCTGTCCAGCGAAGAAAATGCCGATTATCTGGCTG
Organism: Leisingera sp. JC1; assembly: GCF_001679925.1. Lineage (GTDB taxonomy): Bacteria > Pseudomonadota > Alphaproteobacteria > Rhodobacterales > Rhodobacteraceae > Leisingera. The sequence goes on along the minus strand of NZ_LYUZ01000083.1, from coordinate 55,514 downwards.
CGCTGGTTAAAGACTATCCGATCATCTCCATCGAAGACGGCATGTCCGAGGACGACTGGGACGGCTGGAAGCTGCTGACCGACAAGATCGGCAATTCTGTGCAGCTGGTGGGTGACGATCTGTTCGTGACCAACCCGGCCCGCCTGGCCGAAGGCATCGAGCGCGGTGTTGCGAACTCGATGCTGGTGAAGGTGAACCAGATCGGCTCCCTGACCGAGACCCTCAAAGCCGTCGATATGGCCCACCGCGCCCGCTACACCAACGTGATGTCGCACCGCTCCGGCGAAACCGAAGACGCCACCATCGCGGACCTGGCGGTTGCCACAAACTGCGGCCAGATCAAGACCGGTTCGCTGGCGCGCTCTGACCGGCTCGCCAAGTACAACCAGCTGATCCGCATCGAGGAAGCGCTGGGCGAAGTGGCTGAATACGCAGGCCGTTCGATCCTGAAGTAAGGCCGCAAGTCCGAAGATATTCGGAATATTCTGCGTGAAAGCCCCGCCAGACTGGCGGGGCTTTTTTGCGGGGCAGCGCGTACTTATGCGAAGCGGCTGGAAGAAAAGGTGGGGAATGTCTATTGCTGCGGCGGAACCTCTAATTGAAGGCGGTTGAGATGCAGGCACCAAGTCCGGACAACGGGTTTCAAGCCGCCCATGCAGGGCTTCTGCTGCGATCCTATTTGCAGGTGACAGGCCGGACGCTTTTGGAGGGTGGAGATGCGGAGGCGCTCTATCACGCGCCGTTTCCGGTACTGTCGCACAATACAGCCGCCGATCCGGTTCTGACCTACGGCAACCTGGCGGCTCAGGTGTTGTGGGAGATGGGCTGGGAGCAGCTGACGTCTTTGCCCTCACGGTTGACGGCAGAGCCTGCGCACCGGGCACAGCGGGAGGCGATGTTTACGCAGATGCGCGCCAAAGGGTTTATCGAGGATTATGCGGGCGTCAGGATCAGCGCCTCTGGGCGGCGGTTCGAGATCCGGGGAGCAGTGATCTGGCCGCTGCTAGGGGCGGACGGCGTGAAGCTGGGAGAGGCGGCAAGTTTCCGGGATTATGGGTTTATCTGACAGCATACCTGCCGGAAACGGCATATGTGGCCCGGATCACAGACGCTCACGCGGGCGTCATGTTAGCGTGTTCTTACGCGGTGCAGAGGTGCCGCGGGAAAGGGGAACAGGCCATGACGATGCGGATGTTGCGCACAGTGGCAATCTGTGCAGTTCTTTCAACCCTTTTGGGGTGCAGCGGACCGGGGATGTACCCGTTCAGCGGTCAGGCCGCGTCACCGGATGATCCGGTTCAGCGGCTGAACCTTGGCGGGGAAATACGCTGATACCAGGGCTGCGGCTTGAACGCAGGCTGCAGCCGGAGATCTGGCGCCCTAGCCGGGGGGAGGGCGCCAGATCAAAAAACTCTTAACAGGCTGCGGTGTAATAGGTGCCGTCGCCGCGGGAATACGCGCATTTGTTGGACTGGTTGTTTTGCGCAACCATCGTGCCCGCCGCGGCACCGCCGAGCGCTGCGATCAGACGCCAGTCGTCGTCAGCCTTGAGCGCGTCGGCGGCAATCAGGCCGGCTGCGGCACCGCCTGCCACACCGGCAACGGTGCGCTGTTCCGGGGTCATGTTGGTGCAGGCGCCCAGGCCCAGTACGGCGGAACTTGCAAGTGCAGGGATCCAGCGGAAAGTCATTTTGTATCTCCATTTTCAGGTCCGGGGCGGCCGTATTGCGGGCCGCAGACGGGACTATAACGCCGGCCTCTGCAGGATGGTTCCGTATAAATGCGCGCGGTTACGACAGCAGCGCAATTCTGCCGGAGGGGGGCGCACAGCGGCGGGCTTTTGCCGGGGAGGGGTGGAAAAGCCCGCCGTGAAGTGCCGGATTTCAATTCAATTTCAGGCCTGGAAGCTGGGGGGCTTCCGGGCCGTGTTCTGTGCATCAAGCTGCCTGCGGGGCTGGCGTGTCAGAGCTGCTTGGACATCAGGATGTAGTTCTTGCGCGGTTGGAAGCGGGTGCGCAGGTAGAGCCGCTGGGCAGTTTCGTTTTCCCGGTCGACCTCCAGATGCAGGGCGCGCATGCCAGCAGTTGCCAGGGATTTCGGCAATTCGGTCAGCACTTCGGTCGCGATGCCGCGGCCGCGCACGGCGGGGCGGATGTAAAGCTCATCAACAAATCCGTCCATGCCGCCGAACTCAACCGACCAGCCGAAGGTGATCACGATATAACCGATCGGCGCACGGGTGGGGCCGATCAGGTAGACAGCGCCGTAAGGGTGGCCGTTCAGCAAAGGCTCAATGCCAGCGCGGCGGTGCTCGTCGCTGCTTTCCAGCCCGGATTCGGCATGGAAAGCGGCAACGAGGGCCAGAACGGTGTCCAGATGTTCGGGCTTGGCGAGATGCAGGGCGGCGCTCATAGACGGGCGAGCCTTTCGGTCAGAAGGGTGAAGAAGCCGTTCGCGTCGGCATCACCGATGAACATCGCGTTGGCATCACGGTCTGTGACGCCCCACCAGTCGGCGACGGTCATGCCGAGGGTGAGGTCCGATTTGGTTTCGATTTCGACGTTCACATGGCGGCCGGAAAACAGTTCCGGCTGCAAAAGCCAGGCGATCACGCAGGGATCATGCAGCGGACCGCCTTCGGAGCCGTATTTCTCCACATCGAAGCGCTCGAAGAAATCCAGCATCTCTGCTGTGAAATGGCCGACCCGGGTATTGAGGGCACGGATCGCTTCGACGCGCGGTTCGGTGGCCAGCACCTTATGCGTCACATCCAGCGGCATCACGGTGATCGGTGCGCCGGATCTGAATACGATTTCAGCGGCTTCCGGGTCGACGTAGATGTTGAACTCTGCCGCCGGTGTGATGTTGCCGACCTCGAAATAGGCACCGCCCATCATCACGATTTCCTGCACCCGGTCGATGATGTCGGGGGCTGTGTTGAAGGCGGCGGCAACATTGGTCAGCGGTCCCAGAGTGCAGAGCGTGACGGTGCCGGGTTCGTGGCGGCGCAGGGTTTCTATGATGAAATCGACGCCATGACCATCGGCCAGAGGCATCGCCGGCTCCCACAAGTCCGGGCCGTCGAGTCCGGTCTGGCCATGCACATGTTCAGCGGTGATCAGCGGGCGGGCAAGCGGTGCAGCGCTGCCAGCGTAAACCGGCACATCCGGGCGAGCGGCGGCTTCACAAACAATGCGGGCGTTCTTGCTGGTCAGTGACAGGGGAACATTGCCAGCCACGCAGGTGATACCGAGCAGGCCGAGGTCTTCCGGGCTGGCCAGCGCCAGCAGGATGGCGACGGCATCGTCCTGGCCGGGATCCGTGTCGATGATGATTTTTCTGGCGCTCATGGCGGCCTCCGCTGGTCGTGAGCTGTGAGACTACGCGCTGCGGTTCCGGGATTGAACCGGTGCGGTGCCAACCTTTGCAAATTTCCGGAGATTTTCTGCGACGGACGTTTGCCGCCCCCGCGTTTGCTTTCTATAGTTGCATGACGCGGCGTCACGGACGGGATGGTCCGCAGGCGCAGGCCGTAAATTCCTGGCCCGGATTCAGGGCTTTATTGGTACGGCATTGGTTGGCCGGAAACACATTGATTTGCATGGGGAAAACAAAACATGCCCAAAGAGCCCAAAGTTGTTGGCGATATCCTGAAAGATAAGAAGATGACCGCCGCTTATATGGATTACTGCAAGCGGCGCTATTGCCTGAACGAGTTCATGTTCACCCAGAACAAGGGCAACGCGGAATCGCTGTGGACCCGCTACATGGACCAGAAGAAGGGCAAGGAACCGGTCAACATCACCTCCAAGACCCATCTGGCGGCCAAGGCGCTGGCCGACAAAGGCGACTTCAAGCACGCCGACTGGAAAAAGATCATCGCGACCGGCAAGGAAGAGGTCGTGAAGATGCTGAACAAGGATGTGATGGGGTTCACCGGCGGCGACGAATACAAGAAATACGTGGCTGAAAACGCTATGGGCGACCCCAAGAAGGCGGCCAAGCTGCTGGGTATCACTGACGTCAAGAAGCTGAAGGAAGTGATGGTGAACGTCGCCGTCGACGATAAGAAAACCGCCGAGAAGCTGTGGAAAGAACTGGCGAAGAAGGAAAAGATCCTTGAGGACTACAAGGCGATTTCATCGTCCTTGAAAAAGGCCAACCTGGTCTGACCCAGCCGCCCCAGGGACCCGGCGGCGCTGCCGCCGGGATTCGAGTGTTTGGGGAAAGATGAAAAATCTGGGCGAGTTCAGGCGCGCTCGTCGGCCTTTACCGCGTCCCAGAGCGCATCCATTTCTGCCAGATCGCTGTCCTCGGGGCGTTTGCCGCGGGCGGCGAGCTTGGCCTCGACGCCCTCGAAACGGCGGGTGAACTTGGCGTTGGCAGCGCGCAGGGCGGCTTCGGGTTCAACCCCCAGGTGGCGGCCCAGATTGGCCATCACAAACAGCAGGTCGCCGAATTCTTCTTCTACTTCCGCGTGGGAGAGGCTGTCGCGTGCCTCCACCAATTCGGCGCATTCCTCGGTTATCTTGGCGATGACGTTGTCAGCCGACGGCCAGTCAAAGCCGACCCGGGCGGCGCGTTTCTGCAGCTTGTAGGCACGCAGGAGGGCAGGCAGGCCGACGGCGACGCCATCCAGCGTGCCTTTCTGCGCCTTGCCAGCGCGTTCTGCCGCCTTAATTGCCTCCCAATCCTGCGTCTGCTGTTCTGCGGATTTCTCGCGGCTCTCATCGCCGAACACATGCGGGTGGCGCGAGACCATCTTGTCCGACATCGTCCGCACCACGTCCTGAAAGGTGAAATGCCCGGCTTCCTGTGCCATCTGCGCGTGGAAGACGGACTGGAACAGCAGATCACCCAGTTCACCCTTCAACTCATCCCAGGCCTCACGCTCAATGGCATCGGCAACTTCATACGCCTCTTCAATGGTATAGGGGGCGATGGTGGCGAAGTCCTGTTCGATGTCCCAGGGGCAGCCGGATTGCGGATCGCGCAGGCGCGCCATGATTTCCAGGAGGCGCTCGATACCGGCGGTTTGGTCGTGGATCAGGTCTGTTTCTTGCATTGCGGCTGCTCTTTTTCCGGTGTCAGATGCATCATCCCGAGTCTGGAGCAGGAGTCCACCCCGATGCCCGTTGTGAACCGTATTGCCGATTATGCCGAGGAGATGAAGGCCTGGCGGCGGCATCTGCACCGGATCCCGGAACTGGCGCTGGACCTGCCCAAGACGGCCGCCTTTGTCGCTGAGCGGCTGCGGGAGTTCGGCGTGGATGAGCTGCATGAAGGCATCGCGCAGACCGGCATGGTGGCAATCATCAACGGGCAGGGCGAGGGGCCGACGATCGGCCTGCGCGCCGACATGGACGCTCTGCCGATCCCGGAGGAAACCGGGGTGGAGTACGCCTCGGGCCATAAGGGCAACATGCATGCCTGCGGCCATGACGGGCACACCGCGATGCTGCTGGGGGCGGCGAAGTACCTGGCGGAAACACGGAATTTCCAGGGCCGGGTCGCGCTGATCTTTCAGCCTGCGGAAGAGGCGATTGGCGGTGCCCGCATCATGGTCGAGGAAGGCATCATGGAGCGGTTCAATATTGGCGAGATCTATGCGCTGCATAATGCGCCGGGCCTGCCGGAAGGGCATTTCCTGACCACGCCGGGCGCGCTGATGGCGGCGGTGGATACCTTCCACATCCATATCCAGGGCTTGGGCGGCCATGGGGCGATGCCGCATGAGACCCGCGACCCGGTGATGGCGGCCTGCGGCATGGCGCAGGCGATCCAGACCATCGTCAGCCGCAATCATCACACGCTGGAGGACCTGGTGGTCTCTGTCACCCAGATCCACACAGGCACCGTCGACAACGTGATCCCGGACACCGCCTATATCAACGGCACCGTGCGCACGTTTAACCCGGACGTGCAGAAGATGGTGATGCGGAGGATGAAGGAAATCGTTGCCGGGCAGGCGGCGAGTTACGGGGTCGAGGCGGAGCTGGACTATGAGATCGGCTATCCGGCGACGTTCAATGACGCGGAAAAAACCGGTTTTGCGGTGGAAGTCGCGCGGGAGATTTCCGGCGATGCCAATGTGGAGGCCGACGGCGGGCGTGAGATGGGGGCAGAGGATTTCGCCTATATGCTGCAGGCGCGGCCCGGCTCCTATCTGTTCCTGGGACAGGGTGACAGCGCCGGGCTGCATCACCCGAAGTATGATTTCAATGACGCGATTGCACCGGTGGGGGCGTCTTTCTTTGCCCGGCTGGTAGAGCGGGCGCTGCCGCTGAACGGCTAGAGGCGCGGCGTGTCTGCACCAGTCTGCCGGACTGGTGCAGCAGCAGCGGTCTGCGGTCTTTGACACAAGCCTCGCAGGTGCTATTGCCGGGATAAGCTGCGGCGGGGTTTCCGCCTTCTTTGCTGGAACATGAGAGACAATGACTGACTTCAATCAGCCGATCAGCGGCAATGACCTGGCGCGGTTTTCCGGGCCTAACACCTTTATGCGGCTGCCGCAGGCGACTTCGCTGGACGGTTTGGATGTAGCAGTGCTGGGGGTTCCGATGGATATCGGCACCTCCTGGCGGTCAGGCACCCGTTTCGGCCCCAAGCAGATCCGCGCAGAGAGCGCTATGCTGCGGCCCTACAACATGGCGACCGGGGCGGCGCCGTTTGACAGCCTGAACATTGCCGATATCGGCGATCTGGCGATCAACACGTTTTCGCTGCCGGAATCGCTGCGCATTATCGAAGACAGTTACGACGCGATCCTGTCGGGCGGGGTGGTCCCGGTGGCAATGGGCGGCGATCATTCGATCACCCTGCCGATCCTGCGCGCGATTGCCAAGAAATACGGCCCCGTCGCGCTGGTGCATGTGGATGCCCATGCCGATGTGAACGACGAGATGTTCGGCGAGCGGGAGACCCATGGCACCGTGTTCCGCCGCGCCTATGAGGAAGGGCTGATCGTTCCTGACAAGACCTATCAGATCGGCATCCGCGGCACTGGCTATGCCGCCACCGATTTCTCCGAGGCGCAGGGCTGGGGGTTCCAGCACTTCCCGGCGCAGGAGCTGTGGAACCGCTCGCTGCACCAGATGGGTGCGGAAATTCGCCGCGATATCGGCAATAGGCCGGTCTATGTCTCCTATGATATCGATAGTCTTGACCCGGCCTATGCGCCGGGCACCGGCACGCCGGAAATCGGCGGGCTGACAACGCCGCAGGCGCTGGAACTGATCCGGTCTCTGAAGGGGGTCAACATCGTGGGCTGCGATCTGGTTGAGGTGTCGCCGCCATATGATCCCTCCGGCAATACCGCCCTTGTGGGCGCCAACCTGCTCTATGAGCTGTTGTGCGTGCTGCCGGGTGTGGCAACAAGATAAGCGGTCCGGCCTCACACAGAAGGCCGGGGGAGGACCGCGTGTGAGGAGGAGGCAAGGGGTGACCTTGAAACCGCGTTGAGGCGGCTGATGCTGCTGGGCTGGCTGCTGCTGGCCGCGATAGTCGCCGGGCTGGGGTTCATCCGGCTGGCCCCAAGCGACCCGCTGGACTGGAACACCCAGCCGGAGTTCACCGAGGACAAGAATTTCCGCGGCGGCGTGTTCCGGGTGATCCGGACCGGGCCGGACGGGCTGGAGCGGTTCCACCGCATCGCTAGCCACGCGCCGCGCACCAGCGTGCTGGCGGGCGGCCCGGACGACGGCATGGTGACCTATATCACCCGCACCCAGGTGCTGGGCTTTCCCGACTACACCACCGCGGCGCAGGACGGCGATTTGCTGAAGGTTTATGCCCGGCTGCGGTTCGGCCGGTCTGACCTCGGCGCTAACAAGGCGCGGATCAACGGCTGGCTAGCTGAAATGGAGGAGGTGCCGCAGGCGGCCACTGCCGGTGAATAAGCCGGAGGCTCCCGCCTGTTCACGGGCTTTTGGCAAAAGCCCCTCACAGTTGGGGGTGGCGCCGCGCTGACGCGCGGCGCAGGCTCATCGGCTGCCAGCCGATGAGCCATTGGTTTGCTGAGAGGCGCTTCAGGGGCAGGGCTGCCCTGAAGGCGCGTTTTTGATTGTGTTTGTTTCTGTCGTGTTAAGGGCAAGCCGCGCTGGCGCGCGGTGGCTGCGCCACCCTTGACCCGGTTCTGTGATTGTTGATTGTGGTTTTCAGAACCTTGTTCAGAAAAGTTTATTGGGCGCTGAGCATCAGTGCCGGCTTGAAAATGGAGAGCATTTCATGACCGATAGATTTACGAAGCATGTGCTGTCTCTTGCTTGTTGCGCGCTGCTTGCGGCCTGCGGTGGAGCTCCTGCCAGCAATGAACTGCAATTCGACAAGGACGGGAATGGCCGGTTCAGCGGCAGTGCGGGCTCAGGCTGGACGGCGCAGGATATCAACAATTATGCCGCCGGTCAGATATGCGGCGGTCCTGTTACAGGCTTCAGTGTCAGGGTGTTGCCAACCGCCCCTGACTACAAGATTTTTTCAGGCGCTTGCGCATCCGGAGAATATGGCGCGGTTGCTGCAGGCGCAGGTCAGAACTATGTTGTGGCCGCCCCAACCACCCCAGCCGCCCCGGTGGTGGCGTCAGGAGGGAACGGTGCGGCCTGGGATGGCTCCACCCCAATTGTGGATTGATGACGCAGGCATCCCGCTTGGGTGAGGCTTGCAAGGGCACCTTTGCCGAGCCTTCGAGCATTGATGCGGAGACGGGGGAAGTGTTTTCGGGAGGGCTCAGATCCTCGGCAGCTCCATTGGCGCCGGGGAGGCTCCCAGCTTATCCCCCAGCGAGGCCGACAGGCAGCTGCTTTGCACCTCGCGCCACATCGGCACGTTCAAGGACATCTGGCATTGCGCCATGAAGGTGCGGCCGTCCACTTGCAGGCAGCGTAATTCTCCCAGTTCCACGCGGGACCCGGATTTGTCGGTGCAGTAGCAGTCGATGGTCTTGCCGCCTGGTCCCTTCACGTCCGCCAGCGCCAGGCTGGGAAAGGTCAAGAGGATTGTGGCAATAAGGGCTCTGGCATGTCGCATGGCTCTAGCATATCACATGGGGGTCACTTGGCCAAAACATGAACAACAATAGGCGCGCCCATGGTTCCCGAAGAACGGCTGGAACAGATCCTGCAGCGGTTTCAGTATCTTGAAGCCGCAATGGCGGATGGCGCCGGGGGCGGGGATATTGCCGCGCTGGCCAAGGAGTATTCCGATCTGCGCCCGGTGGCGGAGCAGGTGACGGCCTACCGCAAGCTGCAAAGCGATCTGGAAGAGGCGGAGCTGATGCTGGCGGACCCGGACATGAAGGACCTGGCGGCGGAGGAGATCCCGGCCTTGAAGGCGGCCATTCCCGAAGCCGAGCACGCCTTGCAGCTTGCCTTGCTGCCCAAGGATGCGGCTGATGGCCGTCCGGCGATGCTGGAAATCCGGCCCGGAACCGGGGGCGACGAGGCGGCGCTCTTTGCCGGTGACCTCTTGCGGATGTACCAGCGTTATGCCGAGGCGCAGGGCTGGAAGTTCGACATCATCGAGGAGCAGGCAACCGAACTGGGCGGCATCAAGGAAGTGGTGGCCCATATCAAAGGCGAGAATGTCTTTGCCCGGCTGAAGTATGAATCCGGTGTGCACCGGGTTCAGCGGGTTCCGACGACTGAGAGCGGCGGGCGCATCCATACCTCGGCCGCCACCGTGGCGGTGCTGCCGGAAGCGGAGGATGTGGACATCCATATCGACCCAAATGATATCCGCATCGACACCATGCGGGCGTCGGGGGCCGGCGGGCAGCATGTGAATACGACCGACTCTGCCGTGCGGATCACCCACCTGCCGACCGGGCTGATCGTGACCTCGTCGGAGAAATCCCAGCACCGCAACCGCGAGATCGCGATGCAGGTACTGAAGACGCGGCTCTATGATCTGGAACGGCAGCGGATCGACAGCGAACGCTCAGCGGACCGCGCGAGCCAGGTGGGCTCCGGCGACCGGTCGGAACGCATCCGGACCTATAACTTCCCGCAGGGGCGCATGACCGATCACCGCATCAACCTGACGCTTTACAAGCTGGACCAGGTGATGGGCGGCGATCTGGAGGAGATCATTGACGCGCTGACCGCGGACAATCAGGCGCGGCTGCTGGCCGAGATGGGGCAGTAACCATGGCAGAGACCGCAGCACAGGCAATGGCGGCGGCAACAGCCAAGCTCCGGGCGGCCGGGGTCCAGGACCCGGCGAGGGATGCGCGGGTGCTGCTGGCGCATGCGGCGCGGATCGAGGCCAGCCGGGTGACGCTGATTGCACCAGAGGAACTGGCGCCGGAAATCGCCGAACGCTATGAGCAGCTGATTTCGCTGCGGGCGGTCCGGGTGCCGGTGTCGCATCTGATCGGCGAGCGGGAGTTTTACGGCCGCCGCTTCAAGGTCTCACGCGATGTGCTGGACCCGCGGCCTGAGACCGAGATCCTTATCGAGGCGGCGCTGGCGGAGCCTTACGTGCGGGTGCTGGATCTGGGGGTCGGATCCGGCTGCATCCTGGTGACCTTGCTGGCAGAGCAGCAAGAGGCCACCGGCCTGGGGGTCGACGTCAGTGAGGCCGCCTGCCTGCAGGCCAGCGCCAACGCGGTTCTGCACCGGGTGGAGGCACGCGCTGACATCCAGCAGTCGGACTGGTTCGAAAAGGTTGAGGGGCAGTTTGACCTGATCGTGTCAAACCCGCCCTATATCGCGCTGGATGAGATGGACGGGTTGTCAGCTGAGGTGCGCGGGCATGAGCCGGGCATTGCGCTGACCGATGGCGGCGACGGGCTGGGAGCTTACCGGAAGATTGCTGCCCAAGCGGCAGCGCATCTGGCGCCGGGCGGGCGGGTGCTGCTGGAAATCGGTCCGACCCAGGGCCGGGCGGTGAGCGCGCTGCTTGAGACGGCCGGTTTCAACGGTATCGCGGTGCTGCCGGACCTGGACGGGCGGGATAGGGTGGTACGGGCGCATTCCCCCTCAAATCGCGGATTTTAACGCGAAAATCCGCAGATTCGGGTGAAAAAACACAGAAAAACCTTTTGGCCCCCTTGTGTGGGGCTTCGGAACATGGTTACTCAAGATGAGCCGTATAGAGGTGAACGCTTTTCAAGCATTCCCGCGGCATCAAGCCCAAAAAAGCTAACGATCCGGCGCTGAGGCGCGCTGCACAGGGTCAACGGCGCATTAACTCAAGGCTTCTGATAGGCATATGAGATCGTCCAAATCACGTTCCCGCTCCAAGTCGAACCGGAATCGCCCGAACGGCGCCAATGTGGTCAACCGGGTGTTCGACAGCTCCGGTCCCGAAGGCAAGGTGCGCGGAACCCCGCAGCAGATCATCGACAAATACAATCAGCTGGCCCGTGACGCACAGCTGGGCAATGACCGTGTTGCAGCAGAGAATTTCCAGCAGCACGCGGAGCATTACCTGCGGATGTTGAACGAGGCGCAGCGTGAGATCGAGGCGCGCCGCGAGGAGCAGGAACGCCAGAACCGCGAACGTCAGGCAGAGCGCGACCGCGAGCGGGCAGAGCGGCTGGAGCGTCAGGAGCGCGAGGCTGCGGTCTCAGCACCTGCTGACAGTGATCCGGCAAGCACGCCGCAACCCGAAGTGATCGACCCGCGCGGCGACAACGGCAATGTTCAGGACAGCGGCCTGGTTGAGACGCCGGAGAGCCAGAGCGCAGCTCCGGCAGAGGGCGGCGAGGAAGCTGCCCCGAAGAAAGCCCCGGCGCGCAAGCCCCGCGCCCGCAAACCCGCAGCTAAGGCTGACGGCGGCGAGGCGGCAGGCGAGGGCGGTGACGCCCCGGCGCCGAAGAAACCAAGCCGCCCGCGCGCCAAACCCAAGCCGAAGGCCGAAGATGGTCCGGCGGAAGCTGCCGAGTAATCCGGCAACGGTCAGAAAAGAAAACCCCCGAAGCTGAAGGCTTCGGGGGTTTCTTTTGCGGAATTTCCGGTTGGCTGTTCAAGCGTCGTGGCCCAGCACCCTCAGGTAACGGCGCACAGCTTCGGGGAAGCCCAGCATCAGGGCATCTGCTGTCAGGCCATGGCCGATGGAAACCTCGGCCAGATCGGGAATGGCCTGGCGCAGGCCGGGCAGGTTTTCGATGGTCAGGTCGTGCCCTGCGTTCATCATCAGTCCGCCAAGGGCGCGGGCCTCGTTCGCGGTATCCCGGATCAGATCCAATTCGCGCGCGGCGGCGTCAGGATCGGTTTGATCAGCATAGGGCCCTGTGTAGAACTCGATCCGGTCGGCGCCTGCCTGCTGTGCCAGCGCCGGATCGGCGGGGTTGGCGTCCACAAAATAGGACACCCGGATGCCGGCCGCCTTGAATTCCTCAGCGATGGGCAGGAGCATCTCACCGTCGGCAGCAAAGTCCCAGCCGTGATCAGAGGTGGACTGCTCCGGCGTGTCCGGCACCAGCGTCACCTGATGCGGTTTGTTCTCCAGCACCAGGTCGATGAAGTGGCGGGTCGGGTAACCCTCGATGTTGAACTCGGCCTGAGGGAATTCCTCGGCGATCAGCCGGGACAGGGCGGGCAGGTCGGAGAAGCGGATGTGGCGTTCATCCGGGCGCGGGTGCACGGTGATCCCATGGGCACCGGCCTGCAGGATGGCGCGGGAGATGTCGATCAGGTTTGGCCAGGGCACCTCGCGCCGGTTGCGCAGGTAAGCAACCGCGTTGACGTTCACGGACAGAAGGGTCGGGCGCGCAGCTACGGCTTGGGTCATCTGAAAATCGGGCTCCGGCAGTATATCAGGTAAAGAGGGTCAGGCCTTGGCGACTTCGCGGGCCAGGGCGCAGAAGGCCTCCAGACTCACCTGTTCGGCTCGTTCAGTCGGCGGGATCCCTGCGGCGGTCAGATGCGCCTCGATATCGGGAGAGATCCCTTTGAGCGAGGCACGCAGCATCTTGCGGCGTTGGTTGAAGGCGGCAGCGACGACGCGGGAAAGGACCGCAGCGTCGGCCTCGAACCGGGGTTCCGGCAGGGCGTCCAGATGCACCACGGCGCTGGAGACCTTGGGCGGGGGGGKGAAGGCACCAGGGGGAAGTGACAGCACGATGCGGGCATCGGCGCGCCATTGGGCCAGGATTGCCAGCCGACCATAGGCCTTGGAGCCGGGCTGCGCCACGATGCGCTCGGCCACCTCGCGCTGGAACATCAGGGTGAGGCTTTGCCAGAACGGCGGCCAGTCTTTAGGAGTAAGCCAGCGCACCAGAAGCTCTGTGCCGACATTATAAGGCAAGTTGGCGGCGATACGGATAGGCGGGGTGAGATGTTCTAGAGGGTCGATCTCCAGTGCGTCTCCGTTGATCACTTCGAATTGGCCAGGATAGGCGTCTGCAATTTCCTGAAGTGCCGGCAGGCAGCGCTGGTCTTTCTCCACTGCCAGCACCCGGCGGGCGCCTTCGGCCAGCAATCCGCGCGTCAGACCACCGGGGCCCGGGCCGATTTCCAGCACGTCGCAGCCGGTCAGATCGCCTGCTTGCCGCGCAATCTTGGCAGTCAGGTTCAGGTCCAAAAGGAAGTTCTGGCCCAGCGACTTGCGGGCGGACAACTGATGCGTTGCGATCACTTCGCGCAAGGGGGGAAGGCTGTCGATAGCGCTCATGTCATCTGGACCCTGGGACTGGGCGCGCAGCGCACGCCAAATGTTTCATGCTTCCGGCGGGGATATTTCCGGCAAGAGGAAGAATCAAGTGCTGGCGGCCATGGCCTGCGCCAGCCTCAGCGCCTCGATCAGGCTGGAGGGATTGGCCTGGCCGGTGCCTGCGATGTCAAAGGCGGTGCCGTGATCGGGGGACGTGCGGATGAAGGGCAGGCCCAGGGTGACATTCACACCCCGGTCGAAATCCAGGGTCTTGATCGGGATCAGTGCCTGATCGTGATACATGCAGACCGCTGCGTCATAGCGCGCACGGGCGGCGGCGTGAAACATGGTGTCGGCCGGGTGGGGGCCGGTGACGTTCAGGCCTTCCGCCTGCATTTGCGAGACTAATGCATTGATCCAGTCGAGCTCTTCGCGGCCCATGGCGCCGCCTTCGCCCGCATGCGGGTTGAGGCCTGCAACCGCGATACGCGGTGCAGCAATGCCGAACTGGTTTTGCAGGCCCGCCGCGGTGATTTCTATGGTTTCGCGCAAGCCTTCCGGTGTCAGGGCCGAAGGCACGTCTGAAAGGGCGATGTGGATGGTGGCGGGCACCACCCGCAGTTGTTCGCTGGCCAGCATCATCACAACCCTGTCGCGGCCCGCCAGCGCCGCAAGAAATTCGGTATGGCCGGGATAGGCAAAGCCTGCGCCGTCGATCAGTGCTTTCTTGTGAATGGGAGCAGTGCAGACAGCGGAAGCCTCGCCTGCCTTCACCAGCTTTACAGCGGTTTCAATGGATTGGATTACGCCTGCAGCGTTGGCCGGATCGGCCATGCCCTTGGTAGCGCTGCCGCCGAAGGCAAGCGGCAGAACCGGAAAGCTGCCCGTGCAGGTTGCGGCGGCCTCAGCGGGGGATGATATCTCGCGGACCGGTGTGCCTGAGGGCAGATGCTGCGGATCGCCAATCCAGAAGAACGGGCAGCTGTCGCGCAGTGCGTCCCAAGCCTTTACGGCGATTTCCGGGCCGATGCCTGCGGGTTCGCCGCAGCTAAGGGCAATAGGCCCGGAGAGGGTCATTTGATGTCGATCCGGGCGTCCGCGCGCAGCTGCTCCAGGAAGCTGTCAGTCAGCGATGTCATCCGCTGCGCCACAAGCGCATTGGCCACGGTTTCGCGGTTGGCGCCTTCGCCGAGGTCGGCAGTGCGGCCGCAGAGCATCAGAACCATCTGAGTCTGGCCGTTGTTACGGGTCAGCGCAGTGGAGGTTTCACTAGGGTCGAGCTTGGCCAGTTCCAGCGCGATGTCGCGGGGAATGTCAGCCGGCGGCAGGCTTTGGATTTCCAGCACCGACGGGTCCTGACCTTGAGCGAGGCCGTAGAAGTCCTCGCAGGTGTCGACGCTGTTCACAACCTTCTGCGCTGCGGCCAGTCCTTCAGGCGTGCGCCCGCCGGGCACAAAGTAAGTTGCGTATTCGATTGCGGTGTAACGCGGTGCAGCGCCCTCAACCTCGCGCACGCCGCGCATCTGAAAGAGCGCAACGGCATTCTGCAGCGGCAGCGGTTCGGAAATCTCACCCGGTTTCAGTGCCAGCACGATTTCCTGCAGCTGCGGCGGCAGCTTGGTCAGTGGCATCCAGGGAAGGCGGCCGCCTTCATTGCGGCTGGCCGCAGCGGAGTACTGGGTCGCCGCAGCAGAGAAGCTGTCAAAGCTCTTGAGCCGTGCGACCTGCTCAATCAGTTCCTCGACCTGTACGGCGTTCTGGTCGTTGATTGGCACGATGAATTCGCTCAGCAGCACTTGGACGCTGCCAGTACCCGCAGAGCCCATGGCGCGGTCAATCTCTTCCGGGGTCGGGCGCGCCTGGGACAGGAAACGGGCGCGGGTGTATTCGCGCCAGCCCAGACCGACCCTGGTAAAGTCACGCAAGGTCTGCGGAGCGACACCCTGCTGCTGCAGAGCTGTCAGGAATTCGTTCAGCGACAGGTTGGCGCGGCCAGCCATTTCTTCCATGCCCGCGGAAATATCCTCATCCGACAGTTCAATACCGGCCTGTTGCAGCACTTCCAGTTTGAGCCGGTCGTTGATCAGCTCCTCGCGTGCAGTTTCCAGCGGGTCGCCTGGAACTCTCAGCGCTGCCTGGAAGCGGGCGCGCTGTTCCAGCTCATAGCGCGTGATGACTTCGTCATTGACCGTAATCGCGGGGGCAAAAAGGTTCTGTGCCCCGGCCGGCAGAGCGGTCAGGGAAAGACCTGCGGCCAGCGCCAGCGCGGCCGCGGATTTGAGAGCACGGGAAAGGAAGGGAGCCGGGAACCGGGAATTCACGTCTTGCTGCATGACCGCCTGTACTGTTTGTTGCCGCTCTTTACGGAAAAACCGCTGAGGGAGATGGTAAAGCCGAAATCCGTTGTCGGCTCAACACTTGTTGTTGAGGTATAGCGGCGGTTGACCGAAAGGTCGACCGTTACGCATTCGTTCTGATAGGCCAGCCCCAGGCCCGCCCGGGTGGCTTGGGCGCCGGAGATATCGTAGCGCAGCCGGGCGCTGGCAGACCAGCTGGGGTTGATGTCGTAGCGCCCATCAACCCAGATTTCGGAGCTTTCCTCGGACCGTTCCTCGACAGGGTCGGTGCCAAGCCACAGATAGGTGCCGGACAGGCTGGAACGGCTTGTGTGCCATTCGCCACGGACTTCGGCCTTGGAAAAGTTCAGCGAGCCGTTCAGCAGACCGCGGGTTGAGATCGCAAGCCCGTCACCAAACTTAATCTGACCTGCCAGCAAAAGGTCCGACGATGTGCCGCTGAGCCCCGAGCTCTTGGTGAAACGGATGTCGTCTTCACTGCGCAGCACCTGGCCAATCGTTGCATAGGCCTGCCAGCCCTGGGGCGAGTAGCGCGCCCAATTGGCGCCATAGACCAGGGTGAACCCGTCCTCGCGGGCATCGGTTGCAGGGAAGCGGGACAGCGACAACAGATTGCCCTGGTCGAACTCGACGAATCTGCTTTCCTCGCTGACCACATCACCACTGCCTTCGTTGCGCCAGCCCAGCTGCAGGATCGGCTCCAGGTACTGGGTGGCGCCATTGGCTTCACGGCGGGTCATCGGCAAGCGGAAGGTCATTGAGCCGCGGGGCGTCAGGCGGGTGACTTCATCGGTGAAATAGGCATCATCATACGCCCTGGATGCATCTGCCGCAGCGCCCAGCTCGGCTTCTGCCAGGATCCCGTAGCCGAGCCTCCAAGTGCGGAGCCAGCTCAAGTCGGCGGTAAGCCGGACGAGGTCCCGGCCGGTGGCGGAATCTTCGCTCAGCCCATCGCCCCGGTTTGTAGAGCGGCGGTATCGCCCGTTTCCTTGAAGCGTAAGCCGGACTTCGCCTCCTGTGAGGCTGGGGAAATAGCGTTTCTGAAAAAGCGCTTCCGCAATACCGGAGGGGATTTCGTCAGGGTCTTCGTCAGAGCGGAGGGTTTTGTAATGGGTTAGAGACGTGCGGAGCAAACTGTCCCGGCGGACCCGTGACAACTCAAGCCTGGAACGCAGCCGGTCAAGGTCAGGCAGGCCGTAGTCCGCCAGATAGGCATCGTCTGAGACCACCTTTGCGCTGAAGGTCAGGCGGTAGCCGCGCGGCAATTCGAACTGGCCATTTCCGAAGATGTATCCGCGGTCCTGGTCCGGGTAGAGATCGTCACGGGTATATGCACCATTGAATTCGATCCGGCCGCGCCGGAAGGCCTGCCGGTAACGCAGATCCAGTGTCCGGGTGCTGGATGAGATGTAGGGCGCGATCGTCAGGTCTTTGTGCGGGCCGAGGGTGAAGAAGTAGGGAACCTTGAGGCCGGTGCCGAGGTTCGACGTTGAGCGCACGGACGGAATCAAAAAGCCGCTGGTCCTCTTCAGGGAGGGGTCCGGCAGGCGGAACGCCGGGAAATAGAAGACCGGCACATCCAGTACACGCAGCTGTGCGTTCTCAAAGTAAAGCTGGCGCTCCTGCTGATCGTGGGTGACGCGCTCGGCGCGGATCTGCCAGAGCGGTGGGCGCCCGTCTTCGCAGACATGGCAGGAGGACACAGCGGTCTTGTAGAGCTGGGTGTAACGGCCGCTGACCCGTGTCATTTGCAGCGAGGCGAGCTGAAGCTGCTGCTGTAAAACCATCCGGGCGCCGTCCAGCAGTCCGTTGCGCAGGCTGCTGTCCATTTCCGCTGCGTTTGCCAGAATGGTGATGTCACCGTTTTGGTCTATACGGATCGGGCCCTCTATCTGCAGAGTGCCGGTGCCCTGATCAAAGGTGATCTTCTGCGCACGCAGGCGGATTTCGCCCTGGAATGCCTCGACATTACCTTCTGCGACAAGTGTCCGGTCCGGGGTGATGAACACCTGGTCGGCGACAAGCATTGCAGGCTGGGCCTGATCCGGGGGCGTGGCAGTCTGAGCCTGTGGAGCAGAGGCAGACAACGCCAGCCAGGGCAGCACGGCGGAAAGAAGCAGCGCCCGGCGCAGGTTACCCGTCTTCGGCATGGAGAAGCAGTCCCAAAGTCAAAAGTATCGCAGCAGCGGGAGGTGCCCAGGCGGCCAGAGCCACCGGGATTTGCCCGTTCTCGCCAAGGATTTGCGCGAAATTGCGGATGAAATAAAGCCCGAATCCTAGCAGCACCGCCATCAGCACGGCCAGGCCGGTGCCGCCAAAGCGGGCGTGCCGCATGGTGAAAGATGCGCCGACCAGCACCATGGCAATCAGAAACAGGGGGCGGGCCAGTTCCGCCTGCAGCCGGACTTCGTAGCGCTTGGTGGTGAAACCGGCGGCCGACAATTCGCGGATGGTGGAGGGCAGGTCATAAATCGAGATACCGCTGGCGGTGCCCAGTGTGCCGCGGATGCGGTCTGTGGTCAGAGTGGTCGGCAGCCGCAGCTTTTCATGCCGGGCAGCACCTGTTTCAGGGTTGATGCCGGCTGTCAGCGGCCAGGCCTTGGCGTTGGTCAGAATCCAATGATTGCCCTCCAGCCGCGCCGATTCAGCGGCTATGCGGCGCACCGGGCCGCCTTCATTCGTGTAGGCATGTATCGAAACGTCAATCAGGGTGATGTCAGCGGCATCTCCGCTGTACCCCTTGGCGTGAATAACCGATTGGCCGCGGGCGCCGCCCTGGCGCAGCCACAGGCCTTCGCCGCTCAGCGACAAGGCCGAGGGGCCGCCGTTCTGATAGGTCTCCGCCAGATCCTGGTAGCGGTTGGCGGTGGCCGCGGCAATGGGGTTGAGCATGGTGACGGCCAGACCGCCGATTGCCGCTGCCACCAGTACCGGGGCTGCCAGTGCCCTGATGCCCGACCGGCCGATGGCACGGGTGACCACCAGTTCGCTGCTGCGGGCAAGGCCAACAAACAGCACGATTGTTGACAGGATCATGATCAGCGGCAGGAACTCACTGAGTGCTGGCGGAATGTTCAGCAGCGTCAGCCCGATCAGTTGCGCAAGGCTCAGGTCAACAGATTCAAACCGGCGTATCTGCTCGTTCAGATCGATCAGAACCACCAATGTCATCAGCACTGCAACAATCACCAAAAACCACTGCGTGAAACGGCGCGCGTAATAGAGGTCCAGTTTCATGCCGGAGTCTCCGCTGCCTTTGCCCGGATCCGCTTGGGGCGGGCGGACAGGATCAGAAAGACCAGCGCCACCGCCATGCCTAGCAGGGTGGGAAGGTAGATCAGCGGCCATAGATTGGGATTTTGAAGAACGGGTTCGGAAACCACGCCGCGCAGGCCTTCAACGAAGATCAGGATGACAAAGGCCAGCATTGCCTGCCGCCAGACGCCAAAACGCGAGAATGTGCCCAGCATCAACGCGGAAAATCCAATCAGAGTTACCGCAATGCAGACCAATGCACGGGCAAAGCGCAGGTGCAGCTCTTCGGCCTGGGCGCCAGCAGAGTAACCGTCGCTTCGGGTGACCGCTGCAGTGCTGTTCATCAGCTCCAGGCTGGGAATAGCGCGGATGTTGCGGGCCGGGTTCTCAGCCTGGCGGGCCAGAGAGCTGATATCATACGAGAAATCGGAAAAGAATGTGGTTGAGAGACGTTGCGACTTGGACTCGAGCCGCTGTGCCATGCCTTCCACCATGATCAGGTGCGCGCTTTCGCCGTCACGCACGAGAAATGCGCGGTTTCCGGTGTAGGTGACTGTCACTTCCGGGTCCCGGCGGTCTGACAGGAACACGTCTTTGAGGGTCCCGTCCGGGTCAATCTGCCGGATATAGAAAGTGACACCATCAGCAGGATGCAGGAAATCGCCTTCGCTTAGCAGCTTGGCGGTGATGTTTCGCGAGATTTCGCTTTCGCGCAGCTCCAGCTGGCTGATCGAGGCCGGCAGCAGATAGTGTGTCAGCGCCGACATCATCAGCGCGGTGATGATACCAAAGGCCAGCGCAGGCCGGGCCATTTGCCAGGGGCTGGTGCCAGTGGCACGCAGAACGGTCAGCTCGCTTTCGCTGTTCAGCCGGTTGGTTACCCAAACCGCGGCGCCAAAGGCAGCGATCGGCAGCACCATGCGGATCAGGTTCGGCAGGGTGAGCGCGGTGAACTCCAGAAACACCAGCGCGGACTGCCCGTTGCCGATCAGCGTGTCGAACAGCACGACCGCCCGGTTGACCCAGAACACGGCCACCAGAATCAAGGCAAAGAAGCCAAAGAAGAGCAGATACTGTGACAGCACATATCTGTCGTAGCGTGACACCCGATCCCCCCAGATCTTGCCGTTGTTGTTTTGGCGGACCTTAGTGGATTTGATTGGCGGGGAAAACTGCATTCTCGCCCGGCCCGGCAATCGGCGGCGGACCGCAGGTGCCAGCCTGCGCAACCGGGTCTTTCCAACCGCCGCTCTGCAGGATACCTCTGGTGCCAAGAACCAAATGATTTTCAGCAGGAGCGCGCGCATATGACCAGCCTCACCCCGATCCGTTTTGCCGAATACGACCCCAAGACGATGGCAGAGATGACCGGCCGGGTAGCGGTCATGGTGACGCCGGACGGCAGCATGGACCAAGCTGCGCGCAGCGCCAACCGGATGGCCAAAGGCGCGATCGCGAGGCTGATCGACTCGGACGGGTTCAAAAAGGCGAAGGCAGGGGATGTGATATCGCTGAACTGGCCTGCGGGCATGAAGGCGGAGGCACTGGACGTGCTGGTGCTGCCGCGCAAACTCACACCGGTGGAAGCGCGGCAGGCTGGGGCCAAGCTGGTGAAGGGCGTTGCAGGCAAGCGGTTGACCGTCATGGCTGGCAGCATGAACAAGGCCGCTGATCTGACCCTGGGTATGGCGCTGCGGGACTATGCCTTTGAAGATCACAAGTCTCCCAAGGATGAAAAGCCGGAGGGAGAGGTTGTTGTTGCCTCCAAGGAGCCGGCAGAGCTGGAGGCCGCCTGCGCGCCGCTGCTGGCGGTCGCCGAGGGGGTGCATATGACCCGTGACTTGGTCAATGAGCCGGCGAATGTCCTGACCACCACGGAGTTCGCCCGCCGCATCGAAGAGATGGAGGGCATTGGCCTGGAGGTCGAGATCCTGGAAGAGGCGGATCTGGAGAAGCTTGGTATGCGTACGCTGCTGAGTGTCGGGCAGGGTTCGGACAGTCCCTCCAAGGTGGCAGTCATGCAATGGAAGGGCGGTGCCAAGGATGCCGCACCACTGGCGCTGGTGGGCAAGGGGGTGGTGTTTGATACCGGCGGTATCTCCCTGAAGCCTGCGGCAGGCATGGAAGAGATGACTATGGACATGGGCGGTGCCGGTGTCGTGGCAGGCGCCATGCGCGCGCTGGCGCTGCGCAAAGCCAAAGCAAATGTGGTTGGCTTGGTCGGCCTGGTGGAAAACATGCCCTCTGGCAACGCCACCCGCCCGGGTGATGTGGTGAAATCCATGAAGGGTGACACCGTTGAGATCATCAACACCGATGCCGAGGGGCGTTTGGTGCTCTGCGATGTGCTTTGGTACGCGCAGGAGCGCTTCAAACCCGCTGGCGTGATTGATCTGGCAACGCTGACCGGCGCGATCATCATCGGGCTGGGGCATGAAAATGCCGGTGTTTTCTCCAACGATGATGACCTGTGCAATGCGTTTCTCAAGGCTGCCAAGGCTGAGGACGAAGGCGCCTGGCGGATGCCGCTGGGCAAGGCCTATGACGAACAGCTGAAATCGCGGATTGCCGACATGAAGAACGTCGGCGGCCGCCCGGCAGGCTCGATCACCGCGGCGCAGTTCCTGCAACGGTTCATCAAGGATGATATGCCCTGGATCCATCTGGACATTGCCGGCGTGGCGTCGGTCAGCAAGGACACGGACTATGCGCCCAAAGGCGCCACCGGCTGGGGTGTCATGGCGCTGAGCCGGCTGGTCGCGGACAAGTTCGAGGCGGAATAATCACAGATGGGGGCCGCCTACTTTTACCATCTGACGCGCAGGCCGCTGGAGGAGACTTTGCCGGTGCTCCTCGACAAGGCGCGCGGGGCGGGCTGGCGCATTGCGGTGCGCGGGCGCGACCCGGAGCGCATGGCCTGGCTGGATGACCGCCTGTGGCAGGGGCCGGAGGAAAGCTTTCTGGCGCATGGCCTTGCGGGCGGTCCCCATGATGCGCTGCAGCCCATTCTGCTGACGTCAGGTGCAGAGGCGGCCAACAAGCCTGAGTGCGTGATGGCGGTGGATGGTGCTGCCGTCAGCGCTGAGGAAGTGCAGGCGCTGAGCCGGGTCTGCATCCTGTTTGACGGCACCGACCCCGAGGCTGTTCAGCACGCCCGCACCCAGTGGAAAAGCCTGACTGATGCTGGCTGTTCCGCCCAGTACTGGTCCGAGGAAAGCGGGCGCTGGGAAAAGAAAGCGGAGAAATAGGCGGATTTCCGGCTGCGGCGCCTTCAGCTGGCAAGAATTTGCCGATGACCTGTGCGAATTGTTTCACAAGGGCAACAATTGCTCGATTTTTCGTCACTTGGCCTTTATCCCTTCCAGCACAAAATCCGGACAACCGGGGAAACAACCAGGACACTGGGGGGACAGATGAATTTTGGACGTGCGGTCAAGCGGCTGCGGCTGCTTCCTATTGCCGGCGCTAGCCTTCTTTTTCTCGCCAATTGCGGTGATATTCAGAACGGATCAGTCAGCCGGGCAGAGGCAGAGGCAGCGCGTCTGGAATATGCAGTTCAGGAAGTTCAGTACTTGCAGTCCAAGGGCCGCCGGGTCTGGTGTGTGCCCTTTGCCCGCAATGCCAGCGGGATCGAAATATTCGGTAATGCCAAGACCTGGTGGGCGCAGGCCACAGGGCAATACAACCGCAGCAAGGAGCCAGAACTGGGGGCTGTGATGGCGTTCAGTGCCACCCGCTCCAACCCGCTGGGGCATGTTGCTGTTGTTTCCAAGGTCGAGGACGCACGCAGAATCCGGGTCAATCATGCCAACTGGCACCGCAACAAGATCTCGCTGGGCATGGCGGTGATTGATGTGTCAGAGAAGAACGACTGGTCCGCGGTCCGGCTGGAAAGCTATCCGGGCGCGTTCGGGCGGGTCTATCCCGTCAAAGGTTTCATCACTGCAGAGCCCGGCAACGGGTAACACCGCTGCCCTCGCCCTGTTCATTGGCCCGGAATATCACCGCGTTCAATCATCTTGGCGGCAATTTCCTTGAAAGCGGTGCGCCACAGCGTTTCCAGTTCTCCGGTCATCTGCTTGCCGAGTGCATGGTGCAGGGTGTCGATAAGCGCTTCTTCCATTGGGGCAAAGTGTTTGGACAGGACACCAAGCGATGCGTGGGTCTTGCCAAGCTCCTGAAATTGAGGGGCCACGGCGCTTTCGTCATTCAGCCTGGCAATAATCACGCCCAGCGTGGTCATGAACTTCATGCCCTGGCCCTCCAGATCCTCACGGAACATCTGGCGCAGTTCAGGCGCATGACGGAACAGCGAGTCATAGAAATAGGCAGGCGATTTGCCGGTTTCCTCTTTCAGCTTGCTGTAGCTGTGCTGCAGTTGCTTCAGTTCGTCATCGGTCACGGGGGATTGCTCCTCTCTGATTGGTTCGCTGAGTTCCAATCTAAGGGGCAAGCGGGCGCACAACCTTGATCCGCCTCAATACAACGCAAGCTGCAGCGGGCAGCTGTGCGGGTTAGCGAGTGAGGACCAGCGCACCGTTGCGGATCTCGATGCTGGACCAGCGCTGCAGGTAACCCATGCCCAGCAGGGACTGTTCCAGCTCTCCCTGGTTGACCCACACGCGCAGGTTCTTGTCGGTGATGCCGCCCAAGGAGATCTCATCCACCCAGACAGAGGCAGTGCGTACTTCGCCGTTGGCGGTGCTGGCTCGGCCGAGGTAGGCAAGACTGCCGGTGTCGATCCCTGCGCTTAGGGCGTCACGTTCATTCAGCACAACCTGGCTGGCGCCGGTGTCGACAAGAAATTCAACTGGGGCTCCGTTCACTTCAAGCGTCAGGTAGTAGTGGCCGTCAGGGGAACGTGGTACCTCGACCCGGCCGGCATCCGTCGCCACGCTCTGCTGCGGGCGGACGGTCTGCCGGATGTCCTCCCACAGCCCGTATGAGGCGATCACGCCAAGGAAGATAAAGCCCCAGACCGCAAACATCTGCAGCGTCTTGCCGATACTCTGGCGGTTCTGGACAAAGACCCAGGATCCAACCGCGACCAGCAGGACTATCAGATAGATAAACCGCCCGATATCATACTCGCCCATGCGCTCACCTCCTATCTATTATGTAGGCGGGCCGGGACGTTATACTAGCCGGCGAAACCGAATGCGCGCAGGCCGTCCAGCACGAACTGCACCGAAAGCGCCGCCAGCAGCATACCAAGTAGCCGGGTGACAACGGTGATCCCTGTCTTGCCCAGCATCCGTTCGAACAGGCCGGAGAACAGGCACATCACCAAGAGGATCGCCAGCACGGCGATCACCACGCCCATAACCATGGCAAAGCCCGCGAAACCGGGCTGCTGACCGGTCAGCAGGATCACGGTGGCGATGGAGCCGGGGCCTGCCATCAGCGGAATTGCCAGCGGAAAGACGGAAGGATCGTCGAAGTCATCTTCCTCGCTGCGGTCCTCGCGGCGCTTGTTGCGGCGTTCGAACAGCATGTCGAGCGCGGTCAGGAACAGCAGAACACCACCGGCGACCCGGAAAGCGGGCATCGAAATGCCGATGAAGCCCAGCACTGCTTCGCCAAAACCGGCAAAGATTGCCAGAAGGACCGCAGCCGTAATTGTTGCCCGCAGCGCGATGGAGCGGCGGCGGGAGGAGGACATGCCTTGGGTCAGGGCAATGAAGACCGGCGTCAGGCCGATCGGATCGACGATCACGAACAGGGTTACGAAGGAAGTGATCAGGAATGCGGTGTCGATCATTGTGCCTCTGCCTGCTCCAGTTTTTCCAGCGCCTCCATCC
This sequence comes from Leisingera sp. JC1, assembly GCF_001679925.1. Taxonomy (GTDB): domain Bacteria; phylum Pseudomonadota; class Alphaproteobacteria; order Rhodobacterales; family Rhodobacteraceae; genus Leisingera. The sequence goes on along the minus strand of NZ_LYUZ01000083.1, from coordinate 30,508 downwards.
ACAGGCCTTCGGCCCGTTCCAGCGCTTCGATGCATTCTGCGTGTTTTTTCTGCCAGACTGCCATATCGCCCGCCTTGCCTGGTTCATACAGGCTAGGGTCGGCGAGTTTTTCGTCAAGCTTTTCGCGCATTTCGCTCAGCTTCTCCACCCGCGCCTCGGATTTGCGGACCTCAGAGCGCAGCGCGATCAGAACATCACGTGGTGGGCGCTTGGGTTTTGCGGGTTTGAGTGCCTCGCCTTTGGCGGCAGGTTTTTCCCGGGCCAGCAGCAGCGTGCGGTAGCTTTCCAAGTCGCTGTCATAGGGTTTGACCGTGCCGCCAGAGACCAGCCACAGCCGGTCGGCCACCAGGCTCAGCAGATGCATGTCGTGGCTCACGAGGATCACCGCGCCGGAATAGGCAGTCAGCGCCTCCACCAGCGCCTCGCGGCTTTCGATGTCCAGGTGGTTGGTAGGCTCGTCGAGGATCAGCATATGAGGAGCGTCGATGGTGGCGATCAGCAGCGACAACCGTGCCTTCTGGCCGCCGGACAGCCGCCCGACCTCGGTTTCCGCCTGTGCGGCGCCCAGGCCGAAACCCGCCAGCCGCGCGCGCCATCTGGCCGGCGCCTCATCCGGGCGCAGGCGGCGCAGGTGGTCCAGCGGGGTTTCATCGACATAAAGCTCATCCACCTGATGCTGGGCGAAATACCCGATGCGCAGCTTGGAGGACCGGGTCATCTTGCCCGCCATCAGCGGCAGCCGGTCAGCCAGCAGTTTCGAGAGCGTCGATTTGCCTTGGCCGTTCTTGCCCAGAAGCGCGATGCGGTCGTCCTGGTCGATGCGCAGGTTCAGCCGCTTCAGGATTTCGGTGTCGCCATAGCCGGTTATGCCACCCTCGATATGGATGATCGGCGGGGACATTTCTTCTGGCTCCGGGRAGGTAAAGGCGCGCAGCGCTGCTTCTTGCGGAGTGGTGATCGGCTTCATTTTGGCGATCATCTTCAGCCGTGATTGGGCCTGTACCGCCTTGGATGCCTTGTAGCGGAAACGGTCGACGAAGCTTTGCAAGTGGGCGCGGCGGGCTTCCTGCTTCTTGGCTTCTGCCGCGGCTACAGCCAGGCGCGCTGTGCGGGTTTCGGCAAAGGTGTCATAGTTGCCCTGGTACAGCGTGAGCTTCTTGTCCTCGAGATGCAGGATCGACCCGACGGCGCGGTTCAAGAGGCCGCGGTCGTGGCTGACGATCACCACTGTGTGGGGGTATTTTGCCAGGTAGCTTTCCAGCCACAATGCCCCCTCGAGGTCGAGGTAGTTGGTTGGCTCGTCCAGCAATAGCAGGTCGGGCTGGGCAAACAGGACAGCAGCCAAGGCCACCCGCATCCGCCAGCCGCCGGAGAAATCGGAGCAGAGGCGTTTCTGGTCTTCGTCATCAAAGCCCAGACCCTTGAGGATAGACGCTGCTCGTGCCTCAGCTGACCAGGCGTCGATGTCCGTCAGCCTGGTCTGAATTTCGGCAATCCGATCAGGATCTGTCGCACTGTCGGCCTCAGCCAGCAGGGCGGCGCGCTCGGTGTCGGCGGCCAGAACCGTATCGGTCAACGAAACATCCGAAGAGGGCACCTCTTGCGCGACACCGCCGATGCGGGCCTGGGAGGGCAGGGAGATGCTGCCGGTCTCGAGCGCCAGTTCGCCCCGGATCAGCCGGAACAGTGTCGTCTTGCCCGTGCCGTTTCGCCCGACAAGGCCGACCTTGTGGCCGGTGGGAATGGTGGCGGATGCGCCCTCGATCAGCGGGCGGCCTTCGACCGAGTAGGTGATGTCCTGAATGCGTAACATGGACAGCGGTGTGGCTCAGGTGCAGGGGGCTGTCAATCGGCCTGCTGTCTTCCGCATGCCGAAAACACTCGCGCCCTAGGTAAGTGCGCCTGCACGTGCCCGGAAAACATCTTCCCAAGCGCGTCCAGCCATGATAGGCGGCGCGCGGAGTTTCCGGCCCGGGGATACGCCCCGCGGCCCATTTTACAGGAGAATGCCAAATGGCTCTGGAACGCACTTTCTCGATCATCAAGCCCGATGCAACCCGCCGCAACCTGACCGGCGCAATCAACGCCAAGTTTGAAGAAGCGGGCCTGCGCATTGTGGCGCAGAAGCGCATCCACCTGACCAAAGCGCAAGCGGGTGAGTTCTACAAGGTGCACGCCGAGCGTCCCTTCTACGACGAACTGTGCGAATTCATGGCTTCCGCGCCGATCGTTGCGCAGGTTCTGGAAGGCGAGAATGCCATCGCGAAAAACCGCGAAGTCATGGGCGCCACCAACCCGGCAGACGCTGCCGCCGGCACCATCCGCGCCGAATTTGCTGAATCGGTTGGCGAAAACTCCGTGCACGGCTCCGACGCACCGGAAACCGCTGCAGTGGAAATCGCTTACTTCTTCTCCGGCCTCGAGCTGGTCGGCTAAGCTTCAGGCTTAACCGGTGAGAAAAGAGGCTGCAGCCCGCGGGCTGCAGCCTTTTTTGCATTTACATTGGGCGGCCAAGCGGGTGGCGGCGGACACCTGGCGGTTTCCGATGCGGGCCTTGGCTGCCGGCCCAAGCGGGAGAAAGCCGCAGTTCCCGCGGAGCTGTCAGGCTGGAAAACTTCCGCCGGCCCAAACGTTTGGGCAGCGGTTCCCCCTTTATTCCGTTTTCTTCCAGGTGGCGGCGCAGCAAGGCGGTATTGCGGGTGTTGGCTTTCCAAGCCACGTCGAACAGATCACCGGCGAGAGGGATCGAGCCAACGAGCGTGTCGATCCCGATATTGGCCGCCATCCGCGCCAGAACCGGGGCAGAAGCTCCCATCCGGTAGCCGCGGTAGAGAATGTATCCGGCAGGACCCAGTGCAAGCACGTCACCGATGCCTGGCACCAGGCCCGCAACACTGTCCCAGCCAACACGCACCCCAACCAAGGGAACACGGAAGGCGCGGTCCATGCGCTGAGCGAGGCGTTCAAGCGTTTGCAGTTCCTTTTGCTGATGGTTTGGCAGATCAGGCATGGCTTGGCGTCCGTGCGATGACCCAGACCGCGTGAACGATGCCGGGGATATAGCCGAGAAGCGTGAGCAGGATGTTCAGCCAGAAGTGCTTACCCAGGCCCACCTGCAAGAACACGCCCAACGGCGGCAAAATAACTGCGAAGATGATGCGGATCAGGTCCATTCCGGAACTCCCTTTGTCGTGTCAGCTCTTGGAGACACAACGCAGCGGATCAGGAAATGGTTGCAGGTTTTTCGGATGGCTTGTCTTTACCTGGCACACGAGCCGCCTATTTGCGGCCGGCTGTTTGAGTACAGGCGCCGGATGTCAGAGCGTCTTTAGGTCCGCTTGGGTTGCACGAACGCCAATGGCGTCCAGCTCTGCCAGAAGTTTGGAACTGTGCTGCGGCCTGGCCTCAGCCTTGATCGCATCAAAGCGCTTGCGCAGCTCTTCTTTTTCCTTGCCCTTGCAATCATTCCAAGGGCGGCCTTGCAGGGCCATGACCAGCACGTAATAGCCAATGAAGTGCGGCCGGGTGCCTGTTTGCAACAGCCGGGCATAGGCCGCATCGGCGCCAAGGGCGCGAAGATCCTCAGCGGAGGCAATGCCCGCACGGTGGCAGGCTTCTTCATAGGCAGGGCCGAGATTGCGGATGGAGGAAATGGCTGTGTTCATGGTTTGTTTCTATCCGGAGCCATCGCCTTTGTCACGCGAAATCAGGCCTCTTTGTAAATCGCAGTCCGCTCTTCTGACGCTGGGTCCCGTGCTGGTTTGTGTGATTGACAGTCGCAAATGAGGCGGAAACGCTATCTGGACAACCAGCGGGAGGGTGGCGGATGAGCGGTGGTTCGCATGTGTCTGTAAATGTTGAAGGATTTGATCTGGCAAATCCACCGGAAGGTTTCGCTAGGGATCCGTTTCCCTACTATGACGCCTTGCTTCACGAGGCCCCGGTGCTGCCGCAGCCGGATGGATCCTTTCTGGTCTGCCGCTATGCGGAGCTGGATCGTATCTACCGGGATACGGCTTTGTTTTCCTCAGACAAGAAGCGCGTCTTTGCCCCCAAGTATGGAGAAGGTTCACCGCTGTTTGAGCATCACACGACTTCGCTTGTTTTCTCTGACCCGCCTTTGCACACACGGGTGCGCAAGATCATGACCTCAGCCCTGACGCCGCGGGCAATTGCAAAGATGGAGCCGGGGCTGGTTGAAACCGTCGATCTTCTGCTGGAGGAGATGGCGGGCAAGGATCAGGTGGATCTGATCGGCGATTTTGCCGCTTCCATCCCGATCCAGATCATCGGCAATCTGCTGGATGTTCCAATGGCGGAGCGTGCGCCGCTTCGGGATTGGTCCCTGGCAATCCTTGGTGCGCTGGAGCCTGCGCTGAGCGAGGCGCAATTGGCCGCGGGGCATCGTGCAGTGGAGGAGTTCAAGACCTATCTGCAGGATCTGATTGCCCGGCGCCGGACCAATCCCGGTGATCCCGAAACTGACGTGTTGACCCGGCTGATCCGGGGCGAGGGGGCGGACGGGACACTTAGCGAGATCGAGTTGATCCAGAATTGCATTTTCATCCTCAATGCAGGTCATGAGACCACCACGAACCTGATTGGCAACGGGCTGGCGCTGCTGAATGATCATCCGCTCCAGAAGCAGAGGTTGCTGGAGGAGCCTGAGCTGATCAAGCCCGCGGTTGAGGAAATGCTGCGGTTCCGCTCTCCGAACCAGCTGGGCAACCGCGAAACCACCGCAGAAACTGAGATCGGCGGTGTCCGGGTGCCTGAGGGGACCAACCTGCATCTGGTTATAGGGGCCGCAAACCGCGACCCGGAGGTGTTTGAGAAACCAGAAGAGTTTGATATCAGCCGGACGCCGAACCGGCATCTGGCCTTTGCCGGCGGTCCGCATGTTTGTGTCGGGCTGACGCTTGCGCGGCTGGAGGGTAAGATCGCCATCGAACGCCTGCTGCGCCGGTTCCCGGATTACCGCATATTGTCAGGTCGGGTGCCGGGCGGACGGATCAGGTTTCGCGGCTATGCCTCCTTGCCGGCGGCGCTCGGCTGAAAGGAAACTGCCGTCAGCTTGCCGCTGACCTGTAGGCGCTTGGCGGCGCGCCGGTCCAGCGGCGGAAGGCCCGGTGAAAGTTGGCGGCGGAGGAAAATCCTGTGTCCTGCGAGATTTCCTCGATGCTTTTCAGGCCGGATTGCAGGTCGCGGATTGCCAGGTCGCGGCGCAGCCCGTCCTTGATGGCCTGAAACGAGGTGTCCTCTGCATCCAGCCGCCGCATCAGTGTGCGCGGGGTGATACTCAGCGCCTGCGCGGCATCTGCCAGATGGCAGTTTTCCCAGCTGGCCCGGTACAGGAACTCGCGGACCTTCAGCGACTGGGTGTGTTCGCGGAACCCGGTGAAGATCCAATCGCGGGGTGCCCGGGCCAGGAAGTCGTTCAGCTCCGCATTGCTGCGATGACCGGGGAGGCCAAGGCTTCCCGCGTCAAAGGCAATTGCCGAGACTGGCGCGCCGAAGCTGACAGGTGCTGGAAAGATGACAGCGTAGTCCTGGGAAAAAGCGGGGCGGTCAAAGGCAAACTGTACTGCGCGGACAGGTACCTCATAGCCTGCAAGCCAGGACAGCAGGCCGTGCGCGAGCTTCAGGATCAGCATGTGGCCGAACCGCTGCACGGGCTGCCCGCCCTGCGGCACCAGTTGCAGCCCGGTGCTGGCACCGTCCTCGCTGAGTTGAACCTGATAGTCGTCCAGCAGTAGGTTCCAGAAGGTTGAGAACCGGTGCAACGCAGCGGTCAAGGTGCTGGCTTCGCGCACAGACGTCAGCAGGTGTTGCAAAGCCCTGGGCCGGACCGGGCGGCTCCAGAGGCCGGTCATCTCATCCCCGGTCTCAACTGCGGCTATCTGATAGAGCCGCACGATCTGATCCAGCGTGACCCGGTGGGTCAGTTGCCCCTCCGCGAGATGCAATCCAGCCCGTTGCAGAAAGGTCGCCAGTTGGCCTTCTTTGCTGCACTTGCGCAGCGCGTGCAGCCAGTCGCCGGCAAGCTGCGGCGACACTGTTGCAAGGCTTGAGGAATCTGGCGGCGGGATCTGCATTGTGAATGCGCGTCTTGTCACTTTCTGAAAGGATAATGTCTTTAATGAACGTGGAATAGCCGCCTTGCAATGCGTATCTGGCATGAAGGAACAATAATCCGGAGCGACGGAAATGACCTATAAGGCCCCCATTCGCGATATCATGTTTAATATTGAGCACCTGGCAACCTCACCGGGAACCGGTGCGGCGGGCGGTGGTATTGAACTGGATGATGTGGAGGCCGCGCTGGAGGCGCTTGGGCGGTTCTGCTCTGATGTCATCGCTCCGTTGTCGCGGATTGGGGATGAGGCCGGGGCGCGGTTCGAGGGGGGCGAAACCGTGCTGCCCGAACCCTATGCGCAGGCCTATGCGCAATTTGCCGAGATGGGCTGGCAGAGCTTGCCGCACCCGGAAGAGTTCGGCGGCATGGGATTGCCGCGGGCGGCTGCGGCGGCGGCGACCGAGATTCTGAACGCCTCCGACCTGAGTTTCGGCCTGTGCCCGCTGCTGACCGATGGCGCGGTGGAGGCGCTGCTGCTGACAGGATCGGATGCGCAGAAGCAGACATACTTGGAGCGGATGATCTCCGGGCAGTGGTCCGGTACCATGAACCTGACTGAACCGCAGGCGGGCAGCGATCTGGGCCGGGTGCGCTGCAAGGCGGAACCCGTCGGGGACGGCACCTATGCGGTGTCCGGCACCAAGATCTTCATCACTTATGGCGAACACGGGCTGACGGAAAACATCATCCACCTGGTGCTGGCCCGCACCCCGAATGCTCCGGCAGGCCCCAAGGGGCTGAGCCTGTTCATCGTCCCCAAGTTCCTGGTGGAGGAAGATGGCACGCTGGGCCGCCGCAACGCAGTCACCTGCGTTAGCCTGGAACACAAGCTGGGCGTTCGTGCCAGCCCGACCGCCGTGCTGGAATACGATGGCGCGACCGGATTCCTGGTCGGCGAGGAGAACCGCGGGCTGGAGTATATGTTCGTGATGATGCGCGCCGCCCGCTTTGCCGTGGGTGTGCAGGGGGTTGCAGTGTCGGAACGCGCCTGTCAGCATGCGCTGCAATACGCACAGGACCGCGTGCAAAGCCGCCCGGTGGATGGCAGCACCAAGGATGCCGCGCCGATCATCCGCCACCCGGACGTGCAGCGGATGCTGCTGCGGATGCGGGCGCTGACCGAAGGCGGCCGGGCGCTGGCGATTGCCACTGCGGGCTGGCTGGATATGGCCAAGCAGGGCAGCTCCGACGCTGAGGAAATGGCCGAGTTTCTGGTGCCGCTGGTCAAGGCCTTCTGCACCGAGCGGTCTCTGGAAGTCACCTCGCTAGGGGTGCAGGTGCATGGCGGCATGGGCTTCATCGAGGAGACCGGAGTTGCCCAGTTCTACCGCGACGCGCGGATCCTGCCGATCTATGAGGGCACAACGGCTATCCAGGCCAACGATCTTCTGGGCCGCAAGGTGCTGCGGGACGGCGGCGCAACTGCCTGCCGCTTTGCAGGGCTGGTGCAGGAAACCGAACAATCGCTGCAGGGTGGCAATGCCCAGGCGCAGGCCGTGGCAAAACGGCTGAGTGAGGCGCGCCGGATGTTTGAGGCCAGTCTGGCCTGGCTGCTGGATACTGCCGGCAAGGATCCGAATGCGGCCTATGGCGGCAGCGTGCCTTTCCTGATGCTCACTGGCAATCTCGCCACCGCTTGGCAATTGGGCCGGTCCCTCCTAGCGGCCAGCGGCAAGCTGGAGCAGAACGAGGACACGGCATTCATGGCACAGAAGATCGCTACGGCAGTCTTCTATGTGCAGCACATCCTGGTGGAATGCGGCGCCGAACACTTGCGTATCACCGAAGGCAGTACCAGCCTGGGCGATGCCGCAGTCAACTTTTGAATACTTCACAATAGCGGCACGGCTCTGTGCTGGAAAACTAAGAAAGGGCCAGACCCATGACCCAAGCAGCAAATGCGCACGTTTATGAAAACCTTGAAATCGAACAGCAGGACAATGGTGTCAGCATCGTCCGGCTGAACCGCCCCACCAAGCGCAACGCGTTGGATACCACCACGATCGAGGAACTTGTCACCTTCTTCAGCAATGCCCACCGCAATGGCGTGAAGGCCGTGGTGCTGGCAGGCAATGGCGACCACTTCTGCGCTGGTCTTGATCTGGTGGAGCACTGGAAGGCCGACCGCAGCCCCGACGATTTCATGCATGTTTGCCTGCGCTGGCATGAAGCCTTCAACAAGATGGAATACGGTGGCGTCCCGGTCATCGCTGCGCTGCAAGGCGCAGTTGTTGGCGGCGGTCTGGAACTTGCCAGCGCGGCACATATCCGGGTTATCGACCAGAGCACCTATTTCGCGCTTCCCGAGGGCCAGCGCGGCATCTTCACCGGCGGCGGCGCTACCATCCGGGTCTCTGACATGATCGGGAAATACCGGATGATCGACATGATTCTGACCGGCCGGGTCTATCAGGGCCAGGAGGCGGTCGATCTCGGGCTGGCGCAATACATCACCGAAGGTTCCAGTTTCGACAAGGCGCTGGAACTGGCGGATAAGATTGCTGAAAACCTGCCGCTGACCAACTATGCGATCTGTTCGGCAATCAGCCATCTGAACAATATGTCCGGCATGGATGCGGCTTATGCCGAGGCAGTGGTGGCGGGCGTGGTGAACACCCAGCCCGCAGCGCGGGAACGGCTGGAGGCCTTTGCCAACAAGACCGCTGCCCGGGTGCGTCCCAACAGCTAATTCTTCGATGCGCGCCGCCAGGGGCAGGGGCAGCCTGGCGGCGCCAAAGAGCATTGTTCCCGGGGCTCCAGCCAGTGCGGCGGCTGACCGGCCTGTTTGCTGCGCAAAGGAAAAGGGCCTAGCGAGTGATCGCTAAGCCCTTGAATTCTTTGGCTCCGGCGGTAGGGATCGAACCTACGACCAATTGATTAACAGTCAACTGCTCTACCGCTGAGCTACGCCGGAACATGTGGCGTCGTATAGGATTTCCGGATTGCGGCGTCCAGAGGAAATTCTCATGCAAAGGCAATTTTTTTGAGGTGAATTTCGCGCCCGCTGGCACAGTCCGAAAGCAAGGGCCTGACCTAGTCCTAGAGGTGCGTTGTCATCCTGTAACCAGGGGCGAAGAACAGTTTGGCCAGCGTCACCGGCTGACCGCGCAGCCAGGTGATGCGTTCTGCTGTGAAAACCGGATCGCCCGCCTGCGCGTCCAGAAATTCGGCCACGCTCTGGTCGGCCTTGGTTGCCAGAAAGCTCAGCTCCAGATTGGTGAAGGGCACTTTCTGCACCAGCCAGTCGTTGGGGCCGGAACTGGAAAAATCCGCCTCCAGAACGTCAGGAATGCTGTCAGGAACGATCCAGCGGATCTCATACTGAAACGGGGCATTGCCGGCATAGTGCATGCATCTGAGATGCAACACATCCCGGCCTTGCGGAATATCCATTCTGGCGGAAAGCCAGGCCGGAGCAGGCAGAACGGTACGCTCAACAAGTGCGTAGCGGTACTCGGATCCGTTTTCCGTAATCTCGTCACGGACCAGCGGAATCGCAAACTGTGCCTTTCTGACCGGCGCATTCAGAACTCTGGTACCGGCCTTGCGCTTTCTTTCCAGATAGCCTTCCTCAGCCAGTTCCCGAAGCGCTCGGTTGACGGTGGTGCGGGTGCTTGAAAACTCCTCAGCAAGGTCGGTTTCGCTCGGCAGCAGGCTGTCAGGGGGCCAGATCTTGTTGTGGATGCGGTCCAGCACCACCTGCTTGATATCGCGGTAGCTCATGTTTGCGCGTGGTGCGGCCATACTGTCTCCAATAAAATGCTTAATGGCTATATATATAGACATAAGTGGCTTTGAAAAGCGAGCAGCCGCTACGGAGCAACACGGGGGCCAATAGATGCAAAAAAGCCCTCAAGCGGTTGAGGCTTGAGGGCTTTTCATGGCTCCGGCGGTAGGGATCGAACCTACGACCAATTGATTAACAGTCAACTGCTCTACCGCTGAGCTACGCCGGAACGGTTCGTGCCATATAGCGTTCCCGGGGTGGGCCGTCCAGAGGGCAGCGGGGAATTTTTTGAAAAAATTCAGCCGCCGCTCAACTCAAAAACCGACGATGCCGACAGGGGGCTTTGCGGGGCTGTCCGGCCGCGGCCTGTGAGGTCCACGAGATGCGCAAAAACATTGCGCTCCGCGGCTTTCAGCAGGGCGGCTGGCGTGTCGGTATAGATCTGTTCAGCCAGGCTGCGGGCGGTAGCCGGAGCCTGCCCCAAGGCTTTTAGAATTGCGGCTTCGCGTGATTCCCTGTGGGTTATCAGCCAGTCGAGCCGTTCTTTCGGATTGTCTATTGGTGCGCCGTGACCTGCGTGAAAAACCCGCCAGCTGCGCTGCTGCAGGCGGCGGCAGGAGGCCATGAAATCGGTCAGGTCTCCGTCCGGCGGCGATACCAGCGAGCTGGCCCAGCCCATCACATGATCGGCGGTAAAGCAGGCATCCCCCCAGGCCAGCGCGATGTGGTTCCCCAGGTGGCCGGGAGTGTGGATCACCTCCAGTTCCCAGCCGTCTCCGCTGATGACTTCGCCATCGTCCACCGTGACATCCGGGGTGAACTCCTTGTCGATGCCCTCGCCGCCACCGGCCAGGCCGTGCGCGGCAAGACGGGACATGACGTCGCTTCGTCCTGCTTGCGGCCCGCCGAACGCATAGACTGCTGCGCCAGTGGCCTGGCTCAGTCCGCGGGCCAGCGGCGAATGGTCTAGGTGGCTGTGGGTGACGATGATATGGGTTATCTTCTGGCCGGGCTGCACGGCTGCAAGTATTGCGTCCAGATGCGCATCCGACGCCGGACCGGGGTCAATCACTGCCAGCCCGTCAGTGCCCAGCATATAGGTATTGGTGCCGCGGTAGGTCATGGGAGAGGGATTCGGAGCCAGAATACGGCGCAGGCCCGGCTCCATCTCCTCGGCCAGTCCGGGTTGCGGGTTGAAGTCGTCCGGTGCCTGCATGGTCCTGCCTCATTAATGATTTCCCGGCCCGGGCAATCTTCCCTCTTTCCCCGGCGCCCTATAGGCTTAGCCCATGTTCTTCCAATGGCTCAAACGATATATGCCGCGCAGCCTCTATGCCCGGGCGGCCCTGATCCTGGTGGTGCCGATCGTGGCGCTGCAGATCGTGATCTCCGTCGTGTTCATCAAGCGCGACCTGGAGGATGTGACAGTGCAGATGACAGCGACCATCCAGCGCGAGATGGAACTGCTGCGCCAGATTGCCGATGCTGCGCCGGATCAGGAGACGGCGCTGGCCCAGATCGCACCGGTGCTGCAGCCGCTGCAGATGCAGGCACGGTTTCTGCCGCCAGGCGCGCCGCTGCCGGAGGATGAATTCAGCCTGATCGAATTTTCCGGCCGGGTGGTGCGCGAGGAGATGGAAAAGACGTTTCCGGGCTTTCTGGCGGCGCGGTTTCTGTCTGACCGGATGGTGCAGATCTACTTCGGTTCCGCTCACGGGCTGGTGGAGCTGAGTTTTGACCGCCGCAGGCTGACTGCTGCAGCGCCGCACCAGCTGATTGTCACCATGCTGCTGTTCGGCTTTTTCATGATGATGATCTCTTTCCTCTACATGCGCAACCAGCTGCGCCCGATCAAGCGGCTGGCCAATGCGGCCGAGGCCTTCGGGCGCGGGCGGGCGGTGCCGTATTCACCCTCCGGCGCAACAGAAGTGCGGGCGGCGGGCAGCGCTTTTCTGGACATGCGTGCGCGGATCGAACGGCAGATTGAGCAGCGTACGCTGATGCTTTCGGGGGTAAGCCATGATCTGCGCACGCCGCTGACACGGATGAAGCTGGAATTGGCGATGCTGGACGAAGAAGACGCGGCGCCGATGCTGCGTGATGTCGACGAAATGCAGGCGCTTTTGGACGCGTTTCTGGACTTCTCCCGTGGCGCTGCGGTCAGCGAGCCGGAGCCGGTGGATCCGCAAGAGCTGGTCCGCGATATCATCAGCGACTGGGAGAGGCAGGAGCAGCAGGTGACTCTGGGTGAAATGTCCGGCGAGGGGCAGGTGATGCTGCGCCGCCAGCCGATGCGCCGGGCGGTCGCTAACCTGATTTCCAATGCGGTGCGTTATGGCACCCGGGCGCGGGTTTCCGTTGCGATGACGGATAAATCGATGCGGATACGGGTCGAGGATGACGGGCCGGGCATCCCGGCAGAGCAGCGCGGCGATGCGGTGCGCCCCTTTACCCGCCTTGACCCGGCCCGCAACCAGAACCGGGGCACCGGCGTCGGGCTGGGGCTGGCGATTGTCGCTGATACCGCGCGGGCGCACGGCGGCACCCTGCGGCTGGGCGAAAGCGCCGATCTGGGCGGGTTGAAGGCGGATATCGTCATCGCCCGCTGAGAGCGCCCTGAGAAAAGCAAGCTGGCAGCCCTGGTAAGGCTGCCAGTGTGAAATCTTGCTGACCCGCCTTTGCGGGAAAGGCGGCCGTCAGGCAAACTCTTTGGACAGAGTGTTGAAACCGGTCTCAATCGCCGAAGCCGCTTTGACCAGGTTCTCGCCTCCGGAAGCAATGCTGGTCACAGTGGTGCTGAGGCCCAGGCTGCCGACCCAAATGACCCATTTGGCCCAGACTGGATCCTTGTGGCGCAGGGCGTCGACGGCCTTTTGCGAGTTGTCGCGGAACTTCTCGGCCGGCTTGATGCTGACGTGATAGGCTTCGATGCTTTTGATCAGTTTGGCGGTTTCCTTGCGCGTGGCCTCCATCGCAGTGAACAGCCCATCCAGCTTCTTGCTCTTGTAACCGCGGTCCTTGGCCATCTTGCCCAGCTTCTTCTCGATCTCCTTGTCTAGCTTGCTTTGCTTGTCGAGAAGCTTGTTCAGCTCCTTGCCCAGTGCGGCGATTTCCAGATCGATGTTCTTGAGCTTGGCCTTGTAGGTTTCCAGATGTTTGTCGACCCGGTTGAAGCCCGCAGTTTCGATCATCAGGAAGTCTGCCAGGAACTCCTTACCGATCTCTTTGGCCTTTACCTTGGCCTTGGATTGTTTCTCATAGGCCGAAACCAGCTGTTTCAGTGCCTTCTCCAGCTCGCCGTGGATCTTGACGATGTCGGATGTCACCTTCTGCACGGCGCGCGCCACCGAAACGATGCTTTGCGCAATGCCATAGATACTGGCGGCAATGGACACACCGCCGGTCACCGCGCCAGCCGCCAGCGAGGCAGTGGAGCCAATGGCGCAGGCGCTGCCAAGCACAATCGCGCTCACCACCTTGATGCGGTATTTCTTGCGGTCCTTGTTGGCCTGTTTCCACTTGTCGAAATGCTTGGTCGCGACCTGTTCAATCGATTTTTCATACTTGGCAAAGATCTTCTTGATGTCGGCGTCCAGCTCTTTGCATTCCTTGTCGCTCAGCGGCATCACCGAGCCCAGGTTGTTCGCGGCATCCACCCGAAGGCAGCATTCGTTCAGCAGCTTTTTGTATTCTTTGGTGGCATCGTCATACAGCTTGGCGACAAAGCGGGCGTCGGTGTCGAGTTCCTTGGCAACGCTCTTGTCGACCTCGACGGTTGCCGCAAAGTTCATGTTGCCGAGCTGAACAAATTTGGGCTTCACCTTTTTGGTGACCTCATTTTTAACGTCAGCTTTGATGATGGTGAGCTTTTCTGTCGCCATATTTCTGGTGCCTCTTGAATAATCTTGCGGCGGGGGCGGCGCCTGAAAACAGTATCGAAATCGCTACGGAACAAGTAATTTGCCCTGCTCTGAGGCCACCCTACCGGACGGCGGGGATTATGAAAGCAAAAAGCTTACAGCCGGGTGAAGGCGGTTTGAGAACGGCATGATCCTATAGGCGTCTATGGATTGGTGCCTCCTGACCGGACGCACTAGGCTGCGGTCCCCAGACTGGCCGCAGAGTGTTGCGCCGCAGGCCTGAACAGCGCACGCCCGGTTTTCCGGATCTTTGTCTTTTGCCTGTAACTCTCTGACATAGGGGAAGCAGCCTGAAGCGAAACCTGCCTGGGAGTACCCGAATGCCTCAGATTGACCCTTTCACCAGTTTCCGCCGCGGCTTGGAATGCCCGGCCGCCCACCATTTTGACACTACCCCGCAGGACGGGAAGGATTGACCTGGCAGGTCCAGGGTCCTGCGCCTGCCCGGGGGGGGGGCGACCTTGCCATGCGCAATGAAGCCGGGACCGTGTTCACCTATGCCGTCACGGCTGGCGAAACCATCGGGTTTTCCGCTGCGGGTAATGAGGTCACTGGTACCTCCGCATCCATCACGCGGTGGTGCTGACGTTGTGCCTTGGCGCCTGTGCAGTGCCGCAGGGATGTGCATCCTTTTCGGCCATCATGGCCGCCTCTCTGGATTCTGCAGATGCAGTAACTGGCAATCTGCCGGGAATAGGCGGGGGCAGGCGGAGTGAAATATGGTAGGCCCGGCAGGATTCGAACCTGCAACCAAAGCGTTATGAGCGCTCTGCTCTAACCGTTGAGCTACAGGCCCGCCATGGATTTGTGGTTAGGAAAAGAGGCAAGCAAGGTCAAGCGGTGATTGCGGCGGGCAACGGCGTTTCTTCTGCGCGGGTCCGGTGCAGGGTCTCCAGCCGGGCAACCGTGTGCTCGATGGTCAGGTCCCGGCGGCGGTCCGGGGTGCGGCGGGATGGGTAGACGGCAAACACGTCCTTAAGCGGTGCCTCATAGCCGGGCAGCACCTGTTCGTATTCGCCGCTGGCCAGCTGTTCCTCGACCATGAAGCGGGGCGCGCGGGTATAGCCTGAGCCGCTGCTTACGGCGCGCATGATCAGGTCGGGGTCATCGGCGGTGAAGCCCACCTGCACCGGTGCCGGGTATTCCTGCCCGCCTCGGCGCAGCGGAAAGAACCCGCGGGTCTGGTCCTCATGGTGTTGAATGAACTTTAGCCGTTTCAGCTCCTCCGGCGTTTGCGGGCGGGTTTCGCGGTCGAGATAGCCGGGGGTGGCAAACAATACGGTTTCCAAGGTGGAGATCTTGCGTCCGAACCCATCGGTATCGCCCAGTTGTCCGGTGCGGATCGCCAGATCGTAGCCTTCGCGTACCACATCGACCAGCCGGTCCTCTAGCCGCATCACGATGTTCAGGTCCGGGTGCTCGCGGTTCAAGTCCAGCAGCATCGGCCCGATAACACTGCGCCCGAGAAAGGAGTTCACGCTGATCCGGAAGGTGCCGGAGACGCTGCCCTCCAGCGCATCCACCTCCGCTGTCATGCGGTTATAGCCGCTCAGCAGTGACTGCGCGTGGCTGTAGACCAGATCGCCTGCACGGGTTGCATGGATGCCCTTGGCGGTGCGGTGCAGCAATTGCTGGCCGATCTGCGCCTCCAGTTGCTTGATCTGCTGGCTGACCGCCGACTGGGTGATGCCGCGGCGCCGGGCGGCCCGGTTCAGGCTGCCTTCGTCCAGGGCGATGGTGAATGTCTCCAGCAAGGTCAGCTTGTCCATGGGGCGCCTATAAGAATTACTAATAACAGTTATCGGTGCTGCCGGGCTGCGAGCTGCGGAAATGCGCGATTAAGTCCGGTGCACGGGAATATTTCCTGAAACAGATATTGGAGTTTCTTATGACAATCAATCGCAGGGCATTTCTGAGCGGGCTGGCGGCAGCTCCGGCGGCGGCACTGGCAACCGGGCTTGCTGGCAGCAATTGGGCTTGGGCGGCTGAGGGTTCAGCGGCGGCTGGCCCTGTCATCCACCCGTTCAGTCTTGGAGATGCCAGGATTACGGTGCTGCTGGATGGCCATCTGCCGCTGGGAACCCAGTTGTTCAATGACTACGATGCTGCCAAGGCGGAAGCGGTGCTGGCACAGGGTCTGCACCGGCTGCAGAACGATGCCCTGCAGATCCCGGTCAATGGCTACCTGGTGGAGCGCGGCGGGAAGAAGCTGCTGATCGACACTGGTACGGCGCAATTGATGGGGCCGGGCCTGGGGGCGCTGGGCGCCGGGCTAGCAGCGGCAGGCGTTGCGCCGGGAAGTATTGATACTGTACTTTTGACGCATATCCATCCGGATCATTCCGGCGGACTGATCACGCCGGACGGTGCCGCGGCCTTTGCCAATGCCGAACTGGTAGTGGCGCAGCGGGAATGGGACTTCTGGCATGACGATGCCATCATGGCAGGCGTGCCGGAAAGCAGCCGCGGCTTCTTTGACATGGCCCGCCGATCCGTCGCGCCATATGCCGACCGCCTGCGTCTGCTGCAGGGGGAGGGCGAGGCTGCGCCCGGTTTCACTGCTGTGGAACTGCCGGGCCATACGCCGGGCCACACCGGGTTCATGCTGGATGCGGGCGGCGAAGGACTGCTGTTCTGGGGTGATCTGATCCACAGCGCCGCACTGCAGTTTGCGCTGCCGGACTGGACCATCGCCTTTGACACCGATCCGGTGCAGACCGCGCAGACACGGCGTAAAATGATGGACCGGGCAGCGGCGGACAACCTGCTAGTGACCGGCGCGCATCTGGACTTCCCGGCGCTGGGCCGGGTGCTGCGGCAAGGCGATGCCTTTGCGTATCAGGCAGCCCCCTGGCAATTCGGGATCTAAGGCCCGCATTCCTGTGGTGAAAACCGCTCTGCTGCGCTGTCGGCGATGGCGCAGCAGATTCCCTAGTTCCCTTCTGATGCGCCTTGCGCTAAAGGCTGCGCAACCGATTTGAAGGAGCCATGTGATGACCAGCGGCAAGAACGGCCTGACCTATGCAGATGCAGGTGTGGACATTGATGCGGGCAACGCCCTGGTTGACCGGATCAAGCCGGCTGCCAAGCGTACCAACCGCCCCGGCGTGGCCAGCGGGCTGGGCGGCTTCGGCGCGCTGTTTGATCTGAAGGCTGCAGGCTACAACGATCCGATCCTGGTTGGTGCAACCGATGGCGTTGGCACCAAGCTGCGGATCGCCATCGACACCGGTGTGGTGGATGGCGTTGGTATCGACCTGGTTGCCATGTGCGTGAACGATCTGGTTTGCCAGGGCGCTGAGCCGCTGTTCTTCCTCGACTATTTTGCAACGGGCAAGCTGGAAACAGACGTTGCTGCCCGCATAATCGAAGGCATTGCTGAGGGCTGCGTACGCTCCGGCTGCGCGCTGATCGGCGGCGAGACTGCGGAAATGCCGGGCATGTACCCCGAAGGCGATTTTGACCTTGCAGGCTTTGCTGTCGGCGCCATGGAACGCGGCACGGCACTGCCCGAAGGTGTGCAGGAAGGCGACGTGCTGCTGGGCCTGGCATCCGACGGCGTGCACTCCAACGGCTATTCGCTGGTGCGCAAGCTGGTTGAGGTTTCCGGCCTCGGCTGGGACGCGGACTGCCCGTTTGGTGAGGGCTCCCTGGGCGCGGCGCTGCTGACCCCGACACGTCTGTATGTGAAGCAGTGCCTGGCCGCAGTGCGGGCAGGGGGCGTGCATGCGCTGGCCCATATCACCGGCGGCGGGTTGACCGAGAACCTGCCGCGGGTTCTGCCTGAGGATCTGGGCGCCGATATCGACCTGAACGCTTGGGACCTTCCGCCCGTGTTCAAATGGATGGCAGAGACCGGCGGTATTGCCGAGGCGGAAATGCTGAAGACCTTCAATTGCGGCATTGGCATGATCCTGTCCGTTTCTGCAGACCGCGCTGATGAGCTGGTCAAGGTTCTGGAGGGTGAAGGCGAGACCGTGGCCCGCCTGGGCACCGTCACCGCAGGCGCCGGCATGCGCTATTCGGGCAAGCTGCTGTGAGCCACAAAAAGGTCGCGATCCTGATTTCCGGCGGCGGCTCCAACATGGTGACGCTGCTGGAGAGCATGACCGGCGATCACCCGGCGCGGCCTTGCCTTGTTTTGTCCAACAATTCCGATGCCGGCGGTCTGGCCAAGGCCGTGGCGGCAGGCGTGGCAACCGCCGTGGTGGACCATCGCCCGTTCAAGGGCGACCGGGAAGCGTTTGAGACGGAACTGGTAAAACCGATTTTTGAGGCCGGCGCGGACATTGTCTGCCTCGCAGGCTTCATGCGGGTGCTGACCGCCGGGTTCGTCTCGCAATTCGAGGGGCGGATGCTGAATATCCACCCCTCACTGCTGCCGAAATACAAGGGCCTGCATACACACGCCCGCGCGCTGGAAGCAGGCGACGCGGAGCATGGCTGCACCGTGCATGAGGTGACACCGTTGCTGGATGATGGCCCGATCCTGGGCCAGGCGCGGGTGCCAGTGATGGCAGGTGATACGCCGGACGCACTGGCTGCGCGGGTGCTGGAGCAAGAGCACAAGCTCTATCCGGCGGTGCTGCGCCGCTTTGCCGCGGGCGACAAGACACCGGTACAGTTGCCTTAACGGATTTCCTGCGTGGCCGCGCTGTTTCCGCGCCAGTCCAGCTGCTCGGTCTGCTGTTCCGGCGCCATCAGTGCGGGCAGGCCGATCAGCACCAGCAGCAATGCTGCCGCAAGTACCGGAACCAATCCTCGGGACAGCATAAAACCACCGGTTTTGGCGGGGGAAAGATCAAGTATGGTCATCGTTTGTCCTCCTGTGACGGGTGTATCCCCAATCTAGGAGTGCGCGTGTTATTATGAAAATGAATGTTTGAATCGAGTATCATCACAAATAGTGAACACTGGTGGTGCCCGTGTGCTGGCGGCCACAGCGCTGCTGGCAGAATTCTCCACCCGGTCCCGCACCTGTTTGCATTGGCCGGGACAAGCGCGTATCACGGCCCGGTCTTACTGATAATGAAAAGCCGTAATTGATGAAAACTCTGACCTCTACCGAAGAACTGCAGGCCTTCTGTGAAGCTGCAGCGCAGCACGCCTATGTCACGGTGGATACCGAGTTTCTGCGTGAACGGACCTATTATTCCAAGCTCTGTCTGATACAGCTGGCCTTCGCCGGGGATGGGGAGAACGACGCGGTTCTGGTTGATCCGCTGGCGGATGGCATCTCGCTGGAGCCGCTGTATGAACTGTTCCGCAACGAGAATGTGGTCAAGGTGTTTCATGCCGCGCGGCAGGATCTGGAGATCTTCTGGGTCGACGCGCAGGTCTTTCCGAAGCCCTTGTTCGACACCCAGGTTGCGGCGATGGTCTGCGGCTTTGGCGAGCAGGCGGGCTATGAGACGCTGGTGCGCAAGATCGTCAAGCAGGGGCTGGACAAGACCTCGCGCTTTACCGACTGGTCGCGGCGTCCCTTAAGCGAGGCGCAGAAGACCTATGCGCTGGCGGATGTGACCCACTTGCGCAAGATCTACGAGTTCCTTGCCGCCGAATTGGACAAAAGCGGCCGCGCCCATTGGGTAACCGAGGAGCTGCAGGTGCTGACGGATCCTGCAACCTATGACATTCAGCCCCAGGACGCCTGGAAACGGGTGAAAACCCGGACCAACTCCGGCAAGTTTCTGGCCGTAGTGCGCGAGTTGGCTGCCTTCCGCGAGACCTACGCGCAGAGCAACAACGTGCCGCGCAACCGGGTGTTCAAGGATGACGCGCTGGTCGAGCTGGCCTCTACCAAGCCGCGCAATCCGGGGGATCTGGGCGGTTCCCGCCTGCTGCTGCGCGAGGCGCGCAAGGGCGCGATTGCCGAGGGTATTCTGGAGGCCGTGGCCAAAGGCGTTGCCTGCCCGGCTGAAAAGCACCCCAAGATGGACCGCAGCAAGGAGAAATTGCAGGTAAACCCCGCACTTGCCGATCTGCTGCGGGTGCTGCTGAAAGCGAAGACCGAGGCGGAAGGTGTGGCCGCGAAGCTGATTGCGCCCAGTGCCGATCTGGACGCAATTGCGGCAGGCCTGCGCGATGTTCCGGCCCTTAGCGGCTGGCGGCGTGAAGTCTTCGGGGCTGACGCGCTGCGCCTGTGCGAAGGCAAGATCGGACTGGCTGCCAAGGGGCAGGACGTGAAAGTGGTTGAGCTCTAAATTTCCAGCCTGGTGTTAGTGTCAAAAAAACGCCCGCATCTGCGGGCGTTTTTTTGATGGCCAGGAGATTCAGCGGCGCCGGCTTTCCCGTGCGTTCGTCTCGCCGTTTACCCTGACGATGCGGATCTCCTCCAAATCCTGGTTCGACAGGGTGCGGGCCGCATGCAGTGTGCGGCTGAACTCGCTGCCGGTCAGGGTCGGCACTTCCGGGTAGACCACTCGGAAGTCGTATGTCAGCACGCCATCCTCAGCGTCCTCCACTGGGCGTAGCTCGACCTTGAAGGCACCCTGGCGTTCGGCAATGCCGGTTGCGTGGATGATCGCACCGGAGGCCGTTCGTTCAATTTGCAGCCCGGCGATCTGGCTGATTAGAACACTTTTGTCTTTGGGCGGTTTCTTGGCAAAAATGCCGCGGGCATTGCTCTCCTGCGGCAGCAGCGGGTTGACGTTCTCCGCCACCTCGACCTCTGCCGGTTCCGAACTGCCAAACCAGTTGGTCGGGTTCAGCCGTGAATCCCGCCAGCCGCATGCTGAAAGCACCAGCGCGCAGGCCAATGTAAGAGCCAATGGTTTTTGCATTCGTCCCCGCCCATTCAAAATGTCTTTGCAACGGATTACCCGATTGGGTGCAGCTTGAAAAGCGGTTGAAAAGGGACGGGCAGGGGCTTAGGTGCTGATCTGCACCGGACGCGGGTTTTGAGGATAGACAGACGATGGCCACTGCCGCCTTTGAAGAGATCGTGGAAGACTTCGAGTTCATGGAGGACTGGGAGGACCGCTACCGCCATGTGATCGATCTGGGCAAGGCAATGGAGCCTCTGGACGAGGCACTGAAAGTGCCTGCGACCAAGGTGGACGGCTGTGCCAGCCAGGTGTGGCTGCATGCCACCATCGAGGGCGGTGATTTCCGGTTCGACGGCGACAGCGACGCGATGATCGTGCGCGGGCTGATTGCGGTGCTGCGCTGCCTCTACAACGGGCTGGCTTTGGCAGAGGTAACGGCAGTTGATGCCAAGGCCGAATTGGGCCGCCTGGGTCTGAACGAACACCTGTCCTCGCAACGCTCCAACGGCCTTAGGGCAATGATCGAGCGGATTCGCGAAACCGCGATGGCGCAGGCCTGAGGCAAACGGGCGGAGGGTGAGGGCCTCGCGCTCCCCGAAGTATTTCCTTCAAAGAAGAAGCGGTTAGCGCGCCCAGCGGAAAATGGCGGTTTCCAGATCGCCATAGCCGGTATGGCGGTGCTCAAACGCCAGCCCCATGCGGTCTGCGCATTCGCGCGCCTTTGTCACCAGCTTGGGGTCATTGACCTGCGATTGGTAGACTAGCTTGGTGTAATTTCCAAACACCATGTCCCGCAACTCCGGGTTCTTGTCGAGGCCCATGGGGCGCCAGACGAAAGCGTCGAACTGCTTGACCAGGAAATCGGTCAGATAGAAGGCGGTGATTTCGCCTTCCTCCGAATGGCGGGCAAAGGTTTCGTTGCCTTCGAAGAAGGAATAGCAATGCGGACCTGCAACCATCTCCACGCCCAGTTCAGCGCATTTGCGCTCCAGCGCGCCGCCGGTGCCGCAGTCGGCATAAACCACATAGATCTTGTCGTAGACCTTTGAATGCTTGGCAACGGCGCCATCAACGGCGTCGACAATCTGCTCCGGGTACAGGTGCAGCTTGGCAGGCAGGCAGGTGAGGTCGATGTGATCCATGCCGTTTGCGTCCTTGATGGCAAGGATCTCGCGCGCCAGCGCGCCGCAGGCAATCAGCAGGATGCGGCCGGTCTTTTTCTCGGGCGCAGCCAGGCCCTGTTCGGTGAGGGAGCTTTCCTCAAGCGTCCGCCCGGTCGGGGGGCGGAAGGCAGCCCGCTCTGTCAAGCGGGCTGCGCGTCCTTTGCGTGCCAAATCAGGCGCTCATCGAGTTGTGCTTGCGCGCAACGAAGTCCTTGGCCATTTCCACGGCCACGGCTGCGTCACGGCAATAGCCGTCGGCGCCGATTGCCTTGCCGAACTCTTCGTTCAGCGGTGCGCCGCCAACCAGCACAATATAGTCGTCGCGCAGGCCCTGTTCGACCATAGTGTCAATCACCACCTTCATGTAGGGCATGGTGGTGGTCAGCAGAGCCGACATGCCGAGGATGTCCGGCTTATGCTCTTCCAGCGATTCCAGGTAGTTCTCGACCGGATTGTTGATGCCGATGTCGACAACCTCAAAGCCCGCGCCTTCCATCATCATGGAAACCAGGTTCTTGCCGATGTCGTGGATGTCGCCCTTGACGGTGCCGATCACCATGGAGCCGACGCGCGGGGCGCCGGTTTCGGCCAGCAGCGGCTTCAGGATGGCCATGCCGCCCTTCATCGCGTTTGCGGCCAGCAGCACTTCGGGAACGAACAGGATGCCGTCGCGGAAGTCGGCGCCGACGATGGTCATGCCGCCAACCAGGGCTTTGGTCAGAATGTCGTAGGGAACCCAGCCGCGCTCCAGAAGGATGTTCACGCCTTCTTCGATTTCCTCTTTGAGACCGTCATAGAGGTCGTCAAACATCTGCTGAACAAGTTCCTCGTCATCGAGTTCCGAGAGGATGATGTCTTCTTCGTCCGACATGCGCCTAATCCTTGCTGACGGGGGAATCCCCGGTGTTGGCCTATTTCTGAGGCTTTTGTGACAGAATGCTGTTTGCGAACTGCATTATTTGCGACATTGCCGCGTTTCTAACCGACGTATAGAGACAATTCCGGCGCAAGAATAATGAAGATTCCACATGGAAATCTTCGAAATTGCCCATTTGTTCTTTATTTGTTCTCTTTGAGCGGTTATTTTGCGTCCATGCCGCCGGAAATTACGCCACCCGCCATGCGCCGCAAATCACGTGCCAGCCTCAGCAATGCGGCAGGCCGGTTCGACATGGCACGGGAGGGGGTGGATGACGGCTGGTTCCAGGAGCTGCCGGATGCCGTGATTCCCACTGAGGTGCGTCAGGAAGCGGCGCGCACGCTGATCACCTACAACCGTTCACCCGACCTGCCGTTTGACCGCTCGATCAATCCCTACCGCGGCTGCGAGCATGAAATATGAGTTGCGTGATCGGATGAGCGAGCGTTGGTTTTTAAGGGTTCTTCGCGTTGGTTGGTCTTGCGGGAAATTTGGGACCTAGATGCAAAAAAGTGTTCATCAAGCCTCTATTTTGTGTGTCGAACAAGGATTTTCTGTTGGCTTTTTGTCCTCGCATAAATTGCGGGGGCGGAGTTCTTATGAACACGTTCTCTGCGAAGCCTAGCTACATGGAGATCTCTTGGCGTGCGGAAGGAGAACTAGGGTCGAGCGCAGGCCAACTGGGACGAGCCTGACCTAAGCGGTCCTGCTCGGGAATTTCACGGTAATTGGTGCAGTCCCCTGCGAGGCATTTTTGCGAAAAAGCTACGTTCAGTGGGTGAAAGCAACGAGAAGGCCCTAAAAAATAGGGCTTATCAGACAGCTGGGGAATGTGCGAGAACCGAAATATGGTTTAAATTCAGATACTTGACTTGGATCTTTGGGGCTGGTTAAGTGTCGGGTGACTGACATTGCCGTCGCGATACATAGCTCCGTTGTACACATTCTTTGCCAATCCCTCCGCATTTGAAACCCTGCGTGCTGGCCATCCCGCAATCTGGGAAAATGGTCACCTGCACGAGCAGGCCTGCCGCTGGTTGAATGAGCAGGTCGTTCCAAGATCAGGGTCGATCAGAACATGGGAAAACAAGGCACGCGCTCTGATCACATGGTTCGAGTGGTGCGAGGCGATCAAAATTGATTGGCGGGACACTGCGGCCGATGACCTCGCCGCGTACAGGGACGCGTATCTGTCGGCGGTCTCGCCGCTTACGGGAAGGCCCTATTCGCCAGGAACTGTAGGCACCCGAATGAGCGCCATCCTTGATTTTTTTAACTTCGCTCACGAGCAAGGATGGATGGTTGATGCATCCCTTTCAACAGAGCAGCGAACTGCTGGCCGGGCACCGATCAGCCGCGATATGCTCGCGCACACTCGAAAGGGAGGTGCGGCGGCTCGTATGCGGAGCATCATCCCTAGGAACCAAACCGATAAGGTTCGGGTGCTGAGCCGAAATCAACTCGACGCGTTGCTGAAATGGGCCGGCCCGCGAGTGTCCGAGCGGACACCAGAGAGCGGAGGTTCGGCGAGGGATCGGATCGCGATTGATCTTGGTTGGGCTGTCGGGCTTCGAGTTCGTGAGAAGGTCTCGCTGACTATTTTTCCCTTTCTCGCAATGACCCCTGATCCAGCTTCGCTCGCACATCACAAACTTGCTGTAACAGGAAAGGGCAACAAGACGCGCCAAGTCGACGTACCTGCTTGGCTTGTAGTTGACATCCAAGCGTACATTGACGGCGCCCGGGCCAAGGCCCTGCGAACCCGTGGAAGAGGAGCGAGGGAGGGTCAGCTACTGCTCAACTCCGAGACATCGACGAACCGTGCAGGACGTCCGATGAAGATACCTGGTGTGACAGAGATGATGAAGCGGGCCTGCGCTGGTGCAGGGCTAATCGAACAGCGCGCCCGGACCGATCCCATCACCGGGCATGCAGTAGTAAAGGCAGCTGCCAAATTCAGCGATCACTCTCTTCGGCACACCTATGCTGTGATGACCTGGTACGCCCTGCTGGCAGCCGGCCATGACGAAGCCTATGCTTGGAAATACGTTCAACACCAGTTGGGTCATTCGCAACTGGCCACCACCACGGACACCTACCTGAAGCATGTGAGTGTTTGGGCAACGCCTGGGCTGACCGCAGTTATAAAGTCTGTGCGCTGATGGCTCGTGGAAGGAAAGCAAACATTGCTGCGTCCGTTGTTGCCCAAGCGAGGAGGACTGCAGAAAGCAACGAACGTGATGTTTCATCTGTCGTAAAGCTTGCTGATCGCAGTCGCCTACAGTCTCGTGTCGACTGCACTCCTGATCCCGAGACAGGATATGCACGTCTTCGCGTGATTATCCCGGTCGCCGCAAGTTCGGGGGTCTATGATTTCACACCATTCCTTGCACATCAGCAATTCGCAGAGTGTCTAGCTGAAGGTTTCCGGTGTTGGGCTCAAGGTAAGGGAGTACGGTCAATAGACAACGCCTCCCGCAACTTACTTAGAGGAATAGGCAATTATCTTACTCTTTTTCCTTCGGGCTCTTTGACGATTGAAGCCATTGATGAGGGGTTTTGGACCGGGTACCTGCGATTTCTCGATGCGCCAACTGAGAGCGGGCAACCGTTGGCACTTAGTTCGCGTGCCACGCTGCTGGGTGCCGTCGGCAATTGTATCAACGCACTGGAAGGTCACGAGACCTGGGGCTACGCAGCTGAGCACCTGATTTATGCGTCAGGGTTTCCGCGAAATCCATGGCCTGGGCGAAGCAAGAAGAGCAAGCCCACAGAAATCATTCTTCCTCATTATGTCGATCATATTCTGACGGCTTGTATCGCCGATGTCACCGCCATCAATGCGCGCCTAGACAACAACGACCTGATCCTCGCTTCAGGTCGGGAAATCTTAAAAGAGGCTCGGTCCTTTTGCGAAGTGCCCAACTACGACAATCTCAGCGTTTGTGCCGCTCTCATTCTTGAAGCTTTTCCCAACCAACTGGCTCTGCTGAAGGATCTCGATCAAATTGATCCAAAGCTTGGGTCTGCAGTGCGTTTTGCCCACGGAATGACGGCAATTCGCCGGACACTCTACAATTGCTTTGAAGACCTTGTCCCATTCGTTGTGCTGATTGGATTCAAAACAATCTTCAACCCTGACACGCTTCTGTCCCTCGAATGGGGCGCGCTTCAGCCTTCGTTTGATGGGGCTACGATCATTCTGCATGGGAGTAAACTCCGGTCCACAAAGATGCAAACAAGCACACATATTGCAGAGGAAGATGTCGCAAAAGTGGCCTTGCCTGCGGAACTCGGTGCGCCACTTGGTTTTGGCGACCTCCTTGATATATTGGAGCGCTTAACTAAGCGAACTCGCAGGATCCTTGTTAACAAGGCAGATTCCTCGCGGCTTTTTGTAGGCGCCCCCCTTACCAGTGGTACCGTTGCAAAAGCGTTCCGGCAAAAAAATGGGCTTAGTGGTGACATTTGTTGGAAATGGGCATTAGAAAAATTTATTTCAAGGCACGATCTGCCCTCTTTCACACTCAAGTCCATTCGCGCGACAGGTGCTGATCAAACGCGCCGCGATTTCGGTGTCTTTGCCCAACAAGTCAGGCAAGGACATGCGTGTCCACAAACGACGCGAAATTTCTATACATCTGACTGGGTAAAGAAGCGGGGGCAGGATCGAATTGGCGAGATACAGGACCTCTACGTGCGGGCCTCGGAAACACTCGGGAAAATTGATCCGCGCGGTATAGGAGAAAAAGGTCCGCAAGCTGCAGCGACCCCCGGTTTCCTCTGTCTTGACCCTTACGATAGTCCCAGGGTTGGACAGATGAAGAACCGACTATGTGCAGCTTACGGCGAGTGCCCTTCGTGCCCACTTGCAGCTGTGGAGCTTCATAGTGATCAGGCTGCAGCCAGATACCTTGCCCTGCGTCAAGCACTTCATGCCGGGCAGCAAGGCTTAGTGTCGGCTGTCCAGTGGCAAGAGAAATGGGCACTGATCCTGCGTGACCTTGAACAGATTCTCTCTGAGGTTCCGCAGGACATTCTGGAAGCTGCCAAACAGTACCGTCTCTCAGTACCTGCGATAGGATGAGCATGAGCTTTGTCGCTGACCACTCCAAACCTCTGACAACAGATGGCATTTTGGAAGCTACTGCCGCGCGTCCCTTGCATTTACGGTCACGGGACAAATTGGAGGACCTTTTTGTCTCAAGTGAAAGCAGATGGTCGGATAAAAGGTGGGTGTTTGATAGTGATACACCTGGCGCGAGACCAAACCATAGTGCGGTCTCTTGGGACCTCGACCTGTCCGGCGGTTCCAACCTCTGTGATCCTTGCCATGCAGACCTGCTTGATTGGCTCAAACGTCTCGTTTGGTCAGCTTACGCGGCTCCAGGAGACGGTTCTGGTCGGCTGAAGCCCGGTTCACTAAGTGCTTTGTCAACTGGACTGCGCTTCCTTGTTGTCTGGAGCGTAGAAAACGATGTCGTTCTGCCCTCTCAACTGACGCGTGATGTCGTTAATGCTTATGTCGATAGGCTCAGAGAAGAAGCAGGCGGCGATGGACAAGGGCGAAACCTTACAGAGGCCGTTGCCTGGAACAGATTGCGTGTGATTGCTTTGATTTGGCAACAACGGCATGCATTAGAGCGCGCGGGTATCGCATCTATGCCCGATCCGCCCTTTGGTCGTCGTAGCGTCATTGCGATTGTCAGGGAAATTGGCGCGATCGCAACCGGAAGTTACAGGCCGATCCCAAGCGAAGTAAGTTTGCGTATACTTAACACCGCCATGAAATTACTCAGTGTTCCAGCCAAGGATGTCATCAGCCTTGTTGATCTCTCTGCTTCAGCTTACGCCACCAATGATTTGGAAGGCCGCAGCAAAAACTATAGACGAGATGTTGGCCGAAAACGACAGCGTGAAGCTGCGTTGAGCTTTGAGTTCTCAGCCATTGGGGGCCGACCATGGCATCCTCCTTTGGATCCTGCTGCCTGGGATCAAAGTGTAGTCCAGGGCATTAGAAATGATCTAGCAGCATATCTCGCTAGGGTGGAAGAGCTTCCTGAGGTTGTGGTCCGCAGTAGAAGATATGTGGATACCCGCAGGATTGTAGTCACGATGGGGTATCGGGCGGGAATGGAGTATTTTCTTCATGCCTGCCCGAACATGAACGCTGTTCTTAGCGAAAGGGCTCGGCTGAAAGGCCTCAAGTGTCCTTTTATTAGTACAACCGTTCGCTTGCTCCAGTTGACAAAGGCCATTTGTTCGGCCGCGCACATTGTCGTTCAAGGAACGGTTGGCCTTAGGATAAGTGAAGTCTGCGGGCTGAAGGCTGGTATTGATGAGAGTACTGGATTGCCGCGCTGCGTTCACATTCGGGATTCGGTAACAGGCTTCGCGGAGGTCTTTGTTCTCACGACGAATCTCTCGAAGACTGAAGAAACACCCCGTAAAGAAGAGTGGACCATCGGGTCCCGCCCAAAAGGCGCTGATCACATCCCTCCCGCCGTACAAGCGATCCTAGTTGTAGACCGGCTGCTCGCACCCTACCGGAAATTGATCGGTACCGATGATCTCTTTGTCACACTGGTAGCCAAACCGGGTCTTCCCAAAACGCGTTCTGGGGTGGGGTTGGTAACCGCAGACTTTCTTCAGTCGGACTTGCGCGCCTTCATCGCGGAGTGGGTCGATCTGTCTGACCTACCCGATGATGCAGCTCAGAAGACTATGGATCGCGAACTTGTGCCCTGGCGCGAAAGCCATGGCCGTATTCTCAAGAGCCACCAATGGCGAAAAAGCTTCGCGCACTTTGTTTACATGGTCGATCCAATGATGTTGCCGGTACTCCAGGCACATTTTCATCATGTATCAATCGCTATGACCGATGGCGGCTACCTTAACAATGTTATCCAAATTGAGGACATGAATGACATCAAGCGGCAGAAGGTGGCCAGTATTGCACTCGAAATAGCGCGGGGCGGCTCGGAACTTGCTGGGCGGAATGGCGAAGGTCTTCAGGAAAAAATTCTCCGGGAGCTTGGCCCTGAAATTGAAGGGGAGTCGACAGAGGCAGCCTATCAGTCCGCGTTCATCTACGTTGAGGAAGCGGGTCTTCATCGGATGTTTTTCGAGCCGTATGGCATCTGCGGTGCAAAAAGTGCGTCGGAAATGGCCTGCCACAAGGAGGCAGGAACGGAAGATCTTGCTCGCTGGAGACCTGACCTTGTTCCAAATTACTCCACGCGAACGCCAAGCCTCTGTGCGGGCTGCCCATCGTTTGCGATTGCACGCTGGAACCTGCCGTTTTGGGAGGAGCGCTACGTTGAGAGCGTCTTCGCGGTACGCCAGTACGAGGTAGTGAAGATGGACATGACCTACATGGATCGTCCTAACGAGCTTATGCGGGCGCGTGCAAAACAGTCTGCTGCCCTGTGCCGGAAGCTCGGTGCCGACATCAGTGAATTGGATCTTCGCGTCGAAATTAAGCTGGAGGAGCTGCGCCATGCCTCGTAGACGCACCAAAGATATCGACATGATTGAACAGGACTTTCTTGACGCTTTGGAGAGGCTTCAAGGAGGTCGCCCGCAGAATCCAGAGCTGCGAAAACGCCTGAAAACCGGTAAATCGGTGAAGGTCAACATTCTTAATGTGGCCAAAGAGGCTGGCCGGGCCCGAGGGCTGATTGCTGAAGAAGACTGCCGCTTGCCTGCGGTACGGAACTTGGTGCTGGCCGCCGCTGGACGCGAGGGTGTTCAACCGGGAAACCTTAACGACGTGATCAAGCACCTCCGTGCTGAAGTAGCATTGCTTCGTGCCGAACTTGCTGATGCCAAGAAACATGCGGCATGGCATCTCTCTGAAAGGCATAAAGCGGAGAGCCAGGCACAAAGGCTTCAGGCACAACTAAAGCGGATCCGCGAAAATGCGGATCAACGATCCAGTAAGGTGATCCCGTTTTATGTGGAAGGTCACGATAACTAAGTCAGAGGTCGTCCAGGCTGCCTACACTGGAGGGTTTCCAAGCTTTTCTATTGACCGTGCTCTGAGCCCCAACCTTGGACCGCCAGAAGCTGGATTTTTTCGGCTCTGTCACGATGACGGGCTGGCGACGCCATC
Organism: Leisingera sp. JC1; assembly: GCF_001679925.1. Taxonomy (GTDB): domain Bacteria; phylum Pseudomonadota; class Alphaproteobacteria; order Rhodobacterales; family Rhodobacteraceae; genus Leisingera. The sequence goes on along the minus strand of NZ_LYUZ01000083.1, from coordinate 762 downwards.
GGGATAATGCATGGCAATCGGGACGTTGTATGCGCCCGCAACAAGGCGATCTTGCCGGCAACTTCAGGGTCAATCTGCTGGGAGGGGACTTCGGCGTTCATAGTCTATTCCTTTTCTACCGCACACTCAGGTTTGACCCTCAGTTGGTTTTGACGCCAACGATTGATCTCGCGCTCCCCGCGGATCTGGTCCGGATTTTGGACCAACCGCAGCCTGCGCCGCCGGAGATTGCCGATAAGAATTGTGCAAACCTCGCGGCGGAGCGGCTTGATTGGTGGGCGCATCTACTGGTCCAGGACCGGCTCTGGTCCATTTTTGCGCGGCACGTCGCGCAGCCAGGACCGGACCGCCTTGGCATCGAACTCACGCTCACGCACCAAAGCCGCAGCCATGTCCTGCAACAGCCGCTGATGTGGGTACAGCAATGCACGCGCGTGGTCCTCTGCGTAGTCGAGATTCTCACGGAGGCGTTTGCGGTCGGGTTCTGCCAGCTGCGCCGGATCCTGTGGTCCAAACCAGCCGTTGCCGAAGGTCCCTAAACCCAGTTCAAAATCCATCGCCAGGACCATCCGAGCTGCTTTTCCGAGGTCGGACGTGGCGCTGCCGCCAGCGCCCGCGGACACAGTCCCAAAGATGAGCCGCTCCGCCGCCCGCCCCGCGAGGTGGACGTAGAGCTGACGGTCGAAATCTGACGCCAGACCCGGATTCGGGGGAACATCCCGTTCGATTGTTCCGCCTGCGGCAGCCACCCGGACCTGCGTG
>NZ_LYUZ01000082.1 GCF_001679925.1 Leisingera sp. JC1 | reverse complement strand
CTCTTCGCTGAGATGTTCGTCCAACTCGGTGCTCAGCGCACGTTCCGCAAGCGCCTTGGTCAGTTCGGAAAGAATGCCCTCCTTGCCGAAAAGGTCGCCGGGCGAACGCCCTTCCATCAGCCGGTCCAACAGGTCTTTGTCTATGCTCATACGTGGGTCTCCTCAAAAGTGAGCTACCACGCCGGGGCACAAAATTCAGGATAGTCCCGTACTAACGGTTTGACCTCAACCTTTTCTACTCTTCGAAATAGCACTTCAAATCACGCCGCCCTTTCAATTGCACCGGCCGATAAGGCTTGACCTCGCCGCACTGGGCTACAGCCCTGGCTCGCATGCGCTCTTCAACCGAGGGGTGAAGCGGGAAATCGTCGCCAACCTCTCGGATGCCCTTCTTCCAGCCAATGCAAAACGGTCCAATTGCCACCATCGCGTCTTCGCGGTGCTGCAGGCCCAAAGGGTCAGGTGCGCGATTGAGGAAATTTTCGTTGATCCGGATCGACTTAACACATTCCCTTAACTCATCTACCATCCAGTCTAGAGCTATGTCGCTGAGGCGGGACTCGGCCTCGGGATAGCTTCCTCCGATGTCGCTGTGGCAGCCTGGAAACCAGACTTGCTTGAGCCACTTCGGCTCGCGGTCTTTGGTTTCGATCGCTGCCGCCCTGGATGCCCACCCAACTCTAGGAAAGTCACCACGGTCTTCGTCGATTGCCATTGCGTGGCGAGCGTGCTGGACGTCGGGATCCAGCCACTTGTCGTAGTTGCGCTTGTTCCAGGCGGCAAAATGTCCCGTCTTGAGAATTTGCGGCCAATCCGTTGGGCGCCAGAGCTTCAATTCGCGATCGGGATCGTCCGAGAAAAATTTAAAGTTGTCGAGCAGCAATGAGCCGAGCTGCCAGACAATAGCGACGAGGAGAACGCCAAGTGAGATAACCAAGAGCCATGACCACCCAAGCGCTAAGCTGGTGGCAAATGCAGCGCCGACCGCAAAAGCGCCCCCCCACACCAGCGTGCGGACGACGGCGGTCCGCAGTGACGCCACCGTGTCGAAGACCCCGATGAAAGTCGGCTGGACGTTACCTTGATTGTCTTTGCCCTCGAGGGGAAAGCTCGAATACTTCTTGCGAAATCGTCGGCCGAGCTCCTCGCGGTTCACAAAATACGGATTCTGTGTCCGCGGTTTCCCGGCGCCGTGGTTGTAAACGAACTTAACTGCATCCTTGGCGATCTTGCGTAAGCCGGGACCGTGACGCGGAACCGGCGAACCGTCGGGCATCTGCGTTGGGACACCGCACAGGTTCATGACGTTTGCAAGTGCTCTAACCGTGTAGGCCCCCCGTGAGAACCCAAACAGAAGCACTCGGTCGCCGGGCTCGTAATGGGCAATGATCTGCTCGTAGCAATCGATAATGTTGTGATCGATACCGGTGCCGACCGCGCTTTCCAGGATCGGTTTGATACGGCCGAAGAGTCCGCCGCTTTCGCCCGTTCCCAGACCAGGGTCATAGAACGCGACTTGATCCTTTGGGTTAATGGGGGAATCCGGGCCAGGGCGCATGGCCCGATACATCTTGTAGACATTTGAAAGCCGCTGGTCAGGTCTGGCACCACCCATCTGGCCAGTTCCATCCGAGAAGATGCAGATATTCTTACCCATTTGTCGCCCTATCGATGTGTTCCAATTGCAGGCTGTAGTCCCTAAAGCTTGGCAATCTTCCCTGATGGAGGGGAGTGCAGTGATTGCGTTTCATCTGAGTCGGGAAAAATTAGAACATAGTGGAAACACATGTGTCCACCTGATATTGTGGTATGTGGGTGAGGCGTGCCCAATATGTTCGATTATGTGCAGCAAATGGAAGTGTTGCTGACTGCGGTTGATCCCAAGCGGATTAATTCGTCTGCCAGCATGCTGCGTTTTTATCGAGTTAGTGCTTTCCGGTCATTCAGGCATTGAGAAAATTGCGCCAGGCCTCGAACGGCAGGTCTGGTGAATACTGCATGGCAGCGCGGCGCCCCTCGTGATTGGCAGCTTTGGGCCGTCCTCGCCTTGATCAAGGATAACCGTGGGCCGTCCACAACGCTTAGCCGGAACCTAATCGGCTGGATGCTGCGCTGCCTCCGATGACCGTGAAGAGCCCAAGAACGAAGCCTCTCCACGGCATTGGCGCGGGTGGCTTCGTCCAAGGGCCGTGAGGCCACTGTTCACGCCAGGCGGATGCAACACCTCCCTCCGGTTTCCGGTTCACATTACAAGACACAACCAACGCGTTCGCTGGTACTGGCAGTCAGATATTGTCGACATTCAGGTCGCTGCAGTGCAAGACAAACCTATTGGAATTGGCAAACTGCCCTAATGTCAGCCTCACCCGAAATTGGCGCACCACCGCTGCCCCGCACTGCCCAAGGGATTGCCTGTGTGCTTTCCGGGATGGTCCTGTTTGTCGGGCAGGACGTTCTGATGAAGGACATGTTAAGCCATTACCCGGTTTGGATGCTGATATTTGTCCGGTCCATCGTAGCCTTGATCACTCTACTGCCGCTCGTCCTTTGGCTAGGCGCACCGCATCGCATCTTCACCCCTCTCTGGCCGTGGTATCTGGCGCGGGCCATGCTTTTCGCCTCCGGATTCGCGATGTTCTATTCAGCATTTCCCTTCATGGGACTGGCCGAGGTCACTACGCTGTTTTTCTCGGCACCTTTAATGACAGCGGCACTTGCGGCCCTTTTTCTACACGAAAAAATCGGGCTTCACCGTGCAGCAGCACTGCTTGTTGGCTTCACAGGTGTAGTCATTGCAATGAACCCGGCAGGCGACAGTTTTGGCTGGATTGCCATCCTTCCGCTCCTTTGCGCTCTCACTTATGCCATCAGTCAGACGATTGTGCGCAAGATCGGTGAGCAAGATACCTCGCTGACCATCGGTCTTTACACAATCTCATTTTCAGGTGTTCTGATCGTACCGATGGGATACGCGGTGTCGCAGATGATCGTGATCACACCTGAATTAAGCCACCTCCGCATGGGCTGGCCGGTGCCTCAGGCGGAGGGCGTTGCCATGCTCGCTTTGCTGGGGAGTATCGGAACAGTGGCCTACACGCTGGTTTCCCGCGCCTATCAAATCGCTAACGCCAGCGTGATTGCACCTTTTGACTACAGTTATCTGCCTCTGGCTGCGGCCCTCGGATATCTGCTGTGGGGAGAGGTGCCGCCCTACACGACTTTCGCCGGAATGGTTCTGATCGTAGCGAGCGGACTGTATACCGCATACCGGGAACTGCGCGTCAACCGCACCGAGGCCGACAATCCCCCCATCGCTCAGACCGTCTTTACGCCAGGTGCTCCCGCGGTGGTACTGGAGGATGCGCTGGATGCGGAGGCGGTGGAACTTGATGAATCTGAAGAGCAGCTGAACTGATCGACGGGCCGCTGGGGCTCAGGATTACATATCCCAGAAGCGAGTGCGTGCCCACGAGCTGATTGGCAATGGATTCGATGCCTGGTTGCAGTACGTCGATGCCGAATTTGCGAACAGAGCTTATTGTGATGCTTAACCCAGTTTCTTTCAACAAGCGAACATGGTTAAGCAGACAACTAGGAGCAGCCCGATGCCTCTCCGGCGTTCGGCCTTTTGCCGCTCCGGCTGTGTTCTATAACGTTTCACAGCTTAGCGCAGCACGTGACCGGCACTCTGCTGTCGCCCCAAAACCCGCTACATTTGGCAGCTTGTTCTTTTCAGCCTACCAGCCACATTCCGTATTTTGGTCCAAAGAGGGTTCAAGAAGGCAGGTGCCGCCAGGTCCTACGCCTCGAGTAAAGTATTTGCCGGACTGGTTAGGACCTGCAACCCTGCGAAACAAAATCCGCGGCAGCATCTTTTCTTTCCCGGCATCGATGCCATTTAGTAGCATGTCTACTCTGTGTTGCCGCTCTACGGGACTGCGGCAGATGCAGCCGGACCGCTGGACAGACGGAAAGTCTCACGCCGCAGCGTACAACCCACCCCGCGTGATCAGTCTATGCCTATCGAACTTTTCCGAAATGCAGCTCTGCAGATTGCAGCCGCCTGCCTGCTAGCCTGCCCCATTGCCGTCCAGGCGCAATCCGACCCACAGCCTTCCAAATTGGATTCCACCGGTTCCTTTGCGACGATCGTTGAAGAACTGCTGCCTGCCACCGTTATGATTAGGACCTATGGGGGCTATGCCGCAGCCGGCAAGAACACCTCCGGCCACGCTCCGGCACAGGACGACACGACGTCTCCGGAGCCAGGCGGCACCACGGCAAGCGGGTTCATTATCAGTGCGGACGGTCAGATTGTAACTAATGCCCATGTCGTGAATGGTGCAGGTTCCATAACTGTCAGCCTGCTAAACGGCCGTTCCTATGAGGGCAGCCTGATCGGTCTGGATGAGCACACCGATATTGCGCTGCTGGCAATATCAGCAGATGAGCCGCTGCCCTCTCTTGGCTGGGGCGATCCCGGCAGCCTTAAAACCGGACACCGGGTGGTGGTTCTGGGTAACCCCTTCGGCCTTGGCCTGTCTGCGACCGAAGGCATTATCGCCGGGCTGGGCCGCGATCTGCTAACCAGCCCTTATGACCGGTTCATCCAGATCGACGCCTCGGTGGTCAGCGGCGACTCCGGTGGCCCGCTAATTGATACTGGCGGTTATGTGGTGGGCGTCAACACTGCCATGATGTCCTGGTGCGAGGGCTGCACGGGAATGGGATTCGCGGTGCCGGCCGACCTCGCGATGGAGGTCGCCGCCCAGTTGCTGGAAAACGGCCGCGTGCCGCGCGGTTATATTGGCGCCCAGAGCCAGCCGCTTACCCCAGGGCTGGCAGCGCTCACAGATGCGCAGGGGCAGGCAGGCGAGATCATCACCAGGGTTGAGCCCGCCTCTCCGGCCATGGCCGCCGGGCTGCAGCCTGGAGATATCGTGCTGGCGGTGAACGGCACCCCCGTTAACGCCTCCCAACAACTGGTGGAGCTGATTGCCGGACTGCCGGAAGGCAGCGTCGCAGAGCTATCGCTGTGGCGCAACGGCACGCCGTCACAACAGGCGATCAGGATCGCCTCTGCCCCGGCAGGGATGAACATGCAGGAACCGCAGAGCGAGGTGGAACTTTCTCTTTTTGGTCTCGTGCTGGCCGTGGTTCCAGCGGATGACGAAACACGGCGCGAACTGGCGATCCCCGCTGATGAGAAGGGCTGGCTGCTGGTGTGGACCGGTGGCGCGGAACGGCCCGGCAGCCTCGCCCCCGGCGATGTGATCACCCATCTGGACGGAATACCTCTGCCCGATCTGGCTGCTTTCCGCACTGCCGAAGCCAAGCTGGCCTCTAGCCGCAAGGATGCCGTCCTGGCCCGGGTTTGGCGCAACGGATCCGCCCTGTTTGTTCCGGTCTGGAGCAATCCAGTACAGCATTCAGCCAAGTCTGGCGCCTTCACGGAAGAGTGAAAATGCAGCCCTTTCAGCCGCCTCACTTGCGGGATTTCCACACCCGGTCCGCAGACGGCAGCCCTTGGCGGAAAGCCGCCAAAACTCTGTATAAGCGCCTGCAAAACTGCTTGATTTTCGTCTGAAACGGCCACAGGTTTTTCTTGTCCCAGAGCTGCGACAGCAACGACGATTGGCGCGCGACGGCACTCTGGGCGCAAGGAAACCCATGGATGGACCATCCCCTTGCTGCAGGTCCCGGCGTTCAGGAAAGCCAGGACCCTCCAGAGACCGCCGCGGACCACGCCGATCTGCAGTTGCCAGACCACGCTAAGGCCCGCATTTCTCCACCCCTCCTTAAAAACCGCCGGGCACGGCCGCCGAAATTTCCGGCCGGGGAAAGGACAAAAGCTTTCCGCAAGATCTTCTTCCCGAAGGCCGCCGCGGAAGATTGGAACGACTGGCGCTGGCAGATGCGCAACCGCATCCGCAGCCAAGAGGTGCTCAGCCGGATATTTGACCTGAGCGATGAGGAACAGGAGGCACTGGCCCGGCATCAGGGCGGGCTGCCGGTCGGCATCACCCCCTATTACGCCAGTCTGATGGGGCTGGATGATCCGGATGAGCCGCTGCGGCGCACCCATATTCCCGTCAGACATGAATACCTGCAACTCCCGGGAGAGGCAGGTGACCCGCTGGGCGAGGACCACGACACCCCGGTGCCGGGACTGGTCCACCGTTACCCGGACCGGGTGCTGTTTCTGGCCACCGGCACCTGCTCGACCTACTGCCGCTATTGCACACGGTCACGGATGGTGGGCCAGGCGGGCGGTGAATACCAGTTTTCGGTCTCCCAGTGGGACCGGGCGCTGGACTACATCGCTGCGCACCCCCAGGTCCGAGATGTACTGTTGTCCGGCGGCGACCCGCTGACCATCGCTGATGACAAGCTTGATTACCTTCTGGGACGCCTGCGCGCGATCCCGCATGTGGAATTCATCCGGCTTGGCACTAAAATGCCGATCGTCTTGCCGATGCGGGTCACCCGCGAGCTTGTGCGGATGCTAAAACGGCACCACCCGCTGTGGACGTCGATCCATGTCACCCACCCCAACGAGCTGACACCAGAGGCCACAGAGGCCTGCAAGCGGCTGGCGGACGCGGGCATCCCGCTCGGCTCGCAAACCGTACTGCTGAAAGGGATCAATGACAGCGTCGATATCCTCAAGCCGATGTACCAGGCGCTGCTGATGCGGCGGGTCAGGCCCTATTACCTCTACCAGTGCGACCCGATCACCGGCTCTGCCCATTTCCGCACGCCGGTAGCCAAGGGGCTGGAGATCATCGAGGGCCTGCGCGGCCATACCACCGGCTATGCGGTGCCGCAGTTCGTCATCGACGCCCCCGGCGGCGGCGGCAAGATCCCGCTGCTGCCGGATTATGTTGCGGGGCGCGACGGCGGCGACCTGATCCTGCGCAACTTCGAAAACACTCTTTACCGTTACCCCGATCCGGGCGGCAGCCTGGGCTCATCAAAGGGACACCGGCCATGCTAATCGGCCTGACATACGATTTGCGCGACGACCACCGGGGCAGCGGCCTCAGCGTTGAGGCGATGGCCGAGTTCGACAGCCCGGAAACTATTGCCGCCATCGAAACCGCCCTGCGCGCAGCAGGACATCAGACCCAGCGGATCGGCCATGTCCGTATACTGGCGCAGCGGCTGGCGGCAGGCGACCGCTGGGATCTGGTCTTCAATATCGCAGAGGGGCTGCAAGGCCGCGCCCGTGAAGCGCAGGTCCCTGCCCTGCTGGAAGCCTTCGATATTCCCTATACCTTTTCCGACCCGCTGACCCAGGCGCTGGGGCTGGATAAGGCGATGGCCAAGCGGGTTGTGCGCGATGCGGGCATCCCGACAGCCCCCTTTGCGGTGCTGGAGACTCCGGAGGATGACGCCGGTCTGGACCTGCCGTTTCCGGTCTTCCTGAAACCGCTGGTCGAAGGCACCGGCAAAGGCTGCGAACATGCCTCCAAAGCGGCCAATGCGGACCAAGCCGCCGCCGCTGCCCGCTCCCTGCGCCAGCGCTTTTGCCAGCCGGTCCTGGCTGAGAGTTTCCTGCCCGGGCGCGAATTCACCGCCGGCATTCTCGGCAACGGGGCGAAGGCACGGGTGATTGCGGTGATGGAAATCCTGCTGCTCGACTCGGCAGAGGCGGAAATCTACAGCTTCCAGAACAAGGAGCATTGGGAAACCCGCGTCCGCTACCGCCTAGCCGAAGACCTCGAGGCACGCGCCGCTGGCGCCTCCGCGCTGGCCGCCTACCATGCGCTCGGCTGCCGCGACGCGGCACGGATCGATTTGCGCTCCGACGCTGGCAGCACGCCGCATTTTCTGGAGGTGAACACCCTGCCGGGCCTGCACCCCAGCCACTCCGACCTGCCGATCCTGTCGGCCAAGGCGGGGCTTGATTACCAGGGGCTGATCGGCGGCATTCTGGATGCCGCCATCCGCCGCTGCCGCCTGGCGGACAGAACCGAGGCGCTCAGCGCAGCGCTATGAAACCGCTTTCCATCATCGTTCTGCACGGGGCGAGCGGAGACGATCCCGACGAACGTGACACCCGCGATACAGCGGAGGCAATCCGCGCCGCGCTGAGCCGGCAAGGCTTTGACGCCCGGCTCGCGCATGTCTCGGGCCTCCCTGCTACGCTGCCCTGGGCGGTAAAAGACCGCCCAGGGCTGGTTTTCAACATGGTGGAAGCAATTGACCGCGACATGCAGCGCGCGGCTGAGGTGCTGCCGCTGCTGGAAGAAGTGGGTATTCCCTATACCGGCTGCTCCGCGGCAGCGCAGTTGGCTGCCCTCAGCAAGACCGCGCAAAAGAGCCTCATGTCCCGGCACGGCTTGCCGACACCGACCTGGCCGCAATCCGGCCCTGCCCTCGCGAAGCTTGGCCGGGTGATTGTCAAATCCGTCACGGAACATGCCTCGCTGGGAATCGATGCTCAATCAGTTGTGTCCGGCGCTCACGCAACTGAGGAGATTGTCAGCCGCGAAGCCCGTTTTGGCGGCAGGTTCTTTGCAGAGGAATACATCCCCGGGCGCGAATTCAACCTTTCGCTGCTGGAGTGCCGTGAAGGCGTAAAAATGCTGCCCGCCGCCGAAATCCTGTTTCAGGATTTCACCTCCGATGCCCCCCGCATCGTCGATTACGCCGCCAAATGGGATGAAACCGCACACAGTTACCATCACACACCCCGGCGGTTCACCTTTCCGGACAGCGACAATGCTTTGCTGGACCAGCTTGCGGATCTCGCCCGGCGCACCTGGCAGGTCTTTGGTCTCTCCGGCTATGCGCGTGTGGATTTCCGAGTAGATGAGGACGGCCGCCCCTGGATCCTGGAAGTGAATACCAACCCCTGCCTGGCGCCGGATGCCGGTTTCGCCGCCGCCGCTGAACAGGCCGGGATGGGCTATGACGCCCTGATCGCGCATCTCGCAGCGCTCCCCCTCGCCGCAGCTGAAAAGGACCCGCGCCATGTTCCGCATCCGCAAGATTGCTGATGCCCACGCCCCCGCCAGCCAAGCCGCAATCGGCAAGGCTCTGGCGATCTTGCGCGCCCAGTTTCCGGGCAAACGGTCCGCCGATATCGACGCGCTGCCGGAGCACCTGAACAATCCGTTTGCCAAACGGTTCATCCCGTCGCTCTTTGTCGCGGAAAACGGGCGCGGCGACGTGCGCGGTACTGCCCTGCTGCTGTTCGACCCGGAACTCGATTTCGCATTCCTGGACATTCTGGCGGCAACCCCGGTAGAGACCGCAGGCTCCGGCACCGGCGGGGCACTCTATCAGCGGATCCGGCAGGAGGCAGCCGCGCTGGGGGCTGCGGGGCTTTACTTCGAATGCCTGCCCGATAATCCTGAAAGCGTCCACGACAGCGCAGCCCTGGCCCAAAACGCGGCCCGGCTCAAATTCTACGAACGCTACGGTGCCCGTCCCATCACCGGCACCAGCTATGAGCTGCCGCTCTCGCCAGAGGACACCGATATGCCGCATCTGGTGTTTGATGGCTTGGGCCAGTTTGACCTGCCGCAAGCGGAACGACTCAAGGAGATTTTCCGCGCCATCCTGGAACGGAAATACGCGGACCTCTGCCCGCCGGAATACGTCCGGAAAGTAGTGGCCTCTGTCACCTCGGGGGGCTACGGGTTGCGGCCGCCGCGCTATGCCGCCCGCGCGGTCAGCATGCCGCCGCCGACCGGGCTGCAGATTTCGATGGTTATCAACGATCGCCACGACATCCACCATATCCATACCCGCGGCTACGTCGAAAGCCCGGTGCGAATTACCGCCGTCACCGCAGCGCTGGACGCCACCGGTCTGTTCGCCCGCCTGCCGCCGCGGCATTTCCCGGACCGCTGGATCAAGGCGGCGCATGACCCGAAACTGGTGGACTACCTTCGCAGCGCCTGCGCCGAGGCGCCGGAAAAAGGCGCGGTTTACCCCTATGTCTTTCCGGTCCGCAATACGGCCCGCCGTCCGCGCGAACGCACCGTGCTGGCTGGATACTGGTGCATCGACACATTCACCCCGATCAACCGAAATGCCTGGCCTGCCGCCCGCCGCGCTGTCGATTGCACACTCACCGCTGCAGAGGATGTGCTGAACGGCGCCCCTGCCGCCTATGCACTGGTCCGCCCGCCCGGCCACCACGCCGAATACAAGACCTTCGGCGGTTTCTGTTACCTCTCCAACGCCGCTATTGCCGCCAACTTCCTGTCCCGGCACGGGCGGGTCGCGATGCTCGACATTGACTACCACCACGGCAACGGCCAGCAGGATATCTTCTACACCCGCGCCGACGTGCTGACGGTCTCCATCCACGGCGACCCCAGCTTTGCCTACCCTTATTTCACCGGCTTTCGCGATGAAACAGGGCAAGGCAGCGGCGCCGGGTACAACCTCAACCTGCCTCTGGCCGAACAGGCAACGCCTGGAGACTTCCACACCGCGTTGCAAAAGGCTCTGGCGCGGATTGCGGAACATGATCCGGGTTTTCTGGTCCTTTGCCTTGGATTTGACACTGGCCGCGGCGACCCGACCGGCACCTGGAAGCTGAGACCGCAAGACTTCCGCCAGACTGGCGCCTGCATCGGGCGGCAGCCGTTTCCCATTCTTGTGGTTCAGGAAGGCGGCTACCTGGTGCGCACCCTGGGCGACAATGCTGCTGCCTTTTTCAGCGGATTGGCGGAGGGGATTGCGCAGCGCCCGAAACCGGCGGCATCGCCCCGCCCCGCCCCGTCCCCTAAACGCCGCTGGCGCAAAACTCTGCGGGCCGGAGACGTCGCCCGGATCACGCAGCTGGTTGCGGAAACCGGCAAATTCTCCACGGAGGAAATCGAAATCGCTGGCGAGCTGGCGCAGGAGCGGCTCAGCGCCGGATCCGCCTCCGGCTACCACTTCCTGCTGGCCGAATCCGGCACCAGGCTGCAGGGCTACGCTTGCTTCGGCCCGGTTCCGGGCAGCGATCAGAGCTGGGATCTCTACTGGATCGCAGTAGACCCGTCCCATCAGGGCACGGGCCTGGGGCGGCTGCTGATGCAACGGTCCGAGGCCGCAATCCGCCAGGCTAAGGGCCGCAAGGTCTACATCGACACCTCAAGCAGCCCGCCCTATGCGGCGACGCGCCGGTTCTATGAACGGATGGGTTACGTGCTTTGCGCCGAGTTTCCAGATTTCTACCGCGACGGCGACGGCAAATCGGTCTACGAGAAAACCCTGGACCACTGACAGGACGCTGCGCGAGGAGCCTCTTCCAGCGGTTCAGCCGCGGTACCGGCCGCCGCCATAGCGTCCAGGCGTATCGCCGTTTTCCACTTCGTTGGCATCGCAATCCGGCGGCAGGCACCGCCGCTCTGCCGCTTCCTGCTGGAGCGTTTCCGCCGGTTCCCAGCCATCCTCCATCAGGGTTTCCGGACGCGGCGGTGGCGTATCCCCTTGGCGCAACTCAGTACGCGAACCGGTTCGCGGAATCAGGCGCAGAAGCTTCCCCGCCAGAGCATGTGCCGCCTGTCTGGCGGCTGCCAATGTGGTATGGCCTGCCAAAACCATAAGCGTAGTCCTCAGATGCGCCAGCCAGGCGGGCGCGGTTTCGATCCGCTTTAGTTCTGCCGGTGCGGGCGCGGTCTGACCCGCCAGGATGCCCCAGCAACATAGTCCCGAAGTTCAGCTGCCTCCTGTTCCGCGGTCAGCAGCCGGTAGCGGGTGACGTCCAGAATGCTGATCACCGCAACAGGTTCCCCATCCTCAGTAACTGGAATATGGCGCACATGGTGCTTTGACATCAGCCATTCCAGCCGCTGCACGGACTGGCGGGCATCGCAGGAAATGACGGGGTGCGTCATCACGCTCCGCACCCGCAAATGACCGGGCAGCTTCTGGTGGGCCTCAAGATAACGCACGATATCACTGCTGGTCAGAATGCCGGCCATCGACCGCTTGTCCGAGGACACCAGCAGCGCTGAGATAACCTCCTGCGCAAGCAGAGCGATGGCCACATCCATGGGTGAGACTGGAGCAATCCACTGGATATCCGTTTCCAGTTCATCAAGCAGTCTGCGAATTGTCATGGTGATACCCCTTTCCGAAAGGGTTCAGCCGGAACAGGCTGCAGGAACGCCGCCGCACCAGCTGCTACAACTCTGTCACCGGGTCTTCCAGAACTCCGGCAGCGACCGCATCCGCCATTTCCTCGTCATCCACGAAACCGTCCGCATCTGCATCAATTTCCGCAAACAGTTCGCTGGTCACGCCGGAATAGACAGCCTGCAGTTCTTCCAAGGACGCCTTGCCGTCGCCATCTGTATCAATTCCGGCACTCATTGCATTGGCCGAAACTGCCGCCAGGGCCGCGAGAAGAGCGCCTAAAGCTACTCTGCTCATGTGTTTCTCCATCAGAAACCCGGCAACCCGTCATGAGCTGCCTATCGTTGACATGGGAGCGGCAAGCGGTAAAGGCAAGGGACCAAAGTAAACTTTTAAAAAAGCAAATTCAGTTACTTATCCAACCCCGCGCAAACCCGTCCCCTTTCCACATCCCCTAGCTGTCCACCAGACTCAAGCCAGCGGCCACAACAGCGGGATCAAGAGCACGGTAACCGCGCCTGTGACTATGTTCATTGGCACGCCGATACGCAGGAAATCCGCGAACTTGTAGCCGCCTGCTCCATAGACCAGAGTGTTTGTCTGATAACCGATCGGGGTGGCGAAACTGGCGGATGCCGCAAACATCACCGCCACGACAAATGGACGCGGATCCACTCCCAGGGCTGCCGCAAGCCCCGCTGCCAGCGGCGTCATGATCACCGCAATCGCGCTGTTGGTCAGAACTTCGGTCAGCACCGAAGTTACGGCATAGACAATGGCCAACGCCACCCATGGCCCTGCCAAGGCCATCCACGGTTTCAGCGCTCCAACAATCAGCTCGACGGTGCCGCTGCGGTCCAATGCGCGGCCGACAACAAGCATTGAAACAATAAGGATCAGCAGACGACCGTCCACCGCCGAAAACGCCTCGTCCGGCTCGATGCAGCGTGTCAGCATCACCAGTGCCGCTCCAATCAGCGCCAACGCTAGGATCGGCGCCGCATTAAACCCAGCCAGCACCACAACTCCCAGCAGGATCGCCACTGCCAGCGGCGCCTTGCGGTGCCGGAAGGCACGGGCCTTCCGCTGCTCCAGCCTCACTAGGCTTTGCTCCAGAGCTAGCCGCTGAATGTCAGCAAGCGTTCCCTCCACCAGCAACGTGTCCCCTACCCGCAACACGGTGTTTTCCAGACGCCCCCCGGCAGAGGCGCCTTTTCGGTGCAGCGCCAAGGGATAGACCCCAAACCGCCGCCGCCAGCGCAGCCGCCCCAAGGTGCGACCCACGGCCTTTGACCCCGGCCCCACCAGCAGTTCAGCAGTTTGTGACAATCGGGTGCGGCCGCTCTCTATGTCCGGAATCCCGGCTCCCCGCGCGGTTCCTTCGCTGAAGGCCATCAGTGCGCTGTCACGGGCTTTCAGCACCACAATATCTCCGGCCTCCAGCCGTACCGCCGCCAGATCGCGGCGCAGTGACGCATCGCCGCGAACCACGTCTATCACTCGCGTACCGCCCCGTGTCAGCTCCAGCGCCGTAAGCGGTGGCGCGCCAATCAGCGGCGAGCCCGCTGGGATGAAGACATCCACCAGCCAGCTCTTCGCCTCCCGCTCAGCCGTCTGGGCAGTAACCGTTACCCTCTCCGGAAGCAGATGCCGCCCCGCCAGAGTCAGGAACCCGCCCCCCGCCAATGTAACCGCAAGCCCCAGCGGCGCAATCTCGAACAGCCCAAACGGAACCATCCCCAGGCCACGGGCGACCCCGTCCACCAAGAGGTTGGTGGAGGTGCCGATCATAGTGACCGTGCCGCCCAGAATCACAGAATAAGACAAGGGGATCAGCAGCTTGGACGGGACCGTGCCGGCCTGCCGGGCGAGGCCGATAGCAACCGGGATCAGCACCATTACCACCGGCGTGTTGTTCAGTACCGCCGAAGCCGCAGCCGCCGTGGCAAAGAAAGCTGCCACCGCTAGGACAGCATGGCGTTTTGCCATCCGCGCCATGAATCTGGTCAGCCCTTCCAGCACCCCGGTCCGCACCAGCGCGGCACTCAGAATGAACATGACGCCAATTGTTGCCGGTGCCGGATTTGCCAGTGCCGCTAGCACATCCTCCGTGCTTACCAGTCCCAACGCCAGCGCGGCGCAGGCCCCGGTGAAGGCCACCAGATCCGCAGGCCACCGCTCGCTGGCAAAGGCAGCAAAGACCATTACCGTCAATGCCAGCGCCAGCGCCGGAGCAAAGTTGCCCGGATCTATGAACACCGCTCAGCTCCCCTCATGCCTGCGCCCTCCAGACATAAACCGCAAACCCTGCGAGCAGGCACAGCCCGGCAATGCGGCCCAGATACTGCCCGCGCATCAAAATCAGCATCAGGAGGACAGATACCGCTGCCATTACCGGCAGGTCGAAAACCAGGAACCGCAGGTCTACCGGTATCGGCACGGTAACAGCAGTCAGTCCCAGGATGCCAAGCGCATTGAAAATATTCGACCCGACAATATTGCCCAAGGCAATTTCCGGCCTCCGCCGATATGCCGCCACCAGTGTTGCTGCCAGCTCCGGCAACGAAGTGCCCACAGCAACCACAGTAAGGCCGATATAGGCCTCTGGTACCTCAAGGCCCCGCACCACTGCCACCGCGCCGTCGACCAGCAGCCGGGCACCGGGCAGCAGCAGCGCCAACCCTGCGGCAGCAGCCAGCAGCGGCCGCCACAGTCCATTCGCGGTTTCCGGCTTCGCATCCTCGAGCGCTGCGCCTGCACGCGCGCTCTGGTACGCCAATGCCAGATAGGCCGCCAATGCAGCACACAGGACCGCCCCCGCAGCGCGGTCCACTTGTCCTTGCCAGAAAGGCACAAACAGCACCTGAGCAGCCACAGCCATGACAACTGCATCCCACTTGGGTACAGCATGTGCCAGCGGGATCGGCCGAACCAAAGCTGCAAGCCCCAGGATCAGCAGAATGTTGCTGATATTGGAACCCACTACATTGCCAATGGCAATGTCCGGTATGCCGCGCTGAGCGGCATCCAGAGATACCAGAAGTTCCGGCATGGAAGTGCCAAACCCAACTACGGTAAGCCCAATTAGAAACATCGGCAGGCCTAGTTTTTCTGCAACGCCTGCCGCTCCACGCACCAGCAATTCGCCGCCAAGAAACAGCGCTGCCAAACCCGCGGCCAGGCTAGCAATATCCATCCAGCTCATAGTCTTGAACTCCGCAAGACAGGCCCCTGCCCAGACTCGGGTGTGACCGAATGCGGAATTCCGGCGCTGGCATCCGCAGACCTGTTTCCACATTCATTGTCCTGAACCTTCGCATCCCGAATCCGGGCTCATTGACCCGGCGCTGCCATGGCAGAGCACAAGCCCACGCCGGTTTACCTTCCGCAGATGGGATGCGGCAGCCGGTCCTGCAAGAGAACCCGCTAAAGGGCAGCGTCGCGTTCTCGAAAATCCGGCCAACAGAAGAACCTCTGTTTAACCCCGCAAATTTGGGTCGCAAATTCTTTTAGATCTTTGGCCCTTTGCGCCGGTCCCCCGCCTTGGTTGCCTGAAGCTGATTTCCGCCCAGCCAGCCAGTCTGGATTACAAGCAAACCTGTCGCGCAAACCCTTTTGTTCCTAAAGCGGGCACCAGCAGCAACTAGCCGATGGCGCCCAGGCCATTGCCCGCCGTCAATGAATCTTCGGCTGCGATCCGCCACCGTCACGTTGCGGGAAATTGGTCCCGCAGAGACAAGGTGAACATCATGACCGATCCAAGATCCACACCGAAGAAGCCCAAGCCGGCGCCGGCAAAGCCGGCGTCTGCCTCCGGAAAGCCTGCCCAGTCCGCATCGGACTCCGGAAAGAAATAACCTGCAGTCCTGGGTGTCAAAAAATGAGTACAGTAACCAGTGCAGGGATGTTGGCCGCAATGTCCCTGGTTTTGGCCAGCGGCGCAAACGCGCTTACGATCACCAACACCAGGAGCGACTCAGTAACTGTCACCTTCAGTTCCGGCAGCGATAGTTTTGAGATCGCACTGGACCCGGGTGAATCCGCAACTGAAGCTTGCGGCGAAGGCTGCCTGCTAAAGCTTGCAGACGGAACCGGGCAAACGTTCCATCCCGATGATCATGTTTTGATCGAAGAAGACGGGTTCGCAACCGCTGAATGACAACGACTGATGAAGTTCTAGGGCTTAAAAAAATCCGGGCGCCTAATCTGTCGGCGCCCGGACCTTTGTTCGGAACTAATTTGCCGCCTATCCAGCCGCTGCACCCTTTCGGTCCGCAGCGCGCTGCAGCGCTTTACGCAACGCCTCACTGGCAGTGTCGAGCCAGATGAAATCCAGCTGCTTGCGGGTACTTTCGGGAATGTCATCCAGGTCGCGCCGGTTGCGAGCCGGCAGCATCACCCGGGTAATCCCCGCTGCAGCCGCGGCCAGTACTTTTTCCTTGATCCCGCCCACAGGCAGCACAACCCCGCGTAGCGATATCTCTCCGGTCATCGCAGTATCGTTGCGCACAGTACGGTCCAGAAACAGGGAAGCCAGCGCGGTGTAAATCGCCACCCCGGCGCTGGGACCGTCCTTTGGCGTGGCGCCGGCGGGCACGTGGACGTGAATGTCAACGCCGTCAAAGCTCTTGGCCTCCAGACCCAGACTCCCGGCCTGGGACTTCAAAAGCGACAACGCGGTCTGGGCGCTTTCCCGCATCACCTCACCCAATTGGCCAGTGAGGATCAGCCGCCCCTTGCCCGGCGCTCGGCTGGCCTCGATAAACAGGATGTCGCCTCCGGCAGGCGTCCAGGCTAGCCCGGTGGCAACACCTGGCGTACTGATGCGCAGCGCGGTCTCATTTTCAAACAGCGGCGCACCCAGCGCGGCCTCCACCTGATCCACCCCAAGCTTGTTTTTCGCGGGCTTGCCTTCAGCATAGCGCACAGCTGCAGCCCGCAGGACGGCGCCGATCTGACGTTCCAGCTGGCGCACCCCGGCTTCCCTGGTATAGCTGCGGATTATCAGCCGCAGCGCCGGCGGTGTGAACCGGAGGCGCTCGTACATCAAACCGTTGGCCCTCAGTTGCCGCGGCACCAGATAGCGCTTGGCGATCTCCAGCTTTTCTTCTTCGGTGTAACCCGGCAGGCTGATTACCTCCATCCTGTCCAGGAGCGGCCGCGGAATGCCTTCCAGCATGTTGGCCGTGATCAGGAACACCACTCGAGACAGGTCGAAATCCACCCCAAGGTAATTGTCGCGGAATGTGCTGTTCTGTTCCGGGTCCAGCACTTCCAGAAGCGCTGCCGAGGGATCGCCCTGGATACCGTGGCCCAGCTTGTCGATTTCATCCAGCATCAGCACGCAATCTCGGCTGCCGGCCCGCCGCACCGCCTGAATAATACTGCCGGGCAGCGCCCCGATATAGGTGCGCCGGTGGCCGCGGATCTCGGCCTCGTCATGCACTCCGCCCAGGCTGACCCGGCCAAAGGTCCGCCCCAGGGCGCGCGCAATCGACTGGCCCAGGGAGGTTTTTCCAACCCCTGGCGGCCCGGAAAAGCACAGGATCGGCGCCCGGCTTTCCGGTGACAACTTGCGCACAGCCAGGAACTCGATGATCCGCGCTTTGACTTTTTCCAGCCCATAGTGGTCGGCGTTCAGGATGCCCCGCGCCTGGATCAGGCTAACCGGCCGGCCGCTTGGCGCCTGCCAGGGCAATTCCACCATCCAGTCGAGCCAGTTTCGCAGAACCGCCCCTTCCCCGGCGGCATCGGAAAGGCGGGCATAGCGGGTCAGCTCCTTGCGTGCCATTGCCTCGGCTTCCGGCGGCATACCGGCCCGAGTGATTGCCTCGCCCAATTGAGCAATCTCCTCCGCATTGCTGCCGTCCTCGCCCAGCTCATGCTGGATTGCCGCCAACTGCTCGCGCAGGATTGCCTCGCGGTGGCGTTCGTCAAAAGCGGCACGCGTCTGTTCGCTGATCTCTCGGGTGATGCGCAGCACTTCCAGCCGCCGCGCCAGGATCTTCGACACCTTGTCCAACCGGGCAGCAATATCGACGGTTTCAAGGATCTCTTGCCGATCCTCAATTGGGATGTCGGAATAGGCCGCTGCCAGATCCGCCAACGCCCCCGGCTCGGTGGCTGCTTGGGCCGCGTCCTCCAACCCAGCGGGGCTCTGCGGCAACAGCGACAGCAGCTCTGCCGCTTGGCTTCTGAGATGCAAAAACCGGGCCTCGACCTGCGGCAGATGGCTGGTCACATCTGGCAGGTTCAGCACCCGGCCCACCGGAAACGGCGGCCCCTTCAGCATCTCGACCAGCCTAAACCGGGCCACTCCCTGGCAGATTATGTGATGCGCGCCGTCGGGCGAAGTCATCAGCCGAAGGATATTCGCAGTGCAGCCAATGCGAAATAGATCCTCCGCCCTGGGATCGCTGACCGCCGGGTTGCGCTGCAGCAGCAGCCCTACAGGCCGCGACTGGCGGATCGCCTGCTGGATTGCCGCAATGGATTTGGCTCGCCCGGTAGAGACAGGGAAAACTGTGCCGGGAAAGGCGACCACGTCGCGCACCGGCAGCAGAATCAACCCGTCTTCCGGCAACGGAACGTTCTGCATGTCCTGCAGCTGGGCCATATCAGAAGCGCTGGCTTGGTTCATGCCGTCTCTCCCTCTCCGCTCTTGCACAGCCGGATCAGCAAATGCCCCCGCACCGTCTGCCGCTTGACGGCATAGGTGCCCGGCGGGATCGGAATGCGCCGTTCGAACCGGCCAAAGGGCAGCTCTAGCCGGATCACTGTGGCATGGCACAGCTCCGGCGGCGGCTCCCGCCGCCCCCGGATGATCAGTTCGTTGTTTCTGATGCGCACCTCAACGTCATCGGCCTTGGCGCCTGGCAACACCACATAGACAAGCAGCTCGTCGTCGGTTTCCAAGAGATCCACCGGCGGTTCCCAGCAGGGCTGCCCGTCCTGCAAGGATGTGAGCAGAAACAGCTGGCGGCAGAACTTCTCTGTCGCCGCAAGCTGCGCCATCGCTTCGGAAAGCAACATGTTCTCAGGAGGCTGACGGTCCATGCTTCACCAAAGTTTATCCTAGTTTCCCTTACCCGGAGTTTCTGCCGCAGGCCTCAGAGCACCCGCCTGCCAAGCGCTGGGTCAGGTTTTCCTCCGCCAGGGGTCCTGCGCGATGCACCAACCGGCCAGCACCATGATAGCCCCACCGCTTAGAACCGCCGTCCATGCAACCGGCTCATTGTCAGTAAATCCAAGTGTCCAAGGCGAGAGGACCAGCCAAAGACCAATTGCCACGCAGCCCCATTCCTCCCAGCTGTTTCCTGTGTACTGGGCTGCGGCCGCCAGGACTGCGGCTGCCGATCCGGCTGCGATGAAGCTCCAGCTGACCGGGATGGCCAAACCGCCGTCGGCTAGCCCTGAATTATGAAGCCACGGCGTGACGGCGAGCCAGCAACCCAAGGCGGTGATGATCCAATTCTGCCAATGCTTGCGTATCATCGGCACGTCCTTTCCCCAAACGGCAGAAAACTGCCTTACCTCCAGTCTGCCGCATCGGCACAGGATTTCATTGACAGCAGTCAACCCGCCGGACCGCAGACCCTACGCTGCCTGACTGCCAGCCGGGTGCTCCGGAGCCTTTCCATCGCGGCGCCCTGCCGGCTGATGCCCCCACGGCGCAGGCTGAAACCGCGGAGTTTCCGGCAATCCCTGCCAGTACCGGGCCATTCGCCCGGCTTCTTCGTGGTAATCATCCATCATCTTCTGAACATGGCGCCATTGCACCATCTGGATCTCGTCAAGACTGATGCAGCCCAGTATGCAGTGCTGCGTTTTGAAGTTTTCGTCGAGACGGGCCATGGTGAAACTGCAGGCCTCCCCCCAGACTTCGGCACAGACCTGCATTGCCTGCGCTACCGGCAAAGGGACCGTTCGATCCGCAGCCATGGCTGGTCGCTCATTCTGAAATTGCTGACTGGACACTTTCATGACACCCTCCGTGGTTTTGCTCCGCAATAGTATGAACAAGGCCACCCAAACCACATCCCTGCCGGCGGGGCATTGACAGCGGTCATAGGCCGACCGGTTCCTGCCCTGCCCGGTCGAGCTCCAGCAGGTTTTGGCTGATCAAGCGCCGCTACTGGAAGCTTCGCTGGCGGCAGACGGCGAGTGCTTCACAAGTTCGGAATTATGCGGAAGCGATCCACCTAATTCTGCCTTCCCCTCCCCTGCACCATGCTCGCTCCGCGCAATCTGCTGCAACACACCCATATTGCTGATCGCAGCCTGTTTCGGGGTCAGCATAACGATGGCTTGGCGCTGCTCCAGTTGGCTCAGCGCCCGGCACAGGGTCTCCACCGTCATATCCAGCAATGAGGCCAAATCCCGGCGCCGCAGGTCGATAACTACAACCTCACTTTGGCCGCAGCCGCCCTGTTCAGCACCTGCCTCCTTAGCTTGGCGCAGCAGCCAGCTGGCCACCCTGCATAATGTGCCGCCGCTGCGCAGCAGAACTGCCCAGTCCCACTGTGCATTCAACTGGCGGGTGGCAGCGGTAAGCAGCGCCTGGCTCAGCTTGGGTTCCTTCTGCATCAGCGCCTCCAGCGCAGGCAGCGCTATCCAGCAAATTTTGACATCGTTCGCGGCATCCCAGGCGACGCCCGGCCGCTCCGGAAACACCGGACCAACCCATTCACCTGGATGCAGCAGCTGCAGCACATGCGCCGCGCCGGCTTCCGTAATGCTTACGACTTTCACCGCGCCTTCCACGATGATGCCGCCGTACCCGGCCTTTTCGCCCTGCGGCACAATCGTTTCCCCCGCCCGGAACCCGGCCAGACGGGCCCGGCTTGAAAATGAAGCAGAGACCTGCTCCCCCGCTGCTGCGCAAATACCCAGGTGGCTGACCGGGCACGCCCGGCAGCGCCCTGCAGAAGCAGTGGCTGTGAATTTCCCGTAATGCATTCCGGCTCTCCCCCCAGACAGGATGAACCAGGCAGACACGGCGCGACTCACCGGCGCAGCGCTGCCAGCGGAGTGCCAGTCTGCGCCTGCCAGCCGCTTTGAGGAAGAGACTGTTTTGTAAAGAATTGTGCGCAACGCGTTCCCGGAACAACGGAACATTCACCGCAATTTTCTGATCCGCGGCGGGCAGCAGCCCGCCTTTCCCCCTTACGGCCTGCTATCCCCAATGCCCGCCGCGGACCATTGCCGTGCTCAGGCTGGTTCAGCCGGCACTGACTTCAATTGTCCGTTCTGCGGCAAGCGCTGTTTCCGATTTGGGAAGCGTCACCAGCAGTATCCCATTGGCATAGCGCGCCTCAATACGGCCTTCATCCACATTGTCCGGCACCCTCAGTAGCCGCTGGAATTTCCCCCAGCGCCGTTCGCTCAGGTGATACCCTTTGCCGGCCTCATCCTTTTGCTCAGTCTTTTCGCCCTGAATAGTCAGGGTTCCATTGGCCAGTTTGATGTCGATATCTTCCAATGCAACACCAGGCAGCTCTGCCGAAACCTGGTAGCCATCTTCTGCTTCAGTCACGTCAATGGCAGGGAACGGCTGCATCACGCGGCCCACAGGTTCCCCGTCAGAAAAGCCGCGTTGTAGCATATTCATCGGCTCAAGGGCCGCAAACATCCGGTCAATCTCGTCCCGCAGGCTGCTGAAGCCCATCCAACTTGCTGGTAAGGAGGCGTCTGACCTGCCGGCTGGAAGTTTCGATGTCTTGGACATACCCAAAGCTCCTCTGTCCGATTGATCCTTCAGCCGGTTGTCCTGGCCGGATTTCCCGGCTGAAGGAGGTTCCGCGTCAGCCGGAAAGTTCCGGCTGCATCTAGCCGTCATGGGGACAAGCTGCGTACCGCACATATGTCGCAGATTCCCGGCTGTACGGCATTGATGGCCGTCAATCGCCCCCCGGCGCCGGTGTGGCACAGTTGCGGAAGGACCGGAGCAGCGGAGGCGCTGGCATGGAGTTCAAGGATTATTACCAGGCGTTGGAGTTGGAGAAGGACGCCGGCAGCGAAGAGATCAAGCGAGCCTACCGCAGACTGGCGCGCCAGTTTCATCCCGACATCAACGCCTCTCCCGAGGCCGAGACGCGGTTCCGGGAGATTACCGAAGCTTACGAGGTGCTGAAGGATCCAGAGCGGCGCGCCGCCTATGACCGGCTCTGGAACCAGCAGCAACAATCCTCCGGCGGGGCCTTCACACCGCCGCCAGGCTGGCAGCAGGGGTTCCGCTTTACCAGCGGCGGCACTGATCGGGGCGAAGTTTTCAGCGACTTCTTCGAAACCCTGTTCCGTCGGCCCTCGCCCTTTGCCAAGGCAAGGCACGAACGCAGCACCAGCCAGCATGCCCGCATCCGGATCGATATCCCGGACGCCTACACTGGCGGCAGCCGGGTGCTGACGCTGCAGACCCCTGTAGCAGTCGAAGATGGGACCGTACAGCTGAAGTCCCGCGATATCCCGGTCTATATCCCCAAGGGGATTGTGGAAGGCCAGCACATCCGTCTGCCCGGCCAAGGTCCGCAGTCTCCCGGCGGTGGTCCGCCCGGCGACCTTCTGCTGGAAGTGTTCTTTGCACCCCACCCGGTTTACCGGGCCGACGGCAAGGATCTGTACCTCGATCTGCCGCTAGCGCCTTGGGAGGCGGTTCTCGGCGGCAAAATCCGTATGCCCGCGCCAGTTGGCAGCCTCGCGGTGAAAGTGCCGCCCAACGCCCGCAATGGCCAGATCCTTCGCCTTAGGGGCAAGGGGCTGCCAGGATCGCCCTCCGGCGACATCTACGCCACTCTCAAGATAGTAAACCCGAAGGTCACGACCGATGCCGCTCGCAGACTGTTTGAGCAAATGGCCCGGGAAATCCCGTTCAACCCGCGCGCCAGCATAGGGGGATAAGCGCATGAAAACCACCGCACCGGAAAGCCAGATTCTCGACAGTCTTACCCTGCAGCAATTATGCCGTTTTTGCCGCGCCGAAGAGAGCTGGGTCGTGGAACTGGTGCAGCAAGGCGTCCTGGAACCCGAAGGCACCGGAGCGGCGAACTGGCGCTTCCACGGCCTATCCATAACCCGCGCCAAGAAGGCGCGGCGGCTCAGCTGCGATCTGGGTATCAATGCCGCCGGCGTGGCACTGGTGCTGGACCTTCTGGAGCAGCGGGAACATCTCCTGCGGCAGCTCGGCCGGTACGAAAACCTCTGACTGGCGGTTCGCGGGCTGTTGACGGCGGTCAATGCCGTTTCGGCCCGGAAGGTTATCCTCCCAACGTTCAGTACAGGAGTGCAGCTATGATAGTCAGGCAGGCCATGTCACGTGCAACTGCGACCGCTGGGACGAATACTCCCATCCGCAGTATCGCGCGTATCATGCAGCAGCAGAACACGGGTGCGGTTGTCATCGGCAGCAGGGACTGCCTGCTAGGCATTCTCACTGACCGGGATATAGTGATCCGGGTGCTGGCAGCCGGCGGCGACCCCGCCACGGTGACCGCCGGTGAAGTTATGACCCGCAACCCAGTCTATTGCAGTGCCGATGAACCTTTGGATGATGCGGTATTTCTGATGGGGATCGGGCGGTTCCGGCAAATGCCGGTGCTGGACGGAAAGGGGCGGCTTTGCGGAATGCTCCGCCTAGGAGGCGAGCCACAACGGGCGGCGCAGGGCCAAGGGAGTGAATCCGCGGCATGATTTGCCGGGAGACACAGGTGTCATACCAGGAACGGCATCATCGCGCTAGCAAAGCTGAGGACCAGGAAAAACCCGGCCATGTCGGTGATCGTGGTCAGCAACGGCCCGCTGGCGGCAGCAGGGTCCTGGCCGGCACGTTTCAGCACCAAGGGAACGATACCGCCGATTGACACAGCCACAAAAGTGTTCAGAGCCAGCGCCCCGCCGATCACAAGCCCCAAAAACGGATTGCCCTTCCAGCCCCAGGCCACAAGCCCGATCAGGATACCAAGAACAATCCCGTTGATCACACCAACTGCCGCTTCTTTCTTCCAAATACGCCAGACATCAGCGGGACGTGCCAAACCCAGAGAAAGCTCGCGCATGCTGACTGCAACAGCCTGATTGCCGGAGCAGCCGCTCATGTCCGAAACCATTGGCAGAAAGACAGCAATAGCAATCACCGCCGCCAGGGTCTCCTCGTAGGCTGCAATAACGCTCGCAGCGATGACGTTGAGAACGATATTTGCCGACAGCCATTGCAGTCGCCGGCGAGCGCGCAGTTTCAACGGCATCGTCCGCAGTTCGTCTCCAAACACCCCTTGCCGCCGCAGGTTCTCCGTCTCAGCCCGCGAAAGCAGCGCCTCATCCACGGCAGAGCGCGAGACCACACCAGCCAGCACACCGCCCTCCTCCACAATCGGAAGCCCCAGAAACGGATGTTCATTGAAAATATCCTGAAGCTCCTCCAGCGGCGTGTTGGCCGGAACAGTCAGCGGCGCTGTCATGATCTCCGTCAGGCTGGCCCCCCGGCGGGTAGTCAGCAGCCGTCGCAGCGAAACCACTCCTACAGGAACGCCGCTGGAATTGACCACATAGGGGTGCTGACCACGATACCGTTCGAAATCCTCGGAATCCGAAACGAAACGCCGCAAGACATCGCCGACCTTGTCAGATTCCTGAAACGTGAAGGCCTCTGCTGCCATAAGACCGCCGGCGACGTGGCCTTCGTAACTTGAAAGACGCCTGACGTCAGCTGCATCAGCCGGCGTCAAACGAGCCAGAATAGCCTCCGCCTCCGTATCATCAAGACCGCCGATCACATCGGCCCTGATGTTCGAACCCAGTTCATCAATGATCCCGGCGGCGGTCCCGGATTCCAACCCCACCACGAGGCTGGCAGCCAGCTCGTTCGGGGCTTCCTCGACGATTTCCGCAGCCCGCGCAGCAGGAAGCAGCGACAGCGCAAGGCTCCGGTCCTCTGGCGGAAGGTTGGTCAGCTCTCGCAGCGCATCACTAAGTGCAAGCGGCTCCAGCACCTCTGCCAGCGCCGCACCGTCCCGCTCCGCCAGTGCCCGGTTGAGCCGATCTTCGGCCTCGTTCACGTTGCCGGGGTCTGTCCTGGTATCGGCCATGTTTTTCTCATTCTGTCTGAGCGGCAGCGGAAACAAACCATCGAAAGGCAGTGCCGCCCGGCTGCAACTTCACCACAAGGCTTCAGTCTGCTGCACCGGAAGCCGCAAGGCCGCGTTAGAAATCCATACCGTCCAAGCCACCCGGATAAGCGGAGTGCGCTGCCGCCTTGGGATGGTCCACCACCACCGCTTCGGTGGTCATCATGAGACCGGCAACCGACACTGCGTTTTGCAAGGCGATCCGCACCACCTTGGCAGGATCCACGATCCCCGCCTCGAACATGTCGGCCAAACAGTCATTCTGCGCATCGTAGCCCCAGGCGGTGTCGTTCTTCTCCAGCAGCTTGCCTGCGATCAGCGCTTCGTCCTTGCCCGCATTACGGATAATCCGGCGCACCGGCTCTGCCGCCGCTTTGCGGATGATGGCAATGCCAGCCCGCATATCGCCGTTTGCGGCTTCCAGCCCATCCAGCGCCCGCGCCGCATAGAGCAGCGCTGCGCCGCCGCCCGGCACAATCCCTTCCTCGGTCGCCGCGCGGGTGGCATGCAGCGCATCCTCGATCCGGTCCTTGCGCTCCTTAACCTCCGCTTCGCTGGCACCGCCGACCTGGACAATCGCGACACCGCCGCTCAGCTTCGCCAGCCGCTCCTCCAGCTTTTCTCGGTCATAGTCAGACTTTGTTTCTTCGATCTGCTGCCGGATCGCTTTGCAGCGCGCCTCTATTTCCGGTTTGGCACCGCCGCCGCCGACTAGTGTGGTGTCATCCTTGCTGACCATAACCCGCGCCGCCTGCCCCAGCATGTCCAGCGTGACATTCTCTAGCTTCATACCCAAATCGGCGGAAATGACTGTGGCTCCGGTCAGCACTGCAATGTCCTGCAGCATCTCCTTGCGGCGGTCGCCAAAACCGGGCGCCTTCACCGCAGCGCATTGCAGGCTGCCGCGCAGCTTGTTGACAACCAGAGCCGCCAGTGCCTCCCCATCCACATCCTCGGCAATCACCAGTACCGGCTTTCCGTGTTTGATCACCGCCTCCAGCACCGGAATAAACGGCGCTAGATTTGAGATTTTCTTGTCAAACAGAAGGATGAACGGCGCTTCCAACTCCACGCTGAGGCTGTCCGCCTCGGTGATGAAATAAGGGGAAAGGTAACCGCGATCAAATTGCATTCCCTCCACCGTTTCCAACCGGGTTTCGCGCGACTTGGCCTCCTCGATGGTGATCACCCCGGTTCTCCCTACCCGCTCCATCGCTTCGGTCAGAATTTGCCCGGCCTCGGTGTCGCCATTGGAAGCAATGGTTGCAACCTGTGTGATTTGCGCGCTGGTGTTCACCGGGCGCGACAGACCCGTCAACGCTTCCACCAAGGCTTCGGCGCCGCGGTCAATTCCGCGCTTCACGTCCATCGGGTTCATCCCTGCTGCAACCGCCTTGCAGCCTTCGCGCAGGATGGAGCGGGCCAGGACAGTGGCAGTGGACGTGCCGTCGCCTGCCAGCTTGGCAGTGCGCTCCGCCACTTCGCGGATCAGCCGGATACCAGTGTTTTCCACCAGGTCCGGCAACTCAATGGACTTGGCAACGGACACGCCGTCTTTGGTCGAGCGCGGCGCTCCAAAGCTTTTTTCGATCAGCACGTTACGGCCGCGAGGACCCAGCGTCGCGTTCACCGCATCGGCAAGAACATTTACACCGCCCAGCATACGGTGCCGGGCGTTCTCGGAAAAAATGATGTCTTTCGCACTCATGGGACTGATCCAGCCAAAAGTTGTCTCGTCCCGCGAAAATGTGCCATGCGCCTGATCTGTAAAAGCGCTTCAGTGATGATTTTTTCTCACCGATGTTATCGAGTATTCGAATACATCATATTTTTCAGTGCCCTACACGCCACCTACCGCCTCATCCCGCTCCACGGTTCCGCCACCGAGGGCATACTGCCGCAAAAATTGCACCGCCTGCCCCGCATACTCACCGCGTTGACCTTCACTGATCACGGCATAGGCCGAATAGCCAAACCGCGGCGCCCCTTCGATCCGGCGCAGCCAGCCCGCCCTCAGATCCGCCGCAACCAGCCGTTTAGGAAAGTAGGCGGAGGCCGGCACGTTCCGCAGGTGCTGCAAGGCCAGCGTTCCGATATCCAGCTGCAACCCCGGCGTGCGAATGTCCGGCAAGACCAGCAGGTGATCGGCGCGAAATTCCGGCCCCCAGTCGACCAGCACATACTCGGTGCCGAACGGATCCGTGCTGGTGTCCGGGTCGCTGCTGACCAGCACAAATTCATCCTCGAACAGCTGCTCCACCGCCAGCCCCGCCGCCGCTTGAGGACGGTAGGCGACCATCAGGTCCAGTCCGCCTTGGCCGAACAGTTGGACAAGAGCGTCAGACGCCATGGCTGATGCCCGCACTGCCACTTCTGGGAGCGCCCGCCGCAGACCCGGCAAGGCTCCAGTCAGGAACCCGTCCCACAGGCTGGGGGGCGCCCCGACCGCCAGCACCGTCTCCATCCCAGCAGGCAGCGCCGCATCCAGTTTGGCCTGCATCCAAGTCCGCGCCAATGTCTGCGCATGGCGCTGAAAATGCCGCCCGGCCTCTGTCAGCGCTGCCCCAGTCTTGCTGCGGTCAAACAGGCTCCGCCCCAGCTGCTGTTCCAGCGCACGGATGCGCAGGCTGACGGTCGACTGAGCCACATGCACCCGCTTGGCGGCCTCCAGAAAGCTGCCGGTTTCGGCCACAGCCAGAAAGGTCCGTGCCAGTTCGATATCCATGGCTCATCTCCAATGCGGGCGATACAGTCTAACAGAAGCTTCCCGTGTCCCGAAGCGCGGAGACACAAGTCTTGCCCGCCATCAATGAAACTTCCGGCAAATGGCTCATACTGGTGTCACCGCGGCGAAAGGCGCTGCGGTGCGTTCGGGAATCCAGCCATGAAAGACACCACACTCAGACGGGAAATCATCGAGGAACTGGACCTCGTCCCCAGCATCGACGCGGCCTCAATCGGCGTCTCCGTGGAGGATGGGATCGCGACCCTCACCGGCCATGTTCCAACCGGCGCGCAGAAACAGGCAATCGGCAAGACCGTCAAACGCGTCAGCGGCGTGCGCGCTGTCGTGATGGAAATTGAAGTGCGGCCCATCGGTGAGCATCTGGACGCTGACGATGAAATCGCCAGGCGTGCGGTTGAGGCACTGCGCTGGGGCGACTCGGTCCCCAAGGACACGGTCAAGGTCGAGGTCGAGCACGGCGTTCTGACCCTCACCGGACAGGCCGGCTGGAGCTTTGAGAAAGCCGCGGCCGAACGGGCGGTTCAGAAGGTTTCAGGTGTAAAGCAAATCATCAACCAAATCGGGATCACCTCCGCAGTCAGCCACACAAACGTTCGGATGAGCATTGAAACCGCCCTGCGGCGCGACGCCGCCAGGGAGGCCAAGGGCATTCAGATCAATATCGACGACCGCGCGGTCACATTGACCGGGCGAGTGCGCACCGAGGCCGAACGGGATGCCGCCCGACGAGCTGCCTGGGCGGTGCCTGGCGTCAGCAGCGTAGTCGACGGTCTCAGCGTGGAACCGTGATCTACCCAACTCAGAGAAGGTTCGCACAATGAACCGCGCCCATTGGCAAGACTGCGTGAGTTTCACTGCTGGCCTTTGGCTTTTACTGGCACCGCTTGCCTTCCGCATCGACTGGCCTGTCGGCCTTGACCTTACGCATATCGCCATGAACTCCCTGGCATCCGGTCTAGCGGCAGCGGCACTGGCCATGCTGGAAATGTTTGTCTTTCTCAGATGGCTGGAACTGGCCATCACGCTGCTTGGGCTTTGGGTAATCTGGGCGCCTTGGATGCTCGGGTTCTATCTGGTTCCCGCCGCACTGGCCCAATCACTGGTCTGCGGCTCTGTGCTGGCGCTGATGGGAGGCTTATCACTGCTGCAACCTACTTGGGACGACATGCCCTGACCCTTTTCGCCATCGGGCAGCGGGCCATGGGAGACAATAGCCCTATCAGTCTTGTCAGCAGTCAATGCGCGCTTCGCAAAACCGTTCAAGATAGTTCTGGAGAGGCGAATAGCGAGGATGCCATGCCCGCACCGGACACGATACGTAAAGCAGCTTGCCAACCCCAAGGCTCCCTTCAGAAGCCTACCGCATCCTGTTCCACGCTTTTTTTTGCCGCCTGCCCGCATCGGATCAGAGAGTTTGCAGCATGGCACGACAGCCCCAGCACCGCTGAATGCGCTGGTTCCGGAGAACCTCATGAACTCGGACCGCAACTGGTATGTCATCATCAATTCGCACCGTGCGCGGATCCTGCAGGGGTTGCCTAAACCCCATAGCCCCGCAGGGCTGGAGATTGTGCTGCAGGCTCCAGAACGGCACGTCCGCGGCATCATCGCAGGCAAACCCGGGCACGCCTTTGCCCACAACGGCAGCGGGCGCCGTCCGGCCACGCAATCGCACCACTCGCCGCAGCGGGCCGACCAGTGCGAATTCTTGCGCGATGTGTCCGATTTCCTGAACTCGGCGCTACGTGATCAAAACTTCGACAAGCTTGTATTGTTTGCTTCGCCCAGCATTCTGGGTGTATGGCACGATGAAGTGCCAGTCAGTCTGCAGGCAAAAGTGACACTGGAAATTGCAAAGAACCTGGTCCGCCTGCCCTACCATTCACTGGCTGATGCAATTCGCGAAGCACTCTCCTCCTGAAACACTGCACCTCTCTTCATGGCCGTTGATGGCCGTCAATGCACTTTGCGGTGCAAACTGCCAGACTGCTGCCGCCGCCGCCCGCTACACGGGCTGCGCGGCAGAGCGAATGCCCTTGCAACCCTGTTCCTAGCGAGGCCGCGGGCATTCCGGCAGGCCGGATCCGCCCCGGCGTTCCGGCCTGCGTCTTACCCCTCGGCCTTTCCTGCTGCCAATAGGGCCCGGCGGACCGCCCGCGCCAGCACCTGCAACGAATAAGGCTTAGCGATCAGCTCGGAGCGAACCATAAACCGCCGCCGCCGTGGCACCATGCGCGAAGCATAGCCCGAGGTCAGCAGAACCCCGACCCCCGGAAACCTGCGGCGCAGTAGCAGTGCCAGGTCATAGCCCGAAAGCCTGCCCGGCATCACAACATCGGAAAACACCAAGTCTACCGGCTCCCCCTGTTTCAGCAGCGCTAGTGCTGCCTCGCCGTCGGGGGCCTCCAGAACGGCATAACCTAACACCTCCAGCCGCTGCAGGACCGCTTCCCGCACCAGCGGGTCGTCTTCTACGACCAGGATCAACTGACCTTCTCCAAAGGGCAGATCCGCATCCTCCCCGTCGTCCGGATCCTGCGCCACCTCAAGGGTGCGCGGCAGGTACAGGCTGACCGTGGTCCCTTCCCCTGGTAGGCTGTCCAGCAGCAGGAAACCACCCGCTCGGGCCACTGTCATCCCGACGCTCGTCAGCCCCAGCCCGCTGCCCGCACCGGTTGGTTTGGTGGTGAAAAACGGCTCCATCGCCAGTTCTGCAACTTCGGACGGCATTCCGCTGCCGGTGTCAGCAACGGAGATACGCACAAAATCACCAGGCATCGCACCGGCTATTCCGGCAGCCTCCGCAGCCGTCAGTTGAACATTCTTCGTGGCAATCGTGACCTCACCTCTGCCCTCAACCGCATCACGCGCATTTACTACCAAGTTTAAAATAGCACCGTCCAACTCGCCTGGGTCGGCTTTTACCGGCCAGACATCCGCGCCGGGATGGAACTGCAGCCGGGTATCCTCACTCAAAACTCTTTCCACAACCTGCCAAGTGTCGGTGATATGCCGGTTCACTTTAATAACAGCAGGTTCAGACCTCCGTCCGCCCGCCAGTGCCAGAAGCCGCTTATTGAAGCTGGCTCCCATCTCCGCCGCTTCGCTCGCCCGCCGCAGCAATTCGCGCGAGTCCTCATTCCGGATACGGAACGCCGCCAGCTCCAGATTGGCGAGGATCACCGTCAGCAGGTTGTTGAAGTCATGAGCGATGACACCAGCCAGCCGCCCGATGGTTTCCAGGCGCTGCCGCTTGGATTGCTCCGTCTCATAGTCACCGTCCGCCTCCGCCGCCTCGCAATACAGGCTGAGCCCCGCCACGGCTCCGTCCAGGTCTGCTACCGGCTCTATCCGCCACCGCAGCACTACCGTCCGTCGACCGCCCGCCGCAAAACTATCCATTCCTGCGCTGCCACTGCCCGTCTCCAGCGCCCGGCGCAGGGCCGAACACCAGGCCGCGGGGCTGTCTGGACGCAGTTGCTGATGCCGCACCCCAGCAAGGTCGCGGACGCCAAACCCGTGCAATCGCGCCCAGGCTTTCGACCACGCGGTATAACGAAGATCCGCGTCGAGAAACGCTAGTGCCGCCGGTGCAGCTGTAATGAACTGCGCCACTCCGCCGCTGCGGGATGCAGCCTTCTGTCCGGTAGATGGCTGTCTCTGCTTGGCCATCAACTGCGCTCCGTTCTGTGCCTCCGGATATTACCACAGCAATCCGCCTCGAGGGAGCAGCACAGTCGCGAGGGGTCAGATTGACGGCAGTCAATGCAGAAACACACCAAAGTGGCAAAATCACTAGGGCGGCAGAAGGCCGCGGTTCAAGACAAGAGGATGAACCAATGAAACGGCAATTGAGTAAACAGCACTGGCAAGACTGGATCACGCTGATTGTCGGGATCTGGCTGATACTGTCCCCACGGCTGCTCGGCTTGCCAGACGGTGGTGCGGAAGCGACAGCTGGTATTCCAGCTGCAACCTGGAATTTTATGATCATTGGCGCCGTTGTCGCGGTCCTTGCAGCCTTTGAGCTGTTCGCCTTCCGCGAATGGGAAGAATGGATTGGCGCAGCGCTCGGCGCCTGGCTGGTGATCTCACCATGGGTGCTCGGGTTCCAAGCTTCCTTCCCCGCAACGGCGAATACCGTGGTCAGCGGTCTGATAGTCGCCGCTCTCAGTGGCTGGACCGCCATCGAAGTTTACCGCGGCGGCCACGCTTAACACATCCCAGCACCAGCCTGCCGGACAAAATGTCGGCGGGCTGGCTTCTGCGTGCCTGCCGATATTGAAGGGGCCCGCTATGGCTCAGAAAATCCTTGTGGCAACAGACGGCTCCAAAGCTGCGAAGCGGGCAGTTCAATTTGCTGCAGGCCTGGCTGCGGGTCTGGAGGCAGAGCTGATCATCCTGCATGTCCTGCTGCACAGCCGACGCGCAGAAGAATTTATGAATCTGGCAGAGGCCGAGCACATCGTGGACCACGTAGCGGGAGAATTGGCGCTCACCAATGTGCCTGAAAACATCAGCCAGCTAATTAGTGAAACCAGCCGTGCCGGCACCAGCGCGCAGGCCGTGACCGCAATCGGACGGCTGATCCAGCGATGGGCCGAGAAATCCGCCCGCGCCGCAGGGGCCAGCAACATTCGCACCCTGACCCTGCCCGGTGATTACGCCGAAGAAATCCTGAACGTCGCCGAACTGGAAGGGTGCGACATAGTCGTGGTCGGGCAGAAAGGGCTGGGGCCGGCGCGGCGATTTCTGCACGACAGCGTCGCAGATAAGGTGCTGCGCCGTGCGCAATGCACAGTAATCCTAGCCCGCTAAAACTAGACAACGCAGAAAGATCTGCCATGGCAAGTTTAGACCACAGTACCGTGCAACCTGAAGTCGCACCTCTGGACTTAGAGGTGCCACTGGACACAGTGTGTTACATCATCGCCCTCGCCAGAGACTATGACGGCAAATCGGACTGCACCGACCCCTCTGCCAGCGGCATGGACGAGGACGACATGGCGCTTGGCATTCTTGAGGACCGCCCCTCCGATCCTGTGGAGGAGGAACTGATCTCTATCATATCCGACCTCAGCCTGGATGCGCAGATGGACCTGGTTGCACTGATGTGGCTGGGGCGTGACGGCACCAGCATTGACGACTGGCCGGAATTGCGTGCCATGGCAGAAGATCATCAGAATGGCAGTACCGCCGGATACCTCTGTGGCACTCCCATGCTATGCGACCACTTGGCGGCAGGCCTTGATCTGATTGGCCTCAACTGCGGTACATTCGACGCGCGGTACGGATAGCACCCGGCACCCCGCCACCGCCCTGCGGTTCGCTCTCACCGAAAACGAGTAAACAGCTTGGCTCGCATCAACCGCGCAAACGCGCGCAGCTTGGTCTTTTCCTGTACCAGTTGCCGCCGCCCCAGCAAATGCTGAACACACCTCTGCTCCACCGAGTAATAGCTTGCTATTTCGGCACAGCTCAGACCCAAGTCAGCCAGCGCCCCGACAGATTTTTCCGGCTCTGACCCAAGCTTTTCGCAATCGCAAAGCAGTCCCCCGGCGGTCGCCCCAGTTCCCATTGTCTCGAAAGTCCAAGGAGTGCTCTCTGGCGCGATCTCGTGGTCATCACCAGCAGCCTGCAGCGGCAGTTTATCTGGGTGGGGCATTGGACCGGCACTCTTCACAGACAACTCCCGTAGCAGATACAGGACGCATAACCGCACAACATTGACGGGCGTCAACGGCGGCAGCTTCCCGCCTAGAAATATCCCCGTTTCCGCTTATAGCCTCGGCTCAGCCGCGCCGCCATTGACGGCTATCAATGGCCGGTCGCGGGGCGCTTTCTAACCTGAAACCGCTGGCGCGTATCTGTAGCGCGCCTTTTGGTTTTGGAGGTGAGAATGAGAGTATTCACATATGCAGTCCCAGGTTTGGCCGCTGCCGTTGCAGCCGCCTTTGCCCTGCTGGCAACGCCGGTCGAACCGCTAGGCAATGTTGTTTCCAACAACGACAGAAAACTCAGCTACCAGGAGCTGACCCAAGCCTACCCAGATGTCAGCAGAACCCTTTTTGCCTCAATGGACTGCAGCCGGGACGGTTTCCTGGACGGGGCGGAATATGCCGCCGCCGCCTCAGAGGGCTGCCTGGAAACACGCAAGCTGGCTGCGTCTGTGCTGCAGCATTGCCTGGCTCCGGCGCGGTGCGCTCTGGACCGCCACGCCGGTCAAGTGAGCACTATTAAGAGCGGGCCCAGCTTATGGACGGAAGACAGCCGTGAGGCGTAAACCCGCCGGTCCGGGTTGGCCCGCAAACAGCGTTGACGCCCGTCAATGAAACCCGTTTGACCGTGACTATCCTGCTGTTGCCGGTCCGTAACAAGTACGCACCGTTTTGCAGTGGAGATTACCATGAAAGTTTACGCACTTACAGCTGCTGCTATGGCCATGGCGGCAAGTGCTGCCCTGGCAGCGATGTCGGACGTCGATGCCGACGAAGACGGCATGGCGAGCTACGAGGAACTGACAGCGGTCTACCCCGATGTCACTGAAGACCAGTTCACCGCAATGGACGCCAATGAGGACGGCAGCCTCGATCAGGAGGAAATGGACGCCGCGACTGAAGCGGGAACTTTGGCTGCGCTGGACTGAATCTGCGGCTGAAGCCATCGCAACAGGGCGGCCCTGCTGGGCGGTTACCACCCGCCAGCAGGGCCGTTTCGCGTCTGACACCAGAAGACTGGTTACCCCGATTGGCAGCAGATCCCCCATTTCACCACGCCGCTCAAAAAGCCGACCCTAGGAAAGCACCAGGGCCAGCAAGATGAGCAGTCCAAGGACCACCGGTTTTGCCGATGTCATACGCGTTCCGGATTCAGCATGGCAAAATCGATCACTGGCACGATCAGGCGCGAGACCAAGCCGGCTGTACTTTCTCCGTTCTGACACATCCGCTGCAATTCGGCCGCTGTTTCCGAACCGATAAACTCCTCACCGCAGGCCGGGCAAACTAGGGCCGGAATGTTCTCCACGACCATCAGTTCCGCTTCTCGCCAGACCGCGGTCTTGACGTGCTGCCGCTCTAGCTGGTTTTGACCGCAGCGGCCGCACAGCGGCAGCTGTCCAGTTCCTTCAAGGCGGTGCTGAAGTTCATCAACATTGGCGATGTTCGTTTTCATGACTCGTACTGTCCCATTTTGGCGCACCGAAGGCCGGTTGGACCCTGGCCAGGTGCAAAAACTTCTTTGAGCCGCTGCCCCATGTGAAACCCCTAGCCCTAGGGCCATGGAATCGGCAGGGACGGCAGCGGGGATTTGCATGGTGCGCCGTGCCGCAAAACCTGCAATGACAGCCGTCAATGAGGACCGCACCTGCGGGTCGCAGAGGGTTCTGGCAGCTAACAGTTGAACCGCCCCGCGTGGCTTCCCCCGCAAGTGGGAAATGGCTACAATGGGCCAGAACTGGACATATGCTCTCATGGCTCAGATTTCTGTCCTTGCCGTTGAAGACGAACCCGATGTGAGGGAAACGCTGCGCATTGGGCTGGAGGGACAGGGCTGGACCGTGGTTGAGGCCTGGGACCGGGAATCCCTGTTCACGGCCATCAGGGACCACCATATAGACATTGTCACCCTGGACCTGAAACTGGGCCAGGAGGACGGGCTGGAATTGGCCCGGGAACTTCGCCAGCAACGCAACCTTCCAATCCTGATAATTTCCGGCAGGACCGAACCATTTGATCGGGTTCAGGGCCTGGAAAACGGCGCCGACGATTACGTGGTCAAACCTTTCCTCGTCCGGGAGGTTATCCTGAGGATTGCAGCCGTCCTTGAACGGTATCGGACGCCATCAGTGGCCGGTAGCCGGATCACACTGGGTCGCAATGTGCTGGATATGAAGCGTGGAATAATCCTCCGTCCGAATGGACAGACTATTGATCTGACAAACATGGAACAACAACTGCTGGAACTTTTTCTACGCTATCCTGGCCGGGTACTGAGCCGCGATGACATCTCAATGGCTTTGCACGGCCGCAACTGGGCACCATTGGACCGCACCATCGACGGCCATGTCGCACGGCTTCGGCGAAAGATCGAGGAGCCTGGAGAAGCCCCGGTTCTGATCCGCTCAGTTCGCGGGATAGGCTATGTCTGGAATGGAAGCCCCCTTCCGCAACAACATGACAACCCGGCACAATAGATACACGGAAGGTTGGAAGGCTCTGCAGTTTGGGACGTTATTTCTGGTCGCCAGGAAAACACTAACTATGGATTTTCGCAAACTAGCGCAGCCTGTTGTAAACCTTGCAACCGGTCAGTTGGAGTGTCCCACTATCCAGCACATCTCCACAGCGAATAGGCCTTCACAAGCGCTGGTCCAACAACACATTCGGCTCAACGACGGCCAAGATTTCCCGAGTTTCAACACCGATGGCGCGCGCGATGACAATAAGCTCTACAACGTCAATGCGACGCTGACCGCTTTCGACCCTAGCGACCATAGACTGGTGACAGTTTAGCTTTTTCGCAAGTTCCGCCTGCGACAGGCCAGCCGCCTTTCTTGCTTCGACCAAGACTTGGCAGAGCACCTCCTGACCTTTGCTGTGAATCGTGTTGCTCATTGCCGCTTCGCCTTGCTCAGCGGCACAATGATCTATAAATCAGATTATCTAAAATTTAGATATCTCACGGAACTGGAGCGAACGTGATCAACTACCCCACTGGTTTTGAACCGAAATTTTTGTTGGAAAGCGAACTGCATCTCAGCACGGCACGAGAGGAATCGCTTTGAAACGACAAACTCAGGAATTCGATCAACGTTCGCACCCGGCGCTACTTGTCCGACCCGTTCTTGCGTCCGATCTGTGAACTGAAGTGCAATGGAGCAACCGATTTTCGTCAGCGCCGATGATTTGCCAATGCAGCGCATGGGCATGCTGCTGCATTTTCTGATCGAATCTGAGAGCCCGGACGAGGCACTTCGGTTCCAGCAGCTAATGCATGAGCACCGGGACCTTTTCACTACCGATGATCCCGGTGTCCCCGAAGCGCTGAATCGAGCGGCGCGGCAAGTCGACGCCGTGGTGGAGATGGCAGTGACAGCCCCGGATTTTGCGCCGGTCTGATCCGCCCAATCCCTTCCTGACATAACCTGATCTGGCCACCGCAGCGGATCTCTCCGCCTGCGCCCGGCCGCGTCATACCCAATTCCAGATTTTCCCGGCAGGTGCCCCATATCCGGCGCCTGCCCCCTCTCCCGCTTTGCGCAAATGGAGTTCTCAATGTCCCATACATCAACCGCGACGCCCGCCGCCTTCCCGCTCACCATTCACCCCCACTGGCGCGCGGCCGCCGAAGCCAGAGGCTTCGGCATCCTGCAGCGGGTCAAGGACCGTTATCACCTTCTCCTGTCCTGCAAGGCCTGCGGGGCAACGCACATGAGCAAAATTTTTGTGGTGATGAACAGCCAGCCGCAGTGCCCGCGCTGCATTGAAGCGCGCTGGCAGGCCGATGCCGAAGCCGCCGGGCTGCAGTGGGCAGGCCGCGACCCGCAAAGCCGCCATCACGGCTTCTACATCGCGGACTGCCGACACCGTTTGCGCCGCCAGTTTGAGCTGATCAAAAGAGCTGCCGCCGGGACCTGCGACGTACGCTGCGAACTCTGCCAGCAGCAGAAGGAGCAAGAAGAAGCCGAAGCCCAGGGCTGGGAGCTGATCGGACCGGACCCGGACGGCGGCCCGAACTATCGCCTATACCGGCATCCAGAATGCGGCCATGAACAAAGGGTGGCCCGTGCCAACATGCAAACTGGCCGGTTCGGGTGCGGCTTATGCGGAGAGGACTGGCCCGCAGCACCGAGCCATCTCTACGCCATGCAGTTCAAGCTTCTAAACGGGACCTGCTTGGTCAAACTAGGTTTTTCACGGAACCCGGATTCCCGCCTGCGCCACCAGTTGCTGAAGCACCGTGACCTGGACGCGAAGATCCTGAAGACCGTTCCGATGGCAACCGGGCAGCTAGCCTTGCAGACCGAGAAGCGGCTGCACGCGAAGCTGCAGGCGGGTTTTCCCGATCTGGTCGCGCCGCCAGACCTCTACGCCGGTGAATTGAGGGTCAAAAGTGAGGTCTATTTCGCCGATGCGGCCCAGGTGATCTTCGCGATGCTCGACGCCATCGAGCCAGAAGAAGACAGCTAAGCGCCCCCTCCCCTTCAAGTTCCAACGTTTCCCGCCCGGTTTCACCGGGCGCCCGATCCCTTTTGCCCGTTCACAGGAGGCTTGCCATGAGCCAGCTCGATCTCTCCAAACTCCCGCGCCCCGATTGGTGGCAGTTCGCCGAAGACTGCGCCCGCCGCTATCATCTCTATTACAGAGAGCTACAGCTGGCGCGCCGCAAGACACTCAAAGAAGACGCGCCAGACGACAGTGCTGGCGCCGAGGAGCCCCTTGTGCCCCCTGCACCGGATCACCCCCATTCTTTGCTGCAGCATCTGAGCGAGCACCCGGACGCGCGGCATCTGCCGCCGGATCTTTGGGAAGCGCTGGAGCAGGAAGGCGCCGACCCATATGCCTGTGACGACACAGGCCAATGGCTGCCGGCCACAGACCTGCCGGCAGACAAGCTGCTTCTGCTGCTGCGGATCGCCGCGGCCTTCGGCTCCCCGGCTGCAGTGGACGCGCAGCTTGCCCGTGGCGCCGTGCTGATCCTTCGCAATGTTCCTGCTTCCGGTTTTTCAAGCGTGGAAAACCTCCTTAACCACGCCCTGCTGCCGCCGGGCTGGCAGGCCTATGACGCCCGGCGCCAGGTGCAGCTGCCTCAGCGCGTGACGCTTGCTGTTCCCAGCGCCCGCGAAGGCGAGATTGAGCAGCGGCACTTTGATGAACTGCAGGATCTCATCATCAAAGGCCTGGCGCACAGCCAGCCTTTGTGGATCTGCTTGCCGGATGAGATGGCGCTGCCGGCGCCGCTGGTGACGGAGCACTGTCATCAGTTGGCATTGCCGCAAGTGGACGCAGATCTTCTGATCGCCCTGCTGCGTCAGACGCACAGCCGGACGGGCCGCATTGATGAAGCCGCCGCCCGCGCCGCCCTGCCCCCGAACGGCCAGTTGCAAGAGCTCTCCACCGCCGCACTCTCATTTGCCCTGCGTGCGCCCACAGCGAAGAAGATGGCTCAGCGCCTGTCCCAGGCGCTAACCGCCGCTGCCGCTTCACCGCCCGAAGCCCACGCGCCGAGGGAAGAGATCACAGGCATTGGCCGGTCCTATGACACCGCCCGGCAACTGGTCGCAGACCTGCGGCTCTGGGCCGAAGGCGAAGTGGCATGGAATGAGATTCCGCACTCCTTGCTGCTTTTTGGCCTGCCGGGCACCGGCAAGAGCCACCTCGCCCGCGCGATGGGCCGGAGCGCCGGGGTCAATTACGTCCAAACAAGCTGCGCTGAATGGCAGGCCACCGGTCACTTGGGCAACCTGCTGCTCGCGATGCGAAGAAGCTTCGATGAAGCCCGGAAGAATGCGCCCTGTATCCTTTTTTTGGATGAGATTGACGCGATCGGTTCCCGCGACAGCGTCGGCGACAACAGTGCCAGCTACAGGCGCCAGGTGGTCGCCGGGTTCCTTGAGCAGATGGACCGCGTCAGCCTGGAGGAAGGGATCATTGTGGTTGGTGCCTGCAACCACCCGGAGCACCTCGACCCCGCGGTGCTGAGAGCCGGGCGGTTTGACATCAAGTGCGCGCACCGGGGTAGCGCGGACAAGGATTCCAATCTGACGCGGACAACCATTCCGATTTAGCGCGGACAAGATTCCGGGGCTCGCGGACAAGATCGCGGAGCCCTTTGGCGGGGTGCTGAGCAATCACGTGGCGGGTAGCCTTTCGCTCTTTTGAGAGCGGGAGGGACCCAATGGCGAGATTGCCGATGAGGAAGATCAGAGAAGCCTTGAGGCTGCGCGCAAGCGGCCTGACGACCCGGGAGGTGCTGCGCGCACCGGGGTAGCGCGGACAAGGATTCCAATCTGACGCGGACAACCATTCCGATTTAGCGCGGACAAGATTCCGGGGCTCGCGGACAAGATCGCGGAGCCCTTTGGCGGGGTGCTGAGCAATCACGTGGCGGGTAGCCTTTCGCTCTTTTGAGAGCGGGAGGGACCCAATGGCGAGATTGCCGATGAGGAAGATCAGAGAAGCCTTGAGGCTGCGCGCAAGCGGCCTGACGACCCGGGAGGTGGGCGACAGCATCGGCGTCGGCCGTACGTCGGTCAGCGAGTATGTCGGCCGGGCGGCGCGGGCGGGTTTGTCCTGGCCGCTGCCGGATGATCTGACGGATGCTGCGCTGGAAGCGTTGTTGTTCCCGGCCCCACCGCCAGATGCAGCTACGACCTACCCGAAGCCGGACTGGGCGCATGTGCATAGCGAGTTGCGCAGGCCCGGAGTGACCCTGTCGCTGCTCTGGGAGGAATACCGGGAGGCGCATCCCAAGGGCTATGGCTACAGCCGTTTTTGCGAGCTTTACCGCCGCTGGGAGGGCAGGCTGGCCCCGGTGATGCGCCAACATCATGTGGCGGGCGAAGCGCTTTACGTGGACTACGCCGGGCAAACCTTCGAGATAGTGGACCCCGAGACTGGTGAGGTGCGCCAGGCCGAGTTCTTTGTCGCAGCACTTGGCGCTTCGAACCTGACCTATGCCGAAGCTACCTGGACGCAAGGCCTGTCCGACTGGATCGGCAGTCACACGCGAACCTTCGCATTCTTGGGCGGCGTGCCCGCGACGGTGGTCTCGGACAATCTCAAATCCGGGGTGACCAAGGCCTGCTTCCACGATCCGCAAATCAATCGCAGCTACGCGAACATGGCGGCACATTACGACACGGCCATCATCCCGGCCCGCCCGCGCAAGCCTCGCGACAAGGCCACAGTCGAGGTGGCCGTGCAGCTCGCGCAGAGGTGGATCCATGCGCGGCTGCGGAACCGGCGCTTTTCCTCGTTGGCCGAGTTGAACGCGGCGATCAGGGAACTGCTGGAGCGCTTCAACAACCGGCGCACCCGTCATCTCGGGGCCAGCCGCCGGGAGCTGTTCGAACAGATCGAACGCCACGCCCTCCAGCCGCTTCCGCTGGAGCCATACGAGTTCGCGGAATGGCGCTGCCGCAAGGTGGGGCTCGACTACCATGTCGAGATAGACCGGCATTATTACTCCGTGCCCCACACCCTGCTGAAGGCCGAGGTCTGGGTGCGTATCACCAGTCGGACCATCGAGATATTCCATAAAGATCAGCGCGTTGCCTCGCATGCTCGGACATCAGGCAACCGCAAGCACACCACGGTGATGGATCACATGCCGTCCAATCACCGGGCCTATGCGGACTGGACACCAGAACGCCTGTGCCGGTGGGCCGCCAAGGTTGGCCCCAACACCGCAGCCCTTGTCGAGGTTATCATGCGCGAGCGCAAACACCCCGTGCAGGGGTTCCGCGCCTGCCTCGGCATCTTGAGATTATCCAAGGGATACGCGGCAACCGAGTTTGAAGCGGCAGTAGATTACGCGCTCACCATCGGCGCCCATTCCTACAACTCCCTGCAATCCATCCTGAAGAACAAGAGATATCGCCGGGCTCCGGATCGGCCCGCAGAGGAACCGGCGATCACCCACCCCAACATTCGCGGCGCCGACTATTTCCACTGAGAAAGGATACACATGCTCGATCACCCAACCCACGACCTGCTGCGCCAGCTCAAGCTGGACGGTATGGCCGACGCTTTCACCGAACTGCAATCGCAGGACAGCGCAGCCGACATGGGCCATGCCGAATGGCTCGGCCTCCTGATCGACCGTGAGGTGGCGAACCGCACGACCAAGCGGTTCCAGTCCCGGCTACGCGCCGCCAAGCTTCGTCACGGTGGCGCTTGCATCGAAGATGTCGATTTCCGCGCCG
The DNA here is from genome assembly GCF_001679925.1 of Leisingera sp. JC1. Lineage (GTDB taxonomy): Bacteria > Pseudomonadota > Alphaproteobacteria > Rhodobacterales > Rhodobacteraceae > Leisingera. The sequence goes on along the minus strand of NZ_LYUZ01000082.1, from coordinate 69,128 downwards.
CGCGCCGCCTGGACAAGGCTTTGTTCCAACAGCTCGCCGCTGGCCGATGGATCAAGGAAAAGCGCAACCTGCTGATCACCGGCCCCTGTGGGGTCGGCAAAACCTGGTTGGCCTGCGCCTTGGGACAAAGAGCCTGCCGCGACAATGCCACCGTGATCTACAAACGCCTGCCGAGGCTTTTTTCGGAACTGCAACTGGCCCATGACGACGGCCGCTTCCCCCGCATGTTCCGACAGCTTGTCAAAGCGGACTTGCTCATTCTCGACGACTGGGGGCCGGAACGCATGACCGCGCCGCAGCGTCGGGATCTGATGGAAATCATCGAAGATCGATACGGTTCCGGCGCAACGCTGGTCACAAGCCAGCTGCCGGTCGATGCGTGGCACGACATCATCGACGAACCGACTTTCGCAGACGCCATCCTCGATCGGCTGATCCACAACGCGCACAGATTGCCTCTCGAAGGTCCGTCGATGCGCAAGACCCGCGATGCCCCCGCGGCCAAAACCATTGACGAACAAACCGACACCTGAGATGTCAGATCAAACGCTCAGCATCCCGCGCGAACTTTGTCCGCGCACCCCGGAATGACTGTCCGCGTGCCGTTGGAATGGCTGTCCGCGAAGCCCGGAATGCGCAACATCGACGAACCGACTTTCGCAGACGCCATCCTCGATCGGCTGATCCACAACGCGCACAGATTGCCTCTCGAAGGTCCGTCGATGCGCAAGACCCGCGATGCCCCCGCGGCCAAAACCATTGACGAACAAACCGACACCTGAGATGTCAGATCAAACGCTCAGCATCCCGCGCGAACTTTGTCCGCGCACCCCGGAATGACTGTCCGCGTGCCGTTGGAATGGCTGTCCGCGAAGCCCGGAATGCGCATAGATGGCGGCGCAGCGAAGACTGGACACTGAGCCGATCGAGGATTTCACCCTCGATGGCGCTCGTCTGCATCGCTTCCTCGCTGAGCAGTTCGATGCGGAGTTGCTCGCGCTCCGGCTGGCTGACATGATGGACCGCGCCGAGGATTTCTCCGGACGACAGCAGAAACGTCTGCTCGAACGGCTCCAGAGCGGAGGCGTCATACCGGAAATCCGGCCAATCGGGCAGCGTCCAGTTCCAAGCCATGAGTTATAGACATCCTTTCTATAACTCATATCTAGATCACTTCTGAGGCATAGAAGTCAACTCTATCGCTCAAAGGACCTGTGGGATGGCATGACCCACAAACCGACGCGAGGCCTTGAGCTAGGCCTTTTCAAGGTGCGTCAGATCTTGCTGACGCGGTCTGGGGATCTTCGGATCGACAGGGTTCTGTTCCGGCGCTTGAATGAATGGCTCATAGCGAACGTCCGCCATGGCGCCATCGAACCAGGCAGGCTGTACGTCACCATTGTTCCATTGGTAAAGGTAGCCAACCAGATTTTCAGATGTCTTGCAGAGGATGCGCATGATCGGTTCGCCAGTCAGGCGGGGCTTCGTATTCATAATGCGTTCCTCCTAAATGGACCTCGCAACTCGTCACTACTGAGGTCTGAAATTCCTGTTGGCTGGTGTTAGGACTAGGTTTCTGCAACTGCAAGATGAACCGTTCCGGGTGGGCGACAATCCACCGGCGAAATGAAAGTTATCTTTTCAGATAGGTATCTTACGGTTCATGCGGCGATGCAGCACGAACAGCAATTTCGTCCAAGATTTTGTCGATTTCGCCCCATATGCGTGGTTCCACCTGACCGCGGATCAGGGCCCATTTACTCAACACGTCGAGGGGGTCGTGGTCCCGGAGGAGGACATTCAGGCTGTCCGCATCGACTGCCAGAGATGTCCGGGCCTGCCACTGCGTGTTGCGAGTGCGCCGCTCCTCCGCGACTGGGGCGAAGACCGGCGAAAGTTGCCAGCCTTTGACTGCACGGCGCAGGGCGGCACGCACCACATGTGCTGGCTCAACACCACAAGTCTCCAGCGCTGCTTCCTGCCGTTCGAGTGCGTTGACCCTGATGTCGATCTTCCTGGTCGGGTTCAAAGCGCGCGCCGATAGGGGAGCTCTCAGGTTGGTATGCGGGTCAGAGCTTTCCGCAGTGACTTGGTGCGGTGCCACGGTACCTTCCGGCACAAGCTCTGACTCGTGCCGATCAGCGTCAACGTCAGCGGCTGGGGTGACTGTCTTTGTTGCTGCGACCTGTGCCTCATCTTCCTTCCCGGGAATCTCGCGGTCACCTTGTTGCAGGGTGGCGGCGTAGGCTGGGTCGGGCCTGGTAATGGTCGGGATCTTCTTGCGCAATCGACTGTCCTCACGCCGCAAGAATGTTGTTGAGGATGTCCGTCGCCTCCTCAAGAGCCTCGACGACATGACGTACATGTGGACGCATCAGAGGGTTTGGATCAGATTGCTTTTCCAGCGCCAAGGCGTGGAGAAGTCCCTTCTGATCCATCTCCTTGTAAGTGTTCCGCCGCATCATGACGGTCTCAATCACCGGAAAACGGGTGAGCGCTTCTTCAATCAGGGCGGCGTCAGCACGGGTCGTTTTCGGGTCAACCATGTTGAGGACGACGTGGTGGCGCGGAAGGCTGGAGGGGTCGTCAACGCGGGATTTCAGCTTCTCATACCAATCGGCAGTCTGTGCGCCGACATCAAAGTCAGACGTTGACAGCATGACGGGCGTCACAATGTGGTCCGCAAGCACCGCGATGCCGTCTGACCATTCGGCACCGACCCCTGCGGTATCGATGAAGATGAAGTCTGCCGTGCCTGCCATGTAGACCTGATCGATCTGATCCTCGACACCCGCCACGCTTTCGACGGTGGCCGAGCAGAGAAGCGGCGAACTCAGCCCACCGGCTTCCGCCCGAGCATGCCAGGCCCCGAGTACCCTCGTGCTGTCCGTGTCGATCAACATCACTCTGCGTCCGGCGGCGATCGCGGCACTGATCAAGGCGCGCGAAAGCGTCGTTTTTCCACTGCCCCCTTTCCGGGCCATCGCTGCGACCACCACAAGATTTTCGTTCGGCATTCTGATCCTCAACAAAAATAGTGAATCGCAACGATAATGCAAAAATGTCGTTAAACGGATGAGGCGGAGGGGTCAAGCAGAAGTCGGGATGCGACCCGCGTTTGGCATGCAGCGGGCGGCGTTGTGCGATGAACGTGCGACGTCTTCCGTGGCGCCGTCAGCATTCGTCGCGGGGCACCACACACCCTCCAAATGTCGGGATGCGGTTGGCGATGTGCTGCGGACGGAACGCAGGTGACAGATAGCGCGCTCCAGACGACGGGAGGCAGTCTTGCATATTTCGTTCCGCGGGTGACGCGAGACGGTCAGCACGCAGCAAAACCCGTCTTGCGGGATGCAAGAGACGGGGCGCAAAAGACGCGATACGCGATGCGGAGACCGCATCGCGTGGTGCAATGAGCGCGACGCGCGATCCATTTGACAAAGGACGGGAAATCGCCCCTGCAGGGCGAGTTTCTACATTGAGTACAAGCCCTTATGGCCGACTCCACTTGCGTTGGGAGTCGGCGGGCTTGTACGAAGTTGGCAAGAAATAGGAACGTTAACTTCAAAATGCCCCGCCGTCGCAGACTGTCAGAGATTGAGCGATCGACCATCGCCCAGGAGCGCCGGAACGGCGTCTCCGCAGCGTCATTGGCCGCGCGCTACGATGTCAGCCTGAAGACGATCTACAACGTGGTGAACCACCGGGATGAGCGTCAGACAGCGAACGGCAGCCGATCGCGGGTTGTGGGAATCCGGGTCTCGGACGACGACCTGCGCCGGTTCGACGCGGCGCTGTCGCGGCGCGGGATTGCGCACCGCTCGGATGCCATGCGCCGCCTGATGCTGGCGGCCGAAGGTGTCTTCCTGCCCGACGACGAGATGTGTGACGAGTTGCGCAACCTCGGCGCCGCACTCAACCGGGTCGGCAACAACGTGAACCAGATCGCGCGACGTCTGAACGAGGCCAAGGTGCGGGGCGAGAGACTGTCCTACCCGGCCTCAAGTCACCGTGACGTCCGCGCCCTTGCGGGTCTGGTCTTCGATCTGGCCGACCAGGTCCAGGAGATGTCGCGTGCGCGGCGCAGCCTGCTGGACCTTGAGATCAGCTCTGCCCTGGCGGGCCTCGCCGAGAGGGATGAGAATGGCGCGGAGTGACCGGGTCCGTGGCATCGACCCGGCGCTCTTTGACCGCGGCTGGAGCCGGGTTTCGGGATCCTGGCAGGGGCTTTCCAGGCGCGCGCAGATGGTTCGGGCCGCGCGCGGCTATTCGCCCGCGATCTTCAAGGCTATCTCGAAAGGGGGCTGTCACACCGGGGCGCAGCTACGGGCGCAGCTCACATATCTCACGACGAAGTCGACCCATATCCTCGACAGCCGCGGCACCCATGACGGGAAGAAGCAACTCTCGGAAGCCGAGATCAACCGAGTGGCGCGGCGGTTCGAGAACCAGTGGAACGAGCGCTACAGCCCCAAGCTTGGCCATACGTCGCATCTGCTGATGGCATTCCCGGTTGGGACCAGTGGTGAAGAGGTGCGCGATATCACCCAGGCCGTCTGCGAGAAGTTCTTTCAAGGTGAGGGCTCGCAATTCGACTATATTGCTGCAATACACCAAGATCGCGCGCATCCACATGCGCATATCGTTCTGAACCGCCGCAGCAAGGATGGCGAAATGTTCTTTCTCGGGAAGGATCATCACTTCAACTACGACGCCTTTCGCGAGGCGATGGTCGAAGCGGCCAGAGGACACGGGATCCGGCTCGAGGCAACGCGTCGTCTGGATCGCGGCGTCACGACCTACCGCGCCGAGATCGATGAAATCTACAAGGCTCGCGACGAAGGTCGTCCCCCAGTCGAGCGCCAGAGAACCGGTGCTGACCTGGCGGCCGCTCTGGAAACCGTCCGGCACAACACTTTGATCTATCGCGGGCTCGCGGCGGAGGCGTCCCGTTCGAATTTCGAAGACGTGTCCGAGGCGCTCGAGAGGGCCAGCACCATCCTTGCCAGCGGCGGTCAGATTCAATCTGACGGAGCCATCTACATGTCCCAAGACGAAGCAGCGTTCGACACGCTGATCACCGAGTTTTCTCAGAACATTCGCCAGATCGAGGCGGCGATCGACAGGGCGCCGGCGGCCGAGAGGCCGGTGATCGAGCGCAAGCTGACCGACGTTCTGGCCTCGGTCGCGCATTTGAACCCGCTCGGGGATCGCTCCGCCGCCCTGGTCGATGCCCCATCCCGGGACGGCATCTATGCAAGGCCGAACTTAAGTGAAGAACACCTCGCGCGTCTTGACGATGGAGAGGTGGCACCAAAGCTGGCCGAGGCGTTGCAAGGCACGGGCATCGATGCCGAGGCTGTGGCCGCGCGCCTGCGGGAGGGGGCAGGCAATGCCGCATTGGAGCGCCAGTGGCTGGCACAGGATCTGCAGGGGATTGCCAAAGCAAGCGACCTCGATCTGGAGAAATCTGCGGACCGGGAAGAAGCGCTCGACCGGCTGGAAGCCGTGCATGTTCGGCTGGGCGATGTTTTGACCGATGTACGCGTCCTGCGCGCGCCAACCGAGGTCGACGAGGTGGATGACGCTGAGGCAGCGCTTGGTGAGCGGTTGACGACACCTGGGAGTGATCTCGCGCAAGACGGGTCCGACATCTTTGCCCCATCGGAGCGGCAGGCGTTCAGAGCGCTGGTGGCGCAGTTCCGCCGGACGGATTTCGATCATCCGTTCTCTGACGACCCGTCTGTAAGGCGGGCGGGCGCCGTGGAGGTTGAAGAGGCCCGCGCCGCGTTCGACGCCTACTCGCAGAGATCCCCGCAGCATGCCGAACTGGCGTCGATGGCCTGGGACCAGATGACCGACAGCCGAAAGCCGCCGCAATACGCGGTATCGGAACAGGACCGCACGCTTCATGCTGGCGACATGGACCTCGCCTTGCGTGATCCTTCGGATCATCTCGGTCCAATCACCGAAGAGTTCCGCACCCTCGCCCGCTATCGCACGGAGATGCCGGATGATGAATTCGGGCAGGCCGTCCAGGATGAAATCAACTACCTTCGTTCGCTCGGCGCGTCACGTGCCTATATCAGCGAGCGCAGTTTCGAGATCGAGGACCAGGCGCGACAGGACTACGCCGAGCGTCGCTACCTGGAAGAGGCCGCCCCAACCGTCATGGCCTTCGTGCGGAACGCCGACGCCGGAGATCCGATATCCGAGGCAGAGCGACATGACATCGTCCGGCAAGTGAACGAACGTCTAAGCCCCGACGCAATCGACGCGCTGAGGGCGGGAAATGCGGACGTCCTGGACAAGTTTACCAAGGATCCGCTGCGCCAACTGGAACTCGCCAAGACCTATCTCCAGAGCAGCGAGGTCACTGCGCATGGCCCGGCGATGGAGCGCGTTCTCGATGCATTGGCCGAAGAGCAGATCGAGGCGCAGCGCTCGCGCCACGCCGCGACCCATGGCGAGAAGGGGATCACCCATGGATAAAGGCAAGATTGCCCTCGGTGTGTTGAGCCTCGTGCTGGTCGGCCTCGCCATGGGCTATGTCGTGGCGAGCGGCTATGTCATGTTCCGCTATGGGCTTTCACTCACGCGTTTCGACGTCACCCTGCTTGCCCGCGAATATCGGGGTCTGTCTCAGTCTGCACCGAAAGACTTCCTCTGGGTGAACCTCATCCTTGGCGGCTTCGGACTGGCATCGCTGATGCTGAGCGTCACGCTTCTGGGGGATGCATTGACCCGCTTCGGGACGACGCATTGGCAGACCCGCAGCGAGATGAAGAGGAACGGTTTCTTTGTGATCCCGAACCTGCTGACCTACAAGGGCTCGGCCGTGGTGCTCGACGTGAAGGGCGAGAACTTCCGCGAGACCTCGCGCTTCCGCGCCAGCATGGGGGACAAGGTTTTCCGCTTCGCGCCGACCGACTGGGACCGACCGACGCATCGCTACAACCCGCTGGCGCGCATTGCTGCCATGACCAACCCCGACCGGCAGCAGATGGAGCTGAAACTCACCGCCAAGCTCTTCCTGCAGACCGACAATGAAAAGCTGAGCGGGCTTTTAGCCGGGGGTATCGACCTCTTCGTAGCGGCCGGTCTTCTGGCCTTCGAGCGCGGCGTTCCGACCATCGGCGAGATTTACCGCATCACAGCCTCGGGGGGCGACAAGCAGAAGGAATACCTGAAGCGTTCGCAGGAGGTGAAGAACAAGTCGGCCAAACTGATCTTCGAGCGTATGGCATCGACCAACAACGACACCCTCACTTCCTACCTCTCCCTCCTGATGACATCGGGTCTCGACACTTGGGACAACCGCGCGATCGACGCGGCCACCGCGACCTCTGACTTCTCATTCCGGGATATCCGCCGCCGCCCACATGCGATCTATCTTGTGGTCGAATCCGAGATGATCCGCCCGCTTGCCCCGCTGATCCGCCTCTTCTTTTCGGACCTGATTGCCTCGCTGCAGGCGCGGGAACCCGGCGATGACGAGCCGTGGCCGGTCATGATCTTGCTCGACGAGTTCGACCGGCTCGGCAAATTGCCGATCGTCGCCGAGAGCATCAAAACTCTGCGCTCCTTCGGCGGCAACCTCGCCATTGTCACCCAGACCATTCCGGCGCTGGACGAGATCTATGGTGAGAACACCCGCCGGTCGCTTCAGGGCGGCGCCGGAGTGAAGCTCTACCTCACCCCATCCGAGCAGAAGACAATCGAGGAGTTGAGCCAGGCCGTCGGCAAGACCACCAAGCGTGTGGTGACCCGCTCCCGCGCTGTTGGACGCAATCCATTCGAGGGGCGCAGCGTTTCGGAGAGGACAGAAGATACCCCGCTTCTGACAGAGGATGAGGCCCGGCGCATGGACCTCGACGAGGTCATCCTTGTGATCGACGCGCAGATGCCCATCCGCGCAAAAAGGGTGAAATATTTCGAGGACCCGGTGTTGAAGGTTCTGCACGCCGGTCAATCGGGAAGCTTCCCATATCCGGACGAGGACGGCCTTCGGCGGGACCGACAGATGTCCGAGACTCGCGAGACGGTCGAGAAGCTGAAGCAAGAGCTGCAGGAAGTGCGGGCGGCCGCAGGCGCAAATGGTTCTGGGGTAGCGACCTCACCGGCAACGGCGGAGATGCCCGTATCGAATACGCAGAGTTCCACGCCTTCGCGGCCAAATCGCGCGCGGGGTCGAGCAGCTCGCGCGGGAGCTAGTGGAGGTGGGCCAGTGCAGTTGTCATTTGATCCGGTGGGGCTGGGGCTCAAGGAGCCGGATAGAGCAGAACTGGCAGCTGCGGTCCAGACGACACGGGCCATCATTGCAGAATATGCGTGATGCGAGGACCTTGTTCTTGCGGTTCAGGGGATCGGACGGAACACGCATTCGACAATGTTGTTATCGCTTTCGACATGGCCATCGGTGTGAAAGCGACCGAAGCCGCCGCCGTATTTTGTGAGGAAGGCATGCGGCCCGCCAAGATACAATCTAAGCGATTGCTGACGTACATTGCTTGATTTGGTTGCGCCGACTTAAGTATTCATCTCGGCAAAAATGGCACTCATTTTGTCATATCAAAACAAATGTAGTCGAAAAGGAGGACATTCTCAGCCAACTCTCCCCGATTTGTGACAGAAAATGCCAAATTTACATAGGATAAAATGGCACCTACCTTGATGTCATGGACACAAGGGAGGCACCGATGGCGTTCAAGGCAGAACTTCTCAAGAAGAAGCTGAAAGCAGAGGGGAAATCGCGCGACGAACTCGCCGCAGCGATCAAGAAGCATAAGCGCACAGTAAGTCGCTGGCTAGCGGGAACCAATCCGCCTAAGCCCAAGGATCTGGAGGCGATTGCCCGCGTTTTGAACTGCAAGCCTCAGGATTTCGATCCGTTCTTTGCCGACGTGGACTTGGGAGAAGTGTCCATCCAGGCCCATGTTTCTGCTGCGTCCCACAATGCCTACGAACTCATGCGTTGGCGTTATGGGGTCAGCCAGAAGCAGATCATGGAACTGGCACCCGTTCTCTTTTCGATTGTGGCCGGACATGCACTGAAAGTGCCGGTGCAGGACGACGAAGTAGCTCGCCTTGCCTTTGAAAACGGCCTCTCCGATCCGCGTCTGCAAGGGGGGCACCTTGAGGACCAAGCCAGCAAGCTCAAAAAATGCTTCGGAATCGAGACGTCACACCCTGGCACCGAAACGTCGCGGAATCTGTTCAGCGAGGCAATCGTTCGGCTGTCGGCGCAGATTTCAGACCACGTCGACACAAAGTGGTTCGTGGGGGCAGCGGTCGAAGAGGCCCCGAATGCGGCCGGATTTATATCGGACATTGAGCTCGTAGAGGCTCTCTCTGGGGGGCAACCGCAGCTGGCTGAGGCCATCGCGAAAGGACGCATTCGGCTGTCCTCGGTTTTGCATCAGGCCAAGGAAGCCAAGGGCGGTGGCCTCTCGATTGAAGAGCTTGCTAAGGCCATTCGGGAAGCGCATGAGCAGGGCATGGAGGAACAGCGGAAGGCAGGTCTCAAGAAGCTGAAGGCCTGGCGCGCGTTCTATGCCGAACGCCATCCGGAACTGGCCGCGGAGTATGATGACCTCGTGGCGAAGCATTGCCATGAAGAAGGTTGGTACCCTGAGCGGTATACGGATGATGACCGTGTTCAAAGCTGGGTGAACCCGTTCCAGGAAGATTTGCATCTCAACGAAGATACGCTTTCTGAGTATCAGAGCCGCAAAGCTGCGGCCTCTGAAGGCGGCAAAATTGCCTTGGTTTTCCCGTTCGAAGATCCGATCTATCGCCGCTTTGAAGAACTCCAGCGTCACCGCTCCAAGCTCAAAAAGCAGTTCGAGGAGGAGTGGGCATGATGGCTATGTGTGCAGACGCCTCTTTCGTCCTCAGCAACCATGCGGCAACGCGTATGGCCCAACGGAGTATTCGGCACGACAGTCTCGAACTTGTCCTTCTGCATGGGACACGGGTCAAGGCGCGGCATGATTGCGAGGAGTACATCTTGTCAGGACGGACCGTCCGGCACCTGACAGCCGCTGGCCTCGATGAGGAGATGATTGCAGCTGCGACCAAGGTGAGGGCGATTGTCGACGCCGCAGGTAATGTCGTGACCTGTTATCACCAGCGCAAAGGCCGATCACGACCGTTCCGCAGCAATTCCTGCCTTCGGAACACCAAGTACATGTGATTTTTCAAGGGACCGCAGAATGCGCGTCGTGTGAGTGGTACGCCCACGAACGATACCGCTGCGCGCTTAACTCAAGACCATGCAAGCGAAGGATGCAACATGTCCGCTATTATCTATCAATCCACAAAATTCTACCATGCGCGCGAACAGTATTATGCCGTAGCAGGAGAGCACACGTTGCTCCGCCTGACCATTGGCAGCATCGGCGGCCACCAACGCGGGGCCATCAAGACGGCCACCGCTAGCGATTTTGGCGCCCCGCCGATCTACCGGGACCGCGAAGCGTTGATCAACGCCCTGCAGGTGCGGACCCAGAAAATTGCCGGGGGCGAGGTGGACCTTTGCATCGACAGCGATGGCAAAGGCCGCAGGTTCGCCGAGATCTGCCTGTCCGGCACGCGGGATCAGTTGTTCGACGCCCTTACTCTACTGGCCGATGAGATGGCCCGATATCTGGGGCAGCCGGCAGAGGTCGACCACACCGCCGGCTGCAGCGATCTTCGCGATCTATATGACGACCTGTGCATTGCCGAGGGCGCGCCGATTTATTTGTCGGATGGCGTATATTTGGGATCTGACGGGCGGCTGCTCTAATGATGCAGGTAATGCAGTTCTCATCCCAGCAGCCCGCATGCCGCGCGGCAAGTCCCGCTCTTCGACGATCGAGAGGTTGCCCTCGCAGCGAGGCTTGTCTAGCCTCCAATTTAGCTGGTGGAATGTCATGCTTACCCCCCATTTCGGCCCGATTTCAAAGGCATACGATTCCAGGGTGATCTAGCGCAGAAGCCTGGAGACTATTTCCGCAAGAGATGCCGTTTGCCAGTAAAGGGGGACACCATGGATATGACGGGAAATCCAGAGCGCTTTGGCGTGTTGCTGCCTCTCTGGCCGGACCTGCATACGCTGGCGACCGAAGCAGAGCAGAATGCCGACAAGCTCCCTGATTTTTCGACCATCCGCCTACGCAGCTTTTCGGAGGCAATGGTTTGCCACCTTTTTCGGCACCATGGTTTGCAATTGAACGATGAAGAGAAGCAGTTCGACCGCCTGCAACTGCTTCAGCATAATAATCTTCTGGATCGGCGGATTCTGGGGCTTTTGCACACCGTCCGGAAACTCGGAAACATCGCCGCACACGGAAAGCGTCCTGTATCGGTGGCTGAAGCCCACGATCTGCTCGATGACGCCCTCTCGCTGACCGCTTGGTTCTGCCTTGAAATGCGCCCGGATATTGACTGGCAAGCGCGGGGACGTGCCGCGTCCATAACGCCTTCAGCATGTCATGAGACCTCGCAGGACATGTGCCCAGCCGACGCGAGGGAGAACATTGTCCAAAACCGCTACGCTGGCCTAGAGACCCTGGTCAGGCCACCGCAGACGCGGATCTCGTTGTGGGACATGTTCGAAGAGGAGCTCACGGCCGACCAGCAGAGGGGCATTTCGGCGCTCGATGGATTCCTCGCAGACGACACCCAGCGGGTATTTTTGCTGAAAGGCTATGCGGGAACGGGGAAAACCTTCCTTGCGGGTGGTCTGACCGAGTTCTTGCTTGCCCAAGGGCGGATGTTCGCGCTTGCGGCCCCGACAGGGCGGGCAGCCAAAGTCATCACAAAGAAAACTGGGCRGTCAGCGCGAACGATCCACAGCCTGATCTACGACTATAGCGAGATGACCGAGCAGACCGAAGATGACGGCGATGGGTCGGCCACCTTCAAGATGATTGCCAAGGTCCGGAACAATGATGACCCGGTCGATGCCGTTGCCATCATCGACGAGGCGTCGCTCGTATCGAACGTGTACTCCGAAAGTGAATTCTTCCGGTCTGGCAGCGGACATCTGTTGCGGGATCTGATCGAGCACGTGGGTTCAACGCATTCAGGCAACGCCCGAAAGATCATCTTCATCGGCGATCCTGCGCAGCTGCCTCCGGTCGGCATGTCGACCTCTCCTGCCCTGGACGCGGATTACCTGCGTGAGACCTTCGGGCTTGATGCAACCAGCTACGAGTTGACTGAAATCGTCCGCCAGAAAGCTGAAAGCGCGGTAATCCGCAACGTCATGCCCCTGCGCGAAGGCGTTACCAGTGGACGCTTCAGCAGCCTGACGTTCTCTTTCGACGATGACGTCATCCAACTGCCCAAGGACAGTGTCACACCTCTCTATATGAAGATCCGCGAAGGACGCGGCCCCCAGGCGCCGATCATCGTTACCCACTCGAATACCGAAGCCGCCAATTTCAACCGCGCGATCCGGGCAGTACTGTTTCCGGGCAAGGCGACAGTGGCGGCCGGTGACAGCGTGATTGTTGCGGCCAATGGCTTTTGCGGTCCTCATTACGTCGCTAATGGTGAAATCCTGCAGATCGACGCGGCTGAAGCGACGGTCGAGCGACGGTCTGTGCAGTTGCTTCAGAAGATCGGCAATAGCGACGTATCGGAACCCATTAATGTCGCGCTGAATTTTCGAGACGTCATGGTTGCGCTGCCGCAATCGGAAGGTGACGATCTCATCCTGAAGGCAAAGATACTCGACGATTTTCTGCACGGCGACGATGCTAGCTTGGCATCTGCGCAGCAGCGCGCCCTCTACGTCGATTTCCTCAAGCGCCACAAGCATATCGACCGGAACAAAGATCGTGATGCGTTCCAGTTGGCCCTGCGTTCGGATCCGTATTTCAACGCTCTTCGCCTCAGGTTTGGCTATGCCATTACCTGCCACAAGGCACAGGGCGGCGAGTGGAGCCATGTGATCGTCAGTTGCGCAACCCGGCAGAACCCGCGGTCATCGGACTATTTTCGCTGGCTCTACACGGCCATGACCCGGACCAGCAGAAAGCTGTATCTTGTCGATCCGCCGGAGATCAGGCTGAAAGCGGCGGGAACCGGATGGGKTACGCCGTCTACCACAGAACCCGGCCCACAAAGCCCGGAGTCCGGCCCTCCCGACCAGCGAGCGATGGCCCCTGAATCAGCTGGAGGGGCCCCCTGCCCGGCTTTGTCCCCGCAATCCCTGTTCCGCACTTGGCTTCAAACGGAAATCCGCAACAGGCTGGCCGACACTGGGGTCGAGATCGAGGACGTCGCTCACCACCAGTATCGAGAGGCGTATTTCTTCAAGCGAGGTGCTGATGCTGTTCGGATCGACATCGGCTACAAGGGAAACTGGACTGTCTCTAGCGTGACCTGCCCGAGGCCTGACGGCTTCGCGGAGGAGATCATAGCTCGCATCGCTGGATTGTCGGGCCAGAAACCAGGAACCGGCACTTCGAGCTCGGCCAGCGTGGGCGCGCCTGACCGCCCTTTCCTGCGGGATTTCCATGACCGGTTGATTGCCGCGCTGTCGAAGAAGGGCATCACGGTCGCCAACTTTAAGGAGCAGCAATGGAGCCAGCGCTACACTCTTGCGCGCGGTCTGGACACAGTCACGGTAGACATCTTTTACAACGGCAAAAACCAGTTAACCAAGTTCATGCCCGTCAATCCGTCCCTGAACCCAGAACCATCACTCATCGCGCTGCAGGATGATGTCGGAACCGTCCTGACCGACGAGGTTGTCCCGTGAGCATCTTTAGCGGGAGCCGGCGAAATAGGAGTTTGGGGGCGGGAACTTGGAACCATCGCTCCAAAGAGGTCACCGAACTTAGGAAAGGTGGCCAGCTTGCCGCTGCACATGCACTCTCACTGGAGCGCATCGCTGATTCCGAGGCCGATGACTACGACCGCGCCGCCTTTGCATGGTGTTTGATTGCGCTCGTGAAACAGCATTCAGCCGATGGTAATCACATGGCGCTGTCCGACTATCTGGACCAGTTGCGGCGCTTCGAAGTCCCGGCCTCAGACGCAATGCTGGCGGAGCATCGCGCGAAGGCTTTGGACCTCGCGGACCCCGACCGCCGTGCGATGCAGTCAGCTCGCATTCTGAGCAAGCAGGGCAAGCACGAGGAGGCCGCAAGGATCTACGCCGACCTTGATGCGAACGGAAAGCTGGCACCAGAGGATCGAAAGGCGTCGGGGTGGGAACTCTACCGCCTAATCAAAGTCGAACTCGAACAGGCGCAGGACGAGAAATTGTCTCCGCCAGTTGTTCAGCGCGTGAAGAGAAACCTGAACACCTATCTGAAGCTATCGATTGGCGGCCCTGACCTTCTGCACAGCCTCATGCTGCGGCAAGCGTTGCGCCTGACAAAGGGCGAACAGCTCAAGCTTCTTCCTTTTCTTCGCCTCTGGAACCCGGATCAGTTCAACGACGAGGACTTTGACCGGCAGACGGGAAAGGACGGCAAGACCTACCCGTCCCTCGTCGAGCAGGTGATCCAGGCCGCGTCGGCCGAGGCAGCCCAGAGCGACCGCGTGGATGACTGCCATTTCATTTTGCCGCATGTGCAGGCCGCGATGAAGCGCTTCCCGGATAACATCTGGCTCAAGTTCAATCTCACGAAACTACTGCGGGGTATGGGGCGTATTGATGAAGCGCTCAAGCTGGCCGTCGAATTTGCGCGCGAGAAGGCTTCTGAGTATTGGGCTTGGGAACTGATCGGTGACCTGGTGCCACATGATATCGATCTGCGGCGCTCGTGCTATGCCAAGGCCCTGAGCTGTTCACAGGACGATAACTTCGTAGGGAAGGTCCGCCTCAAGTTCGCCGCTCTGTTGGAAGAAAGCCACCCTGCCGAAGCCCGGTTCGAGGCAGAGCGAATGATTGCACACCGCGCCCGCGCCGGATACGCGATACCCCGCGAAGCACAGAGTCTTGTTGAAAGACTTTCTGCGGTGACGCCGAACACGACTGATCGCGCCTTCTATGGCAGCCTGAGCGATGCGGCGGAAGCTTTGCTTTTCTCGCACCTCCCGTGGACCGATGCGTGCCTCGGGGACGTTTTCACCATCGAGGGGCGAGATGGTCAGAAGCCTCGAAGGCGCCGCAGAATCTATGTGAAGGGGAATCCGTTCGCAATCGAGTTGAGCCTGCCCGACAGCCATCCGGACATCCGCAGGTTGGCCGAAGGAACGCCGATCAAGTTGCAATTAGAGACATCAAAGGCCGAGCCAAAGCGCACAATAATTCACCGGATCAGCCGCCGGGAAGACGGCACACCCATGGACATCATGCCCTTTCGGGTTGGTGTCATCGACCACATCAACCATGGAAAGTCTCTGCTTCACGTCATCGTAGCACGCGGCGTGGATGGAACTTGCCCAATCTCACTTTGCCCGTGGCAGGTGGAGATTGGAACCACCGTGGCAGTTCGTCTTTCCCAGCACCATT
This sequence comes from Leisingera sp. JC1, assembly GCF_001679925.1. GTDB lineage: Bacteria > Pseudomonadota > Alphaproteobacteria > Rhodobacterales > Rhodobacteraceae > Leisingera. The sequence goes on along the minus strand of NZ_LYUZ01000082.1, from coordinate 53,668 downwards.
CGAAGAACGGCCTTCGCACGCGTATTCTCGAAATTGAACCCACCGAACAATCACCTTCTGCTGATGTCTGTCGCCCATTCCGCGAGGCAACGAACGTGACGCCGAGCGGGCTGGGGTTCACACTTGGAGATATCTTCATTCCTCCTCACATGATCACTGCTGAAGGGGTACAGGCGGGCGATCTTGTGGAAGGCGTGGCTGTTGCAAGTTTCGATAAGAAGCGTGGGAAATGGGGGATGAAGGCGATCAAGGCGAAAGTTGTCGCGCGAAATCACTTCGACTTTGGAGGTGAAAACGATGACTGGGAATAGCCGCCGCAAAGCACAGAACTAGAGCAATTCTCCCTATGCTTATCTTCCCAATCGCTTTGCCCTCTCGGCCATCCTGACCACCTGCGCGCTCGCCGTCGCCGCGGCGCTCTTTACCGCAGCAGGAGCGTGTACAGTTCCACGTCCAATCGCCTCACCCGTCGTGAGCGCCCCTATCCGCGACCTGCCCTGGACACCAGATGTGTTAGCCAGCCCTCGCAGTACCCCTGCGGACCCGCTGACAATCGCCGGTGCCGCCGCCACCATTAGGTTTCCCGAGATGCCGCGAACGATCAGGGGTGTTGCTGCTACAAATCCTTTGGCCAGGAAAACCATGACGAAGAACGGCACGAGCGATCCGATGTTGGTTGCCGAGTTCGGATCACCGAGCTGGGCTAGCAGCGAATTCGCCATGCCGACGACGGTAGAGAACATTGCTGCGATTACGATGGGGTAGAAGGCATAGCTGACTGTCGTCGAGACCCATCTGTGGAAGAAATCCTTGGTCGCGTCAAAGAGCGACAGTGCGATCATGATCGGAGCGAGGCCAAGCATGAGTGTCAGCATCATCTTGGCGAAGATGAGTACGATGCCGGTCATGAAGCCGAGAAGGCTGAGGAGCACCAGGCCAATGCCGCCGAGGATCGCTCCGGTCATCCAGTTGAGGTTGTTGCCGATAGCGTTAAGGTATTGGCTGAACTCTGTAATCAGTCGGTCGAATTCGGCTGCGAAATAGGTAGCGCCCGCCCCGCCGCCCCCGACTGATGAAATCAGTGCGCCCGCCACATAGTCGAGCCCACCAATGACTGCATTTGCGACAGCGTTGAAGTTGGCCCAGTTGAAAGCGAAGACTCCTATCAGCATCAGCTTGATCAGGTACCAGAAGAAACTTGCCCCATCCATGCTGCGGAACTGGAATGCCATGTTGATGCAGACGCCGATCAGCGAAAGCGTGACCATCAGCAGGACGATCGTGCCGGTATTGCTTGCCACGGCCCCGAACTGGGACTCGGCCGCATCGGCGAGGAAGCCGTCGGCGGTTCCAACCATCCAGCTGACTATGCTCATTACCAGTTGCCTTGCGCTTCGCAGATATCCTGGACGGCGCGGGCGATCTGGTTCTGTTCGTTGCGGAGGGCCAATTGGGCTTGAGTGTGCTCCGCTTGGGTGTTGCTCGCGAACTGTTCCTCGTACTCGGTCGAAGCGGCATCCCAAGACGGGAAGCGCACATCACAGCCGCAATCGCCACTTTCGTTGATCGTCTCCCATGACCGCAACTCGTAGAGACGCATCAACGTCAGCGCCTTGTAGGCTTCCCGCGGATTGATTTCGTCCATCCAGGTCGGGCGCGCCGGACGATCGTTGCAAATCCGGTACTTTTGAGGCGACATATCGACCGTGAGATCGTTTGAGATCGGAGGCGAAGTCTGCGCCACAAGTGGGCCCGCAAGGGCGGCAAGCATGACTGCGAGGATTGGTTTTCGCATCTGGGGGGTCCTTTTTTACTCAGCGGCAACGGAGGGGCTCTTGTTGCCTCTGCCGTCGACCGTGTCGAGGTTCAAATCTGTGGTTTGACCCGGCAGGAAGAACTCGGTGATTCCGCGCGCGCCTTCATGGCGGCCTGCCTGAATGATCACGTCGATTGAGCCCTCGATATAATCGATCATGTCGGCATAGGTCATCGGCACATCGGTTTTCAGGGCGGCGATGGCGAGGCGGCGAACAGCAAGTTGTGGAGTCTCGGCATGGAGCGTAGTCAGCGATCCACCGTGGCCGGTGTTGATTGCCTCGAGAAACGTCATCGCCTCGCGCCCGCGGACTTCGCCTAGGACGATCCGGTCAGGTCGCATGCGAAGCGTTGTGGCCAAGAGCACATCGGCACTGCGGGCATCCGTGTCCCGGTCCGCGATCAACGTCACGGCATTGGGCTGCTCGGGGCGCAGCTCGGCCGCCTCCTCGATGGTGATGATCCGCTCTTCGGGCGGGATCAGCGAAAGGATCTTGCGCGCCGCGACCGTCTTGCCGGTCGATGTACCGCCCGAAACGATCATGTTGAGCTTGTTCTCGACGCAGAAGCGCAGCGCGGCGTCGATGTCGCCGGAGGCAACCACATCGCGCAGCGCGGCGTTTCGTTCGCGCCGCAGACCTTCGAGGCTGCGCTCCTTTCCATAGAGGAAGCCGAGCCGGATTGCCTTCAGCGGCAGGGAGGAGAAGAAGCGCAACGATATTGAAAACCCGCCCTCGACTGCCGGCGGCTGGATCACCTGCGCGCGGATCGGGCGATCTCGATATAGGATCGAGACCGAGACAATGGGCTTCTTCGTGCTGAGCGTCGTCGAGGCGGCCGAGGCGATCTGGTTGCCGAGGTCCTTGATCTCGGTCTGGCTCAGCGGGCTGCCGAGACCTCGCATGAAGTGATCGCCCTGGAATTCGCCCCAGACTTGTCCGTCGGGATTGATACAGATCTCGATCGTTTCATCGCGCAGGACCTCGGGGCCGAAACGGTCGAGCGACGCTTCCAGATAACTTGCAGCCATGTCAGAAAATCTCGAGGTCACGATCAACCATGACCGTGATCCGTGTACCCTGATCGACATGTATCACTGGCCGGATCGCCAGATAGTCCTGCATCACGCTTTGCGTGCTATCGCGCAGGTCGGTGCCGACATCACTCGCAACATCGGCCGCCGCCTCGCTGTCGATTTGACCCGCTGCAGCCGCAGGCAAGGCGCCGATCAAGGAGATCAGCGCGGCGGAGCCGAAGCGTTGCGCGAAACGGGTGTCGACAAACCCGGTGGTGCCAGTACGGCCGAGTTCGTCTCCACCGAAGGCGCTGATCTGCACGGTCTGATTATCGGGCAAGATGATCCGATCCCATGCCACCATGACGCGCGATTGGGCAAGTGCGACATCGGAGCGGTAGCGCCCGATCAGCCGCGCGCCGCGCGGGATCAGGATACGCGTTCCATCGAAAGAATGGACGTCTTCCGAGACGATGGCGCGGATCGCGCCGGGCAGTGTGCTGTCGAGGGCCGTCTCTGTCACAGCCTGAATCATGGTGCCCTGAACAACCGTGTTCAATGGGTTCGCGATCACTTCGGCACGTGTCACCTGTGCTGGTTGCGCGCCCGAACGAACAAAGGCTTCATCTGCATTCAGACGCGCGGCTTCCAGCGTATTCTCCCTATCCGCACCCGCGCCCATCCCGGAGAACGCGATCATAGGAGACGCGATGCGCTCTGCGCGGGCCTCAGCTTCGGCTGCGCGCCGCCTTTCGAGTTCGGCCAGCCGCAATTCTTCTTCACTTGGTCCCAATGAGGTCGGCTCTGGTGGTACAAGCCGTGCTAGCTCCAAGTCCATGCGGAGCTGATTCAATTCGCGATCCCGCTCGGTCAGCTGCCGCTCGAGGGCACGCTGCGCCTCGGCGGATGCTTCCTGTAAGGTGGCAATTTGCGCCGTCAGGTCCGCAATAGCCTGCTCCGCCCCGCTATTCGCGGCCTCGGCCGGTCTTGCGCGCAGTTCCTCGAGTTCCGCTCTCAATGTCGCAAGACTTTCCATCAGCGCGAGTTCAGACTCGCTCGGACCTGTGCCCGCAGGCGGGGCTTGGCTGGGCTCCGGGGTAGAAATCGGCGCCAGATCTCCGAATCCGGGGCCGCTGCTCTGGAACTCCTCCGGCGCGGCGGTCGCCATTGGTGCTTCTGCCGACGGCTGTAGGGCAGCCCATGCCAGACCGCCTGCTGCCGCGATGCCGACGACTCCAAGGATCGCGGCAAGCGGTGCAGGCCGCTTGCTTGCCTTCGCTTTGCCTGTCGAGCCTTCGAGAGCCGCGAGGCGCGCGGCGAGGTCTTCCGTACCTTCGGTCATGATGTGGCCTGTCCTGCGTCCTGGACGCAAATCACCTCTTCGCCAAGGCGAAGGACCCATTGTCGGTTGACGCCGGACACGCGGATGACGCCGTCACTCAAGGCCTGGCTGTTCACCGCGCGTTCCCTGCCGTTCGAATATCGGAAGATGGCGGGCACCGGCGCATTCCGTGCGAACCGGAAATACGTGAAGGTACCATCATCCCAGATGGCCGTCGGCGTGAACTCTTCTCGGGCACTGACCGCATAGTTCGCGTTCGGCGCATCGGCCGCAACCGCCCTGGTGGGTTGTACGCGGTTTTCAGGATAGCGGAACTGCACGACATAATGCGGCGTCTCCCGGGCTTCGACGACATGGAAGTAGTAGGAGCGACGGTTGGTGTAGACGGTGATGTTGGTGGCGACGCCAGATGCTGTCGGCTTGATGGCGAAGGCACGGCCACCCGGGACACCGTCGAATTGAAACCCGACCGTATCGCCGGCGATGATCGAGCGGATGGTTTCACCCTCACCGAATTCGACTGTGGTGACGCTGGTCAGAGTCGTGACGACACGGTAAACTTGGCCTTCAGTCCAGGTCGCGACGCGCACGCGATTGTCATGAGAACCTGGACGGGGCGTAGTTTCGGCCAAAGCAGTCGTTCCCGCGAACGCGAGAATACTGGCGGCCAGCAGCGCAGAGATTGGAGTGCGAGTCATTCGGAACGGTCCGATCGGATGGCATATTGGGTAACGGTGAAACCGAAAGGGTTTTGCCAAACATCGTCGATCGCGCGGGTCCGCTCGGGCCGGAATTCGAACATCAACGTGGCAGTGAACGATCCATCCTGTACCCCCTGAGGGCTGGTCAGGCGCTTTCTGAGCCGCACCTGGGCGCGGTTATCGCCAATAAGGGTGATCGATGCGATCTCGACAGCCATCTCGGCCGCAGCCCCGTAACGCGTCGGCGGATAGCTGTCCTGCCCCGATGTCCACATCGCGCGCATGCTGGCCTCGGCCGATCCGGAAGACTGTGCCAGGACACGGCGGACACGAAGATCGTTGTCGAGCTGGTTGTAGGTTTCGCGGTCGAAAATGTAGCGGTAGATTTGCGCTTCGATCACGGCAGGCCGTTCGGCGAGCGACACGGTTTCAACCGTGGCATTGGGGAGCGCCATCCCGGTCGCGGGATCGTAGGGCACAACCACGGGAGGCGGCGTCTCGACCATCAGCGCGACAGCCGCAGCCGTCAAACAGCCGAATACGCCAAAGCCTGCCCCGGAAATGCCGATCATCCGCCAAAGCTGTTCCCGGCGCAGGGCACCGTAGACAAGTTCCTCTTCCACGAGCTCGCGCGCAGTCATCACCCCTGCCCCACTCACGGCTCAAGATCCGGCAAGGTGAAGTCCATGTAGAGGCGTTCTTCAGCAACGGTGGCGGCGTCAACCACGCCTGCATTGCCAGCGCCTAGGGTTTGGATCGCTTCCAGCTCCCACATCCGGGTCATGGCGATGGCGAGTTCCGCCGTGACGCGTGTGTTATGATCCATCGAGGCTTTGAGATCTTCCATGTCCGGGATCATCTCGACCAGACGTTCCACCCGTTCGAGAGACTGTTCCGCCTCTGCGTGGCTGTTCTGCGCCGCCGCCGACATCACAGCACCTGTGGTTGCCCGCGTGGCCACGCCTTCGGCGCCCGGATTGCCGCTGGTGGCGATCTCGCGGAGTGAATCCTCGTCGAACCCGGCGCTTGCCAGCGCCTGTTCCATCTGCGTGCGCATGGGCACGGCATTGGGCCCGATGAGAGCGCTCCAATCACCCGCCTGGATGCCTCGGATCAGGCCGGGGATGTCTTCGAAGTTGGCCTCAAGCAAGGAGTCGAGGTCCCCGCCCATGGCAAGCCCGAGGATGCTGCGCGGCCCGGTGAGCGAGGCATACATCTCGTTCAGCTGATCGAGCTGGCTTTGCAGCATGTCCAGTTGCTCCAATGCATTGTCCAGAAGATCCGTCTGGACCCCGAAATCCTGCAGCATCTGCTGAAGCTGACGGATTTCCTGGGCAATGTTCTGAGTGTCCACCGTGGGCACACCCTGTGCCGCGACAGGTCCGGTGACATTGAGGGCAAGCGCGAGAGCGATGCTACCGGCGAAAAGGGAACGGGGCAGGCGCAGGTTCAACGCAAATCCTCCTGACTGAAATCCATGAATTGCCGCTCGGCAGCCTGGGCCGCCGCCAAGGCGATCTGCTCGGCGCTGAGTGGCTCGGTTCGGGCGGCCTTGATCCGGGTTCGGATTGCGACCAGTCGGSCAAGTTCTGCCCGGGCATAGGTGTTGAGCGCGATGGCCTCGTGGATATCCTCGGTTTCACTGATGCGTGTAATGATGTCCTGAACCCGCAGGGCGGCGGCGCGGACCGAGACCAGCGAATAGTCGCCATAGACCCCTGCGCCATGGGCCGAGAGGCTGAAACTCGCGTTGGCGAGGAGCACAGGGTCGATGGTGCCGAGCGCATCGATGCCGCCTACGGCCGCGAGGTAGCTGTTGTACTGCTGCGGGATCACCACGACATAGTGCTGGGTTTCCGCGAAAGGCGGCACACCGCCATAATCCTGCACATTGCCAGGACCGGCGTTATAGGCGGCGAGCGCATGGATAATGTTGCCATCGAACATGTTCAGCATTTGTGCGAGGTATCGCGCACCGCCGGTGACCTGCAGATAGGGATCGTCGTAATAGGCCGGGTAGATCCCGAGATCGCCCGCGGTACCGGGCATGATCTGGGTAAGTCCGAAGGCCCCCACGGGTGAGCGTGCCCCGATCTGGAAACGACTTTCTTGCCAGATCAGCGCCTGCAAGAGACAGCGCCATTGCACGAGCGAAAGACCTGCGCGGCCGACCCCGGACAGACTATGGGTGTCGCGTGCTGCGCGGATGATCAGCTCCTCGATCCCCTCCCTGGCATCGCCGAACATCCGCGCTGCCGCTGGATTGGTGTCCTCGGGCGCATAAAGACTGGCGGCCGCGCTTTCGACGTCGTCTACCGCCCCCTGCCCCGCCTCGAGCCCCGCCACGGTTCCGGCCACGTCTCCAGCGCCAAGCGACATGGCATCCATCAGCCCTTCGAGGGAGGCGAGTTGCTGGCGCTCGATTACGGCCAGTTCCTCCTCGCGGCTTAGCCGGACCTGCTGCAGTGCCAGGTCCCGATCGGTCTGCTCAAGGATGGCCTGCCGCTCTGCGAAGAGGCGCAGATCGAAGGTCGGCACGCCTTGGGCGACCGCTGGCCCTGCCGTGGGACCTGCCAGTGCAAAGCCGATCATCGAGAGAGGAAGCCAGGTCCGCATTGGCTCAGCCGCCCGCCCCCAAGAGGACGAAATCGCAGGCCGTGTCGCGGCGCGTGACCTCCGCCCCCATGGTCGAGATCGTGGCGGTGGCGGTTCCTGCCTGCGCAGGAGCCTCGCGAAAATTGAAGCAGTTGGATTGCGGGGGGTTATGCTGCGCACAGGCTGTCAGGGTCAGGCCGAGCCCGAGCAGCACGACGCTGCGAATGATGGTACGGGTCATGTCACTCTCCAGAAATCAGGACGTTCGCGATAATCGGCGCCGACAAGCGCTTCGCCCTTCTCCATTCCGCCAAGGATGGTCACGAGCGGGCCGAGCGCGCTGAGATCGGCATCGATCACGACGGAACCACGGTCGTCGCGTACAAGCGCGAGCCGCGAGGCCGAGCCGACGCCTAGAAGCACGTCGAGCTCTTTCTCGGTCAGGCCGAGCATCGCGTAGTCAGCGGCGGAAGCACGAATGTTGGGCAAGAGCACCTGCGTCGGCACCGCTTCCACGATGGTCTTGCCGGTGCGCGTGCGCTCGAGCTGGCTGGCATATTGCGTCATCATCACGACGACGGCGTTCTGCTTGCGGGCGGTCACCAACCAGTTGCTGAGTCGCTCCGCGAAGTAGGTGTTGTCGAGGGCTTTCCATGCCTCGTCGATGACGATGATGGTGGGCTTGCGGTCCTCGATCACCCGCTCGACCCGGCGGAAGAGGTAGGACAGGACCGCCATGCGTTCCCGCTCGCTCTCGGAATCGAGGATGCCGGTGAGGTCAAAGCCCGCGACGTCTCCATCGATGCTGAAACTGTCCTCGGCATTGGCCCCGAAGATCCAGCCGTAGCGACCCTCGGCCGTCCATTCCTGCATACGCTCGAAGAGATCGCCCTCGTCATCGGTCGAGACCAGCAGCGAGGCGAAATCCGACCAGTTCCGTAGGCCCGCATGTCCTGCGCTCGCGTTCTGGCGTACGACCTCCTGCAGTCGGTTGGTCTGCACCGGGGTCAGAGGCCGGTCGCGGCGCTCGAGAAGACTTGCAAGCCAGTCGGCAAGCCAGGCCTGCCCGCGGGCGTCGATCTCGGTTTGCAGCGGGTTCAGACCCGTGGGTCGCCCTGCCCGCACCGTCGAATAGCTGCCGCCAAGCGCGCGGACCGCCATTTCCATCCCGGCGCGGTAGTCGAAAACGAAAAGCCGCGCACCTGCGCGCCGGGCCATGGTCATCAGGAATGCTGCCAGCACGGATTTGCCCGAGCCGGGACGGCCGAGGATCAGCGTGTGGCCACCCGTGGGTTCGCGATCCGGCGCGCCCTGTTCGTGGAAGTTGAAGCGAAAACCACTGCGCTCGGGTGTCGGAAAGAGCGTGATCGGCACGCCCCAGGGGACTTCCCGCCCTGTCTTTCCGAGCGGGGTGCGGTGGAAGGTAGCGAGATCGGCGAAGTTGTGGTTCGTGATTGCGGCCTTGCGGCTTCGCGCTCCGGTATTGCCGGGATGCTGCGCCATGAAATGCGCCCGCGCCCCGAAGGCCTCCGAGATCAGGTTGATCCCGGAAGTGGCGGAGATGTTGCGGATTTCGGCCGCGATGTCGTCAAGCGCCGTCTGGGTGCGGGCATAGACGGCCACGGTCATGTGGTGCTCGCCGAAGATCAGGCGTTTGGATTCCAGATCGTCCTGCGCGAGTTCCAGTTCCTGGGCGAGACTGACGGCTCCGTCATTGGCGGCCTGCATTAGCCGCAGCTGCCGCTTGATCCGGCCCGCCATGATGTTGGCGTTGATCGGCACAAAAGAGTGTGTGACCACCATGTCGACGGGCAGATTCAACTCGTCGAGCATCAGGCTATCGGTCTTGGCGGGGTAGTTCTTCACCGCAAAGATCGCCCCGAGCTTGTCGCTGACGGCACCGTCCGAGAGTGCGATGGTCGTGCCGCGGAAGGTGACGCGCGTATTGGCTACGTCCTCGGCGATCACACCGAGGCGCGACCGGGGGAAGAGCGGGTGCTCCTCGCCCGTGTTGAGTGAACCGAGGAAGCCCAGAAGCTCTCCGGTGCTTGCGGCCAGCAGGCGGGGCTTCAGCTCATCGAAGGAGGACAGCAGAAACCCCACAACCTCGTCGAGCTTGCGCAAGCGGCGGGTGGTGTCGGCCGCGTGTCGCGAGCGAGACGCCCCAAGTCCGAACGGCAAGCGGCTGCCGGTCTCAGGTCGCTTCAGCACCGTCAGGGTCAGCGTCTTGTCGCGCAAACCCGCGCGGCCGAGATGCGCGTGCCATCGTTCGTCGACGGCAGCCGCAAACCCTACGCCCGGAACGGGCGGCAGGGTCACATCGACCGCTTTCGAGACCTTGTGCAGGTAGAATGAGAACTCCGTCCCCACCTGCGCGACGATGCCAGCCAGCAACCCTCCGATCCGGTCGAGATGCCCGTCCTCGCTCGTGGTGCTGTTCACCCCTTCGAGGCGGATGCACTGCATCAGTTCGTTGCCGCGTGTCCGGATCGTTCGGTCGTTCACGAGGCTCACATAAGGCAGCATCATTGAGAGCCGCTTCTCGCCCTTGACCCATGCGGGTAGCGCGGTCAGCGGATCGATGGCGTTCTCAACCTCATAAGCAATTCCATCACGGGGCATAGCTGTCGCCTCCGTGCAGCTTGCGATTCGTCGTGGGCGGGGTTTCCTGCAGGGTGATCACCAGGACATCGAGGAAGTTCGGATCCCAGTCTGCGGCCTTCCAGAGCGCCGGCCAGGCCAGCCCCGCGAACACAGCCACCACCCAGCTCTGCACCCAGAGGAACAGAAGCGTCGAGCCGAAGAGCCAGACCATGGCGTACATGATCGGCAAGCCCATCAGCTTGGGTGGCCTGAGAAGACCGATGAAGACGCGGGACTGGTCAGCCATGGATGGAGCTCAGGTGGTCCAGATGGCGGCGACGATGGTGGGTGCTGCGGCGATGCCGGCGATTGCAACCACGACCCAGAGCGCCTGACGAAAGTCGAGGATGCCAAAGAGCCAGGAAAGGAACACCCCGATCAGTGCGAGCGTGCCAATCACGATCCCCAAGGGACCGGTGATCGCATCGACAATTCCTTGAAGCAGGGTCTGCACCGGCGAGAGGTCGATGCTCTGTGCAAGCGCTGGACCCGCCAGCACGATAAGGGCCATCGCGCCGAGCGCGACGATCGAAGGTCTCGATGTCATGAAAGATCTCCTCTGAGCCGCTCAAACACGGCAGTCACACGGGCCACATGCCCTTGGGTTTCTCGAAAAGGGGGGATGCCGCCGTGGCGTGTGACCGCCTCAGGGCCAGCGTTGTATGCCGCAAGGGCCAGAGAGCCCTCGCCGAACTGGTCGAGCATCATCAGCAGGTAGCGAGCTGATCCGTCGAGGTTCTGCGCAATGTCATGTGGGTCGACGCCGAGGTCGCGGGCAGTATCCGGCATAAGCTGCCCGAGGCCTATGGCACCGACAGGGCTACGTGCAGCCGGATTGTATGCGCTCTCGACTTCAATGTTGGCTCGGTAAAGGAGCGCCCAATCAGTGACGGAAAGCCCCGCGCGACGCAGCGCACCATGCCCGGCATACCGTAGCGCCGTGGTCTCGATCGCATGGAGGATTTCTGGGGTGGCGCGGGCGGCGGATCGAGCCGGGATCGCTGTCTCGCTCGTTGCGTCAGGAACGCGAGGTTCTGCGAAGAGAAAAAGGCGCCCGTTTGTCTCTTGAGAAGAGGAAATCAATTGGCCGTCTGGGCCAACCGAAAAGATGAAAACGTCGGCCAGGGCCGGGGGCGCGGAACAAACGCCTGTACCCAAAGCAACGACGAGCGCAGTCGCGCGGTCAGCTGCCTTTGACCGGAGGCGCGGCGTGGCGCTCGCGGCCACCTTCTTCAAGTGGGATGCTAGCGGTCGTACAGCCCATGTCGGCCAGGAAACTGACAAGGCCAACGATGGTTTTGAAGTCGCGGAGCTTGAGGACGCTTCGGCTGGTGACGAGCATCTTATCGTCACGCCCATCAGTGGCGACGGCGCGGATGACCCACGAGCCGTACCAGCTGTTATGGCGCTTCTCTGCTCTCTCCTTGCAGACCACCTCAATGAGGTAGCCCTCGGCGAGCAAGCCGCGCAGTCCGTCTTCTGTAACCACATTCGGGGCTTCTTCTATCATGGCCTTCCCTTGGGTCCTTGTTCTGCCTGGGTGCAGTATCAGGCCCACGGGGTCGCAACACCGTGAGCGATACAAAACAACATTAATGATAGCAAGACAATAATAACGTGTTGACGAAGTTCGCCTTGCTCCGATAACGGTGATAGCCGACAGAATGATAATCTTAAAGGCGGCAAAGGAGTTTTGCCCTGCGCTTGTTTATTGCGCGCAACGCACCGTTGCTGTTCGCGTTCCTGCTTGGAAGCATGCCGATAGCCGCGGCAGCAGATTGCGTACCTCCCGAACGACCGTTCTTGCCTCAGTCGCAAGAAGACATGCGTGCCTACGCCGATCTGATCAGAAGCGATTTCGAGACCTACATTGCCGATGTGCAGGACTACTTCCGTTGTCTCGACGCCGAGCGCGCTCGCGCCTTTGTTGAGGCGAGGGAGGTCAGTGATGACTACGCCAGGTTCCTGAATGCTCTCGAGTAAGCGACTACGGGTTTGTGCCGCCAGTAGAAATCAACCGTTAGACCAACGCTCCGTCAGTCTCCAACGCAATGATGTTTTTCAAGCGGGCGATCATGTCGTCACCAACTGCGACATCCACGCTCGCCGTCTCGATGATCGTCTCCTGACCTGATATCCGAAACTGGGCCTGAAGACCTTCCGATCCTGAAAGATCTTGGTGATGCGGATAGAGCAGCGTCAGTCGCGGGGCTTTGTACAGGTGCGCATAGGCCATCATCTGATAGACGTCGCCTTGGGACACTCCTTGTTTTCGATCATCAATACGGGAGGAAATCCGCTTCCACTTCGTGTCGATCACATGGACAACCTGCCCCGCACGCCAGATCAGGATATCGGGTTTCGTCTGGAACACAGCGCGGTCATCATCGAGCGATGTCAGGCAGAATAGTCTCCCGCCTTGTAGAGAGACCCGATACTCCGTGCGTGCCAAAGCGCGTGTGATCAGTCGGCCGACATATTCCTCAAAAAGTGCGTTCATCTCAAAGAGGAGTGCAGTCCCCCGCCCCACCCCGGCACTCGTCGTTTGGTACCGATTACGCAGAAAAAGTTGCGCCATCCCGAACAATTCCTGCCACGCCCGGTTTGTCCGGTCGATGATGACCTCATTCCATTTCAGCGCAGGAACAGCGACTTCGGATATATCGGCGTAGACGAAAGCCAGTTCGCGCAAACGCTGTTGATTGGCGGGACTGCGCGACATTCTGGAGAGATGTGCGACCGTTGCTTTCATGATGCGGTTCAGAGCGATGTCTTCTGACAGCTCATCAAATTTGCAAGCGAGCCGTGAGGGGTTCGCTGCGTGACGAGTAAATTGACGAGGCAGATTGAGCGTCCCGCGCAACGCTGCAAGGTCATCCTCTTGGACAATATATCGCCGCGGCATGCCGCGGCGAACGGCATCGGTCAGCTTGCTGCAGAAAATGCGGATGAGAATTTCCAGAAGCGTTTCGCGCTGCCAGTCAAGCTCTGTGATCTGGCCTGTCTCGATTTTTAGGTCCAGTGCGACTGCGAGCATGTGAACAAGACGCTTGCGAATGGCAGCATTCTTTCTTGCTTCGCATCCTTGCCCTTCGACATCGATCTTGGGAAGAATTTCAAGGCTGCAGCCATCGGTTGCCAGGACCCCGACAACGCCACGCGCCCGCAGTTCATGGCGCCGATCCTCAAGCACTCCGCCTCCACCCCTTCCTGCAAAGGTCGATGCTCTGGCGAGCGCCGCGAGACGCTCGGCAAAATGATCGGGAATGCAGCCGTCCCCTTCGCCGTGGGGCAACGTTTCCCATTCGCGCAGGGTGAAGGCCGGCATCAGGCCGCAAACTCCGAGAAGTCGAATTTGTCTTTGACCGTCCACCGCAGTTTTTCGCTAGAAAAGTCGTCTTCAGTCATGCCTCCGGGTACCGCAATTTGTTTGGCATCGAGGAAGCGGGCGGGACCGTGAGTAGAGTCGCCAAGAACAGCTGCGACCTTGGACCAGTCCTCATAGAAATACTCAGCCAGAAGCGGGATCACCTTGTCTCGCATGACGCTCTCAATATCCGCCCGCGTCTGGCAGCCTGTGAAGTACGCGTGCCCGATTTGATGCTCCCGGTCGAACAGATACTCGATTCGCTCGTTGATCGTAGACAGCAGCTTTTGCAGATCGACCCCATCAACGTTGTCCGACAAAACTGAAGGGTCGGGCATCAGTTCCTTGAAAGAAAACCGGCGGCGTAGTGCTGTGTCCAACAGCGCGATGGAGCGATCGGCCGTGTTCATCGTACCGATGACATGGAGGTTCTGAGGCACGCCAAAGGACTTCTTGGAATAGGGAAGCGTTAGGCGGATCTCGTTGTCCGTCCCGAGCCGCTTGTCGGGCTCGAGAAGCGTGATCAACTCGCCGAAGACCTTCGAGATGTTTGCCCGGTTGATCTCGTCGATTATGAGGACATGCGGTCTTGCCTCCCGATGGATCGGTTCGCCGCCGCTATTCATGTAGCTTTCGATGGCAACAGTATCGAGGCGGGCCAGATCGAGGGCATAGATCGACTTCATGGTGAAATTGCTATCGTAGATCTCGGAGGCAGGAACCCCATCTCTGTCGACCCAGAGCCATCGCACGGACCGCCTGTGGCAGTATTTCCGGTTGTCCCGCTGCCGGTATTGGTACTCCCCCGTGATTTCGCCGATGGCCCGGAACAGTCGGTTGCCCTTGGTGACAACGATGATGTCTCCCACGTCCAACTGATTGCGGAAAACGTCCACTTGGCTCACTTGGCCCGACTGGAGAGTAACCTCGCCTTCGCGCTCGCCATGGGTACGACAAGCCTCCAGTATCTCCTCGACATCGGAAAACCTGTCGTCGGAGAAGTCGATGTCCTCCCAGCCGAGGAGCGTGTGCCCCTCGGAGATGGCTTCCTCGAACAGGTAGTCCTCCGCGGCCACGTTGGCGCGCGCGATCGACATCTTGAAGACCTGCCGCCCGTCGAGGGAAACGACGTTCTCTCGCGGTGCTGTCGGCACGCCCTTCTCCGCACGCTCCGAGATGCGCCTGAATATGCCGGGTGCGGGCTCCAGCCGGAACCCGGTACCCGCCGAGCTGTCCTCGGACTGATCCGTAGTCGGTCGCAGTCCCTCGATGAACTCCTCGTAGGACATAGACTGGTGGAAAGTCACGAATTCGATGCGCCCCTCGCTCACAAGGCTGCGGTACGTGCTCATGAGCTCTGCTCGGCCATCTTGTCCATTTAGTGCAGCAGTAGCCTCGTCACCCAAGCACAGCCGGACGGCCTCCCATGCCGTCTGATACGTCTTGCCCGTGCCCGGCGGGCCATAGAGGATCAAGTTTACGGCGGATGGCGAGGGCGCTTTTTTTGTGTCGGTCACGGTGTCCGCCTCCGGTTGGGAATTTAGCGTATAGGTGAAAACGGTCGAACTGCTTGGATTTGGTTCGGTGCTCGTGGGCGGTGGTACTTGCGCAAGTTTCTGGAATTTTTCACCACCAAGTGCCTGGCAGATGTTCGGGAACGCGTCTTTCAACCCGATTCCCGCAGAAAGGTCTCCTGCGCGGATGGAGACCTCCCTGGCCGACTTTTCCCGGGCAGGTTCGATGAAATAGTTCAGGGCGCAGAGCCTGATCCGGTCGGCACCTTCCATTAGGTGTTCGTACCGCTCAGGGCGCTCGGTGGGCTGATCGTTTTGGTCGACGATGATGTAACCGGCGTTGTGAAGACGCGCAGCAGCATCCGCCTTCTGTCCCCAGCCACCGTTTAGTTCTGTCTTGCCGAGAATGAAGCCAATTAGCGGTTTGGTCGGATAAACGCGGTTTCCGCGCTCACGCGATGACCGGACCCAATAGTCGCGTGGCTCACCGAAGGCACCAAAGATATCGCTATGAGCTCCGTTCGCACGGTAGCTGTCGTATGCGTCCATCGCGGCTTCAATCTGGGCTCGATCGAGTGCGTGGCCTTTTGCGCCTTCCTCCATCGCATAGTTATGGACGACCCAAAGCGCACTTTGAACGTCGATCATATCTCGAGGTGCGAGGCCGCGCTCTTCGAATGCGTGACGTACTGCCTTCATAAAGCGCATCTCATCCGCGTAGGTCTCGGCAAGCGTTGAATGCTTCGGGAATGGTGTTCGTACTGCTTCGCGCCATAGATCCTGCCTAACCGTATGCCGGATGTAGACTGCCTGATCTGGCCATAGATGAAAGAAAATGAACTCACCGATCTGCCTCGCCGCGTCTTCCGTGCCGTTCGGCACGGCCTCTTTCCAAATGCCTGCGAAGATGTCGAGCGCCGCCGCATGTTCTTCCGGTGATCTAAGTGCAGCACGTACAAGCGACGCAACGGCGGGATCGAGAAGCCCGTGATCAGCGTTGCTCTTTGGGCTTAGAGGTTCGCTCGTGCGCCAATCCAAAAGGTTGTTAGAGTCAGTCGCGGCGGTGAAAACGGCTTCTGTAATCGAGCTGTCATCGCCTGCGCTTTCCAGGGCCGGGCGCAGCTTGTTGATCGTTGCCAGTTTGTAGTTTCGTTCTGCTTCATCAAAATCTGGATCCGGGCGATCGAAGCGATCGAGGCTTGGAAAGAAGTGTTGCAGACGCTCTATCCAGCGCTTCACGGCAGTCGGGTCGAGCTGAAAGTCTCCCGCAAAGCCAAGAGCGGTCAGAGCTGCGCGCGCCCTATCGGGATCGAGGTCACCAAGCTTCCAAGCGTCTATGTCTTGAAAACCTTTCGACTTGAGCCCGCTGTGGCGACCTTCACTGTCGCTTCCGGACGGCGGCTTCCTGCTGGGTTCCAGGCCGGCATCGCGCAGCGCAGGCACATGACTCTCGTGAAACCAGAGGTTTGGGCGATCGTTCGTATACTCGAGACAGAGCGGCCGACCCTGCGGATCGATCAGTGGGCCAAGATAGAGGCTTGCATCGTAATCCGGGTTTGGCCGCAGTTTCGAGTTCCGAATGACTTCAAACACTGCACGGCGATTAGCCGAGGGCTTTCGCTTTATTTCAAGTTCGGAAATGCGGTTTGTGAAACTGCTCCAGTCCATTTTCCCTATCTCGTTGATTCTGGTTGATAGCTTTTCAGCGCGCATAGCGTGTTGATCAGCTGCATTTGTTCCACGGTATCGCACTTGGCCTCGCGCAAGCGCGGTGAGCCGAAGACCAAGGCCAGGCCCTTGGCACGCGACACCGCCACATTGATACGGTTGAGCGAAAACAGAAACTCCATGCCTCGCGATGTCTCTTCAGCAGAAGATGCCGTCATTGAGACAAGGCATACAGGTGCTTCCTGCCCCTGAAACTTGTCGACCGTCCCGACCCGAATGTCATCGGGAAGTGCATCTTGGAGGGCATTCACCTGAGCGTTGTAGGGGGCCACAACGATGATGTCAGACCGGCGCATGGGTCGCTCAGTGCCGTCTTTTTCAGTCCAGGTGCCCGTTAGAAGGTCGTCAATCGTGTCCTGAATTGCGGCAACCTCTTCGGAAGCGATCTGCGCATTGCCTTCATGGTTCACGGGCACCCAAAAGGCACCCGCAGCTGGGAAACTGGTTCCCGATACGCCTTGGCGGACCGTAGCTGCGTGACTGATCAAACGACCTTCGTAGACCTGATCGGAGATGAAACGGCAGACGTCGGGATGCATCCGGCGCGTGACGGGAAGGAAAATCCCTCTGTCAGGCGGAATTGTTGCGTGATCGCCCAGCATCCAGTCCAGGCAGGAAAGATTTGCGGGTTCAGGGTGTGCCCCTTGGATCACTTGCGGAAGCTGTCTCGGATCGCCAACCAGCACGATGTTTTTTGCAGAGCGCCCCATGGCAGCCATGTTGGCCAAGCCAACCTGCCCCGCCTCATCAACGAACAGCCAGTCGTATGCCTGCACATTCTCTTCCCGCGCAAAAAAGAAAGCAGTTCCGCCCACGACATGACCGCCACTTGCGGCTTCGGCGTTATCTGTAGTGCGTTGAATTGGACAATCGTCTGGGTAGCCATCTTCGGACCCGGAAACCTTGTGAATCAGATCCAGCGTGATCGGCAGATCTTCGTCTTCAAGCGCACCTAGGCACCCCATCAATACGTTGCGGATGGCCTCGTGGCTGTTCGATGTGACACCTACGCGCGCGCCTTTTCGGACAAGAGACAGGATCGCGCGGGCAGTGACGAACGTTTTGCCCGTGCCCGGGGGACCCTGAATAGGCAAAACCGTTTGATCCATCGCGCCGACGGCATCAATCGTGCCTATGACTGGGTCCTCAACCGGCAACAGCGCCCCAGTAGTCAGCCGCGGCGCCGCTCTGCATAGAAGATCATCTACGGCCCGGTAGGACTGAACCGCGCATTGATCGGCGATGACGTCCTGCAGAGCCGCTGCGATGACCTTGGTATCAAGCGGCCAATCGGGGTGGAGAGAGAGGCGATCCTCCAAAAGGTGGCCTTTTCCCGGTCCGACCTTGACCGTAATCTCGCGTCTTCTCCGGTCCATCTCCTCGATATTGACAGAGACCGGGGCGCCATCGAAAACAGGAACGGTGGCTTTCTTTCCTGGCCGCAGTTTTGTCTCTTGCACTGGAAAGCGGTAGCGGCGTGCAAACGAACGCTTTACCGGCTCGACAGCGGAAATCGCTTCCAGCCCAGCTAGGGCGTCCAAATCGTCGATGAGGTCATCTTCGTCTTTCGCGGCGCTGTCAAAAACGGCCCATTGGGCAGGTTTGACCTCGCGCCTGTGAAAAAGACCCAGATTGAACAGTAGATCCTGCCGCTCATCCGGCAAAGCAGAAGCGGCAATCCGCTCGCGGAGCGCCCTTGTCTCTCCGTCTTCCTCAGCTTCTTTTGGAGCCGCGTCTTGGCCAATCGATGGCCACGGTCCTGCCGGGCGGATGCCAACCAGCCAGTCTCGCAACTCTTCGGTCGAGATGCAGTCAATACGGTTGTAGTCCTCGATTTCATCAAGGATGTGTTGATCGCCGATCTCGCGCCATCTTTCGTATGCTACGACCGAACCACCCGCTGTTTTGACCTCTCCGTCGCGCTTTCGGTCGTAAAAAGCTTCCATCGATTTGATCGAATAGTTTGGCTCCGAACCAATCAGTCCTCCACGCACGACGGCGAACAGATCGACAAAACGGCGCTCGCGTAGAAGCCGATCGAGAAAGGCTTCGCCGATTCCATATTTGGTCGTCAGCCGCTTGAGAGCCGTGATTTCATAAGGGGCATAATGATAGATGCGCGCTTTAGGATACTCTTCCAGCCTTGCGCGGAAGAATGCCAGTAAATCGCTCAAAGCTTGGGCCTCGGCCCTGTGATCATGCGCCCAGAACGCTAGAAATTGCCCGTCGAGCCAGAGCCCGTGGAGGTATTCCAGCCCGCCTTCGAAGTGTGGATCTCCTTCGATGTCATAGAAGACGTCGCCAGGCTGTGGTTCTGGCAGCAGGTCAAAGCCTTTGCCAGGTTCAGGCACCCTCAATTCGAACGCTGGTCCTCCAGTCTTCCGGGCATGCTGCAGACGCGCCTGCGTGACCAGTCGCAAGCGAGTGTTCTCGGACATGCCGCGGACTGGTTGGGCGACCGCCGCCAGCTCCGCCATGGTTTTGATACCAGCTGCTTCAAGCTTCTTGACCTGGCCCTTCGTGACATTCGCCACATTGAAGAGGCTGTCCTCCTTCGCCCATACATCGGCGCAGTGATCTGCCCAACGACACAGTCCGCAGTCGGCGCAAGGTACAGGCCGCGTGGCAGCCGGTTCCGCCACGAAAGCCTCAAGCCGCGCACGGGCTGCTCGAGCGTAATGTGCGTAATCTGCCAGCCGCAGCGTTGCACGCTCACCTGTCCCGAGTTCAACATGCGCAAACACGGGAGGCACACCCTGAATTTCGGTCAGAAGGTCTGAGTAGAGCACGAGCTGCAGAACATGCTTGGGATGCGGTCGGCGTTTCAGTTTGGTGTCGGCCACTTCGTAACTGAATGGTCCAAGCGCCGAGGGCGTATCCACCCGCAAAAGAAAATCCGACCATCCACCCCAGTTCCCGGACAGAAATGCACCTTGGAAGACGACCTCGGCACCGCTTTGCAGTGCCGCGCGTGTCGTATCGGAATCCTGGGCGATGTTTCCCCGTTCGATCTCCACGACTTTGTTGCCCGCGGCCTTCAGACGTTCGAGATGCGCCAGCTCGTGCGCATCTCCTTGCTTCTGCAGAAGTGCGGCGTCTTCTGTGTCTTCTCCCGGGGTGGGCCCTTCGCCTCTAAGGCGCAATAAGTCGAGGGCGGTCGCATGGGTACATCCCATGAACCGCATCAAGTCAGTCGCCGAAAAAAGGATTTTGTTGTCAATTTTCCGCATGGGTTCCAGCAATCATCAATGAGCGCAACCCTCGGAGCGGAAACGTCTCGTTAGCTTGCAGCTTCTTCAATAACATCGGTGGGTGTCAATATCTGTCGTGCTTGGCAAACATTTGATTCTTGACGCTTTACAGCCGACGACGCGCTGCGGACACTGCTATGCGGCGAAGCCGTCCTGGCCCCGAACAATCCGAAGACTTTTGGGCGCAATAAGGGAAGCGCGCTTGCCCTTTGCTCCCATCCATAGTGAGAACCCTTTGGCGATTAAGTTTGCCGCATCATCCAGCGTAATGGCATAAACTGCGAATTCAGCATGGTGCTTGTTCTTTCCATGCGCCGGGTCCGCCAACTGATACCCTTTGCTGGTGATTGCCGGCTCTTCAATCACCCCGGCACGAGAGCAAATCCGTTCAATTTTGATCACACGTCCACGCATCGTTTTTTCCCTCTCTGTGTTCTGCTGCGCCTGACGAGCCTCTCAACTCGCACCGTGATCACCCTTACCGGAATCGGCTCGACAGGACGCAATGACACAAATAGCCTGCAAGGGTGTCAAAAACTGACAGGTCCAGAGCAGCCCATGTCCTTTTCCAAGGCCCAAGATCTCATTCGTCTTGCTCAGATGGCCGCCGCGCGCCGCAGCGGGGTCAGTCTCGAAGACATCTGTGACGAGTTTTCAGTTTCTCATCGCACTGCTCAGCGTATGACCGATGCGTTGGTGGCCACCTTCGGAAATGTCGTGGCTGAAGACGGTGAGGACCGGAAGCGACGCTGGTGCTTACGCGACACTGGACTCTCACGGCTACAACTTCGGCATGAAACTGGCGCCGAAGCACTGGAGATCGCTGCTCGTTCAGCCGAAGCAGAAGGCAGGCTGCGGCATGCAAAGGCCTTGGCGGACCTTCGAGATGGTATGTTGGCAAGAGTGCCGGCTCGAGCTCGCATCGAAGCGGATGCAGAGGCTGTCCTGATGGCCATGGGCCAAGTCACACGACCCGGCCCCCGTGTCAGTGTCGCTCCCGACATTCTTGACGCAATTATCGAGGCGCTGCGCGGACCCTTTCGGTTACGCGTGCGCTACAGTCAGGACACGAAGAAACGCATCTTGGAGCCGCATGGGGTATTGCTGGGGCACAGGACATATCTTGCCGCGCGTGACCCAGCAAAGGCAGATGAGGTCCGAAACTTCCGCATTGATCTTATACACGAAGCAGAAACCTTGAATGAAAGCTTCAAGCTCCAGGACGGCTTCACCATTGCAGATTATGCAGCCCACGCCTTTGGGGTCTGGCAAGATCCGGCGCAATTCGGGGAAGTGATCTGGCGCTTCAGGCCAGACGCAGCCGCTCGTGCAGCCGGCTTCCAGTTTCATCCAAGACAGACATTGGAACACCAGCCAGATGGCAGTCTTATCGTCCGTTTCCATGCAGCGGGCTGGCTTGAGATGGTTTGGCACCTGTATCAATGGGGCGACAAGGTTGAAGTCATCGCCCCGGCGGAGTTGCGAGCCATGGTCGAGGGCTATCGCCGCTCCGATTTTGCCGCGATGCCGTGACCTGATTTTTCGAGGAGAATTTTTATGAACGACAGCTTGACGTTCCAAGCACTGAAGGAAAAACAGAGGGCCATTCGCTCGGGATTTCCCGAAACCATGGGCCTTCGTGTCCACCGTGCAATCAGTTGGATCGGTCGTGCCGAGGCCTGTGAAGAAGACGATGACGCGCGGTTCATATTTCTTTGGATCGCATTCAATGCAGCCTACGCCGACGAACGAGAATTCCAGTCTATCCCGCTAGGTGAACGCGCTACGTTCCTTGAGTTCTTTGGTCGGCTGACACAGCTGGATGCTGATCGGCGGATCTACAAGGCCGTTTGGCAGCGCTTCTCTGGTCCAGTTCGTCTTCTCCTGGAGAACCACTACGTCTTCAGCCCGTTCTGGCAACACCACAACGGAATCGAAGGCTTCGATGATTGGCAGGAGCGTTTCAATGCTTCGGCCCGAGCCTTCGGGCAGGCTTTCCAGGCTGGAGACACAGCGAGAGTTTTGAGTTTTGTCTTTGACCGTCTGTACGTTCTGCGCAACCAGCTCGTGCACGGCGGTTCGACTTGGAACGGCGGAGTTAATCGCGCGCAAGTGCGCGATGGAGCGGCAATCCTTGCATTCCTGATGCCAGTTTTTGTTGACCTGATGATGGATAACCCGAGCGGAGACTGGGGGCGTCCTTTCTACCCCGTAGTCTCGTAGCTGCGCGCAGTTCCTGCTGAGCTAACAGCAGAACCCCGCACGTGCATAGACCTTCTTCCGGCAAAGGTACCGCTAGCGGGGACCTTTCGCTCTGCCTAGCAATCAAATCTCCTTGCTATCATTAATGTTGTTTCGTATCGCTGCACCATTATAGATGGAGTCGGCATCATGAAGCACGTGATCCACGGCGTGGCAACAGCCACGACAATAAGCATATCCGGACTAATGGCCTCGTCAGCTCCGGCTCAGGCCTATCAGGTGGATTGTGCGATCCTCCTCTGCCTTGCGGGCGGTTGGCCTGCCTCTGCGCCCTGCGCGCATGCCAGAGCGGTCTTCATTCGGCGGATCACGCCATGGCCGATCGAGCCGCCCTTACAAATCTGGCGGTGCCCAATGGGTGTGTCGTTCAAAGACCCCAGTCCAATGTCGCCTATGGAACGCCTTTATGACATCACGTTCCGCTATCCGCCCGAACCGCAGGAATCGACTCCTATGCCCCTTGTCCGCGTCGAAGCGGATGAACAAGCCGACATCGACATCTCGGGCGACGCCTTTGATTTCGTGCGCAGCATTCGCGTTTATCACATCCAGTACCGCCAGCATGAAAACCGAGATGGCGACTGCAATCGCAGCGACTCGACGCGATTGGGGTCCTACGGCGTGCAGGGCGACTACCGATGGACAAGATCCACCGTGGGCCAGGTGCCAGCCGCATCCGGCCTGAGCATCCCGAATGGATGTGGCAGCTACTTTTACCGTTCCGTCTTCGTCGACTGGCGTGATCACGCCGGGAACTATGGTTCTGAAGAAGTTCGCTACTGACAAAATCTGCGCGCGGTTTTGCCGCGCGCGTCATCTCAACCCCGCACGGGAGGCTGTGCAAAACCCCTGAAAAGGAGACGACGCCAGACCGTGAAGCCTGACGCCGTGCTAGAAAACTCCGTGAACAAGAGTTTCCTAGCGCACCGCTAAAACACCTGCAACCAGCAAAGTTGTTTTGCTGGCAAGAATGTTGTTGTCTCACGACATGGCGTCGGATCTCCAAGGAGACCTCGACCATGGAACCTACGACCGGCTTGATCCTGCGACGGATTACGCAGACAAATCTCTCTGTTGCAGCGCACAAGCTTGCCACCCTCATCCTCGACGCCATCGCCTGGAAGGATGGCTACAACGGTTTGTCGCGCGGAACGGCAGCCTTCACCCTCTCTGCCCTGGCGGAGAAGATGGGTGTCTCACGACAATATCTTTCGGTTCTTTTGAGCGAACTTGAGACGTCGGAGTTGCAGCTCGAGCGGGCGAAACCCAATGGCAAGTTCGCGCCCTGGATCTTTCGGTTTTCCGCTTTCGACGAGGAGAGTGAAACCCATGATCTCGTGTCAGGTGAAGGCGACACATCACTATCTAGAGATAATAATAACAAAACTATCTTCTCAGGGCTGATCGATATCACCGCGAGTTCGAACGTTTTTCAGACCAGTTGGGCAGAGCTCATCAAAGCAGCGAAGGCCACGTTGCCCTGCTGGAACATCGACACCCAGGTCATCTGGGATCGCTTCCTCGCCTTCAACCGGTCCCGAGGCAACGGCAGGGTGCCGGCCGGCTTCCTGCTTGGCTTCATGCGCCGATGGCGAAATTCGTGGGGAACTCCAACTCGTCCCGCGGTCAAGCCGCCCGCGAGACCAATAACGGATCCCAAAGAGCGCGAATTGCTGAGACAGATGCAAGCCGCACCAACTGCGAACCGCCAGTTCCACGCGTCCGACTTGTGTCGCTTGATCGGACACGCTGCCTACGAAGCGCGGGTACTCGATGTGATCCGCAAGTTTGGGTGCCAGAGGTTTTCAGCAACTTTGGCGGTGCACGGAAGAGCGGTGTTGGCAGGGGAAATATCCAGATGATCCGCTGGCGGCGGTGCGCGATTGTATCAAGGAGCGCTCTCTGCGCTTGAAGGACCCCTTGTAAATGCTGGACCAAAATTCCCCAGAAGTGCTGGCGCAAATTTCCCCACCTAACGGGTTCGGGGATCAGCCGTGCGGGTGATTGGCGCCTCCGCTCTTTGGTGGCTGACCGCGCCGTTTCTGTGGCGGTGGCGGTGTGATGGTGGCGTGCGACCGGGTGTGTTCCGGCATCAGGTCAGCATGGCCTCGGAGGCGGTAGCTGGCGCCCTCGATCTGCACGACGACCGCGTGGTGCAGCAGCCGATCCAGCAGCGCGGTGGCGACGACAGGGTCGCCGAAGACCTCACCCCATTCGGCGAAGCCTCGGTTGGAGGTCAGGATCATCGCCCCTTTCTCATAGCGCGCGTTGACGAGCTGGAAGAAGAGGTTGGCGCCGCCGCTGGTGATGGGCAGGTAGCCGATTTCATCAACGATCAGCAGCGAGGACCGGGCATAGAACCGGATCTTCTCCGGTAGGCGTCCTTCCCGTTCGGCCTGCGCCAGGGCATCGATGAGTTCGGCCAGAGTGCAGCGATAGACGCTGCGGCCCGCCTTGACCGCGGCGACGCCGAGGGCCGTGGCCAGGTGGCTCTTGCCCGTGCCGGGTGGGCCAAGGAAGTGCAGCACCTCGGCACGGTTGATGAACTCCAGCTGGGCCAGCGCCATGATGCGGTGGCGGTCCAGTGAAGGCTGGAACGAGAAGTCGAAGCTTTCCAGCGTTTTGATCGGTGTGAGCCGGGCCGTGCGCAGGCCGACGTCGACGCGGCGTCCTTCGCGCAGGGTCAGCTCTTCTGCCAGCAGGGCGTCGATCGCCTCGATCGCGGTCATCTCGCCCTTTTCCAGCTGGCTGAGGACTTGATCCAGCGTTTCGAGGGCACGAGCCATGTGCAGGCTGACCAGGCTCTGGCGGATGCGTTCCGTGACCGGGATCATGGGTGGCTCTCCGGCTGGCTGGCCAGCCGCTGACCAACCGCCTCGTAGAAGGCCAGAGACCGGCGCAGCACCGCGGTATCCGCAGGGGATGTTCGATCGACTACGGCACGGCGCGCGACAGGCACCGGCTTGCGATGGCTGGGATCGACACGCTTCTGGTTCTTGCCCTCGAGCACCGGATGGCAGGCAATCAATTCCCCATCCTCGAAGATGCGCACCTCGGTCGGATGGTTCTGGACCTCGACGATCCGGCGCCGGGTCGTATCCGGCACGCTGTATTGGTTGCCGCCGACGGCGACCATGCCCTTCTGGCTGATCCGGCGCTCCACGGTCAGGACCGCGTCATAGGGCCGGGCCGGGAGGGCCACGAGGTGCGGCTGTTCTTCGGCAAAATGCTCGTCGACCACCCGCTGCGTAGTGGCATGGACCCGGGGATTGGCAATGGTCGCCCGCCATTCCTCGAACTGGGCGTTCAGGTCTTCGAGATCACGGAAGATGCGTCCAAGGAAGAAGTCTTGGCGCACATAGCGAAAGGGCCGCTCGACCTTGCCCTTGGTCTTGGCCCGATAGGGCTGGCAGGCGCGCGGCGCCGAGCCGTAATGCGCCAGCAGCGCCACGAGCGACGCGTTGTAGGTCACGACGCCTGCCGCATCTTCGCCGATGACAGCCGTCTTCATGCGATCGTAGAGCACCTCGGCACAGGCGCCGCCCATCGCGTCGAAGGCGGCGATGTGACAGCGCATCACCGTCTCCAGCGTCTGGTTCGGACAGAACCGCCCCCAGAGCCAGCGGCTGTGCCCCAGCACCATGCTGAACAGCCAGACCTTGCGGGTGACGCCGGGCTCGGCGGTGAACTCGACCTGGAACTCGGCAAAATCCACCTGCGCCTGCTGGCCGGCGGGCGTCTCGAAGCGTCGTTCGAACTGGCGCGGGGCGGCCGGACGGATCAGCCGCAGATATTCCGTCAGCGTCGAATAGGCCCCCTCGAAGCCCATCGCCTTGATCTCCCGGTGCAGCCGTCTCGCAGAGAGGCCCGGCCAAGCAGCCAGCCTGTCGACCAAGTAATTGCGATATTCCTCCGCCAAGCGCTCTTCCGGCTTGCGCGGCCCATAGACCGGCACCTCGAGCCCGCGCTCGAGGTATTTCCGCACAGTCTTGCGGTCCAGCCCCGTCTGCCGCGCGATCGCGCTGACGCCAAGACCCTGCCGCTTCAATTCCAAGATCATCACGAT
Source organism: Leisingera sp. JC1 (assembly GCF_001679925.1). Lineage (GTDB taxonomy): Bacteria > Pseudomonadota > Alphaproteobacteria > Rhodobacterales > Rhodobacteraceae > Leisingera. The sequence continues at coordinate 27,369 of NZ_LYUZ01000082.1, read as the reverse complement.
CTCCCTCAATTCCACCACCTGCGCGCCCTTCCATTGGCATCAGCAGGGGTAATTCTGCGCCGCCGATGGTCCGGGGGGCATGCCCCCCGGACCATCGGCAACAGCGCCAAACTGGGGAAATTTCATCCAGCGCTTATGGGGAGATTACGTCCAGCACTCACACCCCTGGATGGGTAAATTCGGGGGGCGGGCCTAGAGATGTGGTAGGGACTGCGTGAACAGCTTGCGGGCGGTTTCTGAGTTGGTTCTGAAAAGCTGGTTCAGGTATCCAACTGTTCCGTCATTTCCAACTCGAGCCGCGCAGTCTCCTGGTTCAGTCGCCATCTTCTAACGACATAAAACACGAGCGCCTTGCGAGTTTCGATCAGTAAATGCGTCTTGTCGTCAAAGCCGTACTCCAGCCGGACGGCTCGCGCTTGTGCATCAGATAGATCTGAACGCGGACGTATCCACAGGCGCACCAAGCTGTTCCAGTCCGTGTCAAAAGGCAGGGGAGCAGGCCGCTCCCGCGTTTTCATCTCAGTTTGTTTCGTTATTCGTATTGGGAGATAATCGCGGTACGCCTCGTGATTATAGCTCCAGGCGCGGAGATAAATTGCCTCTCCGTCAAAATGAAACTGAACTGGACTGATCCACTGCGGGTCGGATAGGCCGCTTGTCATCGAGGTGTAAGTAATCTGGATGTCGCGTTCGCCCATCTTGGCGCGGTAGAGCTGTGCGACAACGGTGGAATCCATCACGCGAGTGGGAAGCGGGATGCTCGCGCCAAGCGATGTCGCCTTGCCATCAAGTAATTCGAAAACTTGTTCCGGGCCAGCCTCAGTCAATGCGCAGTGGTCGCCGGTCGAGAAATAGGCCTTCTCTGTGGCATCGTAGACTGGCGGCGTATTCGTCAGAGAAAGATAGGTTCGAAAGTCAACGGCAGCCTGTGCCATCGAGATATTGAAGCGTTCGATCAAGTCGCGGCGGTTCGCCTGACCTCTCCAGGTCAGACACTGGTCGAGGAACAAAATTCGCTCACGTTGCGCGTGCTTGAGGGCTTTCAGGCTCATACGCCGAGTAATACTTGACTCCGCTCGCATAGTCCATACATTTACTATACGTATAGAAAATGGATTGATCTGATGCGAATACTTCATACGGCAGATCTGCACCTGGGGCGGCAGTTCATGGGGTTGAGCCTCGAGGAGGATCATGAGGTCATCCTGGGTCAGATCCTTGAAACGCTTGTGGCCGATCGGGTCGATGTTCTTGTCATCGCCGGGGACGTTTTTGACCGTGCCTCGCCGCCCAATTCGTCGATCCGGCAGTTCAATCGCTTCCTCAAACGCGTGGCAGAGGAGACCGAAGCCGCTGTGGTTATGATCTCTGGAAACCACGATTCTGGCGACCGGATCGAGGCAATGTCTGTCTTTTCCACCGCGTCTCGTGTGCTGGTGCGCGGGATTGCCGGTGCGGTGGAAGCGCCGCTGGTGCTGCGTGACGCGCATGGCGAGGTCGCCTTTTCCGCACTGCCTTTTTCCTATGAATACGCCGCACGCGAGGTGTTCGGGGATGAAAGCATTAGTGCGCCGGCGGAGGTAGTTGCCGCCCAGATCGCTGCGGCGAGGGGGCAGGTGCCTGATGGGGCGCGTTGGGTCGTCGTGGCCCATGCTTTCGTCGCGGGGGGTACGGTCGGCGAGACCGAGCGCGCCCTGACGCGAGTCGGGGGCATCGAAACTGTTCCCTCCGATGTCTTCGATGGGGCGGACTATGTTGCACTGGGGCATTTGCACAAGCCGCAGGAAGTGGGCGCGAGCCATATTCGTTACTCCGGCGCACCGCTCGCCTTCGGTTTCGACGAGGTGGGAAACCAAAAATCCATGACTGTCGTCGATATGAAAGCTGAAGGGGTAGAGATCCGCATCGTACCGTTCCGACCGATCCGGCAGGTTCGCTCGCTTACCGGGGCATTCTCGGATCTTCTGGAAGGAACGCCGTCTGATGACTTCATCCAGGCTATCCTCACGGATGAAAACCCTCTGATCGATCCGATGAAGCGGTTGCGCGCGACCTATCCCAATGCTTGCCATCTGGCCTATGCCCGGCAGGAGCGCGAGGCAGAGACCAAGGCGCTCGGCAGCGGGCGGGCCGCGGTCACGCCGATCGAGATGATTGGCGACTTCGTGAAAGTTGTGCGCGGCCGGGAACCAAACGCCACCGAAGTCGCGATCGTCGCGGAAAAGCTCCACGCAGTAGCCTCCGGGGAGGAGCAGACATGAGACCCATTCGCCTATCGCTTCAAGCCTTCGGGCCATTTGCGACAACCGAGGTAGTCGATTTCCGGTCCGCGCTGGAGACGGGTCTGTTTGGAATCTATGGTCAGACCGGCGCGGGAAAGTCGACGCTGTTTTCGGCGATGTCCTTCGCGCTATTCGGGGCGCCGACCAAGACTGATCAGGAACCACGTTCACTACGCTCGGATCACGCCGCGTCGGATCTACCTACCGAAGTCAAATTTGTCTTTGAGCTGGGCGCCAAGACCTACCTGATCCGTCGTCGTCCGGCGCAGGAACGTCCAAAGGCACGCGGTGAAGGGACCACTGAGGACGCGGCGGAAGCCTCGCTGTTCGACGTCACCGGGATTCCGGTGGACAGTCTTGGTCCGAGTCAGTCTGGCCGTGTCATTGCGGAAAAGAAGGTCTCGCTAGTGGGGCAGCAGGTCGAGGCGCTGCTTGGCTACGGGGCAGATCAGTTTCGACAGATCGTGCTCTTACCGCAAGGGAAGTTCGAGACGTTCCTAGCCGCAAAAACGGATGCGCGGGTCGAGATATTACGTGATCTCTTCGACGTGAAGATCTATCGCGATCTCGCCGCACGGCTGAAAGAAGAAGCCTCAGAGGCAGAACGAGCGTTGCGCGACCAGCGCGCTCTCTACGTGGCTCGACTCGAGGAACGTGGCTTCGAGAGCGCCGAAGCGCTGGAACTCGGGATTGCCGCAGCCGAAACAAAAGTCGAAGAAAAGCAGGCAATTCAGAACGGCGCGGCGATGGCTACCGAAGCCGCGCGTAAAGCTCTGACCGAAGGCGAGCAAATCGAGAAAGCATTTTCTGCTGTCGATACGGCACAGCAGGCATTCGATGATCTAGAAAAGAAAACGGCCGAGGTCGAAGAACTGGCCAAGCGGATTGAGGCTGTCCGGAATGCCATGCAGGCCCGTGATCTTGAGACGGCTTTGCGCGATGCGGAGCAGGAAAGCCGGAATGCGGTGGAGGCTGTCACAAAGGTCGAGGCGGAACTAGACATCGCAACTGGCGCGAAGGAGGTGGCGGGAAAAAAACTTTCTGAGGCACAGTCGGGCGAGGACCGGCGGCAGCAAGTTCAGGCTGACCTGACAAGGTTGGAGGCGATCGAGAACCAGGTCGGTCAAGCAGCGGCTCTTAGAAGCGCGTTTGACGACGCTGCGAAGGACGAAGCTTCAGCGAAGAAGGCTCTGACCAAGGCCATAGATGCCCGAGAGAAGCTCAAGTCTCAGCGCGATGCGACTGATCTGGCGCTTGATCAAGCGCGAAAGACCGAAACGGATCGAGGCCAGCTGACCGTTGAGTTGGCCGAGGTCAACCGAGAAAGGGTCAAGGCAGCGGCGTATGCTAAGGCGCAAGAAGCTGTCGCGGATGCTGAACGAAATGTCAATGAGGCGTCGAACGAACTGGCGACAAGAACTGACGCGGCGCGAGCCGCTGACGCGGACTTGGTAGAAGCGGAGGCACGGCTTTCGCGCACGCAAGCGATCATTCTGGCCGAAAAGTTGACCGAAGGAGCGCCCTGCCCTGTCTGTGGTTCCCATGATCATCCTGCGCCTGCCCATGGTACGCCCGAACAATCCGGTTTGACTGAAGCGTTTCGGAGCGCGCAGGTTCTGGCGAGAACTGCCTCCGAAGCCAGAGTTCGGGCAGAAAGCGAACTTAGCAATTTTCAAATGCGGCTCGACGAAAAGAAGCGGTCGCTGGAGGAACAGGAAAGTCCTGAGCGCACGTTGGTGGAACTCAAAGCTGAAATCGCACGGCTTGAAGGCGACGTCGCCGGGCTTGGAGAAGCGGTCGATTTAGACGCGATGGCGGAGCAATTGGCCCAACTCAAGCTGAAACTGACCGAGGCTGAAACTGCCGAGGCTACGGCGCGCACAGCTGCGGGAAAGGCCGAGACCGCTCTTGCCGGCGCGCACGCCAAGCTGGACACAGTGATCGAAGCTCTGCCGGAAGGTCTGCGCACGCCCGAGGCGGTTGTCGCTCGACGGGGGGCTTTGCAGAGAGAGCAAAGGCAACTCTCTGAGGCGCTGGAAGTGGCGACGCAACAGGACCGAGCCGCCAGTGAAACGCTCACCCGTGCGCACGAGCAGCTTGAAGCAACAAAGCGGGCGCGCGACGCGCAGCAACAGCGCGTGAAAAAGGCCCAAGGTGATTTTGACGCTCGGCTTGCCGAGGTCGGGCTGGACAAAGCGGGATATGATGCTTGCAAGAGCCATTTCCCGACTCTCGACGCCGACCGCAAGAAGGTGACCGATCACCGCGATGGATTGATCGCTGCTCGCACGACATTGCAGAACGCCATAGCCGCTTGCGCAGATCGTGAACGCCCGGATCTTGCCCCGCTTCAGCTGGCGTTGGCAGACGCCACCCAGACCCTGAACGCGGCCAACGCTGCACTTGCCACAGCGAGAACGGATGTATCGTCACTGACCAAATTCAAGGAATCGCTTGCCGCGGCTCTGACCGAAACCGAGCGGCTTGAAACTGAGACCGGTCCGCTCCGGGGGCTGGCTGATCTGGCTAACGGCAAGAACGATTTCAAGATGACACTCGAGACCTTCGCGATCGGAGCAATGTTCGACCAGGTTCTCGAGGCGGCGAATATGAGGCTCGACCCTATGACACGTGGTCGCTACCGGCTAACGCGTGGACTCGAGGCATCTGGCGGTCGCGGCAAGCGTGGGCTCGAAATCGAGGTCTTCGACATCAACACCGGCAAGGCGCGCCCGACAGCAACGCTGTCAGGCGGCGAAACCTTTATCGCGGCACTGGCCCTCGCGCTTGGGCTAGCTGATGTGGTCGAGAGCCTTTCGGGCAAGATCCGGATGGACACAATTTTTATCGATGAAGGCTTCGGGAGTCTCGACACCGAGAATGGGGCGGGCACGTTGGATCAGGTGATCCAAGTTCTTGCTGCGCTGACAGAGGGCAGCCGGGCCGTCGGCCTGATCTCGCACGTCGGGCTGGTGCAGGAGGCTATTCCACAAGGCTTTTACGTGCGCTCGACCCCAAGCGGCAGCCGGGTCGAGGAAAGAAGGGGTATGGGATGACGGACCGCTGGTATTACCGGAAGGCACACACCCGCCGTCTGTCGTCAGGGCGCACGGTATCCGTCCGCGGCGGTTGGGCAGTTCGGGGCGATCGTGAAAGCAAGAGGGGCGCATCGTTCAGGCGGAGTTGTCCAATATGTGGGGCGCTGATCGTAAGCGTGGGCATGCCCAGAGGAGGGTGGGTCCATTTTGAGGGCGGCAAAGGCCTGACACGAATTAAGCACCCTTGCCTGCATCTTGGCGAGGGTCTGAGCAGGCAGCGCGACGAGGACACACCGGATCTTTTCGAAAGCCTGCCATAGCTCGTTGCCGGATCACACAGAGCGATTCTGACTGAGCTGCTCCCCAGAGAGTCCTCATTTATGAGTTAGCTCTGTTCGAGTTTTGGTCTTCGTTTGACCGGTTAGCATATTCGTGCGGTGTCAGGCCAGCGAGGCTTGAGTGCGGGCGGCGGTGGTTGAAGTCATCGCGCCATGCCGCCACTAAATTGCGGGCATGGCGCAGGGTTTCGAAGAGATGTTCGTTCAGGAGTTCATCGCGCATCCGGCCATTGAAAGATTCAACGAACCCGTTCTGCATAGGCTTGCCTGGGGCGATGTAGTGCCACTCGACCTTGCGGTCCTCCTGCCACTTCAGGATCGCATTGCTGGTCAGCTCAGTCCCGTTGTCGCTGACCACCATGCAGGGATAGCCTCTTACCTCGGCGATCTTATCCAACTCGCGACCGACACGGATGCCCGACAGTGACGTGTCGACAACGGCCGCCAGACACTCCCGGCTGAAGTCATCGATCACGTTCAATATCCGGAACCGGCGGCCGCAGGACAGGCTGTCGGATACGAAGTCCAGGCTCCACCGCTGGTTCGGCCCCTGCGGGATGGCCATCGGCGCTCTGGTGCCCAAGGCGCGCTTTCGGCCACCACGTTTGCGCACGGTGAGGCCTTCCTCCTTGTAGATGCGATACAGCTTCTTCCAGTTCACCGACCAGCCCTCGCGCCGCAGCAGAAGATGCAGCCGCCGATAGCCGAAGCGTCGCCGTTCCGACGACAGATCCTTCAGTCGGTTCCGCAGATCAGTATCCTCCGATCGCGCTGGCGGTCGTCGATACACACGCGGATCAATTCCTACCAAAGCGCAGGCCCGTCGCTGCCGGTATCCCTTCTGTGTCATGGCCCAATCCACGGCGCGACGCCGCGCACCGGGCCTTAGAAGTTTTTTCCCAGCATCTCCTTCAGCGTCGAGACATCCATCATCTGCTCGGCCAGCAGCTTCTTTAGCTTGGCGTTCTCGGCCTCCAGCGCCTTCAGCTTCTTCGCATCCGACACTTCCATGCCGCCAAACTTCGCCCGCCATTTATAGAAGGTCGCATCGCTGACACCGTGCTTGCGACACAGATCCTTCGCTCCAAGCCCGGCCTGGTGCTCCTTCAAAATGCCAATGATCTGTTCTTCCGTGAACCTTGATCGCTTCATCGTCCGTCTCCTTTACAAGGAACAGACTAACCCCAAATCGCGGACTTTTTGGGGGAGCAGGTCATGACCAAAACACTTAGGTCGATGTTCAAACCACGACCGTTTGGCGGCATCGATGAACGTAAGTATTGGCGGCAAGCGCTCATCCCTCAATGAACCGAGAAGGTCCCTGTCGCTGGATCTGATCACAACGGTCTAGTCCTTTATCCGCCACATTCTGAATCGTCCTTTTTGCGTCACTTCTCGGATCAGGCCTCGCTCTTCCATCCATGCGAGGTTCCTTTGAACAGCCGCGCGACTTGCGCCAGTTAGGGCCTCCGCCATCGGGGCCGACACCAAAGGCCACTCTGTCAACACAGACCGAAGAGCGGCCGGAGTTCTGCCCGAAAGCTGAGACATGGCTCCTTCCGCCCGAACACTCCATGTTTGGGTACCATCTAGATGGCGCATCGCCGTTAGAATTGCGCTGTTCATCCCATCCAGCCAGCGGGCCAAACGTTCGGGCGGCAAGCCCGAAACACGCAGCCCCCCTGCCCCGCCCATGGCGAGCGGTGCGAAGATGGCGCCGCTTCCATCGCTGGCCGCGATCCGGGACGCGGCGACGGCGGCTTCCATCTGGTCATCGTGCTGTCCGAGGCCGGCCAGGCTCCAGAGATGAAAGCCCATGCAAGCCCGCGTGATCGGGTGGAGCTCGGCTGCTGCAGCCATTACGTCCAACCATCCGCCCGCGCGATCTTCGAAACGCTCAGCGCTGCCTTCAATGTTCTCGGGATCGCGGCGATCCAGGAAGGCGGCCAAGTCAGCCTTCGGTCCGGGACCGCCTGTCAGGCGCCGAACAGCCCATCCAACTCTTGCCAGGGCATTTGGGTCATCCTGTGCACCTGACAGCCGCATCGATATCCAAAGCGCCAGACGATCAGAACTCACCCGATCCCCTGCGAACCAGCTAAGGTCCGCTGCCTCGATAAGAGCGAGGCGATGCCGCCAGCCTTCCGGGCCACGCAGCAGCCGGTCATCCAGAGCACCCAGGCGTCCAGCGACCCGTGCCAGTCGCGCAGCGTGAACGCCCTCTGCCTTTGCCCAGTCTTCGATGACAGCAGTGTCGGGCGGTTCCGCCCGTGGCCCGGGAGGCAAATCATCCGGTTCTTCTTCGAATGGTCCCGGCAGAAACCAGAGATCCTCTTCGTGAGCCTCTTCATCCTCCTCGATGGTGATGAGGGGGTCATTGAAATCATCAGTCAAATCAGATTTTGGAGTCTTCATATGTGCAAAATACTGCTCTTTTGCACATTACCCAAGTGACTTTGTGGCGGTTGCCTTCGCTCTTTATATAGTATGCGCGCGCGACTGCCGGTGGAACCTCTCAGATCGCGCTCAGCGCAAGGAAACCAAGGGTTTCTGGACGAGCGCGACGAGAGAGCATCTACTTGCATTCGTTTACAAACGGTCGTTTATTAGCGATATATTAAATTGCAAACGGCCCGGTTTCATGCCCCTGATTGGCTATGCGCGCGTCTCCACCGAGGATCAGACCCCCCTGCCCCAGTCTGAGGCACTGCAGTCTGCGGGATGCGCCGAGATCTTTGAAGAGCACGCCTCGGGCGGCAATCGCGTGCGGCCCGTGCTTGCACGTGTGCTGGAGCGGATTGGCAAGGGCGACACGCTGGTCGTCGTGCGGATCGACCGGCTTGCGCGGTCTTTGTCGCACTTGCTTGAGGTGATCGAAAGACTGGAGGGCAAGGGGGCGTTCTTCCGCTCGCTCCAGGACCCGATTGACACTGCCTCGCCCCAGGGCAAGTTCACGTTGCAGGTTCTGGGCGCTGCGGCTGAGTTCGAACGCGCTCTGATCCGCGAGCGTACCAAAGCCGGACTTGCCTCGGCACGCTCAAAGGGCCGCGTCGGCGGCAACCCAGGTCTTCGCGCCAAGGACCCTGAAGCGCTGCGCAAGGTGCGGTTGGCACGACAGGACGGCTACATGGAGCGCTTGAACGAGACAGCGCAGGATTGGGTGCCCCATGTACGCCGCCTGCGGCCGGATATGGCCTGGGAAGACGTGCTGCGTATCATCAATGCTCCCCTGCCCCACGACCGCCACTGGACCCAAAGCCGTTTGCTCCGCGCCGTGAAGGCATACGTGGGGGACGGATTCCTGCCCGCTGAAGTGCTTGGACGCGCTGGACGTCGCGAAACCGACGATCGCCTGCCTGCGATTGTCGCCGCAATCAAAGGTGCTGACCCCGAGATCACCTTGCAGGCAATCTGCGACCGACTCGAATCCATGCGTGAGCGCACCCCTCGCGGTCGAACCAGCTGGCAGCCTTCCTCAGTAAGAATGCTGCTGGAGCGTGCAGAGCGCCTCGGCCTTTTGTAGGCGCTAATGGTCGGCAAACCACTCTGTTCGCTCGGCCTAAATCTTCCAGAATCATCGCCTCAATTGGACGAAAACCACGTAAATATCCAACAATGCCTTGGGGTTAGTTCGCGCGAGCAGAAAATATCTCGAATGGTGTCGGCTTCGCCAGACACGGACTTTATCGTTGGCAATCAATGCGTTATCTAGCGCAAGCCCCGCGCGACCAAATTGGTGCTGTGGATAACTTTTCCACTACATCTAGATTCTTCTTGCCGGACTCAGATGTTCGTGGCATTTCCATTCTGACGGCAAAACGCGTCAGACGTGGCTTCGACCGTCAGAACGACAAAGAGCCTTAGCAAAGGCCATGAGAGGCGGCAGAACATGGATGATCGAAATACGGGCTACGCGCAAGGCATAGGCTCTTCCGACATCGGAGCATTCGCAGACAGTCTTGCTGAGTCGCTTGACCGGCAGATGAAAGTTGCGTTCGAGCCAGAAGAGCGCAAGTCCTTGCGCCGCTTCAGCTCGACCGAGGTCGCCGAGGTGCTGCGCGTTAGTACGTCGAACCTGCGCAACCGCCACAAAGATGGCAGCTTCCCAGAAGTTCACACTGACGGTCGCGGTCATAGGTTCTACACGGCCGAAGAAGTTGACGACCTCCGCAGCATTTTGGCGCGGACAGGAAAAAATGCTGACGCGTACAGACCTGGCCGCCGAGACGGCGACCGTCTTCAGGTCATTTCGGTCGTGAATTTCAAAGGCGGCAGCTCGAAGACAACAGCGACGATCCATTTGGCACACAGGTATGCCCTGCGTGGCTACCGCGTGCTTGTGCTGGACCTCGACCCGCAAGCCAGTTTGACGACATTTTTCGGCTTCCGGCCTGAGCTCGAATTTGCCGAAGGCGGCACAATCTACGACGCATTGAGATACGATGATCAGGTTCCGCTCTCGGAGGTCATCCAGAAAACATACTTCCACAAGCTCGACATGGTCCCGGCTGGCTTGATGTTGTCCGAGTACGAAACCGAGACAGCGAATGCCCTTGCGCGCAGGGTTCAGCCGATTTTTGCAGAGCGTCTTGCTCTGGCGCTAGAGGAAGTCGACTCAGACTATGACATCGTGCTGATCGATTGCCCTCCGCAGTTGGGCTTCCTGACATTGACAGCATTGGCAGCGTCCACCGGCTTACTTGTGACGGTCGTCCCCGGCATGCTCGACATCGCTTCGATGAGCCAGTTCCTCAAACTCGCTTCGGAAACGGTCAAAGCCGTCGAAGAGGCGATTGGACGACATGTCACTTGGGACTTCGTAAAGTTCCTGATCACACGCTACGAGCCGTCGGACGGACCACAAACGCAAATGGCCGGGTACCTACGTTCAATCCTTGCGGGCCAAGTCATGACTGAACCGATGCTGAAGTCGACAGCCATTTCTGACGCCGGCATGACTCAGCAAACCATCTATGAGGTAGACCCGAGCCAGCTCATTCGGAAGACCATTGATCGGGCTTTGACCAGCGTGAACAGCGTTGCCGATGAGCTGGAGCAGACAATCCAAATGGCATGGGGGCGTCGCTGATGGCTCGAAATATCTTCAACCAGCCACCGAAAGACGAGAAAGAGTCGGCAGCCCCCTCCCCTGCCCCGGTCAAATCCTCGAAGCTACCTGGCTCGGTTGGCGGATTGCGGGATTCTCTCCGGGAAATCACTGCCAACTCAATCCGAGATATCGAACCCGACCGGATCGATATGGATGGTCTCCGGGATCGCCTGATCCTGGAAGATAGTAGCATTGAAGATCTCGCCGAAAGCATTCGCAAGCATGGTCAGCAAGTGCCGATCATGGTTCGCCCCTCTGACCAACCGGATCGATACCGCATCATCTACGGGCGTCGCAGACTTGCAGCCATTCGAAGAGCTGGTGGAACCGTCAAAGCGATCGTTCGAACGCTCGATGATGATGCTTCTCTGATCGCGCAAGGTCAGGAAAACAACCTGCGGCTGGATCCGTCCTTCATTGAAAAATCTCTTTTTATCAAAGAGATGCAGGAGGCCGGTTACAAGCCTGGCGTCATTCAGGACGCCCTAGGCCTTACCCGGCAAGGTGTGTCGAACCATCGTGTAGTCATCGAGCAGCTGCCTGACGAACTTGTCCGGCTTATCGGCCCGGCTCATGGCGTAGGTCGACGCCAATGGGGTGATCTTGCTGCACTTTCAGAGAAGGTTCCGCTTGTCGACATTGCGCGTGAGACACTTGCCTCTCTGCCTGACACCACTCCAAGCTCGGACAAGTTTCAAGCCGTCTATGTTGCTTGCTCCAGCAAGGCGCGTGGCGCAGCCAACCAAAGCGCCCGTGGCCAAACGACCGTGGTAAAAGACAATAGTGGTAGCCCTGTCGGCACACTTTCAGTCGATGGCAAGTCGATCGCTATCAAGATCACCCGCAAGGACAACCCGGAATTCGGCCAATGGCTCGAAGAGCGCGCGGAAACCACGCTGCGACAGCTTTTTGAACAATGGCAGAATGAGAGAGGCTCGGGGAGCTGATCCCCGGTCATAACCAAAAACACGAGCAGAGGAGAAAGGCGAAGACCAAAAAGAAAAGAGCCCCCCAAGGTTTCCCCCGGAGAGCCCTCATCATCTGATTAGCACCTGTGATGTAGCAATCTCCGACATACCGGTCAAGAGTCACCGATTCGGTGGACGTCTTATTGTTGTCTTTTCTCGCCAAAAACAGCGGGAAGAGCCGGGGAAGTTGTGGGCCGCAACGGTCGTCGTTCAACAAACATGGCATTCACAAAGCTTTCCGTTCAGACCTTTGGCGTCGGCAAGGGCACCCCCGCCACGTCAACACCTGAAACCGACATCTGGGCAGTCTTCCGTGCGCTCAGAGATACTCGCAGCCTATTCGGTCTCCGTCCAGGACATGTTCAAACGCTCCAAGCGATGCTGAGCTTTCTCAAGCCTGGGCATGGAGACACAGTCTTCGCTTCCAACGACGAGATCTGCCGTCGAGTTGGCGGGATCGATGAACGAACCCTCCGTAGGCACATCGATCGCTTTGTTGAACTCGGTTTCATGAAGCGCCACGACAGCCCAAATCGCAAGAGATACCGAGTGAAGTCCTCCGAAGGTCAGTCCATTAGCTATGGGTTGTCGCTGGCTCCGTTGCTCGCGCGTGCCGGCGAACTACTTGCGACAGCCCAAGCGATGGAAAACGCTCGTCGGGATCGCGTGTTTTTGCGAAAGCAAATCCTAACCAAACTTGCTCAGATCGACGAAGCTGACCCCGAGAACGAACTCACTCATCAGGTACGCCGAGTTCTTCGGAGGAAGCTCTCGATCGCGGAGTATCGTGCTTTGCTCGGCGAACTGGAGGCTCAATGCAAACAGATGTCCACCGCGGTGGACGCACCAGAAACAATGAAACTGCCCGCCAATGACGGGCAAACTGTCCGCCACCATTCTAAGTCTAAAAAAGAACAAAAAGATTTAGAAAGCGGGACCAACAGCCAAACACTTCCCCTGGAAACGCTCACAACCGTTTGTGATCAAGCTACATCGTTCGCAACGAACTCACTTAGGAACTGGCACGATGTCGAAAGCCACGCGAGAACGCTCGCTCCAATGATGGGAATCCACGAAAGCACCTTCGAAAAGGCTGCTAGGAAGATAGGCTCTCAAAAAGCATCATGCGCCATCTTCATAATTCTCCAAATGAGCAATCGCATCCGAGACTTTGGAGCGTATTTCCACAGCATCACGCTCGGTCGCAGAGAAACTGACTTCAACCCATCACTGTTGTTGGAGAGGCTTTCTCGTTCTGGGGCAGCAACTGCGTGATGTCCACCGCGGTGGACATGTCGAGAGGTAGAGATGGGCTGTGAAAGGGGTGACGGGAAGTGAGATCGGGAGAGTGGCTTCCGGCGCCCGTCGCGGAGAAGATCTGATGGCGAAATCTGCCCAGAAAGTCACCCTGTCCCCGTCCCGGGACATTCCCTTCGACAAGCTCGTGCTGAGCCAGTCCAACGTCCGGCGCATCAAGGCCGGCATCTCGGTCGAGGAACTGGCCGAAGACATCGCCCGCCGCGGGTTGCTGCAGAGCCTGAGCGTTCGGCCCGTTCTGGCGGATGATGGGTCCGAGACCGGCAAGTTCGAAATCCCCGCTGGCGGTCGGCGCTTCCAGGCCCTGTCTATCCTCGTGAAGCAGAAACGCTTGGCCAAGACGACGCCCATTCCCTGCATCGTACGGGATGCCAGGTCCACGATCCTCGCCGAAGATGACTCGCTCGCTGAGAACATGCAGCGCGTTTCCCTGCATCCGCTCGATCAGTTCCGGGCCTTCGTGGCACTGCGGGAGAAGGGTCAAGGCGACGAAGAGATTGCGGCCGCCTTCTTCGTCACGCCGCAGGTGGTCAAACAGCGCCTGAAACTCGCCGCCGTGGCCCCTGCCCTGCTCGAGCTCTATGCCGAGGACGAGATGACGCTGGAACAGTTGATGGCCTTCACGGTCAATCCGGACCACGAGCGTCAGATTCAGGTCTGGGAGGCGATCAAGTCGTCGTGGAACAAGGAGCCCTATCAGATCCGGCGCATGCTGACGGAAACCTCGGTACGCGCCTCTGACCGTCGGGCCGTCTTTGTCGGGGTCGAGGCGTACGAGACGGCTGGTGGCACCATGTTGCATGACCTTTTCCAGGGCGATGACGGCGGCTGGTTGGAAGACCCTGCCCTGCTCGATCGTTTGGTCAGCGAAAAGCTTCAGGCTGAAGCCGAAGCCATTGCGACCGAAGGTTGGAGGTGGATCGAGGTCTCTCTCGACCTGCCCTATGGCTACAGCCACGGTTTGCGGCGGCTGAGCGGAGACCCGGCGCCGATGACGGATGACGAAGGCGCGGCCCATGCCAAGCTGCTTGCCGAGTACCGGGCGCTCGAAGAGGAATACGAGGGTCAGGATGATTTCCCCGAAGAGATCGACGCGCGTCTTGGTCAGTTGGAAGTCGCGATGGAGAAGCTCGAGGCACGGCCGCTGATTTTCGACGCGGAGGAGATCGCACGGGCAGGGGCTTTCGTGACGCTTGACCGCTATGGCGAGCTTGCCGTTTATCGGGGCTTTGTGCGGCCCGAGGATGAGCCAAGGGCAGACGTCGACGTCCACAGCGGTGAACAGGCAGCAGACGGGCAGGGCGCTGAGCTTTCAGCGGCGAGCAGCGTGGATGGTGTCGGCCATGGCACGGTGATCACCTCTGCTGGTCAGGCGCTTGGCGCCAACGTGCCCGACGAGGAGGACGATGGTGCGGTGAAGCCCTTGCCCGAGCGGCTGGTCATGGAGCTGACGGCGCACCGGACATTGGCACTGCGCGAAGCTGTCGGGCGCTCCCCCGACGTCGCGCTGACGCTGCTGCTCCTGAAGCTGGTCAATGACACCTTCCGGACGTCCAGTTCGGCCGGCAGCTGCCTCGAGGCCTCGGTACGTCACGTCTACATGTCCGCGCAGGCGAGCGATCTGAAGGACAGCGTGGTGGCCAAGCTGGTAGACGATCGTCACGCCGAGTGGGAAGCCGACCTGCCGCTCGGCGACGATGCCGCACTCTGGGATTACCTGGCGTCCCTCGATCAGGCGAGCCGGCTGTGCCTGCTCGCGCATTGCCTCAGCTTCGGGATCAACGCGCTCCATGAGAAAGTGAACCCCTATGGTGCTGGTATCTCCGCCAGCGGTTTGACCAAGCGGATGAACCAGTCCGACTTGGTCGCACAGGCGGTCGAACTCGACATGGTCGAGGCGGGTTGGGAGCCGACGGCCGATACCTACCTGAACCGCGTGCCCAAGGCCCGGATCCTCGAGGCCGTGCGCGAGGCGAAAGGGGAGGGGACGGCGCAACTTCTCGATCACCTGAAGAAGGGTGAGATGGTGACCGAAGCGGAGCGTCTGCTGAAAGGCATCGGCTGGCTGCCGGAGGTTCTTCGCCGTCACGATCTGGCAGAACTCGACGGTGTGGAAGGGCAGGGGGCGTCTGAACCTGTTTCCGACGCCGAGCAGGCCGAAGATGTCGATCTGCCCGCCTTCCTTACGGCGGACTTGCCGAGCACTGAGGCTTCGATGATGGCCGCGGAGTGATCCGCGCCATCCGAGGGCGGGGAAACCCGCCCTCAATTACATAAAACACAACAATATCAATAAGATGAATGCAAGGTGACGCATTCAGGATGAGGAATCATGTCTGCAACCACCATTCTCGACACCGCGCCCCTGGGCGCGCTCATTCGCTACACCGATAGCACACCGAAACCGCCCGCACGGTTCACGAAGAAGCTCGCCGCCTGGGAGCGTTCGAACGGCGTCGGCCGTCTCGTCAAGAAGGAGCCGCCGCGACCCTATCCGACCTGGACGGCGCCGGCGTCGTTTACGCTGCACGAGGGGAATTTCTCTTCGAACGGGGTCATTCTCGTGACGATCATGCGGACGCATTCGGCGGATAGCGCCTTAACCTTCGAGGTTGCTGAGGAACCACAGCCCGGGCAGGTGCGTGTCCTGCTGGATTTCGGCGGCTGCACGGAGCTGCTGCATTTGGCCGAGTCCCTCACGGCCGCCGAGCTCTGGATCGCCAGGGWAGGCTATCGCAACGCGCGGCTGGAGATTGTCGGCGAAGAAGATGCCGGTAGGGCAGGGGACGCGGAACTTGCCGCCTGAGCCTGTAGAATCCAAGGGGCCCGCCAAAGCGCGGGCCTCTCACCCATCACGACTCTGTCCCGCGAGATCGCGGGGCACCATAGGATCCAATCCAACACGGAAGGAGGTCTTCACCCAAGAGCCTGCCCGGGAGGCTGGCAGGCAGCGAAAGCATCAGCGGGACACCCGGCTCCAGTCTGCGGTCGCACCATCCCCCGCTCGCCATTCCCTTCCTTGCCCCGAATCCCGTCTTCGAGATCAACCCGCGAGGGGTCGGACTACGGGCGAGCCCGTGCCGCCGGGTGGATTCGGACGAGCCGAACGCACCCGGTGATGTCAGCCAGTCTTCGGGCCCGCGGGGTCCTGTCGCGCGGGGGATGGTCCTCCGCCTCCAAGCAGGAGCCAAACAGATGTCCCGCAAAGATGCACACGCCTTCGCCGCCTCCCTCGCCGCCACGCTCATGGTCTCGATCGTCGTCTTCCAGGCCGGTGATGGAACCTATGGCGCCGTCCCCGCTGATGAAATCGACGGAGACGAGGTTGTGATCGTCTCGGAATACGATCCCTTCGGGTGAGGCCTTGGCCTCACCTCCTTTGGGCCCCGTGCGCGGTGCAGGTGCGCCCCTTGTCCTATCACCGACAAAGAGATCGGCGATGCCGATCCTAAGAACGTCGGTATGCGACCCGGTGTGAACCGTGATGCTCCCTGATCGCATTGCCTTCCATCGTGACCTCTCCATCGTTCGTGTCCCCTACTATGTCGAGCGTTTGCGCGAAAACGACTGACCAAGCGACGGTGGAGACGGCTCAGTTGGTCTCAAGAAGGCGCGCGATCTCGGCCGCATTGGCCCGGATCCATGCCAAAAGGTCCCGGGTCGCGATGAGACCCGCCTCGACCTTGTCTTGTTCGTCCTCGAAGGGGCGCATCGGGTTCACGCCGGGCGTCCTGGCGCGAATGGAGAGGCTCTGCCCTGCGGTTTCCACTTGATAAGAGGTCCCCCGCAGCAGCGCGCTTGAACGCAACACCGCGACTCGATTTGCCTGCTTCGGGAACTGGACGTTAGTGTACTTCCAGGCTTCTTGTTTTCCAAATTCGTGCCGTAGCCTCATGTTGGGAAGCGCCGAGATATGCATTGCTTCGAAGATGCGTGTGGTCGCCTTGGGGCCATCAGTCGAAGGCCGAACCTTCAAATCGGGCAGGATTTCCGATGCCAACTGCTCGTAGGCGATCCCGAAGTCCTTCTTCTCGGCCACGGTGCTCGCCACCCAGCCACCCGACGCCCGTTTCCCGGCTAGGGCCTCCAGGAGTTCGATCCTCACTGATAGCCGCCGAGACAGCTCCCCTTCGTCGAGATCCAAAAGCCGGCTTTCCAGGAAAGCGATGATCTCCTCGATCGTGACATCTGCCGCGAACGCGCCGTTGTGCTGTAAGCTTGGCATCTTACCGGCCGGGGCGACGAGCACGGCGGCCGCCCTCTTAGGCCCCAGCTTGAGTAGCTGCGCCTGGACCTCGCCGAAATATGACTCGGCTTGGCCGGTTTGGAAGTTGTCGGCGACCTTGCTCTCCAGTAGCACACAGGCTTGCTGATCGCCGCGGGAGAACCAGCCCAACTCTACATCGGTTTGCCGACCGTCGAGGCTGGCGCGGACAGGGCTCTTGCGCACGCGAATATCTCCGGTCTCCGGCGGCAGGAAATCAGCCGTGATGCGGCTCAGAAGCCAGTCGCGAAAGTCGTCGGAGGACGAAAGCTCTTCGACCAGAAAGTTGTCTAGGTCCCTCTCTCGGACGCTGTCCCGATATGCATTTTCGCTTAACATACAACCCTACCTATTCCCTCAATGAAGTGAGGTTTGCCCGGCCCGGCCATCCTGTCAAACGCCGAGGCATCGCTTGCTCATTTTCTCCGAGCAGTACGCTCCAGTCATTTCAAATATAGAGGGTTTCGGGAGGTTCGCGCCGGTGGACGATGGCCAGCAGGCGCGGGCAAGCGGCCAGTTGTGGCGCTGCCTTGGTCAGGTAAGACGCACAGAAACTGATAACCAGCAGTTCCCCGCGTCGATGTCAGAAAAGGGGCCATCGCGTCGCTAATTCCCTCAACGTATTGTTGCCTCACTTGCGATGTTGCCGACCACCAATGCCTTCACGAACCACCGCGGTTTGCGACGTCGGCCAGACCAGGTGGGTGCTGGATGCTCAGAATGCTGGTATCTCGCCGTTTCTGGCGAATGCGCTGTTTTCGTTTTGGAGCCGACAATTTCGGCGAGGTAGTAGCCCTGGTTCTGGGCAAGAGCTTCATCTAAGGCGCGGGCTTCTGCCTTCTGCCAATCTTGATGGGTGGAGATCGCCTTGGCGACGTCCTCCTGAATTTTCGTCAGCTCGCCGAGCGACAGTGCCGCGAGATTGTAATCAGCCATTGGTGCGTGCCGGGTCTTGAATGTTCCGGTATCTATAGCATTTCGCGGCAGGGCCCTGCATTTCCTAGCAGGCAAGGGCAGTGCGACGAGAGCTGGTGATAGCCACTTTGGCCGCTGGTGGGGTGCTGGGCTTTGGGTCAAACAGTCCGATTGGCAAGGGGACATGGTCTGGCATGGGCTCCCCGCATCTCTCTGTCTCTTGGGCCATCCCTTCGACTGACAATCCCCTAATCCCGTTTGGTCTCCTGCGCGCAACCCCGCGTCAGTCCGGGCCGTGTTGGCCGCCGTTGGCGTCCTGCCCGCTCCACCCCGGTCCTCTGGGGGTGTCCGGTGTCCATGCTGTCCACCGTGCACGCGTCGCCCGACGGGCTTTTTCAGGGTCTTGTCGAAGGGACGGTCCCGAAGACAGGAAACACAGGAGCTTATCATGCAGAACATCGTCATCCTCGCCGGCAACATCGGTCAGACCCCCGAAGTCCGCACCACCCAGAGCGGCACCAAGATCACCAACTTCAGCCTCGCCACCTCGCGTCCCCGCCTCTCGGAAGGCCGTGTGATGCGCGACGAGAACGGCTACCGGGTCATGGACACCGAATGGCACCGCATCACCTGCTTCAACGGTCTCGGCAAGACGGTCGCCGAGCATTGCGAAAAGGGCATGAAGGTCCTCGTCCACGGCCGCATCCACTACACCAAATGGATCGACAGCATGGGGAACGACCGCTACGGCTGCGAGATCATCGCCGAGAAGGTCGACTTCCTGAGCCGCCCGAAGTCGGCCGAGAACGAAAACCCCGAGCTGGTCGACCGCGACGACGAGATCCCGTTCTGAGGAACGGGGTCTCCCCTCGAGCCCGGCGGGTTAGACCGCCGGGTTTGCGGGATTGCCGCGAAGCGGCTTAGAGCACAAAGTGCCCTCGCCGGGACGGATGTAACTGCACGCGCATTCGTCCGCTTCGCAGCCCAAGCCAAACATTGGACTTGGTGGAAGGCTACGTCGCCTTGATAGAAGATCCCAGGCTGATAGAAACTGGGGAAGGGGACTACAGAAATGTGCGTTATTGAGACAATTCACTGCAACTAGTATTGGAATATTGGTGCCAAATTGACCGGACACAATCATTACCCTTGGTGCACATGCGGGTGGTGCGTTGGCGGCGGCAACCGAAACGGTGGAGGCGCCAACGCTGCGCCAGTAATAAAGCCACTTCGGCCGGCCTATTCCGAGTATGAAAAGCACCAAGCGACGCAGACGCTGAAAGGCTACGGCGCAACAAGCTACTCTCGCTGCTTCGTTAATCCCAATGCATCCTGCCCAGTCTGCGGTCAGCCCGTCTATTTTTATGCTAATGAAAACGGTAGTCGTGTCTTCTTTGATGAACTCGGAAAGCCTTGGGCAAAGCACCCTTGCACGGACAACGGGCGCCCCGCCTCTGGCTCTGTGCGTGCTCGCCCCTCCAGAAGACCAGTTGCTGAAATCAAAGATATTCTCAGTGCCGAACAAAAGATCGACCAGAGAATACTACCTGTAGGTCGGAAAAAGAGACGAGATTCCTGGAAGCTTGCGGTGGTGGTTGAAGTCCACTTTGCCGACTTCGGGATGGAAGTTCACGTCGAAGACCTTTCAAGCCAAAATCATCAGAAATATCGTTTTTTCATCTACTGTGACCAGCCGCTTTTGGTTGAAGGTGACCTTGTCAGTCGCCGTAAAGAGACGTTCTCATTTCTCCACCCGCAGTCACTTGAAGATACTACCGTTGTCAACGGGGACCGGCTGGTCGACTTCGAAGCGCTGGAAAAGGATATCGACCCTAGTATAATTCCCGGTGATGTTTCAGAGATTTTGCCATCCGAGAGGAGGCACTTTGGGTCAGGAAGCGGCGGAACTGCCAAAGTGTCAGGAACACTACGTTCTGTACTCGAAGATTTCGCCAAGAAGGGGATCGTGGGGCCCAAACTTGTTTCTCACTATTTGAATGAAACAGGCCGTGTGACTGCTGATGGTTCGCCTTGGACTCCCCGCGTTGCCTTTTTTCTGATTGCCCTATCCGGCGTCTCCCAAGAAAAACCGGTTAGGCAAAAGAAACGAACCGCAGGTAGCAAACCTCAGAAGGCTCGGAAACCGCAACCACATGCACGCGCCAAGAAGCGCCCACGTTCATCTGGAACCCTGTCTGGCAATTCGGTTTCGCAATCAGCCAAAAAAACCCACAAGCCACGTTCCGAACCCGCAGCTCGGCTCTCCACCGATGTAGATGAGTGGGCACGTATGCTCTCAAGACTTGGGCGGGTTTCCAGAAAAGACGACGACGGCTGATGATTGCCCGGAACTACGATTGTCCGCATTTCTGCCTTCTAAGCATCTTTCGAGAGTGAAAGGAGTGCCGGTTTCCCGGTGACAGGTTGAAGGCTGGGAGAGTGGCTCCCAGCGCCTGTCACGGAGGAATGCCGATGGGCGTTGTGGAAGTTCTGGATCCGGTTCAGCCGGCGCGGGCTGGTGGCTGGAAAGTGGATGTAAGCCGGGGCGAGCGGAACGGGCGGGTGTCGTCCGAATGGTTCAACCGGCCGGATGACGAGCGGTATCTCTCGCTCGACGATCTCTGGGCCAATGTGAAGGGTCGCTCTGAGCGCAGCCGCAGCCGGGTGGTACAGACCGCCGATATCAGGGTCGAGGCCGCGCGCGACAGTGCAGAGCGGCTGCACTTGGTCCTGCCGAAAGCGCATGAGCCGGTCGCGCCCACGCACTGGGCCTTCGGCCAGCTTGCCAGCATCGTCGGTGCCCCGGCATCCTACCTGCGGCAGCTTCCCGCGCCTCTGGCGGGGATCAACCTGCAATACGGTTTGACCAATCACCGTGCCGAGCAGGTGAAGACCTTCGAGACGGCGGATGGCCGGACCGAACTGCGCGCCGTGACCGGTCCAGACTACGGTCGCATCCATGACTTCGAGCTTGTCGAGGCGGTGCAGCGCATCGCAGGCAATGGCACGGGCGATACGCGCTGGAAGGTGCCGGGTGTGCTGGATTGGTCGACCGGGGTCTACAACCCCGATGTCGAAATCAGCCGCGACACGACTACGCTCTACGCCTCGGACCGCGATGTCTTCTTGTTCCTGGTCGACGATCGCAATCCGATTGAAGCGGGCAAGCTGGCGGACGGCTCGCCCGACCTCTACTTCCGGGGATTCTACTGCTGGAACTCCGAGGTGGGGGCAAAGACCCTCGGCATGGCGAGCTTCTACTTGCGGGCGGTGTGCCAGAACCGGAACCTGTGGGGCGTCGAGGATTTCCAGGAGATCAAGATCCGCCACTCGAAATACGCCGCCTCGCGCTTTGCACATGAGGCGGCGCCCGCGTTGACGCGCTTCGCCAATTCCTCGCCCCAGGGGTTCGTGAACGGCATCAAAGCGGCGCGGCAGCAGATCGTGGCGCGCAGCGACGAAGATCGTGCGGATTTCCTGCGCAAGCGCGGCTTCTCGAAGGCCGAATCCGGCAAGATCATCGAGAAGGTACTGATGGAAGAGGGCCGCCCGCCCGAAAGCATCTTCGACTTCGTGCAGGGCATCACGCGGCTTGCGCGCGACAAGACCCAGCAGGATGCGCGGCTCGACATGGAAGGGCGCGCCAAGAAGCTCCTCGACCGCGTTGGTTGAGGTGGCGACCGGAGGCGATATCGCCTCCGGTCTCTTTCCTGTTTCATCGATCTGCTACTGTGCCCGACACGTTTAGGTGTTGGAAGTACGCGCATGGAAGAAATTGATTGGTCAGATCGTGCATTTTATGATGACGGTGAATGGGTTACCTGGTCGGAAATCGACGAGCAGCTTCGCTACAAGGAGTGGGGCGCTAAATACCCGAACGCGATCAGGTCTATGATCCCATATTTTGAGGATCTCCTGTCCCTCGCGGAAGGCTATCACCTCGAGACCGGCCTTCACCTCTCTGTCTACGGCGATATCGGTGAGCTGTTCGGTGCTATCACGTACGGTATCAAGCTGAACAAGACCTATGCCCAGGGTGCTGACGGAAGACTTGGCAATGATCATGTCGAGGTCAAGACCATTACGCCATTCAAGACAAAGGATGTGGTTGTGGTCGATACAAATGGGCATTTCAACAAGCTCTTGGTTGTAAAGATCAACGAGGATTTTCAGGTCTCGGGTCGGATGATCGACCGAAAAGATCTTCCAAAGCGCGAAGGGCGCTACTTGCGGGTTCGATGGGGCGATTTACCAACGCCGAAATGATCGGCTCGATCAGCGACAGAGAGTCCGAGGGGGCGGTTTGGTCTTTGACGGTTTGAAGCGGGGAGAGAGGCTCTCCGCACCGTCGGAGATATGCCCATGTTCGACCTTACTCTCCAAACTCAGCCGGAAACACAGAAGACAGGTTTGCCGCCGAGCTTCCTGACCGTTTCTGCAGATCAAGACTTGCCGTTTGCACTCACGACGGCTTGCCATGTGCCCGCGGCTCTCATGTCCGGGCAGGCACACCCCAAGGTACTGGAGCGGTTTGCAACGCTGGCCGACGCCATGCAGGGGGCAATCGTTCACGCCGAAGATATCACTCCTGAAGAGGCGCCGCGCATCCTGGCGATCCTCGATCGGGAGGGCCGCCTCGTTCTGGCCGGCGCTACCTGTGATGGCGGGGTCGCCTGGTGCCACCCGGTCTCGGATGCCGCCGAAGCCCGCGCCATCGTGACCGAGGCCAGCCAGACCCGCGCGCAGGCCATGCGGGCGGCCGAGTGGCATGAACATGGCCTCGCGCGAAGGCTGCGGCACCACGCCGATCTTCTCGATGCCCGTCTTGTCGATCCGCTCTGGCGCGCCTTCGCGTCTCGCGCCCTGCAGATCGCGGCGTGACGTCCAAGAGTCAGAGACGGGCAGGGGAGGATGTGAACCTACGAGTACGAGAGAGAGCCTCGGGGTTCATATCCTTTCCCTCATTCCGGAGTTTCCAATGTCCAAGATCGAACCCACCCTGGCCGCGCCGATGGCGCCGTCCAGGATTGATTTCGCTGCCGTGCTGGCCCGGCAGGCCGAGCGCGACGTGCGGATCGCAGCTTTGCGTCCGGCCAACAAGGAGCGCCTCTTCGATGGCCTGACTGCCGCGGGCATCACCCATGTGACCGTGAGCTTTGACGGCTATGGCGATAGCGGCCAGGTTGAAAGCATCGAAGCCTACGCTGGCGAGACCGAGGTTGCTTTCCCCAAGACCGAGATCGCCTATGCCGCATTGACCTGGGACGTCCCGGAGGTCGAGATGCGGGCGCTTTCGCTCGAAGATGTCGTGGAGCGACTGGCCTACGACTTGCTCTCCGACGCCCATGGCGGTTGGGAAAACAACGACGGGGCCTACGGCGAATTCTGCTTCGACGCGAGCGCTCGCACCATCCACCTCGAGTTCAACGAGCGCTTCACCTCGTCCGAACTCTACACACACGATTTCTGAGGGGGCGGCGATGGCACATCCGTATCACCACGCCCTGTCTGCGGTGAAGAAATGGGGCGGCACGGTAGAGGATTACCTCGCCGTGCATTCCTGGTTCGACCAGAGCAAGGAGATCACAGCCGATTTTCGGCACCGGGCGTTGCGCCACCATGCCGAAGGCATCTTCATGGCCGAGACAATCTTTGGTCCGACGCTTACGCTCTCGACCGGACGCAGCATCCCTACCCGGTGGGTCGGCGAGCAGCATGTTAAGGAGGACCTCGGCTTCATCCCGAGCTTCGCCGATTGGGTGAAGGCCATTCGGCCCGAGCCTTGGATGGGTCGGACCGAACGGATCGAGGCACAGGTCGATCCGTATCTCGCTTCGCCCGTGGTCGAGGTCATGTGACATGACCGATCCCACTTATCGACGTCTTGGCTTGCCGCCGGCCGCTTCGCGACTGGCAGTGGTTCGCGCGGCGGTCCGGGCGCTACACCCCGACACGCGCGCTGTTTGCAGTCTCCGGCTGGCGCGCAAGCGCTTCTACCGGCAGATGCTCTGCGCTCATGCCGCACGACAGGCGGCGGGCGACACGCCGACCGGCTGATCGTTCCCAACTACCCCTTCATCCCAATCGATCGCCCGGCCTCCTGGCCGGGTCTTCCCCATTCAGGAGGTCCCCATGGCGGATTACTTCACCCATTTCTCGTGCCTGCTCGACGTCGGCACTCCCGACAAGGCCACCCGCGCGATCGCGCTGTTTCAGGATCTGCGCGCTGCGGATCAGGACGCCGACGACCCGGTTGTCGCGGGCTTCGATCTCGTGCACCAGGATGCCCCCGAGGGCAGCAGCCTCTGGATCCATGACGACGACCACGGCGATGTCGAAGCCGTCATCCGCTTCGTGCTGCGGCTCGCCGACGACCTCGACCTCACCGGCCTTTGGGGGTTCCAGTATGCTCTGACCTGCTCTCGGCCGCGGCTCGACGCCTTTGGCGGCGGCGCGCATGCCATCGATCTCGGCGCTCGTAAATCCTTCGGCTGGTCCAGCACGCAAGAATGGTTGGTCGCGGCGCTGAACGGGGAGGACGTCGATGCCTGAGATCATCTGCACCACCGTCTACCAGTTCCCCGAGCTCTCGGATGCCGCCAAGGAAAAGGCGCGTACCTGGTATCGCGACCTCGGACCCCACGACGACTGGTGGGACGCGGTCTATGAGGATTTCGAGCGGGTCTGCGAGATACTCGGCATCAGCCTGAAGACCACGCCCGTCCGCCTGATGGGCGGCGGGACGCGCCAAAAGCCCTGCATCTGGTTCTCCGGGTTCTGGAGTCAGGGCGACGGGGCCTGTTTCGAAGGATACTGGTCCCACGCCAAGGGCGCGGCCGCGCGCATTCGGGACTACGCGCCCACGGACGCGACGTTGCACGGCATCGCCGACCGGCTGCAGGCCATCCAGCGGCGGAACTTCTACCAGCTCGCCGCCGAGGCCAGCCACCGTGGTCGCTACTACCATGAATACACCATGTCGGTGGACATCACGCGGGACAGCGCGACCTGGCAGCCGCCGACTGAGGACGCAGAAGAAGTCGTGACCGAGGCGCTGCGTGATCTGGCCCGCTGGCTCTACCGCCAGCTTGAAGCCGAATACGACCACCTCACCTCGGACCAAGCCATCGAGGAGGGAATCATCGTCAACGCGTATACTTTCACGGAAGGAGGGCGGCGGTTCGGGTGATCCTGCCGAGTCACTTATTCCCGTCGATCCACTTCGACATGAGCCCCTTGTCGCGGAAGCATTCGTCCGGAACGGCGCGCCGTTTGATCCGGGCGAGTTTCTCAGCGAAGGCTACCTGCTTGGACGTGGGCAGCCGGTCCATGTCCGATACCGGCTTGAGCTGGGCCTGAGCCTCGATCCAAGCGCTCAAAGATCGCCGGTCTTGCTGAACCTCCCAGGGCAGGAGCGTCCGGTTGCGCAGGGCGAGCAACCGCGCATAGGCAATCTGCTTGGGTGTTACGGGCAGGGCGTGCGTGGTGATTTCCATGGTGGAACCCCCTTTCTGGCTTGGTTCTGAATATAGAACATAACAGGAACAAAATCAAGCAAAGCATCGGGAACGCCTTGGTGCGAGAGGGAGAGAGGGGCCGGGAAAGATCAGGCCTGAAGGTGCCCGAGAGAGGGTGTCCGGGCCTGATCCTATCCTTCATTCCGGAGATTCCCGATGACCCATCTTGCCCCTGTTGCGCAGGCGTCCTTGCCTGCGCCCGTTGTTCCGTTGGCAGCAAATCCTGCCCCTGCGATCGTTGCTGTTGCCGAAGCGCTGCAGCCTGATCTGGCGCAAGGGCTTCAGATCGACGCGCTGCGCCTGCGCCGCGAGATGGAACATGCCTTTGGCAGTTCCGATGCGACCGGTGCCTGGGACTGGAAGCTCGCCTATGAGGCCGGCGAGGTGGCGCTGGTTCTGTTCTTGCGGAAATTCGGCCGCGCCCTTCTCGCCCGGGCGGGCTCGCCTTCGGCGCTGTTGCCCATCCTCGCCAAGGTGGCAGGTCTCTTGCCCACGCATACGCGCCGCTCGGAAGAGATGGAGCGCTTTCAGCAATTCAGCACGCCCTTGCCCATGGGACTCGCGGCACTGGTTGCCGCACAGGTCCAGCCTCACGAGCTGGTCCTCGAACCGTCCGCCGGGACCGGGCTCCTGGCGGTCCTCGCCGAGATCGCCGGCGGCACTCTGGCTCTGAATGAGTTGGCGGACACCCGCGCCGACCTTCTTCGCTTGCTGTTCCCGGGTCGACCGGTCACGGGGTTTGATGCCGCGCAGATCGACGATCATCTCGATGTCTCCTCAAGCCCGAGCGTCATCCTGATGAACCCGCCCTTCTCGGCCCAAGCCAATGTCGATGGTCGGTCGACCGAGGCGACGGCCCGGCATCTGCGCTCGGCCCTCGCGCGTCTGGCCCCCGGCGGACGGCTCGTCGCCATCACCGGAGCCGGTTTCGCGCCGGATGCGCCTGCCTGGGCCGAGACCTTCGGCCGTCTGACCGAGACCGCACATCTGGTGTTCTCCGGCGCGGTGTCGGGCGCAGCTTTCGCCAAGCACGGCACCAGCTTCGAGACGCGGATTTCTGTCTTTGACAAATGCCGCCGCGGCGAGCCGGGCGGCATCACCGCCGACCTGCGCCAGCCCCTGTCTCCGGACGTGGCGCATCTGATGTCGCGGGTCACTGCAGAGGTTCCGCCGCGCCTCGAACTGGAACAGGCCGTAAATGCGGGTCTGTTCCATTCTTCCCTCTTCCCGGGAAGTCCTGCCCGCGCCACACACACAACCACCAGCCGATCGCGCGCGACCTCTGCGGCTCAAATGGCGAAACCCGAAACGCCGATTGAGGCCGAGGAACTGGACTACGCTCTCCGCGACGCCGCCGAGGACGAAGACTCCGCACGGCTGTCCGACGCGATCTACGAGACCTTCCGTCTGCAGGCTATCGACATCCCAGACGCCGCATCGCACCCGACCAAGCTTGTGCAATCGGCGGCCATGGCCTCTGTCGCACCTCCGAAACCCACGTACCGCCCCAAGCTGCCCCCGGCCGTCCTGCGCGACGGCCTGCTGTCCGACGCGCAGGACGGCCGGGGGCAGCTTGGGGCTGCTGTCCGACGCGCAGGACGGCCGGGGGCAGCTTGGGGC
>NZ_LYUZ01000081.1 GCF_001679925.1 Leisingera sp. JC1 | reverse complement strand
CGGCGGCCGTTCATTGCTGGAGGGGAGATTTGGGGCCGCCGCTGCAGGAATGGATCACCGGGGTGAGAGAACCGGTTGGAGGGACCCTTCTGCAGCAGCAGCCCAAATTGTGCCGGTCTGCGACCTTGCCCAATCTCTGCCATCTTTCTGCCCGAATTGAAAGGTGGGCATTTGGCTTATTACGGAAACATTACGTTCCTATTGGTAAACAAAGGCTAAAGCTTTCCGTAAATTTTCGGAAAAACTCACTCCTGCCAGTCGGGCGGACGCTTCTCGATAAAGGCGGCCATGCCTTCGATGGTGTCGCGGTGCATCAGGTTCTCGACAATCACGCCGCTGGTGTAGGCATAGGCCTGCTCCAGAGGCATCTGCRGCTGCTCGTAAAAGGCCTGCTTGCCGATTTTCACCGCCGCACCGAGCTTGGAGGCGATAGTCTCCGCCAGCCGGTTGGTTTCCGCTTCCAGCTCCTCTTGCGGCACGGAACGGTTGGCCAAGCCGAGTTCCACGGCGCGCGCGGCATCGACGAATTCGCCGGTGGTCAGCAGCTCAAAAGCCTGTTTGCGCGGGATATTGCGCGACAGCGCCACCATCGGGGTGGAGCAGAACAAACCGATATTCACGCCGTTGACGCCGAACCGGGTGCCTTCCGCCGCCACCGCCAGATCGCAGGAGGCAACCAGCTGGCAACCCGCAGCGGTGGCAATGCCGTGAACCTGGGCGATTACCGGCTGGGGCAGGGATTGCAGTCCCGTCATCACGCTGGTGCAGCGTGCAAACAGATCCTGGAAATAGGCCTTGCCGCCGTCCTCGGACGCGCGGCCAGCGGTCATCTGTTTGATGTCATGGCCTGCGCAGAACCCTTTGCCCGCACCGGAGAGAATCACAACCTTGATGCGGCTGTCTTCGCGCAAAGCGTCAATCTGCTCCTGCAGCGCCGCCAGCATCTCATCCGACAGCGCGTTCAGCTTCTCCGGCGTGTTCATGGTAAGGCGGGCAATTGCGCCCGTGTCGTGACGTTCCAGAATTGCCATCTTGCCCTCCGTGCAAATCCGGGGGCAACTCTAGGCGGGGCGAACAGAAAGGGAAAGCATGGCGCTGGCATTTGATGTCGCAGGTCTGACGGAGTACTTGCATGAGATTTTTCCGCAGGTGCGGGATGACTTTGCCATCGACGCGATGGAGGAAAACCATCTCCGGATGCGGCTGCTGACGGCGGAGCGGCACCTGCGCCCCGGCGGCACGGTGTCCGGCCCGTCGATGTTCGCGCTGGCCGATTGCGCGGTCTACGCGCTGATCCTGGCGCATCTGGGGCAGGAGGCGCTGGCAGTAACCACCAATTGCTCGCTCGATTTCATGCGCAAGCCTGCGGCAGGGGCAGACCTGATCGGCGAGGCGCGGCTGCTGAAGCTGGGCCGGGTTCTGGCGGTGGCGGATGTGCTGATCTATTCCGAGGGCATGGCAGAGCCGGTGGCGCGCGCCTCGATGACCTATTCGATCCCGCCGAAGCGTTAGGGCAGGTTTCTTACAGGGCGGTGGCGAAAGGCTGGCCCACCTTAACCAGTGTTTCGCGGCCCTTGGCACTGTTTGCCGCCAGATCATCGGAGAACCGCACTTTGCCCGGCTCGAACACCACCACCACGGTGGAGCCGCCGAACTTGAAGTAGCCCTTCTCGTCCATCTTCTGCACCGCGCCCGAGGTGCGGGTGTTGATGATGGAGCCGACCCCGAAGGCGCCGACCTCAATAAAGCAATAGCTGCCCAGGTTATCGGTTTCGATCAGGGTCCAGGTGCGCTTGTTTTCTCCGAACACATCCGGCCCCGCGCCAAGCGCTATCGGGTTGACCGAATGCAGCGCGCCGGGAATGTCCTGTGCTGCGGTGATGCGGCCCGCGGCAGGGAAGTGGTAGCGGTGGTAGTCCGCCGGGCACAGCCGCACGATTGCCAGCGCGCCGCCGATGAACCGCTCCG
Organism: Leisingera sp. JC1; assembly: GCF_001679925.1. GTDB lineage: Bacteria > Pseudomonadota > Alphaproteobacteria > Rhodobacterales > Rhodobacteraceae > Leisingera. The sequence goes on along the minus strand of NZ_LYUZ01000081.1, from coordinate 317,439 downwards.
CAATACCCGGCAGCATGGTGCGCACCGACATCGGATAACCCTTGACCGGGACAAACACATCCTCTGCCAGCTCCGGGAACACCAGCACCCGGCCATCCGCGGGCGATACAATGTCCTTTGGGTCCGCGCTGAAGGGGCGAGCCTCCGGTTTCAGGTGCCGTACAAAGAAGTCGTTGAAGCAGCCATAGCTGTCTGCCGGAGCGGTAGCCTCACTCATGTCGATGGCCAGTTCGTTAACCACAGCCGCGATCTTGCCCTTTGAAAACCGCGAGTCGAACCAGGCGCCCATCAGCCGGCTGATGAGGGGGGAGCGGAACAGCAGCTTTTCCACCGGCCTGGCGCTGGCGTTCTGATAGGCCCAGCGAATCCATTTCTCGCCCAGCACTGCCTCTTCAAAGGTCTCGCCGGTCTCGCGGTCTACAACAAGGATGGGGTCGCGCTGCATCAAATCTGCCAAATCTGGTTTCGTCCCGCTGCGCCTAGCAAAGCGCGGGGGCGGGGCCAAGAGCGGATGTGCGACGCGGCGGCAGCAAGGCTCACCTTTGCAGACACCAAGGCGCAAACAAAAAAGGCCGGGGGCGAACCCCGGCCGTCAGGTTGTTCCTTTGCCCAGGGGATCACGGGCGCCAGAACGGAAGAGTGGCTTCATAATGGGCGTCCTCACGGGTCAGCCCGATGTCCTTCAGCTGCGTCTCGCTCAGGTGTTTCAAATGGGTTCGGGTGCGATGGCGCAGGCTCCACTTGGTTACCAGCACGGCAAAGGAGACGGCCCATTGCGCCAGCACCGGCAGGGCCGGGCGGCTGTTCAAAAAGGACATGTTCGATTGTGCCATTTGCATATGCTGTGCCATGGGAGGCTTCCTTCGTATTGTGTTGATACAATCCTGTTGATTTGTCGTGATGTTTTGATACAAAGAGGGTGAGAGGTTGTCCAAGGATGGATTGTAATGGGTACAATTTGGCCGCAAGCGCTGGGTGAGACAAAAGGTCCCAAGTACAAAAAGGTCGCAGATACAATCCGGTCTGCCGTCGAGACGGGTAGCCTGAAAATTGGTACAAAGCTGCCGCCGGTGCGCGACCTCGCGTATCAGTTGAGCATTACACCCGGCACTGTCGCCCGCGCCTACAGCATCCTGACCGATGAGGGTGTGCTGGAGGCCGAAGTCGGGCGCGGCACTTTCGTAGCCGAAAAGAAGAAGCCGGTGCCCGATGACGTATGGTCGCGGGAGCTGCATCTGCTGGAGGCGCGCGATCCCGGCCATGTGAGCCTGTTCAGCCCGCGGATTGCCGACATGGGGCAGGTGGCCGCGGTGCGAGAGGCGCTGCACAAGGTGGCAGAAGGCGAGGCGCGGAATTTCCTGAACTACCCGACCCGCGATGCATATAAGCCGGTACGCCAGGCCGCTGCGGATTGGATTGCCAAAGCGCCGGTCGGCCCGGTCAGCGAACGGGACGTGGTTCTGACCCATGGCGGTCAGAATGGAATCATGGTGGTTCTCCAGGCCATCCTGCAAGGCCAGCAGCCGGTGATCATGGTGGAGGACCTGACCTATGCCGGCTTCCGCCGCGCGGCGGAGCTGCTCAGGGCGCAGGTGGTAGAGGTCGCCATGGATGAGCACGGCCTCCGCCCGGATGCGATGGAGCTGGCGATCCGCAAATCCGGCGCTTCTGTCATCTGCACCAGCCCGGAGGTCCATAATCCCACCGGGCTGTTCACCCCGCTGGAGCGCCGCAAGGAGATTGTCCGCATCGCCCGCCGCCACGGTGTGCAGATTGTCGAGGATGACTGCTACCGCCTCGGCGAGTCACGCGCACCGAGCTACCGTTCTCTGGCGCCGGAGCTGGCCTGGCATGTCTCCTCGATCTCCAAAATCCTGACGCCGGCCCTGCGCGTCGGCTTTGCCCTTGCACCGGAAGGGCGGGCGGCCGACCTGCGCCGGGTGGCGGAATACGGCTATTTCGGCCTGGCCCAGCCGCTGGCGGAACTGGTGCGGATCCTGCTGACCGATCCGCGCCTGCCCGGGCTGGTGCAATCCGTGCGCGGTGAAATGGCCCGTTATGTGCGGGTGGCGGTCAATGCGCTCGGCGGCTTCGATCTGACCTGGAACCCTGAGGTGCCGTTCCTGTGGCTGAAACTGCCGTCCGGCTGGCGCGCTGCGGCCTTCACCCGCGCGGCTGAGGCCAACGGGGTGCAGATCCGATCGGCGGATGAGTTCGCCCTGCGCGACGGCCGCGCGCCCCACGCGGTGCGCATTGCCATCAACGCGCATGTGCCGCTGAAACAGTTTGAGGAGGCTATGCTGCGCCTGCGCGCCCTGCTGGACAACCCGCCGGAGCAGATCAGCGTGTGAATTTGTGGGGTATTATTATACCTATTTTTTAAACCCTTGTTTTGTAATGGTTTAATCTTGTTTGACGGTGTTGACTGGGGCTTGGGATGCCCGTAAACCCCGTCCATCGAATTCAGGCCGAAGACCTTTGGGATTCTGCCTTTCACGACAAACAGGATTGACCTGCCATGAAAACCTTCTCTGCTACTCCGGCAGATATCGAGAAGAAGTGGATCATCATCGACGCCGAGGGCGTGGTGCTGGGCCGTCTTGCCTCGATCGTTGCCATGCGCCTGCGCGGCAAGCACAAAGCGTCCTTCACTCCGCATATGGACATGGGCGACAACGTCATCATCATCAACGCCGAAAAGGTGCAGATGACCGGCAAGAAGCGCGACGAGCACTTCTACTGGCACACCGGCCACCCGGGCGGCATCAAGTCGCGCACCAAGCAGGAAATCCTGGAAGGTGCACATCCGGAGCGCGTTGTGACCCAAGCGGTCAAGCGTATGCTGCCGGGCAACCGCCTGTCGCGCCAGCAAATGACCAACCTGCGCGTTTACGCTGGTGCCGAGCACCCGCATGAAGCCCAGGCACCTGAAGTTCTGGACGTCAAATCCATGAACAAGAAAAACACCCGGAGCTGATATTGATGTCTGATCAGATCAACACTCTCGAAGAGCTCGCAGCTGCAACCGGTGTGGAAGCAGTGGCTGAAGAAACCATCGCGCGTGAGCCGGTTCGTGACGAACTGGGCCGCTCCTATGCCACCGGCAAGCGTAAAGACGCTGTTGCCCGCGTCTGGATCAAGCCGGGCTCCGGCAAGGTCGAGGTGAACGGCAAGGAAATCAACAAGTACTTCGCCCGTCCGGTGCTGCAGATGATCCTGCGCCAGCCGTTCCAGGTTGCCGGCGTCGAAGGCGAGTTTGACGTCTACGCCACCGTCAAAGGCGGCGGCCTGTCCGGTCAGGCCGGTGCGGTTAAGCACGGCATCTCCAAAGCCCTGCAGCTGTACGATCCGTCGCTGCGTGGTGCGCTGAAAGCAGCCGGCTTCCTGACCCGCGACAGCCGCGTTGTGGAACGTAAGAAATACGGTAAGGCCAAAGCCCGCCGTTCGTTCCAGTTCTCCAAGCGCTAAGCGTTTCGAGGGACAGAAATACGAAAGGGCCGCCTTCGGGGCGGCCCTTTTTCGTTGGCGGAGGCATGCGCAGCTGCGTCACTCCCGGATCGCGTCCCTGTAGGCCTGTTTGGCATTCCGTAAAGCTTCACCGGATACCCCGTTTTCCTCCGCAAATTCAATCAGCCGGACCGCCAGCTTCAGGTTGCGGGGCATGTATTCCCCGGTCGAGAGTTGCACTGCCAAATTGGCCGCAGCCGGGTAGTATCCCGCCTCAGCAGCCTTGATCGCGAGCCGGGCGCCGCGGCTCGGGTCAGGGTCTGTGCCGTCGCCAATGATAAGCATGTGGGCCAGGTTCCACATCGCAATCGGATACCCATGGGCTGCCGCATGCAGGTTGAGCCGGTACTGAACCTTCTCCATATCATCCGTAATCGGGATTCCGCGGCAATCTTCATTGGTCATGATCCAACCCAGCGCAACGGCGGCCTGCGGTGAAAATGTGTCGACGGTGTTGCCGCGGGTCACCAGCTCATCCCAGCGGCTGAGTTCGCCCTCGCAGACTTCATCAGCAATCTCGTTGAAATACTCCCGCTCGTCCTGAAACAGATGCAACGGCTTGGCATCTTGTGCAAAGGCGGGGGCGGCTGAAGTCAAAGCCGCAAACATCAACGCAAATCGGCGGGTCATTGTAATTCATTTCCTTTTGGCCCGTGCAGCCGTCTGTTTTGCATCTGACTTTTCAGCGCCAAGGCTGTTTGGGGGCTTGTGAGTATGCTTACGATAATTGCTTGCGATGTTAGCCATCAGCAGGCCCAAGTCACGGTTTTTTTGCAGTGACTGCACGGCGTTCAGCAGGGGCGCTATCTTTACCCGGGGCTGGAAGACGTCGCGGCGTTTACTTGGTCGCCTGTTCAGTACCATCCGTTTTCCCGGGGGCTGCCTTCAGGGTTCCTTTAGAAAGATTTCCTAGGGTGGCCCGGAAATCCTAGGACGGGAACCGGAAGGCAGAATACCATGACATCACCAGAACAATTCAAGACTGCCCCGATCGGCAACGGCAAACTGGAAATCGGCCGCTTCACCCATGGCTATGAGGATCTGGAGATCGAGGGGCAGGGCGGCGGCGCCAATGTCGCGATCGGCTCCTTCTGTTCGATCAGCCGCGGTGTGCGGGTGATGCTGGATCAGTCCCCGGCGCTGGACCGGATTTCTGCCTTCTCCTTCGGCGAAGCCTTTACCGAACATCTTGGCGGGTCCGACACCCATGCTCCCCAACCGGGCTGCCAGGATGTGGTGATCGGAAATGACGTCTGGATCGGTGCTAATGCGACCTTGCTGGGCGGGGTGACGATCGGTGATGGTGCTGTGATCAGTCCCAATGCGACCGTAACCAGCGATGTGGGCGCCTATGAAGTCTGGGCTGGCAACCCGGCGCAGCTCGTGCGTAAACGTTTCGACGGCACGGTGTGCGAAAAACTGCAGGCGCTGCGCTGGTGGGACTTGCCGCTGCCCCTGATCCAGGAAATGGCGCCACTGCTCTCCACTCAGCCCACACTGGACCTGATCGAGGGGCTGCAATGCATTGTCAGCGACCTGGTGACCTTCACGGATGAAAGCGCTGCCTGACCGCACGGCGGGCTGATGAACCTATGGTTTTCAGGTTGGAAACCGGCCCGGGCTGCCCCTGCGGCGCCCGGGCGTTAACTTTTTCGCAAAATTAGCGTAACATGGGCAGACCGCTTCCTGATGGGGGACAGCTGTCATGCCGCAAACGATCTACCAGAAATACGGCGGGTTCAGCGCCATCAGCCGGGTCGTGATGACCTTTTATGAGCTGGCGCTCGATTCCGATCAGATCGGCGATTACTTCGCCGATGTGGACATGGCGCGCCTGATTGACCACCAGACCAAGTTCATTTCCTCGCTGCTGGGCGGCCCTGCGTCCTTCAGTGATGACCGGCTGGAGGCGGTGCACAGGGCACTCGGCATTACCCACAAAGACTTTGACGAGATGGGAGCACTGCTGAAAGAAGCGCTGGAACAGCACGGCCTGTCAGAGCCGGACATCCGCACGACGCTTAACGCCATCGAATCTAAACGCAGCATCATCGTCACCCGGGAAGCGGCATGAGCATTGCCGCCATCAATGAGCAGCTGTTGCGTGCCATTGGTGTCGGCGTGGCAGTCGTGCGGGCATCGGACCTTGGATTTGTCTTTCACAACCAGCCCTTTGCGGAATGGTTTGGCACCCCGGGCGAGGGCGCTTCGCTGACCGATGCCATCGATGGCCTGCAGCCGGAGGACCTGGGGCCGCTTTGTGACGAGGGCCTGCGCTACTCGGCGGAGCTGAAGATCAAGCGCAAACGCCGCACCCTGGTTTTCGCCATCAATATTTCCCAGGCCAGCCACCTGAACGAGGCGCTGCTGGTGGTGGAGTGCCAGAACATCACCCGCATCCGCGAGCTGGAGAGCATGATCGACAGCTACTCCACCATGGTGGAGCGCAACACCCGCGAGCTGGAACGCGAGAAGGAACGGGTGGAGCGGCTGCTGCTCAATCTGATGCCGCGCTCGGTCTATGAGGAGTTCAAGACCTTTGGCGTGGTCACCCCGCAGCTTTATCCCAAGGTGTCGGTGGTGATGCTGGACTTCGTGAACTTCACCGACTTTGCCTCCCGCACCGATCCGACGGTCACGCTGGGAGAGCTGAACGACATCTTCACCGCCTTCGACCGCATCGTCGAGCAATACGGCTGCGAGCGGATCAAGACCATTGGCGACGCCTATCTGGCGGTTGCCGGCATGCCGGAGCCGACGCCGGACCACGCCACCGCCGTGGCCCATTGCGCCACCCGTTTCCTGCGCTATCTGGACCGGCGCAACCAAAGCCACCAGCACAAGTGGCAGGCGCGGATCGGCCTTGGTACCGGCTCTGCTGTGGGTTCTGTGGTGGGTATCCAAAAGTACGTCTATGACGTCTTCGGCCCGGCGGTTAACCTGGCCTCCCGGCTGCAAGTCTTTGCCAACCCGATGAAGATTGTCGCGCCAGAGGACATGAAGGACGCTTTGTCCGAGGAATTCCACGTCACCGACATCGGCCCTGAGGACATCAAGGGCATCGGCGAAGTGAACCTGGTGAACGTCGGCGACGAGCTGAGCGCCCCGCAGCCCAGCGGGCGTTTTTAGCGGCCGGTTCTAATTGTCCGGCCCGATCAGCCCCAGCCCGCGCAAATAAATCCCGATGCCGCTTTCCAGCAGGTCCTCCGGCGGAAAGGGTGAAGCAGCTCCGGGCGAGTTGCGCGCATAAAGCTCCACCACCCCGTGGCTCATCGCCAGCACATGGGCCGAGAACATCGAGGCCGGCGGGCGTTTCTCTGCCGGGATATGCTGGCTGAGGTCAGCCGCAGCGCGTTCCAGAATCGCGCGCGCGCGGGCGGCGGCATCAGCCAGCTCCGGCGTGCGGTTCACCGAAATACCGCTTTCGAACATCGCGATGTAGTGGCCCGGATGCTTGCGGGCAAAGGCCAGATAGGCCCGCCCCGTTGCCTCAAACGCAGCCAGCGCCGAGGGCTGATACTTGTCATATGCGTGCTGCATCAGGTCGGCGAACATCACATAGCCCTGACGCGAGGCTTCTGCGATCAGATCCTCGCGCCCCTCGAAATGGCGGTAGACCGCAGCCGGGGTAACACCCGCCTGCTTGGCCGCTTCCGACAGGGTGAAGCCGGTCGGCCCTTTGGCCTCAATCAGCTGCAAGGCGGCCTCTACCAGTGCCTGGCGCAGATTGCCGTGATGATAACCGCGTTTAGGCATCCCAGATATCCGGGCCTCCGCATATTTCCGTATCAAGGGCACCAATCGCGTTAGTGTCCTTTTCAGCGTAGTCAATCGCGTGCAGAACGCTGCGTATCGCCGCCAGCCGCGCCCGCCGTTTGTCATCCGAACGGATGATTGTCCAGGGGGCCTCAGGGCTGTGGCTGCGCGCAAAAGTTTCTGAAATTGCAGCGCTGTAGCCGTCCCATTTCTCCAGCCCCTTCACATCTATGGAACTCAGCTTCCACTGTTTCAGAGGATCAGATTCCCGTGCCAGGAACCGGCGCAACTGTTCCGCACGGCCCACGTTGAGCCAGAACTTGAACAGGTGGATGCCGTCCTCCGCCAGCGCCGTTTCAAAGCCCGGAACCTGATCGAAAAACCGCTCCCGCTGCGCATCGGTGCAGAAGCCGAACACCTTTTCGACAACGCCGCGGTTGTACCAGCTGCGGTCAAAGAACACGATTTCGCCGCCTGACGGCAGCTGCTGCACATAGCGCTGGAAATACCACTGGCTCTGCTCAGCCTCAGTCGGTTTTGACAGCGCCACGATCCGCGCGCCGCGCGGGTTCAGATTCTCGCGGAACCGCTTGATGGTGCCGCCTTTGCCGGCCGCATCGCGACCCTCAAAGACGATGGCAATCCGCGCGCCGCTAGACTTGACCCAGGACTGCAGCTTGACCAGTTCAATCTGCAGCGCCTCCAGGTCCTTCTCGTAAGCCTTGCGCCTCATCCGCTCCCGGTGCGGGTAGCTGGGGCTGAGGATTTCATCCTTGTCCGCACGCTTGATGGCGGTGCGGATCTCCTCCGGCGCGCCGTTCTGGAAGTAGCGGCTAATGGCCCCGTCAAACGGCAGCGGCATGTGCAAAACCCTTCTGTCCTCAATCCCTTATATGGGAAGGAAGTATGGAATGTGAATCGCTTTAACGCAAATGCGCACGTTCAGCTGCGCGGCGCACCGCATCGGCGACATCTTCCGTTGCGACGTGCTGCGGCATATGGCCGATCCCCTCCAGCAGCGTCAGCCGCGCGCTGTCGACATCCCGCGCCAGTCCTTCGGCATGCAGCTTGAGGTTCACCAGATCATCCTCAGTGCCGTGGATCACCTCCAGCGGAACCGTGATGCGGCGGTAATGCTGCGACAGTTCTGTCACTTCCTCCAGCAGGTTCGCCCGCTGCCGGGCGTTGGCCCGCAGCGACCCGCGCCGCAGCGACAGGCCGGTGCCGAAATGTTCGGCGTATCCCTCAGGCACCATCTGCGGCGCAAAGATTTCCTGCAGGGAGCGGCTGACCACGAAATCCGGGACAAAGGCCGCCAGCACCGGCACCGCCACAGCGCTGCCAAAACGCGAGGAGGTGAGACGGTAGAGCGGATCCAGCGGTGTGGTCCAGGGGTAGGCCACGCCTGACACAGTCACCAAGCCGGATACGCTTTCCGGGTGGTCCACCGCCCAGGCCAGCGCCACCGCGCCGCCATAGCTTTGGCCCAGCACGACGGGTTTCTCTGCCTCCATCTGCGCCGCGGCCTGGCGCAGCACATCCGCCTGCTGGCGGATCGTTGCACCCGTCCCGTTCAGCGGGCTGGAATACCCCAAGCCCGGACGGTCGAAGATCAGGATGCGGAACTCCTCCGCCAGCGCCGGCGCCAGCCGGAACGTCATGTCGCGGGTATTGCCGCTGGAGCCGTGGATCAGCACCAGATCCGGCGCGCTGCCCTTGGGCTGTCCCATTTCCACCGCATGGACCCGGTGCGCCCCGACCACCAGAACCTGGCCCTGCGGCGGATGACGGGTCTCAGCCGCGGCCTCACGGCGGCCCGCCTGCCAGACGGTCACCGCTGTGCCCGCGGCCACAGCCAAGCCAGCCCAAAGCAGCATCCTAGCGGCCGATCTCATCCAGCTCATAGGGCGTGGTCTGGTAAATTTCATTGATCCAGTTGCCATAGAGAAGATGCGCGTGGCTGCGCCAGCGGTTCTGCGGCTGGCGGCTGGGATCGTTGTCCGGATAGTAGTTGCCCGGCACGTTGATCGGGGTGCCGTTGGCCACGTCGCGGTCGTACTCCTGCTTCAGCGTATCGCTGTCGTACTCGAAATGGTTGAAGATATAGAGCGCCCGGTGCGCCTTGTCCTCAATCAGGCAGGGGCCGACCTCGTCACTGCCCAGAAGCGTTTTCAGCCCCTCGGCGGCATCGACCTCCGCTTGCTTCATCTCGGTCCAGCGGCTGACCGGGATCACGAAATCATCCGAAAACCCGCGAAGGTACGGCGAGGCCGGTGCCAGATTCTGGTGCCGGAAGCAGCCGAACGCCTTGTGATCCAGCATGTGTTTCTTCACGCCATGAAAATGGTTGATCATCGCCATGCCGCCCCAGCAGACGCCAAAGGTGGAATGCACGTTGGTCTGGGTCCACTCGAACACCTCGCGCATTTCGTCCCAATAGGTGACCTCTGCAAAATCCAGATGCTCAATCGGCGCGCCGGTGATGATCAGCCCGTCGAATTTCTCGTGCTTCACCTCCTGGAAGGAGTGATAGAACTCCTCCATGTGTTCAGCCGCGGTGTTCTTGGTCTGATGCTCGGTCATCCGGATCAGGCTCAGCTCGATCTGCAGCGGTGTGGCGCCGATCAGCCGGGCAAACTGGTTCTCTGTCTGGATCTTCTTGGGCATCAGGTTCAACAGCCCGATGCGCAGCGCCCGGATGTCCTGGCGTGCCGCCTGATCCGGCGACATGACCATCACGCCTTCGTTCGTCAGAACGTCATAGGCGGGCAGGTCAGCGGGGATCTTGATGGGCATGTCAGTATCCTGATTTGCGGAAAAATGTGCGATATAGCGGAGGTTGTCAGATAAGCGGCTTAGCCGCGGTCCTCAAGGGCCTTGGCGATCAAATCCACGAAACCAGCCTCATCCTTGACGGCGGAGATCTGGCTGGCGGTCACCGTGACGCCCCAGTTGTCCGCCATCGCCTGATAGCGCGGCTGGCGGTGGGCCAGTGCCTGGGAATAGGTCCAGCGGATAAAGGCATCGGGGTCGACATCCGCTTCGGATACCTTGTTTTGCTTAAGGTATTCCTGCCAGACCCGGTTCAGGAACTCCGGCTGATAGGACATCGGCTTGGGTGCCTTGTCAAAACGGCGCACCAGCTCTGCGGTGTGCTCCTCGCTGCCCTTGATCCAGACCATCAGCGTGTGCTTGCTGAGCTCGGACAGGATCTGGTCATTCGGATCATCGGCATCGACCCATTCGCAGATCGATCCGCCGGTGTCGCAGATGAAATGCGGATAGCCATACAGCTGCTGCGCCCGGCCTTCAAAATATTCGGTGTCCAGCAGAGCGCGGATCTCGGCGACGCGGAACTGTTCCTGGCGGCGTTTGTACTCTGCAATCGGGAGTCCGCCCTTGGCCACATCGCCGGGTTTGCCCAGGTAGGCAGAAACCGGGCGCAGGTTTTCAAAGGTGATGTTGGAACCAATGAAGATCGAATCCGTCAGCAGCAGCTCGCGCAGGAACGGCACTTTCATCGCCTCGGCCTTGGCGTTGTCGGCAATGTACTCACCCATGTAGCGGGTGCCGATGCGGTAATCGATGGAATAGTGGAACCAGCTGCCGGCCCCGCGCAGGACGTTGCTGACATAGGTTTTGCCAAGCCCGGACATGCCAAAGAACAGCACCCGTTTGCTGGGGGCGTCGCGCCAGTCCTGTGCGGAAGAGTAGAGCATGGAAGTTTCAAGTCCCTGAAGGTGTCACGCCTTGCTAGCCACCCGCGGGGGCTGGGTCAATTCCATGCGCGCTTCAGCCGCGGCAAAAGAAAACCCCGCCCCTGGGAGGGGCGGGGCAAACTGCCCGGCAGGTGCCTGGATCAGAAGTGGAAGCCGACTTTCAGGCCGAAGCTGACTGCGTCGTTGTCCTGGAAGTTGGTGACCGGGTTGCCGCCGGGGGAGGCCACCGCATCACCCAGCTGGGTATAGCGGACACCGGCAGAGACAGTCATGTTGTCCTGCTTGTACTGCACGCCAACGCGGATCGCTTCATAGCCGTGGGTAGGCGCCAGCGGAGAGACCAGGTTGTCGCCGTCCGAATCCGAATAGATCAGCGCCACCGAACCGGACCACTTCTCGTTGAAGGCGCGACCGACACCCAAGGTGTAGGTAACGGAGTCATCCAGATCGATCAGGTCGCGTCCAAAAATTCCGGGAACCAGATTGGTCACGCTGTGCTCGGCCCAGCGGATGCCGCCGAACAGCAGAGTGTCCTGTGCGATACCGGTCTGGAAGTCCAGGTTCACCGATTGCGGTGTTTTGGTCTTGGTTGAGCTGGTGCCGTTTGCAGCCGGGAAGCCTGAAAAGGTTTCGGTCAGATCAAAATCATGCTCGATTTCAGAGCTGTAGGTGAGGGCAACGCGCAGGGCGATGTCCGGGATCTCATAGGCGACGCCGGCCACCCAGCCAAAGGCGCCATCCTTGGCGACTTTAACATTGTAGGTGCCGCCGGGAATGGCTGAGGCATATGCGCCGCCTGCCAGATTTATCTCGCCGTCAATTTCCTGGTAGCGCAGGCCGCCGTGGACGCTGAAACGCTCATTGAACTTGTAGCGCAGCAGGGCAGTGATCGAGTTTGAATCCGCCTGCGCCGTTGTGCCGCCCAGCAGCAGCGACCCGGTGGTCGGATAGTTCACATCCACCCCCCAAGGCTGATCGAAGATCAGCGCAAACGACAGCTGTTCGTTGATGTCGCGCTTGTAGCCGGCGCCAAACATGTTGAACCGCTCACCGACATCGCCAGTGGCAGAGCCGAACGGGTTCAGCGATGTTCGGTCGTTGCCCGACAGGTCAACCGAGGTCGTTGCGAACGAAAACTCGGCATAATTGCCTTCTTCAAAGATGATCCCGATCGGCTGGCCGGTGCGGTCCAGACCGCTCGCCATGGCTGAGCCGGATACCAGCGCCAAAGCCGCCGAAGTTGCAAGATAGCGTTTCATTGTTCCTCCCTCATTGGCGGCTGTGGTGAGCCGCTTTACGCGAACGTAATCGGGCGGATTTCAGCAAATCAACATTAACCGCGCGGCAACTTGGCGTATTCTGTCAGCTCTGAGGGGTTCTGTGGGGCTTGCTTGCAACTATGTTGAGGTAATTTGCAAAGCAAATGATAGCGGCTCCGCCCAGCACCCAGGCATCCAGCGCCTCGCCATAGATCACCATGCCCAGGATGGCGATGGCGGGCAGGCGGGCGAAATCCACCGGCACCACCACGCTGGCGGGCGCCAGCGACAGGGCGGTGGTCAGGCAGAAATGCGCAGTCAGCCCGGCAATGCCGATCAGCACCAGCCAGGGCAGGGTGGCTGCGTCCGGCAGCGCCATGTCGCCGTCCCATCCCGCCGCCAGCAGACCCATGACCAGCTGCATGGAGGTCAGCCAGAACAGGATTGATGCGGTGTGCTCATGCCGGGTCAGCCGTTTGGTCAGGATCGCAGTCAGGGCAAAGAAGATGGCGCAACTGGCCGCTGCGGCGAGGCCAAGGTTCAGCGTGTCCGGGCTGGGGCGCGCGACGATCAGGATACCGGCAAAACCCAGCGCCGCAGCCAGCATCCGCCGCCGGGTCAGCGCCTCGCCCAGCAGGAGCGGCGACAGGATGATCACCCACAGCGGCGAGGTGAACTCCAGCGCAAAGACCTGGGCCAGCGGAATCAGCGTCACCGCCAGAAACCACAGGTTCTGGCCGGTGAAATGGAACAGGTTGCGCAGCAGATGCACCCCCAGCCGCTGCCGCCGGACCTGATGCCAGCGGCCCGCAGCGGTCAGGACGGCAACAACAATCACCACCCCAACCAGGCTGCGGTAGGCCATGATCTCGAAGGTGTCCAGCGTCAGCCCGGCCTCGCGTCCGGCAATCGCCATAGCGGAGAAGGAGACAATGGCCCCAATCATCCACAGCGCTGCCAGCCCCGCGCGTGTTTCGCCCTGTGTCATGCCTGCCTCACTGTATTAGCCAGTGCGAGGAGAGGCGGATTTTCCCTGCGGGGTCAAGCAGAACGCTTCGGGGCAGGTGTCGGCCTCAGGCCGCAGCGCGGCTCATCGCCTGCGCATCCAGCCTGCGTCCCGACTTGATATAGGCGGCGGCGGCTGCGATGGGATCGAAATTCACCCGGTTCAGCAGCGTTCGGATTTCGGCCGTCAATTCTTCGATCACCCCGGATTTGTCGCGTGTGGCGTTTCTTTTCTCCGGCAGGAAAATCCGGCCCTTGTGTCCCAGTTCTGCCAGAAGCTTGGTGGCTCCTGCCGGCGTGACCGCTTCTTCCAGCTTTGCAGCAACGAATTTGATCTGCTGTCCGTAGGTCAGCAGGTAATAGGCGTAGCGCGCCTCCATCTCCAAGGCGTACCACACGGCGCATCCAACTTGCCCCAGTTGCATGAATTTGGCCGGGTCCACGATCCAATTCCGATAGCCCATGTCCAGATACCATTGCCATCTGAGGGTGATATTGAAGAAGTCATTGCGGTGCACATAACTCGCGCATTGCTTGGCTAGATCGCGGCGCAGGATGATCACCGTGGTCCGGTCGCGGATGCTGCTTCCTGCCAATGCCTCAATCAGCCCGCATTTGCCCAGAGTGTGATTGGATTCCGCATATGGGGCTTCCAGAGAATCCAACTTGTTCTTCCAGAAGCCTCTCACACTTTCGTTCATGCCGTAGGTGTTGAACATTCGCATGTGCCTGATTTCCGGCATTTGCGTTCCGAAATCTTCGATGCCCATGGGCTCGTGCACAGAGTTGATTTCCAGGTTGTCGCCCAACAGCTGGGCCAGCCAGGCGGTGCCGGTACGCCCGGCTGAAAGGGCGAAGATAAAGTCGTTTGCACGGGGCTTTTCCGGTATGGCGGCAGCCGCCGCTGGAGCGCCCGGGCGCGTATAGCCGAACTTGCGGATCTCAACGGCGCATTTCTTTGCCACAATGTCTGCGGCGTCAGGATGCCGTGCAAAGAGCGTGGCAGGGTCTGTGCCGGACTTCGGGCGGAACGCCCCTTTGGCCCGCAGGCTGGAAAACCGCTCCCACAGCCCGTCGATGCCCAGTGCGGCGATGTCTTCTTCCAAGTGTTCGTAACGCAGGAAAACATCCGGCGCAGACGGGCCCTCCAGCGGAGCAATCTGGATGTTTTCTGTCAGCATGCCGGGAAACCGCTGCACGAACTGTCCGAAAGGAATTCCGGCGGCGTCGGCTTTTTCCCAGTAGTAGCGGGAGATTATGGCGTCAAAGGGATCGCGCCAGATTGTGACCTTGGTGTAGCTGTCCCAGATGTCCTGCGGGATCAGTTTGCGGGCCTCTTCGGCGGGGATGTGGTTGTAGAAACCGGCACTTGTTCCGGAGCCATCCGGCCAGGCCTGGTGCTGGTGATTCTGCGCACCTGGATAGCCCAGGTCTGCACGGGTCTTTTCGTCGTCGGGCGAGATCGGAGTGATAATGCTTGTGTCGTCGCAAAAGCTGGACAGGGCAATTTCAAACGACGTGCCACCTACCTTCTTGGTCTTGATGAAGATGAGTTTCAGCGGGTGGCAAATAATCATTGGGTTCTCCAAAACTGTCGTGTTTCGGGGACTATTCCAAAGAGGTCTGACGGATACGTTAATCGCTTGCCGCAGAATAAGAAAAACCCCGGCCAAACCGGCCGGGGCTCTATAAAGTCAGATCATTCCCACTCGATGGTTCCCGGAGGCTTCGAAGTGATGTCATAGGTGCAGCGGTTGATGCCTTTAACCTCGTTGATGATCCGGGTGGCGGTCTCGCCCAGGAACTCGTGGCTGAACGGGTAGTAGTCCGCAGTCATGCCATCAACCGAAGTCACCGCGCGCAGGGCGCAGGCGTAGTCGTAGGTGCGGCCGTCGCCCATCACGCCAACGGTGCGGACCGGCAGAATCGCCACGAAGGCCTGCCAGATGTCGTCATACAGGCCATGCTTGCGGATCTGGTCGATATAGATCGCATCCGCCTCGCGCAGGATCTCCAGCTTCTCGCGGGTGATCTCGCCGGGGCAGCGGATTGCCAGGCCCGGTCCGGGGAAGGGGTGGCGGCCGATAAAGCTCTGCGGCAGGCCCAGTTCGCGGCCCAATGCGCGGACCTCGTCCTTGAACAGCTCGCGCAGCGGTTCCACGAGTTTCAGGCCCATCTTCTCCGGCAGGCCGCCCACATTGTGGTGCGATTTGATGGTGACCGAAGGCCCGCCCGAGAAGGACACGGATTCGATCACATCCGGATACAGGGTGCCCTGCGCCAGGAACTCGGCGCCGTCGATGGTGTCGGCGTGTTTCTGGAACACGTCGATGAACAGCTTGCCGATGATTTTACGCTTGGTTTCCGGGTCGGACTGGCCGTCCAGCTCGCCCAGGAACAGATCGCTCTCATCCGCGTGGATCAGCTGGATGTTGTAGTTGTCGCGGAACATTGAAACGACTTCTTCCGCCTCGTTCTTGCGCAGCAGGCCATGGTCCACGAACACACAGGTCAGCTGGTCGCCGATCGCCTCGTGGATCAGGATCGCCGCAACCGAGGAGTCGACGCCGCCGGACAATCCGCAGATCACCTTCTTGTCGCCGACCTGCTCGCGGATCTTCTCGATCATCTGCTCGCGGTAGGCGCCCATGGTCCAGTCGCCCGAGAAACCCGCCAGTTTGACAAAGTTTTCATAGAGCTTGGCGCCGTTCGGGGTGTGGTGCACTTCCGGGTGGAACTGCACCGCATAGAAATTGCGGCTGACATCGGCGGTGATGGCAAAAGGCGCATTGGGGGAGGTGCCGTAGACCTCGAACCCCGGGGCGATCTTGCTGACGTGGTCGCCGTGCGACATCCAGACCTGCTCGCGGTCGTTGTCGTTTGCGAACCAGCCTTCCAGCAGCGGCGGTGTTTCCACGGTGGGAGTCACAAAGGCGCGGCCGAATTCCGCAGTGCCATGGCCGCTTTCCACCTTGCCGCCCAGCTGGTGCATCATCACCTGCTGGCCATAGCAGATGCCCAGGATCGGCACGCCATAATCGAAAATCTCCTGCGGCGCCCGCGGGCTGCCCTCGCGGGTCACGCTGTCCGGCCCGCCCGAGAAGATCACCGCCTTGGGCGCCAGTTCGCGCACAAAGTCCATGGTGACATTCTGATAGGGGTGGATTTCGCAATAGACGTTCAGCTCGCGCAGGCGGCGCGCAATCAGTTGCGTGACCTGGCTGCCAAAGTCGATGATGAGAAGGCGGTCATGGGATGTCTCTGTCATGCACGCGCCATAGGGCAGGAACGCGTTTTCCGCAAGGGGGTTTGGCCGCCTTGCCGGGGAGCGTGCGTCATTTAACGGCAGACGGGCATCCCGCGTGCCAAAGGTATGCTAAAGTCCACCGGCGCGGTGGAAAATGCTCCGGCAATGTCGCTTTTCAACTTGAATGGCCGCAATCCTGCGGCGGCGGCGCGCGCGAGGGCTATAATACCCTTCGCAATGAAATGCCTGTGGTGAGGATAAACCATGACAGAAGCAGCCCCGCGCCGTCGTGCCCGCGGTTCCGGCGGCGGCGCCGCCCGCCGCGCCGAGCGCACCAGCGTCAAGATCGAAACCGCCAAGTACATCGAGCGCAACATTCCGAACTTCGAGATCCTGAACGAGGAAGCGCTGGAGATCATCGAGTACAACGCGGACACGATCCTGGAAGAGGTCGGCGTCAATTTCGTTGACAACCCGGCGGCGCTGCAGCGCTGGCGCGAGGCAGGTGCCGATGTCCAGGGCGAGCGCGTGCGCATCCCCCGCGGCCTGGCCCGCAAGCTGTGCGAAACCGCACCGGCCGAGTTCACCCAGCACGCCCGCAACCCCGAGAAATCGGTGGTCATCGGCGGCCGCAACCTGGTTCTGGCACCGGTCTACGGCCCGCCCTTCGTGCGCACCCGCAGCGGCGGCCGCCGCTATGCGACCATGGACGACTTCAACAAGTTCGTGAAGCTGGCCTATATGTCCAAGTGGCTGCACCACTCCGGCGGCACCGTTTGCGAACCCACCGACATCCCGGTGAACAAGCGCCACCTGGACATGCTGATGGCGCATATGACCCTCAGCGACAAACCGTTCATGGGCTCCGTCACCGAACCCAGCCGTGCCCAGGACTCCGTCGATATGGCGGGCATCCTGTTCGGCAAGGAGTTCGTGCAGAACAACACCGTGATGACCTCGCTGACCAACATCAACTCGCCGATGACCTTCGACGACGTGATGATGGGCTCGCTCGAGGTCTATGCCCAGAACATGCAGGCCTGCATCATCTCGCCGTTCATCGTCGGCGGCGCCATGGCGCCGGTGTCGGTGGCAGGCACCCTCACGCAGGTGCTGGCCGAGGTTCTGGCCGGTATCGCCTACAACCAGCTGTGCCGCCCCGGCGCGCCCGCGATCTTCGGCGCCTTCGTGTCCTCGATCGACATGAACTCCGGCGCCCCGACCTTCGGCACTCCCGAAGCGTCGCTGGTCACCTATGGCGCAGGCCAGCTGGCCCGCCGCCTGGGTGTTCCGTTCCGTTCGGCCGGCTCCTTCTGCGGCTCCAAGCTGCCGGATGCGCAGGCGGCTTATGAAACCGCCAACTCGCTCAACATGGGCCTGATGTCCGGCGTGAACTTTATGCTGCACTCCTGCGGCTGGCTTGAGGGCGGCCTGGTTGCCGACTTCGAGAAATTCGTGATGGACGCTGACCAGCTGGGCACACTGCATGGCCTCGCCAAGGGTATTTCCGTGGACGAGAACGGCCAGGCAATGGATGCCATCCGCGAAGTCGGGCCCGGCGGCCACTACCTTGGCTGCGCCCACACCCAGGCGAACTTCAAATCGGCCTTCTGGAAGTCCGACCTGCTTGACTACAAGCCGTTCGAACAGTGGGAAGAAGAAGGCGCGCGCGACACCTATGCGCTGGCCGAAAGCCGGGTCGAGAAGCTGCTGGCCACCTACGAGCAGCCGGCGCTGGATCCGTCCATCAAGATGGCGCTGGATGAATATGTGGCCGAGAAGAAGGCCTCCATGCCCGACGCCTTCATGTAAGCACGGGCTTGAAAATCAGGGGCAGGGGGCCGCACCCTCTGCCGCGGAAAAACGGCGGTCCCGCGGGGCCGCCGTTCTTGTTTTTGCGCGGGCTTTCAGGCAGGCGGCCTCGCCCGCCAGCGCAATCAGCACATCGACATGGCGGATCATCGAATACCCGGCCTCGCCTGCCTTGCGCGCGGTGTTGAGCGCTTCCTCCAGTTCCAGCAGTTGCATCACGGCGGCGGCAGGTTTGGGCACCTCGCCGTAGCCCAGAATGCGCCGCAGGTCGCGTTTGCGGCAGTAATTCCGGGCGCCCAACCGGGCCGCCCGCGCCAGAATTCCCGGGCGCCGGAGCAACGAAACGCGGCTGAATACATCCTGCATGATTGTCTCCTTTCCTATCTCTGATCTGGCATTGCTATAACACAACCACAGGTGGTGTTGCGGAAAGGGGGCGACCGGCGAACGGTCCGTTTTATGATGATTATGTTTTTTCTGGAAACAATGACGTCCGATCCGCGCTTTTGTCCAACTTCAGCCGGGCGTAAAGGGGCATGCCGCAGGCACCTTTGAGTGCGGCTGACCCGGCAGCCTGGCTAACGACCGGGGGTTACGAATGCAAAATATGACTCAGGCACCCTTTCCAGGCTGGGTGCCGCTGGAAACCTGCCGCTACCTTCAGCACACCGAGGCAGGCCGCCCGATCCGCCAGCTGGCCCGTAAGGCGGGCTGCCATCCATCCACCATCCTGCGCCAGGTCCGTCGGGTAGAGATCCTGCGGGACGATCCGCTGATTGATGAGGTGCTGACCTATCTGGCCGGACGCTATAATTCCGCCTCCGCGGACCCTCGGCAGACCGAAAAGCCTTCTGCCACCAGCCGCAGCCTGCGCTCGGGGTTTGAGCGGGAGGCGGCCAGCGTGCTGACCCTGCTCAGCCGCGGCGGCGCGGTTCTGGCGGCGGCCGAAGGCATGGAAATGGCCGTTGTGGTGCGCGAAGGCCATGAAGCCGACGGGCACAAGGTGGCGGTGTCGCGTCCACTGGCAGGCGCTCTGGCGCTGACCGGCTGGATCGCCTGCTCGCGCAAGGGCCGGATCAGCCGCTATGCGATCACTGCAGGCGGCCGCGCGGCACTGAACCGGATCATTGCCGACCAGGAAAACCGTGCCCGCGCCCGGCTGGAGGGCGGTTTTGCCGAAGCGCAGACACCGTTTGAGGCGCCTGAGGCAGGCGAGGGCGGGGGACTGGGCCGCAAGTCCCGCTACAGCGGAGCCGAAACCCCGCTGGAGATGCTAGCCCGGCTGCTGGACAAGGACGGCAAGTCCTTCCTGACCCAGCCAATGGTCCGGGCCGGGCGGCGGCTGCGCGAGGATTTCGAGCTGGCCCAGATCAGCAGCCATCTGGTGCAGGAGGAGCTGTATTTTACCCAAGGCAGCCATCCGATGCGCAGCACCAGCCACGAAGCGGCGGCAGCGGCGCACCAGAGGATGACAGAGGCGCTGCAGAAACTGGGCGCGGGCCTCAGCGACATCGCCCTGCGCTGCTGCTGCCACCTTGAGGGGCTGGAAACCGCAGAGCGCAATCTGGGCTGGCCTGCCAGATCGGGCAAGGTGGTCCTGCGCATCGCCCTGCAGCATCTGGCATTGTTTTATGGCGAGACCAGCCCGCAACAGGAAGAGATGATCGGCTAGGAGCGTGCAGCCAGGCTGGAAAAACGGGTCGGGCCGCCACCAGCGGCCCCCATCTTCCCATCAGCCTGACCGGGCTTACAGATAGACGACGCCGAAACGGTCTTCGATCAGCGCAAGATCCCGGTTGCCGCTCATGTTCTGCCGCGACGTCTCCGCCATGAATTCCTCGGCCCAGTCACCCGGAAAGATATAGCTGATGAGCTTGGCCTGCACCTGTCCGGTATTCTTCATGAAATGCGCCACGCCGCGCGGGCAATGGACGCTGTCACCGGGGCCCAGCGTATGGGTTTCGCCGCCGATCCGGGCTTCGAGCTGCCCTTCGATGACGTGAAAGGTCTGGTCTTCCCACTTGTGGTAATGCTCCGGGATGACCGCGCCGGGGGAAACCACGCCGTTGGTGATGACATAGTCCGACCCCGTGGCCTCTTTGCCGACCACGATCCCGGTGAACTCGTCCTCTGCCATCATGTAGTTGCGGCTGTTGCTCCAGCTCGAAACGACAGTTTCCTTGACCGTTTCGGATTGCTTGCGCGTCATCTTCTTCTCCTTTTCGGCATTGGGGCCGGGTCCTGCCGGCAACTGCCGGACAATGGCTGCGAAGCGGGTGCGGGTCAAAATTTTTCCGGTGCCCGGGGGCGGAAAAATGCAAAAGGCCCGGCGCATTGGCCGGGCCTCGAAGTCAGCACGAAGAGGAGGCGGCTCAGGCAGCCACTTCCGCCTTGGCTTCTTTCAGGTGCTTCAGCACGGTCTCCGGGGAGGACACGCCATAGGGGTCTTCGCCGTGGTTGTCGGACAGGCCCGGCTCTTCGAACCATGCCTCAACAACGCCGTTGTTGACGATGGCCGCATAGCGCCAGGAGCGGTTGCCGAAGCCCAGGTTGTCCTTGGCGACCAGCATGCCCATCTTGCGGGTGAATTCGCCGGAGCCATCCGGGATCACGTCCACGTTTTCCAGTTCCTGCGCGCGCGCCCAGGCGTTCATCACGAAGCTGTCGTTCACCGACATGCAGTAGATCGCGTCGATGCCTTCGGCCTGGAAGTCGGCAAAGCCTTTTTCAAAGCCCGGCAGCTGGTAGGTGGAGCAGGTGGGGGTGAAGGCGCCCGGCAGCGAGAACAGCACAACGCGCTTGCCTGCAAAGTAGTCAGCAGTGGTCTTGTCTTCCCAGCGGAACGGGTTCGGGCCTTCGATTGCTTCGTCGCGGACACGGGTGTGGAAGGTCACGTCGGGCAGCTTAACGCCAGCTTTCATCTCAGCTTGCTCCTGATTGAGGATTTCATTCGGCGGGCAGGCTTAAAATGATTCTAAGCTGGCATCAACACATCCCTGTGAATTGCGCACAGCTTTCCTGCGCCTGTCCGCACTTGCAGCGGTCCGGCGCCGGAAAACCTCGTGAAAACGGCATCTTCCTACCTGGGAGGGACGTTACGCCGCAGCTTTTTTGATGGTGACCGTGGTGCCGCGGATCTTGCGTTCGGCGGCGGCGGTCAGGTCATTGAACTTCTTGAGCGTCGCCAAGAGCTTCTTCTTGTCCTTGGAATCCTCGATGGCGCCAGGGAACTTCTTCCTGGCGGTCTGGTACTGGTCGTTGATCTTCTTCAGATCCTTGTATTTCGCCGCTGCCGCCTTCAGCTCCGGCGCTGCGGCCTTCAGGTCCTGACCAGCCTTGTCGATGGCGGTCACGCAATGGGCATTGATCGCCTTCACCAGCGCGCCGACCTGATTGGTGTATTTCTTCAGGTTGCGGTCCACCAACAGCTGCGGCAGCTCTGTCGCGTCTTTCTTCTTGTCGTGGCTGTCCGCCTTTTCCTTCAGGATCTTGTCGACCGTTTTCTGGAAATTCGCCCCGTACAGTTTCTGCGCAGCATTCAGCTTGCCTTCGTACTCCGAGGCCTTCTTGACCGCCGCAATCTCCTTCTCCAGCTCGCCCTGCAGCGCCTCAATGTCCTTCTTCGAGGCGGAGGATTTGGACCGTTTCTTCAGGTCCTTCTCGATGTCCTTCAGCAGCGCCTGCTGCTTGGCCATATGCGCCTTGGCATCGGCGCAGAACCCCTTCATCGCGCCGACTTCCTCCTGGTGGATGTCCACCGCCTTGTTCCAGGTGACCAGCCCGTCCTTGAAATGCTTGTTCTTCTGGAAATCGGCCAGCTTCTCCGACTTCACCCCGTCCTTGCGCGCCTTGGCCAGGCTTTCGCGGAAATAATCCTCGCCCTCCCAGGCGTTGCCCAGCGAAATCCCGATCCGCTTCTTAAGCTTATCGCCCTCGGCGGTGGTGAATTTCTTGGTGCCGGCGGCCAGCTTCTTAGCCTCTGCCTTGAATTTCTCCAGCTCCTTGGCCATGCGTCCCTCCCTGAATGATTTGCATTGAAATCTCCTTGCCTGCGGGAATTATGTGTCCGCCTGCGCCGCTTTGGCAAAGAAAAACGGCACATTTTCTGAGTTTGAGCCATGACAAGGCGGCAAGGCAGGGTTGACGATATGCCCGTGCCAAGCCAGATCAGCTATGTTAAACCCGCTCAGAACGCCAAAGGCCGGAAGGGAAACCCACGTGAGAGACCTTAAGATCCCGGAGCAGCGCCACCCCGAAAAGGCGCATCGTCCCGACAACGCTCAGCCCAAGAAGCCAAGCTGGATCCGGGTTAAGGCGCCGGGCGGCAAAGGTTATGCCGAAACCCACAAGATCATGCGCGACAACAAGCTGACGACAGTCTGCGAGGAAGCGGGCTGCCCCAATGTCGGCGAATGCTGGAGCCAGGGCCACGCCACCATGATGATCATGGGGGAGGTCTGCACCCGCGCCTGTTCCTTCTGCAACATCGCCACCGGTAAGCCGCCTGAGGCGCTGGATGCGTTTGAGCCGGGCCGCGTCGCTCATGCGGTTGAAAAGCTGGGTCTCAACCACGTTGTGATCACCTCCGTGGACCGCGACGATATTGAGGACGGCGGCGCAGAGCATTTTGCCCAGACCATCCGCGCGGTGCGCCACCGCAGCCCGAACACCACCATTGAAATCCTGACCCCGGATTTCCTGAAATGCGATCCGTCGGTGCTGGAAACGGTGGTCGAGGCACGTCCCGACGTTTTCAACCACAATCTGGAAACCGTGCCGGGCCTCTACCCTGAGGTCCGCGCCGGCGCGCGCTATTTCCACTCCCTGCGGCTCTTGCAGCGGGTCAAGGAACTGGACCCCTCCATGTTCACCAAATCCGGCATCATGGTCGGCCTGGGCGAAGACGCGCAGGCGGTGAAGCAGGTGATGGATGACATGCGCGCTGCGGACATCGACTTCCTGACCATCGGCCAGTACTTGCAGCCGACGCCGAAACACCACGCAGTGGACCGTTTCGTGACGCCCGAGGAGTTCAAATCCTACGAGAAAGCCGCCTATGGCAAGGGTTTCCTGATGGTCTCGGCTACACCGCTGACCCGCTCCTCCTATCACGCAGGTGACGATTTCGCCCGTCTGCGCGAGGCCCGTAACAAGAAGCTGGGCCTGGCATGACGCCTGAGCGCTTGGCGCAGCTGACGCAGCTGCGCCACGCCCTGCATCAGATCCCCGAGGTTTCCGGCGCCGAGGAGAAGACCGCCGTCATGGTGGCGGACTACCTGCGCCAGCATCAGCCCGACCAGCTGCTGACCAGGCTTGGCGGCCACGGTGTTGCCGCGGTCTATGTGGGCAGTGCGGACGGCCCCACGGTCCTGATCCGCTGTGAACTCGACGGCTTGCCGATCGAGGAGCTGTCGGACCAGCCCTACCGCTCCACTCACGCTGGCCGCGGTCACCTGTGCGGTCATGACGGCCATATGACGATGGTTGCGGCTTTAGCCGCGGACCTGTCGGCACAGCGCCCCGCGCGGGGCCGCGTCGTGCTGCTGTTCCAGCCGGCGGAGGAAACCGGCAAGGGTGCAGCGGCGGTGATTGCCGATCCGGTCTTCGCGCAGATCGCGCCGGATTATGCCTTCTCCCTGCACAACCTGCCGGGTCTGCCGGTGGGTCAGGTGGCCTTGTGCTCCGGCGCTGCCAACTGCGCGTCGCGCGGCATGCGCATCAAACTGACCGGCAAAACCTCCCACGCTGCCGCGCCGCAGGACGGGGTTTCGCCTGCCGGCGCCATTTCCCAACTGCTGCCGGGCCTTGTTTCCCTGGGGCAAGGTGGTGATCTGGGGCCGGAATTTGCGCTGGTCACGCTGACCCATGCCCGGCTGGGCGAAGCGACCTTTGGCATTGCGCCGGGCGAGGGCGAAGTCTGGGCCACTCTGCGCACTGTGACTGATGCCCGGATGGATCAGCTCATCGCAGAGGCCACCGCACTGGCGGAGCAGGTCTGCGCGGCGGAGGGGCTGACTGGGTCAGTAGAATTCGACGACGTGTTCGACGCCTGCACCAACCACCCGGATGCGGTGGAGGTGCTGCAAGCCGCCTGCGCGGCGGCAGGCCATCCGGCGCAGATGCGGGACTACCCGCAGCGCTGGTCAGAGGATTTCGGCCAGTTCGGCAAACAGGCCAAGGCTGCGATGTTCTGGCTTGGCTCGGGCGAAGCGCAGCCGCAGCTGCACAACCCGGATTTCGATTTCCCGGATGCAGCAATCCCGGCCGGGGCCGGGATCTTTCTGCACACGCTCAGAAACCTTCTGGGCTGACCCTTACTGGGTCAGCGCATTCACGACGGCCACCGCGCCGATGATCGCCAGCGTGTCCTTGACCACCTCAAAAATCTTGTCGCCCTGGCGCACATAGCGGTGCCCTGCGCGTGGCGGCTCCAGGCCCCAGCGGCTGTAGTCATCCACATAGACCCAGTCATCGCCATGAATACGCCCGTCATACCGGCTGCGGTCATGATCATGATCGTCGTCATGGTCGTGGCTGTGGCGGTGCTTGCGGTGGTGCCGTTTTTTCACTTGGCCGGGGGCATAATGGGCCGCACTTTTGCTGTGCCCGGAAGCCCATTTCGGAGGCCCGGCGTGGGTGGCTGCAGGGGCAAGGGAAAGGGTCATTGCGGCTGCCGCTGCTGCTGTCAAAAACTTTTGCATTGCGGATCTCCTGTGATCGCTGCGTTTGGAAATCACATGGGGCAGGAGCGCGCAAATGGCAAATACGCTGCGCCGGAAAGCGCCGGTAGCAGGTGTGAAACCGGCGGAGTGGCGCCGGTTCCCGTTTACGGTGCGTTTATCGCGGTTTGTGGCAGTTTTGCATGAGACCCCGGCCCGGAGTGCATCCCCGGTGCACAGGCGGTGTACAGGGGGTGCACGCATGTCACCCCCGGTTCTTGGCCGGTTCAGCCCTCGTCAGTGAACCGCACCTTGCCGATATACGGCAGGTTCCGGTTGCGCTGTGCATAGTCGATGCCATAGCCGACAACAAATTCGTCGGGGATCTCAAAACCCACCCAGTCGGAGCGGAAATCCACCTCGCGCCGCGACGGCTTGTCCAGCAGCGCAATGGATTTCAGCCGTGCCGGATTGCGGCTTTGCAGCAGGTGGGTGACGTGGTTCAGCGTGTGGCCTGTGTCGACGATATCCTCCACGACCAGCACGTCGCGCCCTTCAATGGCACCGCGCAAGTCCTTGAGAATACGCACTTCCCGGCTGCTCTCCATCGAGTCGCCATAAGAGGACGCCTCCAGGAAATCGACCTCGATCGGCAGGTCCAGCTCCCGCACCAGATCGGCGATGAACACGAAACTGCCGCGCAGCAGGCCAACCACGACCAGCTTGTCGGTATTGCCGAATTCCTTCTGGATTTCCTCGCAAAGCTCCTCGATCCGCGCGGCGATTGCCTTGGCCGAGATCATCACATCAATGACATATGGACGCTGTGTCATGGCTGCCCCCTTGAATTTCCCGCGCGTACATAGGACATCACGCCCGGTAATTGTAGCAGAAAATCAGCGGACAGATGCCCACACACTCGGAAACCCGCCAGATGCCCTACTCGGCACAGCAGATGTACGATCTGGTGGCCGATGTGGCGCAGTATCCCAAGTTCCTTCCGTGGTGCGCCGCGGCCCGTATCCGCAGCCGTGCCCCGATGGGCGAGGCAGAGGTGATGGAGGCGGATCTTGTGATCTCCTTCAAGGTCTTCCGGGAACGGTTCGGCAGCCGGGTAACCCTTTATCCGGGCGAGAGAAAAATCGATACCGAGTATCTGGACGGCCCGTTCCGC
Source organism: Leisingera sp. JC1 (assembly GCF_001679925.1). Classification (GTDB taxonomy): domain Bacteria; phylum Pseudomonadota; class Alphaproteobacteria; order Rhodobacterales; family Rhodobacteraceae; genus Leisingera. The sequence continues at coordinate 291,301 of NZ_LYUZ01000081.1, read as the reverse complement.
TACATGAAATCCCACTGGATCTTCACCCCGCGCGAGGACGGCAGCTGCGACGTAGATTTCTTCGTCGATTTCGAATTCAAGAACGCGGTTCTGCAGGGAATTATCGGCGTGGTTTTCAACGAGGCCATGCAGCGGATCGTGCGTGCCTTTGAACGCCGTGCGGCGGAGCTGTACGGCTAGGGTTTCGTTGCGCAGATACCTGTTGACCTCAAGCGGGCTTCAAGTCGTATCAACGGCTGAATTCGTCATTTTCCATGGAAGGAGCACCCCGCAATGGAACAGGAATTCTGGCAGGCGCGCTGGCGCGAGAACCGCATCGGGTTTCACGAGGCCGCGCCCAACTCATTGCTGACTAAACATTTTTCCCAGCTCGTACTGGGGGCGGGCCAATCCGTCTTTGTTCCTCTTTGCGGCAAGGCGCTGGACTTGGACTGGCTGCTGTCACAGGGACTGCGTGTGACCGGTGTTGAGTTCAATCATGGCGCGGTGGAGGAGGTCTTTGCCCGGCTGGGGCAGACACCGGACGTCTCGCAGGCAGATGGGCTAACCCGCTATCAGTCAGGCGAACTGACCCTTTATGCAGGTGATTTCTTCTCCCTGTCACCGGCAAATCTTGGCGCGGTTGACGCGGTCTATGACCGGGCGGCGCTGGTTGCGGTGAAGCCGGAGGACCGGCAGGCCTATGCGGCGCATCTGAACCGGATCACCGGCACTGCGAAACAGCTGCTGATCGGCTTTGACTATGATCAGTCCCTGATGGATGGTCCGCCGTTTTCGGTGCCGGAATCAGCAGTGCGTGCGCTCTATCAGGGCAGCCATGGCATCACCTTGATCGAGGAGCGCGCCGCGGATGGCCGTATCGGAGAACGGTGCAACGCGCTGGAACAGGCCTGGCTGCTAACCCCTATGACTTGAAACAGAAAACGGGTCCCCGAGGGGACCCGTCCGGTGCAAAATGGCACCGTTTGCCGTGAGTGGCGGCATCCGTCATAGCCGGGGTCAGCTGTTCATGTCGTATGCGCGCTCACCGTGAACAGAGAGATCGAGGCCGTTGGTCTCGCTTTCAAGATCCACGCGCAGGGATGTGATCAAAGCGGAGATCTTCACCAGCGCGATGGTCACAACCACGGTGAAGATGCCGACGATCACCAGCGCGCCCAGCTGCGCGGCCCAGGCACCGGCGCCGAAGACGGCGATCATGATGGTGCCGAAGATGCCGCCGACGCCGTGCACGGCAAAGACATCGAGGGTGTCGTCGATCTGCATCTTGTTGCGCACCAGATTGACCATCTCCTGGCACAGCACACCGGCAATGGCACCGATGATCAGCGCCTCCACCGGGCCGACAAAGCCGGAGGCTGGGGTGATCGAGGCGAGGCCCGCAATGGTGCCGGTGACCAGACCCACGAGGGACGCCTTGCCGTATTTGATCTTTTCCCACAGCGCCCAGGTCAGCGACGCGGTGGCCGCAGAGATATGGGTCACGGTCAGCGCCATCGCCGCACCGCCGTCTGCGGCCAGCTGCGAGCCGCCGTTGAAGCCGAACCAGCCGACCCACAGCATCGCGGCACCGATCATTACATAACCGGGATTGTGCGGCGGGATGGTGCGGTTTTTGCGCGGGCCGAGGAAGAAGGCGATGATCAGGGCTGCGAGGCCCGCGGTTTCATGCACCACGATGCCGCCGGCAAAGTCCTTGACGCCCACGTCGCCGAAGATGCCGCCGTCCGCCAGGAAGCCGCCGCCCCAGATCCAATGCACGACAGGTGCATAGCACAAGAGCATCCAGAGGCCGGAGAATACCAGCACAAAGCCGAAGCCGACACGCTCCACATAGGCACCGACAATCAGCGCGGGCGTGATGATGGCAAATGTCATCTGAAAGGCAAAGAACAGAACCTCGGGCAGGGTGCCGGACAGGCTGTCGGCAGTGACTCCGTTCAGGAACATCTTGTCCAGACCGCCCCAGATACCGGAGGTGCCGCTTCCGAAGGCAATCGTATAGCCGAAGGCCAGCCACAGAACGCTCATCAAACAGGCAATGGCATAGCAATGCATGAAGACGCTGAGCACATTACGGGCACGCACAAGGCCGCCGTAGAACAGGGCCAGGCCTGGCAGTGTCATGAAGAGGACCAGGGCCGTGGCCACTATGATCCATGCGGTATCCGCTCCGTTCATCCGATTGTTCCTTCCCCTCAAAAACCGGTGAGGTCAGGAGAAAGCGCAGTCGGGGCGCAGAAAAAAGCGGCAGGGGCGCGGGAGGCGCACAAAAACGGGGCTTTTTTGCAAGTGCTGAAAATTTGAGCGCCGCAGCGGGTCAGCTGCCCGTTTCGCGTTCGATTTGGGAAATCGCCTGCGCCAGCAGTTCCAGCGCGTGATCGCAGGTGGCGGCGCGGACATTTGCCCGGCCGATGGCGCCGAATTCCACGGTTTCTGTTGTGGCAGTCTGGCCTGCGCGGGCCAGGCCAAAGCAAACGCGGCCCTCTGGCTTGAACTCCGACCCGCCGGGGCCGGCGATGCCGGTGACGGAGACGGCCAGGGTGACACCAGCGTTCCGCACCGCACCTTCGGCCATTTCCGCGGCGACCTCCTCGCTGACGGCGCCAACGGCGTCCAGAGTTTCTGCTTTTACCCCCAGCATCTGCATCTTGGCGGCATTGGAGTAGGTGACAAAGCCGCGGTCAACCACGGCGGAGGAGCCGGGAATATCGGTGAGCGCGGCCGCTATCATGCCGCCGGTGCAGCTTTCAGCCGTGGCGATGGTGATGCCTGCGGCGGTCGCGCGTCTGATCAGCTCATCCGCGCTCATGCTCACATCCCCAAAACGCCGTGCGACAGGAATGCGAGGGCGGCGACACAGATGGCGGCCAGGATGCCCGCGATGATGTCGTCCATCATCACACCGGTTGCGCCCTTCTGCCGGTCGGCCCAGCCGACAGGGCCGGGTTTCAAGATGTCGAACAGGCGGAACAGCGCAAAGGCGGCAATCCAGCCCGGCCATAGCGCGGTGATCTCGATATCATGCGCCCAGGCCGGGTAGGACACAGCCCAGAGCGCAATGAACTGGCCTGCGACCTCATCGAGGACAAATTCCGAGGGGTCCATGTTTTCGCGGTTGCGGGTCATCGCTTCCGCCGCCCAAACGCCCACCACCATGCAGATCACGGTTGCTAGCGCCAGCAGCAGGAACCCGCCCAGCTGGTGCAGCGCATAGGCCATGGGAAGGGCGGCAAGCGAGCCCCAGGTGCCGGGGGCCGGGCGCAGATAGCCGACGCCGCCCACGGTGCCGATCAGGAAGGCGAGGCGCGACTTTTTCATGACTTCACCAGTGCTGCTGTGGCGATTGCAGCGATGCCTTCTCCGCGGCCGGTGAAGCCGAGGCGCTCCGACGTGGTGGCCTTGATCGACACGCGGTCTGTGCCGATGCCCAGGATCTCAGCCATCACTGCGCGCATCTTGGCTGCGTGCGGGCCAACCTTGGGGTATTCGCAGACCAGGGTGCAGTCGACGTTCGACAGGGTGAACCCCATCTCGCGCGCCAGGTTGGCGGCGTGGCGCAGGAAAATCTCGCTGGCAGCGCCTTTCCACTGCGGGTCGGAGGGCGGGAAGTGCTGGCCGATGTCGCCCTGCGCAAGCGCGCCATAGATGGCGTCGGTGACAGCGTGCATACCAACATCGGCGTCGGAGTGGCCTTGCAGGGTTTTCTCATGCGGGATTTCCACCCCGCACAGGATCACTCTGTCGCCGGGGCCGAAGCGGTGCACGTCGTAGCCGTTGCCAAGCCTGATATCCATGTCTGCTCCCAGAATGCGTTCCGCCCGGGTGAAATCCTCGGGGCGGGTTATTTTGATGTTGTCCGGCTCCCCCGGAATGATGGTCACGTCAAGCCCAGCATCGCGCGCCACCTCCACATCATCGGCGGCCCCGCCGGGGTGGGCAAGATGTGCTGCCAGAATGTCCCGAAACCGGAAACCCTGGGGCGTCTGCGCGGCGAACAGGCCGGTGCGGTCCTGGGGGCCGGTGACGATGCCGTCTTCGCCGGTCCACAGCGCGTCGGTCACGGCAAGCGCCGGGGCTGCGGCAGCTGTTTCGTCCAAGGCGTTGAGAATGCTGCGGATCAGGGCAGGGCTGACACAGGGGCGGGCGGCGTCGTGGATCAGTACCTTGTCCACGCCATTTGTCTCCAGTGTCTTCAGCCCGTTCAGCACAGAGGCTGCCCGTTCGGCGCCGCCTTCGGCCAGAAACAGTCCGGGATGGCCGGAGAATTCTTCCCAGGCGGCTGTGTCATCCGGTGACAGAACCAGTGCGATCAGGTCCACGCCCGCATTCGCAAAGGCTTCGAGGGTCCAGTCTATCACCCGGCGGCCCTTGAGCGGGCGCCATTGCTTGGGCGTGCCGCCGCCTGCGCGGGTGCCGCGTCCGGCGGCGACGATCAGGGCGGCTGTGGTCATGCGGTCCTCGTCCGGTAGGTCCCGCATTGTTTATGAGGTGGCGCGGGAAGTGGCAATCACCCGGCGGAATGTGATTAAAAAATAGGCAAATGAGGTTCGGGAGTGGCTTGCAGAGGCGCAATTCATTGCTGCATAGCAAAAGCTTCGGATAAAAACTTCTCAGTTGCACAAGGATTAGGCATTTGTCCTTCACGCTTGGAACCACCTCCATGTCCCCGCCCATAGCATTGGCTCCGATGGCGGGAATCACCGACCGGCCGTTCCGGGATCTGGTCCGCTCCTTTGGCGTTGGTTTGATGGTGAGCGAGATGGTGGCAAGCCAGGAGATGGTGCAGGCCAAGCCCGGCGTGCGCGAACGGGCGGAGCTGAGCGCGGATGTGGAGAACACCGCGGTGCAGCTGGCTGGGCGCGACGAATACTGGATTGCCGAGGCGGCGAAACAGGTGGCCGGGCAGGGCGCCCGGATCATCGACATCAATATGGGCTGCCCGGCCAAGAAGGTGACAAACGGCTATTCCGGCTCTGCCTTGTTGAAGACACCGGATCATGCGCTGAAACTGATCGAGGCAGTTGTGGAAGCTGTGGACGTGCCGGTGACGCTGAAGACACGGCTGGGCTGGGATGATAACTGCCTCAACGCGCCGGATGTGGCCCGCCGGGCTTGCGAGGCCGGGGTACAGATGGTGACGATCCACGGCCGCACCCGCTGCCAGTTCTACAAGGGATCTGCCGATTGGGCGGCGATCCGGGCGGTGAAGGACGCGGTGACTGTGCCGCTGCTGGCCAATGGCGATATCGTTGATACCGCCTCTGCCCGGCAAGCGCTGGAGCAGTCCGGCGCCGATGGCGTGATGATCGGGCGCGGAGCCGAAGGCAGGCCCTGGCTGCTGGCAGAAGTGGCGCATCACCTATGGGCCACACCGGCACCGGAAATTCCGCAAGGAGATGCGTTTATTCAAATGGTTTCAGAGCATTACCGGGCAATGCTGGATTTCTACGGGCAGGATCTTGGGGTCCGCGTCGCGCGCAAGCATCTGGGCTGGTACATGGATGAGGCCGGAACAGGTCCCGCCATGCGCCGGGCCGTGCTGACGGAGAAGAACCCGGCGGAAGTGCTGGCGCTGCTGCCAGAAGCGCTGAGCGCGCAAATACCGGAGGCCGCCGCATGATGGACAGCGCTGCCCTCTGGGCCTCCTTGCCGGTGCCGGCCTTTTTGATTGATGCCTGGGATAAGATCGCCGATGTGAACGCGGCTGGTGAAGGGTTTCTGAATACCTCGCGCAAGGCGCTGATGGGGCAGCCGGTCTGGGACACGCTGGCGATTGATGCACCGATCGAGGAGGCTTTTGCCCGTGCTCGGGTGCAGAGCACGCCGCTGTTCGTGAATGACATCGACGTCGGCTCCGGCAGCCGGGCGCCGCTGCAATGCGGGGTGCAGATCGCGCCGCTGCAGGGGCAGGAGGGGGTGATGCTGCTGATGGTCACCCCGCGGGAGCTGGCCGGGCGGATGACGCAGACCCATTCCGCCAAATCCGCGGCTGCCTCTGCCATCGGCATGGCGGAGATGCTGGCGCATGAGATCAAGAACCCGCTGGCGGGCATCACCGGCGCGGCGCAGCTTCTGAGCATGGGGCTGGGGCCGGAGGACCTGGAGCTGACTGACCTGATTGTCAGCGAAAGCCGCCGCATCGTGAAACTGCTGGAGCAGGTGGAGCAGTTCGGCAACCTGACGGAGCCCGCATTCCAGCCGGTGAACCTGCACGATGTGCTGGACCGGGCGCGGCGTTCGGCGCTGCTGGGATTCGGCGCCCATATGACCATTACCGAGGAATACGACCCCTCCTTGCCGATGGCCTGGGGCGATGCGGACCAGCTGCTGCAGGTGGTTCTGAACCTGTTGAGGAATGCCTCGGAAGCCGCTGATCCAAAAGGCGGAAGTATTCATATCCGCACTTTCTATGAGCATTCCTTCCGGTTGCGCCGCAGTGACGGAACCGGCAAGCTGCTGCCCCTTCAGATCGAGATCACCGATGACGGTCCTGGGCTGCCGGACAAGATAAAGGACGACATTTTCGACCCGTTTGTCTCGGGACGGGAGAACGGCACCGGGCTGGGTCTTGCTTTGGTAAGCAAGATCGTCTCGGAGCATAATGGCTGGATTTCCGTGAGCTCGGTTCCCGGGCGCACAGTGTTCCGGCTGTCGCTGTCGCGCGTGCCGCGTGACGCAAAACCGCAGGAGAGCTGATCCATGGACGGCACCGTTCTGGTCGCTGACGACGACCGCACTATCCGCACCGTTCTGACCCAGGCGCTGACCCGCGCCGGATGCAAGGTGCATGCCACTTCCTCGCTGACCACGCTGATGCGCTGGGTAGGCGAGGGCAAGGGCGATGTCGTCATTTCGGACGTGATGATGCCGGACGGGAACGGGCTGGAAATGCTGCCCAAGATCCAGGCTGACCGGCCCGGCCTGCCGGTGATCGTGATCTCGGCGCAAAACACCATCATGACGGCGATCAAGGCGGAGGAGGCGGAGGCCTACGATTATCTTCCCAAGCCCTTTGATCTGCCTGAATTGATGAAACGCACGGCCAAGGCGCTTTCGGCCAAACGCGTGGCGCCGGCGGCGCGCGCCGACGCAAAGGAGCGCCCCGAAGAGCTGCCCTTGATCGGCCGCAGCGAAGTGATGCAGACGCTGTACCGGCTGATTGCACGGGTGATGAATACCGATTTGCCACTGCTGGTTACGGGTGAAAGCGGAACTGGCAAATCACTGATTGTGCAGGCAATACATGATTTTTCGGACCGGCGGACATTGCCGTTTGTGCACGCGGATTCTGCGGATCTGATCGCGCTGGAAGGCCCGTCGCGGCTGCTGGCGCAAGTGAAGGGCGGCACCCTGGTGATTGACGAACTGGCGGACCTGCCGGAGGAAGCGCAGGCGCGGCTGGTTCGGATGATGGATGTTCCGGGTGACCACGCGCCTCGGTTTATTGCCTCCAGCCAGAAGGACCTGGCCAAGGCGATGGAAAGCGGCGATCTGCGCCAGGATCTTTATTACCGGATCTGCGGTTCGGAGCTGCATGTCCCGGCGCTGCGGGAGCGGGTGGAGGATATTCCGCTGCTGGCGGAGCATTTCCTGATCAAGGCCGAGAACGAAGGCGCGCCGCACCGGGAGCTGAGCGAATCTGCGCGGGAGGTGCTGCGCCGCTTTGCCTGGCCGGGCAACGTGCGGCAGCTGGAAAACACCGTCCGTCGGCTGGCGCTGACTTCGCGCAGCGAGGAGATCACCCAGGCGGATGCCGAGGCAGTTCTGGGGCCGCAGGCCGGTCCGCAGCCGGCCGCGGCAGGATTTGCCAATGAGAAGCTGTCAGAGGCAGTGGGCCGGCACCTGCAGCGGTATTTCGACCTGCACGGGGACATGCTGCCGCCGCCGGGCCTGTACATGCGGCTGCTGCGCGAGGTGGAGACGCCGCTGATTGAAATCGCCCTGGCGGCGACCGGCGGCAACCAGGCAAAATGCGCGGATTTGCTGGGGATCAACCGGAATACCCTGCGTAAGAAGATCACCGATCTGGATATTGAGGTGACACGCCGCCGCAAACTGATGTAATATCGCCACAGAAATGTGGCCTTGTTGTGAATTTCCTAGGCAGGGCCACGAGATATGGCGGTGACTCGCAAAGAGTCGCACATCAGGATGAGGGCAGTACGTGGCGCATAAGTCACATCTGAGGGCGGCATACGGGCCGTTTGCGGCCTTGGACCGGTGGCGGAGAACCCGCCGGGCGCGCAATATCGGCACCATCGGTCTGGTTCTGCTGGGCCCGATCCTTGCCTTGGCAACCTTCCTTATTATCGGCCCGTTCGGGCAGGGCGCCTCTTCCAGATCGTTGCGGCTGATCCTGCTGGCCGATCTGGTCTACATCCTGACCATTGCCGCTCTGGTGATGGCCCAGATCCTCCGCCTGTTTGCGGCGCGGCGATCGAAGTCGGCGGGTTCCCGGCTGCACTTGCGGCTGATCGGGGCCTTTGGTTTCCTTGCGCTGATCCCCACAGTGATTGTCGCGGTCTTTGCGGTGCTCACGGTCAACGTGGGCCTTGAGGGCTGGTTCTCGCAGCGGGTGCGTCAGGTGATCGGCAGCTCTCTGGAGGCTGCAGAGGCCTATCAGGCGCAGCAGAAGGGGGACCTGACCGAGGATGCCCGCGCGCTGGCGCGCTATCTCGACAGCAGCCGGTCGCGCAGTTTCTTCATCAATGACGCTGAATTGCGGCTGGTGCTGGCCCAGGGCCAATTGCAGATCCAGCGCGGCCTGCGCGAGGCCTATATCGTCGACAGTGCGGGCCTGATCCGCGCGCGCGGCGAGCGGTCCTATGAATTTGACTTCGAAAAGCCCAGCAATCTCCAGATAGGTGCCGCCCGCGAGGACGGCCTGCTGCTGATTGAAGATTGGAACAACAGCGAGTTCCGCGCGCTGGTGCGGCTGGACGCCTTTGTCGACCGGTTCCTGTACATCAGCCGCGATGTGGATGGCGAACTGCTGAACCTGCTGGATGACACCCAGGAGACCGCGCATCTGTACCAGCAGCTTGAGAGCGAGCGGGGACGGGTGCTGTTTGAATTTGCGCTGCTTTACATCGGCTTCGCAGTAATCCTGATCCTGGCAGCTATGTGGCTGGGGATGTGGTTTGCGGAGCGGCTGTCGCGTCCTGTGGGGCGGCTGACAGTAGCGGCGCAGCGTGTCGGGGCTGGCAATCTGGATGTGCAGGTGCCGATTGACGACGGCGGCGACGAGATTTCCCAGTTGGGTGAGTATTTCAACCAGATGACGCGGGAGCTGAAGGCGCAGCACGGGCGGCTTTTGGACAACACCCGCCAGATCGAGCGCCGCCGGCGGCTGTTCGACTCGGTGCTGTCCTCGGTGACCTCAGGCGTGGTTGGCCTGGATGCCGACGGGCGGGTGACCTTCGTGAACCGCTCTGCTGAACGGCTGCTGGACTGGCAGGAGGATCAGCAGTCGCTGGCGCTGGCCGTTGCCGTGCCGGAATTCGGGCCGCTGTTTTCTGAGCTGATCGAAACCGGCGCTGAGGTGGTTCAGGAAGAGATCAAGGTGACCCGCCAAGGGCAGCTGGAAAACCTGCTGGTCCGGATGTCGCCGCGCCGCTCGGGAGAGGGCGGGCTGGAGGGCTACGTGGTGGCCTTTGACGATGTGACCGATCTGGTCAGTGCCCAGCGGATGGCGGCGTGGGGCGATGTGGCCCGCCGCATCGCGCATGAGATCAAGAACCCGCTGACCCCGATCCAGCTGAGCGCGGAGCGCATCAAGCGCAAGTTCGCACCCAAGCTGGGTGAGGATAACAGCGACCAGCTGCAATCCATGACCGATGTAATCGTGCGCCAGACCAATGATCTGCGCCGCATCGTCGATGAGTTTTCGAAATTCGCCCGCATGCCGGAACCGGAGCGGCGTGAGGAGGATCTGGTGAAACTGGTGCGGGACGCGGTGATCCTGCAGCAGCAGGGCCAGCCGGATGTCCGGATCAAGGCGGATCTGCCAAAGGCAGAGATGCCCTCGGATCTGGACGCCACCATGATTGGCCAGGCATTGACCAATCTGATCAAGAACGCAGGCGAGGCCATTGAAAGCCTGCAACAAAAAGGCGCCCCGGAGGGGCTGGTGCCGGAAATCCGTGTGTCTGCGAAACAGGCAGGCAATGCCTATGAGGTCCGGATTGCCGACAATGGCATCGGTCTGCCGGAGGACCGGGCGCGGCTGTTTGAGCCTTATGTGACCACGCGGGATGCGGGCACCGGGCTGGGGCTGCCGATCGTCAAGAAAATCATCGAAGAGCACGGGGGCACGCTGACGCTGGAAGACGCCCCGGTGTTCGAGGGACACGCGCATAACGGCGCAATGGCGGTGATCCGCCTGCCCGCCGCAGCCAAATCAGCGGCGGCGCCTAACAAGAGCACAGTGAAAGCAGGTCTGACATGAGTGACATTCTGATTGTAGATGATGAACGCGACATCCGCGAACTGGTCTCTGACATTCTGGAGGACGAGGGGTATGCCACCCGCAAGGCGGGCAGTTCCGATGAATGCATGGCCCAGCTGGAGGCGGCCCAGCCGGCCCTGATGATCCTGGATATCTGGTTGAAGGATAGCCAGATGGACGGGATCGACATCCTGAAGGCGGTGAAGCGGGACACCCCGGATATTCCGGTGGTGATCATTTCCGGCCACGGCAACATTGAAATCGCGGTCGCTGCGATCAAGCAGGGCGCCTATGATTTCATCGAGAAGCCCTTTAACATTGACCAGCTGATGGTGGTGATCCGGCGTGCGATGGAAACCTCGCGCCTGCGCCGGGAGAATACCGATCTGAAGCGCAAGGATACCGGTCCGGCAGAGATGATCGGCACCTCTGCGGCCTTCCGCACCCTGACCGGCCAGCTCGACAAGGTGACCAAATCCAACGGGCGGGTGATGCTGACCGGCCCGGCCGGCAGCGGCAAGGAAATCGCGGCCCGCTATATCCACGCCAATTCGAACCGGGCCTCTGCTCCGTTCATCACGGTGAACTGCGCCAGCATAGAACCGGACCGGATGGAGGAAGTGCTGTTCGGCCGCGAATCCTCGGAGCGCGGGGTGGAGCCGGGGCTGCTGGAGCAGGCGCATGGCGGCGTGGTGTTCTTTGACGAGGTCGCGGACATGCCGCTGGGCACCCAGTCCAAGATCCTGCGGGTGCTGGTGGACCAGCAATTCCAGCGGGTTGGCGGATCGGACAAGATCAAGGTGGACCTGCGGGTGGTGTCGTCCACCAACAAGGATCTGGAGGCGGAGATCGAGGCGGGCACGTTCCGGCAGGAGCTGTATCACCGGCTGAATGTGGTGCCGGTAGTGGTGCCGTCGCTGGCGGACCGGCGTGAGGATATACCGCTGCTGGCGGGCCACTTCATCGCCCAGTTCAACGAGGCTCAGGGCCTGCCGCTGCGCGAGCTGACGGATGAGGCCGTGGCGCTGATGCAGACCATGCTGTGGCCGGGCAACGTGCGCCAGCTCAAGAATCTGGTGGAGCGGGTGCTGATCCTGGGCGACGGCAGCGGTCCGATCGAGGCCAAGGATCTGCCGCGCGAGGAAGACAAGCCGCAGGAAGAGGGGCGGGTGGTGCTATCCGGCGCTCTGGCAACATTGCCGCTGCGCGAGGCGCGGGAGGCGTTCGAGCGCGAATACCTGCTGACCCAGATCAACCGCTTTGGCGGCAATATCAGCCGGACGGCATCCTTTGTCGGGATGGAGCGTTCGGCGCTGCACCGCAAGCTGAAGTCGCTGGGGGTGGTGACCTCCAACAAGGCAGGCGCCCGGGTGGCGCATGTGGAGAGTGAAGAAGAAGAGGCCTGATCAAGGCCTGTCGCGCCCGGAATGCCCGGGCGCGTGTTTGATCAGAACAAGTCCTGGCGGATCGGGTTCAGAGCGAAATGAACCTGTGCTGCAAGCTGCAACTGGTCAACGGCATCCTCGGGCACGGTTGCGGGCAGTCCCGCCTTGCGGGCCCAGTCCGCCAGCTCCCGGCGGGAGGCCGGGCCGAACTGACCGTCAACGGCAATACTGGAGCCGAGCCCGCGCAGCACAGACTGGGTGGCAGCGGCGATGTCAGCCCCGGTCATGCCGGCCAGCAACTCCCGCGCGGCGGCCCGCGCATCCGGGTCATTCAGGGCCATCGCCTTGCCGGCCCGGGCCGCGGCGGCATGGGCCGGGATGCGGTCAGACAGCCGGTTCAGCGCCACCCAGGCACCATTGGCGCCTCCCCAGGCGTCGCCACGGGCAAGCCCCATGTCGTACCATTCCAGCGCCTCGGCGGCATCGCTGCCGGGCAGGTCGCCGTTCATGATCATCCGTCCGATCTCACCCGGGGCATGCGGGTGACCTAACTGGGCAGCCTCGGCGAATAGGGCACGGGCCTTTTCCTTGTCTACCGCCTTGCCGGCGCCGCCATCGCGGTAGACATAGCCCAGATTGGCTGTGCCATAGATGTCGCCGCGCCCGGCGGAAGCCTCAAGGTAGGTCAGCCCGCGTTCCGGCTGCGCCAGTTCATCGCCGCTCCACAAAAAAAAGTAACCGAGCTCGTTCATCGAATAGGTATGGCCAAGCTCGACTGCACGGCTCAGCAGATCATAACCGCGCTGTTTTTCCTCGGGAGTGCTGCTTTTGCGCAGAAGCCGTTTGCCGCGGGCATGCATCGAAAAGGGGTCGCCGGCCACAATGCCCTTGTCCCAAAGCGCAAAGGCCTTGTCAGGGTTGTAGGGGATCGGCACCGTCTCGCGGTCTACATTCTGCGTGACATGCAGATAGGCCACCGCGTTATAGGCACGGACATGGCCCAGTTCGACAGCCCTTTCAAAGGCTTCATAGGCTTCCATGAGGCGCCCCTGTCCCTGCAGAGCCCGGCCCAGCTGATAGTGCAGACGGCCTAGGTCCGGCGCGGCCTGAACAGCCTCCCGGCAAGCGGCTTCCGCTGCCTTGAGGTCGATTTCATTGGGATAGCGGAACAGGCCAACGCCCTGCAGGTCCAGCAGGTCGCCAGCCTCCAGGTCGCATTGGCGGGCAATCATCTCGAGGTTCACAGTCACGTCGCGCACCGCATCGGCCTGTGCCAGCCGCAGCACCATCCGGTCCTTGCGGACCTGTCCGCCGTCCTGGCGGGCGGGCAGTTCCGTCAGCTTGGGCGCATAGCTGACGCTAAGCGCTCGGCCGTCACCGGATTGCAGCGATGTGACGCCGGAAGACGAATTTTCAACGATAGAAACCGTAGTGCCTTCCTGAACATACGGGCTGATTTCGGGCCCCAGTTCCAGTGCCCGGCCCAGCGGCACCTTAACGGACAGTTCCGCTGGGATCTGGTCCAGGCTGGCGGCCACGGTCTCTGTTGCCGTGCCCGTACTGGCAGAGGCGACATTCAGTGACCGTTCTGCAGGGCGCAGGTAGATCTTCTGCATCAGGGTGGAGCTTTCCCAAGGCACCTGCGTATTGCCGGTGGTGCTGTAGACATCGCTGCGGATGGCTGCCAGGACGGTCATCGCGTCCTCGTCGGGGTTGTTTGGGAAATGCCGCACGACCGAAGCCGTATAGGGGCTGTTGCTGCCGGGCTCCCCATCCAGCGCGGTGGCGCCGGGGGAGGTGGAGAAGGCCACCAGCGTGTTCAGTGGCGGGCGGAACACATCAAAGCCTTCGCGCGCCTCATAAAGCTGGGCGCCAACCTCGGCGTTGAGCTTGGCTTGCGGCACCGGGTTGTCGCGGCAGGAATCCAGCATCAGGATCTGGCTGCCGGCCTTGCCGCCCAGAATGGCGGACACCCGGTCCAATGTGACTGACTGGAACGGCAGGTCGTGAATCCCTGTAAGCTCAGCATCGCTGGTCAGCAGGTAGTTGCGCCGTCCAAGTTGAATGCCGTGGCCGGCGTAGTAGAAAAACACCTGGCTGCCGTCGCGGATGTTGAGCGCCGCCTGCCGCAGCAGCGCCTCGAACCCGCGCTTGTCAAGATCATAGCCCTCATAGACGGTATAGCCGAAGGTCTTTAGCATCTCTGCCATCGCCTCGGCGTCTTTGCGGGTGTTGGTCAGATCGCTAACGTGGTCGTAGTCCTGTATGCCGATCACGATGGCGGTTTCGGGAGCGGCGCTGCCTTCGCTGGTTTCAAAAGCTGCCAGAGCGGGTGTTGCATGCAAAAATGTGCAGCATGCCAAGAATGCAGCCGGTAATGAGCGTGGGCCGGGCGAAGGGAAACTCATTTCGGCACCCAATCAATTCCAGCCACCGCCACCACCGCCACCGCCGGCACCGCCACCGCCACCGCGCTGGCTAGCAGGCACTGCAACTTCATTTACTTCCTCCGCAGGGACCACCTGGGAAGTTGTTGCGGCCGTGGACGTGGGGCGGGCTGGAGTACTGTAAGTCGAAGGCTCAGGTGCACTATAGCTGGCAGGTGCCGCGGCCGGTGCAGGTGCTGCCGCCGGCGGCGGAGCAATCGGAGCCGTCGGTTCACAGGCTGCGGTAACAGCTGCCACAGGCAGCGCGGCAAACAGGAAATGTATCCGCATCGGGTACCTTTCTCTCTTGAGAATACTGGTCAAAAAACAATTGGCGTTCAGCTTACTTGAACTTAGTCCGCAAATCAAAAATGTCCTGCCGCTGAACGGCGGATCAGGACCGGATGCTTAGCCGCCGCTGCGGATGACGGTACTGCCATCGCGGTTGCGCTGCGCGCAGGATGCTTCGCTCAGCGGTGCCAGCCGCGGCCCAAGCGGGGTGCCGGCATTGCTCCGGGTGCAGCGTTTCAGTGCGATCTGCTGATAGCCCTTTGAGGCCATGCAGGATTTTTCCAGCCGCTGGCGCAGAGGCTTGTTGACATCAACGGTGTAGATGCTGCCTTCCGACCAGTAGCCGGGATAGTAGTGGCAGTTGCCGTTATGGCAGACCTGCCGGCCGGGGTAGAATACCGGCGGGTGCTGGCGGATCTCATTGGCGACGGGCGCCTCCTTCAGCGCTTGGGTCGCGCAAACCAGTTCGTCGCTTTGCAGCCGCGATACCTCTGCCCCCTGCTTGTAGTAGACGGGCAGGGGCCCGCAGGCCGTTGTAAAGGCCAGCAAAACAGCGCCCGACGTAACTGTATAACTGCGTTGCATATCGAAAGAATGGCCGCAAACTGAGGAAGTTACAATTAATTTGACCGTGAAAGCGGCATCTGTCATTCACATCGGGCAAAACTTTGCCCGAAATTCCGCCAAGGGACATGTAAATGAAGGTCATTATCTGCGGCGCGGGCCAGGTCGGCTGGCAGATCGCCCGGCACCTGTCCGGTGAGCACAATGATGTCACGGTGGTCGACAGCAATCCGGAACTGGTGCGGCGCGCGACCGATACGCTGGACGTGCAGGGCATCCATGGCTTTGCCTCTTATCCGGATGTGCTGGACCGGGCCGGGGCGCGGGACGCCGATATGATCATCGCCGCCACCCACTCGGACGAGGTCAACATGGTGACCTGCCAGGTGGCGCATTCCGTGTTCAAAATCCAGCGCAAGATCGCCCGCTTGCGGGCCAAAAGCTATCTGACCGCGATCTATTCCGACCTCTATCAGCGGGAGCATCTGCCGATCGATGTTGTGATCAGCCCGGAGCGCGAAGTGGCCGCGGCTGCGATGCAGCGGTTGTCGGCGCCTGCTGCCTTTGACACTGAGACCTTCATGGGCGGCAAGGCGCAGCTTTTGGGGATTCAGATCGATGCGGAGTGCCCGGTGGTGAACACGCCGCTGCGCCAGCTGACGGACCTGTTTTCCACCTTGCGCGCGATTGTGGTGGGGGTCCGCCGCGATGGCACCCTGTTTGCGCCAGAGCCGGGCGACCAGCTGTTCGTCGGCGACAGCTGCTATGTGTTTTCCCACGCGGACGATGTGCCGCGCACCATCGAGGTCTTCGGCAAGAAAGAGAAACGCCAGGACCGTGTAGTGGTGGTTGGCGGCGGCAACGTCGGGCTAGAAGTGGCCAAAGCGTTGGAAAGCAGCACCTCCCGGATCCGTGCCAAGGTGATCGAGCGGGACCGCCGCTGTGCCGAACGCGCTGCCGAGGAGCTGGAGCGCACCATTGTGCTGAATGGCGACGGGCTGGACCGGTCACTGATGATCGAGGCGGGCATCGACAAGGCGGACGCTCTTCTGGCCGTGACCGACGACGACAAGGTCAACATGCTGGCCGCCGTTAGGGCCAAGGCCGAAGGCTGCCCGCTGGCGATTGCTCTGATCAATGACCCGACCCTGGTGCCGCTGCTGCCGCACCTCGGCATCGACGCCTATATCAACCCGCGCTCCACCACCGTCAGTTCTATCCTGCGCCACATCCGTTATGGCCGGGTGCGGCAGGTCTATTCGCTGGGCGACGCCGAGGCTGAGATGATTGAGGCTGAGGTGCTGTCGACCTCGCCTATTGCCGGGCAGATGATCCGTGAGACGGACTTCCCCGAAGGCGTGCTGGTCGGCGGCATCCTGAAGAACGGCGAGATGCTGCGACCGTCAGGTGAGACCCGGATCGAGGAAGGCGACGTGATCGCGCTGTTTGCAATGGCCGATGACGTGCCCGAGGTGGAGCGGCTCCTGCAGGTGTCGATCGACTACTTCTAGCATGCGCCGCGTGGTCCAATCCCCCATCGGCGTGTTGCGCCTGCCGCTGTTCCTGCTGATCTGGGGCATCGCGTCTTTGGCGATGTGGCTGCCGGCCATCCATGCGGTGGTGCTGGATGACCATCACACATCGCAAAGCTTTTTCTATTCCGGACTGGCGGGGCTGATCCTGGTGGTGCTGATTGCGCTGTCGATGGGCAACCGGGTGCCGCGCTACGGGATGCCGGGGCAGCTCTTGTCGCTGCTGGCCACCTTCACAGTTCTGCCGGCTTTCCTGGCGGTGCCGGTGCAGGACGCGCTGGTCAGCACGCGCTACCTGAACGCATATTTCGACATGGTCAGCGCCATCACCACTACCGGTGCCGATATCTGGGCGGACCCGGGACGCCTGCCGCCCAGCGTGCATCTGTGGCGGGCGATGGTCGGCTGGCTGGGCGGGCTCTTGATGTGGGTGGCTGCCTCAGCCGTGCTGGCGCCGATGTCGCTGGGCGGGTTCGAAGTCACCGCCAAGGGGGAACCGGGCGGCGGCGTTGCCGGGCCAGGCCATATGGAGCGCGCGGATCCGCGCCGCCAGTTGCTGCTGGTCACCCGGACGCTGGCGCCGGTCTATGCCGGGCTGACCATGATTTTGTGGCTCTTGCTCATGATCACCGGAGCGCAGGCGCTGACAGGCCTTAGCCATGCGATGTCAGTAATGGCGACCTCGGGCATCTCCGCCACCGGCGGCGTAGAGAATGCTGGCAGCGGAATCGCCGGTGAGATGGTGATGTTCCTGTTCATGTTTTTCGCGCTGTCGCGGCTGACATTTTCCAGCGATACGGTGACTGTGGGGCAGGGGCGCCTGGACAAGGATCCGGAGTTCCGCACCGGGCTGCTGATCGTCTTCGGTGTGCCGCTGCTCTTGTTCCTGCGCCATTGGTTTGCCGCCTTCGAGGTGGATGCCGCCGAGGATCTGCTGCAGGCGCTGCGGGCGTTCTGGGGCACGCTGTTCACGGTGATGTCTTTCCTGTCCACCACCGGTTTCGAAAGCCTGCACTGGGAGGCCGCGCGGACCTGGTCCGGGCTGGAAACACCGGGAATGATCCTGTTGGGGCTTGCTGTATTCGGCGGCGGTGTTGCCACCACGGCGGGCGGGGTCAAACTGCTGCGGGTCTATGCGCTCTACCTGAACGGTCTTCGGGAAATGGAACGGCTGGTGCACCCCAGCTCGGTCAGCGGCGAGGGTGACCGGACCAAGCGGCTGCAAAAGAACGGTGCCTTTGTCGCCTGGATCTTCTTCATGCTGTTTGCGCTGTCGCTGGCGCTGGTCAGCACCGCGCTTGCAGCGGTCGGGTCCAGCTTCGAGCAATCGCTGGTTCTGGCAATCGCCGCGCTCTCGACCACCGGCCCGCTGACCGAGAGCGCCAGCAGCGCACCGATTGTTCTGAACCTGTTGACGGACCCGGCCAAGCTGATCCTGTGCATCGCCATGGTGCTGGGCCGGCTGGAGACGCTGGCCTTCATCGCGCTGCTGTCCCCGAACCTTTGGCGCAGCTGACTGTTCCCGCGGGTGAAAAGTGTTTTTCGGGTGGAAACTTATTTTTTCTTTCTCCATACTGAATTTTAACGTGCGTGCTGGTCCGCAGCGCGCGGCAAGAACAAAGGCGAGATAATAAAAAATGGCTTCGGACAGACAGAATCTTCAGGATGCCTTCCTGAATCACGTTCGCAAAACCAAGGTTCCGGTTACAATCTTTCTGATCAACGGGGTCAAGCTGCAGGGTGTGATCACCTGGTTCGATAACTTCTGTGTGCTGCTGCGCCGCGACGGACAGTCGCAGCTGGTCTACAAACACGCGATTTCGACCATCATGCCGGCCCAGCCGATCAGTCTCTATGAGGGTGAAGACTCCAATTGATGGAGCATGACAGGAAGCAGACCCGCGCCTGGGTCCTGCATCCGGAAATCAAATCAGACATGGGACGCCGCGAGGCTGCTCCCGCGCTAGAGGAGGCCGTTGCGCTGGCAGCGGCCTTGCCCGATCTTGACGTGATCGGATCAAACGTGGTGCGCCTGCCCAAGGCGCATCCGGGGATGCTGTTCGGCTCCGGCAAGATCGAAGAACTGGCGGGTGTCCTGAATGCGAATGAAATTGAACTGGTCCTGATCGACGGGCCGGTTTCCCCCGTGCAGCAGCGCAACCTGGAGAAGGCCTGGAAGGTCAAGATCCTCGACCGGACCGGGCTGATCCTGGAGATCTTCTCGGACCGTGCAGCGACGCGTGAAGGCGTGCTGCAGGTCGAAATGGCAGCGCTCAGCTATCAGCGGACGCGGCTGGTGCGGGCCTGGACCCACCTGGAGCGTCAGCGCGGCGGTCTGGGGTTTGTCGGCGGACCCGGCGAAACCCAGATCGAGGCTGACCGGCGCGCCATTGACGACCAGCTGGTGCGGCTGCGCCGGCAGCTGGACAAGGTGGTGAAAACCCGGACGCTGCACCGCGCCTCGCGCGCCAAGGTGCCCTATCCGATTGTGGCGCTGGTGGGTTATACCAACGCCGGCAAGTCGACGCTGTTCAACCGGCTGACGGGGGCGGAGGTGATGGCCAAGGACATGCTCTTTGCCACCCTGGATCCGACCATGCGCCGGGTGCAGATCCCCGATGGGCCGGAGGTGATCCTGTCCGACACCGTGGGCTTCATCTCCGACCTGCCGACCGAGCTGGTCGCCGCCTTCCGCGCCACGCTGGAAGAGGTGCTGGCGGCGGATGTGATCCTGCACGTGCGCGACATCAGCCATGACCAGAGCGAGGAGCAGGCCGAGGACGTGGAGGCAATCCTGGCCTCGCTGGGCGTGGATGAAAACCGCGCCCGGATCGAGGTTTGGAACAAGCTGGACCAGCTGTCTGAGGAAGAAGCCGAAGCCCGCCGTCAGCGTGCGGCCCGCGAAGAGGGCATCCATGCAATCTCAGCCCTGACCGGCGAGGGGCTGGACGGACTGCTGTCTGACATTGCCGAGAAGCTGCAGGGCGTGCGGCATGAGGAACTGCTGCAGCTTACCTTCGCGCAGGGCAAGCAGCGCGCCTGGCTGTTCAAGGAGGATCTTGTGCAGCGCGAAGAGCAAACCGAGACCGGGTTTGACATCACTGTGCTGTGGACCGACCGGCAAAAGGCGAAGTTCGAAAGGCTGTGAATGCTCCGGTCACTCGCCGAGTGACCGGAACCATGCCCAGCTGTCTTCCGCGATTGCTGGGCCGATTTCATAGAACCAATGCGTATGTCCGGGGATTAGTTGCAAAGTAAACCGATGGCCGGATTTGGCCATTGATTTCCCTGTTCTCTCCGCTTCGGGCGTCCTGAAGATGTGATCCCGGTCGCCCAAGTATAAACGAACTGGCTTTGCCTCGGCGGCTGGTTGAAAAGCTTCCGCGGGCGCAAAGCCCCCATGCATGGCGGCAGCTTTCCAGGGGCCTTGAGCCCGGTTGATGAGCTGTGAGGCAAACACGGCGCCGTTCGAGTGACCGAATAGGAACACCTTTCCAGCAGGACGGCCAAGGGTCGAGCTGCTTAGAGCTTTCTGCAATGCGGTGTGCGAGAGGTCCCTTACCTCCCAGTGAGAGCCTAAAGCATTCGGAGCAATTAGGATGAGATCCTGTTCCTGGGCCGTTTTCTGCCACATCTCGATCATAGAAAGCCCCGAGCGCCCTGCGCCGTGCAGCAAGAGGATGACCGGCGCCGCTTCGCTGCCTGGCGGTGTATAACTGTGCCAGGTTTGTCCGTAAATTCTGTGTGTTTGAGTGAGCTGCTTCACTTCGTCGGAAGGCGAATAATGATCCCATCCCGACAAAGCGGGACTGAGACCGTTACGCGTGACACGGGCGTAACCTCCTGAGGGTACATCGCCTTGGTGGACGGGCATCGCCTGCAGCGCTTCTGTTTTGTAAATTACGGAATGCAACAGCGCCGGTTTGAAATAGAAAATGCCAGCGCCCAGGAGCAGCAGAAATACATAAGTTGAAAGTTTCATACTGTAAATGATGTCTGTGTTTTCACGGGCCGGGCGAAAATGCCCGGCCCGTGAAAGGGTTTAGCGAGGTGAAATGCGTGTCACTCCGACTGCCGCCGCGCGGGCCAGTTCTTCGTCCAGCGACATCGGGATGTATTCGCCGCGCCGCCACAGCTGGGCCATGTCGTCGTAGTATCGCGACAGCGGGTGGCCGGACTGGCCGGTGGCGGTGATGAAGACGGAGCTGTCCGGATCGGCAAAATCATAGACCCCGCGGTAGCCGGCGGCGTGGATGTTCTGGAACGGGTCGGGGTCCTTGCCGGAGCTTTTGCCGCGCTGCAGGGTGTTGTCGCCGCCGCTGGTCGATTGGCGGATGTTCACGAAGTAGCGCAGCAGCGGCACATCGCCCAGCACGGCATGGTCCTGCACCGCCTGATGCGCATCGCCCCAGCGCAGCGATTCCAGCGCGTCGCCATAGCGTTCCTCAATCCAGATCAGCGCATCATCCAGCGCCAGGCGTGCCATGTCGGTGCAGGTTTCCTCCGGGGCGCTCTGGCGCACGTCGCACCAGGCCGAGGCACCGTCGACGTTGCGGAAGACGCGTTCGATGAACAGCGGCTCCACGTGGCGGTAGGATTTGGCGACCGGGCCCAGCTCATCGGTGATCAGACGCGCCTGCAGAGCGCGCAGCCAGGCGGCATAGATCAGCGGTTCCGGCAGGTGCTCGTTCATCTCTCCGTTCCACTCTGACAGCAGGGTCAGCGCGATCTCGCGCTGGCGTTCACGGGTGCCGGCAGGGGCCGCCTCGCCGGTGAACCACAGGTTTGCGCCGATCAGCGGCAGCAGGGTGCGCGCGGTGTAGGAGACCGTGTCGAGCTGCGCCTCGATGAAGCTGTCGCGGGTGTGCACCTCGCGGTTCTGCATCAGCTTTTCCCAGCGGTGGATGCGCTGGGTATCGCCCCAATCAAAGGAGACATGCCGGGGGAAAGGGCGGTCGAGGATCTTGTTGTTGGTGTTGCCCAGGATGCCGCCAGCGGGGCTGACGAACTCCGGGTTTTCCGCGTAAGGCGCCTGGCCCTGCCAGCGGTTTTCCGGGCGCCAGCCCTGGCTGGGCATCCGGCCCTTGCTTTGATGGTCTGCTTGGCGCAGCGGGAAAGCGCCGACGGTTTTCAACGCGATGGTGTCCTCGTCTGCCAGCGTCAGGTTCTGCGCCGGGGCAACGAAATCCTCGCCTGCAATGATCGCCTCCTGCACCGAGGCGCTGCGCATCAGGCCGATTGTGGCGCTCATTGAGGTGTCCTTGGGGCTGAGCACGGTCCAGGCCAGCGAGACCACATGGCCGGGCGGGGTGATTTCCGCCAGATTGAACATGGAGCCGGGCAGCACCGGACCGTTGTCGGTCCAGCGCAGGGTAAGAGTGACGGGGGCCTCGTCCTTGATCTTGATGATCGAGGGGCGGGTGACGAATTTCTTGTAGCCGTCAACGCTCAGGTATTCTTGCGGATTTTCCGGGTTCAGCCGTTCGATGAACAGGTCCTGGTCGTCCATGTAGGAGGAGGTGACCCCCCAGCCCAAGGAATTTGACCGGCCGGTGATAACCGCCGGAATACCGGGGATGGTGCCGCCGATTACCCCGCCGGTCGCCAGTTCCAGCCGGGCCAGATACCAGACGCCCGGGGCGCTGAGCCCGAGGTGCGGGTCGTTGGCTAGGAGCGTGCCGCCTGCCGCCGAGCGGCTGGGGGCTGCGGCCCAAGCGTTGGAGGCGCCAGCGAGGCCGCGCGGGGCGACCGGAAACAAGAGGCTGTCTTCCTCAATCGGGGCGGCGGATGCAAACTGCCGGGCACCTGGCACCAGTTCCGCGTATTCGGGCAGGGCGGTCACGCCTTTGCCCGGCGCGTCCGGCAGAATGTCCCGGATGCGCTCCGCATCCTTCAGCGCCAGCGAGGTGCGAGCGCGCAGGATTTCTTCCTTCATATGGCCCGAAAGCTGCAGCGCCATCAGCTTCATGATCGCGATGCTGTCGGCGGGCTGCCAGGGGGGAAGCGGCATCTCAAACAGGAACATCTCCGGCGCGCCGCGGCCCAATGCGTCCTCGTTGATTTCCAGCAGCCGGGCGTTCACCCCGTCGGCATAGGCCTTGAGCGCTGCCATCGCTTCAGGCGATTGGACCTCTACCGACTGACGTGCCAGGTTGTAGAGGTCGAGGCGGCGCAGGAAGGTGTCGGTCTCCACCGTGCGGGTTCCGAAAATCTCCGACAGGCGGCCCTGCGCTGTGCGGCGCATCACTGCCATCTGCCACAGACGGTCCTGGGCATGGGCGTAGCCGAGGCCGAAATACACATCCTCATCGCTGGCGCCGAAGCTGCCGAAAATATGCGGCACATTGGCGTTGTCGCGCACGATCTCCACAGGCGAAGAGATACCGGGCAGGGCCAGTTCCTTGTTGTATTCGGGCAGCGACTGCGAGGCGAGGTAATAGACCAGCGCGGCGGCCAGGATGCTCAGCAGAATCAGGCCCGCAGCAAGGCGCAGAAGCCAGCGGAAAAGAAGTCCCATCAGCGGTTGTTTTCCCTCGGTTTTTGTCATTTCCAGCCGCATGGCAGATTGCGCCCCGCGGCGGCGGTGGTAGGGTTGGCGCCAACATATGCGAAGACAGATCAGGGGAAAAGCAGATGGCAAAAATCGCGTTTCTGGGGCTTGGCGTCATGGGCTATCCGATGGCCGGGCACCTGCAGGCCGCAGGCCATGAGGTCACCGTCTACAACCGCACCGAAACCAAGGCCAAGGCCTGGGCCAAGGAGCATGGCGGCCATTTTGCGGCGACCCCGCGTGCGGCGGCATCGGGCGCGGAGTTCGTGATGGCCTGCGTCGGCAATGACGACGATCTGCGCTCGGTCTGCATGGGCGCTGACGGGGCGTTTGCCGGCATGGCCAAGGGCACGGTCTTTACCGATCACACCACGGTTTCGGCCAAAGTCACGCGCGAGCTTTACGGTGCTGCGGCGGAGCAGGGGATCGCTTTTGTCGATGCCCCGATCTCCGGGGGGCAGGCGGGGGCGGAGAATGGCGTTCTGTCCGTCATGTGCGGCGGTGATGAAGACGCCTATGCCCGCGCTGAGCCGGTGATAGACGCCTACGCCCGCATCTGCCGCCGCATCGGCGGCAGCGGCGCCGGCCAGATGACCAAGATGTGCAACCAGATCGCCATCGCGGGCCTCGTGCAGGGCCTGAGCGAGGCGCTGCATTTTGCAGAAAAGGCCGGCCTCGACGGGCGCGCGGTGGTGGAGGTGATCAGCCAGGGCGCAGCAGGCAGCTGGCAGATGGCGAACCGCTACGAGACCATGCTGGACGATCATTTCGAGCATGGCTTTGCGGTGGACTGGATGCGCAAGGACCTGGGCATCTGCCTGGACGCAGCGGATGAGACCGGCGCCAGCCTGCCGGTGACGGCGCTGGTCGATCAGTTCTACAAGGACGTGCAGAAGATGGGCGGCGGGCGCTGGGACACCTCGTCGCTGTTCAAAAGGCTGCGCAAGCTGGACGGCTGAGGCAAATGAAAATGGCCTTTCCAATTGGAAAGGCCATGTCTCCGGCGGGGACATTTCCAGCCAGATGAGGAGGCGGATCCTGCCGCCTCCATCCCGTTCTCTTAGGGAATGATACGGGTGTATTTGGTGCCTTCCAGGGTGGCGCCGACACGCAGGCCTGCCTGAGCAAAGACCACGGCCAGAACAGGTGAGGTCAGGGTGTTGGTATCGGCTCTCAGCGACTCGCCTTCGTTCATGATGACAAACTCGGCATCCGCGCCAGCCGCCCAGCCCTGCGAGCGGCGGAAGTCTGCCAGCGCGTCCTGGGTCATGAAGAACAGCACATGGGCGTACTGCTGGGCCCCGATCTGGAAGCCGGCGTTGCCCTTGTAGGTGGCGTAGTAATCGACGGTCACATCATTGATCCGCAAGGCGCCGCGGCCGTAGGCGCCGCCAAAGACAAATCCGGCCTCAGTCACCAGCGGCATCACCAGCATGCCGGCTGCCTTGTCCGCCAGGGTGCGGGTGTTCGGGTACTGGTTGTACATATGGTTCAGCGTGGCATCGACACGGGCGTCGATGGTTGCGGCGTTGGTGTTGCCGACGCCGTTGCCGCAGGCGGCAGTCACGCCTGCACCGGCCAAAGCGGTCAGGGCAAAACCGCGGCGGGTCATGCGGGTAGAGGAATTATCGCTCATTTTTCAGGTGCCTGTAATGAATTGCTCCAAGGCCGGTTCGATCCGGCTCTGGCCAGGGTTATACGCGGAAAACCGCTGCCTGTCATCCGCTGCAAAGGCAGATATTGGCGGCTTCCCGCTGAAGTGATCCAGCGTGGCCCGGGGCGGCGGTATCAGCCGTTCAGCAGGCGCGCTGCGGCGGGGGCGAAATAAGTGAGGATGCCGTTGCAGCCCGCGCGTTTGAAGGCCATCAGGCTTTCCATCATCACCTTTTCGCCGTCGACCCAGCCATTCTGCGCCGCGGCCTGGATCATCGCGTATTCGCCGGAGACCTGATAGGCGTAGGTCGGTACGCCGAAGGCGGATTTCACCCGGTGACAGATGTCCAGATAGGCGATGCCGGGCTTCACCATGACCATATCGGCGCCTTCCATCAGGTCGCGTTCGATCAGCCGCAGGGCTTCGTCGCTGTTGGCCGGGTCCATCTGATAAGTTTTCTTGTCGCCTTTCAGCGCGCCGGAAGCCCCGACTGCGTCGCGGAACGGCCCGTAATAGGCTGAGGCGTATTTGGCCGAGTATGACAGGATCGCCACATTGTGGTGGCCTGCCTGTTCCAAGGCCGTCCGCATGGCACCAACGCGGCCGTCCATCATGTCGGAGGGGCCGATGATGTCAGCGCCGGCGTCTGCCTGGGCCAGGGTCATCTTGACCAGCGCCTCGACAGTGGCGTCATTGACGATCTCGCCATCCACCACATAGCCGTCGTGGCCGTTGATATTGTAGGGATCCAGCGCCACGTCGGTCATCACGGCGATATCAGGCGCTGCATCCTTGATGGCGCGGATGGCACGGTTGGTCAGGTTGTCCGGGTTCCAGGCCTCGGCACAGTCCTGGGTCTTGAGCGAGGCATCGGTGTAGGGAAACAGGCAGATCGCCGGAATACCCAGCGCCTGGGCTTCAACTGCGGCCTCGGTAATCTTGTCCACCGAGCGGCGCATCACGCCGGGCATCGAGGCAATGGGCTCTTCCACGCCTTCGCCGTCGCGGACAAACACCGGCCAGATGAAATCGGATGGTGTCAGAGTGTTTTCCTGCACCAGATTGCGGATTGCCTGGCTGGCACGGGTGCGGCGCAGGCGGGCGGCGGGAAAGGGCGCGACGGTGGGCTTCATGGCGGTCTCTCGTTTTGGCTCGCCCATGGGTGGCATGGAAGCTGCCCCGGGAACAAGAGGCACATTCGCCGCGCCCGGAAACTTGTGCGCTCTGCGGGCTTGCCTGCGGGCGTTTCCCGGTTGATATAGGGCCAGTTACATAAAACAGGCCCAAAGGGCCGGCAGCGGCAAGATGGGGGCTGGAGTGGATCTGTTTCAAATCCTCTATGAGATGATTGACCTTCGGTCGTTTTCCAATCTCTGGTACTGGATTGCACTGGCAGTGATGTGGTCCTCTGCCAGCCACAGGGTTCTGGGTGTTCCGTTTGATATGGTTCAGCGGGCACGCCGCCGCGGGGGACAGGCGGAACAGGACCTGGAGGACATGGTCCGCGTCAACGTGAACCGGCTCCTCTATATTGCCGAAGTATCCGGCCCCTGGCTGGTGGCGCTGGCCTGCTTCCTGCTGTCTGCCCTGGCGACGCTGGGCTTTGTCTTCCTGATGGAATTCGCCCAGGCTGTATTCCTGCTCGCCTTCCCGATGTCCTTTGTCGGTGTCATCAGCTATTTCACGGCACGCCGGATTGCACGGGACGGGGCTTTGGGCGAGGACCTGTGCAAGCGGCTGGCCATGTGCCGGCTCTGCATCCAGTTTGTGGGGTCAATCTCAATTCTTGTGACCGCCTTCTGGGGGATGTACCAGAACCTCTCGATCGGCGCCTTGGGCTGAGGGGCAGGGTTTCAGCGAACCCGGAAAGGAAACCGCATGGCACAGCGCGCAATCACCATGGGCGGCGCCCCTGAAGGGTATGATGCCCGGCTGATCCTCAAGGAAGTGCAGAAATCCGGCGCGCCGGTGCTGCATGTGGCGCGCGATGACAAGCGGATGGAGGCGATGCGGGCGGCATTGGCCTTCTTTGCGCCGGACATGCCGGTGTTCGTGTTTCCGGGCTGGGACTGTCTGCCGTATGACCGGGTGTCGCCGAATGCGGACATCTCCGCGGCGCGGATGGCCACGCTGGCGGCGCTGGTGCATCAGATGCCCAGCCAGTTTGTGCTGCTGACCACGCTCAATGCCGCCAGCCAGCGGGTGCCTGCGCGGGAGGTGCTGCGCGAGGCGGCTTTTACCGCATGCGTCGATCAGCGCGTGGATGAAGAGGCGCTGCGCAACTTCCTGGTCCGTATGGGCTTTTCCCAAAGCTCGACGGTGATGGAGCCGGGCGACTATGCCATTCGCGGCGGCATCATCGACATCTTCCCGCCCGGCGAAAGCGGCCCGGTGCGGCTGGACCTGTTCGGCGATGTGCTGGACGGCGCCCGCCGGTTTGATCCGGCCACCCAGCGCACCACCGAGAAACTGGAAGTGGTTGAGCTGGCACCGGTATCCGAGGTGATCCTAGATGAGGCGGCGATCACCCGGTTCCGCCAGAATTACCGGATTGAGTTCGGCGCGGCGGGCACCGATGACCCGCTCTATGAAGCGGTCAGTGCGGGCCGCAAGCACCAGGGGATCGAGCATTGGCTGCCGTTCTTCCATGAAAAACTGGAGACACTGTTCGATTACCTGCCGCAGGCGACCGTCACGCTGGACGACCAGCTGACGCCCGCACGGCTGGCACGCTGGGACAGCATCGAGGACCAGTACGGCACCCGCAAGCACGCGCTGGAGCAAAAAGGGCGGATCGATACCGTCTATAAACCGACGCCGCCGGGCTTGCTGTATCTGGACGATGCGGCTTGGGAGGCGGCGGTTGCGGATATGCGCGTCGTGCAGTTCCATCCGCTGCCGCAGGCCTCCGGCCCCGGCGTGGCGGATGCTGGCGGGCGCATCGGGCGCAATTTTGCACCGGAGCGACAGCAGGAAAACATCAGCCTTTTCGGAGCCTTGGCGGCGCACATAAAGGTGCGGATGCAAGAGGGTCCGGTCCTTATTGCCTCCTACTCTGAAGGCGCGCGGGAACGTCTGACCGGGCTGATCGAGGATGAAGGCCTGGCCGAAGCCATCCCGGTGATGGACGGCACCCGCATCGGTAAATCCGGCCTGCACCTGGCGGTCTGGGCGCTGGAGCACGGGTTTGAAGCCCCGGATATGACGGTGATCGCTGAGCAGGACGTGCTGGGTGACCGGCTGATCCGGGCGCCGAAGAAACGCCGCAAGGCAGAGAACTTCCTGACCGAAACCCAGTCGCTCAGCCCCGGCGACCTGGTGGTGCATGTGGACCACGGCATCGGCCGCTACAAGGGGCTGGAAGTGGTTACCGCGGCGGGTGCGGCGCATGAATGCATCCTGCTGGAATACGCCGAACAGTCCAAGCTGTACCTGCCGGTCGAGAACATCGAGCTTCTGTCGAAATACGGCCATGAGGAGGGGCTCTTGGACCGGCTTGGCGGCGGTGCCTGGCAGGCCAAGAAGGCCAAGCTCAAGGAACGCATCCGCGAGATGGCGGACAAGCTGATCCGCATCGCGGCGGAGCGCGCCCTGCGCAAGGCACCGGTGATGGACCCGCCGCCGCACGCCTGGGAGGAGTTCTCCGCCCGTTTCCCCTATCAGGAGACCGACGATCAGCTGCGCGCAATCGAGGACGTGATGGAGGATCTGCATTCCGGCCAGCCGATGGACCGGCTGATCTGCGGCGACGTCGGCTTTGGCAAAACAGAGGTGGCGATGCGCGCGGCCTTTGTCGCGGCGATGTCCGGCCTGCAGGTGGCGGTGGTTGCGCCAACCACGCTGCTGGCCCGCCAGCATGCCGCGTCCTTTGCTGAGCGTTTCCGCGGGTTTCCCCTGCAAGTCAGGCAGTTGTCGCGCTTTGTTAGCACGAAGGAAGCCAGCCAGACCCGCGAAGGACTGGCCAAGGGCACTGTCGACATCGTGGTCGGCACCCATGCTGTACTGGCCAAGAACATCAAGTTCCAGAACCTTGGCCTCTTGATCATCGACGAGGAACAGCACTTCGGCGTTGCACATAAGGAGCGGCTGAAACAGTTGCGCAGTGACATTCATGTGCTGACCCTGACGGCCACGCCGATCCCGCGCACCTTGCAGCTCAGCCTGACCGGGGTACGCGACCTCTCGATCATCGGAACGCCCCCTGTGGACCGGCTGGCGATCCGCACCTATGTAAGCGAATTCGACAGCGTCACCATCCGCGAGGCTCTGTTGCGCGAGCACTACCGCGGCGGCCAGAGTTTTTATGTGGTGCCGCGCATCACTGATCTGCCGGATGTCGAGGAGTTCCTGAAGGCGCAGTTGCCGGAGCTCTCTTACGTGGTGGCACACGGGCAGATGGCGGCGGGGGAACTCGACGACCGGATGAATGCCTTCTATGACGGCAAATACGATGTGCTGCTGGCAACGACAATTGTGGAAAGCGGCTTGGACATTCCGACCGCCAACACGATGGTGGTGCACCGCGCCGACATGTTCGGCCTTTCGCAGCTCTACCAGATCCGGGGCCGGGTGGGCCGCTCCAAGACCCGCGCCTATGCCTACCTTACCACCAAACCGCGCCAGCGGCTGACCCCGGCGGCAGAGAAGCGGCTGCGGGTTCTGGGCTCACTCGACACCCTCGGCGCAGGCTTTACGCTTGCCTCGCAAGACCTTGACATCCGGGGCGCCGGCAACCTTCTGGGCGAGGAGCAATCGGGCCAGATGCGCGATGTCGGCTATGAGCTGTACCAGTCGATGCTGGAAGAGGCGATTGCCAAGATCAAGGCGGGCGAGATGGAAGGCCTGTCGGACGCCGACGAGCAATGGGCGCCGCAGATCAACCTGGGCGTTCCGGTGCTGATCCCCGAGGATTACGTGCCGGATCTGGATGTGCGCCTGGGCCTCTACCGCCGCCTGTCGTCGCTGTCGACCAAGGTGGAGCTGGAGGGCTTTGCCGCGGAGCTGATCGACCGCTTCGGCAAGCTGCCCAAGGAAGTGAACACGCTGATGCTGGTGGTGCGCATCAAGGCGATGTGCAAACGCGCAGGTATCGCCAAGATGGACGGCGGCCCGAAAGGTGCGACGATCCAATTCCACAACGACAAATTCGCCTCGCCGCAGGGGCTGGTGGAATTCATCCAGGGTCAGAACGGTCTGGCCAAGGTGAAGGACAACAAGATCGTCGTGCGCCGCGACTGGAAAAAGGATGCCGACAAGATCAAGGGCGCCTTTGCCATCGCCCGCGACCTGGCAGAGAAGGTCGTGGCCGAGAAGAAGAAGGCCAAGGCCTAGGCCGGCAATCCGGCCTTGGCCAGCCCGTCCCGGACCGGACTCATGTCGCAGTCTTGGGTCAGCGGCAGCCGCGCCAGATGCTCATCAAGAGAGTAGGCAGGGTTGATCTGCAGCAGTTCCTGCCAAATTGAGCGCGCTTCCTCGTGCTTCCCAAGATGTCCCAGTGCCGCCGCCAGCATGCAGCGGCTGACGTCGCTTTGCGAAGCCAGCATGATCCGTTCGCGGAACATCAGCTCCGCAGTCTCGAAATGTCCTAGCAGCAGGTGGGCCATGCCTAGAAAATGCAGGTATTGCTGGGAAAACGCAGGGTCCAGCCGCATTGCCCGTTCAATAAAAGGCAGGCTTTCCTCTGGCTGGCCCGAGAACAGTTTCACGTCGCCGCGGGTGAAAATCGCAGAGGCGTAATTCGGGTTGATCTCCAACGCCCTGCCGGTTGCTTCCATCACCCCTGCCACATCCTTGCGGATGCGTGCCAGCAGGGCTGCCGACTGGTGGCAATCTGCTGCTTCCGGCGAGAGAGCCAGGGCGCGCCGGGAGTAATCTTCGGCCAAGCGCAGATCCTCGCTGGTCTCACTGGACCAGCGGTTGAAATAGGACAGCATTCGGGCAAAGGCCTTGGTCGCAAAGGCGCGCCCGGACAGCGGGTCGAGCGCAAGTGCCTGGTCGCAGTAGTTTTCGGCATGCTGGCATTTTTCCGCGGTCAGATTCGGCGACAGGACCAGGCTGCGTGCCCGCAAGACCAGATCGTGCGCTTCTGCGCTGCGGGGAGCGGTGGCGGTGATCTGTGCAGTTTCCGCAGGGGTTAGCTTAACCTTGAGCGCTTCGACGATGCGCAGCGTCACCTCATCCTGAACGTCAAAAATGTCGGTGAGTTCACGGTCGTAGCGGTCCGCCCAGAGGTGCCCGCCGGTTTCGGTCTCGATCAGCTGGGCATTGATCCGCACCCGGTTTCCGGCGCGCCGCACGCTGCCCTCCAGAACAGCGCCGACCCCCAAATCCCGTCCGACGCTGCGCACGTCCACGGCCTTGCCCTTGTAAGCAAAGCTGGAATTGCGGGCGATGACGGTCAGGCCTGAGACCTTGGAGAGGTCGGTGATGATGTCTTCGCTGATCCCGTCGGAGAAAAACTCCTGCTCCGTATCTCCGGACATGTTGTCGAAGGGCAGGACCGCCACCGACTTGGCCGGAGCCGGCAATGATTGGATTGGTGGGCTGACACGCACCGCATCAGGATGCCAGTGCCATATATGCAGCGGCTGCTTTATGTTCTTGACCTGAACCTGCCCGCCATCGGCAAAGGGGATTTCAATCCGGCTGCCGAGGCTTTCCTTGACGATGGAAGACACGCAAATACCGCCCGGTTCCGCCAGGGGCTCCAGCCGGGCGGCGATGTTGACGCCATCGCCGTAGATATCGTCTTCCTGGAGAATAATATCACCCAGGTTGATGCCGATGCGAAGGACGATGGCTGGATCTGCTGCAGGTGCCTGATTGCAGCTCTGCTGTATTTCCACGGCGCAATTGACAGCATCAACCACACTTGGGAACTCTGCCAGTGCGCCGTCTCCCATCAGTTTCACCAGCCGTCCGCCGTGCTGTGCCAGTGCTGGCGCCAAGAGGGTCTCACGATGAACTTTCAAGGCTTCAAGTGTCGCGGTTTCATCTTCGGCCATGAGCCGGGAATAGCCAACGACATCAACCGCCATGATTGCGGCCAGCCTCCGGAATGTCTGATAGGCATCCATAACATTCACGGTACTGAATGGTGCCAGCCCGCGCCAGCAGTAGTTTACCGCGTCACTTCAGAGTCAGCCGCAGCAGGGGCTTGATGGCATTGCCGCCTGAGCGCAGAAGCAGGACGCGCCGACGGTGCGGTCCGCACGCGCCAGCGCCAGGTCCAGTTGCTGTTTAATATGCCTGATTTCAACAGTTTCGCCGCGTGCCTTCAGGCAGTCGTGCAGCCCTTTCAGGCTCCAGATATTGCCGGGATGGATTGAGGCGCGCGACAGGGTGCCGTCCAGCCCGAGGTCAGCGCGGTAGACGGCCTCGGCTTCTTCAGCGTGCCCCTGTTCGAACAGCAGCGCCCCCAGCGCGTGGCGGGTTGGCTGCATCCAGCCCCAAGGCTCATCATAAGGCAGATTGTCGTCCAGCTCTGCCGAGCGGCGCAGATGGGTAAAGGCCGCGTCATAATTTTCTTTGCGGTATTCGATCTCTCCGCGCAGCATTTCCGTCGCAATTTCAAGCAGGTCAACGACCTTGTTGTTGTGCAGCCGCCGGGAAATCGGCACCCGCGCCTTGGCGGCCAGGAACTCTTGCTCCTCTGCCTCGGCCTCTGCCACGCGACCGGTTGCGGCAAAGGCAATGGCGCGGGCGTAATGGGTATTGGCGGTCAGCGTGCAGTAAAGCTGCTGATCCTCGGGCAGCTCCAGCGCCATCGCCTCATCCCAGCACCCGAAGCGGACCAGAATATGCGGGTGCATTGCCAGGTAGCTTTCAAAGAAGTCCGCAATGGGCGGGCTTTCGACCAGCAGCATTTCCGGCGGGGTGGTGTCCAGAATGCCCTGATTGGCCGCCAGCGCCGGTTCAAACTGGCCCAGGAACATCGCCCCGTAGATGACGAAATGGTAGTTATGCTGGCGGTAGCCCGTGTAAATGTTGAAGGCGCCTTCGCGCGCATAGAATTTCAGGTCCGCCTCGATCGCCTTCTGGTTCCAGTGAACAACACTGCGGTAGTCGCCGCAAAGCATGTCGATATGGGTCGGCATATGCACCAGGTGGCCCGCATCCGGCACCAATGTGCGCAGGGCATCCGCAGCCTTCAGCGCCTTTTCGGGCACCGGCGACATCTCCATCAGGTGCACATAAAGATGAAGCAGGCCGGGATGTTGCATGGCGCCCTTGTCACTCTCCATCGCTTCTTCAAGCACTTCTTGTGCTTCCAGCGTGGCTGCCCCCTCGGCGGGTTCACCGGTTTTCAGGTCCCACATTTTCCAGGGCGTCAGGTTCAGCAGGCTCTCGGCATAAACTGTGCGCAGGTCCAGATGATCCGGGCAGGCGGCAAAGGCCGCGCGCATCGCCTCGGCAAAATCATAGTCCCAGGCATGCATGTCCTCACCAGGTTCGCGCTGCGGATACCGGGTCTGGATGGCGCGGATCAGGAGTTGTTCAGCTTCCGTGCAGCCTTCGGCGCAGTCTAGGGCGGATTGCGCCGCGTCATAGGCCTCCGCCAGCGCTTCGGCGCGGCTCTTGGCGTCGCGCAGGTCCCAAGGCAGGTTGTAATTCGGACCCGCCGCATAGGCGACGCCCCAATGGGCCATGGCGCAGTCCGGGTCGTGTTCCAGCGCGCGGCGGAAGCAGGCGATGGCTTCCTCGTGATTGTAGCCATAGGTCCAGACCAGTCCCCGGTCGAACCAGAGCTGGGCCTCAGACGAAGCCGTGGTCACCGGGCAGGAGTAGCTGCCAAGATCGTAGTCGTAGCCCATGAAGAACCTCCCCCTTTGCAGGGGAAGGTTAGGCAGGGGGCGTTATCCGGACAAGGCCGTTATTCGGCGGGCAGCCGTGCCTCGGCTTTGGCCATTTGCAGCATCAGCAGGAAGGCGATGCAGGCCATGATCAGCAGGCCTGCTGCCAGCGGCACCAGCGAGCCGTCAAACAGCAGCCCGACAGGTGCAGCGATAGCTGCTGCCAGAACGGTCGAGATCGCGCCGATGACCGAAGCGGCCATGCCGGCGATATGTCCCATCGGCTCCATCGCCATGGCGTTGAGGTTGCCGACGGTTGTGCCGACCATGAAGAACACGCTGGCCTGCCAGGCCACAAACAGGCCGAACATCCACGGGTCCGGCAGGCTCCAGCCGCTGACCAGCAGCATGCCACCAGTGATCACAATCTGGGCGGCCAGAGATACGGTGACGATACGGCGCATACCGATGCGGACCACGATGGCGGCGTTCAGCAGGCTGGCGGTGCCGGAGATCACCGCAACCAGCCCGAACCAGAAGGGAAAGCTTTCGGCGCGGCCAAAGATGATGTCATAGACCGGCTGCACCATGGTCAGCATGGTGAACAGCATGCCCAGGCACAGCGTCTGCACCATGATCGACAGGCGGACTGTGGGGTGGGTCAGCATCTCCTTGACCGCGGCCATCAGCAGTGGCGCGCGAAAGGCTCGGCGGTCGTTTACGGCCAGCGTCTCCGGCAGGCGGAGGCTGGTCCACAGCACAATGATCGCTGCAAACAAGGCAAACAGCAGGAAGATCGCGCGCCAGCCGGACAGCGCGATGATGCCTGCGCCCATCAAGGGGGCAATGGCCGGTACAATCATGAAGATCATCATGGCAATCGACATCAGCCGCGCCATTTCACGGCCTGAATAAAGGTCGCGCACAACGGCCACCCCCACAATCCGCGGGCCTGCAGCACCAATCCCCATCAGCACGCGCGAGATCAGCAATACCTCCAGCGACGGTGACAGCCAGGCGGTCAGCGCGGCGAGGACATAAAGGGCGCAGCCCGCGGCCACGACCGGCTTGCGGCCGAATGCATCCGACAGCGGGCCGGTGAAGAAAGTTCCAAGCCCCATGCCAAGAACAAAGGAGGTCAGCACCAGCTGCGCCCGGTTGATGTTGTCCGGGCTGAGCGTCTGGCCGATTTCCGGCAGGGCAGGCAGCATGGCGTCGATCGACAGCGCGATGGTGGCGAACATCATCGCAATCAGAGCGATGAACTCAGCCTTGGCCATGCCATGGGCGGGAGATTGTGACATTTGAAACCTCGGGCGGCACTGCAGGCGGTCCCCCGGGGATCGGGGCCGGTCTGGGAGCCGTCCGCATCCGCTATCACAATTGCGTCAGCCGGGCCAGCGCCCGGCTGCACAGGAATCTGTGCATAGTTGCGATGCTAAGCAGTTCGCGGCGGCTTACTCGGTCCCGGCGGCTTTTATCTGCTGCAGGATGTCTTCGATCGCCTGCTTCCACAGTTCCGGCGGCTGGGCGCCCGGCACCGCGTGCTGATTTGCAACGATGAAGGTCGGCACTGAACTCACGCCCATCTTGCGGGAATGGGCGTCGCGTTCGCGGATGGCTTGCACATCGCTGTCGCCTTCCAGCAGGCGGGCGGCAACATCCGCCTCCATGCCTGCCTCTTGCGCGACGTCCGCCAGGACGGCGTGGTCGCCAATGTCCCGGGCGTCCACGAAGTAGGCTTTGAACAGCGCATCCACAACCTGCGTCTGCTTGCCCTCGACCCCGGCCCAATGGATCAGGCGGTGTGCGTCCAGCGTGTTCGGGGTGCGCTTCATCGCTTCGAAATTGATTGTCAGCCCGGCCTTCTCGGCGTGCTCCACCACTGGCGCATAGGCCTTCACCGCGCCCTCTTTGCCGCCGAACTTGCGCTCCAGGTATTCGCGCCGGTCCATGCCCTCGCGCGGCATGTCAGGGTTCAGCTGGAACGGGTGCCATTCAATGACAAACGGATGGTCCGGCACCTCCGCCAGCGCCTTGTCCAGATGGGTCTTGCCGATATAGCACCAGGGGCAGATCGGGTCGGACAGGATGTCGAGCTTGACGGCGGGCATTTGGGTCATCCTTTGAACAGGGCGGGCAGGGCGCGGCGCAGCAGTTTTCCATTGGCGCCGGTGGGCAGCGCGTCCAAGTGGACGTATGCGCGGGGCTGCTTGTAGCGGGCCAGGCGCTGGGATGCAAAGGCCTGCAGGTCTTCGGTCTTCAACTCTTCGGGACCTGTATAGAAGGCGGCGATGATATAAGTGTCTTCCTTCACCTCCACCGCGGCAGCCCCGGTCTGGGTGATACCGGGATGGGCGGCCAAGGCGGTCTCAACCTCAATCGGCGACACCCGGTAGCCGCCGGCATTCATCATGTCATCGCTACGGCCCAGATAGCGGATCTGGCCGTCCGCAGACATCACTCCCTGATCGCCTGTCAGGAACCAGTCGCCCTGATAGCGGGCAGCAGTTTCCTCCGGCGCACCCAGATAGCCCAGCATCAGGCCGGGGTCGGAGCGGTGGATGGCGATGGTGCCTTCCTCATCGACGGGAACCGGACCTTCCGTGCCGACAATCGCAACCCTGCGGCCCGGCTGCGGCTGCCCCAAAGCGCCATCCTGCGCCGGGTGCGCGGGCGAGGAGGAGATAAAGGTCGAGCATTCCGACATTCCGAAAGCCTCAAAAAGGCTGCAGCCGGATGCGGCTTCCCAGGCTTCGTGAAGATGGCGTGAGAGCTTTTCACCTGCGCAAAGCCCGTGCCGCAAGTCCGGCAAGTTCAAAGCACCGCCGCGCAGGAATTTCCGGTAGACGCCAGGGGCCGCGGCAAAAATCGTAGCGCGGTGTTTCTTCAGCAGGGCAGGCAGGTCCTCCAGCGGCGTGCCGGGGGCCGGGATCAGCGCGGTGGCGCCTGCCGCCCAAGGGTCCATCAGCCCGGTACCCAGGGTGTAGGTCCAGTTGAAAGCGCCGGCATGCAGCAGCCGGTCATCCTCGCGCAGTCCGTACCAGCCGTCCACCATCATCTGCCGTGCCCAGACAGCCCTGTGGGCGTGTGCTACGGCACGCGGATTTCCGCTGGTGCCGGACGTGTAAACCACATAGGCAAGCTGCTCCGGGTTGCCAAAGGCGTACTCACAAGGAGGCAGTTCATGCATCGCCAGCAGTTCCGCCGTGCTGATCTGGCGCGGGTGACTCGCACAGGCAACAGCCGGATCCCGCAGCACGGCCGCGGGCTGAAGATCCGAAAGCATCCGCGCGGTTTCGGCTTCGGTCAGCTGCGAGGAGGTCGGCACCGGAACCAGACCGGCAGCGATGGCGCCGAGATAGGCGATCGGAAACTCCACTGTGTTCCCCAGCCGCATCAGCACGGCGTCGCCGGGTTTCAAGCCTGCCTGCAGGAGCCCGGCGCCGGTACCGCGCACGGCGGCCTCAAGCTGGGCATAGCTCCAATCATCGCAGCCTTCGCCGTCAAGCACCGACAGCGCGGTCTTGTCTGCCAGCCGCGCGGCATGGCGCAGCACATGGGCTGCAAGATTGAAGGGCGAAGGGCAGGGCGCAAACGGCCCCTGATCAAAAACCGACAGCATGGCAAATGGCTAGCCTGCACTGTCCTGCGTTGCAAGGCGCGCAGGTGCGGCTTATAGAGTCCTCATGAAAAGCCGCGATCCGAAATCCCTGATCACAATCGCCCGCGCCAACGGCGGTGACGATCAAGCCGAACCCCTGGACCTGGGCGCCCGCGTGCGCGAGTTGCGGAAAGCGCGCGATTGGACGCTGGAACATGCGGCCAATCAGGCCGGGCTGGCGCGCTCGACCCTGTCGAAAATCGAAAACGGCCAGATGTCACCGACTTATGAGGCGTTGAAGAAGCTGGCCGAGGGCTTGGAGATCTCGATCCCGCAGCTGTTCACGCCGCCGCAGCGGGATCAGGTGAACGGCCGGATGACGGTGACCAAATCCGGCGACGGTTCAGCGCACGCCACCGCGACCTATGAGCACGAACTGCTGGCCGACGGGCTGACGCGCAAGCAGATGCTGCCGTACCGTGCACGGGTGCGGGCACGGTCAATGGAAGAATTTGACGGGTGGGTGCGCCATGACGGCGAGGAATTCCTTTATGTGCTGACCGGCGTGGTCAAGCTTTATACGGAATTCTATGAGCCGGTGGAGATGCGCCGCGGCGACAGCGCCTATTATGACGCGGCGATGGGCCACAACGTGATTTCCGTCAGCCCCGAGGACGCAACGATCCTCTGGGTGACGTCGCTGGCCTGATTTTCCGGGCTAGTGCTTGCGCCCGTCCAACTCTCTCAGAAGGCTTTCGATATACAGGAAATCGTCCACTTCTTCCTTGGCTTCATTCAAGGTGAGGTGGTGGGTGCGGGCCAGATAAGCCACGAATTTGTCCCGGTCATCCAATAGGGATGGCGCGTTGCTGGCTTTCAGGTGAGGAAAGCGCTGTTTGATGCGGGGCATCCTGTCAATCCAGCTGGCAGCTGCTGCTTGTACAGGCATTGGGGGGCACTCCCTGACAAACGGATTATGGTTTTCGGACCCCTATCGTAACACTTTTTGTGAGATTTTGTAACGTCCGCCCCAAGGTGCCGGCTTGGGGCGGTATCAGTAAGCGGATTTCTGCTGGTTGTCAGCGCGGTGCAAACAGCCTTGGCAGCATCAGGTGGCCAATGCCAACTGCGGCGAGCTGCATCAGGATGAACATCGGGATGTGACCCGGATAGATGCCCGCAAAGGTGTCGCTGAAGCCGCGCGCTATGGTGACAGCGGGGTTGGCAAAGCTGGTCGAGGAGGTGAACCAATAGGCGCCTGTGATATAGAGGCCGACCAGTGCAGGCACCGCTTCGGGGCGTGAGCGCAAGCCGCCGAAGATCACGAACAAGAGGCCGAATGTGGCCAGGATCTCGGAGAACCACTGCGCGGTGCCGGTGCGGTGCATGGTGGCCGAGCTTTGCAGGATTGCAAGGTCGAACATCACATGGCAGGCCCATACGCCGAGGATGCCGCCGCCGATCTGCACTAGGACATAAGGGGCGACAGCGCTCCAGGAATGCTCGCCGCGCAGGGCAAATGCCAGCGTCACCGCCGGGTTGAAATGGGCGCCGGAAATGGGTCCCAGCGTGGTGATGATGGCATATAGCATGCAGCCCGTGGCAATCGCATTGGCCAGAAGCGCCAGGGCCACGTTGCCGTCCGCCAGGGTCTCGGCCATGATTCCGGAACCGACTACGCCGACCAGCAGCATGGCGGTGCCCAGCCCTTCGGCCAGCAGTTTCTGTCCGGTCATGCGATCTCTCCGATCCGCTTTAGCTGCTGGGAGAGCTCGGTGGAGGACATGGTTTCAATCGGCAGCTCAAGCAGCGCCTTGGCGCGCTTTTCCAGCGTGATATAGGCGGTGCGGAAGGCCTTGTCCCACTCCGGCTGATCTGCCGCCGCCGGGTCCTCGACCCCCCAATGGGCACGCACCGGCGCGCCGGGCCAGACCGGGCAGGTCTCGCCTGCGGCAGAGGCACAGACGGTGATGACCATATCCATCTCCGGCGCTTCTGCGCCTGCAAATTCGTCCCAGCGCTTGGAACGGGCGCCGGCGGTGTCATGGCCCAATTCCCCCAGCAGCACCAGCGACTGGGGATGCACCTTGCCGGTGGGGTTGGAACCCGCCGAATAGGCGCGGATGCGGCCTGCGCCCAGCGTGTTGAAGATCGACTCCAGCAGGATGGAGCGCGCGGAATTGCCGGTGCAAAGGACCAGAATGTTCATGTGTTGTGTCCGTGATTTTTTCAGTCGGGGGAGTTCAGGCGGCCGATATCGTCAACCTGATGCTGAAGCGACATGCGGTCGAGTGTTTCAAAGGGCAGCGCCGCAAAGGCTCTGATCCTGTTTCTGAGCAGCCCATAGGCCTGCTGGAAGGCGAGGCGGCGTTCGGCATCGGTGCCCTCGGTCTTGACCGGATCGGCCAGGCCCCAATGGGCGCTCATCGGCTGGCCGGGCCAGGCCGGGCATTCCTCGTTTGCCGCGTGGTCGCAGACGGTGAAGATGAAATCCATCTGCGGCGCATCCGGCGCAGAAAATTCATCCAGGTCCTTCGATCGCAGACTGCTGGTGTCAATCTCCTTGGCCTTCAGAAGAGCTGTCACCTCAGGGCGTGGCCCTGGCGAGGGGCGGGTTCCGGCAGAAAAGGCGCGGAACCTGCCGCCGCCTTCGTTGTTCAGAATGGCCTCGGCCAGCAGGGAGCGGGCAGAGTTGCCAGTACAGATAAACAGGACATTAAACGGGCGTTCGATTGTCGGCATGGTTTCCACTTCACTGGTGACAGGGGTACAGATATCGGGCCGGTTCCGGCAGCAGCCGGTCAAAAGGCCGTCGAACATGCCGCGCAGGCCCGGCAGGTCGGCGGAATACATCAGCGAGGTGCCGGTGCGCTGCTGGGTGATGAGGCCGGCCTGCTTTAGGGCAGACAGGTAAGCTGAGGCAGTGTTTGCCTTGAACTCCAGCGCCTGCGCGATTTCACCCGCCGGCACGCCGTCCGGGTATCGGCGCATCAGCAGCCGGAACAGCGCCAGCCGCTTCGGGTGCGCCAGAGCGGCGAGTTTATCAGAAAGCTCTATTTCCATATTTCGCGAAATACGGAAATAAGTAGCCGCTGTCAACAGGTCTCAATGCCGGCTGCAGCGCTGCGTCAGCAGGTCAGTCCGCCTGATACCACCAGACGTCCGGCATGAACTCTGTCCGGTCGCCATAAATCGGCAGCCTGTCCGGGAACCGCATTTCCTTGATGTGTGCGATACGGCCGGTGTCAAAGCTCCAGAACGGGATGACATAGCGCCCGGCGGTCAGAACCCGGTCCAGCGCCCGCACCGCAGCGGTGAAATCCTCAGGCTCGGTTGCGGTCAGCATGGCGTCGATCAAGGCCTCCGCCGCCGGGCTGTCCATGCCCATCAGGTTGCGGCTGCCGGGCTGATCCACACCGTCGCTGCCCCAGTAATAGCGCTGCTCGTTGCCGGGGCTCAGCGACAGTTCCCGGCGGAACCGGGTGAGGTCGAAGTCATAGGCGTTTTCCCGTTCGGCGTACTGTGCATTGTCTACTGTTTCGGCCGTCAGCGTGATTCCCAGCCGCTCCAGTGCGCGGGCATAGATTTCTGTGACCGTCTTCATTTCGCCATCGCCCTGGCGGATCAGCACACTGAGCTCCAGCGCGGTGCCCGCCGCATTGCGCAGCACGCCATCAGTGACGGTCCAGCCGGCCTCATCCAGCAGTTTCATTGCCTTGCGCAGGTTGCTGCGGTTGCGCTTGCTGCCGTCACCCTGGGGCAGGGTATAGCCCTCCAGCGTGCCGGGCAGCAGCTCTTCCGCAAAAGGCTCCAGCAACGCGCGTACCTTGCCCTCTGCCGGGCCGGGCCGCATGCCCAGTTCGGAGCCGGAGAAATAGGAGGTGATGCGCTGCTGGGTGCCGCCGGTCACGGTGCCGTTGATGTACTCGAAGTTGAAGGCCAGCAGCAGCGCCTCGCGCACGCGCCAGTCATCCAGCGGCGCGCGGCGGGTGTTCATTACCAGCCCGGTCATGCCGGAGGGCCGCTGATGCGGGATCTCGCTTTTGACCACATCGCCGCGGGTGATTGCCGGGAAGCTGTAAACACTGTCCCATTTATCGGCGTTGAACTCGCGCAATGCGCTCAACTCGCCCGCCTTGAAGGCCTCGAACAGAACAGTCTCGTCACCAAAGAAGTCGATGCGAAGCTCGTCAAAGTTCCCCGTGCCGCGGCGCAGGGGCAGATCCTTGGCCCAATAGTCCGGGTTGCGGGTGAGGATGACAAAGCGGCCGGGCTCATAGGCACTGACGACATAGGCGCCAGTGCCAACAGGCGCGCCCTTAACTTCATCCGTGCCGAACTCCAGTCCCTCCCACTGCGCCTTCTGCAGGATCGGGCGCAGGCCGGCGATCAGTGCAAGCTCGCGGTCCTCTACGTTGAATGTCAGCCGCAGGCTGCGAGGCCCGGTCTGTTCGATGGCTTCCACCTTGGTCCAGAAACCGCGGTAGCGCGGATGGCCCTTGGTGCCCAAGGTCTCGTAGGACCAGATCACATCATCGACAGTGACCGGGCTGCCGTCAGAGAATCGGGCTTCCTCGCGCAGGGTGAATTCGACCCAGGAGCGGTCCTCAGGCACCTCAATCGATTCGGCCAGAAGACCGTAAAGGGTGAACGGCTCGTCCCACGACCGGCCCATCAGACTCTCGTATCCCCAGAACCTCAGCTGCCATGGAGTGGTCCCCTTAAGGGTGAACGGATTGAGGCTGTCAAAACCTCCGGTATTGCCGAACACAACCTTGCCGCCCTTCAGTGCATCCGGGTTCGCATAGGGTAAAGACACAAAATCCGGTGGCAGCGCGGGGTCGCCGTACATAGCTATGCCATGGGCCGATTCTGCCTGCGCATAATTCGCGGTAATTGCCAGGGTGATTCCAGCCAGTGCCGCGCGAAGAGTCCGGAAATTTTCTTTTCGCTGATTCACAACAATCCCGCTCTGCCCTTATTTTCTTGCCTCCGCACGCTACGTGCGCTTTTTCGTCTTTTCAAACTTTTAGCTTGGACGAAAGCCGGAAATTGCTTATAAAGGGATCACTGCTCGATAGGTTTCTTGCCTGTATGAAACCTGCCTCAATAACTAACGCCCGCCTTGTGCGGGCGTTTTTTTCTGCCCGTTTTCTCTTTTAGCAAGCGGTGAAATTGGCAGGAATGACCTCCGCGGCATCCGTAGTCTTACGCGTTTCTTTTGCATCTGCAGCATGGCACAGTGGCGGCAGTTTCAATCAGCCATGAGGTAGGGAGCGATGACCTTGCAAGGAAAGACTGCCGTAATCACCGGATCGAATTCAGGCATCGGCCTGGGGGTGGCCCGCGAGTTGGCACGGGCAGGGGCCAATGTTGTGCTGAACTCCTTTACCGACCGGGAAGAGGATCACGCGCTGGCAGCAGAACTCGCCCGTGAGTTCAGCGTCAAGGCCCAATACGTCCAGGCCGATATGTCCAAGGGCGCCGACTGCCGCGCGCTGATCGAGAAGGCCGGGGCCTGCGATATCCTGGTGAACAACGCGGGCATCCAGCATGTGTCGCCGATCGACGAGTTTCCGCAGGAAAAATGGGATGCGATCATCGCCATCAACATGAACTCCAACTTCCACACCATGGCGGCAGCACTGCCCAGGATGCGTGCCGCAGGCTGGGGCCGGATCGTAAACATTGCGTCAGCGCACGGGTTGACCGCGTCGCCCTACAAAGCCGCCTATGTGGCTGCCAAGCACGGGGTGGTGGGCATGACCAAAACGGTGGCACTGGAAACCGCCGAGGAGCCGATCACCTGCAATGCAATCTGCCCCGGTTATGTGCTGACGCCGCTGGTGGAGGCGCAGATCCCCGACACCATGGAGAAATACGGCATGGGCCGGGAAGAGGTGATCAAGAAGGTGATGCTGGAACGCCAGCCAAGCCGAGAGTTCGCCACGGTGGAGCAGTTGGGAGGCACCGCAGTGTTCCTGTGTTCGGACGCAGCGGCGCAGATCACCGGTACTACCCTCAGCGTCGATGGCGGCTGGACCGCGCTGTAAACGCGTGCGGTGACGGCGGGAGGGGGGCCGCCCCCTCTTGCCCCGACGGGGCAATTCACCCCCGGAGTATTTTCACAAAGGTGAAAGAGGCAGGTGGCGTTTGACGGTACGGATTAATCTGGCCCTGCAGGGCGGCGGCGCGCATGGGGCGTTCACTTGGGGTGTGCTCGACCGGCTGCTGGAGGACGAGAAGATCGAGGTC
This sequence comes from Leisingera sp. JC1, assembly GCF_001679925.1. Taxonomy (GTDB): domain Bacteria; phylum Pseudomonadota; class Alphaproteobacteria; order Rhodobacterales; family Rhodobacteraceae; genus Leisingera. Next base: position 247,798 of record NZ_LYUZ01000081.1, on the reverse strand, counting down.
GCGGGTATCACCGGAACCTCCGCCGGGGCGCTGAACGGGGCCGCCTTCAAGGCCGGGATGGTGCAGGAAGGGCGCGCAGGCGCTAAGGCCGCGCTGGACGCGCTCTGGGCGCGGATGGGCGCCGTGGGCGACATGCGGTTCAATCATTGGCTCACGCGGTTTGACGCGGTGGCATGGGCGGGCGCGCTGGAGGCCGCGATGCCGTTTTCGCCGCTGGAAAGCCTCAGCCAGGTGATCTCCCCCTATCACTACGGGCCGTTCTACAAAAACCCGCTGCGCGAGGTGGTGGAGCAGTTCAATTTTGCCGAGGTCTGCGCCGGCGGAGGCCCGGAGCTGTTCATCTGCGCAACCTGCGTGCGGACCGGCAAGATCCGTATCTTCGAGGGGGAAGAGATCAGCACCGACGCCGTTCTGGCCTCTGCCTGCCTGCCGGACTTGTTCCAGGCGGTGGAGATCGAGGACCCGGAAACCGGCCGGATGGAGGCCTATTGGGACGGCGGCTACACTGGCAACCCGGCGCTGTTTCCTCTGTTCCGCGACGCGCTGCCCGGCGATGTGGTGATCGTCAACATCAACCCGCTGGAGCGCAGCGAGATCCCGAAGACGCCGCAGCAGATCCGCAACCGGGTGAACGAGATCAGCTTCAACTCCTCGCTGCTGCGGGAACTGCGGGCGATCAATTTCGTGCAGCGGCTGCTGGCCGACGGCACCATTCAGCAGGGGCGGATGAAAGAGGTACGGGTGCACATGATCGCTGATGATGATCTGATGACGCAGCTGTCGGTCACCACCAAGCTGTTTCCGGTGCCGCAGATCCTGGCGCGGCTGAAACAGGCAGGACGGGACGCGGCCGAGGGGTTCCTGGCGCGGGACCGTGAGAACCTCGGCGTGCGGTCCTCTGCCGATCTGCCGGCGATGTTCGGTTAAGCGTCTTCCTTTTCCAGGACTTTCGGTTTCTTGCCGTTTTCCACCGGCTTGGTGGGGTCCTTGGGGTTCGGGTAGACCAGACCTGCAGAGATAACCAGCTTGGCGGAGTCCTCAACGGTCATGTCCAGCTCAATCACATCCTCCTCTGGCACAAACAGCAGGAAACCGGACGTGGGGTTGGGCGTGGTCGGAAGGAAGACGCTGACCAGCCCGCCGCTGGTTTCGGCCCGCTTGGCGATCTCACCCTTGGCATAGGTGGAAATAAAGCCGATCGCCCAGATGCCCTTGCGCGGATATTGCACCAGGCAGGCCTTTTCAAAGCTGCGCTCGGACTGGGCAAAAACCGTCTCGGAAATCTGCTTGATGCCGGAATAGACCGTCCGCACCACCGGCATCCGGTCCACCAGGCTTTCGGCAAAAGTGATCAGAGAGCGGCCGATGATGCCCTTGGCAATCCAGCCGACGATAATGGTGAACAGCAGGAAGATGATCAGCCCGACGCCGCGCAGGTTGATGCCGATATACTGCTCAGGGCGGAAGGTGTGCGGCACCAGCGGCAGCACAACACTGTCGATCCAGCCCATCACCGACCAAAGCAGCCAGATGGTCAGCCCCACCGGCGCGATCACGACGATGCCTGTAAAGAAGGAGGCCCGCAGGCTGGCGAACAGGCCGCGGCGGCGTTGGGGTTCTTCGTCGAATGGCGTGGTCATAGATCAGTTTTCCAGGAATTCCGCGTGGAACCTAGGCACTGTTTTGGGGCGGAGCAATGGTTTCCGCCCCAAAAATCAACTCATTGTGCGAGATTGTTGAGTTCCTGTGCGATCTTTGCCGCCAGCCGCGCGTTGTTGCGCACCAGTGCGATGTTCGCGGTGAGTGAGCGGCCTTCAGTCAGCTCAAAAATACGGCTCAGCAGGAAGGGGGTCACATCTTTGCCCGCAACGCCCTGTGCATCTGCTTCGGACTGGGCCTGGGCGATGACCGGGGCCAGGTCTTCTGCCGCGATCTGGGCGTCTGCCGGGATAGGGTTGGCCACCAGCTGGCCGCCGGGCAGGTCCATGGCCTGACGGGTGGCGTGGGCACGGGCGATATCAGCAGGGGTGTCCATGCGCAGCGGTGCCTTCAGATCCGACTGGGCCGACCAGAACGCGGGGAAGCTGTCCTGCCCGTAGGCAATCACCGGCACACCCTGGGTTTCCAGCACTTCCAGGGTCTTCGGCAGGTCCAGGATCGCCTTGGCGCCTGCAGCGACAACGGTGACCGGGGTCTGCGCCAGCTCCATCAGGTCGGCGGAAATGTCGAAAGAGGTCTCAGCCCCTTTGTGCACGCCGCCGATGCCGCCGGTGGCAAAGACGGAAATCCCTGCCAGCCGCGCCGCAATCATGGTGGCTGCTACGGTGGTCGCACCGGTGCCGCCAGTTGCGATGCAGGCGGGCATATCGGCGCGCGAGATTTTTGCTACACCCTTGGCCTGTCCCAGCGCCTGCAGCTGTTCGGGCTCCAGCCCCACATGCAGCACGCCGTCGATCACCGCCATGGTGGCAGGCACGGCGCCGGCATCGCGGATGTCCTGCTCCACCTGTGCGGCGACCTCGACATTCTGCGGATAGGGCATGCCGTGGGTAATAATGGTGCTTTCCAACGCAACGATGGCCTGTCCATCGGCCTTTGCAGCCAGAACTTCGGACGAATACTGAATGTCGATCAAAGCGGGGGTTCTCCTGAAACGTAAGTTGCCGCAGCCTTGAGGGCTGAGGCCAAAGCGGCCTTGCGGTCTTCGCCCCGTGCCTCGGCAACGATATGGGCGGCCATGAAAGTATCGCCTGCGCCGGTGACCCGGGCGACGGTGACGCGGGGCGGCACAAGGGTGATGGTGCCCTCGGCATCCGCCACAGTGGCGGATGAACCGCCATCGGTTACCAGAACCCGCGCGGCGCCGCGGTCCAGCATCGCCGTGGCGGCGGTTTCGCTGTCGGTGAATTCCGCCTGGCACAGGATGCCGGCCTCTTCCAGGTTCACATAAAGCGTGCCGCGGGTGCGGGTCAGGAAGGGGCGCAACCGTTCCGCCTTGCCCGGCGACGCAGGCGCCACGCGCAGGTCAGCCTTGGCAAAAGCGGGGCTGGCAACGATGTCATCCAGCAGCGACAGGGTCAGGTTGCCGTCCAGCGCCACCTGGCCCTGATAGGGTGCGTCTGCGGTGCCGAGCGATCCATCGGACAGCGGCCGAAGGATCTTGTCGCCCGCAGCCTCCAGCGAATGCGCATCGGCAATCGCAGCAATCAAACCGTTGGCGCCCTCTACGGCCATGTAGCGGTCGGTGGGCAGATCCTCGGAGCGGTAGATGTGATCGGTGATCAGGCCGAAGTGGCCGCAGGCGTGGATCAGCTCGTCGCCTTCGGCGTCGCGGCCGACGGCGGTCAGCAGCGCCGGCTTCATGCCAAAGCGCGACAGGGTCATGGCGATGTTCATGGCAACGCCGCCGGGCAGCCGGGTGATGCGCCCGGGCATGTCCGATCCGCGCTGCATTTCACTGGTGCAGCGTCCGATGATGTCCCACAGGACCGACCCGATGCACAGGATGGCGGGTGTTTGGGGGGTAGGGGCTTGTGTCATAAAGACCTATTGCCGCCTTTGGCAGGCCTCTGCAAGCGGCATCACCGGGCAGGCACCGCGAATGTCAGCGCAGCCCACAGGCTTTCCCAAACGTAATCCGCACCATCCGGGGCAGGGCGCAGAACCACGGCATCCAGAAGGTAGATATGACCGGGGGCTAGGGGAACAATGGCCTTACCCTGCGAGTCCGTCAGCCGGGTGGTGATAGTGACGGAGCCATCCGGCGCCTTAGCAAAAACCTCGACCTGCGCATTGGGCCGGGGATTGCCCTGATAGAGAACACGGATAGGAAGCCCGCCCGTCATGTCATCCGTATAGGGATTAGCGAGGGCTACAATCTCCGTCTCCAGCCCGGCGGCCTGATCCAAGCCAGTCCCATCGCCAATTGCCACCAGGGCCTTGGCATAGCGGGTGTACTGTTCAACAAAGCCCGAATCCGCCAGTCCGCGCGTCCGGTGCTGCGTCTGGATGTCGCCAAAGGCCTTGTGATCAACGAAGGCCTGAAACTCCTCCCAGCTGTCATAGGTGATGGTCTGCGGCCGGGTCTGGTGGATCAGCACGGCAAGCCCGTCTGGCATCGGATCACCGCTGAAGGCTGGCATATCCCCCATGCGGCCAATGTAGGGCAGGGTGGTACCGCCTTGCAAAACTTCGAACCGGGCGATGCGGTGATCCAGGTAAGGCTGCTCCGCCCCGTAGAACTCCTGACCGTTGCGCAGCTTAGCCACCACCGTTTCCCCGGAATTCACTTGATATTTCTCCGGCTCAATCCAAAACTCGTGGGATAACACCGGCGCGGCCTCAAGGATCAGCCCGGCACAGAGAATTGAGCAGAACAGGCGGTATTGCATGGAAATGTCCTTGGCTGTCAGGCGCGGCTTAGCATGGCTTCAAAGCCTATTTGCGCTGCTGTTCTGTGTGGTTGCAATAGCTCCCGCTTCCACCCGAGCGCATGAGGTCACACCGGCGATTGCCGATTTCACCGTCAAGGACGGGCAGATCACGCTGGAGCTGCGTTTGAACGTGGAGGCCTTTGTTGCGGGCATCAACCTCGATGGGCTCTCGGATACCAACCAGACCGCCCAAGCTGCTGATTATGACGAACTGCGGGCGCTGACGCCTGAAGAACTGACCCCAATGGTCAAGCTCTTTGCGGAGGAGTGGCTGGAGACGGTCTCCATCCAGGCAGCGGCCCCCGTTGATCTGGCTGTTACAAGGATCACCATCCCCGAGGTCGGCGACGCCAGCCTGCCGCGGGCGTCTTACCTTGAACTGGCCGGAGACATACCGCCGGGAACAGGCAGCCTGCGCATCACCTGGCCCAAAGGGTCCGGCGGCGTGGTGCTGCGGCAGAACGGGGTAGAGGAGCCTTATACGGGTTACCTGCAGGGCGGGGAGACCTCACCGCCGATCCCATTGGGCGGCGGCGCTGCCAAGACCCCGGTCGAAGCCTTTGTGGAATACCTCCCCGTCGGCTTTACCCATATCCTGCCCAAGGGGCTGGATCATATCCTGTTTGTGCTGGGGCTGTTTTTCCTCAGCCCGCGGGTGAAGCCGCTGCTGCTGCAGGTGAGCCTGTTCACCGTGGCCCATACCATCACGCTGGCGCTGGGCGCGCTGGGCATGGTCAATGTGAACCCCGCCATTGTCGAGCCGCTGATTGCGCTGTCGATTGTCTTTGTCGCGGTGGAAAACATCTTTGCCCGCAAGCTGCATACCTGGCGCAGCTTTGTGATCTTCGGCTTCGGGCTCTTGCACGGGCTGGGTTTTGCCTCTGTACTGGGGGAGTTCGGCCTGCCTGCAAATCAGTTCCTGCCAGCGCTGATCGGTTTCAACGTCGGTGTGGAGCTGGGTCAGCTGGCGGTGATTGCCGCCGCCTACCTCGGCGTGCGCCTGTGGTTCGGGCGGCATCCGAAATACCGCGGCCGGGTGGCGATCCCGGCTTCGGTCACTATCGCGATGATTGGCGGCTACTGGTTTGTGGAGCGGGTCTTCCTGTGAGCGTTCAACGCCTCAGCCCATCGCCCGCATCAGCACCTTGAGCGCGGCCAGCGGGTCTTCCGCGTGCCAGATCTCATCACCGATGCCAAAGAAGTCGGTGAAGGGCGCGATGCCGCGCACCAGATCCTCAGTAAGGCCACCTTCGGCAACAACCGGAACCTCGATCATCTGCGACCACCACTGGAACAGGTCCGCCTCCGCTTGCGCGCCATCCCCCAGGCCGGAGGTGCCCACGGGGCCAAAGCTCACGTAATCCGCGCCTGCCTCGCCTGCCACCATGCCGTCATGCTGCGAGGCACCGCAGAAACAGCCGACAATCGCATCCGGCCCCAGCGCCTTGCGCGCGGTGCGGATGGATTTCGACGCATCGGTCAGATGCACGCCGTCCAGGCCCAGACGCTCCGCCAGGATCTGATGGTCAGAGATCACCAGCGCCACGTCGCGCGCCATGGTCACCTCGCGCAGCGCATCGCCTGCGCGGCTCAGGGTGTCCTGATCGCGGCTCGCCATGTCCAGGCGCACACAGGCCACGTCCACCTCATCCAGCACCCGTGCCAGCTGAGCGGGGAATTTGCCCAGCTCGAAACTCGGCGGGGTGATCAAATAGATCTGCGGCTGCTCCGGTGCGTCAGAGGGGCTTCCCATGGCGGTGCTCCATTATTCAGGCGGTTTGACGGTGTTTAGCCGATTTCCGGCAGGACGCAAGGATTTGCGGCGGTGAAGCCCCGGTAAATGCAGCCCGAACCTGCGCTGGACCTTGCCCCGCCGCCGCGCGGGCAGTACAGCAGTGCCGATTTTACCGGAGAACACGATGCCCACCGATACGCCCCAGCCTGCCTTTGTCCTTGTCCGCCCGCAGATGGGCGAGAATATCGGTGCCGCGGCGCGGGCAATGTGGAACTTCGGTCTCGACCGGATGCGCATCGTGGCGCCGCGCGACGGCTGGCCCAACCCCAAGGCGGTGGCAATGTCCTCGGGCGCGGGCCGCCTGCTGGATGAGGCGCAGCTGTGCGCCGACGTGCCGGAGGCGCTGGGCGACTGCACTTATGTGTTTGCCACCACTGCCCGCCAGCGCGGGCTGACCAAGCCGGTCTACAGCCCCGAACGCGCAATGCAGATCGCGGCAGAGAAGATCGCGGCGGGGGAAAAGGTCGCGGTGATGTTCGGACCGGAAAGGGCGGGCCTTGAGAATGAGGATATCGCCAAGGCCAACGCCATCATCTCGGTGCCGGTGAACCCGCTCTATGCCTCGTTGAACCTGGGCCAGTGCGTGCTGCTCACGGGCTATGAATGGATGCGCCAATCCGGCGAAGTGCTGCATGAAACCACTGATCTCGGTCGCAAGGGCGAATGGGCCACCGGTGTCGAGGTCGAGAAACTGGTGGAGCACTACGAGGACCGCCTGGATGAGGCCGGCTTCTTCTTCCCGCCAGAAAAGGCCGAGGGCATGAAGACCAACCTGCGCAATCTGTGGAGCCGGATGCGGATGACGCGTTCGGACGTGCAGATGCTGCACGGCATTATGCGCCAGATGGTCCGCTGGAAAGAACGCGGCGGCGAGTAAGCCGCTCTGGACCTTTAGATTACCCGCCCCTAGCTTGGCACCACAGACAAAGAGGCAAGCATGTGCAAGCGCAGCATTTTCGAAGAGGTTGAGGGCGAGAAGAAAGACGCCCCCGCGGTGCAGCCGGGTCTGATCGACCGCGGCCGCGGCGGTGCCCGCAAGGCGATCCGCGCCTGGCTGATGGTGCTGTTTGCGCTGGTGGTTGCGATGATCGTTGTGGGCGGGCTGACACGCCTGACCGACAGCGGCCTGTCGATCACAGAATGGCGGCCCGTGACCGGGGCGATCCCGCCGATGTCGGAGGCCGAATGGCAGGCCGAGTTCGACAAATACAAGGAAATTGACCAGTGGCGCATCCAGAACCAATGGATGGAACTGTCTGATTTCAAATCGATCTACTGGTGGGAATGGGGCCACCGCCAGCTGGGCCGGTTCATCGGCGTGGTCTGGGCGCTTGGGTTCCTGGGCTTTCTGGCCTCGCGCAAGATCCCGGCCGGCTGGGCGGGCCGTTTGGCGCTGCCCGGCATCCTCGGCGGCGTGCAGGGTGCCATCGGCTGGTGGATGGTGGCCTCTGGCGTGACCCAGGGCGAAGGGATGACCGCCGTTGCCTCTTACCGGCTGGCCACCCATCTGGGGCTGGCATTTGTGATCCTCGGCTTCATCGCCTGGTATGTGCTGATGCTGGGCCGCGAGGAACGCGAGCTGATGCAGGCGCGCCGCGCCAAGGAGGCGAAGCTGTTCAGCCTGTCCACCGGCCTGATGCATTTCGCCTTTTTGCAGATCCTGCTGGGCGCGCTGGTGGCGGGCATTGATGCGGGCCGCTCCTACACCGACTGGCCGCTGATGGGCGGGCAGGTGATCCCGCCCAATCCCTTCATGATTGAGCCGGTCTGGAAGAACTTCTTTGAAAACCCGGGGCTGGTGCAGTTCATCCACCGGGTGGCGGGCTACCTGCTGTTTGCCTTTGCCGTGGTGGCCTGGCTGCGCGGGCGCAGCTCTGCCCATGGGCGCACCCGCTTTGCCTTTAACGCCGTTTTCGCGGCGCTGTCTGTGCAGGTGCTGCTGGGGATCATCACCGTGGTTTACGCGGCGCCGCTGCATGCGGCGATCACCCATCAGCTGGTGGCAATTGGCGTCTGGGTGCTGATCCTGCGCGCCCGCTTCCTGTCTGCCTATCCCATTGCAACCTCGATCAAGGATCATTGAATTATGAGCGCATTTGACGAATTGATGGCCTTCCAGCGCGAAACCCAGGCGCTGGGGCAGATTGCAGGCCGTCTGGGCTGGGATCAGGAAACCATGATGCCGCGCGGGGCGGCGCCGCAGCGGGGCGAGGAAATGGCCGCGATGGAGGCAGTGCTGCACGCCCGCCGCAGCGACCCGCGGGTCGCAGAGTGGCTGGAGCAGGCGGTTGCCCCGAATGAGGCGGGTGAATCCCAGCTGCGCGAAATCCGCCGCAGCTATGAGCGCACCGTCAAGGTGCCCGCAGATCTTGCCAAGAAGATCGCCCAGGTCACTTCCGTGGCGCAGGGCCAATGGGCCGCGGCGCGGGCGGACGAGGATGTGGCGGTTTTTGTGCCGGTGCTGGAGGAAGTTGTCGCTCTGAAACGCGAGGAAGGCCTGGCGCTGGCCGCGGGCGGTGACGTCTATGACGCCATGGTCGAGGACTATGAGCATGGTATGACCGGTGCGGAGATCGCCGGTATCTTTGATGCCATGCGCCCCGGACTGGTGGAGCTGCGCGCCAAGGTGCTGGAGAAGCCTGCGCCGAAGGGGCTGACCGGCACTTTTGACGAAGCCGCGCAGATGAAGCTGACCCGCAAGCTGGCCAAGCAGTTCGGTTATGACATGGCCCATGGCCGTGTCGACAAGGCGGTGCACCCCTTCTGCTCCGGTGCTGGCCTGGATGTGCGGATCACCACGCGGACCAGCGAGGCTGACCCGTTCAACTGCTTCTATTCCACCATTCACGAGGTCGGCCACGCCGCCTATGAGCAGAATATCAGCCGCGATTACCTGCTGACGCCGCTGGGCAGCGGTGTTTCGATGGGGGTGCATGAAAGCCAGAGCCGGATCTATGAGAACCAGATCGGCCGCAGCCGCGCCTTTACCGGCTGGCTGTTTGAGGAGATGAAAGACGCCTTTGGCGATTTCGGTGTTGCTGATGCGGATGCTTTCTATGCTGCCGTGAATGCGGTGCATAAGGGCTATATCCGGACAGAAGCGGATGAGCTGCAATACAACCTCCATATCATGATGCGGTTCGGCCTGGAGCGCGCGCTGATGAGCGGCGATCTGGCGGTGAAGGATCTGGAAGCGGCCTGGAACGAGAGGTTCGAGGCGGACTTCGGTTATGCCGTGGACAAACCGTCGAACGGCTGTTTGCAGGATGTGCATTGGTCGGTGGGCCTGTTCGGCTATTTCCCGACCTACACGCTGGGTAATGTCTATGCCGGCTGCCTGTATCAGGCGCTGCGCCGGGATGTTCCGGGGCTGGATGCAGAACTGGCCGAGGGCAACACAGAAGGCGCGACCGGGTGGCTGAAGGAGAACCTGCAGCAGCACGGCGGCCTGCGCAGCCCGCGCGACACCATCGTGCACGCGTCGGGCATGGAGCCAAGCCACGCGCCGCTGCTGGCCTATCTCGAAGAGAAGTTCAGCCTGCTTTACGATCTCTGAGTCGGCAGTGCATCACGGCTAAGCCCTTCTGACGGCAGCGGAAAACCCGCTGCCCCGGAAATGCCGCATTTTAACAGTATTCTCTTAATCCTTGGGGGTGTGAAGTAAGTGAGTAATCTGATGCATACAGCCGTCGCCTACCTGATTTTTGCCAGTTATGTGCTGGGAGCCACTCTGGTCTGAGGCATATGCCCGTCAGATCAGCGCCATCCGTTCCGCCCGTTCCGGATCCGGGAAGGGCCGGTAGAGGCCGATGTCGGCCGTGGCGATCAAAGCCCTGACGTGGGAGTAGAGTTTCTCCACTTCCTCGTCATGTTCGCCCAGAACCCGGAAGGCCTGATCAAGCTGGGTCATGTCCTTGAATTCGATTTCCAGGAGAAAGTCGCGGCAAGTGTCGCTGGCCATGTCCAGTTTGCGGCGCAACAGCCGCCAGCCCTGGACCACACCGCGTTCCTGAAGATAGCCCATCCATTGATCGACCGCGCTGGCAAAACTCAGCGCCTTGGCCTCGTGATGCAGGTCGATGGAGCAGTGGTACAAGTTCATTTGGGTCTTCCCTTCATGAGAAATCAGAACTTGCCGTAACAATACCTAAGATCCGTTAGGGGGCCGTTAACACTGCGAACGCCGCCCCGGCAACGGGACGGCGTTCAGTGTTTTCAACGGGATGGGGCGCAAGGGCTCTTATTCCTCGCCGCCGTCCTCCTCTTCGCCGTTCTCGGCAATCCAGGCGACGGAGACCACTTCTTCACCCTTGCCGGTGTTGAACACCCGCACCCCGCCGGCCGAACGCGACCGGAAGGAGATGCCGTCCACCGGAACCCGGATCGACTGGCCCTTGGAGGTCGCCAGCATGATCTGGTCGTCCATTTCCACCGGGAAGGAGGCCACAATCTCGCCGCCGCGCATCGCCTTGTCCATGGCGGTGACACCCATGCCGCCTCGGCCGCGCACCGGGTAGTCGTGCGAGGACGACAGTTTGCCGGAGCCGCCGGTGGTGATGGTCAGGATCAGGTTCTCCGCTGCCGACATCTCTGCATAAAGCTCGGTGGAGAAGTTCGGATCCTCCGGCGCGTCCTCATCCGAGGCATCGGCATCGTCCGTCAGCCCGGCCATGGCCCGGCGCATCTTGAGGTAGGCGGTGCGCTGCTCCGGTGTGTATTTGGAGTGGCGGATCACCGACATCGAGACGACATCGTCCTCGCCGGTCAGCTTGATGCCGCGGACGCCGGTGGACTCGCGCGAGTTGAACACGCGCACATCGGTGGAGCGGAAGCGGATGGCGCGGCCCGAATTGGTGAACAGCATCACGTCGTCATCTTCAGAGCAGATGCGCACGTTCACCAGTTTTACGGAACCGTCCTCCGGCAGTTTCATCGCGATCTTGCCGTTGCGGCGGACGTTGGTGAAGTCCGACAGACGGTTGCGGCGCACGTCGCCGCCGGAGGTCGCAAATACCACCTGCAGGTTTTCCCATTCCTCATCCGGCACATCGACCGGCATGATGGCAGCGATGGAAACGCCGGTCGGGATCGGCAGGATGTTGACTATCGCTTTGCCCTTGCCGGTGCGCCCCGATTGCGGCAGGCGCCAGGTCTTGAGCTTGTAGACCATGCCGTCGGTGGTGAAGAACAGAAGCTGGGTGTGGGTGTTGGCCACAAACAGCGTGGTCACCACATCCTCTTCCTTGGTCTGCATGCCGCTGAGGCCCTTGCCGCCGCGCTTCTGGGCACGGAAGTCGGCCAGCGGCGTGCGCTTGATGTAGCCGCCGGAGGTCACGGTCACCACCATGTCCTCGCGCTCGATCAGATCCTCGTCCTCCATGTCGCCGGACCAGTCGACGATCTCGGTGCGGCGCGGCACGGCGAAATTGTCGCGCACTTCGCGCAGCTCGTCGCCGATGATGCCCATGATGCGCTCGCGCGAGGACAGGATCTCAAGGTATTCCTTGATCTTGCGGGCCAGTTCTTCCAGCTCGTCGGTGACCTCTTTCACGCCGATCTGGGTCAGACGCTGCAGGCGCAGCTCCAGGATGGCGCGGGCCTGGGTCTCCGAAAGGTTATAGGTCCCGTCGTCGTTCATGGTGTGGGTCGGGTCGTCGATCAGGCGGATATAATCCGCGATGTCGGCGGCCGGCCAGCGGCGGGTCATCAGCTTCTCGCGCGCTTCAGCCGCGTCCGCAGAGGAGCGGATGGTGGCGACGATTTCATCGACGTTGGAGACGGCCACGGCCAGACCGCAGAGGATATGGCTGCGTTCGCGGGCCTTGCGCAGTTCGTAAGCTGTGCGGCGGGCGACGACGTCCTCGCGGAAGTCGATGAAGGAGGTCAGGAACCGGCGCAGGGTCAGCTGTTCCGGACGGCCGCCGTTCAGCGCCAACATGTTGCAGCCGAAGGAGGTCTGCATCGGGGTGAAGCGGAACAGCTGGTTCAGCACCACCTCGGGCGTTGCGTCTCGTTTCAGCTCGACCACCACCCGCACGCCGTTGCGGTCGGATTCGTCCTGAACATGGGCAACGCCCTCGATCCGCTTTTCGCGGACCTGTTCGGCGATCTTCTCGATCATCGCGGCCTTGTTCACCTGATAGGGAATCTCGTCCACGACAATGGCATAGCGGTCCTTGCGGATCTCCTCGACGCGGGTTTTCGAGCGGATGATCACGCTGCCGCGGCCCTCGAGGTATGCCTTACGGGCGCCGGAGCGGCCCAGCATCACGCCGCCGGTCGGGAAGTCGGGGCCGGGGATGTAGTCGATCAGCTGTTCGCTGGTCAGGTCCGGATCCTCGATAAGCGCCAGCGTTGCGTCGACCACTTCGCCCAGGTTGTGCGGCGGGATGTTGGTGGCCATGCCGACCGCAATACCGCCGGCGCCGTTGACCAGCATGTTCGGGAAGCGGGCCGGGAGCACGGTCGGTTCGCGGTCCTTGCCGTCGTAGTTGTCCTGGAAATCGACGGTCTCTTTCTCGATATCCGCCAGGATTGCCGCGGCGGGCTTGTCCATGCGGACCTCGGTGTAACGCATGGCCGCCGGGTTGTCGCCGTCCATCGAACCGAAGTTGCCCTGGCCGTCCAGCAGCGGAAGCGACATCGAGAAGTCCTGCGCCATCCGCACCAGCGCGTCATAGATCGCGCTGTCGCCGTGCGGGTGGTATTTACCCATCACGTCGCCGACCGGGCGGGCCGACTTGCGGTAGGCCTTGTCGTGGGTGTTGCCGGATTCGTGCATCGCATAGAGAATGCGGCGGTGAACCGGTTTCAGACCGTCCCGCAGGTCCGGAATTGCACGGCTGACGATGACCGACATCGCATAGTCGAGATACGAATTGCGCATCTCGGCTTCGATGGAAACGGTCGGCCCGTCATAGGCCGGGCGTTCCGGCAGGTTTTCGTCCATGTTTTCAGGAGTTTCCGGCGTATCGCTCACGTTGGCTGCCCGCTCTTTCTTCTGGGTCTATATATTGTGTTCGCACCCTATCAGAGACCGTATATGGGGCGCAAGCACACAGCCCCCGAAAGCCGGAAACCAGCCGTTCACGCATCGGTAACGCACTGTTTTTGAGGAAATTAACCAATTGCACCCTAGCATCAAACAGAGGGGGTAAGAATTGGAGGCTAGAGATGGAGACCAGCGAAACCGAGCTGATGCTCAAGGGATACGGGCTGACCACGGCAGAATTCACCTATCACATGCCGGATCATATCCATGTTTTGAACACCTTTGTCTGGCAGCAGTACGACCTTGCACCGGACCACCCGCGGCTGTTCGAGTTCATTGAATTCTGGCAGCGCGAGATTGAGGGGCCGCTGCATTCTGTGCGGTTCAATCACCGCAAGATGATCGGCCCCGGCGAGTGGCGCAATGTGGTTGGAGAGTTCCAGATCCACTGAAACGGGTCAGCGCCAAGCATAGACCGCGCAACCGGTGGAGCCGCTGGAGGTGAAACTGCGCCCGTCCGCAGCCAGGCGGCCGCGCCAGGTGACGGTGATGCCGGGAAAGTAATCCGTGCCGCTGATCTGCTGGCCGTTCAGATAGACCTCTGTGTTGGCATTCTGGCCCAGGGAGTCGCTGAGCCGCCCATGGTATTTGTTGCCGCCCGCATGGGTGTAATGGACGTTTCCAGTGACCTTGACCACCAGGGCGCAGGTGGCCTTGAACTTCCAGGCGCCTGCCAGCGGAGCCGCTGCCGCTGAGCTTGCCGGGGCCGGTGCGGAGGCAGTTCTGGGCGCAGGTTTGCAGATTTCCCCCGACTTTTGGCGCAGTTCTTCCAGCGCGTGAGCGGTGCCCAGATCATCAGCGCCGAGATTGCTGTCCGACGCCGCCAGATAGGCCGCAAAGGCGCTGCGGGTGCGCGGGCCGGCAATCCCGTCCGTCCGGCCGGCCTGGCAGCCGATTTCGTTCAGCGCTGCCTGTGTGTCGCGCATCACCGACTTGGAGTCCGGGATGACCGGAATGTCAGGTGTTTCGGGTGTTTGCGGGGCAGGTGGCTCCACCAGCGCCTGTTCGGTTTCCAGCCCCTGCCTTAGCTGCAAAGCAACTGTGTAGGTATATTCATCCTCGCGGCCCGTGTAGCGCTCCAGAAAGGTATCGAGGGCCTGCGGGGTTCCTATCGAGCGGGCGACCTCAAAATCCGTCTGCATTGTGCTTATAGGCAAGGGAGCAGGTTCAGCGGGCAGGGCGGCCTGGGTGAAATAGAAATCGCCAAGCATTTCATCATAATAGGCGGGCACCTGGCGGTGCTGCACTGTCAGCGCCAGGTCGCGCACCTCGCGCCGGAGGCCCGCAACCAGCGTGCGCAACTCCAGCCCCGGTTCGGACAACAGCGGCAGCAGCGCGCGGGTGAAGACGGAGTTTTCAGCCGTGTCGTCCTCGTTCAGCCGGTCCAATGCCAGCTGGCCTGCACCGGCGGAGAAGATCACGAACGTGCCTTGAGGAGCTGCAATCCGGCCAAGGCCGCGGGTGGTGCCGATGCTGCGGCCCTCGACCAGTTCGAACGGGTTGTTGCGGCAGGCGTCGATCACCACCACGGCAGAGCGGGCGCCGGTCTTGCGGACGCGGTCCAGAAGATCCGACAGGGCGATGGACTCGGACTTCACAAAGTCGCTGCCGCCCGCGCTGGGTGCGGCGATGTCAGTGGGCAGCAGGTAGTTTTCACCGCCGATTTCCACGCCATGGCCGGCAAAGAAGACAAAGGCCGCATCGCCGGGTTCCAGCCGGGCGGTGAATTCTGAGATTTTCTTGTTCAGCCCGCGGCGGTCCTGATCCAGCGCTGTGGTGACGGTGAATCCCAGCTCATTCAGCTTGGTGCCGATGGACTGCGCGTCTGCACGGGCTTTTGCGAGAACCGGGACTTCGGAATAGCTGTTGTTGCCAATAACCAGAGCCATCCGGTTCTGCGCGGCTGCAGCGATAGGGATAAGACACAAAAGCAGAGCAATCAGAAAACGCATGACACAACACCTGGCAGACAATATGGCCCATGGTGCCATCCTGCCGCGCACAGGTCAAAGCGTCTTGAGCGCTCAGGCCGAACAGCTGGCGCCGCCGAGGACGCAGAATTTGGCGCAATGGGGGTGGTTCAGCTGCACAGGGCGCTCAGCCTCAGCCAATGTGGCACCCATCTCGAACTCCGGCGCGTAGGGCAGCAGGGTGCAGGCCAGAACTGCGGGATTGTCCGCGCCCTTTCGCTTGACCACCATGCGGGAGGAGGAGCACATCACGCTATCGGGCGACTTGTTCAAGATGCCCCAGCACGCGGTTGTGATTTCCGGGACTTCGACAGTCTCGTCCATCTCCGGGAACAGAACGGTCTGGCCCGGGTTCTGGGCGTCGATGGCAAAGCCGTGTTTTGCAAACAGGGCGGCATATCCCGCACGGGCCTCGGCTTCGCTCTCGCCCCAGACGGTGCGGCCTGCGACGGTCATTGCAAAGCCGTTGTCGCGCAGCCATTCCATGCCTTCGAAGGTCTTGGCAAAGCTGCCTGCGCCGCGTTCCTTGTCGTGCAGATCGGCGCTGTGGTGGTCGACCGATATGCGCAGAGTCAGTTTGTCCCCGAAGTCTTCCAGCAGGGCCATCAGGCCCGCCTTGACCGTCTTGCGCATCATCGGGCGCATGGCGTTGGTGAGGATCAGCACCTCGAAACCCCGTTCCAGCGCGGCGCGGGCCATAGCGATCATCTCTGGGTTCATGAACGGCTCACCGCCGGTGAAACCGATTTCCCGGATCGGCCAGTTGCGGTCGGCAATCTGGTTCAGATAGTCCTGCACTTCACCCTCGGTCAGGTAAACCAGCGCGTCATTTGTGGGCGAACTGAGGATGTAGCAGTTGCTGCATTCGATGTTGCACAGGGTGCCGGTATTGAACCAAAGGGTTTCCGGATGGCTGAGCGGCACAGAGGCGCGCTTTTGACCGTCTGCCGTCACAAAGGCGTCTTGGAACTTGCCTAGGTTGGCGGCAGATTTTTGCAGGTCTTTCATGCGGATGTCCTTCGGGGCAGTTCCTTTCGCCGGAAGCTACCTTATACTGGGCGGGAAATGAAAGCGGCCGGGCAGGCACATGACAGGGATGTGAGCGGCGGTGTGCCGCGCCTGCACCGGCGGAGACAGGAAGAACAACATGGTTTCGCGTGTAATACCGGTCGATCCGTTTGACCTGGTGATTTTCGGCGGCACGGGCGATCTGGCGCAGCGCAAGATCCTGCCGGCGCTGTTCCGGCGTCATTGCGCCGGCCAGCTGTCCGGCGATGAGCGGATCATCGGTGCTGCGCGCACCAGCCTGAGCAGCGAAGAGTACCGGACCGTTGTGGCCGAAGCGCTGCGCGCCCACGCAGGGCCCAAGGCTTGCGGCGGCGGCGCGCTGGAGGCGTTTCTGGAACGGGTGAGCTATGTGGCGCTGGATGCCCTGGGCGAAGAGGGCTGGCCGGAGCTGAGCCGCCAGCTGCGCCCGGCGGCCGATGTGCCGGTTCGTGTTTTCTATTTCTCGGTCGGACCGGGCCTGTTCGGGCCGCTGGCAGAGCGCCTGCACCGGCACGGGCTGGCCAATGCGGATACGCGGATCGTGGTGGAAAAACCCTTTGGCCACGATCTGGAGACAGCCAGAGAGCTGAACCGGACGCTGGCGAGCCATTTCGACGAAGGCCAGATTTACCGCATCGACCATTACCTGGGCAAGGAGACGGTGCAGAATCTGATGGCGGTCCGGTTCGGCAACATGCTGTTTGAGCCCTTGTGGAACAGCCAGTACGTGGATCACATCCAGATCACCGTGGCGGAAACTGTCGGCGTTGAGGGGCGCGAGGAATATTACGAGCGCGCGGGCGCCATGCGCGACATGATGCAGAACCACCTGATGCAGCTTCTGTGCCTGATTGCGATGGAGCCGCCGGCCAAATTCGACCCTGATGCCGTGCGGGATGAGAAGCTGAAGGTGATCCGGGCGATGGAGCCGGTAGAGCCGCACCATATCGTGCGCGGCCAGTACCAGGCCAGCCTGGACCCGGAGGCGCCGCATCCGTCCTACCGCGGGCTGGTCGGCAACCCGCGCAGCACCACGGAGAGCTATGTCGCGCTGAAGGCGCATATCAGCAATTGGCGGTGGGCGGGCACGCCGTTTTATCTGCGCACGGGCAAGCGGCTGGTGAACCGGTCCTCCGTCATCAACGTGATGTTCAAGGATGCGCCGCATTCGATCTTCGGGGCGGAAGCCGGACGTCACGCCAACCACCTGAAGATCCGCCTGCAGCCGAATGAAGGCATAACGCTCAGCGTGACCATCAAGGAGCCAGGGCAGGGCGGGATGCGGCTGATTGACGTGCCGCTGGACATGAGTTTTGCCGAGGCATTGGGGCCGGAGGGCGGCGATCCGCCGGATGCCTATGAGCGGTTGATTATGGATGTTGTGCGCGGCAACCAGACGTTGTTTATGAGGGGCGATGAGGTGGAAGCGGCCTGGGCCTGGACCGATCCGGTAATTGAGGGCTGGAAATCCCGCGGCGATGTGCCTAAACCCTACGTTAGCGGTACCACCGGTCCGGAGGATGCCAATTTGCTGATGCGCCGCGACGGGCGTGAATGGAGGGGGATCAACCCATGAAATTCAACGAATACCCTGATCAGGACATGCTGGCGATCGAAGTCGCAAACGAAATCGCCGGGGATCTGAAAACCCATCTGCTGCATCACGATACGGTGTCCTTTGCGGTTGCGGGCGGCACCTCGCCGGGGCTGATCTTTGACGATCTCTGCGCCGCGGACATCGAATGGGACCGGGTGCACGTCATGGCGACGGACGAACGCTGGGTGCCGCAGGAGCATGCCCGCTCCAACGCGGCGATGATCCGCAAGCGGCTGCTGCAGAACCGCGCTGCGAGCGCGCAGTTCCTGTCGTTCCATGTGCCGGAGCGGGAACCCGAGGACGTGCTGGCGGAGCTTGAAAGCCGGGTGGTGCCGGAGTTGCCGTTGTCTGTGCTGCTCCTGGGCATGGGTGAGGATATGCACACGGCCTCGCTGTTTCCCGGCGCGGCCGGCATCGAGGCGGCGCTGGCATCAGACGCGCCGCCGCTGGCGGTGATGCGGCCTGACAGCCAGCCTGAGGCGCGGATCAGCCTGACAGCCAGAGTGCTGGATGAGGCGATCGCCAAGCATCTGGTGATCTTCGGCGAAGCCAAGCGAAAGGCCCTGGAGCAGGCGATGTCGCTGCCGCCTGAAGATGCCCCGATTCAAGCTGTTCTGTCCGAGGCGTCAGTCCATTGGGCGCCTTGAATACTGGAAAGGTAGAAATGTTTACTGCTTTGAAGACGCTGCAATCCGAAGTTTGCAGCGAAGACATTATCAGTCTGTTTGATAAGGATCCGGGCCGCGCAGACGCTTTCAGCGCCCGGTTCGGGGACCTTCTGTTTGATTACTCCAAAACCCTGATAACCGGTGAGGTCCGGGACGCTCTGACGGCTTTGTGCGGTGAACGGAATGTCGGCGCCAAACGTGAGGCGATGTTCGAGGGCGGACGGATCAACGAAACGGAACAGCGGGCAGTTCTGCACACTGCCCTGCGCGACCCGGACGGGCCGGAGTTGCTGGTCGATGGCGAGGATATCCGCGGACCGATGCGCAAGACGCTGGAGCGGATGGAGGATCTGGCGCGCCGGGTCCGCTCAGCTGAAATGCAGGGGCCGGGCGGCGCCTTTACTGATGTGGTCAATATCGGCATAGGCGGGTCGGATCTCGGGCCGGTGATGGCGACCCTCGCGCTGGCGCCTTATCACGACGGGCCGCGCTGCCATTTTGTGTCCAACGTGGATGGCGCGCATATTCACGACATCTTGCAACGGCTCGACCCGAAGACGACCTTGGTGATTGTCGCGTCCAAGACCTTCACCACCATTGAAACCATGACAAACGCGGCAACCGCGAGGAGCTGGGTCGAGGCAGGCGGCGGCGATCCGGCGCAGCAGTTTCTGGCCCTGTCGACCTCCGAGGAGGAAACGGCGGCTTTTGGTATTCCGCACAAGCATGTGTTCGGCTTTGAGGACTGGGTTGGCGGGCGCTATTCGGTCTGGGGGCCAATCGGGCTGAGCCTGATGCTGGCTGTGGGGCCGGAAGATTTCCGTGCCTTTCTGGCGGGCGGCAAGGCGATGGATGACCATTTCCGCAGTGCACCGTGGGAGCAGAACATGCCGGTGATGCTGGCGCTGACCGGCATCTGGCACAATCAGGTCTGCGGCTATCCGACCCGGGCGGTGCTGCCCTATGACCAGCGGCTGCGGCGGCTGCCGGCCTACCTGCAGCAGCTGGAAATGGAATCAAACGGCAAGTCAGTGGCGATGGATGGCTCGGCGCTGCCGTATCCGTCGGGTCCGGTGGTCTGGGGTGAGCCCGGAACCAATGGCCAGCACGCGTTCTATCAGCTGCTGCACCAGGGCACGTCGGTCATTCCGGCCGAGTTTCTGGTGGCTGCCCAGGGACATGAGCCGGACCTGGCGCATCACCACAAGCTGCTGGTGGCAAACTGTCTGGCCCAGTCCGAGGCATTGATGCTTGGCCGCAGCCTGGAGGAAGCCTGCGCGCTGATGCGGGCCAAGGGGTTTGAGGGTGCCGAACTGGAGCGTCAGGCGCGGCACCGTGTGTTCCCGGGCAACCGGCCTTCGACCACACTGGTTTATCCGAAGCTGACACCGCATGTGCTGGGGCAGATCATCGCCCTTTATGAACACCGGGTGTTTGTTGAGGGCGTGATCCTGGGGATTAACTCCTTTGACCAATGGGGCGTGGAACTGGGCAAGGAACTGGCCAACACGCTGGCACCTTTGCTGGCAGGTGAGAAAAGCGCAGAGGGCAAGGATGGTTCCACCCGCGCCTTGCTGGATTTCGTGCGCGGGGCTGGCGGCTGAACCCGGCTTCGAAAGCGGCGGGGCGGGATTGCGCCCCGCGTGTCTGTTCAGGGCAGCGTGACGCTGCTGGTGATTGTGTTGACGAAATTTCCGCTTGCCGGGTCCGTCAGCGACGAGAATGTACCGCCGCCTTCCGCTCCGGCCCAGGGGCCTGTTCCGCCGCTCAGCTTCCAGCTGCCGGTCAGGGCCCCCGTGGCATCCATGCCTTCTGCGTGCCAGTGCAGCACCACTTTATCTCCGGCCTTGTCGGTAAAGGCGCAGATGCCGCCGCCAGTGACCCCGGACGGAGCGGCCTCAACCGCGCCAAAACACGGTCCTGCGGCACCGTTCATAGGGTGTCCGGCGTCTTCCATCTCGACGTTCTCGTAGGAACTGCTGGTTTGGATCACCATGTGGCCGTCGGCAATTTCAGTGGGTGAGTTGCTTGCGGTGCCGGTCCCGGTGCCGCCCTGTTCCCAGGTTGTGCCTGCAATCGCGGTTCCGGCGCTGAAGGCGCACAGGAGTGCGGCGGTGAAATAGTGGCGTGTCATACTGGTACCCTCCCAAACTAACAGCCCAAAAACAGCGGGCGTGCCCATACAGTTTAACACAAACCGCCGGCGCAAGCGCGGCTGGAACGCTCAAGCGGATGCAGCGGCAATACGCGCGGCAAGTGTCTGAAAACATGGGAGGCTGGAGCGGGTAGCGGGAATCGAACCCGCGCCTTAAGCTTGGGAAGCTCGCATGATACCATTTCACCATACCCGCTTGTGAGGGCAGGAGTATGACGCGGCGGCGCCAAGGTCAAGGGCGCCGCCGCGAAATTATTTCCGGTTCCGGCTTAGCCGCGGCGGCGCCGCCGGCGGCCGCCGCCAGCGCCTTCGCCATCACCGCCGCCGGTGTTGAAATTCACCTGCGGCAGGGTCACAACGGTTTCCAGGATCGGGAAGGGTTCCGCCGAGTTCGGGATCGCCGAGGCGTTCACGAAATGCTCCTGGAAGCGGGGTTCGACGGCGGTTTCGATCTTCTCGATCCGGCGGACGGTTTCCTCAATCTCGCCGCGCGCCTCAGTGTTCAGCAACGCGATGCGGGCGCCGGTGCCTGCAGCGTTGCCGGCCGAGGTGACCTTCTCCAACACGCAATCAGGGATCATGCCCAGCACCATCGCGTGTTTGGCAGAGATATGCGCGCCAAAGGCACCGGCCAAAACCACGCGGTCCACGGTGTCGACGCCGAATTTGTCCATCAGGAGGCGCGCACCGGAGTAGAGCGCCGCCTTGGCCATCTGGATGGCGCGGATGTCCGGGTTGGTGACGGTGATGGTCGGGCCGCCCTCGGCAGAGCCGTCCCACAGCAAGTAGGCATTGGTGCGCCCGTCCTGGATGCAGCGGGCGGAGCCGGTCTGCTCCGCCGAGCCGATCAGGCCGGAGGCATCCAGCACGCCTGCCAGGCGCATTTCGGCAATCGCCTCGATGATGCCGGAGCCGCAAATGCCGGTGATGCCGGTGGTGGCAATGGATTCGGCAAAACCGTCCTCGTCCGACCAGACGTCGGAGCCGATCACGCGGAAGCGGGGTTCCTTGGTTTCCGGGTTGATTTCGACACGTTCAATTGCGCCGGGGGCCGCGCGCTGGCCGCTGGAGATCTGTGCGCCTTCAAACGCCGGACCGGTGGGGGAGGAGCAGGCGAGGACCTTCTCTTTGTTTCCAAGCAGGATCTCGGCGTTGGTGCCCACATCCACGACCAGCACCAGGTCTTCGGATTTGTCGGGCGCTTCCGACAGCGCCACCGCAGCAGCGTCGGCGCCCACATGGCCGGCGATACAGGGCAGCAGGTAGACGCGGGCGGCGGGATGGATGTTCAGGTCCAGTTCCACTGCGCGCAGCGCCAGTGCATTGGAGGTCGCCAGGGCAAACGGTGCCTGGCCCAGCTCAAACGGGTCGATGCCCAGGAACAGGTGGTGCATCACCGGGTTGCAGACAAAGACTGCGTCCACGATCAGCGCTTTGTCGATCTCCGCTTCTGCCGCGATCTGGGTGAACAGCGCATTCATGCCCTCGCGCACGGCGCGGGTCATCTCCTGGTCGCCGCCTTTGTTCATCATCGAATAGGACACCCGGCTCATCAGGTCTTCGCCAAAGCGGATCTGCGGGTTCATGATGCCGGAGGAGGCAACGACCTCACCGGTTTTCAGATCGCAGAGGTGTGCAGCGATGGTGGTGGAGCCAAGGTCGACCGCCAGGCCGTAGATCGAGCCCTCATAGAAGCCAGGCCAGATGTGCATAATCTTGGGCGGGTGGTTTTCGTCACCCAGATGGACGGCGACGGTCACCTTCCAGCCGCCTTTGCGCAGGGCGGGCTGCAGCACGTGCAGGATGTGCAGATCGGTCTTTACACCTTTCACGTTCCACTGGGCGTCCAGAGCCTCGATCAGACGCTCCATGTCGCCGGTGGGCTTGTGCATGTCGGGCTCTTCCACCTCGACATAATACAGCCGGGTGGAAGGGTTCATGGTGATGTCGCGGGCCTCTGCGCGTTTGCGCACCACCTGGCGGTGGACCTGGCTTTCCGGCGGCACGTCAATCACGATGTCGCCCTGCACAATGGCCTGGCAGCCCAGGCGGCGGCCGTCGATCAGGCCGCGCTTGTCCTTGTAGCGCTGCTCGACCTTATTCCACTCGCTCAGCGCGCCCTCCGCCACGGTCACGCCGTGTTTGGGGAATTCGCCGTAGGAGGGGGTGATCTGGCACTTGGAGCAGATGCCGCGGCCGCCGCAGACCGAGTCGAGATCGACCCCAAGCTGCCGCGCGGCTGTCAGGATCGGCGTGCCCACGGGGAAACGCCCGCGCTTGCCGGAGGGGGTAAACACAACGAGGGGTTCGTCAGTCATGCCTGTGGCCTTCTCATTCCGCAATTTAGGCGGAGCATATGGGCTTTTGCGGCAAGCGAAAGGCAATGGGCGGCATTTTCCCGTCTGCTGACGCCATTTTTGACGAATTGATGAGTTTCAAATGCGTTTTCCGGGGGACTTTCAGTCAACCTTCCGCTTGTCCTTCAACTTCTTCAAGCCACGCCAGAATCTCTGCCCGGTTACCATCAAGCCGCGGGGCAGGGCTGCGCGTGGCCGGGTCGGGCAGGCCGGACATCTTGATCGGGTTGCCAGCGGACATATTTTCCGGGCGGCCGTCTTCATCCAGCACATCAACAACCATGTTGCGGGCCAGGATCTGCGGGTCCCGCAGTACCTGATCCACGGTCTGGATCGGGCCGGTGGGAACGCCGGCTTCGCTCAGCAAGGCGATCCAGTGGGCCTTTGGCTGATCCAGTGTCACCGCTTCGATCAGCCGCTTCAATAGGCGCGCGTTTTCGCAGCGTGCCGGGTTGGTAGCAAAGCGCGGGTCCGCGGCCAGCGGCAGCTGCAGGGTATCGCAGAGCCGGGCAAACAGCGCGTCGTTGCCGGCTGCAATCACGAACAGCCCGTCCGAAGCATGGAAGGTCTCAAACGGGGTGATCGACGGATGCCGCGCGCCGGAGGGCTGTGGTGCTTCGCCGGTGACGGAAGTGATGGCGATGGCGTGTTCGAGCAGGGCCAGCTGGCTGTCCAGCATGGCGACGTCGATGAACCGGCCCTTGCCTGTTTTCTGCACGTCCAATAGGGCTGCGAGAATGCCGTGGCCGAGGAACATGCCCGCAACGATGTCGCCGATGGAGGCACCGACCCGGACCGGCTCGCGGTTTTTCTCCCCGGTGATCGACATCACGCCGCCGCGGGCCTGAACCACCATGTCATAGGCCGGTTTCAACGCGTCGGGGCCGGTGTGGCCAAAACCCGAAACCGCACCGTAGGTCAGGTGCGGGAACCGGGCGTGGAGGTCCTCCCAGCCGTAGCCCAGCCGTTGCATCACGCCAGGGCGGTAGTTTTCCAATAGAACGTCTGCCTGGCCCAAAAGGCGCTCGAAAATTTCACGGTCCTCCGGTGCCTTCAGATCCAGCGCGATGCTTTGCTTGCCGTGGTTGATGGAGGCGAAATAGGCGCTGCTGCCGTGTTTGAAGGGCGGGAAGGTGCGGGTGTCGTCGCCGGTCCCGGGCCGTTCGACTTTAATCACCTTGGCGCCGAGGTCTGACAGGATCATCGAGCAATAGGGGCCTGCCAGAACATGGGTCAGGTCCAGGATGGTTATGTTTTCCAAGGGGCCGGGCATGGTAAAATCCTGAGTCATTTCTGCAGCTTTAGTGATAGCTTCGGCAGCGCCCTGCGCATTGACCCAGATCAGCCGCGCGCCAAAGAATTGCTGCGGTGCAGGAATTCTTGGTGCCGGCCTCTTTCCACCCGCAAGGTTCTGTGCCATAGGGTCACCGCCAAACGGGGTTATGCATGAGGACGACCAATGCAGATTCGTGAGGCTCTCACCTTTGATGATGTTCTACTGGTGCCAGGCGCGTCGAGCGTTCTGCCCAACACCGCGGATACGCGCACACGGGTGACCCAGTCGATCGCCCTGAATATTCCGCTGCTGAGCTCGGCAATGGATACCGTGACTGAGGCGCGGATGGCGATTGCCATGGCGCAGGCCGGCGGCATGGGCGTGATCCACAAGAACCTGAACACCGAGGAGCAGGCCCGCGAAGTGCGCCGGGTCAAGCGGTTCGTGTCCGGCATCGTCTACAACCCCATCACCCTGACCCCGGATCAGACCCTGGCCGACGCCCAGGCGTTGCAGGAACGCTACCGCGTCACCGGTTTCCCGGTGGTCGATGGTTCTGGCCGTGTTGTTGGCATCGTCACCAACCGCGACATGCGCTTTGCCAATGATGCCAGCACGCCGGTTTCGGTCATGATGACTTCGAATAACTTGGCAATGCTGCAGGAGCCGGCCGATCTGGAAGAGGCCAAGTCGCTGATGAAGGCGCGCCGGATCGAGAAGCTGCTGGTCTCCGACAAGAACGGCAAGCTGACTGGCCTACTGACCCTCAAGGACACCGAACAGGCAGTTCTGAACCCCACTGCCTGCAAGGACGAGCTGGGCCGTCTGCGCGTTGCGGCTGCCAGCTCTGTCGGTGACAGCGGCTATGAGCGGTCCGAGGCGCTGATCGACGCAGGTGTGGATGTTGTGGTGGTGGACACCGCGCACGGCCACTCCGCCGGCGTGATCGACGCGGTGAAGCGGATCAAGGCACAGTACAGCAACATTCAGGTGATTGCCGGCAACGTGGCCACCGGTGAGGCAACTCGTGCGCTGATCGACGCAGGCGCCGATGCGGTCAAGGTCGGCATCGGTCCGGGCTCCATCTGCACCACCCGCATGGTGGCGGGCGTTGGTGTGCCGCAGCTGACCGCGATTATGGATTGCGCCGCAGCGGCAGGCGATGTGCCGGTCATCGCGGATGGCGGCATTAAGTTCTCTGGCGACTTTGCCAAGGCGATTGCAGCGGGTGCATCCTGCGCCATGGTCGGCTCGATGATTGCCGGCACCGATGAATCCCCCGGTGAGGTGATCCTCTATCAGGGCCGTTCCTTCAAATCCTACCGCGGCATGGGATCGATGGGCGCCATGGCGCGCGGCTCTGCCGACCGCTACTTCCAGAAGGATGCCGCCAGCGACAAGCTGGTGCCGGAAGGAATCGAAGGCCAGGTGCCTTATAAGGGCGGCGCAAACGCAGTGATCCACCAGCTGGTGGGCGGCCTGCGCGCGGCGATGGGCTATACCGGCTGTGCGACTGTCGATGAGATGCGCAAGAACTGCAATTTTGTCCGCATTACCGGTGCCGGGCTGAAGGAAAGCCACGTGCACGACGTTCAGATCACCCGCGAAGCGCCGAACTACCGGGTGGGCTGAGAATATGATGGCCGTTTGTAAGTATGGGGCAGGGGCGTGACCCCTGCCGCCCGCCTGCAGGCGGCCATTGAAATCCTGGATCAGGTGCTGGCAGGAGAGCCTGCCGAGAAGGCGCTGACCTCCTGGGGACGGCGCAGCCGCTTTGCCGGGTCCAAGGACCGGGCGGCAGTGCGCGATCATGTGTTTGATGCGGTACGCTGCCTGCGCTCGCATGCTGCCCTTGGCGGCAGCCGCAGCGGCCGCGGGCTGATCCTGGGCGCGTTGCGCGATGCGGGGCTGAACCCCGATGAGTTTTTTACTGGCCAAGGCCATGCGCCTTCTCCACTGTCCGACACCGAACGGGACCTGCCGAGCGCGCCAGCCGGAGCGGAGGCACTGGATATTCCCGATTGGCTGTGGCCGGAGTTCAGTTCGAGCCTTGGTGCAGAGGCTGAGGCTGCAGCGCTGGCTCTGCGCAGCCGGGCGCCGGTTCATTTGCGGGTGAACACCGCGCGCGGAACTGTTGAACAGGCTATGGAGGCTTTGGCTGGTGAAGGCATCATTGCTGAGCCGCACCCTGCAGCAGCAACCGCGCTGGAGGTGACCGAAGGCGCGCGGAAATTGCGCAATTCCAAGCCCTATCAGGATGGTCTTGTCGAGCTTCAGGATGCGGCCAGCCAGGCTGTGACGGACCGCCTGCCGCTGAAGGATGGCATGAAGGTTCTGGACTATTGCGCTGGCGGCGGCGGCAAGTCTCTGGCCATGGCGGCCCGGGCCGGCCTCCAGAGTTTCGCGCATGACGCCGATCCGCGGCGGATGAAAGATTTGCCGGAGCGTGCCGCGCGTGCCAAAGCGGAAGTCACGCTTCTTTCGACCGGCGATCTCGCCCGCAACGGGCCGTTTGATCTGGTTCTTTGCGACGTGCCTTGTTCCGGCTCGGGTTCCTGGCGGCGGGCGCCCGAAGGTAAATGGCGTCTGACCGCCGAAGGGCTGGCGGATCTGCAACGCATCCAGGGAGAAATCCTGCGCAAGGCTGCCGGGCTGGTGACGCCGGATGGGGTACTGGTCTATGCGACCTGCTCCATGCTTGAGGGCGAAAACAGCGCGCAGGTTCAACGGTTTACCGAGGAAAACCCGGACTGGCATCTGGCGGATCAGAATGGATGGCAGGTACAGGGCGGCACTGATGGCTTCTATGTTGCCGTGTTGACGCGCGCAAAACGCGGTTGTTAGGGTTTCGGCCGAAGAACCTTTGTGTTTCTTAACGTGGTTTTAACCTAAACCGCCGCGTTATGGCGGCAATACGCACTGACCATGGAGCCGCAATGTCCGGTCGCCTAGAATCCTCCGTCCCGGAACTGCGCGTTTACGCACCTGAACACGCCCGGCTGGCCGCAACACTGCTGCTTGCGGTGATGCTGATGGCAGCGCCATGGATCCTGCCGCTGCCGCACTGGATGGGCCGAGGCTTTGTCATGGTGGGGCTGACGCTGGCAGCGGTTGCAGCGCTGCTGGTGGTGCAGACGCGGACGCGGCTGAATGCACGGGCGATGGCGGCGGAACTGCTGACGGGCTTTATCGAAAAGGATGCAACCCCCAGCTTTGTCACCGACGGTGACGGGATGATCCACGCCTGTAATGGCGCTGCGGTGAAACGGTTTGAAGATGCCGGCCGTGAAACGCTGGCGGGCTCGCTGCGGTCAATTCTCGCCAACCCCTCTGCGGTGTTGTACCGGCTGCAAAGCCGCGCCCGTGTCGACGGTGCGGCACGCGAGGATATTGTCACCCGGCGCGGCCATGTGCGTCTGGCCGTGCACCAGATGAGCGGCGGCAGTTTCCTGTGGCGGGTCGAGGATATTCTGGACCGGGGCGGCAATGGCCGCGGCGCGGATGCGCTGCCTATTCCGATGATTACCGTAGGCCGCACTGGCACGGTGCTGTTTATGAACGAGGCCGCGCGCAGCCTGATCGGCGAACGGGTGAAGTCCACGGACCGCCTGTTTCCGGCCCTTCCTGTGCTGCCGGGCCAGATCAACACGCTGAGCACTAAAAAGGGTCCGGTGCAGGTGCTCGTGAGCGAGCAGAACCGGACCCAGGGCCGCAGCGAGCTGTTTCTGATGGAGGTGGATGAAGGCAGTTTTGAATCCGCCCAGGCCGGGTTCGAGGCGCTGCCGGTGCCTTTCCTCAAAGTGGCGCCTACAGGAGAGATCCTGAGCAGCAACCGGATGGCGCTCCGGCTTCTTGGGGTCGACAGCTGCGCCAGCCTGAAACTGGGTCAGCTTATGGAGGGCCTCGGCCGTCCGATGTCGGATTGGCTGCGCGACACTGCCGACGGGCTGGCCCCGAACAAGTCGGAATTCCTGCGGCTGTCGCGCTCGGACAAGGAGGTCTTTGTCCAGGTCACGCTGACCCGCGTGGTGGAAGACGGGACGCCGCTGCTGATTGCGGTTCTGAATGACGCCACAGAGCTGAAGACGCTGGAGGCGCAATTCGTCCAAAGCCAGAAAATGCAGGCGATCGGCCAGCTGGCAGGCGGTGTTGCGCATGATTTCAACAACTTGCT
Organism: Leisingera sp. JC1; assembly: GCF_001679925.1. Lineage (GTDB taxonomy): Bacteria > Pseudomonadota > Alphaproteobacteria > Rhodobacterales > Rhodobacteraceae > Leisingera. The sequence goes on along the minus strand of NZ_LYUZ01000081.1, from coordinate 219,275 downwards.
GACGGCGATTTCCGGCCATTGCGACCTGCTGCTGCTGCGCCACGATCAGGGCGATCAGGACTATGGCGATCTGATTCAGATCCATGAAAACGCAAACCGTGCGGCGTCGTTGGTGAGCCAGCTGCTGGCGTTTTCCCGTAAGCAGACCTTGCAGCCGGAAACCCTGGATGTCCGGGATACGCTGTCCGACCTGACCCATCTGCTGAACCGCCTGGTAGGGGAGAAGGTCACCCTGACACTTAGCCACGATCCGGTGATGAAATCGATCCGGGCCGACAAGCGGCAGCTTGAACAAGTGCTGATGAACCTGGTGGTGAACGCCCGCGATGCGATGCCTCAGGGCGGTGAAATCCGGGTCGAGACAGAGGTTGTCTCGCTTGAGAAGCCGCTGGAGCGGAACCGGGCGACGGTACCTGCTGGCGATTGGGTGACGGTAAAGGTCTCTGACGAAGGTGTCGGGATTGCGCCGGACAAGCTGCAGAAGGTGTTTGAACCGTTCTATACCACCAAGCGCACGGGTGAGGGGACCGGCCTGGGGCTTTCCACGGCCTACGGTATTATCAAGCAGACCGGCGGCTATATCTTTGTCGATTCGGTGAAAGGCCACGGAACGCAGTTCACCCTGTTCTTTCCGGTCTACAAGCAGCAGGCTGAGCAACTGGCCGCGGAGAAACCGGAAGCCGGGGCCGATAAGGCTGCCGCCGCTCAGCACGGCGAAGGCGTTGTTTTGCTGGTCGAGGACGAGGCGCCTGTGCGTGCCTTCGCGTCCCGCGCGCTCAGGATGCGCGGCTACACGGTGCTGGAGGCCGAATCTGCTGAAGACGCCCTGCGCACGCTTGAAGATCCCGGACTTACGGTAGATGTATTCGTGACAGATGTGGTGATGCCGGGCATGGACGGTCCCAGCTGGGTACGTGAGGCGCTGAAGGAGCGCCCGGATACCCGAGTTGTGTTCGTATCCGGCTATGCGGAAGGTGCCTTTGGCGAAGCAGAGCCGGACGTGCCGAACTCTGTCTTCCTGCCAAAACCCTTCTCTCTCAACCAGTTGACCGAGACAGTGCACGCGCAGCTGCATTGACCTGACAACCTGCCGGTTCCGGCAGGTTGTGTTTCAGCGGCCTGGAATGCTGCTGTAGAATTCAAACTCAGCCGAGCGTTTGCGCCGCAGATGCGCCTCAGCCTCAGGGCTGAGATCTAAAGGCGCCTGAGGGCTGACGTTTTTGCGTTCCAGGTGGATTCCGGTGTTCAGACGGTATTCAAGAAAACCTTTAAGCGCGTCCTGATCCTCATAGCGGAACAGTTGGGTCACTTTGCAGCCATTGGGCTGGGCCTCCAGGAATTTGGCCTGGCTGCCGACATTGGCAAAGGCGGGCGGCTTGCCTTTGCAATGAGCGCGCAGGAAGTCGTCGAAACTGACCCCCTTGGTCGAGTTGGGCTTGCCGTCCAGCGCCGGGCGTTGACGGTACCGGTACCAGCTGCCCAGCCAGCTGACGGGTTCACGCACGACAGCCGCAACCTCCAGTTCAGCACCGCAGACCTTCTCGAACATTGGCCGGATCCAGCGGTTGTAGCGGTAGAGCGGTGCATGTTTCAGCTCCGGCGGATCGGAAATAACCAGGTCGGCGCGGTCGCGCAGGGCCGCCTGAAACGCGGTGGTGCCGGTTTTGGGAACAGACAGAAGCGCCAGCCGTTCCTTGAAAAATATCATCATTCCGTCAACTGCCCGGTAAAAAATCTTGCTGCCGATTAACCATAAACCAATCTTTAACATCCCGGTCCCGAAGTGGGTACACCAGAAACTTGTTGCAATGTTCTCTTTTTGATCTCATAAGGAACAAGAGGTGAACAAAGCAGTGATTGCCGCGCGCCCCGGTGTGTGACACATAGAAAAGGACAAGGGACTATGGCGGATCTTTTGACCATGAAAAATAAAGTAAGCGGTGACAAGCAAAAGGCGCTCGACAGCGCGCTTGCCCAGATTGAGCGGCAGTTCGGCAAGGGTTCGATCATGAAGCTCGGCGATGGCAATGCCATGCACGAGATCGAGGCAAGCTCGACCGGCTCTCTGGGGCTCGACATCGCGCTGGGGATCGGCGGCCTGCCGATGGGGCGGATCATCGAAATCTATGGCCCGGAAAGCTCGGGCAAAACCACGCTGACCCTGCACTGCATTGCGGAACAGCAGAAAAAGGGCGGCGTTTGCGCCTTTGTCGATGCGGAACATGCGCTGGATCCGCAGTATGCGGCCAAGCTGGGTGTCGATCTGGATGAACTGCTGATTTCGCAGCCCGACACCGGCGAACAGGCGCTGGAAATCACTGACACGCTGGTGCGCTCCGGCGCGGTCAACATGGTGATTGTCGACTCGGTGGCGGCACTGACCCCGAAGTCGGAGCTTGAGGGCGACATGGGCGACAGCAACGTCGGCGTGCAGGCCCGTCTGATGAGCCAGGCAATGCGAAAGCTGACCGGCTCCATCAGCCGCTCCAAATGCATGGTGATCTTCATCAACCAGATCCGCATGAAGATCGGCGTGATGTTCGGCTCGCCCGAAACCACTACCGGCGGCAACGCGCTGAAGTTCTACTCCTCCGTCCGTCTGGACATCCGCCGCATCGGCTCGATCAAGGACCGTGACGAGGTGGTCGGCAACGCAACCCGCGTCAAGGTGGTGAAGAACAAGGTGGCGCCGCCTTTCAAACAGGTGGAATTCGACATCATGTATGGCGAAGGCATCTCCAAGATGGGTGAACTGCTGGATCTTGGCGTGGCGGCCGGTGTCGTCAACAAATCCGGTGCATGGTTCTCCTACGGGGACGAGCGGATCGGGCAGGGGCGGGAGAACGCCAAGACCTTCCTGAAGGACAACCCGGCGATCGCCTTTGACATTGAGGATAAGATCCGCGCCTCTCATGGGCTGGAATTCGAGCGTCCGGAAACGGACGGCGCGGACGATATCCTAGAGGCCTGAAGCATGCCGCGCAAAAGTGGGAACCGGTTTTGCGTTCCCTGGGTATGCGGAATGCTCTAAGCGCCGGAAAATCTGATCAAAACCCAAAATGGTGAGGGCGCAGCGCGAGCTGCGCCCTTTTTCGCGGGGCGACGCCGCTTCCCGCTGTGGACAGAGCAATGGTGCGGGGTTAAACCTGCCCGGAACGCTTAGAAAAGCCCGCAAGAGATCCCGCATATGCCGACGCTCAACGATATCCGCTCAACCTTTCTGAACTACTTTGCCAAGCAGGGGCATGAAGTTGTCGAATCCAGCCCGCTGGTGCCGCGCAATGACCCGACCCTGATGTTCACCAACTCGGGCATGGTTCAGTTCAAGAACTGCTTTACCGGGGTGGAAACCCGCGACTACAAGCGCGCGACGACCTCGCAGAAATGCGTGCGTGCAGGCGGCAAGCACAACGACCTCGACAACGTTGGCTATACCGCACGCCACCACACGTTCTTCGAGATGCTCGGCAACTTCTCCTTCGGCGACTACTTCAAGCATGAAGCGATCCCCTTCGCCTGGGAGCTGATCACCAAGGAATTCGATATTCCGAAAGACCGGCTTTACACCACCGTCTACCATACTGACGACGAAGCCTTTGAAATCTGGAAGAAGATGGGCGTGCCGGAAGACCGGATCATCCGCATCGCGACATCTGACAACTTCTGGCAGATGGGGGATACCGGCCCCTGCGGCCCCTGTACCGAGATCTTTTATGACCACGGCGACCACATCTGGGGGGGGCCTCCGGGCTCTCCGGAGGAAGACGGCGACCGCTTCATCGAGATCTGGAACCTCGTCTTCATGCAGAACGAGAAGTTCGCGGATGGTTCGATGGTGGATCTGGAGATGCAGTCCATCGACACCGGCATGGGGCTGGAGCGGATCGCGGCGCTGCTGCAGGGCACCCATGACAACTATGAGACCGATCTGTTCAAGTCGTTGATCGAAGCATCGGCCAATGTCACCAACACTGATCCCTTCGGCGACCAGAATGTGCATCACCGGGTGATCGCCGACCACTTGCGCTCCTGCTCCTTCCTGATTGCCGAAGGCGTGCTGCCGTCGAACGAAGGCCGCGGTTATGTGCTGCGCCGGATCATGCGCCGCGCGATGCGCCATGCCTCGCTGCTGGGTGCCACCGATCCGGTGATGCACAAGCTGGTGCCGTCGCTGGTGCAGAAGATGGGGGCGGCCTATCCGGAGCTCGGCCAGGGCCAGGCGCTGATCGAAGAAACCTTCGAGCAGGAAGAAACCCGCTTCCTCAAGACCCTGGACCGCGGTCTGAAGCTGCTGGACGAAGCCTCTGCCGATCTGGGCAAGGGCGACGTGCTGCCGGGTGAAACCGCGTTCAAGCTGTATGACACCTACGGCTTTCCGCTCGACCTGACTCAGGACGCCCTGCGGGCCAAGGAGATCGAAGTCGACACCGATGGGTTCGACGCTGCGATGAAAGAGCAGAAAGAGAAATCCCGCGCGGGCGGCATCGGTCTGGGCGAAGCTGCGGATGTGAAGGTCTATTTCGACATTGTCGACGCGGCCGGCGCCACTGACTTCCTGGGTTATGAAACCGAAAAGGCCGAGGGCCAGATCGTTGCCATCGTCAAGGACGGTTCACAGGTGCAATCCGCGGCCAAGGGCGACACGGTGCAGGTCATTCTGAACCAGACGCCGTTCTACGGCGAAAGCGGCGGCCAGGTGGGCGATACCGGTGTGCTGACTGTTGAGGGTGGCGCGGCCCGCATCACCGATACCAAAAAGGTTGAGGGCCTGTTCCTGCACATCGCCGAAGTGACCGAGGGCGAGATCGCCGTTGGCAAGGGCGCGGCGATGGAAGTGGATCACGCGCGCCGCAGCAAGATCCGCGCCAACCATTCGGCCACCCACCTTCTGCACGAGGCACTTCGCAACGCGCTGGGGGAACATGTGGCCCAGAAGGGCTCGCTGAATGCTGAAGACCGGCTGCGGTTCGACTTCAGCCACAACAAGGCGATGAGCGGGGATGAACTGGCTAAGGTCGGCTCGGAAGTGAATGGTTTCATTCGTCAGAACACGCCGGTCTCGACCCGGATCATGACCCCGGATGACGCGCGCGAACTGGGCGCCCAGGCGCTGTTCGGAGAGAAATACGGCGAAGAGGTCCGCGTTGTCTCCATGGGTCGAGCGCCGACCGGCAAGGGCCACGACGGTGATACCTATTCTATCGAACTGTGCGGCGGCACCCATGTGAAGCAGACCGGTGACATCGGCACCTTCGTCATCCTGGGCGACAGCGCGTCCTCTGCCGGCGTGCGCCGGATCGAGGCGCTGACTGGTGCCGCGGCGGTGGAGCATCTGGAGCGTGAAGCTGGCCGCATGGCAGAGGTCGCCGGCGCGCTGAAGGCGCAGCCCGCGGAGGTTCTGGACCGCCTGAAGGCGATGATGGACGAACGCAAGGCGCTGCAGAACGAGATTTCCAACCTCAAGCAGCAGATTGCCATGGGCGGCGGCTCCGGCGGCGGTGCCGAAGCCAAGAACGTCAATGGCAAGAAGTTCCTGGCCCAGGCGCTGCAGGGCGTGTCCGGCAAGGACCTGCGCGGCCTGATCGACAAGCACAAGCAGAACATCGGCTCCGGTGTGATCCTGCTGATCGCGGAGGACGACGGCAAGGTGGCCGTGGCTGCTGGTGTCACCGACGATCTGACCGGCGACATCTCGGCTGTGGACGTGCTGAAAGCGGCAGTGCCTGCTGTGGGCGGAAAGGGCGGGGGCGGCCGTCCGGATATGGCCCAGGGCGGCGGCAAGGATTTCTCCGGAGCCGACGAAGCCATCAAGGCAGCGGAAGCACTGCTGGCTGGCTGACCATTTGGTCAAAAAAAGACTTGGTCTTTCCGGCAATCTGCCTAAGCTGCCGGAAAGATCATGAAACTGGGAGGCTCCGATGTCCGCACTTTGGATTGCACATGTGACCGTTACCGACGCCGATGCCTATGGCAAATATGCCGAACTGGCAGGCCCGGCCATCGCCGCGCATGGCGGTACCTTCATTGCCCGCGGCGGCCGGTTCGTGCAGCTGGAAGGCAAAGAGCGCCCGCGCAACGTGGTTGCGAAATTCCCCAGCGTCGAAGCCGCGGTGGATTGTTACCACAGCCCAGAATACCAGGAAGCCCTGAGCCACGCGCGCGGCGCCTCTGAGCGCGAGCTGATGGTGGTGGAAACCTCCGAGTAGTGGTCACCGCGTTTGCGGAAATGCTGAAACGCCACGCGGCCGCGGGCCGGGTGGCGTGGATCGGTGTGCGCCCTGGGCGGCGCGAGGATGTGCTCACTCCCGGCTCGGCGGACATCACCTTGGCCGGTCTCGGTGGTGACCATGCCAAGAAGGGCAAACGCGCTGTCACTTTGATCCAGGCAGAACATCTCCCGGTCATCGCCGCCTTGGCGGGACTGGAGAAGGTGCAGCCGGAACAGCTGCGGCGAAACCTTGTTGTTTCGGGTATCAATCTTGCTGCTTTGCGCAAGGCCACGCTAAGGGCTGGCACTGCTGTGGTTCGCATCACCGGCCCCTGTCCGCCATGTTCGCGGATGGAGGAGGTGCTGGGGCACGGGGGATACAATGCGATGCGCGGGCATGGCGGCTGGTATGCCGAGGTGCTGCAGCCGGGCCGGGTGGCCTTGGGCGATAGCGTCACTTTCCTGCAGGACGCAGAATGAAAAACGGCGGCAGATGTCTCTGCCGCCGTTTTCGGTTCGTCAGGCGCTGGCCTTGGACATCCGCTTGCGTTCATGCGGGTCCAGGTAGCGTTTACGCAGGCGTACCTTGTTCGGTGTCACCTCAACCAGTTCGTCGTCGTTGATGTAGGCAATGGCCTCTTCCAGCGACAGCGACATCGGGGTGGTCAGGCGCACGGCCTCATCGGAGCCGGATGCGCGCACGTTGGTCAGCTTCTTGCCCTTCAGCGGGTTCACTTCCAGATCGTTGTCGCGGGAGTGCTCGCCGATGATCATGCCGGTGTAGACGTCGGCCTGGGCGCCGATCATCATCTTGCCGCGCTCTTCCAGGTTCCACAGCGCGTATGCCACGGACTGGCCGTTCTCCATCGAGATCAGAACGCCTGCACGGCGGCCCGGGATTGATCCCTTGTGCGGCGCCCAGCCATGGAACACACGGTTCAGCACGCCGGTGCCGCGGGTGTCGGTCAGGAACTCGCCGTGGTAGCCGATCAGCCCGCGCGAGGGCACGTGGGCGATGATGCGGGTCTTGCCTGCGCCTGCAGGCTTCATCTCGACCAGCTCACCCTTGCGGGCGCCGGTCAGCTTCTCGATCACCGCGCCGGAGTATTCGTCATCCACGTCGATGGTGGCTTCTTCGATCGGCTCCATGCGGACGCCGTCGACTTCCTTCATGATCACCTGCGGGCGGGAGATCGACAGCTCAAAGCCCTCGCGGCGCATGTTTTCGATCAGAACGCCCATCTGCAATTCACCGCGGCCGGAGACCTCGAAGGCTTCGCCGCCTGGGGTGTCAGCGATCTTGATAGCGACGTTGGATTCTGCCTCTTTCATCAGGCGGTCGCGGATGACGCGGGACTGCACTTTTTTGCCGTCACGGCCGGCCAGCGGGCTGTCGTTGATGCCGAAAGTCACGGTGATGGTCGGCGGGTCGATCGGCTGCGCATCGAGCGGCTCATCCACGGCCAGGGCGCAGATGGTGTCGGCCACGGTGGCCTTAGACATGCCGGCGATGGAGACGATGTCGCCTGCCTGGGCTTCTTCGATGTCCTGTTGTGCCAGACCGCGGAAAGCCTGGATCTTGGTCACGCGGAACTGTTCGATCTTCTGGCCGATGCGGGAGATTGCCTGCACGGTGGCGCCGACCTTGAGCGTGCCGGTCTCAACCCGGCCGGTCAGCAGGCGGCCAACAAACGGGTCGCTGCCCAGCGTGGTTGCCAGCATACGGAAATCGTCGTTCTGCTTCTTCACCTGCTTGGGCTCTGGCACGTGATTAACGATCAGGTTGAACAGCGCGCTCAGGTCCTTGCGGGGGCCATCCAGCTCATTGTCGGCCCAGCCGTTGCGGCCGGAGGCATACATGTGCGGGAAGTCCAGCTGGTCCTCAGTGGCGTCCAGCGATGCAAAGAGGTCAAAGCATTCGTCCAATGCACGGTCGGGCTCGGCATCCGGTTTGTCGACCTTGTTCAGAACCACAATCGGACGCAGGCCCAAGGCCAGCGCCTTGGAGGTCACGAACTTGGTCTGCGGCATCGGGCCTTCGGCCGCATCTACCAGCAGCACCACGCCGTCGACCATCGACAGGATCCGCTCAACCTCGCCGCCGAAATCGGCGTGGCCGGGGGTGTCGACGATGTTGATGCGGGTGCCGTGCCATTCCACCGAGGTCGGTTTGGCAAAAATGGTGATGCCGCGCTCGCGCTCCAGATCGTTGCTGTCCATGGCGCGTTCCGCCACAGCCTGGTTTTCGCGGAAGGCGCCGGACTGTTTCAGCAGCTCGTCAACCAGGGTGGTCTTGCCGTGGTCAACGTGAGCAATGATCGCAATGTTGCGCATATCCATGACGTTCGCCTTTGTAAGGAAGTTGGGCCGCGCATAGCCCGAACCCCGCACAAAGGCCAGAGGAAAACCGCCGCGGGCCGCCTCAAATGCCGATCAGTGGCCCGAGGACTTGGAAAACAGGTGGATTATGACGATTCCGGACATGATCAGCACCATGCCGATAACAGCGGGCAGGTCCAGTTTTTGCCCGAAGACAATGAATGCAATGACGGCAATCAGCAGGATGCCAAGCCCGGACCAGATGGCGTAGACGATGCCCACGGGCATGAATTTGAGCGTGAGCCCCATCATGTAGAATGAAAAGGCATAGGCGACGAGCACGATCAGAGAAGGGCCAAGTTTGCTGAACTGCTGGCTGGCCTGCAGCGCTGTGGTGCCGATGGTCTCTGCTGCCACCGCAATGATCAGGTAGACGTAGTGAACCGGCATTTCAGCCTCCCTTAAGCAAGCGCTTGCCGCGGATAAAGCCGCAGGTCTGACTTCCCGCCTATCCGATCTATGCAGGCCGGGGAAGTCCCGATGCGGCACGGTCTGGCCAGATTCCGCAAGCGCCGGTGAATGAACACGTCATTGTGCGCAGGCACACTGGACTGTGAATTGGAGAATTCTTAGGAGGTTGTCCCGATAATGCGGGTCGGATTGAAACACTGATCTGATTCCCGGATATGGAATGGGGATTGCCATATGTGCCGCTGGGCTGCCTACACGGGTGCCGACGTCTTCTTGGAGGACATCATTTCAACACCAGCGCATTCGCTGATTGCACAAAGCCAAAAGGCGGTGGAATGCAAGACTGCCACCAATGGCGACGGGTTCGGGATCGCCTGGTACGGCCAGCGGGCTGAACCGGGGCTGTACCGAGATGTGTACCCGGCCTGGTCGGACTGCAATCTGCGGGCGCTGGTGCATCAGGTGCAGTCCGGGCTGTTTCTGGCGCATGTGCGGGCTTCCACCGGGTCGGCTACCAGCCGCAATAACTGCCATCCTTTCACGGCCGGCAAGTGGAGCTTCATGCACAACGGGCAGGTTGGCGGCTTCGAGAAATTCCGCCGTCACGCTGATATGTGCATCCCGGATGAGCTGTATGAGCACCGCAGAGGTGCGACTGACAGCGAGGTGCTGTTCCTGCTGGCCCTGCGGGAAGGGCTGGATACGGACCCCAAAGGGGCGCTGGAGCGTGCGGTTGCCCGGATGGAAGGCTTGTCACGGGCGCGCGGGACAACTCCGCACATGCGGCTGTCGGCCGCGATGTCGGATGGGCAGACACTTTTTACAGCACGTTACTCCTCGGACAGCATTGCACCGTCCGTATACTACCGCTGGAGCCAGAGCATGCGGGGCTGGGCAGTGGTCTCGGAGCCGCTGGAAGACACTGGAGAGGCCTGGAACGAACTGAAGCCGGGCGAGTTTTTAACGCTGACGCCGAAGGGTGCGGAAACTCAGCCGTTTCAACCGTTTACGGAATGAAGCGCGGCCCCTTCGGGGACCGCGCAACCGCTTACAGCCGTCCGGCCTCGCGGAACCAGGGTTCAATTTGCGCACGGACATAGGTCCAGACATCTGGCGCGCCGCGGCTGACCTTGCCACCGACGCGAGCGTCGAGCTGCGGCAGGCTCACGTCGTAGTCGACCCAGCTGCCGCCTCCGTTCAGCAGGTTCAAGAGCACCGGCTGAACCCGGTCGACGGATTTGGCAAATACGGCATCCGGGCTTTCTGCGGCCTCGAACTCTTCCCAGACCGCACGCATGGGCTGTCCTTGCTCGGCGGGCAGCATGCCGAATAGGCGGTCGGCAGCAGCCAGTTCCGCGGCGGCCAGCGCAGCAAGCGCTGCGGGATCGATCACTCCGTGGATCGGTGCATCGCCAGCGTCAATTTCCACCAGATCGTGCAGCAGCAGCATTTGCAGCACCCGGTTCACTTCCACTGTTTCAGAGCTGTGTTCTGACAGCACCCAGGCATAGAGCATGATATGCCAACTGTGCTCAGCCGAGTTTTCGTGCCGCGAGCCGTCGCCAAGTTTTGAGGCACGGGTGACCAGCTTCAGCTTGTCGGCCTCATTGAGGAAGGGCAGGCGGGCATTCAGGCGGCTGCAATCGTACCTTGTGTCTTCACCCAGCAGCGACAGTGCGTGGTGGAATGCCTCCGGCAGATGCTGCTCCAGCGCAGCCGCGCGGCCCCCGAACAGGTTCTGCCGTACCACATCAATATGCCAGTCCAGTGGAGTAGCGCCATAAAGTGTCTGAAAGATCGGCTGGCAGTGATCCACCCGCTTGGCGAACTGCGCGTCTGGAGACTCAGCGGCTTCGAATTCGTGCCACAGGGACAGGAACTCAGCGCCTTGATCTGATGGCAGCAGCCCGAACAGCCGTTGGGCCGCAACCTGCTCAGCCTTAGCAACCGCCTCCCAGTCGACTTCATTGGTAATCGGGTGGTCGCCTGCGTCGATCTCGACCAGATCGTGCAGCAAAAGCATCCGGATGGCGCGGAACACATCCACTTCCGGGGCAGCAAAGGGGGCAAGTACCAGCGCATAAAGCGCCAGGTGCCAGCTGTGCTCAGCGGAGTTTTCGCAGCGGCTGCAATCAGTAATCAGGTTCTGGCGCTCAACACCGCGCAGCTTGTCGGCTTCGAGCAGAAAGGCAAACTGCGCTTCCAGACGGGCGCTCACGCCTCACCCTTCGCGCCAAGCTGGGCCTGCAGGTCGGCAACTTTCTTGTTGAGGAAGTCGCGCGCCTTGCGTTCGGCCAGGCGCACGCGGATTTCGGTCAGAAATGCCTCTTCAAGCGACTGGGAGGCGGCGCCAAGAACTTGGCCCACCTCCACGTAAAACCGCTCTTCACCACTGGCGTCCTGCACCTTGAGCGTATCGACCGCCAGTTTTTGGGCCAGCGTTTCGATAGTGCCCATCAGCGGGTGTTCTCCGTCAAGCGGCGCTTCACGTAATCGGAAACAGTGCCGATCATCGTGTCCATATGCGGTTCCTGGAAGAAGTGATCCGCGCCTTCCACCTCAGTGTGGGTGATGGTGATGCCCTTCTGCTCATGCAGCTTGCCAACCAGGCTGGCGGTGTCCGCAGGCGGTGCCACACGGTCGGCGGTGCCGTTGATGATCAGGCCCGAGGACGGGCAGGGCGCCAGGAAGGAGAAATCATACATGTTGGCTGGCGGCGCAACAGAGATGAAACCGGTAATTTCCGGGCGGCGCATCAACAGCTGCATGCCGATCCAGGCACCGAAGGAGAAGCCCGCAACCCAGCAATGCTTGGAATTGGAGTTCATCGACTGCAGGTAATCCAGCGCCGAGGCAGCATCGGACAGCTCGCCCACGCCCTGGTCGTATTCGCCCTGGCTGCGGCCGACGCCGCGGAAATTGAACCGCAGAACCGTGAAGCCCATGTTGTAGAACGCGTAGTGGAGGTTGTAGACCACCTTGTTGTTCATCGTGCCGCCGAATTGCGGATGCGGATGCAGCACAATGGCGATCGGGGCGTCTTTTTCTTTTTGCGGGTGATAGCGGCCTTCGAGGCGGCCTTCGGGTCCAGGAAAGATGACCTCGGGCATGGGCGGTTAAAATCCTACTCTCGTTGTCGGGTCTGCCGGCAGAATACTTGACGGGTTCGGTCAGGCATCTTAGAACAGTTCTAATCAAGGGCGCTGGCCTCGCCATACACCGTCAGGCTGAGATACGCACAGTCGGAGGGAAGGTCAATGTTTTCGCACTCGCGCCCTGGTTTCGAGGGATAAATTATGAAGCTTTCCACCAAAGGGCGCTATGCGATGGTTGCGCTGGCGGATATCGCGCTGCAGCCGCAGGGCGATCTGGTGCCGCTTGGCGACATTTCCAAGCGCCAGGATATCTCGCTGCCGTATCTGGAGCAGCTTTTTGTCAAGCTGCGCCGCGCCGGGCTGGTTGAGTCGGTGCGCGGCCCGGGCGGCGGTTACCGGCTGGCGATGCCTCCGTCTGAGATCCGGGTGGTGGATGTGCTGTCGGCAGTGGATGAAACAGTTGACGCCATGCACAAAGGCGCAGGGGCATCCGGCGCGTTGTCCGGCAGCCGCGCGCAGTCGCTGACCAACCGCCTGTGGGAGGGATTGAGCGCGCATGTTTACGTGTTCCTGCATCAGACCCGCTTGTCGGATGTGATCAAGAACGATCTGGCGCCATGCCCCGCGGTGCCAAGCCTGTTTGCCGTTGTGGATGACTGAGGTGGCACGCAGACAGCACGCATCGGCCTGTCCAGCTGGGGTGTATTCCGCACAAAATCGGCGCGGAATCTTTGCCAATTGCTGCAAGGCGGCTTATGACGCGGCAGCTGCCGCAAAAAGATGACTCTATGAAGCGTGTTTACCTGGACCATAATGCCACAGCTCTGCTGCGGCCTGAGGCAAAGGCTGCAATGATTGCGGCGATGGAGGTCTGCGGCAACCCGTCGTCGGTGCATGCCGAGGGCCGTGCCGCAAAGGCGCTGGTTGAGAAGGCACGCGCGCAGGTGGCTGCGGCCTTCGGCGCGGACGGGGCGGATGTCGTTTTTACCTCTGGTTCTACCGAAGGTGCGGCGCTGGCGCTGGCCGGACGCAGCCTGCATGGCGCGCCGGTGGAGCATGATGCTGTGCGCGCCTGGACTGTCGAGGACTTGCAGGTCTCGGGCGAGGGGGGTGTTCAAATCAGCGACCCCGCGCAATCCACACTGCAACTCGCCAACTCCGAAACCGGCATTGTCCAAACCTTGCCGGAGGGGCTGGCGGTAACAGATGCTACCCAAGCATTTGGCAAACTGCCGGTGGCGTTCAACTGGCTGGGTGTGCAAATGGCGCTGATTTCGGCACACAAGCTGGGCGGGCCAAAGGGTATCGGTGCTCTGGTGATGAAACGCGGCACCGATCTGCAAGCCCGGATCAAGGGTGGCGGCCAGGAAATGGGGCGCCGCTCCGGCACTGAAAATGTCATTGGAATCGCGGGCTTCGGCGCCGCAGCTGAAGCGGCTGCAAAAGATTTGGCAAATGGTGTCTGGGACAGGGTTGCAGAACTTAGAAATATTCTAGAAAAGGCGCTTGTGTCTGGCGTAAGCCATACTATTTTTGTCGGGAAGGATCAGAAGCGGCTGCCGAACACCCTGTGTTTTGCATCGCCGGGCTGGAAGGGCGAAACCCAGGTCATGCAGATGGACCTTGCAGGTTTTGCGATCAGCGCCGGCAGTGCCTGCTCCAGCGGTAAGGTGCGCGCCAGCGCGGTGCTGACCGCGATGGGATATGACGAGGCCACAGCCCAAGGTGCCGTTCGGGTGTCGCTGGGGCCGGAAACAACGGAAGAAGACGTGCTGCGCTTTGCCGAGGCGTGGCTGCAAAAAGAAAAGAAACATCGCGCCCGCGCGGCGTGAGTGAGGAGATGACAATGGCCGCTTTGGACCAGACCCAAGTCAAGGAAGGTGTTGACCAGGAAACCGTGGATGCGGTGCGCGAGGTCGGCGGTGCGTATAAATACGGCTGGGAAACCGATATCGAGATGGAATACGCGCCCAAGGGCGTGAACCCCGATATCGTCAAGCTGATCTCGGAAAAGAACGAAGAGCCTGAATGGATGACCGAATGGCGCCTGCAGGCCTTTGAACGCTGGGAACAGATGGACGAGCCGAACTGGGCGATGGTCAGCTACCCGGAAATCGACTTCCAGGACCAGTATTACTATGCCCGCCCGAAATCGATGGAAACCAAGCCCAAATCGCTTGATGAGGTCGACCCCAAGCTGCTGGCGACCTACGAAAAGCTGGGTATCCCGCTGAAAGAACAGATGATTCTGGCAGGCGTCGAAGGCGCAGGCGAGACCCCGGAAGAAGGCCGCAAGGTGGCTGTGGACGCGGTGTTCGACTCCGTTTCCGTCGGCACCACCTTCCAGAAGGAGCTGAAGGAAGCGGGTGTGATCTTCTGCTCGATCTCCGAAGCGATTCGCGAGCATCCCGAACTGGTGAAGAAATACCTCGGCTCTGTCGTTCCGGTCTCCGACAACTTCTATGCGACGCTGAACTCTGCCGTGTTTTCGGACGGTTCCTTTGTCTATGTGCCGCCGGGCGTGCGCTGCCCGATGGAGCTGTCCACCTATTTCCGCATCAATGCTGAAAACACTGGCCAGTTCGAGCGCACCCTGATCATCGCCGACAAGGGCTCTTATGTCTCCTACCTCGAAGGCTGCACCGCACCGCAGCGCGACACCGCGCAACTGCACGCCGCAGTCGTGGAAATTATCATCGAGGAAGACGCCGAGGTGAAATACTCCACCGTCCAGAACTGGTATCCGGGCGATGAGAACGGCAAGGGCGGCATCTACAACTTCGTGACCAAGCGGGCCGACTGCCGCGGCGACCGCGCCAAGGTGATGTGGACCCAGGTGGAAACCGGCTCTGCCGTGACCTGGAAGTATCCGTCCTGCATCCTGCGCGGCAATGAAAGCCAGGGCGAGTTCTACTCGATCGCCATTGCAAACAACATGCAGCAGGCCGACACCGGCACCAAGATGGTGCACCTGGGCAAGAACACCAAATCGCGCATCGTGTCCAAAGGCATCTCGGCGGGCAAGGCCCAGAACACCTACCGCGGTCTGGTGTCGATGCACCCCAAGGCCAAGAACTCGCGCAACTACACCCAGTGCGACAGCTTGCTGATCGGTGACAAATGCGGCGCCCACACGGTTCCCTATATCGAGGTCAAGAACAACTCGTCGCGCGTGGAACATGAGGCGACGACCTCCAAGGTGGATGACGACCAGCTGTTCTACTGCCGCCAGCGCGGCATGGACGAGGAAGAGGCGGTTGCTCTGGTGGTGAACGGCTTCTGCAAGGACGTGCTGCAAGCGCTGCCGATGGAATTCGCCATGGAAGCCCAGCAGCTGGTTGCGATCTCGCTGGAAGGGTCTGTGGGGTAAATTATGGCCGGCAACGAGATGGATGCGCACTCAACGCTGAACGATCTGCGTTACCCGCGAACCGATTGGGGACTGCGGTGCGGAGCGTTTCTTGCGATTATTTTGTGCACCATCTCTGTTGCAGTACAGCTAAGCAGTTCCAGTCTTTGGATGTACTCAACTGCTGGCTTTGTCATCTCCATCTTCGTGAGTTGTTCAATTGGTGCGGCTTTTGGTTTTGCGATCCAAAGATGGGTTGCCAAGAAGGCTGAAAGGGAGGCCGACGAGTTCAGGTATTTGCGAAAGCTTGAAACTGAAAGGCAGCTCGGCGAATTCAGAAAGGCAAACAATAAATGATCGTCACAACCACAAACTCCGTCGAAGGCTACCAGATTGCCGAATACAAGGGCATTGTGGTGGGGGAGGCGATCATGGGGGCCAACGTGGTGCGCGATGTCTTTGCCTCCATCACCGACATCGTCGGCGGCCGCTCCGGTGCTTATGAAAGCAAGCTGCAGGATGCGCGCGAAACCGCGCTGGCAGAGCTGGAAGACCGTGCCCGGGCCAAGGGCGCAAACGCCGTCGTTGGCGTTGATCTGGATTACGAAGTGGTCGGGCAGTCCATGCTGATGGTCTCGGCCAGCGGCACCGCAGTGGTGCTGGGGTAAACCAAGATGGAGATGCAAAACAGGACATTGGCTGAGATCCGGTCGTGCCCGCAGCGCGGACACTTCCTGTTTGCATCTCATGCTCAATACCCGGTAAAATTGTCCGGAAATTTATTTTTCTTCGATTTGAATACGGACAATTTTTATGGAAACCACGCCCCAGCCGTCCTTTCAGGACCGCCTCGATCGCATTTCTGCAGCACACAAAGAAGCAGCCGAGAAACGCCGGTTGGTGCTTGCCAACCCTCCCGAGGAAGAAAAAGTCAATGTCAGCAAGTGGTGGCGTCTCGTTGCATTCGCATACGGGGTTTTTCTTGGGATGGTGCTGCTGTTTGTCGCGACATCCACGCGAATGAGGCTGTATGGGTACAGCGACGAAAGCGCGATGGTTCTCACGTTTGTCGATCTGTCACTCGCTTTGGTGGCGAGCTGGCTGATTGGGGTGTTTCAGGACAAATTCACCCTGAAGAACAAATTGGCGCAGGTGCTTGGGATCCTTGTCATGACCGTGGGTATCCACAATCTTGCGTTTTGGTATCCCCAAACAATGTCTATGGCGATTTCCGGCGACTGGGTCAGGCAACAGCAGGTCGAAGCCGCGCCGAACTCTCTGTTTGTCGGCCCCAAATACATCCGTATCAGTGCGCGCGCCATAGAGTATGGCGCGCCCGTGAATGTGACGCCCAAGGTGGTTTACCGCGACTAACGCGGCGGACCATCCACACATCAAGATCACCGAAATTCGCGCGCAGCTTTGCGCGTCCTTTCATGCTGTCGCGGTCTCATTGACTGCGATACCCATTATAGGAACACGAGGAAAAAATGCTCGAAATCAAGAACCTGCACGTCAAACTGGAAGACGAGGAAAAGCAGATCCTGAAAGGCGTCGATCTGAAGGTCGAAGCCGGCAAGGTGCATGCCATCATGGGGCCGAACGGTTCGGGCAAATCCACACTGTCCTATGTTCTGTCGGGCCGTGACGGCTATGAAGTGACTGAAGGCTCGGCTGAGCTGGAAGGCGAAGACATCCTGGAGATGGAGCCGGAAGAGCGCGCCGCCGCCGGCATGTTCCTGGCGTTCCAGTACCCGGTGGAAATCCCCGGCGTCGGCAACATGACCTTCCTGCGCACCGCGGTGAATGCACAGCGCAAGGCGCGCGGCGAAGAAGAGCTGTCGGCCTCCGACTTCCTGAAGGAAGTCCGCGCCAAGGCCAAGACCCTCAAGATCGACGCCGAAATGCTGAAGCGCCCGGTCAACGTCGGCTTCTCCGGCGGTGAGAAGAAGCGCAACGAGATCCTGCAGATGGCGATGCTGGAGCCGAAGCTGTGCATCCTGGATGAGACTGACTCCGGCCTTGATGTGGATGCGATGAAGCTGGTGGCCGAAGGCGTGAACGCACTGCGTGACGAGGGCCGCGGCTTCCTGGTGATTACCCACTACCAGCGCCTGCTGGACCATATCAAACCGGACGTGGTGCACATTCTGGCGGGTGGCCGTATCGTCAAGACCGGCGGCCCCGAGCTGGCGCTGGAAGTCGAGAACAACGGTTACGCCGGCATCCTGGCAGAGGAGGCGTAAATGGCCCTGCCCGAAGTCAAGCAAAGCGCAACCGAGGCGCGGCTGATGGCGCTGACCCTGCCTGAAAGCGGCTGCCTCAAGGCAGCCCGTCAGGCAGCGTTGTCGCGGGTCCAGACCATGGGCCTGCCGTCGCGCCGCGATGAATACTGGAAATACACCAAGCCGGACACGCTGGTGCAGGCAGAGGCGCCCAAGGCGGCTGTGTTCCACGCTGACGAGACACCGATGTTCAACGCCTTTGAGCGGCTGAACATCGTGTTCGTCGACGGCGTATTTGACGCCGAAGCCTCTGACGATTTGGAACTGGAAGGTCTGACCATCGACCGGATCGAGGATATCTGCTGCAAGGATATCCATTGGGCCAAGGACCTGTACGGCGTTCTTGAGGCGCGCGGCCAGACCCCGGTCGAACGTCCGCTTGCGGCGCTGAATACCGCCTTTGCCAGTGATGGCGTGGCGATCCGGGTGACCGGCAAAGTCTCCAAGCCCTTGAACTTCACCTACGTGCATTCGGACGACAACTCCGATGCGATCCTGCACCATGTGATCCGCGTGGAAAGCGGGGCGGAGGTGACGATCCTTGAAAACGGCCCGGCGGCGTCGCGCTTCAACAAATGCATGGAGATCGACATCGCCGATGGCGGCACGATGCATCTGGTGCGGGCCCAGGGCCGCGACCATGAGCGCCGTGCAGCGACCCATCTGTTTACCCGCCTCGGCACCGAGTCGGTGTTCAAGTCTTTCACCCTGACTGTGAATGGCGTTCTTACCCGCAACGAGGCGGTGATTGAGCTGACCGGCGACGACGCGGTAGCCCATATCGCAGGCGCCTGCGTGGGCGACGGCGACTTCCACCACGACGACACCGTCTTCATCACCCATGACGCCGTGAACTGCGAAAGCCGTCAGGTGTTCAAGAAGGTGCTGCGCAACGGTGCCACCGGTGTGTTCCAGGGCAAGATCCTGGTGAAGGAAGGCGCGCAAAAGACTGACGGGTATCAGATTTCCCAGTCTCTGCTGCTGGACGACGACAGCCAGTTCCTGGCCAAGCCGGAGCTGGAGATTTACGCCGACGACGTGGCCTGCTCGCACGGCTCCACCTCCGGTGCGATCGACGAGGAAGGCCTGTTCTACCTGCGCTCCCGCGGTGTCCCGCATGCGGAGGCGACCGACCTGATGACGCTGGCCTTCCTGGCTGAAGCGGTGGATGAGATCGAGGACGGGGACATTGCCGCCGATATCGTCTCCCGCCTCGAAGGCTGGCTGGCCCGGCGCCGCTGATGTCCGTCACAACGGATATCCCGGCAACCTACAAGGGGCCGCGCAAGGTGTTTGCGCGGCTTCTGAGCATGGGCGCGCGCGAGGACCGTCTGCTGGTGTTTCTCCTTGCAGGCTGCGTGCTGACCTTTGTCGCGCAAATGCCGAAACTGGCGCGGGAGGCACATCTGACCGGCCAGGAGCTGAACATGCTGCTGGGCGGATCGCTGCTGGCGCTGGTCTTTATCGCGCCGCTGCTGCTGTATGTTCTGGCGCTGGTGGCCCATTGGATCGCCCGCGCAATGGGCGGGAAGGGCGATGCTTACCGGTCCCGGCTGGCCTTGTTCTGGGCTTTCCTGGCCGCCAGCCCGCTGATGCTGCTGAACGGCCTAGTGGCTGGTTTCATCGGCGCAGGCCCGGCCCTGACCCTGGTGGGCATCCTGTGGTGCGCCGTGTTTTTCTGGTTCTGGGTGTCCGGCATGATCCAGGGCTATTGGGCCAAGTCATGAATGCTCTGGCCTCCTTTGCCCTCCTGACGCTCAAGTCACCGCGGGATGCTGCGCATCAGATCCTGGCGCGGGACTGGCCGCGGGAGGCATTGTGGACCGCCTTCCTGCTGTCGGTGGTTCTGAACACCTGCGTCTATACGGTTCAGAAAATCCTGTTCCCGCTTCCGCCAGAAGTCCTGCTGCCGCGTTTCACGCCGGGCGTATATTTTGCCATGGTGCTGATCCTGCAGCTCTGCTTTATTGCGATGCTGTCTTCAACCGGCCGCTGGCTGGGCGGGCAGGGCAATCTGCCTGCACTGCTGGCACTTGTCACTTGGCTGCAGCTGCTGCAGGCGGCACTGAACGGTGCCATCGTGGTTGTGTTTCTGGTGATGCCGTCGCTGGCCGCTCTGCTGAATATTGCGGCCAACATCGTTGTGTTTTTCATCCTCCTGCATTTCGTCAACGCGGCGCACCGGTTTGGTTCCGTGTGGCGCTCGCTGGGGGTGGTTTTGATGGCCAGCATGATCCTGGTCTTTGCACTTCTCTTTATCGTGGGTCTGATCGGCCCAGCCAATCTGGGACTTCCCGAAAATGTATGACCTGGACAAAATCCGTGCTGACTTCCCGATCCTGTCGCGGGAGGTGAACGGCAAGCCGCTGACCTATCTCGACAATGGCGCGTCAGCCCAGAAGCCGCAGGTGGTGATCGATGCCATCACCAAAGCTTATGCCGAGGAATACTCCAATGTTCACCGTGGCTTGCACTTTCTTTCTAACCTGGCGACTGAGAAATACGAGGCCGTTCGCGGCATCATTGCGCGGTTCCTGAATGCAGGCGACGAGAACGCCATCGTGCTGAACTCCGGCACCACCGAGGGCATCAATCTGGTTGCCTATGGCTGGGCGATGCCGCGGTTTGAAGCAGGCGACGAGATCGTCCTGTCGGTGATGGAGCACCACGCGAATATCGTGCCCTGGCACTTCCTGCGCGAACGTCAGGGCGTGGTGCTGAAATGGGTGGATACCGCAGCTGACGGAAGCCTGGACCCGCAGAAGGTCATTGATGCGATTGGCCCCAAGACCAAGCTGGTGGCCGTCACCCAGTGCTCCAACGTGCTGGGCACGGTTGTGGATGTAAAGGCGATCACCCAGGGCGCCCATGCCAAGGGCGTGCCGGTGCTGGTGGATGGTTCGCAAGGCGCGGTGCATATGCCGGTCGACGTGCAGGACATCGGCTGCGATTTCTATGCGATCACCGGTCACAAGCTCTATGGTCCCTCCGGGTCCGGTGCGATCTACATAAAGCCGGAACGCATGGCAGAGATGCGCCCCTTCATTGGCGGCGGTGACATGATCAAGGAAGTCTCCAAGGAGCAGATCATCTACAACGATCCGCCGATGAAGTTCGAGGCGGGCACGCCGGGTATCGTGCAGACCATCGGCCTGGGTGTTGCGCTGGAATACATGATGGCGCTTGGCATGGACAACATTGCCAAGCACGAGGGTGGCCTGCGCGATTATGCGATGCAGCGGCTGACCGGGTTGAACTGGATAAATGTGCAGGGGCAAGCACCTGGGAAAGCTGCGATTTTCAGCTTCACCATGGAAGGTGCGGCGCATGCGCACGACATTTCAACCATCCTCGACAAGAAGGGTGTCGCGGTGCGCGCCGGCCATCACTGCGCCGGGCCGCTGATGGACCATCTGGGGGTCTCCGCCACATGCCGCGCGTCCTTTGGCCTCTATAACACCAAGGAAGAGGTCGACACGCTGGTCGATGCGCTGGAATTGGCGCATGAACTGTTTGCCTGATCCCAGCTATTAGTAAATGAAAACGACGCCCTTGAAGGCGCCGTTTTGTGTTTGGAAGCAGTGCTTTAGCCCTGGATCTTGTCTTCGCGCAGTGGGCAGGACAGGTAAACGCCGAACTCCTTGCCCACATCGCAGCTGACCCGGGCATGCACTTTGCCCTGCCGGTCGAGAAAGCGCTGGCTGTCCTCCACCGGAAAGATCCCTTCGTGCCAGATATTCGGGTGGATATAGAGCCCTTTGGACCCGTCACACCAGAACGCCACGACCTTTTCCGGCTTCAGATCATCCCCCGGCAGGGCCACGGGGATGATGAAGGGTTTGTTGTCCAGCGGATAGAACAGCTGGCCGCCATCGGGATGATAATTCATGTGCCACAAAAGCACCTGATCCTGCGGCGCGGTCAGCGCTTCCACCTGGGCCTGCTGCGGGTCGGTGGACCAGCCCAGCACGTAGTTGCCGTTAACCGCTTCGTTCTCGCCATAGAGTACATCTCCGCGCCAATCCCCGCGGAAGGTGCCCTCGACCCAGCCGGCCTCGTCGCCGGTGCCTTCGTCAATCGGCCGCCAGCCCTGGGCGGGCCATTGCACGATTTCGATCTCGAAATTTTCCGGATCGTCCACCAGGCAGCCATAGCCCTTGACGCTTTCCTCGGTGGCCCGGATCAGCGGAACCTCATGCCAGGGCAGTGAGGGCTTGGTGCTGGCCTCGAAGATATACTCGGGCGCGCTCATTTTGCGGAACCTCCCGTTCCCATGTGCTTGTCCACCATCCGTTGGACCATCGGCGCAAAGTGCCAGTAATCCGGAGTGTCCATGTCGTCCCGTTTTCCAGCCTCGTCCAGATAGCGCACCGCGATGATCTGCTTGAGGTTCGGGTTCTGCTCGAACTCGGCAACTTCCTCCGCATTCATCGGTCCGCCCTGCAGGTTCAGGGAATGGACAGACGCCTCTGATAAACGGTTGAAATATTCAGGCTTGGTGGCGCAAAGATAACGCTTGGCGGCCACATGGTAACGGACGCAATCGGTGATGACCGACGGGAAGAACTGCTCCAGAACCTCGGCTCCGGCTTCCTCATGGTAACGGTCCTCCGTGTCATCCATGGAGAAAGTGCCGAACTCGCTGGTGAAATGGCCGATATCGTGGAGGAGTGCCCCAACGATGATCTCTTCCGGCTGGCCGTTCTGCTCGGCGATGGTGGCGCCTTGCAGCATGTGCTCGGCCATGGTGACCGGCTCGCCCAGGTATTCCTCATCGCCGCGGCGGTCGAAGATACCGCCGATGAAGTCTACGATATTGTCCCGGTTCAGCTGGCTGACGTCTGGCTTGCTCATCTCTCAGCCCTCCAGTTGCGCGTTCAGCACGTTCAGGGTCGACAGCAGACCATCCTTGTCGGCGTAGCAGCCCTGCAGCCAGCGAGAGCCGGAACCGGAATACCCCAGGCGGGCATGCATCACGCGGGTGTTATCAACGATGAAGCTTTCCCCCGGCTCCAGCTTAAAGGATACGCCCATGTCCGGATCGTCAATGAACTCACCCAGCCGGCGGTAAGCGGCGTAGTAGGCTTCCATCTGGTCAAACGGAATGTCGACAAACGGCGCAGAGGAGCGGTTGTTGAAGCGCATGCCGACCATCTCGCCATCGGGTGACAGTTCAATCATCGGGCGGCGGGAGCGCAGGTGCACGCCGTCAGACCCCTTGTACTCAAACCGGGCCGGGTAGCCTGCCAGCAGGGCAAAGCCTGCGGGGTTTTCTGCTTTCAGGCGTTCGGCTGCGCGGAAGCCGTCCACCACAATGCTCTCGCCGCCCTCGGCCGAGTTCTCCAGACAGTACAGGATCTGCAAGCTGGGCACCGGGTCGCGGTAGGGGTTATCGGTATGCGCCTGCAAGCCCAGGCCTGTATACGCGAGGTTGGTCGGATTCACCTCGGTGCGCACTTCGAAATACTTGCCGTAATTCGTTTCGCGGACGAAACCGAACATTTCAGCGTTTTCAATCAAAGCGCCTTCTTTCACTGGGCCGTTTATCAATTTGGCGAACCCCAAACGTGCAATCGCCTCCAGCCAGTCCCGTTTGACTTTGGGGTCGGACTGCACGTCTTCCCAGTCGAACACAGGGGCAGGCAGGCTGCTGTTCCAGGTTTCGATGCCTGGGGCCATGCGGCCGAAATCCGATGGCCTGTCAATGTCATAGGCGTGAGCCTTCAACCAGCTTACCGGGAAAGTCACGGTTTTGCCTTCCGGGGCGAATGTGACGGTCAAAGATCCGTGTTCCACCAGCGCGGTGCTGATTTTGGTGTCCACCGGAATGTCGCCGATGGTGATCAGCCGCTGGCCGTTGCCAGGGGCGCGTGTTTCCGGGTCCAGCGCGTTGTCGCGCAGCCAGATCGCATGAAAGCGGCTTTCGCTGCCGTCTTCGAATGTCAGGGTCAGAAAGCTGCCGGATGCGTCAGCAGTTACGGAACGGGGCATGAGGGTGTCTCCGGTTGGCCTGGTTCTTGCTTGCCTTGCTATCGCCGCTGAGCCATCAAGAGAACGACGGAAATTAGGGTTTGAGAGTTAGGTTTTCTAATGCCCAAGAAAGTGACCAAGCAAGGCCTGCCGCCGCTTGATTGGCTAAAGGTTTTCGAGGCCGCCGGCCGTCATGGCAGTTTTACTGCAGCGGCAGAGGAATTCGGAGCAACTCAGGCTGCTGTCAGCCAGCGAATCCGTAATCTGGAAGCCTGGCTAGGGCGGCAATTGTTCATCCGCTCAGCCCGCGGCGTTTCACTGACAGTCGATGGCGAAAGCTACCTGCCGCTGGTCCACGATTCCCTTCGCGCATTGGAGCAGGGCACTGAAAACCTGTTCGGCCACAGTGTTCGGGAACTGCGGATCGCTGCCCAGCCATCACATCTGGAAATGTTTTTAATGCCGGGACTTACGGCGTTTTCTGAAAGTCATCCTGAACTGCGGGTTGTGACGGAAACCGTGCCGAAGCGGTTGGATTTCGAAGCGGCGGATGGTGCGCTGCATATCCGCTACGGGCGCGGCAGCTGGCAGGGGCGCGACGGAGTCCTGCTGGCCAATGAGGTTCTTCAGCCAATGGCAGCCCCTGGCCAAGCTGCGGACTGGCGCTTGTTGCCGGCGATTGAGTTGCGCGGAGAACGGCCGGGATGGAGCGAGTGGGCACGTGTGACCGGAGAGCCGGCGCCGGAGGCCGGGCCGGTTTCGGTGGATTCCATGGCGCATGCCCTCCGGGCCGCCCGGCTTGGAATGGGGGTAGTACTGGGATCCAGGGCTCTGGCAGCCAATTTGCTGCTGACCGGGCAATTGATCTGTCTGCCAGCCGCCGAATTGGCCACGATAGACGGCTATTGGCTGACCTGGCCGCCGGGACTAGGGAAAACAAAGCGGCAAAGTGACGTCCTGAAGGCGCTGACCAAGGCCCTAAGTGCTGATCTGGGGTAAGCGAGGGCGGGCTTTCAGGTCGGGAACTCGCCGTTCTTGGTGAAATATGCATCCAATATTGGCCGTGCGCCGCGCTTGCTGAGGAACGCGAAGCCAATTCTCGCGTCCTTCCGCCAGCGGGTTCGAACCTCAAATTCGGCGATGTCTTCGATGGAGACAGATTGCAGTTCTGCCAGGCTAAAACTGTTCTGCCCCTCATCAGGCAGGCGGACGGCAAAACCGCTGTAGCTGATGTTGTAAACTATGGCCTCCCGCACAGATCCGGACAAATTTATTGTACAGGGCAAGTTCAGACGAAGCCGGGGCTCTGTTGGTTTCGCTGTCCGGAAAATAGAGTTGGTCTGTGCCATTCTGCCTCTCTGGCCGCATATTGAAGTACAGGCAGAGTAGTTAGCGGCAGGCTCTTTAAATAGCTTTAAGAGCTTAAAACGCTTTGAGGTTTCAATGTGAAGATGGCGCACCTGAGAGGATTCGAACCTCTGGCCTCTGCCTTCGGAGGGCAGCGCTCTATCCAGCTGAGCTACAGGTGCGTTGTTAAGCCGGGGTATACCCGTGCTTGATTGCCTCTGCAACGGGAAAAACTGCCTGTTTCCAATTTCCTGACTTCGCCCGGAGATTGCGGCTTCGGCCAGAAGTTCTGAAAACAGAAAAGCCTGCACCCGGAGTGCAGGCTTGCATTCTTGCAAAGTCAGGCGTGCTCAGCCGCGCCAGGTGCGGACAACGCCGCAATCCATATGCACAAAATTCGAACGGTGGTATTTACCAACACCACCGGCGTGGCACGCCTCGGCTGCTTGCGCCATCTGGGATACCGACCGGGAAGCCAGGCGAAGATCGGCGGCCTGGCCGCGCATGTGAAGCGAGTTTTTCGCGACCCCGCGCGAGCGGCTGCGCAGCATGGCGTTGGTCTTGGGGCTGCGATAGCCGGACAGCAGCATGTAGGGCTCGTTCACATCCAGCAGGTTGTGGGAGGCCGCCATGATGTCAATGGTCCGCAGATCCATGTTCTTGACTTCATCGGTGCGCCAATCCCGCATGAAGTGATTGATTTCCTTGACCGCATCTTTGATGTAATCGCCATCGATCCAATACACCATGTCCAAGCGCTCGCCGGTGCGGCCCGAATACATGCGGATGCGCCGGATGTCTCCGCCGCCGCGAAGGAAACCTGCTGCATTGGAGAAAGTCGGGGCTGCTGCCACTGCGGTTGCAGCAAATACACCCAAGAGAGAACGCCGGGAAATCCCCGTGCCCGTGGTTTTTGCCATTGTCACTGCGCCGTCCCGTACGCTTTTAGTCCTGCCTATTGCCCGATGTTACGGGCTCGTTAACGATCTCAGTTAACGTGCGGCATGTATGGCACACAGAGAATCCTGATCCAACATTTCTTTGCCGCGCTGTAACGGATAGCCCGTTTTTCGGCGAATTTTTGCGCATAAGGGGAGGGCGAGGGAACTTTTCCCCGCGACTGTTGCAGCCGGGTTTCATAGACGCGGCATTGCTGCATCAAAGCTGACTTTTCGCAATTGTGAATGGACAACAGCGGCTGGCATTTACCAGAATTTCAGTTAGGCACTGCCAGAATTGACAAAAATCGGCGCAAGGACCGGAAATTATGACTCGTGCGACTGCAGGAAGCTTCTTGCCAGGGATCAAGGCAGGGCTGTTTGCCCTGGCACTGGGCGGTTTGGCCGCCGGGGCTGTTTCCGGTTCAGCACAGGCTGAGGTTTCGGCGGCTTTCCGCCAAGCGGTCGCCGAGGCGGCTTACGGCAGCGACGCTGTCGCTGAATTTTACCGCAAAAACGGATACCAGGCGATCTGGACCGGTCAGGATGAGGCGTCGCGCCAGCGCCGCAATGCCCTTTTGGCGGCCTTGGGCGACACCCAGGCCCATGGCCTGCCGGACCGTTCTGCCGAGGTCAGCGCGCTGATTGAGCAGATGCGCGGTGTGCGCACGACGCGTGATATCGGCAATGTCGAGGCCGCGCTGAGCCGTGCCCTGGTGCAATATGCCACCGATCTGCAGACCGGACTGCTGGTTCCGTCGCAGATCGATGACGGCATGGTGCGCAAAAAACATACTGTGGACGGGGCGAACTTCCTGGCGGGGATCCGCGAAGCCCAGCCATATGCCTATTTGCGCAGCCTGGTTCCGGCATCGCAGCAGTACCGCGGGCTGATGCGGGAAAAACTGCGGCTGGAGCAGGTTATGGCTGCAGGCGGCTGGGGCCCGGCAGTGAACGCCAAGAAATTGGAGAGAGGCGATCAGGGTCCGGCTGTAATTGCGCTTCGCAACCGGCTGATGCTGATGGGCTACCTGCCGCGCAGCGCCGCGCGGACCTATGATGCGGCTCTTGAGAAGGCCGTGCAAAGCTTCCAGTCCGATCATGGCCTGGAAACCGATGGGGTGGCTGGTCCGGGTACCATTGATGAGATCAACAAGCCGGTAAGCGCGCGTCTCAAGTCTGTCATCATTGCGATGGAGCGCGAGCGCTGGCTGACGCCGGAGCGCGGCGAACGCCATATTCTTGTCAACCAGACCGATTTCACCGCCAAGATCGTCGACAACGGCGATGTGACCTTTGAGACCCGCTCGGTGATCGGCAAAAACACTCACGACCGCCGCAGCCCGGAGTTCTCGGACGAGATGGAGCATATGGTGATCAATCCGAGCTGGTATGTGCCGCGCTCGATCATCACCAAGGAATACCTGCCGAAGCTGCAGAATAACCCGAATGCTGTTGGCCATATCCAGATCACCGACAGCCGCGGCCGGGTGGTGAACCGCGGCTCGGCAGATTTCTCGCAATACACGGCGCGGAATTTCCCGTTCTCCATGCGCCAGCCCCCCAGCAGCCGTAACGCGCTGGGGCTGGTCAAGTTCATGTTTCCGAACAAGTACAACATCTATCTGCACGACACCCCGCAAAAGAGCCTGTTTGCCCGTGAGGTTCGCGCCTTTTCGCACGGCTGTATCCGTCTGGCCCAGCCGTTCGAATTTGCTTATGCGCTGCTGGCTAAACAGACCGAAAACCCCAAGGATTTCTTTCACCGCATTCTGAATTCCGGCAAGGAAACCAAGGTCGAGCTGGAAACGAAAGTGCCGGTGCACATCATTTACCGGACCGCTGTCGTGTCCGGCAAAGGCCGCGCTGAATTCCGCCGGGATGTCTATGGCCGTGACGCCAAGGTCTGGGCTGCACTGGAACGGGCAGGGGTGGTGCTGCCCAGCGTTCAGGGGTAAATGTCAGGCCCATACAGGATATTCTGAGAGGGCCTGACATGTTCACAATCCGCCAGATCGCCGAGTCTCTGGGCGCTGATGCCGAGGGCGACCTCGACCTGCAGGTTGCAGAGGCGGCGGAGCCTCAGGACGCGCAGGCAGGCCAGCTGGCCATGGCAATGGCGCCGAAGTATGCCGGCGGCCTGAAGGAAGGGCTGGCGCAGGCTGCCATTCTTTGGGACGGTGCGGACTGGCAGTCGTTCGGACTGAAAGCGGCGATCTTTGCCCCGCGTCCGCGCATGGCCATGTCCGGTGTGACTGCAATGCTGGACCGCGGCCAGGGGTTCCCGCCGGGCATCCACCCCTCTGCCGTCATCGATCCTGCAGCTGTTTTGGGCGAAGATGTCTCTGTCGGGCCGCTGGCCGTGATCGGGGCAGGCGCCAGGATCGGCGCACGGTCTGTCATTGGTCCGCACTGCTATGTCGGGGCGGATGCCGTTATCGGTGATGATGCATACCTGCGCGAAATGGTTTCCATCTCTGCCCGAGCAACCATTGGAGCCCGTTTCCGCGCACAGCCTGGCGCACGGGTGGGCGGCGATGGTTTTTCCTATGTCACGCCCGAAGTGTCCGGCGCGGAAAACGTGCGCAAGACCCTGGGCGACCAGGGCGAGGCCAAGGCGCAATCCTGGGTCCGAATCCATTCGCTGGGCGCAGTCACAATCGGCGATGATGTGGAGATCGGCTCCAATTGCACCATCGACAACGGCACCATCCGCGACACCGTGATTGGCGATGGCAGCAAGCTCGATAACCTCGTGCACGTGGGCCACAACACTCGTGTCGGCAATGACTGCCTGCTGTGCGGCCAGACCGGGATCTCCGGCTCGGTGGACATCGGCAACAACGTTGTGCTGGGCGGCCAGTGCGGTGTGGTCGACAATATTTTCATCGGCGACGGGGTGATTGCCGGCGGCGGCACCAAAATCCTGTCCAATGTGCCGGCAGGCCGTGTCATCATGGGCTATCCCGCGGTCAAGATGGAGACCAACACCGAGATGTATAAGGCGCAGCGCCGCCTGCCGCGTTTGATGCGTGACATCGAATTGTTAAAAAAGGCTGTTTTCAAGTAACCGTCTAATACCTACATCAGCCTCAGGCAGAAAATCGGGGATCTTTACATGAGCACGCAGGATAAGGTCATTGCAATAATTGCCGAACAGGCGGTTCTGGAACCGTCGGATGTGACCCTCGACAGCACGCTTCAGGATCTGGGGATCGACAGCCTGGGCGTGGTCGAGAGCATCTTTGCGATTGAGGAGGAGTTCGACATTTCGATTCCTTTCAACGCCAATGAGCCGGAGAAAAGCGACTTTGACATTTCCAATGTCGCGGCAATTGTTGCCGGGATCGACAAGCTGGTCCTGGAAAAAGCGTAAAGCTTCATGAAACGCGTCGTCATTACCGGGGCCGGAACCATCAATGCCCTGGGCCATTCGGTGCCCGCCACGCTGGCTGCCATGCGGGAGGGCCGTTGCGGCATTGGCCAGCTGGACTTTCGCGATGTGGAACGGCTGGCCATCAGGATCGGCGGACAGGTCCGAGGGTTCGAGGCTGAGGGCCGTTTCAACCGCCAGCAAATGAGCCTCTATGACCGGTTCACCCAGTTCACGCTGACCGCCGCCAAGGAAGCGATTGAACAATCGGGGCTGGAGTTCCATGGCGAGTTGTCGGCCAAAGCCGGTGTGGTTCTGGGGAATTCCGGCGGCGGCATGCAGACGCTGGATGAGAATTACCGCAGCGTCTACGAGGACGGCAAGAACCGGGTGCATCCGTTTGTCGTGCCCAAGCTGATGAACAACGCAGCGGCCGGCCATGTGTCGATGCAGTTTAACCTTAAGGGGCCGAGCTTCACCGTATCCACGGCCTGCGCGTCTTCCAATCATGCGATGGCACAGGCGTTTCAAATGGTGCGTTCCGGAATGAGCCCGGCAATGATCACCGGCGGGTCGGAATCCATGCTGTGCTTTGGCGGAGTGAAAGCCTGGGAGGGCCTGCGGGTGATGTCCAAGGACGCATGCCGCCCGTTCAGCGCCAACCGCAACGGCATGGTGCAGGGCGAAGGCGCCGGAATCTTTGTCTTCGAGGAATATGAGCACGCCAGGGCGCGCGGTGCCGAAATCCTGTGTGAAGTCATCGGCTTTGCCATGTCCTCGGATGCGGCGGACATCGTGATGCCCAGCAAGCAGGGGGCTGCTCGGGCCATTGCCGGCGCGCTGCAGGATGCCCGTATCGACGCCTCAGAGGTTGGATACATCAACGCCCATGGCACCGGCACGGCGGCCAATGACAAGACGGAATGCGCTGCCGTGGCAGATGTGTTCGGCCCGCACGCTGACAGCCTGATGATATCCTCCACCAAGTCCATGCACGGCCACTTGATCGGCGGCACCGGCGCGGTGGAGCTCCTGGCCTGCATCATGGCTCTGCGCGACGGGGTGATTGCGCCGACCATCGGCTATGAGGAGCCGGATCCGGAATGCGCGCTTGATGTGGTTCCGAATGTGGCGCGCGAAGCCAATGTTGCGGTGGCCCTGTCCAACGCCTTTGCCTTTGGCGGGCTGAACGCTGTGCTGGCGCTGCGCAAGGTTTGATGGTTGCACAGAAAACGCCGCGGCCCTTGGGCACGCGGCGTTTTCATTTCATTGCCGTTCGGCTAGGGGGCTTATTGCTTGACGACGTCCACGACGTCATAGCCCGCGGTGAAGCCGCTCAGAGAAAGTTTCATCGACACAACCTGGTCCGGCGCAGGTGCAGGGCGCAGCGACAATACGGCTTCTTTGCCCTTCTTGAAGGCGTCGATGTCACCTTGGGTCAGGCCGATCTGTGCGACACAGCCCAGCGGGTTGCAGAAGGAATAGTTGTAGCGCTTGGCCGGCGCGCCATCGATGGAGATGGTCAGCGCTGCCGGCAGCAGGGTTTCCAGCGGAACGATTACGGTGGCACCGGCAACCGCCTGGCCGCCTTGCTGCTCGATACGGAACAGCGACACCTCAGCCATCGGGTTGCCTTGCGGTCCGGCCAGTACCTGAAGCAGTGAGCAAGGATCGTTTTCCTGCTCGGTGCGGATGCAGGCCAGATCCCAGTCGCCGTGCTTTTCCTTGGAATAGCGGTCCCCCAGCTTTGGGCCGTCAGCAACCGGTTCGCCAAGATCCAGCAGTTGGTCCGCGGTCGATTCAGATTGTTCCGCCTGCTCTGCGGTTTCCGCCCCGGCGGCCTGTTCTGTGGTGTCAGTCTCCTCTGCGGTGGTTTCCTGCGCCGCCAGCGGCGCGGACATAGCCAGCACCGCGGCAAGCGTGATCGGGGTCAGGGACTTCAACATGAATGCCTCATTTTTCTAAAGACGCTGGCAACGCGTTTATCACGCCGCCCGGACGGTGTCAGGCCTATTACTCGGGATTAGCGGGGAATTCCGCGCACAACAGCTCAACTGCGGAAGTCTCTGAAAAAATGCAAAAAAGGGAACCGGTTGGTTCCCTTTTTCGTGTTTGCATCTCCCCGTCGGACTGGCCGACTTAGTTATTGCGTAGGACGTTACGAAAGGGCTGGCCATCGGTCAACATCCAAGTTCAAAAAAAATCCTGACGGGCCGGATTTCATGAAAATTGAAGTCTTAGGGCTGAGCGGGCAGTCGAATATGCCCGTTTTACAGGCAAACATTGCTCAAAAAGAAGGCCGTGCACGAGGCACGGCCAGTCTGACAGGGAGGAAATGTCCGCCACGGCAACCGCTTTTGCAGGGGCGGGCAAGATTGACTATCGCATCCAAAAGTTAACTTTGTATTGTTATCCACAGGAAAAAGAGCAGGCGGGGCAGGCATGTCAGACAGAATATTTCTCGGCGGCGGTGGAGAAGGGTACGGCGAACAGCAGGGGCTGGATCTGAAATACGCCAACCGTCACGGCCTGATCGCGGGTGCAACCGGAACCGGCAAGACTGTGACACTGCAAATCCTCGCGGAAGGGTTTTCCAATGCCGGCGTCCCGGTGATCCTTTCAGATGTGAAGGGTGATCTGTCCGGGCTGGCGCTGGCTGGATCCCCGGATCACAAGCTGCACGAAGCTTTCCTGGAGCGCGCCGCCAAGATCGGGTTCGAAGGCTACGGCTACCACGCTTGTCCCGTCACTTTCTGGGATCTCTACGGTGAGCAAGGGCATCCGGTGCGCACAACAGTTGCGGAGATGGGTCCGCTGCTGCTGGCACGCTTGCTGGAGCTGAGCGAGGCGCAGGAGGGCATCCTGAACATTGCATTCAGGCTTGCCGACGAAGAAGGGCTGCCGCTTCTCGATTTGAAAGATCTGCAGGCGCTTCTGGTCTGGATCGGCGAAAACCGCAGTCAGTTGTCGCTTCGCTACGGCAACGTCTCCACCTCCTCAATCGGCGCCATTCAGCGCCGTTTGCTGGTGCTGGAAAATCAGGGAGGTGCAGGCCTGTTCGGTGAACCGGCGCTGGCGCTCAGCGACCTGATGCGCTGTGATGCGGCAGGCAAGGGGATGGTCAATATCCTGGCCGCGGACAAGCTGATGGCGGCGCCGGGCCTTTACTCCACATTCCTGCTGTGGCTCCTGAGCGAGCTGTTCGAGGAACTGCCGGAAGTGGGTGACCCGGACAAGCCCAGGCTGGTGTTCTTTTTCGACGAGGCGCATCTGCTGTTCGACGACGCCCCCAACGCGCTGATCGACAAGGTGGAGCAGGTCGCGCGGCTGATCCGCTCCAAAGGGGTCGGAATCTATTTCATCACCCAGAACCCCGCAGACGTGCCTGAGGACATTCTGGGGCAGCTTGGCAACCGCATCCAGCACGCGTTGCGCGCATTCACCGCCAAGGACCGCAAGAACCTGCGGCTGGCCGCCGAGACCTACCGGGAAAACCCGCGGTTTTCGACCGAAGATGCCATCCGCGAAGTCGGGGTGGGCGAGGCGGTCACCTCAATGCTGCAGAAGAAGGGGGTTCCAGGTGTGGTCGAGCGCACTTTGATCCGTCCGCCGAGCACGCAACTGGGGCCGATCACGGCGGATGAACGCAAGAAGATGCTCAAGTCTTCTGACATGGCCGGTAAATACGACACCCCTATGGACCGCAGATCGGCTTTTGAAATCCTGGCACAGCGGGCGCTGGCCGCGGCCCAGGCGGCTGAAGCCGCCGAGGAAACTGCTGAAGCCGCTCCAGAACCGATGGCGCGGGAGTTCAATGCCGCGCGCCGCTACTCCGGATCGCGGGTCAGCCGGTCCTCGTCACGCTCTTACAAGCAGAAGGACAGTTTTACCTCTGCGATGTCAGAGGCGGTCATCAAGGAGCTGAAGGGAACCACCGGCCGCCGGATTGTCCGTGGCATTCTCGGCAGCCTGTTCAAGGGCCGCTGAGAGGAGCAGGAGGTGCACAGAGGGCTGCAGTCAGCCCTCTTTCATTTGCCTGTAGCCTTCGCGCTTGCAGATTTCATCGGCTTCCTGGACCGGCATCGAGGCGGGGCGGTCGATCGAACGGTCCCACAGCACCCGGTCCTTGGTGTAGAGCTGGCAAGTCACCACGCCCTTGCTGGTCTGGAGCTGCACCGGAGTGGTTTCGAACTGCTCGGGGGAAACGCAGCCAGACAAAGCCGCAATTGTGCCGAAGGCGGCAAAAGATTTCAAAACGATGTGCATGGCTTCCGGCCTCATTAAACTCTGCTCAGTAGTACTATCCGCACAAAAACAAATGATTAAGGCACCACTTTCGCGGTTCTAAGGCAAAGCTGGGGCGTTGAATGCTGCGGGGGAAATGGACCGGTTCAGCTGCGCCGAACTGCGTCAAAGAAGGGCCGGGCCCTGACCAGAACGTGCTGGTCAGGGCCCGTGCCATTTTACTTTTCAGGGATCAGGCCGCGCGGGCTGAACCTGAGCACCAGGAGCAGTATCAGCCCCATGGTGAACAGCCGCATGTGCGAGGCGCTTTCCAAGAGATGCGCCTTCAGCGCGCTGCCCTCGGCCATGCCTGCGGTTACCAGCTCCATCAGCAGGATGCCCATCGGCTCCACCTTGATCCAGAAGAACCAGATCAGCATACCGCCCAGCACTGCACCGAAGTTGTTGCCGGACCCGCCGACAATCACCATTACCCAAATGAGGAAGGTGAAGCGCAGCGGGTTGTAGGTGCCCGGTGTCATCTGGCTGTCGAGCGTGGTCATCATCGCCCCGGCAATGCCGCAGATGGCAGACCCCAGCACAAAGATCTGCAGATGGCGGCGGGTCACGTCCTTGCCCATCGCCTCTGCCGCGGTCTCGTTATCGCGGATCGCGCGCATCATCCGGCCCCAGGGGCTTTTCAGCGCCATCTGCGCCATCCACAACAGCGCCAGCAGCACCACCGTGAACATCAGCGCATAGCCGGCTTTGACGTAGACGGTCGAGGCGGTGACCGGGTCCATGCCCCAGCTGGCCGCGCGCTCCACAAAGGTCGGATCGGCTTGCAGGTCCACTTCATAGGGCAGCGGGCGGGGCAGGCCGACCACGTTCTTCACGCCGCGTGACAGCCAGTCCTCGTTCTTCAGAACTGCGATGATGATCTCGGCAATCCCCAGGGTGGCAATTGCCAGGTAATCCGAACGCAGCCCCAATGCGGTCTTGCCGATCAGCCAGGCCGCACCCGCGGCCAGCAGGCCTCCTGCGGGCCAGGCCAGCAGCACCGGCAGGCCCAGGCCGCCGATATTGCCCTGAAGTGCGGGGTTGATCGCCTCGACCGAACCCACCGCCGGGTCAAAGATTGCCCGGTAGACGATGAAGCCCACGATCATGACCGCCGACAGCACCAGCATACGCAGTTTGCCTGCGGGCATGAACTTGGTGATCATCACCGCAGACACCACGGTCAGCGCGCCCATCACCAATGCCATCACGATGCTGACACCGCCAGAGGACCAGGCCGCGGGGATCACCGGTGTCGACACCAGCACCACGGCCAGACCGCCAAGCGCGGTAAAGCCCATGATGCCGACGTTGAACAGCCCGGCAAAGCCCCACTGGATGTTCACCCCGATTGCCATGATGGCCGAGATCAGCCCCATGTTCAGGATCACCAGCGCCGAGTTCCAGGAGCCGGAGAAGAACAGGAAGTCGGTCATGCCTTCCAGCAGGATCATCACGCCGACAAAGACGAAAAGAAGGGTATGTTTCATGGTCTCGGTCATACCGCTTTCCCTTTGAAAAGGCCGGTGGGCTTGAACAGGAGGACGACAATCAGGATCGCGAAGGAAACCGCGAACTTGTAGTCGGTGCTGAGGAGCTGAACCAGCCCGTCAGGCGCCAGGCTCTCCGGAAGGCCGTAAGTCAGGACCTTTTTCCAGGCATAGGTGATCGTCACTTCGGAGAAGGCGATAATGAACCCGCCCGCAATGGCCCCGATCGGGTTGCCGAGGCCGCCCACGATGGCGGAGGCAAAGATCGGCAGCAGCAGCTGGAAATAAGTGAAGGGTTTGAAAGATTTGTCGAGGCCGTAGAGAACCCCTGCAATGGTCGCCAGCGCTGCCACGATCATCCACGTGTACATCACCACCCGTTCCGGGTTGATGCCGGACAGCAGCGCCAGATCCTCGTTGTCCGAGTAGGCGCGCATCGACTTGCCGGTGCGGGTCTTGTTCAGGAACCAGAACAGCACCGCAACAACGATCACCGCGGTGACCACGGTCAGTGCCTCGGTGGTCTTGATCGCCAGGCCTTCATCCAGCCCGGTGAGCTTCTTGAAGGTCCGTGCCGAGATCACAAAGCGTTCGCCATCGGTAAAGCGCTGATCGCCCGGCCCGATGATGAAACGCACCAGGCCGTTCATGATGAACATCACACCGAGCGAGACCATGACAAAGATCACCGGCTTCGCCTTTTGCTGGCGGTAGAACCGGTAAACGGTCCGGTCGGTAAGCAGCATCAGCGCAATGGTGCCCAGAATGCCGAACGGCAGCGCCAGCAGCGCGGTCGGCAGCGGCCCTG
This sequence comes from Leisingera sp. JC1, assembly GCF_001679925.1. GTDB lineage: Bacteria > Pseudomonadota > Alphaproteobacteria > Rhodobacterales > Rhodobacteraceae > Leisingera. Next base: position 183,338 of record NZ_LYUZ01000081.1, on the reverse strand, counting down.
CGCTGAGGCCGGCGGACTGAAACAGCCAGGTTAGCAGGATGGTGACCATGGCACCGAAGGCCATGGTGTCGCCATGGGCAAAGTTCGAGAACCGCAGGATCCCGTAGATCAGTGTCACCCCCAGTGCGCCAAGCGCCAGCTGGCTGCCATAGGACAGCCCGGGGACAATAACATAATTGGTAAGCGCCACGAGGGCGTTGAGAAGATCCATCAATTAGCCCCCCAGGAAAGATTTGCGCACTTCGGGATCGGCCAGCAGCTCCTTGCCGGTGCCGGTATAGGCATTGCGCCCCTGCACCAGAACATAGCCTTTGTCTGCGATCTCAAGCGCTTGCTTGGCGTTCTGCTCCACCATCAGGATCGGCAGCCCGGTGCGGGCAACCTCGATGATGCGGTCGAACAGCTCATCCATCACGATGGGGGAGACGCCCGCAGTGGGCTCGTCCAGCATCAGCACCTTGGGCTTGGTCATCAGCGCCCGGCCCACCGCCACCTGCTGGCGCTGGCCGCCGGACAGCTCGCCCGCGGGCTGGTTGCGCTTGTCGCGCAGGATCGGGAACAAATCATAGACCTGCTCCATCGTGTCCCGGAAATCATCGGTGCGGATGAAGGCGCCCATCTCCAGGTTCTCCTCCACCGTCATCGAGGTGAAGATATTGCTGGTCTGCGGCACAAACCCCATGCCCTTGACCACCCGGTCCTGCGGGGTGAGCTGGGTGATGTCCTCGCCGTCCAGCCGCACCGCGCCGGAGCGCACGTTCAGCATCCCGAACACCGCCTTCATCGCGGTCGACTTGCCCGCGCCGTTGGGGCCGACGATGACCGCGATCTCGCCCTTGTCGACGGCGATGGTGCAGTCATGCAGGATGTCCGGACCCTTGCCGTACCCGCCGGTCATGGTGTCCCCGATCAGGAACGGGCCGCCGTCGACCTTGTGTGTTGGGCCGCTTTTCAGATGAGCGGGTTGCATCGTGCCGATGCCCTTCGTGTTGGTGATCGAGGCGTCCTTGTTGCCGTGATCGTCCTGGTAGGGGTTGTCGCTCATGCGCCCGCCTCCAGTTTGTCCTTGTTTTTCAGACCGGTACCTAGATAGGCCTCGATCACATGCTCGTTTGCCTTGATCTCGTCCAGGGTGCCTTCGGCCAGCTTCTTGCCCTCGGCCATGCAGATCACCGGGTCGCACAGGCGGCCAATGAATTCCATGTCGTGCTCGATCACAACGAAGGTGTAACCGCGCTCCTCATTGAGGCGTTTGATCGCGTCGGCGATGGTGTAAAGCAGGGTGCGGTTCACACCGGCGCCAACCTCGTCTAGGAAGACGATCTTGGCGTCCACCATCATGGTGCGGCCCAGTTCCAGCAGCTTCTTCTGGCCGCCGGACACCTGGCCCGCCTTCAGGTCCGCGATGTGGCTGATGGTCAGGAACTCAAGTACCTCGTCAGCCTTGGCCCGCAGCGCGCGCTCTTCGTCAGCAATCCGCTTGCGGCCGAACCAGGTGTTCCAAAGGCTCTCCCCCGATTGCGCGCCGGGCACCATCATCAGATTTTCCCGGCAGGTCATCGAGGAGAACTCATGCGCGATCTGGAAGGTGCGCAGCAGCCCCTTGTGGAACAGCTCATGCGGCGGCAGGCCGGTGATGTCCTCACCGTCCATGGTGACCCGGCCTGAGGTCGGTTCAAGCACGCCTGCGATAACGTTGAAAAGTGTGGTCTTTCCCGCCCCGTTCGGGCCGATCAAACCGGTTATGGACCCCTTGGCGATTTCCAGCGAGGCGCCGTCAACCGCGTGGAACCCGCCGAAGTGCTTATGCAAGTCCTCGACGACGATCATGTCATTTCATCCCCTAGCGCCGTTAAGGCGGCGCTTTTAATTCAGAACAGCCCGGGCAAAACCCGGGCTGGCCTATCTTGGTTGCTTTTCAGGTGCTTATCAGCGGAAGCGAAGGGTTTCGTTCTTGCCGTCCTTCACTTCGATCTCGCGGTAGGAGCCTGCGCTCTCACCCGGGCCGATCAGCTCAACGCCGGTTGCGCCCTGATAGTCGATCTCACCGCCGGCGGCGAGGATTTCCAGCGCCTTGCCCAGTTCACCCGGGTTGATCGGCTCGCCCGGGGCGTTTGCCACGTCCAGGATCTTGCCGACGTAATCCGCCGGGTTGGTGGAGTTGGCAGCCTGCATCGCCAGCAGGAACAGCGCCGCGGCATCATAGGATTCAGACGCATAGGCCGAGGTGCCGTCAAAGCCGCGCTCTTTTGCCATTTCGGCAAAGATTTCCGCGCCTTTGCTGTCGGAACCAGCGATCTGGCCGAAGGAGCCGTCGAGGTCCGCGCCAACGTTTGCGGGCAGGCTGTCGCCGATCATGCCGCCGGGCAGGCCGAAGGTGTCAAACGCACCGGAATCCAGCGAACCCTGGATGATGCCCAGGCCGCCCTGGTCCAGGTAGCCAGCAACCACCAGGATGTCGCCGCCGGCAGAGGCCAGCGCACCGACTTCAGCGGAGTAGTCGCCTTTGCCGTCTTCATGCGCGGTCACGATGGTGACTTCGCCGCCAACTTCCTCGAACGAGGACTGGATCGCGTCCGCCAGGCCCTTGCCGTAGTCGTTGTTGGTGTAGGTCAGGGCGATCGAGTTGATGCCGCGCTCTTTCAGGATCTCGGCCATCACCTGGCCTTCGCGTGCGTCCGACGGCGAGGTGCGGAAGAACAGGCCGTTGTCTTCCATGGTCGACAGGCCGGGCGAGGTTGCGGACGGTGAAATCATCACCATGCCGTTCGGGATCGCCACGTTCTGCAGGATCGCGCCGGTTACGCCGGAGCAGTCGCCGCCGATGATGCCGTTCACGCCTTCGGCAACCAGCTTCTCGCCGTTTGCCACGGCCAGGCCGTTGTCGATGCAGCCGGTGTCAGCGCGCACGGAGGTCACGGTTGCGCTGTCCAGCAGCTTGCCGGACTTGGTGACTTCTTCCATGGCCAGCTCGGCGCCGTCGCCCATGGCCGGGGCCAGCGATTCAATCGGGCCGGTGAAGCCGAACAGCACGCCCAGTTTCACTTCCTTGGCGTGGCCGCCGGCATAAGCGGTGCCAGCAGTCAGCGCAGCGGCCGCGGTGGCCATCAGCAGTTTCTTCATTTGAGAACTCCCATTGTTGGAACAAAAATGTTCACATCGGACCCTAGGCAAGCCATCTGGAAAAGAAAAGTCCCGTTGAGGCGTGAGATAACAAAGAGTCCGTCCCGTTTTTCTCCGCTATTATCAGTTTATGTTCTGCGGAGCTGCATTTACTTTAAGTTTAAAGTAACGAAAGGGGAAGCAAAAATGTTGCGCCGGTTACTCATTTTGTCGGCTGTGCTTCTGCTGGTGCCGTTTTCCAAGACTGTTCAGGCAGATACAATGGACAGCAGCCTTGGCCGCTTGAGCGTCACGAAGATGGCCGGCGGGTTTGATGTGCCTTGGGCCATTGCGTTTCTGCCGGACGGCGGCTTTCTGGTGACGGAGCGGGACGGCGCGCTTTTCCATGTTCTGGACGGGAAAAAGAATCGCATCAGCGGCACGCCTGCCGTGGCGGCAGAGGGGCAGGGCGGCCTGCTGGATGTGATGGTGCCGCGGGATTTCCAAGCCAGCCGGGAGGTTTTCCTGACCTTTGCCAAGCAGCAGGGGCGCGGTGCGGGAACCGCGTTGGCCGCGGGCCGTCTCAGCGCCGATAACAGCGCTTTGAGAGATTTGCGCATCCTGTTCGAAGCTGCGCCCGGCGCCACTGGCGGCCGCCACTTCGGTTCCCGTGTAGTAGAGGCGCGGGATGGCACTTTGTTCATTTCATTGGGGGAACGCGGAGACCGGCCCAGCGCCCAGAACCTGAGGCTGCATCAGGGGTCAATGGTTCGGATCAACCGCGACGGCACGGTGCCCGCGGGCAATCCGTTCACAGGAACCGAAGCTGCGCAGCCGGAAATCTGGTCTTACGGGCACCGCAACCCGCAGGGTGTGGCTTTGGATTTGCAGGGCAATCTCTGGGTGGCGGAACATGGCGCCAAAGGCGGCGATGAGGTGAACCGCGTCCGCAAGGGGGCAAACTACGGCTGGCCGGTGATCTCTTACGGCCGCCACTACTCCGGGGCAAAAATCGGTGAAGGCACAGCCAAACCCGGGATGGAACAGCCGGAATGGTACTGGGATCCGTCTATCGCGCCTTCGGGCATGATGATCTATTCCGGCCGGATATGGCCGCAGTGGCGGGGCCAAATCTTTKTCGGCTCGCTCAAGTTCGGCTACATCTCCCGGCTGTCAGGCTCCCCGCTGAGGGAGCTGGAGCAATTGCGCAGCAGTAAAACCGGGCGCATCCGCGATGTGCAGGAAGCGCCCGATGGCAGCATCTGGTTTGCATCAGAGAGCGAAGGGGCGGTCTTCAGGGTTTCCAGATAACCGCCCGCCGGGGCCGGGGTTCAGGCCTTATACGCTGCCGCCTTGCTGCCCCGCTCGCGGTAGGGGGTGGTGTCGTAATGCGCCCGGTAGCATTTTGAGAAATGCGACGGCGAGGCAAAGCCGCAGGCCAGCGCTACGTTGATTACGCTCATATCCGTCTGCATCAGCAGGTTGCGCGCCTTCTGCAGCCGCAGCTCCATGTAATAGCGCTTGGGCGAGCGGTTCAGGTAGCGGCGGAACAGCCGTTCCAGCTGGCGGGTGGACATGCCCACATCCTGCGCCAGGATCGACGGGCTGATCGGCTCTTCGATATTGGCTTCCATCATCTGGATCACCATCGACAGCTTCGGGTGCCGCACGCCGATCCGGGTCGGGATCGACAGCCGCTGGGTATCCTGGTCGGTGCGGATCGAGGAATAGATCAGCTGGTCCGCCACTGCATTGGCCAGATCCTCGCCGTGGTCATTGGCAATCAGCTTGAGCATCAGGTCGATGGAGGAGGTGCCGCCAGCTGTCGACAACCGGTTCCCGTCGATCACAAAGACCGATTTCGCTAGCTCGACCTCGTCGAATTCCTCGTTGAAGCTGTCCGCGTTTTCCCAATGAATGGTCGCGCGTTTGCCGTCCAGAAGCCCTGCCTTGGCCAGCGTGTAGGACGCTGTGCACAACCCGCCGACCATCAGCCCCTTACGTGCCTCACGGCGCAGCCAGGACAGGATCTTCTTGGTGGAGGCGTCCTGAACATCGATACCGCCGCACAGCATGATGGTATCGTCGCGCTGCAGCTCATCCAGGTCCGAATCGAGCTGAAAGACAGTTCCCGCGGAACACGTTACCGTCTCCCCGCCTTCACCGACCACAGACCAGCTGTACAATTCCTTGCCAGCCATCCGGTTTGCGATCCTCAGCGACTCCATCGCGGCCGAAAAGCAAAGCAGGGTGAATTTGTCGAGAAGCACAAAGACAAACCTCTTCGGCTGGCCGATGGCTACTCCTGAAACAGCAGGCTTGCGTGGCGTCTGCATGGCGGGCGTCCTTCAAGAAACAAGTCGGGCCGCGGGAGCACGCTCCGCGGCAGGTCGGAAAACCGTGCTCACAGCTTGGACGCGGGGTCAAGTCTCCGCAATTCTAAACTGGCCTCCCCCCGGCGGATTTTGTATAGAGCACACAACATATTCTAAAGACCTCTGATGCGGAGATAAAGTCATGAGCGAATGGCAAAAATCGGACTGGCGCAACAAGCCGCGGGTGCAGATGCCGGACTACACCGATGCCGCAGCGCTGAACGCTGTCGAGGCTCAGCTCTCCAAGTATCCGCCGCTGGTGTTTGCCGGTGAAGCGCGCCGTCTGAAACAGCACCTTGGTGCGGCCGGGCGCGGCGAGGCGTTCCTGCTGCAGGGCGGCGATTGCGCCGAAAGCTTTGACCAGTTCAGCGCAGATGCGATCCGCGACACCTTCAAGGTAATGCTGCAGATGGCCATGGTGTTGACCTATGGCGCCAAGGTGCCGGTGGTGAAGGTGGGCCGCATGGCGGGCCAGTTCGCCAAGCCGCGCAGCGCGCCGACCGAGACCATCGATGGCGTGGAGTTGCCCAGCTACCGCGGCGACATCATCAATGAACTGGATTTCACCGCCGCGGCCCGCATCCCGAACCCGCAGAAGATGCTGCAGGCCTACACCCAGGCGGCTGCGACCCTGAACCTGCTGCGCGCCTTCTCCACCGGCGGCTTTGCAGACATGAGCCGGGTGCATTCCTGGACTCTCGGCTTCACTGATGAGCAGGAAGTCCAGAAATACAGCGAGATTGCAAACCGTATTCAGGACACCATCGACTTTATGGCAGCTGCCGGCATCACTGCCGACACCACCCATGAGTTCTCTACCGTTGACTTCTACACCAGCCACGAGGGTCTGCTGCTGGAATACGAAGAGGCGCTGACCCGACTCGATTCCACTTCCGGAAAATGGCTGGCCGGCTCCGGCCACATGATCTGGATCGGCGACCGCACCCGGCAGCCTGACGGCGCCCACGTGGAATTCTGCAGCGGCGTGCTGAACCCGATCGGCCTGAAATGCGGCCCGACCACCACGGCTGAGGACCTGAAGGTGCTGATGTCCCGCCTGAACCCCGAGAACGAAGAAGGCAAGCTGACCCTGATCGCCCGCTTCGGCGCAGGCAAGGCGGGCGAGCACCTGCCGCGCCTGGTCAGGGCAGTGAAGGAAGAGGGTGCCAATGTCACTTGGGTCTGCGACCCGATGCACGGCAACACCATCAAGTCCTCCACTGGCTACAAGACCCGTCCCTTCGACAGCGTTCTGCGCGAAGTGCGTGACTTCTTCGGTGTTCACAAGGCCGAAGGCACCATCCCCGGCGGCGTGCATTTCGAGATGACCGGCCAGGACGTGACCGAGTGCACCGGCGGTGTGCGCGCTGTGACCGAAGAGGACCTGTCGGACCGCTACCACACCGCCTGCGATCCGCGCCTCAACGCCAGCCAGTCGCTGGAACTGGCCTTCCTGGTGGCGGAAGAACTGTCTGCCCTGCGCGCAGCGCAAAGCGCCCGCCAGGCCGGCTGACAGCACCTGCTGTAGCCATCGACGAACAAAAAAGCGCCCCGGAGGTTCTCCACTGGGGCGCAGTCAATTCAAGCAGCTATGACCTTGTACTTGAACCTTGAATTCTCTCAGTGCCGGGTCTGGGTCAGTCGCGGCTAACCACCAGGCGCAAATGCGGTGCGGCTTTGCGCTTGGCTGGGGCGGGATCGGCCGGCTCCTCTGTCTTGCCGGCCCGGCTGCGCTCCAGCATTGCCTTGGCCTCATCCAGCAGCGAGCGTTCCGGCTTGAACCGGGCCTGGGTCTCAGCAAAGCCCGGATTGGGCTGGTTCACGTCCGCAGGGGCATCCTTGGCCTCGGCACGCGGCTTGGCTTTGAACTCGGCGGAGGTATCGGCTTTGCCAACGGCACGCATCTCAATCGAGGTGATCGAGAACCGCTGGGATGTGACTGACGTTACCTCATCCGCCACCAGAACCCCCAGCACCCGGCTGATATCGCCCAGGTCGCTGCGCAGCGGCAGGAGCAGCATGCGGGCCTCGCGCGGGGTGCTGAGACGCGGCGCCAGGATCTGCAATTCCAGCTCAACCACTGCAGGCGTGTCGAACATGTGCTCCATTGCATTGCTCAGCTGCTTGCGAGCGTCTGCAGTGAAAAACGCGGTCACCGGCATGCCCCGCACTTCCATGCCCGCCATCTCATTGACCTGGGAACCTGCCAGACGGAAACGGGCGATGCCTGGCGCGATCCGTTCAAGAATGAAGGTGTTGCTCAGGATATTCTCCAGCCCGCGGGGGTCTATCTGCGAGCGGCTGGGCACATCGTCGCCGCGGCGCAGCGCCGTCCAATAAGCCTCCGCCTGGCGCAGCGGCGACAGTGCCCCGCCTTTGCGGAAACGGTTCATGGATACTACGTTTGCCTGTCCGTCAGACAGGCCATCCCCACTGCGGCTGCCAAAAATCATCTCGTTTTCCCCTGCAACTCCGGACATCCTGTGGTCCCGCGCAGCTCCTTGCTGCCTTAAGACTTAGGGCCGGTATGGTTACCCTGAAGTTAAGATGACACAATCTAATTCAAATTTGGACTAAATCTTAAAGCAATGGTTAACGCCTTCGCATGCGCCCGTTTTTGCAATTGCGCTTGCACCCTGTAGTTTCAAGACAGTAGAGCAGATTAATCACCAGTGTTCAGGGGGCTTTCAATGACCATCCGCAGTATGACCGCCTTTGCCTCGGCACAGGGCAGCTCCGATCAGCACAGCTGGAGCTGGGAGCTCAGGTCGGTCAATGCCAAGGGGCTGGATATCCGCCTGCGGGTGCCGGACTGGCTGGAAGGGCTTGAAAACATGACCCGTTCCGCCCTGTCCAAGGCGCTGGCGCGGGGCAATGTGTCGCTGACACTCCGGATCACCCGGACTGAGGACAGCGCCGGGCAGCTGCAGGTGAACGCCTCGGTTCTGAAGTCTGTGGTCAAGGCGCTGGGGGAGGCGCAGTCGCTTGCCAAGCAGAACCGGGTGGAGGTCCGGCCGGCCTCCGCAGCGGAGCTTTTATCCTTCAAAGGCGTGCTGGAACAATCCGCGGGCGATGACGATCCGGCGCCTCTGGTGGCTGCGCTTGGCAAGGAATTGGAAAGCCTTGTGGCGGAATTCTTGCAAATGCGCGAGGCCGAAGGCGCCGCGCTTGCCGTAATCCTTAACACTCAGCTGGAGCAGGTTGCTGCATTGACCGCACAAGCCGCGGAGCGCGCCGAGGAGCGTAAGGCCAAGATGGCTGAAACGCTGACGGCCAATCTGGCGCGGGTGATGGACAATGCAGATGGCGCCGACCCGGACCGTGTCGCGCAGGAACTGGCGCTGATCGCGGTCAAGGCTGACGTGACCGAGGAACTGGACCGCCTTGGCGCTCATGTGGCCGCTGCCCGCGATCTGCTGGTCAAGGGCGGTGCCGTGGGGCGCAAGCTCGATTTCCTGATGCAGGAGTTCAACCGCGAGGCCAACACGCTCTGCTCCAAGGCGCAGCATGCCGGCTTGACGGCGGTGGGGCTTGAGATGAAAACCGTCATCGACCAGATGCGCGAGCAGGTGCAGAACATAGAATAAGAAAAGGAGTGCCCAGATGGCGGACCGCCGCGGCCTTTTGATCATCCTCTCATCGCCTTCGGGCGCAGGCAAATCCACCTTGGCCCGCCGCCTGATGGCCTGGGACCCAGGGCTTGCCTTCTCGGTCTCCGCCACCACCCGCGCCCCGCGCCCGGGGGAGGAGCACGGCCGTGAATACTATTTCATGTCCGAGGATGAGTTTAAGCAGAAGGTTGCCGAGGGCGGCATGCTGGAGCACGCCCACGTCTTCGGCAACTTCTACGGCTCGCCTGCAGGCCCGGTAAAGGACACCATCGAGGCCGGTCAGGACGTGCTGTTCGACGTCGACTGGCAGGGGGAGATCCAGATCCGCAACTCCGACCTGGGCAAACACGCTCTGTCGATCTTCATTCTGCCGCCCTCGATCACCGAACTGCGCCGCCGTCTGGAAACCCGGGCGCAGGACAGCGACGAGGTAATCTCCAAGCGGATGATGAAAAGCTGGGATGAGATCAGCCACTGGGGCTATTATGACTATGTGCTGGTCAACGACGATCTGGACGAGACCGAAGCCAAGCTGAAAACCATCGTCGAGGCCGAGCGCATGCGCCGTATCCAGCAGCCCAAGCTGCAGGATCACGTCCGCGCCCTGCAAACCCAGTTCGAGGAACAGTCATGACCCTTTACGCTCTTGGTTCGCACCAGCCGCAAATAGATGAGGACACCTGGGTCGCCCCCGATGCCAACCTGATCGGCAAGGTGGTGATGGAGGCGGGGGCTTCGGTCTGGTTCGGCGTCACCATCCGTGCCGACCACGAGGAGGTCCGCATCTGCGAAGGCACCAACGTGCAGGAAAACGTGGTCATGCATATTGATGCGGGCTACCCTCTGACCATCGGCAAAAACTGCACCATCGGCCACAAGGCGATGCTGCATGGCTGCACCATCGGCGAGAACACCCTGGTCGGCATGGGCGCCACCATCCTGAACGGCGCGAAGATCGGCAAAAACTGCCTGATCGGGGCAGGGGCCTTGATCACCGAGAACAAGGAGATCCCCGACAACTCCCTGGTGATGGGAAGCCCCGGCAAAGTGGTGCGGGAGGTGGATGCAGCGCTGGCCGAAAAACTCACCCAAAGCGCGCTGCTCTACCAGGACAATATGCGCCGCTTCCGGGCGGAGCTGAAACCGCTGTAACCGCCGCAACCCGGGCGGTTTTGCGCTGCTTGAACGGTTGCTGCCACAACAGGTTTACACTGCAGCAGTAGGCAGGCCGGACTCTCAACAGCGGGGAACAGATGACGACCGATCTGATAGAAGGATTTCTGGCGGCCATTCCGCTGCCGGCCGTGATGGTGGACCAGACCGAACGCTTCATCGCCGTGAACAGCGGTGCAGAAGCGCTTCTGGGGCAGGGCATCAAGGGCCGCCACTTCGCCACCATCCTGCGCCAGCCCAGCGTTGCCACCGCGATCGAGGCGTGCTTGCACGACAAGGACGCACGCACCGCCCGGCACCTGTCCAATGATGGCGCGCAGGACACCACTTACACGGTTACTCTGCGCTATGTGCCCGGCATCGGTGCGGTGGGCGGCGGTGCGGTTCTGGCCTGTTTCGACGACATCACGGAACGCGAGCAGGCCAGCCAGATGCGCCGCGATTTCGTCGGCAACGTCAGCCATGAGCTGCGCACGCCGCTGACGGCGCTGATCGGCTTCATCGAAACCCTGCGCGGCCCGGCCAAGGACGATGCCGCTGCGCGCGACCGGTTTCTCACGATCATGGAGGGCGAGGCCAGCCGGATGAACCGTCTGGTCGGGGACCTCCTGTCGCTCAACCGTGTGGAAAGCGAAGAACGGGTCCGTCCCAAGGAGCAGGTGGATCTGACTGCGCATCTGGCCTCCACCCTCAAGACACTTGCGCCGGTGGCTGAGGCGCGCGGCGCCGCAATGACGCTGGAAGCGCCGGAGGACCCGGTCTGTGTCACCGGCGACCCGGATCAGTTGCAGCAGGTGTTTACCAACCTGGTGGAGAACGCTGTGAAATACGGCGGTGATCAGGTGCGGGTCGTGCTGACGCATACTGAGCGCGATCCCTCGGTGCGCGCGCCTGCCGCGCGTGTCCAGGTGATCGACAACGGCCCGGGAATCGATCCCGTCCACCTGCCGCGGCTGACGGAGCGCTTTTACCGCGCTGACAGCCACCGGTCCCGTGAACTGGGTGGCACCGGTTTGGGTCTGGCAATCGTCAAACACATCGTCAACCGCCACCGCGGGCGGCTGCGTGTTGAAAGCGACCTGGGGCAAGGGTCTGTTTTCACCGTCATTCTTCCAGAGTAGGCAGCTGCGCCATCAATCAGACCGTTAAAGAACGCTGCCGGTCCCATGACCGGCAGTTTTTCGTTTGTGACGGAAATTTTTCGTCAAAAACCGGCTTTGTCATACAGCTGTTACACACCTGTCACAAAAGCCTCATCACCACCCCATAGGAGAGGCGGCAAGATCATCGAGGGGGTGATCGACCTATCAAACTCTTGGAGACACAAATGTCCTTTGTGAAACTGACCGCATCCACCCTGGCAATCGCCGCCGTTTCCGCAACCGCTGCTGCTGCGCGCGATCAGGTGCAGGTTGCCGGTTCGTCCACCGTTCTGCCCTACGCCTCCATCGTGGCAGAAGCCTTTGGCGAAAACTTCGACTTCCCGACCCCGGTTGTGGAATCCGGCGGCTCCTCCGCTGGCCTCAAGCGCTTCTGTGAAGGCGTCGGCGAGAACACCATCGACGTTGCCAACGCGTCGCGCAAAATCAAGGACAAGGAAATCGCCGCTTGTGCAGAAAACGGCGTGACCGACATCATCGAAGTGCGCATCGGTTATGACGGCATCGTGTTTGCCTCCGACAGCAGCGCCAACTCCTTCGAATTCACCCCGACCGACTGGTTCCTGGCCCTGTCCGACAAGGTGATGGTTGACGGTGAGCTGGTCGATAACCCGAACCAGACCTGGGCTGATGTGAACGCCGACTTCCCGGCGGTCGACATTCAGGCCTTCGTTCCGGGCACCAAGCACGGCACCCGCGAAGTGTTCGAAGACAAGGTGATCCTGGCCGGCTGCGAAGCCACCGGCGCATTTGAGCACCTGCTGGCCCACGCCGAAGGCGACAGCGACAAAGCCAAGAAGAAAGCGGCCGAGAAAGCCTGTATCGCTCTGCGCACCGACGGCAAGTCGGTCGACATCGACGGCGACTACACCGAGACCCTGGCCCGTATCGAAAGCAATAAGGACGGCATCGGCGTCTTTGGCCTGGCTTTCTACGAGAACAACACCGACAAGCTGCAGGTTGCAACCATGTCCGGTATCGTTCCTTCCACCGAGAGCATCGCAACCGGCGAATATCCGGTCTCCCGCCCGCTGTTCTTCTACGTGAAGAAAGCCCACATCGGCGTGATCCCGGGCCTGAAAGAATATGCTGAGTTCTTCGTCGCGGACGAAGTCGCAGGTCCCGACGGCCCGCTGGCCGAATATGGCCTGGTGGCTGACCCGGAACTGTCCGACACCCAGGAAGCTGTTTCCAGCGAAGCCGTGATGGGCGGCAACTCCTAATCGCCCCGCGTTCGAAATGATCCTGGCCGGGGCGGAGACATCCGCCCCGGCACTTTTTTCCGCGGCAGCGCTGCCGCAGCTGATACGCCACCGCCAAAACCGGAGCTTTTCATGCCCACTTTCTGGCTTGTTGCCCTCCTGCTTGCGCTCTCTGCCGCGGGCTTTTACGGCGGCCGCCGCCGCGCGATTGCCACCGCTGCGGGCAATGTCAAAGACCTTCATTCACTGCCGTCATATTATGGCTATCATGTTTCTCTTGCCGCCTTTGTGCCGGCTATCGGTGCGCTTGCGATCTGGCTGCTGGCCCAGCCCATGTTTATCGAAACCCGCGTCTCCGGCATGATCCCGGCGGAAGCAGTCCCGGAAAGCTCCACCATTGGCCTGGTGATGAGCGACGTGCGCCGCGTGGCCGAAGGGCTGGACCTGGCGGTGGAGCAGGGGCTGCTGACCGCCCGTGAGGCCCGCAATGTCGCTGACAGCGGCCAGGACGTCCGTGCCCTGATGGGCGAGGTGGGCGTGGCCCTTGGCGACGACGTGCGCCCGGAAGTGCTGAATGCCGCACAGGCCTACCGCAACCTCTCGAATACCGGCCGCACCGCAATGACCGTCGTTGTCGCGCTGCTGGCGCTTGGCGGCTTTGGCTGGGCCTACAGCCGCACCCACAAGGATTTCCGCGCCCGCAACGTGGTGGAGCGCGCGGTGCTGGCGCTCTTGGTCCTGGCCGCTTCGCTGGCGATCCTGACCACCATCGGCATCGTGCTGTCGATGCTGTTTGAAACCAAAAACTTCTTTGGCTTGCACAGCTGGACCGACTTCTTCTTCGGCTCCACCTGGGCACCCAACTTCCGCGGCGGCAGTGAACTGTCGATCCTTCCGCTCCTGTGGGGCACGCTCTACATCTCCTTCATCGCCCTGCTGGTGGCGGTTCCGGTTGGCCTGTTTGCCGCCATCTACCTGTCGGAATACGCCAGCGGTGCCGTGCGTGCCTTTGCCAAGCCGCTGCTGGAGATCCTCGCGGGCATTCCCACTATCGTTTACGGCCTGTTTGCGCTGCTGACCGTTGGCCCCGCGCTGGCAAACCTCTTTGGCAAGGGCGGCCTCCTGGGTGTCGAGTGGATGGCCGGGGCGACCTCGGTTCTGACCGCTGGCCTTGTGATGGGTATCATGCTGATCCCCTTCGTTTCCTCTTTGTCTGATGACATCATCAACGCGGTGCCGCAGGCCATGCGCGACGGCTCGCTGGGCCTTGGCGCCACCAAGTCCGAGACCGTGCGCCAGGTGGTGATGCCGGCCGCGCTGCCGGGCATCGTCGGCGCTGTGCTGCTGGCCGCCTCCCGCGCCATCGGCGAGACCATGATCGTGGTCATGGGGGCAGGGGCGATTGCCAAGTTTTCCGCCAACCCGCTGGAATCGATGACCACCATCACCACCCGTATCGTCAGCCAGCTGACCGGCGACACCGACTTTGCCAGCCCGGAAACGCTGGTTGCCTTTGCCCTGGGCCTGACCCTGTTTGTCCTGACCCTCGGCCTGAACGTCCTGGCGCTCTACATCGTGCGCAAATACCGGGAGCAGTACGAATAATGACTGACCTCAGCCAAACCCCCGCAGCCGCTGCGCCCCGTAAACACGGCGGCTCGCTGCTGGAAAAATCTTCGCGCACCCGCAAACGCAACGCTGCCGAAACCCGGTTCAAGGCCTATGGCATCGCCGCGATTACCGCGGGCCTGATCATGCTGCTGGTGCTGGTGACCACCATCGTCGGCAAAGGCACCGGTGCCTTTCAGCAGACCTTTGTCACGCTGAATGTGGAATTGCTGGAAGCCAAGCTCGACAAGAAGGGCAACCGGAACATCGAGGACATCAAGAAGGTCACCACCTTCGGCTACGCCCCGATCATCAAGGGTGCGATGGAGACCGCGATTGAGGAACTGGGAATTGAGACCGGCCTCAAACCCAAGGAACTGGCCGGCATCCTGTCCAAAGACGTCGCCGCCCAACTGCGAGACTACGTGATCGCCAACCCGGACCAGATCGGCCAGACGGTGGAGTTCCGCTTCCTCGCTTCGGGTCGGGTGGACGGCTACCTGAAAGGCCGGGTGACCCGCGACAGCATCGAAAACGACAAGAATATCTCCGCCGAACAGCTCGATCTTGTTGATGCTTTGGCCGCTGCCGGGGTGCTGGAAAAGACCTTCAATCTCGACTTCATCACCGGTGCCGATGCCTCCGACGCCCGCCCCGAGGCGGCTGGCATCGGCGTCTCCATGCTGGGCTCGCTGTTCATGATGCTGGTGGTGCTTGCACTGGCGCTGCCTATCGGCGTCGCGGCCTCGATCTACCTTGAGGAATTCGCGCCGCAGAACTGGCTGACGGACCTGATTGAGGTGAACATCTCCAACCTCGCAGCAGTGCCGTCGATCGTATTCGGCATCCTGGGCCTGGCGGTCTTCATCAACTATATGCACCTGCCGACCTCGGCGCCGCTGGTGGGCGGTCTGGTGCTGACGCTGATGACCCTGCCGACCATCATCATCTCCACCCGCGCCTCTCTGAAATCGGTGCCGCCGTCGATCCGCGATGCCGCCCTGGGCGTCGGCGCCTCCAAGATGCAGGCGGTGTTCCACCACGTGCTGCCGCTGGCGGCACCCGGCATCCTGACCGGCACCATCATCGGGCTGGCGCAGGCGCTGGGGGAAACCGCACCGCTGCTGCTGATCGGCATGGTCGGCTTCATTGCCTCCAATGCGCCGGAAACCCTGTCTGACGGCCTGCTGGCGCCGAACTCCGCCATGCCTGCCCAGATCTACGAATGGGCCAAACGCGCCGACCCCGCATTCTACGAACGCGCCTGGGGCGGCATCATCATCCTTCTTCTCTTCCTGGTGACCATGAACACGCTTGCCGTGATCCTGCGCCGCCGCTTTGAACGCCGCTGGTAAAAGGGGCATAGTGCAATGAACGACATGACCGTGATGGATAAGACCGTGGAAACCCAGAACATTAAAATCGCTGCCAAGGACGTGAACGTCTATTACGGCGACAGCCACGCGATCAAAAACGTGAACGTTGAGATCGAGGACAAGACCGTCACCGCCTTCATCGGCCCCTCCGGCTGCGGCAAGTCGACCTTCCTGCGCTGCTTGAACCGGATGAACGACACCATCGACATCTGCCGCGTGAAGGGCGACATCCTGCTGGACGGCGAGGACATCTACGACAAGCGCGTCGACCCGGTGCAGCTGCGCGCCAAGGTTGGCATGGTGTTCCAGAAGCCGAACCCGTTCCCCAAGTCGATTTATGACAACGTGGCCTATGGCCCGCGCATTCATGGTCTCGCCAAGAACAAGGCGGAACTGGATGAAATCGTGGAAAAATCACTGCGCCGCGGCGCCATCTGGGATGAGGTGAAGGACCGCCTCGACGCCCCTGGCACCGGTCTCTCCGGCGGCCAGCAGCAACGCCTGTGCATCGCCCGCGCCGTTGCGACGGAGCCTGAGGTGCTGCTGATGGATGAACCCTGTTCGGCGCTGGACCCGATTGCCACTGCGCAGGTTGAGGAACTGATCGACGAGCTGCGCAGCCAGTATTCCGTGGTGATCGTCACCCACTCGATGCAGCAGGCCGCGCGGGTCAGCCAGAAGACCGCCTTCTTCCACCTCGGAAACCTGGTGGAATTCGGCCCCACCGGCCAGATCTTCACCAACCCCGAAGATCCGCGCACCGAAAGCTATATCACCGGCCGGATCGGCTGATTTCTAGGAAAAACAAATGACTGCACAGCATATTGCATCTGCATTCGACCGCGATCTGGAGGCAATTCAAGCCCGGATCATGAAAATGGGCGGTCTGGTCGAGGACGCCATCCGCGAAGCCGCCCGTGCCCTTGAGACCCGCGACGAAGAACTGGCGCTGACCGTGCGCCAGGGCGACAAGGCCATCGACGGGCTGGAAGAACTGATCAACGAGGAAACCGCCCGACTGATCGCCCTGCGGTCGCCAACCGCCTCTGATCTGCGGCTGGTGCTGTCGGTGATGAAGATCGCCGGTAACCTGGAACGCATTGGCGACTATGCAAAAAACATGGCCAAACGTACCACCGTGCTGGCTCAGGGTCCGAACATCAGTGAAGGCGCCGCCGCCCTCCGCCGCATGGCGCGTGAGGTGGAGCGGATGCTGAAAGATGCGCTGGACTCCTACATCCAGCGCGATCCGGAACTCGCCGCCGACGTTATTGCCCGCGACCGCGATGTGGATCAGATGTACAACGCTCTGTTCCGCGAATTCCTGACCCACATGATGGAAGATCCGCGCAACATTTCGGCCTGCATGCATCTGCATTTCATCGCAAAAAACACCGAACGCATGGGCGACCATGTGACTGCGATTGCCGAACAGGTGATCTATCTGGTCACCGGCGAAAAGCCGGAAGAAGACCGCAAGAAAGCCGACACCACCTCGACCACACCGCAGGAGATCTGACCGATGGCTGCCGACCAGCCCACCGTTCTGGTTGTAGAAGACGAAATGGCGCAGCGGGAAGTGCTGGCTTACAATCTCGAAGCTGACGGCTTCCGCGTGCTCAAGGCCAAGGACGGCGAGGAAGCGCTGCTGGTGGTCGAGGAGGACATGCCGGATATCATCATCCTTGACTGGATGATGCCCAACCTCAGCGGCATTGAAGTGTGCCGCCGCCTCAAGACCCGCGCCGAAACCCGCAACATCCCGGTGATCATGCTGTCTGCCCGGTCAGAGGAGGTGGACAAGGTGCGCGGCCTGGAAACCGGCGCGGATGATTACGTGGTGAAACCCTATTCGGTTGTGGAGCTGATGGCCCGCGTGCGCAGCCAGCTTCGCCGGGTCCGGCCCTCCACGGTCGGGGTTCGGCTGGAATACGACGACATCGTCTTGGACGCCGAAACCCACAAGGTCAGCCGGGCCGGCAATCAGCTCAAGCTGGGGCCAACCGAATTCCGCCTGCTCTCCACCTTCATCGAGAAGCCGGGCCGGGTGTGGAGCCGCGAGCAGCTCTTGGACCGGGTTTGGGGCCGCGACATCTATGTCGACACCCGCACCGTCGACGTCCATATCGGCCGCTTGCGCAAAGCGCTGACCCAGCATGGCGGCGACGATCCCGTCCGCACAGTTCGCGGCGCGGGCTACGCCCTGGGCTGAAACGGCACCAGGGGGTGCACAAGGGGTGTACAGGGGGTGCACGCATGTCACCCCCTGATTTTCACTCTTTGATTCTCACCGCGGCAGCGGATCCTCCGGCTGCGCCTTGCCAGCCAGCCAGCCGCGGAATTTCATCAGCGCCGGCGCGTTTGATTTCCGCTCCGGCCAGACCAGGTAATAGGCGCCTGCGGTCTCCACCGGCTCCGGATGCAGCGCAAGCAGGCGGCCGGTGGCCAGATCCTGTTCCACCAGGTAATCCGGCATCAGCGCGACCCCCAACCCGTGCAATGCTGCCTGGGTGATGGTTGCGAATTGATCATAGATCGTCCCGTTCAAGCCCGCGCTGGTCTTTATGCCTTGGTGTTCAAACCAGTCTTTCCAAGCGGCTGTCCGCGTTTGGATGTGCAGCAGCGGCAGCTTCAGGATGTCTTTCGGCGCATCAACCCTGCGCCCCTCCAGAAGCTGCGGTGCGCAGACCGGCAGCAATTGCTCATGCTTCAGCAGCAATGACTGGGTGCCCGGCCAGGACGCATCTCCAAAATGTATCGCAGCATCAAAGGGTTCAGTGGCGAAATTGAATGGCTCCAGCCGGGTCGCCATGTTGATGGTCACATCCGGATGCAGCCGGGCAAACTCCGGCAGCCGCGGCATCAGCCAGCGCATGCCGAAGGCTGGAAGGATCGCTAGGTTAAGCGTCCCTGCCAGCGGCGCGGCTTGCAGGCGCAGGGTGGATTGCACGATCTGGTTTAATGCCTGGCGGATCTCAGCTGCGTAATCCTGTGCCTCTGATGTCAGGGCTAGCCGTTTCTGATCCCGCTGCACCAGCTCCATCCCCAACTGCCGCTCAAGCGTTTGCAGCTGGCGGCTGACTGCGCCCTGCGTCAGCGCCAGTTCATCAGCCGCGGCTGAGGCGCTGCCAAGCCGGTCCAGCGCTTCCAGGGCACGCAGGGAGGAGATCGATGGCAGGAATTTGCGTGGCGCAGTCATGTATGAGTGTTTGTCATGCTTTGTTGCCAAAGTCTCGCTGTTTTTTCCGTTCACCTCCCGTTAGGGTCTGGCCTAATCGCGAACCACTGAGGTGACAAGATGACCGACAAACCCGCCCTGCGCGCCAAGGATGCCCCGGATCTGGGCCGTTTTAACTGGGAAGACGCCCTGCGTCTGGAGGACCAGCTGACCGAGGATGAGCGGATGATTTCCGCCTCTGCCCGCGCCTATGCCCAGGAGAAACTTCAGCCGCGTGTGCTAAGTGCCTATGAAAACGAGGAAACCGACCCGGAGATTTTCCGCGAGATGGGCGAGATGGGCCTCCTTGGCACCACTATTCCGGAGGAATACGGCGGGCTCGGAGGCGGCTATGTGTCCTACGGTCTGGTGGCCCGCGAGGTGGAGCGCGTCGATAGCGGCTACCGCTCGATGATGTCGGTGCAAAGCTCGCTGGTGATGTATCCCATCTACGCATATGGCAGTGAGGAACAGCGCCAGAAATACCTGCCGAAACTTGCCACCGGCGAATGGATTGGCTGCTTTGGCCTTACGGAACCGGATGCGGGCTCCGACCCCGCCGGTATGAAGACCCGGGCCGAGAAAATTGAGGGTGGATATAGGCTTAAGGGATCCAAGATGTGGATCTCCAATGCGCCGATTGCCGATGTGTTTGTGGTCTGGGCCAAGTCCGAAGCTCATGGCGGTAAGATCCGCGGCTTTGTGCTGGACAAGGGCCTGAAGGGTCTCAGTGCGCCGAAGATCGAAAACAAAGCCTCCCTGCGTGCGTCGATCACCGGTGAGATCGTGATGGATGGCGTCGAAGTCGGCGAGGACGCATTGCTGCCGCATGTAGAAGGTCTGAAGGGGCCGTTCGGCTGTCTCAACCGCGCGCGTTATGGCATTAGCTGGGGTGCCATGGGTGCCGCAGAGGCCTGCTGGCACGCGGCGCGTCAATACGGCCTGGACCGCACACAGTTCGGCCGCCCGTTGGCCAATACCCAGTTGTTTCAGCTGAAACTGGCGAACATGCAAACCGAAATCACCCTGGGCCTGCAGGCGTCCTTGCGTGTCGGACGGCTGATGGACGAGGCGAATGCCGCACCGGAGATGATTTCGATCATCAAGCGCAACAATTGCGGCAAGGCGCTGGAGATTGCGCGGATGGCGCGTGACATGCACGGCGGCAATGGCATCAGCCTGGAGTTCAATGTGATCCGCCATATGGTGAACCTGGAGACCGTGAACACCTATGAGGGCACCCACGACGTGCATGCGCTGATCCTGGGGCGCGCCCAAACCGGTTTGCAGGCGTTTTTCTGATTGCCTGGATGCAGCGCGGGGGAGTGCTCTGCGCTGCGATTTCGCAAAATGGGATTGCGCTTTTTCAAATTTGAGACGTGCAGGGGATTCTGCAAAGGAAGCCACGCTGCCAATTTCGCCTGAAAAAGTGTCGAGGCGCGGGTACGTCGTTAACGCCTCAGGCGCTTGGGACGGCAAACTTCCTAGCTGGAAAGTGCTATGCTGCCGGGAGGAAAGTTAACGCGCTCTCAGTGCTTTGCAAAATTGTCGCTTGATTGAAGCCGATCAGGCATCATTGCCACAAAAAATGCAGATCGCAGATGGAGGGCCGATTCACAGGCGAGCCTTGCATTTTTACAAAGCAACGGCCTCCTATTTAACGGGTAACTGGCCTGACTTGCGTTTCTGCAATATTGTTTTGCGTATTTGCTGCTGCATTCATGCAGGCCGAGCCGTGTCGGCCGGCGCGTGGAATTGCGTTTCTTGGTTGCTTTACAATAAGTTAACCTAGGTCGCTGGGGGTCTCAAGGCCTAAGTTAAGACAATTTTCACAAATGAGCTGTGCGGATCCTGCCTGCAGTTCAGGCCGGCGAGTAAACGAAAACGGGCCGGAAATCCCGGCCCGTTGAAAGGTCATCCAGTTCCGCGTCACGCAGGCAGATGGATATTGAAGTTCTGCCGGATCGCCATGTCAGTTTCCGCGTCAAATCGGGCTGAGGCGCGTTCGGACAGAATCTTTTCCTTTTTGGCGACTGCTTTTTCGATCAGGTCCGGCTTGTCGCGCTCGACCCATTCTTTGGGGGACGTGCGGTCGCCCAGATCCGGGTAGACATAGTCGACCTGCATCCGGCCTAGCGTCTGATCGGTGCCCAGGTAATGGCCAGGCCCGCCCAGGCAGGTGGCGCGCATCTGGTCGAGCGCAAGTGTTTCGTCGTTAACCTCAATGCCGCGGACACAGCGTTGCGCCTGGCCCAGCAGGTCATTGTCCAGGATCAGCGATTCAAGGCAGAAGCCAAGAAGAGAGGCGTGCATGCCGGCCGCCTCATAAACCATGTTGAGGCCTGAAAGGCCCGCCATGACGGCGGAACACATCTGCTCCCATCCAGCCTGCATGTCCGGCAGCTTGGAATCTGATGCCCCGGCTGCGGCACCGCCGGGCAGGTTGTAGAACTTGTGCATCTGAGCGCAGCCGGCGGTCAGCAGGGCTTGTTCTCCGGAGCCAACGGACATGGCGCCGGTGCGCAAGTCGAGGCCAAAGGGCCAGGTGCCAAAAATCGCAGGGGCACCGGGCTTTACGGCATTTACATAAACCAGTCCGGCCAGGCATTCGGCAACCGCCTGGGTGATGGCCCCGGCAATGGTCGAAGGGGCTGTGGCGCCGGCCATGCCTGCGGACAGAAGAAGCACAGGCATGCCGCCCTTGATGCATTCCTCCATCACTTCACAGGATTCCGTGGCAAACTTCATCGGCGGAACCACGAAACAGTTGGAGTTGGAAACAAACGGGCGCTCGCGCCATTTGTCCTCACCGCCTGCAATCATGTGCAGCAGCTCAAGCCCGTGTTTCACATACCCAGGTTCAGTAAATGAGACGCCGACATGCTTGGTGGTCCCGGCGCAGGTGGCGTAGATGGAGTTCAAGTCCATCTCGAGGTTATCGGGAATGTCGCGGCAGACCATGGGGCGTTGGACAAAATGGATGTTGTCCAGCTGATCGCAGATGCGGGCCGCGTCATGCAGGTCCTGCACGGTGGAGTCGCGGTAGTTTCTGCCCTGCACATCGACCACACTGACAGCCGCGCCTGCGGTGCCATAGTGGACGCGGCCGCCGGAAAGCTCCAGATCGGTTTTGCCGTCGCGGCTGAACAGGGTGACGGAGCGGTTTGCCTTGGCGATTGTGTCTTCCACCAGGGCGCGGGGGAAGCGGATGCGGCCGTCGTCGCCCAGTTTGCAGCCTGCGGCAGTCAGGTAATCGATCCCGCTCTGCGGGGCGTCAGCAAGACCGATTTCTTCCAGCGCAGTAAGGGCGGCCTCGTGGATCTTTTCCATGTCCGCCTGGTTCAGCATTTTCAGGGCGGTGGATTCCATGCCGGGGCGGACCGGACGCAGATGGTCCGGCAGAGCGGCAGCACGGGCTGCACGGCGTGCATTGCGCCCGCCGCTGCGGGTGGCGCGGGCAGGGGAGGCTTGGTCGTTCATTTTGGGAGCCTTTCAGGAAAGTGAGATGAAACGTGTTTTATTTCAACTCAGTACGGCCGGCCTCTGGCGGCGCGTCCCCGAGCCGCGCCAATGGTGCGGCAGACGAGGTTAAGAAGGCTGCGTTCTTCCTGCATGCGGTCTCCTGTGATCTTCGCGGCAGTCTGGCATGCATTTGCGAAGTTTCTAGCACGATAACGACCTTGGTGAAAAATGCGACATTTTTTTCACCTGGTCCTTCGTGAGGGGGCCGAATGCGTGAACTGTTAATAAATTTCGATGTTTTTTACGGTTGGGGCGCCACTTTTAACGCTTCTGGCGCAGGAGGGTTTCGGGCAGTCTTGGAACGAAATATTAAGCATTAATGCGTATAAATGGGGTCCTAGGGGGATGACGCGCTGAACGGCGCATTGCAAAGAGGCAAAGCCACATGCCGATGGTTAGGATGACCAAACTCCGCCGAATGTTCGCCGCGGTAATCGCCATTGCCGCTTTGCATGGGCAATCCGGTTCGGCTGAGGATAGCCGCCGCTCTGCTTTCGATAGCTCCAACCCGCTTACTTTCAGCAATCCAGGCGGCGAAGGGCACTCATTCGCTTTTGGATACAGTGAAGGTTCGGACGGGCTGATCCTTGGGGGCAGTGTTGCAACCGGGCAGACCGGGCCGCTCACACGGGCCCTGCAGGCGGAAGAAACGCATCAGTTGCGCTTGCATGCGGGGTACGACTTCGGGCCCGCCACCGGCTTTGTAACTGTTGGTGGGCTTCAAGCCGAAGACTCCGGCCGCAGGCGCTATGGGACTCTGTTTGGGTTCGGCATGCGTGTTTCCCTGAACCGAGCGCTTCAGTTGACCGGGGAGCTGCTGCATCATGACGCGGGGCCAAGGGACGGCAGTGCAAGTCCGCGCGGCGAAACCCTGGCGGTTGGTGCAGCGTTCCGGTTTTAGGTGCACGGCAGCGTGTGCCTGGCCGGGCGCTAGGATAAGCTTTTCTTTCTTTCAATAGCTTGGCGGATTTCCGCTTGCGTATTCCGGCGGAAAAGCGCGGCTGGATCCTGGATTTCGGCCGCTCACCGCCAAGTCAAAGCTTGTGAGCCGGGTGGCACTGGAAACTGGCAAGCAAAGACCTTTTGTAAGCGTCAACGGCGCACAGCTTGCGCCGGGACTGCAAAAGGAGAAGTCTGAATGACTCGTTTCGTAGCTATGACAGCCATCGCAACCGTAATGGGCAGTGCGGCATTTGCCGGCAATCTGGTTGAGCCGGTGGTCGAACCCGCGCCGGCACCGGCGCCGGTTGTGGTCAATGAGGGCGGCGATTGGACCGGTTTCTATCTGGGTGGCCAGGTGGGCCAGCTGGACGCGGATGCCAGCAACGGTGCCTCGGGGGATGATACCGCATATGGTGTCCACGGTGGCTACAATTATGATTTCGGCCGCTTCGTGCTGGGCGGTGAACTGGACTATGACGCAACCGACCTGGATCTGGGAGGCGGCGAAACCGTCGACTCTGTGGCTCGTGCCAAGTTGAAGGCCGGTTATGACTTCGGCCGGGTTTTGGCCTATGTGACCGGCGGTGTGGCTGAGGCCGATAGCTCGCTGGGCAGCGAAACCGGCGACTTCTATGGCGTTGGCCTTGCCTACCAGGTGACCGACCAGTGGCTGATCGGCGGTGAAGTGCTGGAGCATGATTTTGACCAGTTCGGCACCTCGGGTGTTGGCTCCGATGCGACATCCGTGTCGCTGCGGGCGTCCTTCAAATTCTAAGCTGATACAAACGCCGGCGCGGCACGCTTGTTCCGCCGCGCCGCTGGCCGCCCGGACTGTACCCAAGGCAGGCGGGCGGCCTTTGCTGTTTCCGGCATCCAAAAAGCTTGGCGGAACTGCAGCTGCGTGCTAAGCAGCCTGCATGAACCAGAATTGCACCACCATTATCTGCTGCATTACCTGCTGACATATCAGCGGGCTGGTTTCTGTCGTTTTCATTTCCCTGACAAGTTGCTAAGCCCGCGCTGCGCGCATTGGGTAGTGCCTGCCGCTATTGGCTGGGCATGCGAAAGGAACCGGGCATGGGAACCATGGACAGAGTGATCAAGCTGCAAAACACGAAGACCCGCAAGAAAGAGGTCTTTGAGCCGATCGACGCCGAAAACGTGCGGATGTATGTCTGCGGTCCCACGGTTTATGACCGGGCGCATCTGGGCAATGCCCGCCCAGTGGTGGTGTTTGATGTTCTCTACCGACTCCTGCGCGAGGTTTATGGCGCGGATAAAGTGACTTACGCCCGGAACTTCACCGACGTGGATGACAAGATCAATGCCCGCGCTGCGGAGAGCGGACGGCCGATTGGCGACATTACTGCCGAGACGACGCAGTGGTTCCTGGACGACATGGGTGAGCTTGGCGCGCTGGAGCCGAACCACATGCCGCGCGCGACGCAGTACATTCCGCAGATGGTGGCGATGATCGAGGATCTGATCGCCAAGGGTCATGCCTATGCCGCTGAGGGCCATGTGCTGTTTGCCGTCGACAGCTGGAAGGAGCTCTATGGCAAACTGTCGGGCCGGTCGGTGGACGACATGATCGCCGGTGCCCGGGTTGAAGTGGCGCCTTACAAGAAGAACCCGATGGACTTTGTGCTGTGGAAGCCCTCCAGCGATGATCTGCCGGGCTGGGACAGCCCCTGGGGCCGCGGCCGGCCGGGCTGGCATATCGAATGCTCGGCGATGTCCTACGAACTGCTGGGCGAGACTTTCGACATTCACGGCGGCGGCAACGACCTGATGTTTCCGCACCACGAGAATGAAATTGCGCAAAGCTGCTGCGCCAATGGCGATGACAGCTTTGCACGGTACTGGCTGCATAACGAGATGCTGCAGGTTGAGGGTAAAAAGATGTCCAAGTCCCTGGGCAACTTCTTCACCGTCCGCGATCTGCTCGATCAGGGGTATCCGGGCGAGGTTATCCGGCTGGTGTTCCTGCAGACCCATTACCGCAAGCCGATGGACTGGACCGACAAGAAGGCCAAGGAGGCAGAGGCGACGTTGCGCAAGTGGCGGGCGCTGACCGCGGGCATCGAACCCGCGTCCAGCGCTGCCGCCGCGGTCCTGGATGCGCTGGCGGATGACCTCAATTCCGCAGGCGCAATTGCGGAGCTGCACAAGCTGGCGGCAGCGGGCGATGCTGCCGGGCTGCTGGCGTCGGCGCAGATGCTGGGGTTGCTGTCGGAGGAGATGGGCGACTGGGCATCTGCCCCTTCGGTTGACCTGTCTGCCTACGAGGATAAGCTGTTTAAAGCGCGGCAGAAGGCCATGGAAAGAAAGGATTTCTCGGAAGTTGATCAGCTGAAAGCGGCCTTTGTCGCGGCTGGCCTGGAAGTGCGCATGAGCAAGGCCGGTGTCGAACTGGTGCCGGGTGCCGGTTTTGACCCCGCCAAGCTGGAGGCGCTTTGATGGCCAAAGAACGCCTCTATATTTACGACACAACCCTGCGGGACGGGCAGCAGACCCAGGGGGTGCAGTTTTCCACTGCAGAAAAGAAGCAAATAGCGACAGCGCTGGACGCCTTGGGCATCGACTACATCGAGGGCGGCTGGCCGGGTGCCAACCCGACCGACAGCGCGTTCTTTTCGGAGGCGCCGCAAACCCGCGCCACCATGACAGCCTTTGGCATGACCAAGCGGGCAGGCCGGTCGGCGGAAAACGACGATGTTCTGGCGGCGGTGATGAACGCGGGCACCAAGGCGGTCTGTCTGGTCGGTAAGAGCCACGATTACCACGTGACCCATGCACTGGGGATCACGCTGGACGAAAACCTGGAAAACATCCGGGCCTCGGTAGCACACATCGTGGCACAGGGGCGGGAAGCTTTGTTTGACGCCGAGCATTTCTTTGACGGCTACAAGGACAATCCGGAGTATGCCCTGGCCGCTTGCCGCGCAGCGCTGGAGGCCGGGGCCCGCTGGGTGGTGCTGTGCGACACCAATGGCGGCGCGCTGCCTGCGGAAGTGCACCGGATCGTCAGCGAGGTGGTTGCAGCTGGAATTCCGGGTGAGAAACTGGGCATACACACCCATAATGACACGGAAAATGCTGTGGCTTGTTCTCTCGCAGCGGTTGATGCCGGGGCGCGTCAGATCCAGGGAACCTTGAATGGTTTGGGGGAGCGCTGCGGCAACGCCAACCTGACTGCGCTGATTCCGACGCTTCTGCTGAAGGAACCCTACGCCAGCAAACTCGACACCGGCGTGAGCCTGGAAGCGCTTGCGGGACTGACCCGGACAAGCCGGATGCTGGACGATATCCTGAACCGTGTTCCGGTGCGTCAGGCGGCATATGTGGGGGCCTCGGCCTTTGCCCATAAGGCGGGGCTGCATGCCAGCGCGATCCTGAAAGACCCCTCAACTTATGAACACATCGAGCCGGGCAAGGTTGGTAATGCGCGGGTGATCCCGATGTCAAGCCAGGCCGGCCAGTCGAACCTGCGCAAGCGGCTGACCGATGCCGGCCTGAGTGTTGAAAACGGCAACCCGGCGCTGGCACGGATCCTGGAACGGATCAAGGAGCGGGAGGCCGAAGGCTATTCCTATGACACCGCGCAGGCGTCGTTCGAACTGCTGGCACGCAAGGAACTGGGCCAGCTGCCTGATTTCTTTGAGGTCAAGCGCTACAAGGTCACCGTTGAACGGCGCAAGAACAAGTATAACCGCATGGTCAGCCTGTCAGAGGCGGTGGTTGTGGTGAAGGTCGACGGCGAGAAACGCTTGTCCGTCAGCGAGTCTCTGGATGAAACCGGCAGCGATCGCGGCCCGGTGAACGCGCTGGCGCGGGCGCTGAGCAAGGATCTGGGGCGCTATTCCGCGCAGCTGGAGGATATGCGGCTGGTTGACTTCAAGGTGCGGATAACCCAAGGCGGCACCGAGGCCGTAACCAGGGTCATTATCGACAGCGAAGACAGCCAGGGGCACCGCTGGTCCACGGTCGGGGTCAGTGCGAACATAATCGACGCTTCGTTCGAGGCGCTGCTGGATGCCATCCGCTGGAAGCTGATTCATGACAGCAGGGCCGGGCAGGCGGATGCGGTTTGACGACGACCTGACGGCCTGCGCGGAACTGGTTCAAAAGAGCGACGCGAACCGGTTTCTGGCGGTCATGGCCGCGCCGGTCAGGGCGCGGCCGTTGCTGTTTGCGCTGTATGCCTTCAATATTGAACTGGCGCGGGCCCCCTGGGCCAGCCAGGAGAGCATGATTGCGGAGATGAGGGTGCAATGGTGGCGCGATGTGGGGGCCGAAATTGCAGAAGGAAAGCCGGTGCGCCGCCACTATGTGGCGACGCCGCTTTCCAAGCTGCTGACGCCTGAACTGGCGGCCTGTATCGACGGTATGGCCGAGGCACGCCGCTGGGATATCTACAAGGATCCCTTTGAAGATGAGGCGGAATTTGACCGCTATATCGACCGGACCAGCGGATCGCTGATGTGGATGGCGGCGGCTTCACTGGGGCAGGCGGATGAGGCTGTGGTCAGGAACTTCGGCTATGGCGTTGGTGTCGCAAATTGGTTGCGGGCAATCCCTGAACTGGAAGCGCAGAAACGGATCCCGTTGCTGGACGGCACCTTGGAAGGTGTGCAATCTTTGGCGCGTAAGGGATTGGAAAGGCTAAGTAAAGCTCGGGAGCGGCGAGCTGGCGTTTCGAAAGATGCCGGGACCGCTCTGCTGGCGGGATGGCAGGCTAAGGCGGTTCTGAAGCAGGCAATCCGGGAGCCTGAGAGGGTTGCGCAGGGCGCCCTTGGCCAAAGCGAGTTCCGGCGCCGGGCAGGGCTGATGCGGCGGGCGGTTACAGGGCGCTGGTGAAGACCTGAGGTGAAACAAAAAGGCGCCCGTCTGGGCGCCTTTTACATTTGTCCTGGCGTTCAAGCGGAACCGGTCAGGCTTCCTTGGGCCGCATCACCAGCCACATCAGCGCGCCGCCCGCCAGAACCAGGAAGGGCGCCATGGCCATGTTGACCGCGTTCCAGCCGTCCACCGGATTGCCGCCGGAGCAGTTCATCAGGCCGCCGGAGGCCAGCGACGCCATGGTGACACCGCCAAATACAAGCAGGTCATTCAAACCCTGCATCCGGCCTTTCTCGTGGCTGTCATGGGCGCCGGCCAGCATTGTGGTGGCACCGATGAAGCCGAAATTCCAGCCAAGGCCGAGCAGCACAAGCGCGATAAAGAAGTTCTCCAGTTCAACGCCTTGCAGTGCAACTGCACCAGCTCCTGCGAGAATGATCAGACCCGCAGCGACGATCTTTTCCACGCCGAAACGGGCAATCAAATGGCCGGTGAAGAAGGACGGCACATACATCGCCAGAACGTGGAACATCACCACATCGGAAGCATTGCCCTGAGTGAAACCGCACCCTACCACAGCCAGCGGGGTCGATGTCATGACAAGATTCATCAATGCGTAGGAAACCATTGCACAGATTACAGAGACGGCGATAACCGGCGTCTTCAGCAGTTCAAGACGGCTGCGCCCTTTGGGGCTGTCATCGCTGGGTGCTGGTGGTTTGGGAATATCCAGAAGCAGGAACAGCGCGGCGCCGAACACATTAACAGCAATCACCGTCAGGTAGGTGCCAAGAAAAGGAATAACAAAGGCTTGGCTGGTCAGCTTGACCAGCTGCGGGCCGATCAATGCAGCTGCAAGGCCGCCTGCCATCACATAGGAAATCGCCTTAGGACGGAACGCTTCTGAGGCGGTGTCAGCGGCTGCGAACCGGTAGAAGCCATGCGCGCTCATGTAGACGCCGGTCATCAGGCTGCCGAGCAGGAAGACCGGGAAGGAACCGAGATACAGACCGTAGGCGCCAACCAACCCGCCTGTCGCGCCAAAGGCGGCGCCGACAAAGAAACCAGCCCGGCGGCCCCAGCGTTGCATAATTGCCGAAACCGGCGTGGCCGCCAGCATCGAGCCGCCCACGATCAGCGAGATCGGTAGCGTCGCAAAGCAGGGGTTGGAGGCCAGTGACTGGCCCGCAAGCCCGCCAACGATGAATATCATCGGCATCTGCGCGCCGAGGATCGCCTGGGCCAGCACCAGGATGGCAACGTTTTTCTTGGCGACTGCGTCGCTAGGGGTGGTCATGGTCATGCTCATATGGGATGCGTAGCGGTGAACCGGGGGCGGGGCAAGGCGCTTGCCGCGCTGGAGGGCCGCCCATTTGCCGCGGTCAAAGGGGGTGACGTGGCGTCAGATCTACCGAAGTTTCTGCCGGGTGCGGGCCGGATCATTCAATGCGGCGATTGCGTTGCTGAGGGCGCTGAATGGCTGGCAGCGCATGACAGCCGTTTCGCCGAGGTGCTGGAACTGACCGGTCCGCTGCCCTTGCGGCGCAAGCCCGAAGGGTTTGCCGAATTGCTGAGCGCCATTGTCAGCCAGCAGGTGAGTGTGGCGTCTGCCAATGCGATCTGGAAGCGGATGAAAGACGCCAAACTGACCGGCCCGCGCAAGATACTTTGGGCAACGGACGAGGACCTGCGCGCAGCAGGCCTCAGCCGCCAGAAAATCCGTTATGCCCGTGCG
Source organism: Leisingera sp. JC1 (assembly GCF_001679925.1). Taxonomy (GTDB): domain Bacteria; phylum Pseudomonadota; class Alphaproteobacteria; order Rhodobacterales; family Rhodobacteraceae; genus Leisingera. The sequence goes on along the minus strand of NZ_LYUZ01000081.1, from coordinate 153,473 downwards.
CTGGCGGAAGCGCGCATTGATTTCAAGATGTTGCGCAATGCTCCTGATGCCGAGGTGATCGCCACGCTGGTGCAGGTGCCGGGCATAGGCGTCTGGACCGCGGAGATTTACGCGATGTTCTCTTTGGGCCGAGCGGATGTGTTTGCCCATGGTGATTTAGCGCTGCAAGAAGCAGCACGGGTGCTGTTTGACTTACCTGCACGTCCCAAGGAACGGGAGATGCGGCAAATTGCGGAGGCATGGTCGCCGTGGCGGTCGGTTGCGGCGCGCATTCTGTGGGCCTATTACCGGGTGGCGAAGGACAGGGAAGGAATCCGATGACTCGTGTACTGAATGCCGGCCGCAAGGAGCCGCTCTCCGGCGAAACCCGGTCTGTTGTGGTGTTTCTGCATGGCTATGGCGCCAATGGAGCGGACCTGCTGGGGCTGGCCGATCCGCTGGGCGAACATCTGCCGGACACGCTGTTTGTCGCACCCGATGCGCCCGAGGCCTGTGCGGGGGCGCCGTTCGGCTTCCAGTGGTTTCCGATCCCCTGGATTGATGGTTCCTCCGAGGAAGAAAGCATGCGCGGAATGCAGGCCGCGGTCGAGGATCTGAACGCCTTCCTCGATGCGCTGATGGTTGACGAGGACGTGCTGCCTGAGCAAGTTGTGCTGTTTGGTTTCAGCCAGGGGACGATGATGAGCCTGCATGTGGCACCGCGGCGCGAAGATGCGGTTGCCGGGATTGTGGCTTTCTCCGGCCGTCTGTTGGCGCCTGAACTGCTGAAGGATGAGACCGTTTCAAAGATGCCGGTTCTGCTGGTGCATGGCGATCAGGACGACGTGGTGCCGGTGCAATCACTGCCGGAGGCTGCTGAGGCGCTGCAGGAGGCGGGTTTCCAGGATGTCTTTGCGCACATCCAAAAGGGCACCGCCCACGGCATCGCACCGGATGGGTTGAGCGTCGCTTTGGCCTTTATGCGGGACAAGTTGAGCCTGTAACTGTTCGCAGTTGAAAGAATTTCCGATTTTGCCGCGGTCTAATGCGACCACAAATTCGGCTCGGAAATCTCGACTGAGTTTCCAGCTGGATCCCGGAAGTAAATAGACCGGGGTCCATGCGGCCAGTCAAATTCTGCCTCTATGTCAACACCGGCGGCGCGGAGCCTGTCGCGCATTGCCAGCAGGTCTTCGCGGTTGAGGGCGAAGCAGACGTGCCCTGGACCCTGTGCGCCATGCGGAGGGACCGGCAATCGCGGATTCCCGGGCGGTTTCACTGTCTCTGACGCATTGAACAGAAGCAGGACGGAACTGCCGCAGCGGAAGAACACATGGCGGTTCGCGACTCTCTGTATGCATTCCAGTCCCAGAATGCGGCCATAGAACTCCTCGGCGGCATCCAGATCATCCACATAGAGCGCGGCTTCGAGAATGGCTTGCGGTGCAGGGGCTTGGGGCAGCATGGCTGCAGGTTATCAGCGGCGGCGGGGCCTGTCACCTTTCGCCGGGCGCGGCGATACAGCCTTGGGCCTGTGCGGCGGTTTCTGAGAGGGTTTGGGCGGGCCGGGCACGCGCGGCGGTTCCAGATCCTCCCAAGTGCCCTGAGCCAAGCCGTCCAGCGTCCAGGCGCCGATGCTGTATCGGATCAGCCGCAGGGTCGGGTGCCCGACCGCCGCCGTCATCCGCCGAACTTGCCGGTTGCGGCCTTCCCGTATGGTGAGTGCGATCCAGCTGTCGGGGACTGTTTTTCGCACCCGGACAGGCGGCGTGCGCGCCCAGAGACCGGGCGGTTCCGGGATCGCTAGCACCTTGGCGGGCCGGGTTTTTCCGTCCTTCAGTTCAACGCCTTCTGCCAGCAGCTTGAGAGCCTCTGCGCTGGGTATGCCTTCAACCTGCACCCAGTAGGTCTTGTCCATTTTGTGCTTGGGATCGGTGATCCAGGATTGCAGGCGGCCATTGTCCGTCAGCAGCATCAGTCCTTCGCTGTCGCGGTCCAGCCGGCCGGCGGCATAGACGCCGGGGCAATCGATATACTGGCTGAGCGTCGCCCGCGGGCTGTCCTGGCTGCCGCGGTCGGTAAATTGCGGCAGAACGTCGAAGGGTTTGTTGAAGCGGATCAAGCGGGTCATGGCCGCGCAATAGGCGGACTGGGGCAACAGGGCAAGAGGCTGTCCCTGTTGCAGCCTGTGGATAACTGTCATCGGCCTGTCATGGAATCAGCGCAGCTTGCTCCCGACATATTGTGGATCATTGGGGCTTGTCAGGTGCCAACCACGATATATAGTCAAATTTAGGCTGGGGCGGGTTCCCCGCTCTGGTTCCGGGAAACGGAAGATCAGGGCGAGGAAGACGTTCAAAAATGGATGGCGATTTCAGAGCAGAGTTTGTCAGATCTCCCGGGGCGCTGAAACAGCACCCGGCATTGGTATTGAATGCGGACTACCGGCCGCTTTCATATTATCCGCTGTCACTTTGGTCCTGGCAGGACGCGGTCAAGGCGGCATGGCTCGACCGGGTGGCCATCGTCGCCGAATATGACGAAGTTGTGCATAGTCCGAGCACCCAGATCCGAATACCGTCTGTTGTGGTTCTGAAAGATTACGTGAAACCTCAAAAGCGCGTGGCCTTCACGCGCTTTAATTTGTTTCTGAGGGATGAATTCTGCTGCCAGTACTGCGGCAGCAAAGGCGAGCTGACGTTTGACCACGTGGTGCCGCGGGCGGCCGGCGGGGTGACCAGCTGGGAAAATGTCGTTGCCGCTTGCAGTCCCTGCAACCTCAAGAAAGGGTCGAAGTCACTTCACCGGGCGGGTATGTCGCTGCGCAAGCCGCCGCGTCGGCCCGGAGCAGAGGAGTTGCGGAATACCGGGCGCAAGTTTCCGCCGAACCATCTGCATGAAAGCTGGATGGACTTCCTGTATTGGGATACCGAGCTGGACGCCTGAAGTGAGGAGCAGGGGGAACTCCTGCTTCTGAAAACCCTAAAGGAAATCTGCAGCGCGCGCCTGGGGAATGGTCTGAAAAGGCCATGTCGCCTTTTCAGTTGTTTTTCCTGTGCCTAAACGAAGTCAGCAGTGGCTAATCCCCGATTTGCTCCATGACTGCGTCCAGATGCGCGGTCGCGAATGGCCTGGTCAGCATTGGCAGCCCCTTCACATCCGGGTCTGTGGTTTTCCCGTTGACCAGAATGATACGCCACCCCTTGTCACGCGCGGCAAGAACCCAGTTCCGGGCCGCAGGAACACCGAGGGAGAATGCGAAGAACACCAGCCGTGGAGGCGGCGTGCTGTCATCCAGGAATGTATCGCAACGCTCGATTTTGGTTTCGCTGACAATGTTGTCCAGCCCCCGGCGCATCAAATAGTCGTTGATGTCGAGGGCCTCGAACGTGTTTTCGGTCAGAATTAGAATAGGTGCGTCCGCACTACTAGGTTCAGTGCCCATATGGTCTCCTTAAGTGATGAAGGAGCCATGCCACCTGGGCAGCAAAGCCGCATTAAACTGTGACATACCAGCGTGCAGTTGCTAAAAAAATTACTGCTCTGTCGGAGCTGGTTTGCGGAATAAGGATTTCCGATTTGATATTTGGTATTTTCTGTTACTTATCAAATGTATAAGTGAGATTTTTTGACCGCTGGCAGGCAGGTCATTTGTCGTTTTCGGTTTGTTTCTTGCCTTGTGCCTTTGTGTTTGAGTTGTCTCAGATTAATTGGATCCGGTGAGATGCGCTGCAATTCGCCGGAAAAATCGATAAGCGAGCAGAGGCGGAAACCCGTGAGGATCCTTCTGCGGGCCTTCCCAGTGGAGCAGTGATGTATCACTCTGCGAGCTCAGCCCTGCTGTTCTGCTTTAGGTAATGCTCAGTCGAGTCCACCGGGGTATTGGTCGAAGAACAGGCCGTGTAGTTTTAACGCCGCTATTGCTCTGAGGAGGAAGCCGAGTTGACGCTTAAAGGGGGAGTTAAGAGGTCCGTGACTGCAAGCCGCGTTCTATTGCGTATGTTTCTGGGGGTGACAGCCGCCGCGGTGCTTTCCTTCACTGCGTCGGGTGGCCTGGCGCAATCTGCAGACGGTCCCGTTCAGACAGACGGCCAGATCGAAGTTGGCGCGGAGGCTGTGCGCGATAGTGAGATCCTCAACCGGATCGAAAAGCTTCTGGCGCAGATTGATGGGTTCGCCGCCGTGGATGTTTCCGTCTCCGAGGGTGTCGTCAGGATTACCGGGCAAGTAATCGACAATGCGGCGCAGGACCGGCTGAACCAGATTATCAACCGGGTTGAGGGCGTGGTTGCGATCGAAAACGAAACTGAGATCAGCGGAACCTTGGAGGAACGGCTGGCCCCGGCGATGGAACGGATCGCAGCAAGAACACGTAACCTGCTGGCAAATGGTCCGATTTTTTTTGTGGCGCTGACGGCATTTCTGGTGGTCGCGGCGGGGGGCTGGCTGCTGACCACGCGGATCGGAATATGGTCCCGGCTTGCCCCCAACGCCTTTATCGCTGACGTATACCGGGCCGTCGCGCGCATCCTGTTCATCCTCACGGGGCTGGTGCTGGCGCTGGACATCCTGAACGCAACTGCGCTGATCGGCGCTGTCCTGGGCGCCGCTGGTGTCGTCGGTCTGGCACTTGGCTTTGCGGTGCGCGATACAGTGGAGAACTTTATTGCCTCCATCCTGCTCAGCCTTCGGCAGCCTTTCCGGCCCAACGATTTTGTCGACATCCAGGGCGATCAGGGAACTGTCGCCCGTCTCACCTCGCGTGCGACCATTCTGATCTCGCCCGAGGGAAACCATATCCGAATTCCGAATGCCACCGTGTTCAAGGGCCGTATCGTGAATTTCACCCGTGATCCCCGGCGCCGGTTTGGCTTCAATCTCGGCGTCGACGCGGATGCGGATCTGGCTGCGGCGCTGGCCACGGCTGTAGCCGCGCTGGAGGCGCAGCCGTTTGTGCTGAAGGAGCCGGAAGTCGGCGCTTGGATCAGCGAGGTAGGGGATTCCAACGTGATCCTGACTTTCACCGGCTGGGTGGATCAGACCAAGGTGGATTTCGCCAAGGCGCGTGGCGAAGCGATCCGGGCCGCCAAGCTGGCGCTGGAAGCTGCGGGCTTCGGTCTTCCTGAGCCGATCTACCGGGTGCGCCTTGATGGCGCGCAGACGGCAGTGCCGTCTTCGGATGAGTCCGTTGACGCAAGACGACCAGCCAAAACCGAACCAGCCGATCTGCCAGAGGCCGCGGATCCTGCGAGGCCAGAACCGGCCGTGGCAGAGGCTGCGGAACGGGAACGCAAGGGGCTCGACGGCGGCGAAAACCTGCTGGATGATCAGCAGCAGGTGGAGTGATGGCAGTGACCGCGAACTGCGTGGGACGCGAACGTGGTTTTACATGACTTCGCGCAGCGGATCCTCTTCCGTGCGGCCTTTCGACTCTGGCTGCGGTTCCAGCAGAACGCCAAGCCAAAGAAGCAGAGGCAATGTCGCGAAGGCACCGACAGGCCCCCACAGCCACAAGCCGAAGACAATCGACATGAAGATCAGCAAGGGATTGATCGCCATTCGCTGGCCGACGACCAGGGGCGTTACAATGTTAGCCTCTGCCAGGTTGATTAGCAGGAACGCAGCCGGTGGCAGTACAGCATAGACGCCATGGAACTGAAGCATCCCGGCAATGGCCAGGCTCAGCGTTATCAGCAACGGGCCCAGGTACAGCACGTAGTTCAGCAGGCCCGCCGCCAGGCCCCACAGAAGGGCATATTCAACACCAAGCGCCATCAACGCGGCTGCTGTAACAGCGCCCAGGCCGGTGTTCACCAGAGTGATCGCGGCAAAGTAACGTGCGACAACGGTATCTGCGTGCTTCAGCCTGGTCTTCAGCGGCCCCGTCAGGCGGTATAGATCGTTGCGGGTCAGCGTGAAGAAAAACAGAGTGCCCACGAAGATGAAAACCTGGGAAACAAAACTCGGTGCCAGCCACAGGGCATCGCCGACTGAGGGGATTGCAGTTTGCGGTTCCACCGCTTCAGCGCCCACGCTTTCTTCGATTTCCTGACTGATTGTTTCGATGCCCCGCAGCAGAGAAGAGGCACGGTCGATCAGGCCGGCCATAACCGACTTTATACGGGGCAGTTCGTCTATCAGCACGTTGATCAGCGGTTCGATCAGGAGAAGGATGATAGCAACAAACAGCGTACACAGCAGGAGCAGCGTCAGGGCGATCGCAAGCCGCGGCACACCGGCGCGCGCCAGCTTGTCGGCCAGCGGGGACACCACCACTCCCAGCACAAGCGCAAAGCTCATCGGGGCAAGGATTTGCTGCGCCAGTTGCAAGGCAGCAGTGATGCTGATGATCGTCAGGATCATCAGCATCACACGGACCCCCCGGCCGCTAAGGGCAGTTTTCAGAAATCCGGGCATGGCCATTAGCGGGCAGCGGTTCGGGGCGGCAGCCCGCTGTCATCTGAATCAAGTTTGGCGCTGGCCCTGTGATACAGTTTATCCATCTCTTCCCGCAGGGCCGTTTCCGCCTTGGCGGCCAGTGCATCCCGGTGGGAACCCAGCAACTCGTCTTCTCGGCGTGTCGGCGGCAGGAGCGCACCGATCAGCGCGCCCAGGCCGAGTGCAATAGCACCTGCGGCCAGCGGGTTCCGATTGTAAAAAGTCCGGCCCTGAGCCACAGCGCGAGCGGCCTGTGCTTCAACCTTTTCCTGAGCGTGCAATGCGGCGGTGCGGGCCTTGAGCACCCTTTTGCGGGCGGCATCGGGCAAAGCATCCAACCCTGCATTCAAAGTCTCACGCATCTTGCTGCTGCGGAAATTTTCGTCGCTCATCCCGGACATCTCCTGTTTCATGGCGGCATCCGCCGCGGCCACACGGTCATCAAAGCCCTGGAATGCAGCTTCGGGCGGAACAGCAGCGGGCCTGGCCGCCGGAGCCTTCGGGCGGCTGCCCGTGCCTGTTAACATCAGTGCAAGGCCAGCGCCGGTGAGAAGCAGCGCTGCCGGGTTGCGTTTGGCAGCAGACATTGCCTCGTGGCCCAGCTGGCCGCCATATCCGTGGGCCGTTGCTGCTAGCTGGTCTGTGACATGGCGCGGCGACAAGGTGCCGGACAGCCCGGACAGAGAAACTGCCAAGCGGCGTCTGTTTACTTCGGCTTGCTGTTCGAGCTTGTCAGTTCCGGTCATGAGTGGCCTCCTTGATGCTGGCGGCGTCCAGTTGGACGCTGCGGATGGTACGCGAGGGCATTAGAGCCTTGCCGTTCAGACGCGCTTTGGCCGCGGCGAGAAGGCCTGCGGCGCCTGCCATAAGCGCGCCGCCGACGAGCAACGCAGCAAGTCCCGGTGGCAAACCAGCGGATGCAATCCAGGCAACCAGCGCAGCCGCGAGCACATGCAAACCGGCCAGAGCCAGTACTGCTGCGGCGGCCAGACAGGCGAGGCCTGTTCCGGCGCTGGCTGCCTTCTCTTTCAGTTCACCCTTGGCCAGTTCCGCTTCACTGCGCAGCAGTGCTGCAAAATGACGGAGTGCTTCAAACAACAATTGCGGCGACTCGCGCAAATCACGATACGCCATGACCGCCTCCCTCGTGCACCGGAGCGCGATTGCGGACAGTTCTGGAAGGCATTTCAGGATCGGGGTCGTGCGTCTTCAGAAACCTGGTTGCTGCGAAACCAGCAAAAGCAGCCGCGCTCAAGAACAAGAGCGGGTTGCGGCGGGCGAAGGCGCTGACATCCTCAACAGTTTGTTCGATGTCGAGCGTCCGGACACGGTGGGCTGCATCCTCCAAATGACCGGCAACCATGCTTGCAGCCTTGGCCTGCATCGAGCCGGGAGAGAATGCACTGGCGGCGGCATCTGCTGCATCCGCCGTGTCCTCTACCTCCTGTGCGGCTTGAGACTGGGCGGCGTCCGTCGCTTCACGGAGTTTTCCTGCCACCGCAGCCTTGGCTTTGCGGCCCAAATCAGCCGCCTGACTGCGTGCCTGTTGTTCCAAATCGGAAGTGTTGGTCATTTCAAAGCCTCTCGGGTATCCGTGCGCTGCATTGCAGCGCGTTCCGCAGGTTGAGCCTGCGCAGGGGGCGTCCGCGGCCTGACATTGTTTGAGCCAGGCCAGCGTGTGATGCCATCGCGTTGATCAGATATGGGCGGCAGAAGATTTCGGACCGGCAATCAGCCAGATAATGAAGCCCACGACCGGCAGCAGAAGGATCAGCAGAACCCAGAGAATTTTTGCCACGGCAGAGGCGCTGGAGGAGACAATTTTGATGATCGCATAGATGTCTGCTGCCAGAACAAGCAGACCAATAAGTCCATATTCCATGATGTTCTCCCTTGGGAAATTGCTTCTGAAGGGTAAACGCCGGGAGGTGGGTTAAGGTTCCCGGTTGCAAGTTGTTTCGGCTTGAAAGGGGCGCAATCAGTTGGATGCGGGAAACTTAAAAGAAAAAGCTGCGCGATCTGCGCAGCTTTCTGTAACATGTTGGAATGGTTGGAAGATCAGTACCGTCTGCGCAGCGCCAGACCAAGCAGCACGCCGGCCCCAAGCGCACCGGCCACGGCCAGACCTGGGTTCTTCTTGATGAAGTCCTGCGACTGGCTGGTGAGACGTTCGATTTCGCTCTTGCCATAGCTGATACCTGCTTGCAGGCTTTCCTGTGCCTGCTCAACAGCCTCTTGGGCCTGCTCTTTAGCACGGTCAGCCAGCCGCTCGCCCGAGAGCTCTTCAGATGCGGAGTCGGCGTTGGAAAACTGCTTTGTTGCGGCTGTCTTTGTCATGCTTACTTTCCTTTGCATCTGCTTCCCGTTTGCAGCGCATCAATCAGCGCCTTGTGCAGGGTCAACGGATAGGCAGGCAAAAGGTTCCACGGCTAYTGGATGCAAAAGATTCCAATTAATGAAAAAGCCCCCGCCAGCAGAGGGCGGGGGCGAGTTGTCGGACAAATTGGGGACGTGTCCAGTAGCAGCGGCAGGCTGCCTACTTGAGCAAGACGCGCGAGGCGCAGATTGGTTCCCCAATGAATGCACTTTTTCGTCGCTAATTCTGCGCTTACCGCGTTAACGGCAAACGCAGGAACAGGATCAGGCCTTTGCGCGCTGCAGCATACCGAACAGATCGCGCGGGTCATCCGGGTCCGCAAGCATGTCCAGATCAATAAAGTAGTCCGTGCCCTTAATTCGGTCGCGGATGTAGCGAAGCGCAGAGAAGTCCTCGATCGCGAAGCCGACGCTGTCGAACAGGGTGATCTGGCGGTCGCCGGTGCGGCCCTGTTTCTTGCCTGCAATGACTTCCCACAGTTCGGTCACAGCAAAATCTTCCGGCATCTGCTGGATTTCGCCTTCGATCCGGGTTTGCGGCGGGTATTCGACAAAGACGTCGGAGCGGCTGAGGATGCCCGCGGCCAGTTCGGTCTTGCCAGGGCAGTCGCCGCCGATGGCGTTGATATGCACACCGCTGCCGACCATGTTGTCGGTCAGGATGGTGGCGTACTGCTTGTCGGCGGTGCAGGTTGTGAGGATCTGCGCGCCTTCAATGGCTTCTTCCGGTGTCTTGCAGCTGACGACCTCAATCCCCAGGCCCTGCAGATTGCGGGCGCATTTTGCAGTCGCCGCCGCGTCCTTGTCATAAAGCCGCACGGATTTCAGGCCGATGATCGCTTTCATAGCCAGGGTCTGGAACTCAGATTGGGCACCGTTGCCGATCATTGCCATGGTGGTGGCGCCTTTGGGGGCCAAGTACTTGGCCGCCATGGCTGAGGTTGCCGCGGTGCGCAGGGCAGTCAGCATGGTCATCTCGGTCAGCAGCACCGGGTAGCCGGTGTAGACATCCGCCAGAAGGCCGAAAGCGGTGACGGTCTGCAGCCCTTCGGAGGTGTTCTTGGGGTGGCCGTTCACGTATTTGAAGCCGTAGGCCTCGCCATCCGAGGTTGGCATCAGTTCGATCACGCCAACGTCCGAATGGCTGGCAACACGCGGGGTCTTGTCGAACAGCTCCCAGCGCTTGAAATCCTGTTCGACATAGTCGGCCAGATCCCGCAGCATCTGTTCGATGCCAACGTGATGAATGAGGCGCATCATGTTGTCGACGCTGACAAAAGGCACCAGGGCCTTATCCGAAGGCTGTGTCATGCGGTTTTCCTTTCACGGGGGCTGAGGTGGATGCCTGCCAGCATGCAGCGCACCGACCCGCCTGCGGTTTCGATAGTTGGGATGGTCAGGGGCAGCGGCTCGGCACTTTGCTCAATGACCGAAATCTGATCCGGGCGCAGCGCCTCAAGCGCCTTGGCAGAAAGTGCCAGAAGACGCCTGCGGCCTGTCAGTTCCAAGGCATTGCCCGCAAAACTGGCGATCTGCGCTGGCGTCAGGTCTATGACCCGGCGGCCTGTTTCCTCCAGCCGGGCCGCAACTTCGGCACGGCGGGCCGGATCAACGATCATATCCAGGCAAATCAGCGCGTATTCGGTGCCGATGCCCATCAGAACATTGGTGTGGTAGACGTCGCGGCCTGCATCATCTTTGGCTTCGAACACCATGGGTTCAAAGTTGAAATGGGTGCAGAACCGTTCCAGCAGCACCGGGTCGGCGCGGTTGGATTTCACCGTGTAGGCAATGCGCCCGATATGGTCGAGCACCATGGCGCCGGTGCCCTCCAGCGATAAACCGTCCTGTTCCAGGCCGGAATAGTCGATCACGTCCTGCACACGGTAGTCGCGCTTAAGGAGCTCAATCACGTCCCAACGGCGTTCCTTGCGCCGGTTTTCGGCGTACATCGGGTACACCGCAACGTGGCCGCCGGCATGGGTAGAGAACCAGTTGTTCGGGAACACGCTGTCAGGCGTTTCGGTGGTGGTGTCGTCGAACACATGAACCGTAACGCCAGCACCGCGCAGGGTTTCCACAGCGCCGTCAAACTCTGCCAGCGCCTGCGCGGCGGTGGTCTCCGCCGAGGTATTCGCAAGCGTCTGGAAAGCGTTATCACCCTGTGTTTCAGGATTGGAGCGGAAGTGGTGCGGGCGCACCATCACTACCGCTGAGGGGGCTTGCAGGCTGCTCACTGGTAGCTCCGTGTCGGGCGGTCAAAGACGCGTCGGCCAAGTGCCGAGGCGCAGAGGTCCACCATCAAATGCGCGGTGCGTCCGCGCTCGTCGAGGAAAGGGTTCAATTCAACCAGATCCAGCGAACTCATCAGGCCGGAGTCATGCAGGATCTCGCAAACAAGATGTGCCTCGCGCACGGTGGCGCCGCCGGGAACGGTGGTGCCGACGGCCGGGGCCACAGACGGGTCCAGGAAATCAACGTCCAGCGAGACATGCAGCATGCCGTTTGCCTGCGCAACCCGCTCCAGGAATCGGTTCAGCGGTCCGGCAATGCCGTTTTCGTCAATATGGCGCATGTCATGAGTCAGGATGCTGCTGCCTTCCAGCGCCAGCCGCTCTTGCGTATCAACTGAACGCAGGCCGATCATGCAGACGTTTTCCTGCGGCACCGGATTGGTCACCTCAGGAAAGCCATCGAAGCCATTGCGGCCAGTGAAATATCCTACAGGTGTGCCATGCAAGTTACCGCTGTCCGTTGTCTGCGGCGTGTGGAAATCCGTGTGCGCATCAAGCCATAGCACAAACAGGGGGCGGCCCGCTTTGGCAGCATGATTGGCGGCTCCGGCAACAGAGCCCAGCGACAGTGAGTGATCGCCGCCGAGGAAGACAGGCATACCGCGCTCCAGCGCGTTCTCGGCAGCCTTGGCTAGGCGAGAGGTCCAGCCAATGGTCTCGTTGCGGGCATAAATGACGCCATCATTGGTATCTTCCATGTGGTCGTCCGGTGCCAGATTGCCGAGGTCCTCAACAGTGTGGCCCAGGCTTTGCAGGGCTTCGGTGATACCAGCAGTGCGGTAGGCGTCAGGGCCCATAAGGCAGCCAGCCCTGCGTTTGCCGCTGTCTACAGGGGCGCCAATCAGGATGCAGTGTTGTGATGTCACTGTTTTGATCTCCCAAAATTTCAGGTTTGATACTAGAAACTTCCGAAACGTGATGGAATCCAGCAATCATTTTGCCCATAATGATGGGCAATTGATCAAAATGGGATGGGACATGGACAAAACGGATGAGCGGCTGGTTTCAGCACTGCGGCATAACGCGCGGGCGTCGCTTTCGGATCTGGCGCTGGAACTGAACCTGTCGCGGACCACAGTGCGGGCACGGATCGAGCGGCTGCAGGCGCGGGGGGATATTCTTGGATTTACCGTTGTCCTGAAGGAGGATGTGCTGCGGGACCCGGTGCGCGGACTGATGATGATCGGGATCGAGGGCCGTGGCACCAGCCGGATCACCCGGCAACTGCAGGGACTGCCGGAGGTGCGGGCGATTCACACCACCAACGGTCGCTGGGATCTGATTGTTGAACTGGGGACGGAGACGCTGGAAACGCTCGACGCTGCTCTGGCCAAAATCCGGACGTTCGAGGGCGTGGTGAGCAGCGAAACCAATCTGCTGCTGGCAACCAAGAAGGACACCTGACGCAAGATTTTGCAATGTGGCCAATCCCTTGAAGGCCGCATTGCAGCTTACCAAAAAGTTAACTCTGCTTACGTATGTGGTTTGCCGCGGAAATCCACAACAGCGCGAGGCCAAAGGACGCGAGTGCGTTCCAGCTGGCCATGGAGAGCGACAGCATCTCCCAAGGGACCTCGTCACAGCGTACCAGCGGCGCAGCCATGATTTGTTCCATGAGCTGGTCCGGCGACAGCCCGCCGATGGGGCCGGACGTGCAAGTGCTGGGGCCCTCCCACCAGCCGCGCTCGACCCCGGTATGATAGGCGCCGACCCCGGCAGTAGCCAGTGCCGCCAGCGCGCCCAGATAAGGCAGTACAGCTCCCGGGATAATCAGCGCAAGAAGGCCGATGCCCGCGGCTGCTGCGTGCGGGTAGCGTTGCCAGTAGCACAGCTTGCAGGGTGCCATTTCGCCAATGTACTGAAAGCCAAGGGCGCCAAGAAGCAGCGCGGCAGAGCCGCCAGCTGCCAGAACGATTAGAATCCTGTGCATTATCAGATGAACCTCACCATCAGAAAACCGCCGAACAGGATCACCACGAAGGCAGTGAAAACCAGCCCCAGGCGGCGTTCAATGAAATCGCGAACCGGGGCACCGAACTGCCACAGAAGACCTGCTACGATGAAAAAACGCAATGCCCGTGCTAGGATAGAGGTGGCAATGAAAGTGCCGAGCGGCATTCCGGTCCAGCCCGACATGATGGTAATCACCTTGTAGGGGAACGGCGTGATGCCCGCGCCCAGCACCGCCCAGAAGCCAAAATCGTTGAAACGGGTGTTGAACTCTGCCATGGCACCGCCCTTGCCCATGGCCTCCAATACCGGCTGGCCGATGCTTTCATAAAAAAAGGAGCCAATTGCATATCCCAGAACGCCCCCAGCCACAGACGCAACCAGCGCAACGAGAGCGACCAGCCATGCCCGCGATGGGCGGGCCAGGATCATCGGGATCATCAGAACATCCGGCGGGATCGGAAAAACCGAGCTTTCAACAAAGGCAACCGCCGCCAGGCACCACAGCGCCTTGGGATGATCGGCCAAGGCCATTGTCCGGTCATATAACGGTTTCAGCATGCTGGGTCCTGCGTCCTCAACGGCATTTTCCTAGGGAGGTGGCATGCGCGCGGCGCTCCGTCAAGCTGGGCAGAGGCTGATTTTGCCACCCGGTGTATTTTCAGCGGCTGAGTGCCGTTTGCCTCTGGACCTTGGCCGAATGCTTGGCTAGGAACAGGGCGTGGCCCAAGTGGCGGAATGGTAGACGCAGGGGATTCAAAATCCCCCGCTGGTGACAGCGTGCCGGTTCGAGTCCGGCCTTGGGTACCAAAAAAAACAAAGGCCTGCAGCGTGTTCTTGCTGCAGGCCTTTGTTTTCTTTATCCTCTGCGCCTCTTTGAAAACGCCTCCCGCAGACTAGCTGGAACCGTGCACCGTTCAGCTGAGTTGTGCCTCTGGTGACATGCAAGGCTATGCTATGTCCAGGTCTGCTCCAGAACCCGAAGCCAATTACCGTGGCAGAGCTTGGCCATTAACTGGTCATCGAAACCGTGCGCCTTCATTGCATCGCGCAGCACTGGCAGACCTGAAAGATCCCGGATTGCCGCGGGCACAGTTGCGCCGTCAAAATCCGAACCCAGTCCGACTCTGTCTTCACCAAGCTCGTCGATAAGGTAGACGAGGTGTTCGATCATTTTGGCAACTGGCGTGTCCGCGTCCATACGACCGTCTTCGCGCAAGAAGGCAACGGCGAAATTCAGCCCGACCAAGCCATCGCTGTCGCGGATCGCATGTAGCTGCCGGTCCGTCAGGTTGCGGCTGTGCGGGCACAGGCCGTGCGCATTGGAGTGGGTTGCGACCAAAGGTTTTCTGCTGTGGCTGGCAACATCCCAGAAACCCGCTTCGTTCAGATGAGAAAGGTCGATCAGGAGTTTAAGTTCATTGCATTTTTTTACCAACCGGATGCCTTCTGGTGTCAAGCCGAGGCCGGTGTCGGGGCTTGAGGGAAAGCGGAACGGCACGCCGTTGCCGTAGATCGTGGGACGGCTCCACACCAAGCCGAGCGAGCGCAGGCCTGCGGAGTGCAGGACCTCGAGCGTATGAAAGTCCGGGTCGATTGCCTCGGCGCCTTCCATATGCATGACGGCCGCCATGATTCCACTTTGCATTGAGTTGCGGATGTCAGCAGCAGTGCGGCAGATCTTCAGCGCACCTTGACGCTCAAGACGTTTCAGTATCGCGGCCTGAGCAAGCGCGATTTGCGCTGATCGCGACCAGTCCAGGGCTGGCGGCAAGGGCAGGTCATAGCTCTCGGCAATCATTTCTTCCATGAAGCTTGAGTCGGCTTCGTCCGGAACGAAGATCGCAAACAGGCCGCCTGCATAGCCGCCTTTCTGAGCTTTGGACAAGTCGATGTGATGGCCGCCGGACCCCAGGAAACCATTCTTATCTTCTGTGACATTGCCGGATTGGAACTGCAGCAGCAGGTCGTTATGCCCATCGAAGATCAGCGGATGTTCCATACCGGCTCCATTTTGCGTATTTGCAAGGTCATCGGCTGTCTTTCAGGCCGTAATCCGAGAAAGCTGCCACAACTTCCGAAATCTCGTCTTCGCTCAGGATGTGTGGTTTGCCGATGGTTAGGCTTGTCACGTAGCCCTTTGACAGTGTTTCTAATTCCACCATTCGCCACAGGGCTCGCGAAAGGCTGTCCCCGGTGGTTACCGCCCCATGGTTTGCCATCAGGCATGCGCTGCGGTCCTGCAAGGCGCGGTTGATATTCTCCGACAACTGGTGGCTGCCAAACAGCCCGTAATCCGCCACTGGCACATCGCTGCCGCCAAAGGCCGCGACCATGTAGTGGCAGGCAGGGATTGCCTGACGGTTCATCGCCAGCGCGCTGCAATAGACGGGATGGGCATGGACCACGGCATGCACGCCGGGTTTGGCCTTCAGGATTGCCAGATGAAAGGGCCATTCGGTCGAGGGCTTCAGCTGTCCCTCCGGTGCGGCGCTGCCGTCCAGCGGCATCAGGACAAGATCTTCAGGCGCCATTTTCCCGTATGGGACTCCCGACGGGGTGATCAGCATGTGATCACCCGCGCGAACTGAAATATTGCCGGAGGTACCCTGATTGATCCCTGCGGCATTCATTTCCAGGCAGGCGTCAATCACGGCCTGCCTGAGATCGGTGCAGTCCCGGTGCGGTGGTTTCATTGGACCGACCCGGGCATCAGGCGGATTTTGCTGCGGCCATTTCGGGAAACAGGCCCGCGAGACCTTCCTCGGATGCTTTGCAGATGCCGCGCTCAGTTATCAGCCCGGTTACCAGCCGGTTCGGCGTCACATCAAAGGCCGGGTTGCCACCTGGGGTTCCGTCCGGTGTTACCTGCACAGTGCCGATTGCTCCGTCTTCGGTCTTGCCCTGAACATGGGTGACCTCACTCTCGCTGCGTTCCTCGATCGGGATTTCCGCAACCCCGTCAGAGACCGTCCAGTCGATGGTCGGCGAGGGCAGGGCGACGTAGAACGGAACCCCGTTATCGTGGGCGGCCAGTGCCTTCAGATAGGTGCCGATCTTGTTGCAGACATCGCCGCGGCGGGTGGTGCGGTCGGTGCCGGTGATGACCAGGTCAACCTGACCGTGCTGCATCAGGTGACCGCCGGCATTGTCTGTGATGTAGCTGTGGCTGATCCCGTGGCTGCCCAGTTCCCAGGCGGTCAGCGCACCCTGGTTGCGGGGTCGTGTTTCGTCGACCCAGACGTGGATCGGAATGCCTGCCTCATGCGCCTGGTACATCGGGCTGGTGGCTGTGCCCCAGTCGACAGTTGCCAGCCAGCCGGCGTTGCAGTGTGTCAGCAGCCGGACCGGCTCACCCGCGGGTTTTTCGGCGGCGATCTGCCGGATCAGTTCCAGCCCGTGCGCGCCAATGCAGCGGTTGATTTCGACGTCCTCATCCGAAATTGCATGTGCCAAAGCCAACGCAGCTTCGGCCCGCTCTGCCTCATCCAGGGGCCGCAGATGCCCGCGGCAGCGGTCTAGGGCCCAGCGCAGGTTGATCGCGGTCGGGCGGGTCGCGTTGAGAAAGTTCCAGGCCTGATCCATGGAAGCATCGGACGGGTCCAGGCGCATCGCGAGGGCCATGCCATAGGCAGCTGTCGCCCCGATCAAGGGAGCACCGCGGACCCGCATCTCAACAATGGCATCGGCAAAGTCCTGCAGCGTTTCGATCTTCTGAATGCGGAACTCCTGCGGCAGCCAGCGCTGGTCGATGATCTGCAACGCGTCCTGTTCGTGGTTCCACCACAGGGAACGGTAGTGTGTCCCGTCAACTTTCATTCTGCTGCCTCCCTTGGTTTGCTGCAGCACCGCGCAAGCGGCTGAAATCATTCAGCCCTGCGTGTCCCGTGCGGTGCTGCGTGTTGCTAGACAAACACCGGCATCAAAGGAATTCAATGGCCTGCACACTCAAAGCGTCACAAGGAACTGGCTGAGAAAGTATCACAGGACTTTACTTCACCTGTTTGGAACCCGCGGGCAAACCACTTTTGCCGCTGTGCGCTGGTGCCGTGGGAAAACGTGTGCGGCTGGGGCACTCGGCCGGCATTCCGCTGCAATGTGTCATCACCGATCTGCTTTGCGGCATTCATCGCCTCTTCGACGTCGCCGGGGTCCAGCGTGCCCAGCGCGTCCTGCGCGTAGCGCGCCCAGATCCCGGAGAAGCAGTCCGCCTGCAGTTCTGTACGGACAGAAATCGAGTTGGATTCAACTTCGCTCACACGGGCTCTGACGCGCTGGGTCTCGCCAAGGATGCCAAGCTCGTTTTGAACATGGTGAGCAACTTCATGGGCGACGACATAGGCGGCTGCGAAATCGCCCCGCGCGCCCAGCCGCTGGCTGAGTGTGGTGAAGAAGGAAGTGTCGAGATAGACCTTTTCGTCCAGTGGGCAATAGAATGGTCCAGTTGCGCCGTTTGCACCGCCGCAAGGAGACTGGGTAACTCCCTTGTAAAGGACAAGAATGGCCGGATTATACCGCCGTCCAAGCTGCTGTTCGAATATGGAGGTCCATACAACTTCGGTATCAGCGAGGGCGACGCTGACAAACTCAGCAGCCTCTTGATCGGCTGCAGTGACTGGAGCATTGGTACTGGATTGCGGTGCGGATCCTTGCAGCAGCGGCGTCAGATCGACGCCGAAAAAGGCCCCGGCGACAACAATGAGCAGAAGGCCGGCGCCGCCGATCCCGGCACCTTTGCCGGACATCCGGCGGCCCCGCCGGTCTTCGATATTCCGGCTTTGCCGCCGCCCTTTCCACCGCATGTCATGCTCCTTGCTTTCAAGCCAGGCACCCTTGCCGCAACAAGGTAATTGCCTCGGTACGGTAATCAAATCCCGCGTGAAGCGACTGGCTGCAGGTTTCCTATGTTAAACGTATGGCGACGGGCGGCAGTTCCCGACCGCCGCTGCGGGTTTTAACCGTCTGCAGCGACAGAAGTTTCTTTAAGATGCGTGTGCAGCTTGCAGACGTGTGCAGAGAAAGTATTCAATAGGGTAACGATTTGGATACGGGGCGGCAGTCCGGTTTGGCGGCTGTTGGAAATTTTTGTTTAATTGAGAGGCTCAAGAATGACGTGTTTCTGGAACAGGGGCCTGACCGGCCGGACCGGGCTGGCAGTGGTTGCAGCTGTTAGCCTGGCATTTGCCGGTGCAGCACTGGCGCAGCAGCAAGGTGCTGCTCCCAAAGTGTCGGTTTCCGAGGCGGTGATCAAACCGATCAAGGATACGGCGACATTCATCGGCCGGGGAGAAGCGATCGACAAGGCCGACATCATGGCCCGGGTGAGCGGATATCTGGAAGAAGTGCTGGTCCGGGATGGCGCTGAGGTTGAAAAGGGCGACATTCTGTTCCGCATCGAGCGCAGCGCCTATGAGGCTGTGCTGGAGAGCCGCCGGGCCGAATTGGCACAGGCTGAAGCCAATCTGGAACTGGCATCATTGGAACTGGTCCGGAAACAGGAATTGTTCGAGCGCGGATCGGTTCCGGAAGCCGACCGTGACACAGCCCGCGCCAATGAACTGGTGGCCGAGGCGCAGGTGCGCGCCGCTGCGGCCGCAATTCAGCAAGCGGAACTGGATCTGAGCTATACCGAAGTCCATGCGCCGTTTTCCGGCCGTGTCGGGCGTGTGGAGGTCAGTATCGGTGACGTGGTCAGCCCTAGCGGATCGCCGTTGGTGAATATCGTGCGTGAAGCACCCGTCTATGTGTCCTTCTCGCTGAACGAAAAGCAATTCGTCGAAATCCTGCAGGAGCTTGAGGCCGAGGGAATTGACCGCGGCAATACCGAGACCGCTCCAGAGGTGTTCGTGGTGCTGCCCAATGGGGCAGAACTGGAGGAGAAGGGACGGATCGCCTTTGCAGGCAACCGGGTTGATCCGACGACAGGCGCTGTCACCGTGCGGGCGGAATTCAAAAATGACGAACGGCTGATCCTGGACGGGGCGTTTTTAACAGTCGGCCTTCAGTCGCAGGAGGCTGTTGAGCGCGTTGTGATCAGCCAGGCAGCAATTCAGCGGGACCAGCAGGGTCCGTTTGTTCTTGTGGTCGACGATCAGAACCAGGTCCAGCAGCGTTATATCGCCACCGGTGATGTTCAGGGCACCGGGATCATCGTTCTGGACGGGCTGACGAAAGGCGAAACCGTTGTAGTCGAAGGCCTGCAGAAAATCCGGCCCGGTGTCGAGGTGGATCCGGTCATGGCAGCACAGGCAGGAGAATAACCGATGTTCTCCTCCACATTTATTTCAAGGCCGAAATTTGCGATCGTCATCTCCCTGGTGCTGACGGTAATGGGGGTGATCGGCTATTTCGCACTGCCGGTTGCGCAGTTCCCGGAAATCACGCCGCCAGTGGTAAATGTCACTGCCAGTTACCCGGGCGCCAACGCCGAAACCGTTGAGAAGAGCGTCGCAGCGCCGATTGAGGCACAGGTCAATGGTGTGGACGGGATGCTGTATATGTCCTCCACCTCCGCCGACAACGGCAGCTACTCGCTCGCAGTGACATTTGAGGTGGGCACTGATCCCGATATCGCTTCGGTCAATGTGCAGAACCGGGTAGCGCAGGCTGTGGCAGCCCTGCCGGCCGAAGTCACGGCAAACGGTGTCGTGACCCAGAAAAGCTCCTCGAACATGCTGCTGGTAGCGGCGCTGACCTCTCCCAACGGGTCTTACGACAGTGTGTTCCTGTCGAATTATGCAGCCATCAACATCAAGGACGCTCTGGCGCGAGTGAATGGCGTCGGCAAGGCGGATATCCTGACAAACTTCGAATACGCTATGCGGGTCTGGCTGGACCCCAACAAGATGGCAGGCCTGGGCATTTCACCTGGCGATGTGATCAATGCGGTGCGGGAACAGAATATCGAGGTCTCGGCGGGGCAGGTGGGTGCACCGCCGGTACCAGGCGATCAGGTGTTCCAGTACACGATCAAGTCGAAGGGCAGGCTGACCGAAGTCAGCGAGTTCGAGGACATCGTGATCCGCACCGGCGAAGGCGGCAGCACCGTGCGTTTGGCGGATATTGCCCGGGTGGAACTGGGGGCCTCCAACTACAGCGCTTCCGGTTTCTTCGACGGCGTGCCATCTACAATTCTGGCGATTTACCAGGCTCCTGGCGCCAACGCTCTGGCGGTGTCCGAGGCTGTTCTGGCGGAAATGGAAAGGCTGTCGCAGGTTTTCCCCGAGGACGTCGCGTATTCGGTGCCGTTCAATACCACGGATTTTGTGGAACAGTCGCTCAACGACGTAGTCTCCACTCTGATGATGACCTTTGTACTGGTGATCTCGGTTGTATTCATCTTTCTGGGGTCGTTCCGCGCCACCATCATTCCGGCAGTGGCCATCCCGGTTTCACTGATCGGGACCTTTGCCTTCCTGCTGGCGCTTGGCATGTCCCTCAACACCATCTCGCTCTTTGCGCTGGTGCTGGCGATCGGCATCGTGGTGGATGATGCCATCGTGGTGGTTGAGAACGTCGAGCGCATCATTGCCGAGGAAGGGCTGTCACCGCCAGATGCGACCCGCAAGGCGATGGGGCAGATCACCGGCCCGGTTATCGCAACCACACTGGTGCTGCTGGCGGTATTTGTGCCGGTTACCTTCATGCCGGGGATTACAGGCAAGCTGTACTCACAGTTTGCGGTGACGATCTCTGTTGCGGTGGTGATCTCTTCGGTCAACGCGCTGACACTGTCACCGGCGCTCTGCGCTATTGTGCTCAAGGCCCGTTCCGGCCCTCCCAAAGGCTTGTTGGCAATGTTCGAGAACATGATCGGCGGGGTGCGCAGCGGGTATCTTAGCATCGTGACGCGTTTGCTGAGGTTGCCGGTTATCGGGCTGGCCATCATTGCTGCAGTGGCCTTGGGAACCGGTGCGGTTTTTAATTCCACTTCCAAAGGTTTCTTGCCGCTGGAAGACAACGGCTATCTGTTTGTTGATGTGCAGCTTCCCGACGCAGCGGCGCTGGGGCGCACTGAGGCTGTGACACGCCGGATAGACGAGCAGATCCGCCAGATTCCGGGCGTCAAGGGCACGGTCCTGGTCAACGGCTTCAGCCTGCTGAACGGTGCCAGTGCCAATGGTGCGATGATCATCGCCAACTTGGACCCGTGGGATGAGCGGAAGGACGAAGCGTTGCAGCCGAACGCGATCCTGGGTCAGATCTACGGTATCGCCAATGGTGAGGCCGCAGCCAGCATCGTTGCCTTCAACCCGCCGCCAATCTCCGGCCTGGGGATGTCGGCTGGTGTTGAAATGGCAGTACAGCAGACCGCTGGCGGCACACCGCAGGATTTGGCGCAGTCCGTCGGGTCGCTGGTCTACTCCGCAAATCAGCGGCCTGAGATTGCCCAGTCCTACACCACCTTCCGGGCCAATGTTCCGCAGGTGTTTGTCGATTTGGACCGGGAAAAGGCCAAGACATTGAATGTGCCGATTGCCGAGGTGTTCCAGACCATGCAGGCACACCTGGGTTCCTATTATGTCAACGACTTCAACCTGTTCGGCCGCGTCTACAAGGTGATGCTGCAGGCAGAGGGGTCTTACCGCGACAAGATCGAAGATATCGGCGGCCTGTACGTGCGGGCGCAGTCGGGCGAAATGGTGCCATTGTCGACCCTGATCGATGTCGAGAATGTTCTGGGGCCGGTACTGCTGAAGCGGCACAACATTTTCCGCTCGGCAACCGTCACCGCTGTTCCCGGACCTGGGCTGTCCACCGGCGATGCTATCCGGGTGATGCAGGAGGAGGCCGCAACGGCACTGCCGCCGGGTTATGCCTTTGAGTGGACCGGCACCGCTCAGCAGCAGTTGGATTCAGCGGGGCTTGTGACCGTGATTCTGGCGATGGCTGTCCTGTTCGGTTACCTGTTTCTGGTCGGGCAGTACGAAAGCTGGACGATGCCGGTTGCTATTCTGCTGTCGGTGATTGTCGCCCTGTTCGGGGCCGTGGCTGCGGTGGCGATAGCTGGCAATGACATCAACCTCTACACGCAGATCGGGATGATCATGCTGATCGGCCTAGCGTCAAAGAACGCCATCCTGATTGTGGAGTTCGCGATGGAGCAGCGGGCAGCCGGCCTCAGCATCCGCGAAGCCGCGCAAGAAGCAGCCAAGCAGCGCTTCCGGGCAGTGATGATGACGGCATTGTCCTTCCTGCTAGGGGTGGTGCCGTTGCTGATTGCGTCTGGTGCTGGCGCCGCCAGCCAAAAGGCCATCGGCATTGCGGTTTTTGGCGGAATGCTTGCAGCAACCGTTGTCGGCGTCATCGTCGTGCCGGTGCTCTATGCGATGATGCAAGGCATGCGCGAGCGTATCAAGGGCCAGCCAAAAACCAGTCCGGCCGAGTAAGCCATGCTTCCCCGGCAGGCATTTGGTTGCCGGGGAACTGTTCCACCCTTGAGCGGATCAAAGAGCTTGAGGAAATAGAGGATCAGGCCGCCTGACGCGCCCTCAATCCGCGTTGATGCGCTTCGGCCAGAATCAACTCCCACTTTCGGGGGGTGCACCGAAATTCAGGCTCCACGTCGCAAGTCAGCGGGGCGCTGATTTCCCGTGGAAGCCGACGGGCCTGAGCCGATACACACCGCTCCAAAGCCCAAAAGTCCGTCAGCGACGGATTGCTGAAAATTACTTGGCTCAGCAGCATTGCTGCAAGCTCCCTGTCAATTGCTGGTAACGGCCCCGGCGTTTCTTAAACCGTGGCTCAAATTTTTTTATGGGCTGTTTAATAGCCATGTTGCGGCGGTTTGTCACCGGTTGATTTTCGGCATTAAAAAACCACCGAAAATGAGTGCGAAGCTGAGTTGAAGTCTTCGGGTTCGAATGACGCAACTGAGAATCGCGCGCAACTCATCTTTACCTTCAAGAAAAAACTTTGCGCCGGGACCATGCGGAAGTGCCGTACGTTTGCGGGGAAAAATATCTAACTGGCGTCAATAACGGGAAAAAAAGGTCCCAAAGAGGGTGCGTCAATAAATAGCAGTCTTGACTTGCGAGGGTGCCAGTGGAACCCTTCTGCGCGTGCAAAATAATCCGCACACAGCTTGCCTGGCGGGCCGGAACTGACGGCTGCGGGACAACTGCAGACATGTATTCCAGGCGGACGCGGACAAGCTGCAATTCATAAGACAAGTGGGAGAGACTTGATCATGAAACACACCAAGCTGGCTATCGGTGCATTGGTGGCGGCGTCCTTTTCGGCGCCCGCAGCATTTGCTCAGGAATATATCACCATCGGCACCGGCGGCGTGACCGGCGTGTATTACCCGACTGGCGGCGCCATCTGCCGTCTGGTGAACAAGGGCCGCAAGGAGCACGGCTTCAAATGCGCCGTCGAATCCACCGGCGGCTCGGTCTACAACATCAACACAATCCGCGAAGGCGAGCTGCAGTTCGGCGTGGCCCAGTCCGACTGGCAATACCATGCGTACAACGGCAGCAACAAGTTTGAGGAACAAGGCCCGTTTGAAGGCCTGCGTGCTGTTTTCTCGGTTCACCCGGAACCTTTCACCGTCGTGGCGCGTGCAGACGCAGGCATCTCCAGCTTTGACGACCTCAAGGGCAAGCGCGTCAATATTGGCAATCCGGGCTCCGGCCAGCGCGGCACCATGGAAATTTTGATGGAAGCCAAGGGCTGGGGCATGGAAGATTTCGCCCTGGCAACCGAGCTGAAAGCGGCAGAACAGTCCGCGGCTCTGTGCGACAACCAGATCGACGCGATGATCTACACCGTTGGCCACCCGTCCGGCTCCATCCAGGAAGCCACCACCGCCTGTGACTCCGTGCTAGTGACCGTGGACGGCGAAGCGGTTGAAAAACTGGTTGCCGAAAACTCCTTCTACCGTACAGCGACAATTCCCGGCGGCATGTACCGCGGGTCCGACAATGACACCAGCACCTTTGGTGTTGGCGCGACCTTCGTCACCTCCGCCGACGTCTCTGAGGATGCGGTTTATGCTGTGGTCAGCTCTGTCTTCGAGAACTTCGAAGCTTTCCAGAAGCTGCACCCGGCCTTTGCCAACCTGAAACCGGAAGAGATGATCGCAGACGGCCTGTCAGCGCCGCTGCATCCGGGCGCAGAGAAGTACTACAAAGAAAAAGGCTGGATCGAATAATCCGCCAGACAACAGGAACGGGGCGCATCAAGCGCCCCGTTTTTGCCTGAGGCCAAAGGCCCGGGTTTGACAAGACAGGCCCCGGAAAACGGCGGCCGAAGGGGAGATTATCCATGACATCCGATGCTCAGGGAAATCGGCCGCTCAGCGAAGAAGAGCTTCAGGAACTGGTCGCGTCCTCAGACGCCGGCGCCCGCAACCCGGTAGGGAGCGTGGGGCTGTTCCTGGCGATTGTCGCCGTGATCTGGTCCGTGTTTCAAGTCATCCTGGCCTCGCCGGTAGCCAACCTGCTGCTGCCTGGGAGCGTGATCAACAATTCGCGCCAAATCCATTTGGCCTTTGCCATTTTCCTGGCCTACGCGGCCTATCCCGCGTTGAAATCCAGCCCGAGGAATTACATTCCGGTGCAGGATTGGATTTTTGCATTGGCCGGCACCGCGATCGCGCTGTACGGCTACATTTTTTATCAGAAAATCGTTGATTCCGGCGGTCTTGCCGATGACATGGACAAGTGGTTTGCTCTGGCTGGCCTGCTTTTACTTTTCGAAGCGGCCCGGCGCGCGCTTGGTCCGGCGATGGCGATCATTGCGACGATCTTCCTGGCTTATGTCTTCTTCGGCTCCTCCGAATGGGTGCCCGAGGTTATCCGCTGGAAAGGCGCCAGTCTTAAAAAGGCGATGAGCCATATGTGGATTACCTCCGAGGGCGTGTTCGGCATTGCCTTGGGGGTCTCCACCAAGTTTGTCTTCCTCTTCGTGCTGTTCGGCGCGCTGCTGGATAAAGCAGGGGCCGGCAATTACTTCATCAAGATGGCATTCGGGGCGCTTGGCCACCTGCGCGGCGGCCCGGCCAAAGCGGCTGTTGTCGGCTCTGCCGCAACCGGCCTGATCTCCGGCTCTTCCATCGCCAACGTGGTCACCACCGGCACCTTCACGATCCCGCTGATGAAGCGCGTCGGTTTCACCTCTGAGCAGGCTGGGTCGGTTGAGGTCGCCTCTTCCGTGAACGGCCAGATCATGCCGCCGGTGATGGGGGCTGCCGCCTTCCTGATGGTGGAATACGTGGGTATCTCCTATGTCGAGGTGATCACCCATGCCTTCCTGCCGGCCGCGATTTCCTACATCGCGCTGGTCTACATCGTGCACCTTGAGGCCGTGAAGCGGAACATGCCGACACTGGGCAACCGCGTGGTTTCCATGGGCCGTACCATCGGGGGCATGGCCTTGTTCTTCGCGGGCTTCGCAGCGCTCTGCTATGGCGTTCAGTACCCTGTGAAATGGATCATTGCAGCGATGCCCGGCGCCTCCGGTCTGACCCTTTCGGCACTGGTTGTTGCCGCCTACATAGCGCTGCTGTGGCTGGCTTCGGGTGTTGATGACCTGGTGCCGGATGACCCCAACGCCAAGGAGGTCGAACTGCCGGTGGTCGCCGAGATTTACAAGGCGGGGCTGCATTACCTGCTGCCGATTATCGTACTGGTCTACTTCCTGATGATTGAACAGAAGTCGCCTGGCCTGTCGGCTTTCTGGGCCACCGCATTGCTGTTTGTCATTTTGCTGACCCAGAAGCCGCTCAAGGCAATCTTCCGTGGTCAAAGCAACATGGCAAACGCCTTCGTCGAAGGAGTGCATGACCTGTGGAACGGTCTGATTGACGGCGCCCGCAACATGATCGGTATTGCGCTGGCAACCGCCACCGCAGGCGTGATCGTGGGCACGGTGACTTTGACCGGTGTGGGTCAAGTGATGGCTGATCTGGTCGAGTTCGTTTCGGGCGGCAACCTGATCCTGATGCTGGTGATGGTCGGCCTCTTGTCGCTGGTGCTGGGCATGGGCCTGCCGACCACCGCCAACTACATCGTTGTCAGCTCGCTGATGGCTGGTGTGGTGGTGGAGCTGGGAGCCCAGTCCGGCCTGATCGTTCCGCTGATCGCCGTGCACCTGTTTGTGTTCTATTTCGGGATCATGGCTGACGTGACACCGCCTGTTGGGCTTGCCAGCTTTGCTGCTGCGGCTGTGTCGGGGGGGGATGCAATCCGCACCGGGTTCACAGCCTTCTTCTACAGCTTGCGGACCGTGGCGCTGCCGTTTGTGTTCATCTTTAACACCGATCTGCTTCTGATTGACGTTGGTTGGACCCAGGGCATTCTCGTGGCGATCTCAGCTACAATAGCGATCCTTGTCTTCACTGCCGGCACGATGGGCTATTTCGTCAGCCGAAGCCGGATCTACGAAAGCGTGCTGCTGGTCTTTGCCGCCTTTGCGCTGTTCCGGCCTGACTTCTTCATGGACCGGGTGATGCCGCCGTTTACCCAGGTTCCTCCAGCCCAGCTGGCGCAAGCCCTGGATGAGGCGGAACCGGGGGCAGAATTGCGCATCACCGTGGAAGGTCCTGATTTCGACACGTCTGAGATCAAGAGCACAACGATGATCATGACCGCCGATGGCTCCGAAGGGCAGGCGGCAGTGGATGCCTATGGCCTGCTGCTGCTGGAGGAGGACGGTGCAGTCAAACTGGAAGAGCCGATGTTCGGCACGCCGGCAGCCCCCAGCCTGGACAGTTTCGATTTCTACGCTGATGCACCGGTGCAGATCGTGGCGATCCAGGCCCCCGCCAGCCAGTTGCCTAAGGAACTGATGTTCCTGCCGGCGCTACTGCTGGTGGCGCTGGTCGCCCTGTTGCAGCGCGGTCGCGCGCGTGAAGAAGAAGGAGTAACGGCATGAGCAAACCTGTTCTTTGCGCTTTGGAGCTGAACGACCAGACACTGGACGAAATGGTCCTGTCCCAGGCCGCCCGGCTGGCCGATTTGGATGGCGCGCAGCTGGATGTTGTCAACGTGCTGCCGGACTTCGGCGAAAGCTGGGTCTCGGGATTCTTTGAGGAGCATCACCACGAAAAGGCAGTCAAGGACACCACGCAACGGCTGACCGAGCTGTGCGAAAGCGTTCTGGGCAAGGAGCGTAATGCCAAGGTCCGCCATCTGGTGGCAACCGGAACGGCGTATCAGGAGATCTTGAAGGTTGCGGAAACCGCAGGCAGCGGGTTGATCGTGATCGGTGCGCATAAGCCGGATCTGAAGGATTACCTGCTGGGGCCAAACGCAGCCCGGGTGATCCGCCATTCGGACTGTTCGGTCTTTGTGGTTCGCTAAGCCAGATAAGGGCGCCTCCGGGCGCCCTTATTCGTAGCCGGTCATCTCAAGGTAACCCTTACCGTAGTGGCTTCCTGTAATCTTGACCGGACCTTCCCAGTAAGAGAACGAAGTTCCCATCCAGCTTTGCGGATTCAGTGCTTTTACTTCGACGGAAACACCCTTGTCTGGCACGGAGGCTCTCCAATGCGTGGGTATTTCGAGGCCTTGTACGTCGCTGGTATTCAAAGGTTCTGCCAGAAAGGCGCCTGGCGCCAGCGGCTCGGCGGTGCCGTCAGCGGAAATCCAGGTGCCGGAGGTGTAGTCGCCACGGTCACCGCGCAAAATGAACCCCATCAGCTTCTCGCCGCTATCGAAGCTAAGTGAAAACCAGTCCCAGCCGCTTTGGTCCGCTGCCAGCGGCTGGCTTGACCATTCCCGGTCCAGCCAGCCATGGCCGGTGACATCAACCTGCCCTTCCGGCAAAGATAAAGTGCCAGAGATCTGATAGTGCGGCTGGGAATAATAGTGGCTCGCCTGGCCAGTGGCCGACTTGACTGAGTAACCCGCGTTGCCTTGCAGAACCAGCGGGCCATCAGCGGACAGGTCCAGGTCATAGGAGAACTCCATCGCAGCAGCAGAAAGTGAAATCTTTTCAAGCGTCTCGTCGGTGGATCGCATGTGCCAATCATCGATCCATGCGGTARGGGGATGGGTCCGGACACCCGCCTGTCCCACACCTCCGCGGGCGATCCGTTCTGAAAACAGGTGCTTGTCCTTTGTGGTGACGGCGGCATGGGCCATCCAGATTTGCGGACTTTGCCACCCGGCTGCTTCCCCTGGCGCCAGGGCAGAGCGGAACAGCGTCCATTGGATGCCATAATCCGCACCATCGGCGCCTTCAAGATTGGCCGTCAAGTACCACCATTCAATACGGAAGTCAGGGTGCGGGCCGTGGTCCGCAGGGAAAGCCAGCCGGGCATCGGGCTGTGGGATGGCAAAACCCTCTGCGTCTGTTCCCAGACCGGCAAAGCCTTGCGGGTGCACAGCGGTCGCCCAGATGGCGCCTGCAGCAAATAGAAAGGTCTTAGCGTTCATTGGCAAACACCTTGAGCAGATCTGCCGGGTCAATCCGGCTCAGCCGCCAGGCTGGCAGGGCAGCGGCAATCACTGCAGCGAGAAGTGCCAGCACAAACAACCGCAGCCAGTCTAGCGGAAACAGATACATCGGCAGCTTCCAGCCAAAGGCTGCCACGTTGATCACCGAAAGCAGCACCCAAGCCAGAACCAGTCCCAGCGGCAGTGCAAGAACCGCTGTGCAGGCCGCCATCAGAAGGCTGCGCAGAACCTCGGCTGCTGCCAACTGCCGGCGGGTCACGCCCATCGCCCAGACCGGTGCCAGCTGCGGCAGGCGCTGGCTCCACAGCGTCAGCAGGCTGGTCAGCAGCGCAAACCCGGCAACGCCCAGCGTCAGCAAATTCAAGGCGGCGGTAATGACAAAGGTTCTGTCAAAAACTTCCAGTGAACGCGCCTTGACTGTTGCTTGATCCGTGATGTTTTCCCGCGGAATATCAAACTTCTCCCTGAGTGACTTAATCAAGCCGGAAACTTCTAGCGGTCCCGTGCTCAAGCCGAAGTTTCTGTTGGGGAGGCCGGGTACATGTTTCAGCAGCGCTTGCAGCGAAACCATGGCCTGGCCATTTGGGTTTCCATAATCCGAGTAAACCCCGGCAATGGGCAGGCGCCATCCAGGTTCAATTTCCAGGATGCTACCGGGTGCCAGCTTGTGCCGGCGTGCAAGCTGTTCGTTGACCAGCAGGGCTTCACCTCTTGCCGTTTGATCCCAGACATCCGGCACGGCGTCCAGCAGCGGCCAGTTCGACCGGTAGGATGCGTCATCTTCAAACCCGTAAACCCGCAGGGGGGCGCCTTTGAAACGGGTGTCGTGATACCGGCGGGACAGAGCGGTGATTTCCTGTTCATCCAGCCATTGCGCCAGTTCAGCGCCCTGTTCATCGCTGGCGGCGGTGACATAGACCTCCGCGAACAGCCGCTGATCCAGCCAGCCCGTAAAGGTCAGGCGGAAGCTGGACACCATGGTGCCAACGCCGATGTTTGCAGCCAAGGCCAGCAGCAATGCCATCAGTGCCAAGGACATGCCTGGAAGCTGCGCGCGGGTGTCGGCCCAAAGCCACTCAGCCAATGCGCTCTTTGCCATGTGTGCTCCCAGCGATAGGCCTGCTGAAATCAGCAACGGCAGCAAGAGAGCAGCGCCCAGCATCACGGCGGCAAGAAAGGCAAAACCTGCAACAAGCCCTTGAAAAAATGAAAAAACCATCAAACCTGCGGAAATGCAAGCAGCGCCGCAGATTGCACTGGTCACGTGAGAACGGCTGGCTTGCTGGCCGCGGGCATGGGTCGCGGGTGAAGCCAGCATGGGCAAGCGCCAAAGCGCAAAAAGAGATTGCGAACCGGCCAGAAAAGTGCCGCCCAGCGTCATTGCCAGCCCTGACAATACCCAGCCCGGCCGAAGTGACAGGGTGCCATCCACGGATGCGCCATAAAGCCCGGCCAAGGTCGCATTGACGCCGGGCAGCAACGCGGCTGCCACTACGTAACCGCCCGCAAGCCCTGCAATGCCTGCAACAAGTGCAATGGCGGCCAGCTCGGTGGCAAACAGACCGGACAGCAGCCGCATAGGCACCCCAAGGCTGCGCAAGGTCCGGATCATCCCGCGCCGCTGTTCCAGGCTCAGCGCGATGGTTCCCTGAACGATGAAGAGACCGACAGCAAAGGACAACAGGCCGAATGCAGTTAGGTTCAAATGGAAACTGTCAGTCAGCCGTGCCGTGTCAGAGGCCGCGGCGCGGGCAGGGATGAGTGTCAGGTCGGGAGCAAGCTCCGAAAGCGGAACCAGTCCAGGAGTTTGTTCGGGCAGAACCAACAGGTAACTCAGACTGTCTGGCTGGCGGAGCAATTGGCTGGCAAGGCTGAGATCCGCCATGCCAATACCCCGCGGCAACGCCGCCAGTCTGGTCACCGGATGGATTTGCTGCGCTTCTGACAAAAGCGCGGCGGTCTCCGGGTGGGCAAAGATCCGACCCGGTGGCCGCAGCGCTTCCAGTGCCGTTGAGGACTCCGCTTCTGCGGCTTCGGCAAGCACCGGCGCCTGCGGGTGCTGGAGCAGGTCAACACCCATGATATCAAAGCTTTGCCGGTCGAAACTGACTACGCCTTCCAGCACCGGAGCAAGTTTCCACCCAGAGCGCCGCAATTCGCCGTAGCGGGCAATGGGGATGGATCCGGTCTCTGGAACAAGCCGGGCAAGCCCTGCTGTGCCAAGCTGTTCCGCAGCGCGGGCATAACTCGCACGCGCCTCCGCGTTGATTGCCTGAACCGCTGACCACAAACCGGCTGCGAGCGCCAGCCCGGCAATCAGGGTTGCCAGCTGCAGCGGGTGGCGCCGCCAGTGCGACAAAATTGCCAGGAGTGCGGTGCCCGTCATGCCGCCGTGCCGTGCCGCAGGTGCAGGCGCTGGTCGAGCATCCGGGCAATTGCTTCGGAATGAGTTACCAGAAACAGCGCTGTGCCGCTTTCCCGGACAAGTTCCAGCATCAGCTCCATCACGGCAGCACTGGCGGTTTCATCGAGGTTGCCGGTCGGCTCATCCGCCAGCAGCAGCTTGGGCCGCACAGCCAGCGCGCGGGCGATTGCCACACGCTGCTGCTGCCCGCCGGAAAGCTGTTCCGGATAACGCCGCACCAGACCGGTCAGGCCCAGGCGGTCAGTCAGGCGCTTTTCCCAGCCTTCATCCCATCTGCCGCCAAGGCGGGCATGTATGGCAATGTTCTTGCTGATGTTAAGTGAGGGGATCAGGTTAAACTGCTGGAAGACAAGAGAAACATCCCGGCGGCGCAATGCCGCTCTCTGGCTGTCACTCAGCCCGGAGAGGCACGTTCCGCCAATCTCGATTTCCCCGCTGTCAAATTGATCCAGCGCACCGGCCAAATGCAGCAAGGTGCTTTTGCCTGAGCCGCTTTCTCCGGTCAGGGCCAGGCTACGGCCGCCCTCCAGATTCAGTGATACCCCGCGGAGCACAGCAGTCTCAGCTGTTTGGCCCGGAAAGCGCTTGGTCACGTTGCGGATTGTAAGAACCATATGCGTCTGTCTCTGCGTCTTGGGCCTTCACATGCTGCCAAGATACCCAATACCCTCGCGTCCTTGATGTCCAGCGGGGAGGCCGTTCCGTCTGGTCAGCGGGTTGGAGAAATTGCTGCAATTGCGTCTTGCCCGCAGGATTTCTATGGTGCAGCCAAGGGTTGCCAATGCAAGTTCAGAACGGGAGGTTAGGCGTGACGCTGTGGAACCAGCTTCTGTGGGGATCAATCTACCTCAGCGCCTGCTTGATCCTTGAAATCACGGTGCTGGTCTGGTGCGCCTCGGTGCTGAACAGGATGTCTAAACGGTTTTCCAAACCCTACCGCCCCTGGCAGTTGGGGCTGATGCTGCTGGTTGCCATCTTTATCATTCTCGGCAGCCATACCGCCCAGGTTTGGATCTGGTCTTCGGCCTTTGTAATGGTTGGTGCGATCGAGGATTGGAATACCTCGGTCTATTTTTCGCTGGTAACCTATACCACGCTTGGCTACGGCGATGTGGTGCTGGGGCCTGCGCTTCGGATATTTGCAGCCCTGGCTGCGGTCACGGGGTTGTTCGGATTCGGGATCAGCACAGCGTTCCTTGTCAGCGCCATGGGGCGGCTGTTTTCCTTTAATGGACAACGTGCTGACGGGGGCGGCTAAAGCACGGGGGCGAGCAGGCGCGCTGCAGGTGCCAACAGGCGGATCCAGAGTTTCTGCTGGCTAAGGCTTTCTGTCAGTTCGCGCGCAGCAAGGAAGTCCTCATCCAGCATGTTTGCAATTTCAGACGCGGGGCGCGGATCAAAAAACAGCGCCATGGTTTCGAAATTCAGTCTGAAGGATCGGTTGTCGAGGTTTGCGGTGCCAATGCCTGCGATTGTATTGTCGGCGACAAAGCACTTCTGGTGCATGAAGCCGCCCTGATAGCGCAGGATACGGACCCCAGCTTCACGCAGTTCATCAAAAAATGCAAAGCTGGCAAGCCACGGCAAGTGGTGATCAATGGTTTCCGGCAAAAGCACCCGGACATCGACGCCCCTCAGACCGGCGTGTTTCAAAGCTGCGAAAACATCCTGATCAGGTACGAAGTAGGGAGAGGCCAGCCAGATCCGGGACTGCGCCGCAGTGATCGCGGAGAAATAGAGCATGGAGCCATTGCCGGTTGTATCACCTGGCCCCGTTGAGGCGATCAGCCCCGGCAAATCCTGCAGCGACACTTCGGGCTTCCAGTTGAGAAGGTCCAGGATAGGCTCCTGGGTTCTCCAGTGCCAATCCTCAGCAAAGGACAGCTGAAGCTGTTGGACCACGGGGCCGGTCAGCCGGGCATGCGTGTCCCGCCAAGGCCCGAACTTCGGATCGAGCCCCATGTATTCATCTCCGGCATTGTGTCCTCCAGTGAAGCCAATCCGCCCATCCACGATCACGGTTTTCCGGTGATTGCGGAAATTGATCCGCAAGCGGTGCCAGGGGCCGCGCTGGACCGCCGGGTCAATCACGTTGACGCCAGCAGTCTCCAGCGCATGTTTGTAGTCACGCGGCAGCTTGCGGCTGCCAATGCTGTCGGTCATGAACCAGATGGTCACACCGCGCTGAGCAGCCGCAATCAGCCGTTTCTGCAACTGCAAGCCGGCACCATCGGCGTGCAGGATGTAATATTGCACCAGGACGTAGTCTTGCGCGTTATCAATCGCTTCGAAGATGGCGTTAAAGGTTTCGGTGCCGTTAATCAGCAGCTTTAGTCCGTTGCCCTTGCAGACATTCAGGCCCGCGATCACCTCAAAGGGTGCCGTATTGAGAGCCAGTGCAGAAGCGTCCTGTGTCTGAGCACTGGTGAAGTTGCGCTTGGCGATTACGGCCTGCTCCGCAGCCCGGCGGGTCGTCCAGTATCCTTTGAAACGGTGATGGCCAAAGATCATGTAGGCAGGCAGGGCAAGCACCGGCGCCGACAGAAGGAACACAACCCAGCCGATGGCCCCTTGCGGAGTGCGCGCAGTGCGGGCCGCGCTCAGTGCTGCCACTCCGGCCGCCGTCCAGGTTGCGGCCAGGGCCGCCGTGCTTAGAACGATCCAGAACATTGATGGCTCCAAAAACTGCCTAGGTGTCAGACTAGTACTGATCCTGCTGTGCTGCCATACCCGGGGCAGTGCTGCTCGTGCCGGGACTTGATTTGACGCTGGCATTTGCCCTGCAGTTGTGGGACGTTGCGACTATGCCGATCCTTCCGCCAGTCCGCATGTGGCCAGCCGCATTGCTATCCGCCGCCGGCCGTTTCAACAGAAAGAACGGCTGGGTGATGAGCAGTCATATCGCCATGTCGATGATGCTGGCGCTGTTTCCCTTTGTGCTGTTCACCGTTGCACTGGCTGGCACCATTGCCGGCCTCCTGTCGCAGGAGGTCGAGGTCGAGGCGATGACGGAACAGGTGTTCAGTGTCTGGCCGGATGCGGTGGCACGGCCGATCCTGACGGAACTTAAGGCAGTACTGCGGACATCCAATACTCAACTGGTTACGTTGGGCGGTCTGTTTGCGCTTTATTTTGCGTCAAATGGTGTCGACGCGGTGCGAACCGCCATGGTCCAAGCCTATCACGACGCGGACACCCGGCCGTTCTGGCGGTCCAGGGCGCTGTGCATTGCGCTGGTTATTCTTGGCGGGGCTGGCATTTTGGCAGTCACGGTGTTTGAAGTGATCATGCCGCTTTATGTGCGCCATATTACCAAACTGCTGCCTTTTGCTACTGTGCCGCAAGGCTGGGAGCAGGGGCTGAGGGGGCTTTGGGCCCTTGCGCTGCCAACGGGTGCTGTGCTGGCGTTTCATGTTTTGCTGCCAGGGCGGATACACCGGTTCCGGAGAATCCTGCCAGGTGCAATTCTCACGCTGCTGCTATGGCTGATCTGCGGGAGCGGCTTTGCGATATATGTCAGCTCATTTGCACAATATTCCGCCACTTACGCAGGCCTGGCAGGTGCGATGGCGGCGATGATCTTTTTGTATCTCAATGCAGCCATTCTGATCCTTGGGGCGGAATTCAACGGTGCGCTGATTGATATGGCAAACAGCATGGGACGGACATAAAAACTGCGGCACTGCTGCAACTGTTTCCATTTGTTCAACAATAAGGCAACGTGGCCACAATTGCGCCCCGGTCTCAGCGCAATCGGCCGCTAGGACTGCTGGAAAGCTGCGGATCCAGAAGGGGCCATCATGACGAAACTGCAAAACAAACTGCGTCACATGCGTCTGTTTGAACTCATGCGTCAGCGCGGAATGACCTGCAATGCAGGGCGCGATATGCGGGTGTCCCGGCTGACTGACGAAGAGGGCGAAGAGGCCATCTTGCTTCGCACAATGGCCGCCCGGTCACTGACCATGCCCCACAACCGTCAGGTTTGACTTGGTTCAGCCGCGGAAACCCGTGGCCACAACAAAT
This sequence comes from Leisingera sp. JC1, assembly GCF_001679925.1. Taxonomy (GTDB): domain Bacteria; phylum Pseudomonadota; class Alphaproteobacteria; order Rhodobacterales; family Rhodobacteraceae; genus Leisingera. The sequence goes on along the minus strand of NZ_LYUZ01000081.1, from coordinate 118,581 downwards.
TTTTCAGAACTGTCCGAGCGGGAGGAGGGCGGCTTGATGTTCATCACCTTGGTGAACTTCTGCTTAAGCAGTTTCTGCAGTTCGCCCTCAGCGCCGCCTGCGAGGACCTTGGCGACAAAGGTGCCGCCTTCTTCCAGCACGTCAAAGGCGAAGTAGGCTGCGGTTTCGCACAGAGAGATGATCCGCAGGTGGTCAGTCTGCTTGTGTCCGGAACTGGCCGCTGCCATGTCGGACATTACCACATCCGCCTTGCCGCCCAGCCATTCCTTGACCTGTTCATCGGCGCCGTCGTCCATGAAGTCGAGCTGGTGGAACTCTGCGCCTGCCAGCGGTTCGACCTCCTGCAGGTCGACACCGATGATGCGCCCCACAGCCTTGCCTTGTTTCTCGCCCAGGGAGTTGATCCGCTTCACTGCCACCTGCGCCCAGCCGCCCGGCGCGCAGCCGAGGTCAACTACCCGCGCACCGTTCACCAGGAAGCGGAACTTGTCGTCCAGTTCCATGATCTTATACGCGGCCCGGCCGCGGTAGCCTTCGGCCTGGGCACGTTTGACATAGGGGTCGTTCAGCTGCCGCTGCAGCCAGCGGGTCGAGCTGAGTTTGCGCCCGCGTGCCGTCTTCACATTGACCTTCAGATCCCGCTGCCCGCGTCCCGAAGTATTCTTTCCTGTCGGTGTCTTTGCCATGACTGCCACCATTTGAGCCGGGCGTCCGGAGTATCGGCAACCCCGGCCCGGAAAAATCCAATTCTACCGGCCCCGGTTAATAGGGGCCGTCTTCCAGAACGCCATCCGCGCTCATCTGCGCATAAAGCAGGCCTTCGCGCAGGCCGCGGTCCGCGACCGACAGCCGGTCAGTGGGCCAGCAGCGCAACAGCGCTTGCAGGATGGCGGAGCCGGACATGATAAGAGCCTGCCGGTCCTCGCCGATGCGGGGGTCGCGGCGGCGGCCCTGAGGGCCGAGTTCTAGATAACCGCGGATCACTTTGTCAATCTGATCACTGGTCATCCGCAGCCCGTCGACCTTGGTCCGGTCATAACGTTTCAGGCCCAGGTGGGACGCTGCAACGGTGGTGACGGTGCCGGAGGTGCCGACTATCTGAAACCCCGCACGTGCCTGCTCATCTTTGTAGGGGGCGAAATCGGCCAGATTTTCCTCGAAGAACCAACTCATCAGGGCAAACCTGGCTGCATCGTCCTCCACGTCATTGAACTGGTCGCGAAGCGTAGCGACTCCGAGAGGCACCGAGATCCAATCCACTACCTTGGCGGCAGGAAAGGGGCTTTCGGTCGGGTGAAATCCGTTGTGCAGCCGCATGATGGCCGCCGGTCGGTCGCGCCGTGGCACGGAGGACACGTCGATCCACACCAATTCAGTGGAGCCGCCGCCGATATCAACCACCAGCAACTGCTCCGTCTTGGTGGACACCAGCGGCGCGCAGGAGATCACTGCCAGCCGCGCTTCCTCCTCCGGCTGGATGATTTCCAGCGTCAATCCGGTTTCACGTTTTACCTGGCGGATGAAATCCCGCGCGTTCTTGGCGCGGCGGCAGGCCTCTGTTGCCACCAGCCGCATCCGCTTGACCTTGTTGCGTTTGAGTTTCTGCTGACAGATCCGCAGCGCCTGAATGGTGCGCGCCATAGAGGACCGCGACAGGCGTCCGGTCCGCTCCAGCCCGGCGCCGAGCTGCACCGACTTGGAGAAACTATCGACCACATGAATACCGCTGCCCTTGGGCTGGGCGATCAGCATGCGGCAACTATTTGTACCCAGATCCAGCGCCGCATAGAGCGCATCAGGATCGGGACGGGCCGGTGCAGGGGTCTCAACCGCTTTGGGAAACGCGCCCGCACCTTTCGAGCGCCTGGGCGCCATGATTCACGCCCTCCGATTATCGTGTTAAGAATGACAATAGGTGCGCAGATGCGGCGGCGCAAGCGCCGTACGGGCAGAAGTGAAGCAATTTCCGCCGCTTCCCGGAAATCTCATAATCCACATGAATATTTTGGCACAAAGCCGCTGTGGCATTCGCTGGTGCACAAAGCTAGTGTCGCGGCAGCAAAACGTCGCTCAATCCCATCGTGTTGTCGAAAATCGACCAACCTGCGGCGCGCCACCGCACTAGAACGTGGTCTATCCAGGCTAGGAGGAAAGCAAGGCATGCCCGACGTTACGATCGTATACTGGCGCGATATCCCCGCGCAGGTCATCGTTGGCAAAGGCCGCCGCGGCGCCAAGCGCCAGCTCGAAGAACGGTTCGAGCAGGCTATTGACCGCGCAGCCATGAAGGTGAACGCAAAAGACGCGGACGCCTATCTGGCTGAATGGCGAAAGGCTGCACCTTTCTCTGCTGAAGGCGAGGCAGCTGATATTGCGGAAGCCGAAGCCAAACGCCTGGAAACTGAGTATGATCAGGACCGCCTGAAGGCACTGATTGCGAATGACGGATGGGCGTGACCCCTACCACTTTGGGAGGCCGTGATGGCTTTGCTGAACTTTAAGAAACGCGACACTGGCGCAGGCCAATCCGCCACCCCTGAAATGGAGGCCTTCCTGAAGGGGTACTCCATCGAGGTGATGCCCCGCACGGCTGCAAAGGTGGAAGACTTCCGCGACCTGCTGCCCGCCGGAACCCGCGTGTACATTGCGCACATCGAAGGCACCCCGATTGAGGACATGGTCGAAACCGCCAAGCGTATTGCTGGCGAAGGCTATGATGTGATGCCGCACTTCCCGGCGCGGATCATCAAGGACAAGGCAACCTTGGGTGACTGGATCAACCGCTACCAGGGCGAAGCAGGTGTCAAGCAAGGCCTGATCCTGGCTGGCGGCGTCGCCAAGCCGCATGGCGAATTCGATAGCTCGATGCAATTGCTGGAGACTGGCCTGTTCGATCAGGCGGGCTTTACCAACCTGCACGTTGCCGGTCACCCCGAGCCGAACCTAGACATCGACCCCAAGGGCGGCCGCGCCAACACCTATGCGGCGCTGGACTGGAAACAGGAATTCTCTAAGCGCACAGACGCGCAAATGGCGTTGGCGACCCAATTCTGCTTTGAAGCTCAGCCGGTGATCGACTGGGTGAATGAGCTGAGCGAGCGGGGCATGAACCTGCCGATTCACATTGGTATCGCAGGCCCGGCCAAACTGCAGACCATGATCAAATTCGCGATCGCCTGCGGCGTCGGCCCGTCGCTGAAAGTTCTGCAGAAGCGCGCCAAGGACGTTTCCAAGCTGCTGCTGCCGCATGAGCCGGGCGAGGTTCTGGCGGGCCTGGCAGCCCACAAGGCAGCCAACCCTGACTTTGCAATCGAGAAGGTTCACTTCTTCCCGCTGGGCGGCATCAAGACCAATGCCACCTGGGCCATCAATAACGGCGGCGACTCCGCCAAGCCGGTTAACTCCTAAGGATCCACAATGACCCGTACAGTCGTAGAATCAAAAACAAAAACCGCGGTCCTGGGCTTTGATGAGCCGTTCTGCGTAATCGGTGAGCGCATCAACCCGACCGGCCGCAAGAAACTGGCGGCCGAACTGGAAGCCGGCGATTTCTCCACCGTTGAAAAAGACGCTGTGGCTCAGGTGCTGGCCGGTGCAACCGTGCTCGATATCAATGCGGGTGTGGTTTACAACTCCAACCCGAACCCGAACGAGACCGAACCGCCGCTGATGAAGAAGATCGTCGAGCTGGTTCAGGGCCTGGTCGACGTGCCGCTCTGCATCGACTCCTCGGTTCCCGGCGCGCTCGAAGCCGGCCTGGAAATCTGCGAAGGCCGTCCGCTGCTGAACTCTGTCACTGGCGAAGAAGAGCGCCTGGAGCAGATCCTGCCGCTGGTCAAAAAGTACAACGTGCCGGTTGTGGCGATCTCCAACGATGACACCGGCATCTCGGAAGACCCAGATGTGCGGTTCGCCGTCGCCAAGAAGATCGTTGAGCGCGCTGCCGATTTCGGCATCCCGGCGCATGACATCGTGGTTGACCCGCTGGTGATGCCGGTTGGCGCAATGGCGACTGCCGGTCTTCAGGTGTTTGCCCTGGTCCGCCGTCTGCGCGAAGAACTGGGCGTGAACACCACTTGCGGTGCCTCCAACATCTCCTTCGGCCTGCCGAACCGTCACGGCATCAACAACGCCTTCCTGCCGATGGCAATGGGCGCGGGCATGACCTCTGCGATCATGAACCCGGTGGCGCTGCCGGTGACCCAAAAGGCGATTGCCGAGAAGAAGGCCGCGGTCGAGGCCGCTGGTATCATCCTGCCGGAAGGCATGGATGATGAGGCATTTGTCACCATGTTCGGCCTCGGCTCCACCAAGCCGCGCGCCGGCAAGGAAATGGAAGCCATCCGCGCTGCCAACTTCCTGACCAACAACGACCCGCATGGCGGCGAGTGGATCAAGTTCAACAAGCCCCCGGCAGCCGAGGGCGAAGAGGGCCGTGGCCGTGGCGGCCGCGCCGGCGGACGCCGCCGCCGCGCCTGATCTGCGCACAGCAAATCAAAACAAAGGCCGGGCAGCAATGCCTGGCCTTTTTCTTTTCCAAATTAAAAAAGTTAGGCGCGTATTCTAAAGGGTGTCCAAGCCTGCGGAGCATGGCTGGAGACCGGCGCGCCGACCCGGCGGGATCTTAAGCATTCAGTTTGGGGAGCGGTCTGTAGGGAAAGTGGCGGAGAGACAGGGATTCGAACCCTGGGTGGGCTTGCACCCACAACGGTTTTCGAGACCGCCCCGTTCGACCACTCCGGCACCTCTCCGCGGGGGTCTGGTGGGGCAGCGTTTAAGGTTGATTCCGGACCGGCGCAAGGGGCGAATTGTGCCTTTCTCAAAAAAAGCCGGATTTCCGTTGCCAGCCAAAGGTTTTTGCCTAGATTTGCACTATGCAGATGTTCCATTTTTCGCCCGCATTCCTGATACGCTCCCTTGTCATGCTGTGGCTCGCCTGCTGTGCCGCCGTTCTGCCTGCCGCCGCCGCCGACCGGGCACGGATCGAGGCGTTTCTGGAAGTCACCGGGTTTGACGTGGCGCTCGACAGCATAGCGCTGTCAGCGTCAACTGCACCGGATATGCTGGGCGTCGACGCTGGTTCCTTTGGCAGTCAGTGGACCCAAATGTCCGAAGACGTCTTTGACACCGACAAGATGCGCGGCCTGGCGCTGGATATCCTTGAAAACACCCTTGACGATGCGGCGCTGGACCATGCTGCCTCATTTTATGCCAGTGATCTTGGAAAACGGCTGGTTCGGGCGGAGAATTCGTCTCACCTGATTGAGGATGACGAGGTGAAGCAATTGGCGGGCAACCGCATCATCTCGGATCTGGTTAAGGCCGGCAGTAAGCGGGTGGCGATGTACCAGCGTATGGGGAGCGCCATTGACGCTGCAGGCACTGGCGTGAAGGCGCTGCAGCAGATCCAGTTCCGGTTCCTGATGGCTGCCGCTGCCGCTGGCGTGATCGACCTGGAACTGGACGCAGACGAGTTGCGGGCGCTTATGAAGGAGCAGGAGGGCGAATTGCGCCTCAGCCTGCAGGCTTCCAGCCTAGCAGCATCCGCCTATACCTATCAGGAGTTTTCGGATGCAGAAGTGCAGGCCTATGTCGAAGCGTTGGAAGAGGAGCCGATGCAGCGGGTCTACGAACTGCTGAATGCCGTCCAGTACGAGATCACTGCCAATCGTTTCGAGGAACTTGCCCACCGCATGGCGGAGCTGACACCGGGACAGGACATCTGATTTCCGCAGGGCAGCTGAAAAGCCTGTGGAAAACGGTTGACACACTCAAAGATCCGAACCATAAGCCCGCATCCCGGCCCGGAATCCGTGCGCCGGGGTTTATTTGTCATACGCCCATTCAAGGGCGCGCTGTTCGAGGCGGCATCTGCCGAAACGCCCGCAAGGGGGCCGTAGGACGCGGTTAGAAAAGGAAAGACGCACATGTTTGCGGTCCTCAAGACTGGCGGCAAGCAGTACAAGGTTCAGGCGGGCGACGTGCTCCGTGTTGAGAAACTTGCTGCAGATGCCGGCGACACCATCCAATTCGACGAAGTTCTGATGCTGGGCGGCGACGCTCCGGTTGTCGGTGCTCCGCTGGTTGACGGCGCTGCCGTCAAGGCAGAAGTGATCGAGCAGATCAAAGGCGAGAAGCTGATCCACTTCGTCAAGCGCCGCCGGAAGCACTCCTCCAAGCGCACCAAAGGCCACCGTCAGAAGCTGACCCTGGTCCGGATCACCGAGATCCTGGCATCGGGCGCAACCAAAGCCGCTCCGAAAGCTGCTGAAAAAGCCAAAGCCGCTCCGGCCGCTGAAGCTGCTGCAGGTTCGGACGACCTAACCGCCCTGACCGGCGTTGGTCCCGCAGCTGCCAAGAAACTGGCAGAAGCAGGCCTGACCACTTTTGCTCAGATCGCAGCCTTGTCCGAAGACGACATTGCTGGTATCGAGGCGATCAAAGTGAAGCCCGAGTGGGTTGAGCAGGCCAAAGAACTGGCTAAAGGCTAAGGAGAGAGAGAATGGCACATAAAAAAGCTGGCGGTTCCTCCCGTAACGGCCGCGACTCTGCTGGTCGCCGCCTTGGCGTGAAACTCTACGGTGGCCAGGCGGCCATCGCAGGCAACATCATCGTGCGTCAGCGCGGCACCAAGTTCTGGGCCGGCGAAGGCGTGGGCATGGGCAAAGACCACACCCTCTTTGCAACTGCTGACGGTGCTGTGAGCTTCCGCAAGGGCCTGAAAGGCCGCACCTTTGTATCGGTTCTCCCAGTGGCGGAGGCCGCTGAGTAAGCCGACCCGAAGGGTAAAGAAATCTTTAGGGGGATCGGCTACAAGGCCGGTCCCCTTTGCCGTTTTTGTCTGTGAGAATGTGATGAGTTTCCCTGGAAAGTCCGATGTTTGGGCGCGCGCAGAATGTGTTCACGTCCGGAAAACGGGAATTTTGCACAATTTGAACGCTGTAACTGTTGCCGTTGCAGCCGCGCAGACACATCTCAAGCAAGCAGCCGCAAGAATACGGGTTGAGGAGGAGCAGACCCATGAACCTGGAACAGATCGTGTGCCAGCAAGTCATCGAAACAGAGCGTTTTGTGCTGCGGCCGCTTCGAAAGTCCGATGCCGGCCTGATTGAGCATTACGTCAGCGACCAGCGCGTCGCCCGCATGACACGTTCGGTACCGCATCCGCTGCCGCCCGGCGCGGCTGAGGCCTTTGTGGCACGTGCGATGGCTGAAGAGCGGGAGGAGGACGTTTGGGTGATTGACGGCACCGTCGAAGGCGATTCCGAACTGAAGGGTGTTATCGGACTAAAACGGATGGACCGGAACCAGTCGGAGGTCTCTTATTGGACGGCGCCGCCGTTTTGGAACACCGGGCTTGCCTCTGCGGCGCTGAAGGCGCTGGTTGATGCCAACCCGCAAAAGAACGATGCGATGTTCGTCTGCGTTTTTCAGGACAACCCGGCTTCGGCCCGGGTGCTGATCCATTGCGGCTTCGATTATCTGGGCGACGCCGAAAGCTACTCGGTGGCCCGCGACACTACCGTCCCAACCTGGACTTACAGCCGAAAACTGTGATTGGCGCGGCGCGCGCTTTGCGGTAAGGCAATCGAAACAGTCCCGCCGCGGCCCCGGGCCTTGGCGGGACACTTGTACTGCGCGGGCAGGAAATATGTCCTGCTGCATTAAGGAGCTGTCATGAAATTCCTCGATCTGGCAAAGGTCTATATCCGCTCGGGCGCCGGCGGAAACGGCTGTGTCAGCTTCCGCCGTGAGAAATACATCGAGTACGGAGGTCCGGACGGGGGCGATGGCGGCAAGGGCGGCTCTGTCTGGGCAGAGGTCACCGAGGGGCTGAACACTCTGATTGACTTCCGCTATCAGCAGCACTTCTTTGCCAAGAACGGCCAGTCCGGCATGGGCCGCCAGCGTACCGGCAAGGATGGCGACGACATTATTCTGCGTGTCCCGGTGGGGACGGAAATCCTGGATGAGGATCAGGAAACCGTTTTGGCGGACCTTACCGTGCCCGGCGAACGCGTTCTACTGGCCAAGGGCGGCAATGGCGGCTTTGGCAACCTGCATTTCAAATCCGCTACCAACCAGGCGCCGCGGCGCGCCAATCCGGGCCAGGAGGGCGTCGAGCGCACCATCTGGCTGCGGCTCAAGCTTATCGCAGATGCGGGTCTTCTGGGGTTGCCGAACGCGGGCAAGTCGACCTTCCTGTCGGCCACTTCCAACGCCCGTCCCAAGATCGCTGATTACCCCTTTACCACACTGCACCCGAACCTGGGCGTGGTTGGCATCGATAACACCGAATTTGTGGTCGCGGACATTCCGGGCCTCATTGAAGGCGCGCATGAGGGCAAGGGGATCGGCGACCGCTTCCTGGGCCATGTGGAGCGCTGCGCGGTGCTGCTGCACCTGATCGACGGAACCTCCGAAACCGTGGTCGAGGATTACGAGACCATCATCGGTGAACTGGAGGCCTATGGCGGCGTTCTAGCCACCAAGACCCGGATCACTGCGCTCAACAAGGTAGATGCCATCGATCCGGAGGAACTGGACGAGAAACGCAAAGCCCTGGAAGAGGCTGTTGGAGGTCCGGTGCATCTGATGTCCGGCGTCAGCCGTCAGGGCGTGAACGAAATTCTGCGCGCGCTGCGCAACGAGATCGACGACGACCGCCTGCGGATGAAGCCCGCCGAGGAGGAAGCGCCTTGGCAGCCCTGACGTCGGCAAAACGCATTGTCGTCAAAATCGGCTCGGCGCTGCTGGTTGACCGGGAAACCGGCGAGCTGCGCGCTGGCTGGCTGCATTCACTGGCAAATGATGTTGCCTGGCTGAAGTCCCGCGGCACCGATGTTGTGCTGGTGTCCTCTGGCTCCATCGCTCTGGGCCGCGGTGTGCTGGGGCTGCCCCGCGCCGATCTGCCTCTGGAACAGTCGCAGGCTGCGGCTGCCGTCGGTCAGATACGCCTAGCCCGCGCCTATGAGGAGGCGCTGGCACCGCACCGGATCACCACCGCGCAGGTTCTGGTGACGCTGGAGGACAGCGAAAACCGCCGCCGCTACCTCAACTCCCGCGCGACACTTGAAACACTGCTGGGGATGGGCGCTGTGCCCATCGTCAACGAAAACGATACCATCGCCACGGATGAGATCCGCTATGGCGACAACGACCGTTTGGCGGCGCAGGTCGCAGTGACGGTCGGAGCTGACGCGCTGATCCTGTTGTCCGATGTGGATGGTTTCTACAGTGCAAACCCGGCACTGGACCCGGATGCCAAACGCTATGACCGGATTGACGAGATCACACCCGAGATCGAGGCGATGGCTGGCGATGGCGTCTCCGGTCTCTCGAAGGGCGGGATGATCACCAAATTGCTGGCTGCCAAGATGGCAACCGCCGCCGGCTGTGCCATGGCGATCACTGAAGGTTCGCCGTTGAACCCTCTGAAAACGCTGGAGGAAGGCGCGCCTTGCACCTGGTTCACCGGGCAGGGCGACCCGCAGGCCGCACGCAAACGCTGGATCGCGGCGATGAAGACCCGCGGCGTTCTGACCATCGACGAAGGCGCTGCCCGCGCGCTGATGTCCGGCAAAAGCCTGCTGCCCGCAGGTGTCCGTCATGTGGAGGGTGACTTTGGCCGCGGCGATCCGCTGGCCATCCTCGGCCCAGACGGGCGCAAACTGGGGCAGGGGCTGTCGCGCTATACGGCTGACGAGGCCCGCGCCATCCAGGGGCGCCAATCGCAGGAGATTGAGGCGACGCTGGGCTATCCCGGCCGCGCCGCGCTGATCCACCGCGATGATATGGCGCTTTGACCGAACCACCTGATAGTTTATTCCAGCCGGGACGGCACCCAGTGCCAGACAGGGACCGGCAAGGGCACGAGACATATGAAAGACAATGAAAATATTCCCGCAGTGATGGCGGAGCTAGGCAAACGTGCAAAGCAAGCGGCGCAAATCCTGGCTACGGCCAGTGCGGAACGCAAACATGCAGCCCTGATAGGCGCTGCAGAGGCGGTCTGGAGCCGCCGGGCAGAAATCATCGCGGCAAACGCCAAGGACTTGGAGTTTGGCCGGAACAAGGGCCTGTCTGACGCGATGATGGACCGGCTGATGCTGGACGAAGCCCGCATCCAGGGCATCGTCGACGGCCTGCGCGCCGTGGCGGACCAGCGAGACCCTGTTGGCGAAGTGATGGAACAGTGGGAGCAGCCCACAGGCCTGAAAATCCAGCGCGTCCGAACGCCGCTGGGCGTGATTGGTGTGATCTACGAAAGCCGCCCCAATGTGACGGCTGACGCCGGCGCGCTCTGCCTGAAATCGGGCAACGCGGTGATCCTGCGCGGCGGCTCCGAAAGCTTCCATTCCTCGCAGGCGATCCATACATGCTTGGCGGAAGGTCTGAAATCCGCAGGCTTGCCGGAGGACGCCGTACAACTGGTCCCGACCCGCGACCGCGCCGCGGTGCAGGAGTTGCTGACCATGACAGATTATGTGGATGTCATCGTGCCGCGCGGCGGTAAGGGGCTGGTCGGCCTTGTGCAGCGCGAGGCGCGGGTGCCGGTTTTTGCCCATCTTGAGGGGATCGTGCACATCTACCTCGACAAGGCCGCCGATCCGCAGAAGGCGCTGGATGTGGTGCTGAACGCCAAGACCCGCCGCACCGGCATTTGCGGTGCCGCGGAATGCCTGCTGATCCATCAGGATATTGCGCCGACACTGGGCAAGATGGTTCTGGACGCGCTGGCCTCCGCCGGTGTCGAAATCCGCGCCGAGGCAGGGCTGCCCGGACCGGACGGCATGATCTCCGCTACGGCCGATGACTGGGGTAAGGAATATCTGGATTCCATCATTGCTGCCAGGCAGGTAGCGGGCATAGATGAAGCAATCCAGCACATCCGCACGCACCATTCGCAGCACACCGATTGCATCATCACTGAGGACGAGGACGCGGTTCAGAAGTTTTTTGCAGAACTCGACAGCGCCATCCTGATGCACAATGCCTCAACCCAGTTTGCCGATGGCGGCGAATTCGGGATGGGAGCGGAAATCGGTATCGCAACCGGCAAGATGCATGCCCGCGGACCGGTCGGCGCAACCCAGCTCACCAGCTTCAAATATCTGGTGCGCGGCAACGGAACCACCCGCGCCTGACCCTTAAAAAATGCAAAACGCCGGGCGGCCCGCCCGGCGTTTCTTTGCGCAGGATGCAGTTCTTAAAACTGCATCGTGATGTTTTCCAGGTTCAATTCCAGCCGTACGGTTCGGCCAGCCTCCTTGGCGGCCTCCGGCAGCAAGGCGAATTGAACCAGTGCGGGTGTAATCTCGGCGTTGGAGCTGCCTCCGCTGACCCGCGCCCACAGCTCATCATCAACCGTGACCTTGCGGCCTTCTCCGACGATCGTCCATTTGCCGTCGGCGCAGAAGATTTTGACCGTGCCGCCATAGGGCAGGGCACTTTCCAGGCACAGCGCCGACAACAGCGCCAGGCGCGCCTCGCTTCGGGTGCAGCCCTCCAGCGGCGACCATTGGTACTGAATACGTCCGCCCTTGCTGACATCTTCCAGCACGGAAACGATCTCCGCCCGCGGTGTCTGCTGATCGCCTGCCGCACCAAAGGCGATGCGGAAGAAGCGGATGCGTGCGTTGGCATTTGCAACGCTGTCGGAAATCAGCTCCAGCTCCGGACCCGACATGCTGCCGGCCATGCCCAGGAGCTCCAGCCCGTTGTTGATGGCACCGACTGGGCTGATCAGATCATGACAGATCCGCGACCCTACCAATGCGGCCAGATTGGCGTTATCTACACCCATAACTACTACTTCCTCCGAACTGGGCCATCCCCCTATGAATGACCTCAACGCTATTTTAGCCCCCGGCATGTTTGTCCGGCACCCGGATCACCCTGAGTGGGGCGTGGGCCAGGTGCAGTCGAACGCAGGCGGCAAGATCACTGTGAACTTTCCCGATCAGGGCAAGCTTGTGATTGACGGAGCGCGTGTCTCCCTTATTCCCGTCTTTGATCCATAACGGTTTATGAAGGGTTAACGTAATCCCTCAAATTCTCTCCAATTCCTGCGCGCTCTTTGCCTTATTGGCGAGTAGCGCTCAAGACTGAACGACGCGAAGGTGAGTGAATGTCCGACACCGCACCGGAATTTTCCGTAAAGATCGCCGAAACCGAGAGTGAACTGCGCGCCGCGCAGGCCCTCCGCTATGACGTGTTTGTTCGCGAACTGGGCGGCGGCGGCGAGATGGTTGATCATCAGGAAGGGCTGGAGCGGGACAGGTTCGACCAGTTCTTCGACCACATGCTGGTGACAGATAAGGCCACAGGCACGGTGGCCGGGGTTTACCGGCTGCTGCGGGATGACCAGGCGGCGCAGGCGGGTCAATTCTATTCCGAAGATGAATACGACCTGAGCACGCTTAAGGCCTCAGGCCGCCGGTTGCTGGAGCTTGGCCGGTCCTGTCTGCATCCCGATTACCGCGGCGGCATCGCCATGTTTCACCTTTGGTCCGGGCTGGCGGACTATGTTGAAAAGAACGGGATTGAGATCCTGTTCGGCGTCGCAAGCTTCCATGGCACCAGCCCGAAGGAACTAGCCAATCCACTAGCCATGCTGCATCACAACCACCTGGCGCCGCCCGAATTGCGCGTGCGGTCAAAAGCCTTTCAGTCCATGGACTTGGTGGGTGTCGGTAACCTGGACCGCAAACGCGCCATGATCGAAACTCCAGCGCTGATAAAGGCCTATCTGCGGCTCGGCGGCTTTGTCGGGGAAGGAGCCTATATCGATCATGCCTTCAACACGACGGATGTCTGCCTGATCCTGGACACGACCCGGATGAACGAACGGCAGCGCAGAATTTATGCGGGAGGCCGCGGATGAGCATCAGCTGGCACAGTGAAGTGCCCCCGGATCCCATACGGATCAGCCCGGCCGGCTGGCTGCTGGTGGTTCTGCGCGGGCTGCCGCTGGCGCTGCTGGTGTTTGGCGGGCTGGCTGTTCTTTTGATGGTACGGCTGATCGAGCGGCCGCTGTTCGGAGTGCGGCGCCCGGTGACGCCCTTTATCACCCAGTTCGTCTGCCGCAACGCGTTCCGCATCCTCGGCATCGCTTACAGAACACGGGGAGAATTGATGCGCCGGAACGGAGCTGTGGTCGCCAACCATTCCTCCTGGCTGGATATTTTTGCTCTGAATGCCCGCAAGCGGATCTATTTCGTCTCCAAGGCCGAGGTCGCCAAATGGCCGGGGATCGGCTGGCTGGCACGGGCGACAGGCACCGTTTTCATTGAACGCAATCCCAAAAAGGCAAGGGAGCAGGCGGAGCTGTTTGAAACGCGTCTGTTGGCGGGCCACAAGCTGCTGTTCTTTCCAGAAGGAACGTCCACTGACGGGTTGCGGGTTCTGTCTTTTAAAACAACGCTGTTCGCGGCCTTTTTCACAGATGAACTGCGCGAGCACCTGCATGTTCAGCCGGTATCGGTACGGTTTCTTTCGCCCCGGGGGCAGCCGGACAGGTATTATGCGTGGTGGGGCGACATGGATTTTGGGCCTCATCTGCTCAAGACACTGGCTGCGCCGCGGCAGGGCACGGTTGAGCTGATCTATCATCCGCCGCTGAAGGTCTCAGATTTCGCAGACCGCAAATCCCTGGCCGCCATGGCAGAGGAGCTGGTCCGCTATGGCCATGAAACAGGCCGCCCGGCAGGTATTTGACGGGTTGCCCCGTATTTTCTGCCCGCAGCCCTTGTCAGCATGCAATTTCTGATCTATAGGCGCGCCTACGAACCCGCAGGCGGGGTTTGGCCTGATCAGGGGAGACATCCCTGACGGACCCCCGGTTGGAGCACCCGCTCTGAACCCCCGCCGAGGATAGAAACCGGAAAGGATAGAATAGCATGGCTCTTCCCGAGTTCACCATGCGTCAGCTGCTGGAAGCTGGCGTACACTTCGGTCACCAGACTCAGCGCTGGAACCCGCGCATGTCGCCCTTCATCTACGGCGCGCGCAACGGCATCCACATCATGGACCTGACCCAGACTGTTCCGATGCTGGACCAGGCGCTGCAGGTTGTTCGCGACACCGTTGCCAAAGGCGGCCGCATCCTGTTCGTCGGCACCAAGCGTCAGGCAGCCGGCCCGATCGCCGAAGCAGCCGAGAAGTCTGCTCAGTACTTCATGAACCACCGCTGGCTCGGCGGCACCCTGACCAACTGGAAAACCGTTTCCCAGTCGATCAACCGCCTGAAGGAAATCGACGAGAAGATGTCCGGCGGCGCCGAAGGCCTGACCAAGAAAGAGCGTCTGGGCATGGAACGCGACCAGGAGAAACTGCAGGCCTCCCTGGGCGGCATCCGCGAAATGGGCGGCGTGCCGGATCTGCTGTTCGTCATTGACGTGAAAAAAGAAGCACTGGCCATCGCCGAAGCCAAGAAACTGGGCATTCCGGTTGTGGCTGTTGTCGACACCAACTGCTCGCCCGATGGCGTTGACTACATCATCCCGGGCAACGACGACGCTTCGCGCGCCATCTCGCTGTACTGCGACCTGGTTGCCCGCGCCGCTCTGGACGGCATGTCGGCTCAGCTGGGCGCAGCAGGCGTTGACTTGGGCGCGCTGGAAGAAGCACCGGCAGAAGAGGCCGTTGCTGAAGAAGCAGCCGCCGAAGCCTGATCCGTTCTGTCACGGAACTGACATGCGGGGCAGGGTATCACCTGCCCCAAATCTGTTTTTGAATTGAGGAGAGCCAAGAGATGGCAATCACTGCAGCAATGGTGAAAGAACTGCGCGAATCCACCGGCGCAGGCATGATGGACGCGAAAAAAGCACTGGTCGAGAACGACGGCAACATGGAAGCCGCTGTTGACTGGCTGCGCACCAAAGGCCTGGCGAAAGCCGCCAAGAAATCCGGCCGCACCGCCGCAGAAGGCCTGGTGGCAGTTGTCGTCGAAGGCGGCAAGGGCGTTGCCGTCGAGGTAAACTCCGAAACCGACTTCGTCGCAAAGAACGGCGAGTTCCAGGAAATGGTCGGCAAAATCGCCACCGCAGCCCTGGGCGCCGCTGACGTCGAAGCGCTGGCCGCTGCAGATCTGGGCGGCAAATCCGTTGCCGACACCCTGACCGACAAGATCGCCACCATCGGCGAGAACATGTCGCTGCGCCGCATGGAATCGCTGGAAGGCGAGACCGTCGTGTCCTACGTCCACAACGCGGCAACTGCCGGCATGGGCAAAATCGGCGTTCTGGTTGCAATGAACGGCGGCGACGAAGCCATTGGCAAACAGGTTGCAATGCACATCGCAGCCGTGAACCCGGCGGCGCTGTCCGAAGCTGACCTGGATGCTTCGATCGTTGAAAAGGAAAAGCAGGTTCAGATCGACATCGCCCGCGAATCCGGCAAGCCGGAGCAGGTGATCGAGAAGATGATCGAAGGCCGCATGAAGAAATTCGTGGCTGAATCGACCCTGCTGAACCAGCAGTTCGTCGTGAACCCTGACCTGACCGTGGAAGCCGCTGCCAAGGAAGCTGGCGCCACCATCACCGGCTTTGTCCGTGTGGAAGTCGGCGAAGGTATCGAGGTCGAGAAAGAGGACTTCGCAGCAGAAGTTGCCAAGGCTGCTCAGGGCTGATCTGGTCCCAACGCATCAGGTTCGGAAGCCGGCAGGAGATCTCCTGCCGGTTTTTTTGTGGGTGCTGGTTGCTTGAGAAGGCAGGCCACTGACGCGGGTCCAGCCACCTGGGATTAGAGGGAAAATCTGTTTAGGAGGAAGTTGCGAGGGGCCCCGCTGATGGGGATGGGCAGGACCCCTCATATATCGGGGCAGAACACGGATCTATACGTGCCTGCCCCAGACCAGGTAGGAGAGCCTTGAAATCGCAAGGTTCGATACCCAAAGTTCCTTGGCCAAAGCCACCACTCACGGAACATGAGGAATTTGCAATGAATTATCCTTTAGCGGTAGTACAGAATACCATACTTTTTGACGCTAATTAACGTCTTTTGCGCTGCTGTTACTGAGTGAACCGTTTTCAAATGGAGGCTGCTTTACATGAAAAAACATCACTATTTCAGAGATGTAAACTTCAAAGCTGATGCTGGATGGGAGGAGGCGCGGTTCAAACCTTAGGCGTCTACTACATACATCTGGTTATAAAGGGCGGCTTTCAGGACAGCCTGTGCGGTGGTTTCCACTGACAAAGATTCCCGTGCCAAGCGAAGGTGTTTTTCAATTGTCGCCGGCGTCAGTCCCATCAGCAATGCGATATCCTGAGTCGTCTTGCCATCGCCAACCCATTGCAGCACTTCCCGCTGCCGTTTGGTCAGGCTCCGGTGCGGAGCTTCATAGGGCAGGGTGAGAATTTTCAAATGCGCGACGTTGTTCATCAGGACAATATCGTCACCCTCTTCCTGCCACAGGGCATCTACCTGATCCTGAGACAGGCCCGGCCGGGCGGCCAGGGAAATCGCACCCTTGTAGCGCGGAGACGAGGAGTAAAAGCTGATCGTATAGCCAGCTTTCATATCCAATGCTTGGTTGAATTCATGTACTTTCAGAGCTTCTGGTCCCAGGGTGCCTTTTGCGGCCATCTCTTGCACAATTCGCCAGCTTCCCGGCCCTTCATTTTCCAGAGCCCAGCGAAGCATTGGCGCGTGAGAATAGAGCCCCTTGCGCAGGAAGCCGTCCAAGTACGCGTTCTCATGGTTGGACAGTATGACAAAGTCATCCGGATCCCCCAAGGATGTCTCCGTCTTGTAGCGCGTGTGCCCATAGATCAGCCTGTCGAAGCCATATTCCGACATTTGCTGAACGTGGCCATGCCACAGCTCTTCCAGACTCTGCGCGCCGCAGACAAAATTCAGGTATTTCCGGATTTTCATGCGGCACCGGCACCCTTCAAATGCACCGCCAATGCATCCAGTGCCAGCAAATAACCCTGTGCGCCAAATCCGCAGATCTGCCCCAGTGCTGCCTTGGAAATGTAGGAGGTGTGGCGGAAAGACTCGCGTGCATGAATGTTTGAAAGATGCACTTCAACTGCCGGAATTTCCACGGAAATCAAGGCATCCATCAGTGCGATTGAGGTGTGGGTATAGGCACCGGCATTCAGGATAATCCCCTGATGGCGGCCCTTGGCATCATGGATCGCGTCAATAAGCGCACCCTCGTGGTTTGATTGCAGGCAGGCTACTTCCAAACCCAGCTTCGCGGCATGATCCGCACAGGCGTCCTCAACCATTGCCAATGTCACAGAGCCATAGACCTCCGGCTGGCGTGTGCCAAGCAGGTTCAGGTTGGGTCCGTTCAAAACCAGAATACTCGCCATCGGTATGTCCTTGCCGTCTTTCCCTTTGAACTTCTAAGACAAATTTATTTCGAATGCGAACACACAAACGTAATTAGGCGTAAAAAACGTGACGCAACTTGCTCTGGTTGAAGAAACCGGAAGGCCGCTGATTGATGCCCGCGGTAGATGGCAGAATAGTCCACTCAGCCAAAGGTACAAAATCCGCTCGACCTGGCCAAGCGTGCAACGCATTATCCAGACAGCCCCTGTGGGGACTACCGGGCATGGACGGGAGGCACCAATGAACCCTGAGCGAATGGGGAGAATTAACTCCTGGCAGCAACGCTATGCGGACCAACGGAAATACCCCGGAAGCACATTGCTGATCCGCCGCGGTGGTGAGGAAATCTACTTCCATGCTGTTGGGATGCGGAACATAGAAGAGAACCTGCCATATACCCGCGATACGCTGGTGCGGCTCTACTCGATGACCAAGCCAGTGACGTCACTGGCTGTCATGATGCTGCTGGAACGCGGCGCGTTTCACCTGGATGCGCCAGTCAGCGATTTCCTCCCGGAATTCAGTAGCATGAGGGCACTGATACCGGCTGCAACGGCCATAGATCAGACTGAACCATGCCAGGTTCCAACTCTGCATCAGCTGCTGACACATACCAGCGGGCTGAGTTATCCGTTCAATCCGGGAGTTTTGCCCGAAGCGATGGCAAGAGAAGATATCCTGTTCAAACCGGACCATGGCCCGCTGTCCTCGATGGTTGCACGCCTGGCAGAGCTGCCGTTGGCGTTCACACCGGGGAACCGCTGGGAATATTCGGTGGCTACGGATGTGCTTGGCCGGGTTGTGGAGGTTGTTTCCGGAAAGTCGCTTGGCGGTTTCCTGAGCAGTGAAATCTTTGAGCCGCTGGGCATGGCAGAGACCGGATTTCAGGTGCCAGACGGGGCAGGGAGCCGCTTTGCCTCGCTCTATACGCCGCTTGCCGGTGATGCCATGGCGCTCAACTCGGCGGATGCAGGCAGTGACAGCTTGCGCCTTACTGACTGTTACGGGAACTCACCATTTGAGCAAGCCAGTATGCAGTCTGGCGGTGGCGGGCTGGTTGGTACAATTGACGACTACATGGCGTTTGCTGAGATGCTCCGGAAGCGGGGCTGTTGCAATGATGGTTTCATAGTCAGCCCGTATATGATTGATTTTATGATGCAAAACCATCTTGCTGGCGACATCGCGTCGATGGGGCCCAGCAGTTTTGCAGAGCAGCCTATGGAAGGCATAGGCTTCGGGCTCGGTGGTGCGGTGGTGCTGAATCCTGCACGTGCGCGCTGTCCTGGTTCCATAGGTGACTTCAGCTGGGGTGGAATTGCCTCGACCTTTTTCTGGGTCGACCGGAAACTGAACTTGTCAGTGGTGTTTCTGACCCAGCTAGCGCCCTCCAGTTCATACCCGTCACGCCCGGAACTCAAGGCACTGGTGCATGGCGCCATCACAGATTAACGTGCATTTCCGGCAACACGGCTGGTGAATGGAAAGCGATACCTATGACTGATACCGCCAAAGTTCTGCTTGATCTCCTGGATCTTGAAAGCCTGGACACCAATCTTTTCCGCGGGTCCGGATCTGGTGGTGAAACCCCGACGCGGATCTACGGCGGGCAAGTGATCGCGCAGGCGTTAACTGCGGCTTATTCTACTATTTCCGGACGTTTACGCCATTCTCTTCATGCGTATTTCATCCGGCCCGGCGATCCGTCTAGGCCGGTAATCTACGAGGTTGATCCTTCGCGCGACGGCCGCAGTTTTACCACGCGGCGGGTTGTGGCGATTCAGAACGGAAAGCAAATCCTGAACCTGGCAGCATCCTTTCATGCCCAGGAAGACGGCTGGGATCATCAGCACAAAATGCCCGAGGTGCCGGATCCGGGCAGCTTGGAACCGCGCCACGAGATCCTCAAGCGGAATGCCAGCCGATTTGCGCAGGACAAGCAGGCTGAACTGCTGCGTCCGCGGCCGTTTGAAATCCGCGAGGTGGAGCCGCGCGCCCCGGTGGCACCCGAAAAAACCAGTGATGCCAACCAGATGTGGGTGCGAATGGAAGCGGCACGCGGCGCTGGCCCGGAACTGCAACACATTCTGCTGGCCTATGTGTCGGACTTCGGGTTGCTGGGATCCTCGATGCGTCCGCATGGGCTGACGTTTCACAATCCTGAAGCGATGACGGCCAGTCTGGATCACGCAATGTGGTTCCATGCTCCGGTGCAATTGCAGAACTGGCATCTGTATTCGATGGACGCACCATTCACCGGCAACGCCCGCGGTTTCAATCGCGGATCGATCTATACAAAAGACGGGGATTTGGTGGCCAGCGTAGCCCAAGAGGGTCTGCTGAGGCCGCTAAGGCACTGATCTTGCGAATATTTTGCCGCCATAGCCACTCAGGTCGCCCTATTATTTACCATAATTCTGATTATAAGATTTATTGAGGGTCAAAACGCAGCCCCCTAAAAGAAAATGGCTCCCTCTGATCCAGAGGAAGCCAGTTGTCACCGGTCAGGCTCCTTCATTGACTGCCCGAAAGTTTTTTCTTACCTGGGCCATCCCGGTGTTCAGAACGGGCGCACCCGTTCCTGATCTTGTTCGAAGCGGAACTCATCCCGCTTGAGGTGTTTTTTGCGGCACCGTCGGGGGTGTGCCGGTGCCGCAGGCAGAGGTTCCTCAGCTGCAGCCGGAGGTTCCCCCGCAGGTGTTGCATTTCATGCAGGTGCCGTTGCGAACCAGCGTGTAGTTGCCGCATTCGCCACAGGCTTCACCTTCATAGCCTTGCATTTTTGCTTTAGTGCGCGCGTCCATTCCGCCGTTGCTTTGCGCCGGCGCCTCAGTGGTTTCGGGCACCAGTGTTTGCAGCGCCGCCACCGGATCGGTTCCAGTGCCCAAAAGTCCTGCGTCGGTCTGGCCACCCTGCAGCACCACAAGATCCTGCGGCAGACGCTTGCGCAGATAGCCCGTCGAGGAGATCTGCTTCAGAACTTCCAGCGACCGGGTCGCGGCGCTTTCGCTCAGCTCGGACAGGTTCGATACGCCTTCTTCCTCGCCTCGGCCCAGATCGTCGAAGGTAGCGCCTTCTGGCTTCACATGCGCCAGATCAGTGCGGTCGAGATAGGAAACCGCCAGTTCGCGGAACACATAATCGAGGATCGAGGTCGCATTCTTGATGGAGTCGTTGCCCTGGACCATGCCCGCGGGCTCGAACTTGGTGAAGGTGAAGGCGTCGACGAACTCCTCCAGCGGCACGCCATACTGCAGGCCGACCGACACCGCGATGGCAAAGTTGTTCATCATCGCCCGGAAGCCTGCGCCTTCCTTGTGCATGTCGATGAAAATCTCGCCGAGGTTGCCGTCCTCGTACTCGCCGGTGCGCAGATACACTTTGTGGCCGCCGACAACCGCCTTCTGGGTATAGCCCTTGCGGCGCTGCGGCATCTTGGTGCGGTGCGATTTCAGCACTTCCTTGATGACCACTTTCTCGACGATCTTCTCAGCCAGAACAGCCGCTTTCTCCTGCGGTGCGCCGCTCTCCAGCACCTCCGCCGCGTCGTCGTCATCCTCGACCAAAGCAGCTGCCAGCGGCTGGCTCAGCTTGGAGCCGTCGCGGTACAGCGCGTTGGCCTTGATGCCCAGGCTCCAGCTCAGCTCATAAGCTTTCTGGCAGTCCTCGATGGTTGCCGAATTCGGCATATTAATAGTTTTGGAGATCGCGCCGGAGATGAAGCTCTGGGCCGCAGCCATCATGTAGATATGGCTGTCAACACTCAGGAAACGCTTGCCTTTCTTGCCGCACGGGTTGGCGCAGTCAAAGATCGCGTAATGCTCTTCCTGCAGATGCGGTGCGCCTTCTAGGGTCATGGTGCCGCAGACATGGTCGTTGGCCGCCTCGATATCCGCCTTGGTGAAGCCCAGATGACGCAGCAAGTCGAAGGTCGGGTCGTTCAGCTTGGCCGCCGGGATGCCCAGCACGCCGGTGCAGAAATCTTCGCCCAGGGTCCATTGGTTGAACACGAAGCGGATGTCAAAGGCCGATTCCAGCGCCGCATCCACCTTGGCCAGCTCATTGGGGCCAAAGCCGTGACCTGCCAGCGAGGTGTGGTTGATGCCCGGCGCGTTGCCAATGGAGCCATGGCCGACGGCGTAGGACACGATCTCCTCGATCTGGGAGGAGCTATAGCCCAGCCCCTCAAGCGCTGACGGCACCGAGCGGTTGATGATTTTGAAGTAGCCGCCGCCTGCCAGCTTCTTGAATTTCACCAGGGCAAAGTCCGGCTCAATGCCCGTGGTATCGCAGTCCATGACCAGGCCGATGGTGCCGGTCGGAGCAATTACCGTGGTCTGGGCGTTGCGGTAGCCGTGCTTTTCGCCCAGTTTCAGTGCTTCGTCCCAGGCGCTGGCGGCCAGATCGGTCAGAAGCGCATCGGGGCAATTTGCGATGTCCAGCGGCACCGGCTTCACAGACAGGGCTTCATAGCCCTCAGCGTTGCCCTTTGCAGCGTTGCGGTGGTTTCGGATAATCCGCAGCATGTGGTCTGCGTTTTTCGCATAACCTGGGAATGCGCCCAGTTCCGAGGCGATCTCGGCCGAGGTTGCATAGGCCACACCGGTCATCAGTGCGGTCAGCGCACCGCAAAGCGCCCTGCCCTCATCCGAGTCGTAGCTGTAGCCCATGTTCATAAGCAGACCGCCGATATTGGCATAGCCCAGCCCCAGGGTGCGGAAGTCATAGGAGCGCTGCGCGATTTCCTTGGAGGGGAACTGCGCCATCATCACCGAGATTTCCAGCGTCAGCGTCCACAGACGGCAGCAATGCATGTAGTCATCTGCCTGGAACTGGCCGTCCTTCAGGAAGCTCAGCAGGTTCAGCGATGCCAGGTTGCAGGCGGTGTCGTCCAGGAACATGTATTCCGAACAAGGGTTTGAGCCGCGGATCTCACCGTCTTCCGGGCAAGTGTGCCATTCGTTCACGGTGTCGTGGAACTGGATGCCGGGATCGGCGCAGGCCCAGGCCGCATGACCCACCTTTTCCCACAGATCGCGGGCCCTGATCACCTTGGCAACCTTGCCGTCGGTGCGATTGAACAGTTCCCAGTCAGCGTCCTTTTCGACCGCATGCAGGAAGGCGTTGGTGACCCGGATCGAGTTGTTGGAGTTCTGCCCGGAAACAGAGCTGTAGGCCTCCGAATCCCAGTCGGTGTCATAGGTCGGAAACTCGATCGAGGTGTGCCCCTGCTTAGCGTAATCCAGCACCCGCTTGATATAGGTTTCCGGGATCGCGACCTTCTTGGCCTCGCGGACCGCCTTTTTCAGCCCGTCGTTGACCGCCGGGTCATAGGCATCGGCCTCAGCCCCGTCCCAGCTGCGGATCGCCTCGAAAATGCCGTTCAGCATCTTCTCGTGCATCTTGGAGCCCGCGACGATGGACGCGACCTTCTGCTCTTCGATCACCTTCCACTGGATGAACTGCTCGATATCCGGGTGATCGGCGTCCACGATCACCATCTTTGCTGCCCGACGGGTTGTGCCGCCTGATTTGATGGCGCCCGCCGCGCGGTCGCCGATTTTGAGAAAGCCCATCAGGCCGGAGGATTTGCCGCCGCCGGACAGCGGCTCGCCCTCGGCGCGCAGATGGGAGAAATTGGTGCCGGTGCCGGAGCCGTATTTGAACAGCCGCGCTTCGCGCACCCACAGGTCCATGATGCCGCCGTCCTTGACCAGATCATCCGAGACCGACTGGATGAAGCAGGCGTGCGGCTGGGGGTGCTCATAGGCGCTGTCCGACTTGGTCAGCTTGCCGGTCTTGTAATCGACATAGTGATGGCCCTGGGCCGGGCCGTCGATGCCATAGGCCCAATGCAGGCCGGTGTTGAACCACTGGGGCGAGTTCGGGGCCGAGCGCTGGGTCGCCAGCATATAACGCATTTCGTCGTAGTAGGCGCGTGCATCCGTCTCAGAGGAGAAATAGCCGCCCTTCCAGCCCCAGTAAGCCCAGGCGCCCGCCAGACGGTCGAACACCTGCTTGGAGGAGGTCTCACCGCCGAACTCAGCCCCCTTTTCCGGGACAGAGCGCCACAGAAACTCCGGCACGTCCTTTTCGCGGACCTTTTTCAGGCGGGACGGCACACCTGCCTTGCGGAAATATTTCTGGGCAATCACGTCGCTGGCCACCTGGCTCCACGACGCGGGAATTTCGATATTGTCGAGCCGGAAAACAATGGTCCCGTCCGGGTTGCGGATCTCCGAGGTGGCGGAGACAAAAGCCAGATCGGCGTAAGCATCCTGCCCGGGTTTGGTGAATTTCCGTTCGATCTTCATGCTCTGCCCCTTCTCAAGCACACATCGGTCAGTGTCACGGTGCCCCCGCACCAGCCATACCGGCCACTCAGAACGCAGATATCCGGCGTACGCCGCATACGGCGCACTTGCGGCCCTCGCCGGCCTTTCTTCACAGGACTGTCTGCTGTTTGTCAGCGTTGTTGCTGCGGCCCCTTAATCCACCAGATTTAGTGCCGTCGCAACCGGTGTCCACAATTTGGCGTATTCACACACAAACGGTCAACGTTAAATTTACCCCTTTGCAACGATCTTTGCTGTTGACGCTATTCTCGGTTTCAAGGGTCCGGTGAAGGCCGTTGATTCATCCACAGGCTGCCACGTCCTTCGGTGCGAAACTCTGGTCAGCTGCCAGCCCGGAATTCTTACGCCAAGCAAGTGACTTGCCGCTTCGCAGAGAAGCCAGAACTGCAGTTCTACCGGGCAATGATTCACATCTGTCGACCAACTGGCGGCAAGTGTCGCGCGCAAACAACTTTACGGTGATCTTCCGATGGCATCATGGCGCTGCGGCATCGGCGCCTGCAGTGCCATTAATCAAGTGATGCGGGTCAGCACCAGATGGTTAAGAGTGTGTTAACAGGGTGTTAAGGAAATGTTAACGCTTGAGGTTGTGTTTGTGGTGCGCGTATCTCCAAAAGCGTGAGGCGAATCCCTGTGGCAGATTCTCTTGGTTGGGATTCGCTGAGGTTTAATGGAGAGGAGTGGTCGGGGCGGCGAGATTCGAACTCACGACCCCCTGTACCCAAAACAGGTGCGCTACCAGACTGCGCCACGCCCCGGACCGTGCGCCTTCCTATCTCCGGCAAAGTGATTTGAAAACCCCTAACAGGGCCAAACTGCGCCTCCGGCGGAAAAAATTTGATGCCGCATCTGGGTGCCGGAAGTGATGCCGTAGCGACGGGCCAGCCCGCCGTTGATTTCGAGCACCGCGAACACGTCATCTCCGCCCGGGATCGGGGTCAGATCGCCTGGTTTGGCGTTCTCATGCACTGAGGTCACTAGGCCATTTTCGTTCAGGAAAATGATATCCAGTGGAATCAGGGTGTTCTTCATCCAGAACGCCGCGGGCTGGGGCCGGTCGTAGACAAACAGCATCCCTGCCCCGCGCGGCATCGACTTGCGGAACATCAGCCCTTGGGCGCGCTCCTGCTCATCGTCAGCGATTTCGACTGAAAATCCGGTCTGCCCCCAGCTGCCGCGCAGATCGACCCGGCCGGATTGGCATTCTCCGGCGAAACCTGGTGCGGCCATCGCGAAACTGGCGGCTGCGGCGAGGCTCCAATACCGAAGACGCCGCAACATCAGCTCAGTCCTGGTGGCCTGCCGCCAATGCGGCTTCCCATGCCAGCACCTCGACCGCCATGTGGCCGCGCTTGCCATCGATAACCCGCATCGCCAGGGCTTCGCCGGGCTGCAGATCCGCAAGGCCGGATTGGCGCAGCACTTCTACATGCAGGAAAACGTCTTCGCCGCGGCCGAACACATTGGCAAAGCCAAAGCCTTTGCCCTTGTCGAACCATTTTACCCGTGCGGGCTCAAGCGGCTCATTTTGCAGGCTGCCCATATCCAGTTCGGCAAAATCGCTCAACACCGGGGTGTCTTCGCGCTCCGGCGGCTGGATCGAGATCACTTCCACGGCCTGAACACCGCGTCCGGTCTGATGCGTCACGATCTCAATGCGGGCGCCGTCCGCAACAGAACTTTGCCCGAAATTGCGCAGCACATTCACATGCAGAAGAATGTCCGGTCCGCCGGTGTCGGAAACGACAAAGCCGTACCCTTTCGCCGGGTCGAACCACTTCACCAGCCCCTGAACTTGCTGCAAGCTGCTGAGATCTTCTGCCACTGGATATTCCCTACCGCGTTTCTTGTTTTTTGATGGTGTCCTGATGCGCCAAACTGACCTTGGAATTCAAGCTAAAAAGTCTTGAAATTGTCACGAAAGACCCCTTGACCCAAGGTAAACTGACGATTCCTGTCAGGGATTGAGCCGATTGATCTGCCATGCTGCAGATGCGTCATCGCGGCGCCAGCGGAACCGGTCGTGCAACCGGAAGGCGCCATCGGCCCAGAACTCGATCTCAACCGGCACCAGACGGTATCCGCCCCAGAACGGCGGGCGCTCGGGATTCGGGCCTTTCATCGCGGTCACTTTCGCGACCTCCGCCATCAGCGTGCCACGGCTGTCCAGCGGCTGCGACTGTTTTGAAGCCCAGGCCCCCAGCCTGCTCTTGAGCGAGCGGGACCTGTAGTATTCGTCCGCCTGTGGCCCTTCCTCGCGGGTGATGGTGCCGCGCACGCGGATCTGACGGCGCAGGGATTTCCAGTGCATCACAAAGGCTGCCTTGCCCGCATGGTCCAGTTCCTGCGCCTTGGCACTGCCGTAGTTGGTATAGAACACAAAGGCGGCGTCCTCGATTTCCTTGAGAAGAACCATGCGACTGTTGGGCAACCCGGTCTCGTCCACCGTGGCCAGCGCAATGGCGTTCGCGTCATTTGGTTCGGTCTGCTCCGCCTCTGCAAGCCAGGACCTGGCAATGGCAAACGGATCGTCGCCTTCAAATATACCTGTACGGTCGGACATGGGCACCTCAAACGGGAATTTGATTGCAACCTAGGGAGCTTCCTTTCCGCCTGCAAGGGCGTGAACCCTTGAAGCGCCCCGCGCGGCATTATAAACACCGCTAAATTATCAGATCACAGGCGGAGAACCTGCATGTCTAGTCAACTGATGGCCGGTAAGCGCGGCCTCATCATGGGCCTGGCCAACGACAAATCCATTGCGTGGGGCATTGCCAAGGCCTGCGCAGACGCCGGCGCCGAGCTTGCCTTTTCCTATCAGGGCGATGCGCTGAAAAAGCGGGTCGACCCGCTGGCCGAACAGCTGGGCAGCAACATTGTCCTGCCTTGCGACGTGTCGGACGAAGCGTCCATCGACGCGCTGTTCGCTGAACTGGAAGCCAAATGGGGCAAGCTGGACTTTGTGGTCCACGCCATCGGGTTCTCCGACAAGAATGAGTTGCGCGGCCGCTACGTCGACACCAGCCGCAGCAACTTCCAGATGACCATGGACATCTCGGTGTTCTCCTTCACCGCCGTGGCCAACCGCGCCGAAAAAATGATGAGCGAAGGCGGTTCGCTGCTGACCCTCACCTATTACGGTGCCGAGCAAGTGATGCCGCATTATAATGTGATGGGTGTCGCCAAGGCCGCGCTCGAGGCCTCCGTCAAATACCTGGCCGAAGACCTGGGCAAGGACGGCATCCGCGTCAACGCGATCTCTGCTGGTCCGATCAAAACCCTGGCCGCGTCGGGTATCGGCGACTTCCGCTACATCATGAAGTGGAACGAGTACAACTCGCCGCTGCGCCGCAACGTGACTATCGACGATGTGGGCAAATCTGCGCTCTATCTGCTGTCCGATCTCAGCTCCGGCGTCACCGGCGAGAATCTGCATGTGGACGCCGGCTATCATGTGGTCGGCATGAAGGCGGTCGATGCGCCGGATATTTCCAAGTAACTGAAAACAAGGGCGCCCGGGCATCGGTCCGGGCGCCCGCAAGCTGGCGCGACACCGCGGGGAGCACATAACATGACAGATCGTCTGCCGCACGAAAAAGGCTTTCACATCAGCTGGGACCAGATCCACCGCGACAGCCGCGCGCTGGCCTGGCGTCTGGACGGGCAAGGTCCCGACGATGGTGCCTGGCGCGCCGTTGTGGCGATCACCCGCGGCGGCATGGCGCCCGCGATGATCGTCAGCCGCGAACTCGACATCCGCACCGTCGACACCATCTCTGTGCGGTCGTACCACCACCAGGCCCAGGGCGAGGCCGAGGTGCTGAAGGCGCCGGACGCAGGTCTGATGGGTGACGGTGATGGCGTGCTGATCATTGACGATCTGGTCGACAGCGGCAAAACCCTTGAACTGGTGCGCCAGATGTACCCCAAGGCGCATTTCGCAACTGTCTATGCCAAGCCCAAGGGGCGGCCGATGGTGGACACCTTTATCACTGAGGTGAGCCAGGACACTTGGATTTTCTTCCCCTGGGATATGGCGCTGCAGTACGTCGAACCCTATCGCGGCACGGATTGAACTGATCCAGACTGCAAAATGCCAAAGGCGCGCGTCACTGCGCGCCTTTTTCGTTGGATAGACCGGTCTTAGGTTGGATCCAAATGCCCTTCCCGCTTGAGCCGCAAGGGGCGCCGTGCCAGACATATCCCGGCGCGCATCAGGATGCGCCTGAACTTTCGCTGCAGACCGGAGCCGCCCATGCCCCTGCCCCGCACCCAATCCACCTTTGTATCGCCCATCGTCGAATCGCGCCGCTGGGTGGCCGGGGCGGATTTTCCGCCGGACCGACCGCTGTTGAACGTGAGCCAAGCCGCCCCGGCAGAGGCGCCGCCGGAAGGTCTGCGCCAGGCGCTGGCGGAGGCCGCGCTGAATGACGTCTCTGCGCATCTCTATGGCCCCGTCCTTGGCAATGACCCGTTGCGCCGGGCTCTGGCCCAGCAGATGTGCCGCCACTATCAGGCAGAGGTCTTGCCGCAGCAGGTCGGCATCACGTCCGGCTGCAACCAGGCATTTGCTGCCGCCATTGCCGCCCTTTGCGGTGAAGGCGACGAGGTGATCATTCCGGTCCCCTGGTACTTCAATCACAAAATGTGGCTGGACATGGCAAGCGTTACTGCCGTGCCGCTGCATGTGGGCGATGGCATGCTGCCGGATCTGGCCGCGGCAGAGGCGCTGATTACGGACCGCACCCGCGCCATCGTGCTGGTCACGCCAAACAACCCCTGCGGCGTGGAATACCCCAGCGGTCTGGTTCAGTCCTTCTTCAGCCTAGCCCGCAGCCGCGGCCTCGCGCTGATTGTTGATGAAACCTACCGCGATTTCGACAGCCGCGGCGGCGCCCCGCATGGGCTGTTCCAAATGCCGGACTGGGACAGCACCCTGATCCACCTCTATTCCTTCTCCAAGGCCTACCGGCTGACCGGCCATCGGGTCGGCGCCATCGCCGCCTCAGCGGACCGCCTTTTTGAGATGGAGAAATTTCTGGACACCGTCACCATCTGCCCCTCGCAATTGGGGCAGGCCGGCGCGCTGTGGGGCATTGAAAACCTGCATCACTGGCTGGCAGGTGAACGACTGGTGATCCTCGACCGCCGCCTCGCGATTGAGGAAGGCTTTCCGGTGCTGGCCGCAAAAGGCTGGAAACTCCTCGGTTGCGGCGCCTATTTCGCTTATGTCGAACACCCGTTCGACCAGCCCGCGGACCAGATTGCCCGCAAGCTGGTAAAGGAGGCGTCCATCCTGATGCTGCCGGGCTCAATGTTCATGCCCGAGGGCGACCCGGATGGCGCTCGCCAGTTCCGCATTGCCTTCGCCAATGTGAACCGCGCGGGCATTCACACGCTGTTTGAACGCTTGGCGGCCTTTAATCCCTGATCACCCAGCAGTTTGCGCTGCATTCATCTTGCTCCTCTGCGGGCAGCCGCGTATTCAGTCAGCGGCATTTCCCGCTGCAGGGCGTTCCCTTGCGCGGCAGAACAATAAAGAGGGCATCATGGCCGCAGGCATGAAACATCTATCCAAAACCTTCGTCTGGATCCTGATGGGGATGCTGATTGTCGGCCTTGCCGGCTTTGGCGCCGTGAACTTCTCCAGTTCCTCTTCCTCCGTCGCCCAGGTTGGTGACGAGGATGTCAGCATCGGCACTTATGTGCGCGAACTGCAGCGCGAACAGCGCGCCCTGCAGGCACAGACCGGCCAGGCGATGTCGATGGCGCAGATGACCGCCTTTGGTCTTGACCGGGTGGTTCTGGGGCGCCTGATTTCCATTGCCGCACTGGATCACGAGGCCAAGAATCTTGGCCTGTCGCTGGGTGATGAAAACCTGATCGAGGAACTGGCCGCCATCGACGCTTTTCAGGGCGTGAACGGCCAGTTCGACCGCGAGGCCTACAGCTATGCCCTGCGCAACGCCGGCCTGACGGAGAAGGAGTTCGAAGAAGACCTGCGCCGCGAGGCCGCCCGCACCATTGTTCAGCGCGCGGTGCTGTCCGGTGCCAAAATGCCCGAAACCCTGACAGAAACCCTGACCAGCTACATCGGGGCCCGCCGCAGCTTTTCTTATGTGCAGCTGATGGCGTCTGACATCGCGCTGATCACCCTGGCGCCCACGGATGCGGACCTGGAAGCCTTCTACGAGGCCAACCAGGACCAGTTCATGCTGCCGGAAACCAAGGTCATCACCTACGCTGCCCTGCGCCCCTCGATGCTGCTGGACGAGATCGAGGTGGACGAGGCCCAGCTGCAGCGCCTGTTCGAAGACCGCTCCGACCAGTATCAGGTGCCGGAACGCCGCCTGGTCGAACGTCTGGTGTTTGGCGATGAGGAAGCCGCCGCCAGCGCCAAGGCGCAGCTGGAAACCGGCGGCGCCACCTTCGAAAGCCTGGTCGAGACCCGTGGCCTGACACTTCAGGACATCGACATGGGCGACGTCACCATGGGCGACCTTGGCGCAGCCGGCGCTGATGTCTTTGCTTCTGAGGTGGGCACCGTGGCAGGCCCCCTGCCCTCCGACCTCGGCCCGGCGCTCTACCGTGTGAACGGCCGGCTTGAGGCTCAGATCACCACCTTTGATGACGCCAAGCCGGAATTGGTGGAGGAACTGGCCTCCGACCGCGCCCGCCGCCTGGTGGAAACCCAGGCCGAGGACATTGACGACATGCTGGCCGGCGGTGCCACTCTGGAGGAACTGGCAACCGAAAGCGGACTGGAGCTGGCCCAGATCAATTGGACTGAGGAAGGCAGCGACGACATCGCCGCCTATGAGGGCTTCCGCACCGCAGCTGCTGCGGTCACCGCCGAGGACTTTCCGGAAGTCGGTTTCCTGGAAGATGGCAGCCTGTTTGCCATCCGTCTGGATGATGTCCTGCCGGAACGTCCGGAACCGTTCGCAGATGCCAAGGATAAGGTTCTGACCGCGTGGAATGCCGACCGCCGCGCCAGCACCCTGCGGAAACAGGGTGAGGAACTGCTGGCCCAGGCGGAAGACGCAGGCAGCTTTGCCGAGGGTGCTGAGGTGCAAACCGAAACCGGCCTGACCCGCACGGCCTATATCGACACGGTGCCGGCCAGCCTGGTCGCTGATGTTTTCGGAATGGAAACCGGCGATTTCCGCCTGGTGCAGGATGCGGACTCAGCCGTGGTTGTGCGTCTTGACGCCATCCTGCCGCCGGAAGCCAGCGACGACATGAACCTGCTCACCCAGGCGCTGCAGGCGCAACTGGACCAGGCTCTGGCGCAGGAACTGTTCCAGGCTTATGCGCAGGACGTCCAGACCCGCGCCGAACCCCGTGTAGACCAGCAGGCGCTGAACGCAGCGCAGGCGAACTTCCAGTAACCAAGGCACCTGATCCATGGCCCTGACTCCCGATTTCGACACATTTTCCAAGGCCTACGAGGCCGGCGAAAACCAGGTCGTCTACACCCGCCTTGCCGCTGATCTCGACACGCCGGTGTCGCTGATGCTCAAGCTCACCGGCGCCCAGAAGGACGCCTTCATGCTGGAGTCCGTCACCGGCGGCGAAGTGCGCGGGCGCTATTCGATCATCGGAATGAAGCCGGATCTGGTCTGGCGTTGCCACGGGGAGCAGTCGGCCCTGAACCGCTCGGCGCGGTTCGACGCGGACGACTTCACCCCGCAGGACGGCAATCCGATGGACAACCTGCGGGCGCTGATTGCCGAAAGCAAAATCGACCTGCCCGACGATCTGCCCCAGGCAGCGGCCGGACTCTTTGGCTACCTCGGCTATGACATGATCCGTCTGGTCGAACACCTGCCTGACGTGAACCCCGATCCGCTCGGCCTGCCCGACGCGCTGATGCTGCGTCCTTCGGTCATTGCCGTGCTGGACGGCGTCAAAGGCGAGGTCACCGTAGTGTCCCCCGTCTGGTCCAGCGACGGCCAGACCGCCAAGGCGGCCTACGCTCAGGCAGCCGAACGGGTAATGGACGCGGTGCGCGATCTGGAACGCGCGATGCCTGCTGAAAGCCGCGACCTCGGCGACGCGCACGAAGTCTCCCCGCCGGTCTCGAATTTCACCAAGGACGGCTATATGGCCGCAGTGGAGAAGGCCAAGGAATACATCCGTGCAGGCGACATCTTTCAGGTGGTGCCGGCACAGCGCTGGACCCAGGAATTCCGCCAGCCGCCTTTCGCGCTTTACCGCTCGCTGCGGCGCACCAACCCGTCGCCCTTCATGTTCTACTTCAATTTCGGCGGTTTCCAGGTGGTGGGTGCAAGCCCTGAAATCCTGGTCCGCGTCTTCGGGCAGGAGGTCACCATCCGCCCCATCGCAGGCACCCGCCCGCGCGGCGCCACGCCGGAAGAGGACAAGGCGCTGGAGGCCGATCTGCTGGCCGACAAGAAGGAGCTGGCAGAGCACCTGATGCTCCTGGACCTCGGCCGCAACGACACTGGCCGGGTGGCCAAAATCGGCACCGTGCGCCCGACTGAGAAGTTCATCATCGAACGCTACAGCCATGTGATGCACATCGTCTCCAATGTCGTGGGTGAGCTGGCAGAGGACAAGGATGCGCTGGATGCCTTCTTTGCCGGCATGCCCGCTGGCACTGTCTCCGGCGCGCCCAAGGTTCGGGCGATGGAAATCATCGACGAACTGGAGCCTGAAAAGCGCGGCATCTACGGCGGCGGCGTCGGTTATTTCTCGGCCGGCGGTGACATGGACATGTGCATTGCTCTGCGCACAGCCATCGTCAAGGATCAGAACCTCTATATCCAGGCCGGCGGCGGCGTTGTCTATGACAGCGACCCGGAGGCCGAATACATGGAGACTGTCCACAAATCCAACGCCATCCGCCGTGCTGCCGCCGACGCCGCTCGTTTTACCGGAAACGGCAACAGTTAACCCCAAAATGGCGGGATACCCCGCTTCTTTCTTGTGAAAACACTTCTTCCGAAGGCAACGGCGCCCGTTCAGGGCGCCGTTTCACTTTGCGAGGGATCACTTCTCGGGCAGCAGCGAATCCAGGCTGGCTGAGACCGGTGCCAGCGCCACCCGCTCCGCCCGGTCTTGAAGCCCCCACAGCAGCAAAGCCGAGATCGTATCGGGCCGCAGGCGGCCCAGCATGATCACCGCGCCCTCCTGCCCGGCACGGAACGCCGCCTGATCCAGGAACCGGCGGATCGCCCGCGGATCCTGTCCTGCACCGTCAAAATCGCGGAACACCACACCAGCCGGCACGCCGTCGCGCAGCGCCAGTTTCTGCACGGTATTAAGGCCGCTGTCCTGGGTCACGAGGCCGTAACCGGCTGAAGCCGCCACCGCCGCCACCTGGTCCGCCAGCGGGCGGTTGCCCTGAACGCCGGTATCAACACCTTCAAGGATTGCCACTGCCTCCGGCAGCTTGCCGCGCCAGACCTCAAAGGAGGTTTCCGCGTCTTGCGGCGTGGCTTCACGCGGCAGGTCCGCCAGCATCAGAACCTCAAAACCGGCCTCCCGGCGGGCAGCCATTTTCGCGGCTGCCTCAGGATCCTCCGGGTCGATCGCAAAGCTCAACGGGTAGGGAAATTCCGCCAGGGCCTCCGCTCCAATTGCGCCGGCATCATCAATCAGAACAATCGACATCAAAGGACGGTCTTCGGGGTTGAGGAACGGTTCCGCATTGGCGGTAAACGGATTGGCCACAGGCTCGCCGCCAAAACCGTCAGAGCCGGTTTCCTGCTTGTCCCGCTCGGTCAGCGGCACAACCAGTGTTCCGATGCTGGGTGTCAGTGGTGCAGGTTCGGCGGCTTCCGAATCCGCAGTCTGTTCCGCACTTTCATCGGTATCACTGCTGCCCGCGGCCGCCGGGATGCCAGATGCAGCCCCGATCACCGGCAGTGTAATTTCTGCAGGCGCTGTGCCGATATCCGGAACCTGTACGGTGCTGGACACAGGGGCTTCGGCTGTCGCGGGGGGCTTCTGCTGCGCAGGCAGCTCAACCGTCCCAAGCCCCTCTGCCGCGGGGCTTTCTTCCGGCGCAGCTGCGGGTTCTGTTGAAGCTACAATCACACTCTCGCTGCCTGGCGCCTCCGGGGCGGCAGGCAGCGCCGCCTGCGGCTGGTGCCCGGCGGCGGTCATCACCGGCTCCGGAGCCTTTGCCGGTGCAAGCTTGCCCGCACTTTGCATTGCGGTGACAAGGCCAACCGCAGGCTGGTCTGCCGGGGACGTATCGGCGCCGGCAAGGGCGCTCAGGTCATCCCCTGCGGCCTCTGCACCGGGTGCCTCGGGCTGAACCTCAGCCAGGTCGGCGTCGCGCTGGCCATTGCCGGGAACCACTGCTTCTTCACCGCCGCCATTGGGCATCTGCGGCGCCTCACCGGGATCATGCGCAACCGGTTGCGGAGCCTCCGCCTCTTGAGTTTCCGCCACCTCAGGCGCTGCACCCGCAGTTTGCCCGGCAGGTTCCGGTACTGGGTCCTGTTTGACTGCCGTCTGCGGCAGTGGCACCGACAGTGACAGCATCGCCAGTCCGCCCGCCGCCAGCAAAGCCCCGACACTCACGCCGCCCAGAAATCCACGCATGCCTGTTTTGCCTCTCAATCTTTCTGCCGTGCTGCGCCGCTCAGGCCTGCCAGTGCGAACCATGTGCCGGTTCGCCCCCGCATTCGCCCTTCCTGCCCTTGACGCTGCCTCGTATCCCTGAACAAGTATGTTGCAACCACTATACTGCGGCGCGCACCCCGCCCGCCACCCTTAAAAGAGCCCGCAAGATGCTGCTGCTGATCGACAACTACGATTCCTTCACCTACAACCTCGTCCACTACCTCGGCGAGCTTGGCGCCGAAATGGAAGTGCACCGCAACGACGCCATCAATGTGCAGGAAGCCATGGCGATGAAGCCCGCAGGCATCCTGCTGTCGCCGGGACCCTGCGACCCGGATCAGGCCGGCATCTGCCTGGCCCTGACGGAGGCTGCGGCGGAGACCGGAACGCCGCTGCTGGGCGTCTGCCTCGGCCATCAGACCATCGGCCAGGCCTTCGGCGGCAAGGTGGTGCGCTGCCACGAGATCGTGCACGGGAAAATGGGCATGATGCACCACAAGGATACGGGCGTTTTCAAGGGTTTGCCGACACCTTTTGAGGCAACCCGCTATCACTCCCTGGTGGTGGAGCGCGATAGCCTGCCTGATTGCCTGGAAATCACGGCTGAGCTGGAAGACGGCACCATCATGGGCCTGCAGCACAAGGAACTGCCGATCCACGGCGTCCAGTTCCACCCGGAATCGATTGCCTCAGAACATGGCCACGCCCTCTTGAAGAACTTCCTCGACGTGATGCAGGTGCCGGCATGAGCGACCAGCTGAAGCCGCTGATCGGCGCCGCCGCCGAACGCTCACTGACTCGCGAAGAAGCCGAGAAGGCCTTCACGCTCCTGTTTGAGGGCGAAGCCACGCCCAGCCAGATCGGCGGGCTTTTGATGGCGATGCGCACCCGCGGCGAAAGCGTCGATGAATACGCCGCCGCTGCTGCCGTGATGCGGTCCAAATGCAACCCGGTCAAGGCCCCCGAAGGTGCCATGGACATCGTCGGCACCGGCGGCGATGGCAAGAACACCCTGAATATCTCCACCGCAACTGCCTTTGTGGCAGCGGGTGCAGGCGTGGTCGTTGCCAAACACGGCAACCGCAATCTCAGTTCCAAATCCGGAACTGCCGACATGCAGTCCCAGATGGGCATCAACGTGATGGTTGGCCCGGAAGTCGTTGAAAAAGCAATCAATGAGGCCGGTATCGGTTTCATGATGGCGCCCATGCACCACCCGGCGGTGGCTCATGTAATGCCGACCCGGGCTGAGCTCGGAACCCGTACGATCTTCAACATCCTCGGCCCACTTACCAACCCGGCCGGTGTCAAACGCCAGCTGACGGGCGCCTTCAGCCGTGAGATGATCCGGCCGATGGCGGAAACCCTCAAGGCGCTTGGCTCCGAACGTGCCTGGCTGGTCCACGGCTCAGATGGCACCGATGAGCTGACCATCACCGGTGTCAGCTGGGTCTCGGCGCTGGAAGAAGACGGCGAAATCCGCGACGTCGAACTGCACCCCGAAGACGCAGGCCTGCCGGCGCACGACTTCGACAAGATCGTCGGCGGCACCCCTGCGGAAAACGCCATGGCCTTCCGCGTTCTGCTGCAGGGCACACCCTCGGCCTACCGTGACGCGGTGCTGCTGAATGCGGCCGCTGCGCTGGTGGTGGCTGGCAAGGCCTCCGACCTCAAGGAGGGCGTCGCATGCGCCGCAGAGTCAATCGACAGCGGTGCTGCCAAGGCCAAGGTCGAAGCATTGGCCCGCATCACCTCAGCCGCATGACCAATCTGCCCGCAGGGCTGGGCGCCTGGTCCGGCCTGCCCTTTTTCAGCACTGCCTGGCCCGGGATCTCCTCCGCGATTGAAGCGGATGGCCGGGAAATCCTGCCGCCCGCTCACCAGCGGTTTGCGGCGCTGGAACTGACCCAGCCTGAAGACACAAGGGTGGTGATCCTTGGTCAGGATCCCTATCCGACGCCCGGCCACGCTCACGGGCTGGCCTTCTCAGCAGAGCCGCATGTGCGCCCTCTTCCACGATCTTTGTCAAATATTTACAAGGAGCTGCAGGAGGACCTTGGCACCACCCGGCCCGATGCGGACCTTCGCGGCTGGGCGCGCCAGGGCGTGCTGCTTCTGAATACCGCCCTGTCGGTTCCGACAGGAGAAGCAAACGGGCACAAGCACTTGGGCTGGCATCATCTGGTGCACCAAGTGCTGGAACTGACGTCCGAAACCCCCACCGCCTACGTTCTCTGGGGAAATGCGGCGCAAAAGCTTGAAAAACATATCAAACCGGGCGATCACCTGATCCTGAAAACCGCCCATCCTTCGCCGTTGTCGGCGCGGCGCGGTTTCTTCGGGTCCCGGCCCTTTTCGAAAGTGAACAATTGGCTCGCCGACCGTGGTGAAACTGCCATAGACTGGAACGCATGAACGGAGACGCCGGTATGACCGAAAACGTGCTCGACAAGATCAAGGCCTATAAGCTTGAGGAAGTGGCCGCAGACAAGGCCGCCAAACCGATCGAGGCGGTCGAGGCCGAGGCGCGCGAAGCATCGCCGGTGCGCGGCTTTGCAGACAGCCTGATGCAAGCCAACCGCACAGGTTATGGCCTGATTGCCGAGATCAAGAAAGCGAGCCCCTCCAAGGGCCTGATCCGCCCCGATTTCGAACCGGCGGAACTGGCCAAGGCCTATGAGGACGGCGGCGCAACCTGCCTGTCGGTGCTTACCGACACCCCCAGCTTCCAGGGCGCCAAGGACTTCCTTACCCAGGCCCGCGAGGCCTGCTCCCTGCCCGCACTGCGCAAGGACTTCATGTATGACACCTACCAGGTGGCAGAGGCCCGCGCGCTGGGGGCTGACTGTATTCTGATCATCCTAGCCTCGGTCTCCGACGCCCAGGCGCAGGAGCTGGAGGAAAGCGCCTTTGAATGGGGCATGGATGTGCTGCTGGAGGTGCATGACGCGGAAGAGCTTGAGCGCGCCTGCAATCTGAAATCGCCGCTGATGGGCATCAACAACCGCAACCTCAAGACGTTTGAGACGACGCTGGACACCACCCGCACGCTGTCCCGCATGGTGCCCGCAGACCGCACCATCGTCTGCGAAAGCGGATTGTTCACGCCTGAGGACCTCAGCGACATGGCCCGTTACGGCGCCCGAACTTTCCTCATTGGTGAAAGCCTGATGCGCCAGGATGACGTCGCCGGTGCCACCCGTGCGCTGCTCGCCAACCCGCTGATGCCGGGCATGATGTAAAGGAGGACCGGATGAGCCTCACCCATTTCGACACCAAGGGCGACGCCCACATGGTCGATGTCTCGGACAAGGCGGTAACCTCGCGCATCGCCACTGCCGAGGGCCATATCACAATGGCGCAGGAAACCTTTGATATCATAGCGGAAGGCCGCGCCAAGAAGGGGGACGTTTTGTCGGTGGCCCGCCTGGCGGGCATCATGGGCGCCAAGAAAACGCCCGACCTGATCCCGCTGTGCCACCCGCTGCCGGTGACCAAGGTCGCGGTGGAGCTGACGCTGGACCCGGACCTGCCCGGCGTGCGGGTCGAGGCGACCGTCAAGACCACCGGCCAGACCGGGGTTGAGATGGAAGCGCTCACCGCCGTCTCCACAGCCGCGCTTACCGTCTATGACATGGCCAAGGCCGTGGACAAGGCAATGCAGATCGGCGGTGTTCGTGTGACGCTGAAAGACGGCGGAAAATCAGGCAGGKACGAGGCATAAATGATCCCTGTCAGCGAAGCCCGCGCGCATC
Organism: Leisingera sp. JC1; assembly: GCF_001679925.1. Lineage (GTDB taxonomy): Bacteria > Pseudomonadota > Alphaproteobacteria > Rhodobacterales > Rhodobacteraceae > Leisingera. The sequence continues at coordinate 80,522 of NZ_LYUZ01000081.1, read as the reverse complement.
TTCTGGCGCTTGTCAGCCAGCTGGAAACCGAGGAAGTGCCGCTGGACCAGGCCGCAGGCCGGGTGCTCGCCCGTAACGTCCAGGCCCGCCGCGACCAGCCGCCGTTCTCCGCCTCCGCCATGGATGGCTACGCGGTGAACGCCGCCGAAGTTGAGCTGCACGCCATGTTCAAAGTGATCGGCGAGGCCGCAGCCGGCCACGCTTTCGCTGGCCGTGTGGGCGCAGGCCAGGCGGTGCGGATCTTCACCGGCGCCCCGGTTCCGGAAGGCGCAAGTTTCGTTGTCATACAAGAGGATGTGACCCGTAACGGCAACCTCATCACCATCACCGATGCACCCGGCAGCAACCACAATATCCGCCCCCGCGGCGGTGATTTCACCGATGGCCAGACCATCAGCGCGCCCCGGCTGCTGACGCCGGCAGACATCGCTTTGCTAGCGGCAATGAACGTCCCTTCGGTCACTGTCACCCGCCACCCGGAGGTCGCGCTGATCTCCACCGGCGACGAACTGGTGATGCCCGGCGGCACCCCCGGACCGGATCAGATCATCGCCTCCAACACTTTCGGGCTCAAGGCGATGCTGGAGGCGCTCGGCGCCCGCGCCCGCATCCTGCCCATCGCCCGCGACACCGAAAGCTCCCTGCGCACCGCGTTTGAGCTGGCGGAGGGAGCGGATCTTGTTGTCACCATCGGCGGCGCCTCTGTCGGCGATCACGATCTGGTCGGCAAGGTGGCGCAGGACCTCGGGATGGAGCGCAGCTTCTACAAGGTCGCCATGCGCCCCGGCAAACCGCTGATGGCGGGCCGGATGGGCAGTGCCGCGATGGTCGGCCTGCCGGGAAACCCGGTTTCCGCTATGGTTTGCGGCCATGTCTTCCTGGCCCCCATGATCCGGGCCATGCTCGGATTGCCGCCAGAAGCGCAGCAACTGCTGGACGCAACTCTAGCCAAGCCTCTCGGGAAGAACGGCCCACGGGAACATTACATGAGGGCCCGGGTCGAAAACGGCCAGCTGACCGCCTTTGAAAATCAGGACAGCTCGCTGCTGACCATTCTGGCAGAGGCCAACGCCCTGCTACTGCGTGCGCCAGGTGACAGCGCCTGCGCTGCAGGCGAAACGGTGCAATACCTCGCCATCTGATCCCGCTTCCTCTTTGCACAAGCGCACACACCAGTGGCGCAGGCCTCCGACCGTGGCGCCGCAACTCCTCGGTACAGCCGTGTTGACACAAAACGTGAACATGCGTAGAACAAAAGAAAACATGAGGCACGGAGGGAGCGGCGATGCTCACAAAGAAGCAACTTCAACTGCTGGAATTCATTCACAAACGCCTGCAGCGCGATGGCGTGCCCCCCAGTTTTGACGAAATGAAGACCGAACTCGACCTCCGGTCGAAATCCGGCATCCACCGGCTGATCACAGCGCTGGAGGAGCGCGGCTTCATCCGCCGCCTGCCGCACCGCGCCCGCGCCATCGAAATCATCCGCCTGCCCGAGAGCCTGGGAGGCACAGGTGATCCACAGGGATTTGCTCCCAAGGTGATTGAGGGCGGCCAGGCAAGAACCGCAGCGCCGGCTCCGGCATCAGCAGACCCGCTGCGCCAGGCGGCAGTCGAACTGCCGGTCATGGGCCGGATCGCCGCAGGTGTGCCGATTGAAGCGATCAGCCAGGTTTCGCATCAGGTTGCAGTGCCGGGCGGTATGATAGCCCCCTCGGGCCAGCATTACGCGCTCGAGGTCAAAGGCGACTCGATGATCGAGGCCGGCATCAACGACGGCGATATCGTAGTGATCCGCGAGTCTTCTGCGGCCGATAACGGCGACATTGTTGTGGCGCTGGTCGAAGGCCAGGAAGCTACTCTGAAGAAGTATTTCCGCGAAGGCTCCATGATTGCGCTGGAGGCCGCCAACCCGGCCTATGAAACCCGCCGCTATCCCGAGGATATGGTCCAGGTCCAGGGCCGTCTTGTCGGGCTGATCCGCACTTACTGACCTCCAGCTCCACTCAGCAGCTGCCGCAGGCGGCGGATTTCCCGCCCCTCCGGCTGCCAGCCGGTCCAGGGCCGCTCGCCCGCTGCGTCCCGCGCTGTCAGCATCTCGCCTCTGCGGGTCAGCGCGATACTGCCAGTCTGCCGCATCACCTCTGGCGTCAGCAGCAGACAGCCGCCACCGCCCGGCACGGTGGAAATGACGATATCTCTGCTTTTACAGTCACTTGCGGTCGTAAGTTTACGCTTTCCCGGCGCATGTATCAGGCGGAATTTGTCGCCCTGCCAGACCGGCAAACCGTTCAATTCGGCGGCCCAGCGGGACGCAGAAACAGGCTGGCTTGCCGGATCGCCGTCATTCTCAAGCCAGATTTCCGCTGTGAACCCCTGCCCCTTGGCCCGCGACAGTGCACGGCCTTCGGTTTCCATGACGCCGATCAGCCCGCCGGAATCAGCAATCAGAACGTGCGGGCGCTCTCCCATGGACCAGAGGGCTAAGGCACAGGCGGCAGGCAGCAGCCCGGTCAGCCACAGCCGCCCCTTCCAGACCACTGCAAAAATGAAACCTCCCGCAAGAAGAGGCAGCACCCAAGGCCCCGGTGCCGCCACATGCGACACCGACCCGTCAAAGCCGGACACGGTCCGGGCCACCCACAGGATCCATTCCATACCCCATTGCATCACCGCCAGCCCGATCCACTCCAGCCCGAACGGTACCAGGCACAGCGCAAGCACGGCGGCAGGGATCACAATCGTGCCCATCACCGGCACCGACAGCAGGTTCGCCAGCAGCCCGTAGTGCGGGATGGTGTTGAAATGCGCTGCGGCAAAGGGCGCGGTGGCAGCGCCGGCCACAGCAGAGGATATCACCAGGGCGAGCACGGGCCGCAGCCAGCGCGGCCCCAGTGGCACCGCCCCGTCGCGGAGCGCGGCAAACACCGCCACCAAGGCGGCAGTGGCCGCAAAGCTCATCTGGAAGCCGGGGCTCAGCAGGCTTTCAGGCCGCCTCAGCAGCACGATCAGCGCTGCCACGGCCACCGCCCGCAGGGTGATCGCACGCCGGTCAAGCAGGACCGCGCCGAACATCACCGCCACCATCACGAACGCCCGCTCCGTCGCGACATTGCCGCCTGACAGCAGCAGATACCCGCACCCCGCCGCCAGCGCTGCACCTGCCGCCAGCTTCTTGACCGGCCAGCGCAGCGCAATCCAGGGCACCAAGCACATCAGACTGCGCAGTGTGGCAAAGACAAAGCCCGTCAGCAGCCCCATGTGGAGGCCGGAGATTGCCAGAAGATGCGCCAAATTGCTTTGCCGCAACGCGGTCAGCGTAGCCTCACCCACACCACTTCGATCTCCAGCAGTGACAGCCGCGGCAAACCCGCCGGTCTCGCCCGGCAGTGCCTGCTGGAGATAATGCGCCAGCGATCTGCGCAGCTGCGCAATAGGCTTACTGCCGCCAGGAGCTTCGGCCAGCAGCACCGCCGTGCGGGTATAGCCAAGCCCGCCCAGTTGCTTGAACCAGGCGTGGCGGCGGAAATCGAAGCCTCCCGGTTCTACCGGCCCCTGCGGCGGCAGAAGATGTGCGGTTGTCATCACCCGTGATCCGGGCTGCGGAAGGTCAGCCTGCCCTTTCAGCGAAATCCTGACCCGTGCAGGCGTCTTCCACGGTGCAACCCGGCCCAGCCGCACCTGGTCCAGCGTCAGCCGCAGCGCATCCGTGGGAGAACGGTCCACCGCGACCACCCGCCCCTCAACCGGACCGTAATACCGGAATTCCAGAACCGGGGCGGCCACCAGATGGGTACGTGCATAGGCCAGGCACACGCCCGCCGCCAGCAGCGCTGGAACCCAGCCTAAAAACGCCAATGGCCTCTGCATCAAAGCGCAGGCGCCGAAAAACAAAACAGCGGCGGTCAGTTCCGCAATTTCCGCCGTGCCTGGTTCAATTTTCAGGCTGAAGTAGACGCCTATGCCCGCGCCGAGATACACAGGCACCCAGGGAAACAGGTTGCCGCGCTGGCCTTGCAGAACGTTGCTGACTGCAGTTCCAAGCCCCATGCTTGCCCCCCGCCGTCTCGCCCGGTAGACAGGCGGAAACTCTACGCCTCACATGGTTTCCAAAAGGTAAATCCTGCACATGACCCAACCGGTTGTCACCCGTTTCGCGCCTTCTCCCACCGGCTATCTGCACATCGGCGGCGCTCGCACAGCGCTGTTCAACTGGCTTTATGCCCGCGGCCGCGGCGGCAAGTTCCTGCTCCGGATCGAGGATACAGACCGCGAACGCTCCACCCCTGAGGCCACCGCCGCCATCCTGCAGGGCATGGAATGGCTGGGATTGGATCATGACGGTGAAGTGATCAGCCAGTTCGAACGCGCAGACCGCCACGCCGAAGTCGCCAAGCAGTTGCTGGCCGAAGGCAAGGCATACAAGTGCTTTGCCACCCAGGACGAAATCGCCGCCTTCCGCGAACAGGCAAAGGCGGAGGGCAAATCCACCCTCTACCGTTCCCCCTGGCGCGACGCGGATGCGGCCAGCCACCCCGATGCGCCTTACGTTATCCGCATCAAGGCACCCCAGGACGGCGCCACCGTGATCCAGGATGAGGTGCAGGGCGACGTCACCATTCGCAATGATCAGCTCGACGATATGATCCTGCTGCGCTCCGACGGCACCCCGGTCTATATGCTGGCAGTTGTGGTCGATGACCACGACATGGGCGTCACCCACGTGATCCGCGGCGACGACCACCTGAACAACGCTGCCCGCCAGATGATGATCTATCAGGCGATGGGCTGGGACGTGCCGGTCTGGGCCCATATCCCGCTGATCCACGGCGCCGACGGCAAGAAGCTGTCCAAACGCCACGGCGCGCTCGGCGCGCAGGAATACCAGGCGATGGGCTATCCCGCGGCGGGCATGCGCAACTATCTGGCGCGTCTCGGCTGGTCACATGGTGATGACGAGTTTTTTACGGACAGCCAGGCCAAAGAGTGGTTTAATCTTTCGGGTATCGGCAAAAGCCCCGCCCGGTTCGACACCAAGAAGCTGGAGAATCTCTGCGGCCAGCACATAGCCATCAGCGATGATGCTGCGCTGCGGCAGGAAATCTGCGCTTATCTGGCGGCAGCCGGAGAAGCCGCTTTGACTGACGCGCAGTCACAAGGTCTGGAGCGTGCGATGTATTGCCTCAAGGACCGCGCGCGCACCTTCCCTGAACTTCTTGAAAAAGCGCATTTTATCCTTGCCTCACGGCCTCTTGACCGGGACGCGAAGGCAGAAAAGGCCCTGACTACTGTATCCGATGGTATACTGGAAGAATTGACGCCGCAGTTGCAAAATGCTAGCTGGGTCCGTGACGATCTGGAGGCGCTTCTGAACGGATTTGCAGAAGCCCATGATACCAAGTTCGGCAAGCTGGCAGGCCCCTTGCGGGCGGTGCTCGCCGGTCGGGCGGTAACGCCTTCGGTGTTCGACATGATGCTGATTCTGGGCCGCGAGGAAACCCTCGCCCGGCTCAAGGACGCAACAGGCTGACTGCGGTCTTTACACCCGGTAAAGCCTGTTTTGATACGACAACCCCTGCGCGAAACCGCGCAGGCGCTGCCCGCATGAGTGCGCCCGGACCGGGCAGCTTTCGTGCCTGCAACAGGAAGGGACATTTATGACCGACACACAGAAATCAGCCACGCTCACGCTGAATGGCGAAAATTACGAGCTGCCCATTTTCTCACCGACGGCCGGGCCCGATGTTCTCGACATCCGCAAGCTCTATGCAAAGGCAGGTGTGTTCACTTACGATCCGGGCTTCACCTCCACCGCCAGCTGCGACAGCACCATCACCTATATCGACGGTGACAAGGGCGAGCTGCTGCACCGCGGCTACCCGATCGACCAGCTGGCCTCCAAGTCTCATTACCTCGAGGTCTGCTACCTGCTGCTTTACGGCGAACTGCCGACCGCAGCCCAGCTGGAGGATTTTGAGACCCGTGTGACCCGTCACACCATGGTGCATGAGCAGATGCACAACTTCTTCCGCGGGTTCCGCCGCGATGCGCACCCGATGGCGACCCTGGTGGGCGTTGTCGGCGCAATGTCGGCCTTCTACCACGACTCGCTGGACGTGACCGACCCCTGGCAGCGTGAGGTTGCCGCGGTCCGCCTGATCGCCAAGCTGCCGACCATCGCTGCGATGGCCTATAAGTATTCGATCGGCCAGCCGTTTGTGTATCCGCGCAACGATCTCGATTACGCGGCCAACTTCCTGCACATGTGCTTCTCGGTGCCGGCCGAGGAATACCATGTGAACCCGATCCTTAGCCGGGCTATGGACCGTATCCTGACCCTGCACGCGGATCACGAGCAGAACGCATCGACCTCCACCGTGCGCCTGGCGTCTTCCTCCGGAGCGAACCCGTTCGCCTGTATTGCAGCCGGCATCGCTTGCCTCTGGGGTCCGGCCCACGGCGGCGCCAACCAGGCCTGCCTGGAGATGCTCAAGGAAATCGGCACCGTCGACCGCATTCCGGAATACATCGCCCGCGCCAAGGACAAGAACGACCCGTTCCGCCTGATGGGCTTTGGCCACCGCGTGTACAAGAACACCGACCCGCGCGCCAAGGTGCTGAAACAGTCCGCGGACGAGGTTCTGGAACTCTTGGGTGTCGAGGACAACCCGCTCTTGCAGGTTGCCAAGGAGCTGGAGCAGACCGCGCTCAACGATCCCTACTTCATTGAGAAGAAGCTGTTCCCGAACGTCGACTTCTACTCCGGCATCATCCTGGAAGCGATGGGCTTCCCGACCTCGATGTTCACCCCGATCTTCGCGCTGTCGCGCACCGTCGGCTGGATCTCGCAGTGGAAGGAAATGATCGCCGACCCGCAAAACAAGATCGGCCGCCCGCGCCAGCTGTACCTCGGCGAAACCATGCGCGACTACATCGACATCGAACAGCGCTAAGCAGCCGGCACTAGATGACAAACGCCCCGCAAACTGCGGGGCGTTTTTTTGTTTGGAAGTAATTGTTTAACCGGGGCCGGGTTTGCCGGGAAACGCAGCAAAAAGCGTTTCCCGGTGCCAGGGCTATCCCCGCAGTCTCAGAAGGGCGTCAGCGCCCCTCGAATTTCGCGGGGCGTTTTTCCATGAACGCGGTCACGCCTTCCAGGAAATCACGGGTCTTGCCGCATTGACCCTGCAGATGCGCCTCTTCCGACAGCTGCTCTGCCAATGTGCGGCCATAGCTGTCGCGCAGGGCGGTTTTGGTTGCGGCCAAGGCCTTGGTCGGGCCTTCGGCCAGATAGGCTGCACGCGCGCGCCAATGGGCATCGAAATCGGCGTCCGGAACCGCTTCCCAGATCATGCCCCAATCGCTGGCCTGCTGCGCGCTGATGCGGTCCGCAAACAGCGCCGCACCGGTGGCCTTGGCCAGGCCGATCTGGCGCGGCAGGAACCAAGTGCCGCCGGCATCGGGGATCAGGCCGATCTTGGTAAAGGCCTGCATGAAAAACGCGCTTTCGCAGGCAATCACAACATCCGCCGCCAGCGCCAGGTTGGCGCCGGCCCCGGCTGCGGCGCCATTGACCGCGGCAACCACCGGCACAGGGCAGTCATAGATCGCCTGCAGCATCGGCAGATACTCGTCCCGCAGGGTGCGTTCCAGATCCAGCTTGCCCTGGCTGCCGGCATCGCTCAGGTCCTGACCGGAGCAGAAGGCATCGCCTGCGCCCGTCAGCACAACCGCGCGCGCCTCGCCCGCGGCCAGCCGCATCGCATGGGTGATCTCCGACCGCATCCGGCTGGTCAGCGCGTTCTTGCGCGCTTCCCGGTTCAGCGTGATCACCGCCAGCCCGTCCTGCAGTGAAAACAGGATTTCCTTGTATTCCATCGAAATGCCCTACCTAAAGTCAGCCTTGGGCCGCGCGGTCAGTCCGCACGCGCAGCCGGTTGGCGGGCATGGTGACGCAAAGCGCGCGGGCCGGAAAGCCAGACCCGGCGTCAATCCTCCAGGATTTTCTTGAGCCGTTCCTGCTCTTCAGCGCTCAGGCGCTGCTCCGCCGCCTTGGGCGCGCGCGCCCGGCCCCGGATATAGAAGATCCCGATCACCAGCGCCGCCAGCAGCATGAGTGGGCCAGCCGCCCAAAGCAGCAGGTTGGCCCCGTGTGCCGTGGGCTTCAGCAGCACATACTCGCCATAGCGGTCGACGATGAAGTCAATCGCCTCCCGGTCGCTGTCGCCGGCCACCAGCCGCTCGCGCAGCAGGACGCGCAGGTCGCGCGCCAGTTCAGCGTTGGATTCATCAATGCTCTCATTACGGCAGACCAGGCAGCGCAAGCCTTCTGACAAGTCGCGGGCGCGGGCCTCCAGCGCCGGATCCTCCAGCACTTCGTCCGGCTCCACCGCCAGCACCGGCGCCGGAACAATAACGGCAAACGCCATCAGCGCTGCCAGCGCAAGGATCAGAAAACGCATCTGTTTCATTCCGCTGGCACTCCCGCCGAAGGTGTCTTGCGCGCGCCCGCCGCGACCCGGAACCGCCTGTCGCTGAGGCTGAGGAGCCCGCCAAGCGCCATCAGGATGCAGCCCGCCCAGATCCAGTTGGCAAAGGGCTTGATATAGGTCCGCATGGTCCAACTGCCGTCCGCCTGCTGGTCGCCCAGCACAACATAGAGGTCACGGGTGACACGGTAGTCGATCGCGGCTTCGGTTGTGGGCATCTTAGCAACCGGGTAATCCCGCTTTTCCGGGAACATCACCGCCTCAGGGGCTCCGTTGCGTGTCACTTCGACCCGGCCCTTGGTGGTGAAATAGTTCGGCCCCTGCTCGCGGCTCACATCCGTCAGTTTCAGGCTGAAGGCGCCTACCTCAAACGGCTCGCCAATACGGGCCACGCGGATGTCCTCCTGCTCCCAGGCGGTCAGGCCCGCAATGGCAAAGATGGTGATGCCGAGGCCCCCATGGGCCACCGCCTTGCCCCAGTCCGCCCGCGGCAGCCGCAGCATGCGCGCAAGGCGGCTTGACTTGCCGCTGCGCAGCCACAGGTCGGCCAGCGCGCCAAAGACCATCCAGGAGCCGAGGAACAGCCCCACCGGACCCAGGGCGGACCGCCCGGTCTGCATCGCCCAGGCCAGCACGCCCATCGACACCGCCAGCAGGAACACATAGCGCAGCTGCCAGGCCACCCGGCCAATCCGCCCGCGCTTCCACGGCAGCATGGCGCCAACCGGCATGATCAGGCCCAGCACAACCATGAACGGGGTGAAGGCAGAGTTGAAGAACGGCGGGCCGACGCTCAGCTTGCGGTCAAAAACCATCTCGGCGACGATCGGCCAGACAGTGCCGAAGAACACCACAAAGCAGCTGACCGCCAGCAGGATGTTGTTGGCCACCAGCGCGGTTTCGCGGCTGACCATGCCAAACAGCCCCTTGGCCTCCATCGCCTGGGCGCGGGCTGCAAACAGCGTCAGCGCACCGCCGGTGAAGAAGGCCAGAATGAACAGGATGAACACCCCGCGTTCCGGGTCGTTGGCAAAGGCGTGCACACTTGTGATGATGCCGGAGCGCACGATGAAGGTGCCGATCAGCGAGAAGCCGAAGGCGAGGATCGCCAGGAGGATGGTCCAGCTTTTCAGCGCCTCGCGCTTCTCCACCACGATGGCAGAGTGCAGCAGCGCGGCTGCCAGCAGCCAGGGCATGAAAGAAGCGTTCTCAACCGGGTCCCAGAACCAGAAACCGCCCCAGCCCAGCTCGTAATAAGCCCACCAGGACCCCAGTGCGATGCCGATGGTCAGGAACACCCAGGCCGCCAGCGTCCAGGGCCGCACCCAGCGGCCCCAGGCTGCGTCGACGCGGCCTTCGATCAGGGCGGCAACGGCAAAGGAGAACGCCATGCTGAGGCCCACATAGCCGAGGTAGAGGAACGGCGGGTGGAAGGCGAGGCCCGGGTCTTGCAGCAGCGGGTTCAGGTCCTGCCCGTCAAACGGCGGCACCGTGAGGCGCAGAAACGGGTTGGAGGTGAACAGGATGAAAGCAAAGAAGGCCACGCCGATGGCCGCCTGAACCGACAAAACGCGCGCCTTGAGCGTGGGCGGCAGCCCGCCGCCAAAGACCGAGGCCATGGCGCCGAACAGGCTGACGATCAGCACCCACAACAGCATTGAGCCCTCGTGGTTGCCCCAGGTGCCGGAGATTTTATACAGCATCGGTTTGGCCGAATGGCTGTTCAGCGTTACCAGCTTCAGCGAGAAGTCAGAGGTGATGAACCCCCACATCAGCGCGCCAAAGGCAAAGGCTGTGAACAGGAACTGTGCTTGCGCCGCAGGTTCCGCTACGGCCATCCAGCCGGGCCAGCGTTTATGTGCGCCGATCAAGGGGATGATGGCCTGCACGATGGCAATCATGAAGGCGAGAATTAGGGCGAAATGTCCGAGTTCTGTGATCATGTGCCGGGGTGTCCATGCTCTGAAAGGATTGGGTTTTCCTATACGCCTGTCCGACGGGAGGGCCAATGGCAAACGCCGCGCCACGCCGCCGCAGAGGGCAAATTGTGATCAGCCGCGGCGGGCTTTCCAGGCCCTCAGGGCCGGGTTGACCTCCGTTTCGGTGGCGTCCAGCCGGGCTGCGGCATCGGTGCCGGTGGCGGCGGCGGCAGGCGAGTCTGCCCGCACGCTTTCCAGCAACGCGATGTTGCGGGCCACCTGCGGCGCCCGGGCCATGCTGGCAGCCAGTCCCTGCTGAAACTCCTGGCTTTTTATCTGGTGGCGCGCTCCGAAGTAGAAGGAGACGATGACCCCCAGCAGCCACCACAAGGGTTCCGGCACCAGCGCCAGGCCTTGCATTCTTGCAGCAAACCAGACCGGATCTGTAAGAGCTACCCCCATCAGCGCAAGGGTTCCAAGCGCCAGCAAGGGACGCGGCAGCCGGTTCACGCCATCCATGAACCGGTCAAACCGGCTTTTGCCGCCGTATTGGAATTCGGCTGCCAGCTGGCTCAGCGCAGCGCTTTGAATCTCATGCGCCCGGGCGGCGCCGGCTTCGGCGTTTTCCCGGAATACCTCAACAGTTTCCCGCAAGGCATTGCGCGGGCTTCCGAAAATCAATCCCAGCACATCCGTGATCAGCCCCATTCTGCGGTCCTCCGCTGAAAGGCCTGCCGGCTCAGGTGGTACTGGGCAGAGATGAATTCCTCCGCCCGCTTGATCCAGCCGCCCTTGGTACCGTCGCGGGCGCGGGCGAATTTGCGGCTGGCGGCGCGGCGGTCTGCCAGGCGGAAGTAGTAATTTCTTCGGGCAATGCCATAGGCGTCGCGCAAGGCGTCTGCGTCAACCAAGGCCGCCTGCTCTGCCGCCGATGCCGTCTGCGGGCCAATGGCGCCGTCCACAACCACGCCAAACCCCATTTCGTTCAGCAGCCGCTGCAGGATGCGCACCGCATTGCTGCCGGCGTTTACATACATGTCGAAGACAGTCGCTTGCAGGCAGGCCGGCAAGCTGGCGATGCGGGGCGCCTCGTAATAATGGCGGACGAAAATCTCCACCGCCTGCGCCCGGCTGAGCGCCCGCACATCCGCGATGCCCACGCGCCCATCGCCGGTCAGGTCCAGCCCCAGCCGCCGCAGCGTGCCGATGGTCACCCCGTGTTTGGTGGCGCCGCCGGGATCAGCCGGGTCATTCACAAAACCGCCTTCGCGCGCCACGATCTGTTCTGCAATCTCAGTCACTGTCAGCATGTCACCTCACCACTTTTCCGGTTTGGGCCATACTGCCGCACAGGACCTAAGAACCCCTGACACCACCGTACGCAGGGTACGCAACACCCCTGCAGAGCACTGCCGCGCCGAGCATCGCGCGGCGCCCGGCCCAACGCAAAACGCCCCCCGGGAAGGGAGGCGTCTTTGGGGCGGGAGGGCTCCGTTCCGGAGCCGCGATCAGGTTTCGGGTTCCTGATAAACGCCTTGTTCCTTCAGCGCGTCCATGACTTCCTTGGGCATGTAAGTCTCGTCATGTTTCGCCAGGATTTCAGTAGCTTCGAACACGCCGTTCACGTAGCTGCCGGTGCCAACCATGCCCTGGTTCTCTTCAAACAGGTCGGGCAGCACGCCGGTATAGGCGACCGGCACCGTGGCGCCGCCGTCGGTGACGGCAAAGCGCACGGTCTCGCCCTGGCCGCGCTGCAGCGAGCCTTCGGCCACCAGCCCGCCGATACGGAACACCTCCGACGGCTGCGGCGGTGCTTCAGCCACCTGGCTGGGCGAACGGAAATAGTTGATCCCGTCCTGCATGGCATAGCCGATCAGGACGGTGGCAACGATCAGGGCCACCGCGGCAACCGCGATGACCTGGATACGGCGCTGTTTCTTCAGGTTCTTCATGGTGTCCTCAATTCAAGCCCAAGCCAGCGCCGCCCCCGGATCAGGGGAACAGCGGCGCCATCATCAGGCCTTCGGTCTCTTCCTCACCTAACATCAGGTTGGCGTTCTGCAAGGCCTGGCCGCTGCTTCCTTTTGTCAGGTTATCCAGCGCCGCAAAGACGATGGCGCGGCCGCCGATCCGGTCCTGCGCCACGCCGATGTGGCAGAAGTTGGAACCGCGCACATGATGGGTGCTCGGCGCCTCGCCAAAGGGCAGCAGTTCGATGAAAGGCTCATCGGCGTAAGCCTTGGCAAAGGTATCATGGATCGCCTGTGCGTCACCCTTTACATAGACGGTTGCCAGGATGCCGCGGTTCACCGGCAGCAGATGCGGGGTGAACTGCACCTTCACCGGGCGGCCTGCGATTTTGCTGAACTCCTGGTCGAACTCGCCCAAATGCCGGTGGGTGCCGCCGATGGCATAGGCATTGTAGCCCTCGCTCAGCTCTGCATGCAGCAGGTTTTCCTTAAGCGAGCGGCCGGCACCGGAGACGGCGCATTTCAGGTCCAGGATAATCTCGTCCAGATCAATCACGCCCGCAGCGATCAGCGGCCGAATGGCGAACTGGCCGGTGGCGGCGTTGCAGCCGGTTCCAGCCACCAGCCGCGCGGATTTGATCTCATCCCGGTAGAACTCGGTCAGGCCGTAAACAGCCTCTTTCTGCTGTTCCAGCGCGGCATGGGGATTGCCGTACCATTTTTCGTATTCCGCAGGGTCGCGCAGCCGGAAGTCGGCCGACAGGTCGACGATCTTCAGGTCCTTGGGCAGCGCAGCGATCACTTCCTGGCTGGTTTTATGCGGCAGCGCGCAGAAGCAGAGGTCGATGTTTGCAAAGTCGATTTCGTCGATCTTGCACAGCACCGGCAGCTCCATATGGCGCAGGTGCGGGAACACTTCGGCCATGGTCATGCCGGCCTTGCGGTCGGCGGACAGCGCCGCGATCTCGATGTTCGGGTGCTGGGCGATCAGCCGCACCAGTTCGGCGCCGGTGTAGCCGGAAGCGCCAAGGATAGCCACTTTATGGGTCATGTTAGACCTCGTCTTTCGATGTGATATGCCGGTTCCGCAGCCATCTGCGGAGAGAAATATTGGGAAACGCGGCGGCGCACTTTGACCTGGAACAAGGTTCCGGGGCGATTGCGATCAGGCCGCCTGAAAGGTGATTTCCCGTCGGAGAAACTGGGTCGCGCGGTCGCTGACGCGGCCGGGGTTTCCGGTGGTATAGAAGCCGCCCTTACCGTTGCCGTGCATGCCGGGATGGCGGGTCAGGTAGTCCGCCAGGCTGTCGGCCACCAGGCTGCCCTGGCTGAACACTTTGACCTCCGGCCCCAGCGCCTCCTGAAAGGTCTGTTCCATCAGCGGGTAATGGGTGCAGCCGAGGATTGCGGCCTGCGGATGCGGCATCTTGCGCTTCAGCGCATCGACGTGGGAGCGCACCAGCGCCTCGGCCAGAATCATGTCGCCGTCCTCGATCGCGTCAACAACGCCGCCGCAGGCCTGCGCCTCGACGTCCACACCAATGGCGCGGAAGGCCAGTTCCCGCTGGAAGGCGCGGCTGGCGACGGTGGCGGGCGTTGCGAACAGCGCCACATGTTTCACCTCAACTTCGCGCGGAGGGGAGTTGTCGCCCCACTGCCGCTCGGTCAGCGCCTCGATCAGCGGCACAAAGACGCCCAGCACCCGCTTGCCCTGGGGCAGCCCGCCCTCCTGCATCCGGCGCAGCGCGGCGGCGGAGGCGGTGTTGCAGGCGAGGATCACCAGATCGCAGCCCTTGTCCCACATGTCATGAACGGCGGCTTTGGTCAGCTGATAGACATCCTCCGCATCGCGCACGCCATAAGGCGCGCGGGCGTTGTCGCCGTAATAGAGGAAATCCACATCCGGCAGGCGCTTTTGCGCCGCGTCCAGGACGGTCAGCCCGCCCAGGCCTGAATCAAAGATGCCTACAGCCATGTCGCCTTCTCACGCGCGGTGTTTCTCTTCGAACTCAAACCCGTACGCATAGGATTTGAGAGGTTCTGGAGAAAGCTCATACGTCGCTTTGCGCAAGAAATCCATAAGGGCTTTTGTATCACCTGCCAAAGGCGCCAGAACGTCGCGGCCAATTGGTTCGCCGATCACCACACGGACCGGGGTATCGACGCGTTTGCGGAACTCCTGGATCAGCAGCCCCATGCGCAGGGTTGCGTGCAGGTGGCTGGCAATCTGGAACAGGCGCGAGGTGTGGCCGTCAAAGTACACCGGCACCACCACGGCGTCCGATTTGGCGATCATCCGGGCGGTGAACCCGCGCCAGCCCGGATCCATCGGATGGCCCATCGGACGCGCCGCGGTGGACACCGTGCCGCCCGGGAAAATGCCGATGGCGCCGCCCTGCCCCAGGTAGCTGAGCGCCTCCTTGCGGGTTTGCAGGTTGGTTTGCATGGCCTCCCGCGTCTCAGCAAAATCCACCGGAAGGATCACCTTGTTCAGGTCCTCCACCCTGCGGAACACCTGATGCGCCAGAATGCGGAAATCGCCGCGGGTTTCGGCCAGGATATGTCCCATCATCAGCCCGTCGAGGATGCCGTAAGGGTGGTTGGCAATCAGGATCACCGGCTTGTCCTGCGGGATGTTCGACAGCGCGCCGCCTGCAATATCCAGCGTCAGCCCGTAGCGCTCCGCCATCACGCTCCAGAAGCTGCGCCCGGCAGCGACCTCCTGCTCATAGCCTGCAGCGCGGCGGATCAGGTTCAGCCGGCCGGTGGAGTTTTCCATCAGCCGGATCACCGCGCGGCCGGCGCGGGTGGAGGCGGAATGCGCATAGGAAATGTCACGGGCAATATGGCGCTGGGCCTGCATCGGGGCGGGTCTCCGTTAGGTGTCACCGGCCAGATAAGGCCGGCAGCGCTCTGTGCAACAGATCTGTAACAACGGTGTGACGCTTTGCGGCAATCCGCTGGCCGGGGCTGATGCCGGATCAGGCTGCGCTTGCCCGCTGGCCGCCCATCAGCGGCAGGCCTTCCAGCCCGGCGCCGCGCCACAGGACATAGGTCAGGATCGGCTGGTCTCCCGTATTCATCGCATGCGGCTGCCAGCCTCCATGCAGGCGCGTATCGCCGGCGCTGAGCCAGCAGTCATTTTCATCCGTCAGGAACTGCGCCCCGCCGCCCAGCACCACATACAGTTCTTCCGCCTCGTGGCTGTGCCAGTCGTATTTCAGCCCGGCGCCCCAATAGGCGATATAGCCGCGCAACTGGTTGGTGCGGAAATGGCCGGTCGGGCCGAACAGCTCGAAATAGCCGTAGTTTTGCAGGAAATGCGCGCCGACTTCTTCCTCGGTGTAGGTCTGGGTCCAATACGCTTGGGAGGCCGAGTTGCGCAGAGCATTGATCAGCGGCTGGGTTTCGGCAGTGCCCGGCTGCCCGAATCCGGCCACCTGATCCAGCGCGGGCATTGCTGCGGGCGCAAGCGCGGCGGGTTGCAGATCACCGGGCCAGGGCGCGAACTCGCGCAGAGCAGGCAGTTGGCTGTGCAGTTCGCGGGCGGCTTGCAGGGCCTGAGAGAGGGACATCGGGCGGCTCCTTTCCGGTGCAGCAGAAACATGCAATCCGGGCCGAGCCTAGCGGCGGCGCGACAAGCCGCGCGCTGCATTTGCAGGAAAATAAGACAAAAACGACCGCCGCAGCAAAAATTTTCAAGCGGACTGGTCCCAAAAGGCGGAACGGCAAACGCCGCGCGTCAGCGCGGCGCCGGGCCCAACTGTCGTGGGCCTTTCTTCGAAAGGATCAAGGCGGGCGGGAGTTTCCCGCCCTGCCCCGGTATTATTCCGCCGCCTGTTTCAGCGGCACGCCGCCCTGGCGCAGCGCGGCCAGCAGCTCCTCGCGGCGCTTGGCGGCCTTTTGCTCGTTCACCATCTTCACCGGGCCGAAACCGCGGATCTGCAGCGGCAGTTCGGCCAGCGCCTGCAGCGGCTCCATGATTTCAGGCGCAGCCTTCGGCAGCCATTCCTTCATGTCAGCCTCATACTGCTTGATCAGCGCCCGCTCCATCTTGCGTTCCTCGGTGTAGCCGAAGACGTCCAGCGGTGTGCCGCGCAAGCCCTTCAGCTTGGCCAGCAGGCGGAAACCGCGTTCAATGCCGGCGCCGAACTTGCGCTTCTTCGGGCGGCCGTCCGGATCGGTTCCGGTCAGCATCGGCGGGGCCAGGTGGTAGGAGAGCTTGAGATCGCCCTCGAACGCCTCTTCCGCCTTGGCGCGGCTGTCGAGCAGCAAGCGGGCGACCTCGTATTCATCCTTGTAGGACAGGAGCTTATGATAGCCTTTTGCCACCGCCTCTTTCAGAGCGGGATCGCTGATGCCGACCAGCAGCTTGCCATAGCGCTTGGCCAGGCCCTTGCCCTGGTAGGCCACCAGGTGATCGGCGCGGAAGGCGATTTTCTCCTCAAGCGTCTTGGGCTTGTCTACCACCTTGGGCTCGATCAGCTTGTTGGCTTCCTTTGGGTGCAGCACTGCCCAGCGGCCGATGTCGAAGGCACGCTTGTTGCGGTCCACCGCGGCGCCGTTCATCTCGATCGCCTGTGCGATGGCTTCAAAGCTGACGGGGATCAGCCCTTTCTGCCAGGCGCCGCCGAACACCATCATGTTCGAGAAAATCGAGTCGCCCATGGTCACGCGGGCCAGTTCAGAGGCATCAAACAGGTCCAGCTGGTCGCGAAGGCGGGCCTGCAGGGCCAATTCCAGACGGTCGGAGGGCACCTTGAACTCGGTGTTCTTGGTGAACTCGCCGGTGATGATCTCGTGGCTGTTCACCACTGCGCCGGTCTTGCCGGTGGTTGTCAGGCCCAGGGTCTTGGCGCCGGCACTCACCACCAGGTCGCCGCCGATCAGCGCATGCGCCTCGCCGGTGGCAACACGGATGGCGGAGATGTCCTCCGGCTTCTCAGCAATCCGGCAGTGGATATGCACCGCGCCGCCCTTCTGGGCGAGGCCGGCCATTTCCATCAGGCCCGCGCCCTTGCCGTCGATCTGGGCTGCCTGCGCCAGAACCGCGCCGATAGTCACAACGCCGGTGCCGCCGACGCCGGTGATCACCACGTTATGGGTGCCGTCGATTGCAGGCAGTTCCGGCTTGGGCAGGTGCGGCAGGTCGAGGCCCGCGGTTGCTTCCTTGCGTATCTTGGCGCCTTCGACGGTCACGAAGGACGGGCAGAAGCCGTTCAAGCAGGAGAAGTCCTTGTTGCAGGACGACTGGTCGATGGCGCGCTTGCGCCCCAGTTCGGTGTCCTTGGGCACTATGGAGACACAGTTGGATTGCACGCCGCAATCGCCGCAGCCTTCGCAGACGTCGGTGTTGATGAACACCCGCTGATCCGGATCCGGGAACTGGCCCCGCTTGCGGCGGCGGCGTTTCTCGGCGGCGCAGGTCTGAATGTAGATGATGGCAGAGACGCCTTCGACCTGTTCAAACTCGCGCTGGATCTTCATCATCTCGGCGCGTTCATGCATCCGCATGCCGGCCGGGAACAAGGAGGCGTCCACGTCCTCTTTCTCGTCATAGACCACGGCCATGGTCTTGACACCCATCGCCTTCAACTCATGCGCGATCTGCTGCGCGGTCAGACCGCCCTCGGCCTGCTGGCCGCCGGTCATCGCGACCGCATCGTTATAAAGGATCTTGTAGGTGATGTTGGTGCCTTCGGCCAATGCCGCGCGGATCGCCTGCACGCCGGAGTGGTTGTAGGTGCCGTCGCCCAGGTTCTGGAACACGTGCTTGCGGGTGGAGAACGGGGCCTCGCCGACCCAGTTCACGCCTTCGCCACCCATGTGGGTGAAGCCGGTGGTTTCGCGGTCCATCCACTGCACCATGAAGTGGCAGCCGATGCCGGCATAGGCGCGGGAGCCGTCCGGCAGGCGGGTGGACGAATTGTGCGGACAGCCGGAACAGAAATACGGCAGACGGGTGGCGATTTCCTCGGCGTTGTCGGCGCGGCGCGCCTCTGCCAGCGCTTCCAGCCCGGCCTTGATCGCTTCGGTCTCGCGGCCCTCCTCGATCAGGATGCCGCCCAGCTTCTCGGCGATCATGATCGGGTCCAGCGCATATTTTGTCGGGAACAGCTCATCCCTATGCATGCCGCCGGCGCCGCCCTTGTACCAGCCGTAAACCCGGCGGCCGCGGCGGTTGTCAAAGATCGCTTCCTTGATCTGGATCTCGATCAGCTTGCGCTTTTCCTCGACCACGACGATCAGGTCGAGGCCCTCGGCCCAGTCGTTGAAGCCTTTCATGTCCATCGGCCAGGTCTGGCCCACCTTGTAGGTGGTGATGCCCAAGCGCTCCGCCATGTTCTCGTCGATGTTCAAGAGCTTCAGCGCGTGCACAAGGTCGAGCCAGTTCTTGCCCGCGGCGACAAAACCGATCTTGGCGCCGGGTTTGCCCCACATGCGCTTATCCATCTTGTTGGCATGGCTGAACGCCTCTGCCGCAAAGCGCTTGTAGTCGATGATGCGGTTTTCCTGGCGGAAACGGTCGTCATCCAGGCGGATGTTGAGGCCGTCGGCCGGCATGTCGAACTCCGGGGTGACCAGCTGCATCCGGTCCGGGCGGGCATCGACGACCGAGGTGACCTCAATGGTGTCCTTCATGGTCTTGAGGCCGGTCCAGAGGCCGGAGAACCGGCTGAGCGCGTAGCCGTAGATGCCGTAATCCAGGATCTCCTGCACGCCGGCCGGGCTGACGATCGGCAGGTAGCAGTCCAACAGCGACCATTCAGACTGGTGCAGCACGGTGGAGCTTTCGCCGGTGTGGTCATCACCCATCGCCAGCAGCACGCCGCCGTATTTGGAGGAGCCGGCCATATTGGCGTGGCGGATCGCGTCGCCGGAGCGGTCAACGCCCGGCCCCTTGCCGTACCACAGGCCGAAGACGCCGTCGTATTTGCCTTCGCCGCGTACCTCAGCCTGCTGTGCGCCCCAGAGCGCGGTGACCGCCAGGTCCTCGTTCAGGCCGTACTGAAAGGTGACATCCGCCTCTTTCAGCTGCTTCTCGGCGCGGGACATCTGCAGGTCCACTGCCCCCAGGGGCGATCCTCGGTAGCCGGTAACAAGACCGGCGGTGTTGAGACCCGCTGCCTTGTCGCGGTGCTTCTGCATCAGCATCAGGCGTACCAGCGCCTGGGTGCCGTTCAGCAGCACGGGCGATTTGGTCAGGTCATATTTGTCGTTCAGAGTAATTTTCGGCGTGCTCATCGTGGCCTCCTCAACCGGGATTAGCTTGCACTTTCTGCCCGCAAGAATAGGTCATAAATGCTGACCTGAATAGCCGCATTTTTTTCGATTTTGCTCGCTTGCGCCGTGAAAACTGATACATAACTAAGATTTCATACAGTCGGCCCCGAACGGACAGAAAGTAACACATATGGATTGGGATAAGCTCAGAATATTTCACGCGGTGGCCGATGCGGGCAGCCTGACCCATGCCGGGGACAAGCTGAATCTGTCGCAATCCGCGGTCAGCCGCCAGATCCGGGCGCTGGAAGAAAGCCTGAATGCGACGCTTTTCCACCGTCATGCGCGCGGACTGATTCTTACTGAGCAGGGTGAGCTGCTGTTTGACGCCACCCAATCCATGTCCGCGCGTCTGGAAGCAGCCTCTGCCCGCATCCGCGACAGTGAAGAGGAAGTGTTCGGCGAGCTGCGGGTCACCACCACCGTGGGGTTCGGAACGCTGTGGCTGGCACCGCGGCTGACCAAACTGTATGAGCAGTATCCCAACCTCAAGATCGACCTGATGCTGGAGGAACGGGTGCTGGACCTGCCCATGCGCGAGGCAGACGTGGCGATCCGCATGAAGGAGCCCAGCCAGGCCGATCTGGTGCGCAAGCGGCTGATGACGGTGCGGATGGGGCTGTATGCGACGCCGTCCTATCTGGAGAAGAACGGCAGTCTGGAAACCTCCGAGGACATTTCCAATCACCGGCTCATTTGCCAGAACCAGCGCTCAGCGCAGGTGGGGTCGGCCGCAGTTCTGGGCAAGAAGCTTATGGCCTTGAACCCCGGTTCGCTGCTGACTGTGAACAATTACTTCGGGGTGCTGCAGGGGGTTCTGCATAATCTGGGTATCGGGATTCTGCCGGATTACGTGACTGAAGAATTCCCGCAACTGGTCGAAGTGCTGCCGGAAGAGGTCCAGAACGAAGTTCCGGTCTACCTTGCCTACCCGGAGGAGCTGCGCCATTCCCAGCGTGTCGGCGCTTTCCGTGATTTCGTGCAAAGCGAAATCATGGCCCACCGCAAGCATATGAAGGAATTGGGCAAACTCTGAACGCCTGGACCGGGCCGGCGCGCTTGTTTCACAGCTGCTTTACGGCGGCCGGGCCTGTTCCCGGCAAACGGAAGCGTCAGCCATGCAAAAACCGCATAGCAGCATTGACGCTGAATTGGCGTAACTCCCCTTGAAGGGTACGCCCTATCACCCTAAATGATCCTCATGAAGGCGGCGGCTTCGCCCCCCTTCATACCTCCCTGTTGGACTTCGGCCGAGCTTAGTGCTCGGCCTTTTTTTTGGCTCAACGGCATCCCGCAGCCAGCGGCCGGGGATTAACATCCTGCAACAAAAAACCATTTTCCTTTGACCTGAATACAACTCATCGGTTCAACTGAGCCAGAGGTTACCCGCACCCGGCCCGATATTCTGGCACAGGAGGTTCCGATGACGTTTTATTTTCAGCACTTCGCCCGCATTTTGAGCGTTTTTTTGACGGTTCTGGTTCTTGGGGCAGTCCTGAACGCGCCGGCTATTGCTCAGACCAGCGCGGCGCCTGCCCTGCCCGACCCTCTGACGGAGGACGCCATTCATGAGATGGTCGCCCGGATGTCCGACGACCAGGTCCGGGCGCTGCTGCTTGAAAGGCTGGACGCCGTGGCCGCCCGCCAGCAGGCCGAAGCCCCGCCGCCGACCCTGACCGGGCGGGTGGTGCAGCTTTGGACTGCCTTCACGCTGCCAGTCACGGATGCGGTGCGCAAGCTTCCTGTTCTGCCGGAGGGGCAGTCACGGGCGATTGGCAACTTTGTTCAGAAACATGGCGGTTTCGGCGGCGTGCTGAAGATGCTGGGGCTGATTGCCCTGACCCTCGCCATCGGCCTGGCCGCGGAATTCGGGGTGCGCAAACTGATCGCGCGCTGGCGCAACCTTGAAACGGTCAGCGGCGATGCGGACACATTGGCAGGCGCGCTGAGCTTTCTGGGACGCCGCTTCCTGCGCGAGATGATTGGTCTGGTGGTCTTTTACGTCGTGATCCGCGCCGTGGGCCGCACCCTGCTGGATGCGCATATGCTGCAGTTTGCGGCACCGATGGTCACATACCTGATTTGGATGCCGCGCGTTGGGGCAGCCGTGTCCCGTTTCATCATGGCTCCGGAACGGCCGGACCGGCGGCTGGTCAATGCCAGCGACCGCTGGGCCGACTTCCTGCATTTGCACACCATTGGCCTGATTTTCCTGGCCGGGCTGACCATTTTCTCCGTTGGCTTCAATACCGCTAACGGAGTTCCGCCGGAATCGATCCGCCTGGCCTACTGGCTGGACAGTCTGGTCTATGTCTACATTATCTGGATTGCCTGGACCGCACGCGAAGGGCTGGCCGACATGATGCGCGGCACCGACCCGGACCGCACCCGCTATGACGAGATGGCGGCGCAGTATTACCCCTATTTCGCAATGGCTGTTGCGGCGCTGACTTGGGTGGTGGTCGGAACCCTGGTTGGCCTCGGCAAGGTGGCGCAGCTGATCCACGGCGCCCATTACGTCACCATGTTCTGGCTGCTGGCCGCGCCAGCGCTGGACACGGCCATCCGCGGCCTGGTCAAGCATCTGGTGCCGCCGATGTCCGGCGAGGGCCATCTGGCCGAGGCTGCGTATATCTCCACCAAGCGCAGCTATATCCGGATCGGCCGGGTGCTGGTTGCAGGCATCGTGCTGATGATCATCTCCAACGCATGGGATGTTGACCTGATGGCCATCGCCACCGGCGCAGAGGGCATCGCAGGCAACATCATCGGCTGCCTGATGACCATCGCAGTGGGCTATGTGGTTTATGAAGGCGTGTCGCTGTGGATCAACCGGAGGCTCGCCAAGGAGCAGACCTCCGGCGAAGAGGGCGAGGTTGGCGGCGAAGGCGGCGGTGCGGGCGGATCGCGGCTGGCAACGGTGCTGCCGCTCTTGCTGGTCACCGCGCAGGTCGCCATCGTGGTGATTTTCGGCCTGCTGGCTGTCGGCGCGCTGGGCATCGATATCACGCCGCTTTTGGCCGGTGCCGGCATTCTGGGCCTTGCCATCGGCTTTGGCGCGCAGAAGCTGGTGTCGGATGTGGTCTCCGGAATCTTCTTTCTGGTCGATGATGCCTTCCGGGTCGGTGAATATGTCGAGGTCGAAGGTACCCGCGGCACGGTGGAGAAGATTTCGATCCGCTCGATGCAGCTGCGCCATCACCGCGGTCCGATCAATACAATCCCTTATGGCGAGATCCCCAAGCTGACCAACTACAGCCGCGACTGGGTGATCATGAAGCTGCGCTTCACGGTTCCGTTTGATACCGATCCCAACAAGGTCAAGAAGATCTTCAAGAAGATCGGGGCTGAGATGATGGCGGACGAGTTGTACAAGGACGACTTTCTACAGCCGTTCAAGAGCCAGGGCGTTTTCGACTTCGATGACGTCGGCATGATCATGCGCGGCAAGTTCATGGCCAAGCCGGGCACCCAGTTCACCATCCGCAAGGAGATCTACAACCGGATCAAAGCAGCCTTTGCGGAAAACGGCATCGATTTTGCCCGCCGCGAGGTCCGGGTGGCAATCCCGGGCCTGGAGGACAGCGACCAGCTGAACGACACCGAAAAGGCCGCCATCGCCGCAGCCGCCGGCAGCGCCGCGCAGCAGCAGGCAGCCGAAGGGGCCGAAGACGGTGCCGGGCAGAAGAAGTAACTGCCTGTGCCGTGCCATCAGGTCCGCCACCCTGGCGGCGGGTGTGGCAGTCTTTGCCTTTGCCGGGCTGGCCGCTGGGCCCGAACAAACCGAGCGGCACCTCGGCCATATCGAGACGGCGCAGAAGGCTGAGGGCTATGGCTTCCGCAACGGCTCCGTCGTGGTTGCGCCGGTGCCGTTCTCCAGCCCGATGATCGGCTCCGGCCTTGCGCTGGGCGCGGGTTATCTGTTCAAGACCAGCCCGGATGCCAACACCTCTGTCGTCGGGCTGGGCGGGCTCAGGTCCGATAACGGCAGCCAGGCGGCGGCAGGCATGGTCAACCTAGCCTTTCCCGGTAACCGCTGGCAGATCAAGGCCTTCGCGGCACGGGCGGATGCGGTCTATGACCTTTATACCGGGCTTGGTGTTCTGCCTGTCAGCCAAGACGGGTCGCTGGTGCGGATCAACGCGGCATACGGAGTGACAACGGAGCTGTCTGCCGGGGTCCTGCTGCGCTATCTGGAAACAAGCATCGCTCCAAACGCGGGCTTGCTGCCGCCCAGCCTGCAGCCGGACGCCGATCTGGAAATCGGCACCTTCGGTCTCAGCCTCGACTGGGACCGGCGCGACGACAGTGACTATCCCACACAGGGCACACGGCTGACTGCTTTTGCCACCCGGTCCCATACACTGGGCGGGCTCAGCCGCCGGTATGACAAGGGGTATGCCATTCTTGACGGTTACCGCCCTCTGGGGCGACGCGGCGTCCTGGCCCTGCGTGGCACGATCTGTGCTGCCTCTGGCAACACGCCGTTCTTCGACCAGTGCTCCATCGGGGCCACCGATAACATGCGCGGCTTCAACAGCACGCAGTTTATCGGCGCGCGCTCTGCCTCGGTGCAGGCCGAGTACCGCAAAAGGTTTTCCAAGCGCTGGGGCGGCGTGGTCTTTGCCGGCACCGGCTGGACGGGGCCGGAGTTCGGCGATTTGACGCAGGGCGGCAGCCACAGTGCTGCCGGCGCAGGCCTCCGCTACCGGGTGTCCAAGAAATTCCCGGTGGATTTCTCGATTGATGTCAGCCGCAACAACGCTCAGGAAACCCAGTTGTATGTCTATGTCGGGCAGCGGTTCTGACACTGCGGACACGCGGCGTGCATCCGTTTGCGCAACCCCTCTTTCCCAATGGCAAAGCTTGCTCTAAAAGGCGCGCAATCGCAGCCATTGGGGACGTTTACGGATGCAGGAACCCGCCATCACGCCTGAACTGATCGCAAACCACGGGCTGAAGCCCGATGAGTACGATCTGATCCTCGAAATCATCGGGCGGGAGCCGACCTTCACCGAGCTGGGCATCTTCTCGGCGATGTGGAACGAGCACTGCTCCTACAAGTCCTCCAAGAAATGGCTTCGCACCCTGCCAACCGACGGTCCGCAAGTGATCTGCGGCCCCGGCGAAAACGCGGGCATCGTGGACATCGGCGACGGCGATGCCGTTGTTTTCAAAATGGAAAGCCACAACCACCCCTCCTACATCGAGCCCTACCAGGGCGCGGCAACCGGGGTTGGCGGTATTCTGCGCGACGTCTTTACCATGGGTGCGCGCCCCATCGCCTCGATGAACTCGCTGTCCTTTGGTGAGCCCGGCCACCACAAGACCCGCCAGCTGGTCAACGGCGTCGTTGAGGGCATCGGCGGCTACGGCAACTGCTTTGGTGTTCCTTGCGCAGGCGGCGAGGTCCGCTTCCACCCCGCCTATAACGGCAACTGCCTGGTGAACGCCTTTGCGGCTGGCCTCGCACGCACCGACTCGATCTTCTATTCCGCTGCCTCTGGCGTTGGTATGCCGGTGGTGTACCTGGGCGCCAAGACCGGCCGTGACGGCGTCGGCGGCGCCACCATGGCGTCGGCGGAATTCGACGACACCATCGAGGAAAAGCGCCCCACCGTTCAGGTCGGCGACCCCTTCACCGAAAAGCGCCTGATGGAAGCCACGCTGGAGCTGATGCAGACCGGCGCGGTGATTTCGATCCAGGACATGGGCGCAGCGGGCCTCACCTGCTCTGCCGTGGAAATGGGCGACAAGGGCAAGCTGGGCGTGCGCCTGGACCTGGAAAAGGTGCCGCAGCGCGAAGAGAACATGACCGCCTACGAGATGATGCTGTCGGAATCCCAGGAGCGGATGCTGATGGTGCTGAAGCCGGAGCTGGAAGCCGAGGCGCGCGCGGTGTTCGAAAAGTGGGATCTGGACTTTGCCATCGTTGGCGAGACCATTGCCGAGGACCGCTTCCTGATCATGCACAACGGCGAAGTGAAAGCCGATCTGGTGCTGTCGAAACTGTCCTCCACCGCGCCGGAATACGACCGTCCGTGGGTGGAAACCCCGGCAGCCGAGCCGCTGACTGACGCCGACGTGCCCTCCATCGACCCGATCGACGGGTTGAAGGCGCTGCTGTCTTCGCCCAACTACGCAGGCAAGCAGTGGGTCTATGAGCAGTATGACACCACCGTGATGGGCGACACCCAGCGCCGTCCGGGCGCAGGCTCCGGCATCGTGCGGGTGCATGGCACCGACAAGAAGCTGGCTTTCACCTCCGACGTGACCCCGCGCTACGTCAAGGCGAACCCGTTTGAGGGCGGCAAGCAGGCAGTGGCCGAGGCCTACCGCAACCTGACAGCCGTGGGCGCCAAGCCGCTGGCAACCACTGACAACCTGAACTTCGGCAACCCCGAAAAGCCGGAAATCATGGGCCAGTTCGTCGGCGCCATCAAGGGTATCGGCGAGGCCGTGGCGGCGCTCGACATGCCGATCGTCTCCGGCAACGTGTCGCTGTATAATGAGACCGACGGCAAGGGCATCCTGCCGACCCCGACCATCGGCGCCGTGGGCCTGATTGCCGCGGGCGAGGAGCCGATCATCGGCGAGGCGCGCGACGGCCATGTGGCGCTGCTGGTGGGTGAAACCACCGGCCACCTGGGCCAGTCGGCGCTGCTGGCAGAGGTCTTCAACCGCGAGGACGGCGACGCCCCGGCGGTGGACCTGGACGCCGAGAAGCGTAACGGTGAATTCATCCGCGCCAACCGCGAGCTGATAAAGGCCTGCACCGACCTCGGCGACGGCGGCCTGGCGCTGGCCGCGTTCGAGATGGCCGAAGAGGCCGGCGTCGGCGTGCAAATCGACGCAGGCGACACCCAGACCGTGTTTGGCGAGGACCAGGCGCGCTACCTGATCGCCTGCAACTTCGACCAGGCCGAGGCGCTGATGCTGGCCGCGGGCCAGGCGGGGGTCACCGTCACCACTGTCGGCAAGTTCGGCGGCGACATGGTGAAAATCGGCACTTCCGAAGCACCGCTGGCTGAGCTGAAGGACATCTTCCGCTCCAGCTTTGCCGCTGCCGTGGCTTGATCTGCAGCGGAAAGCGTTGACTCTATTCGGGCGGGACGGCGCAGCTGTCCCGCCCTTTCCTTTGACCGGACCGGCCGATGCCCCTTCCTGAACTCACCGAGGATTGCAGCCGCTGCGCGGGCCTGTGCTGCGTGGCCTATCCGTTTGAGGCGCATGAGGATTTCGGCCTGCTGAAAGCAGCAGACACGCCCTGCCCCAACCTTGCCCCGGATTTCCGCTGCAACATTCATGATGATCTTTCCAAATGCGGCTTTGGCGGCTGTGTCGCCTATTCCTGCGCCGGTGCCGGGCAGCGGGTGACGCAAGAGCTGTTCGATGGCGAGACCTGGCAGGATGACCCGGACCTGATGACCCATATGACCTATGCCCTTCGGGTTGTACGCCCGGTCCACGAAGCTCTGCTGGTGTTGCTGGAGGCCGCCGCACTGCCGCTGCCGCAGGCGCTGCAGGAGCGCTGTGCCAAGCTGACCCGGTCACTCTGCCCGGAGGCCCCCTCCTCTATTTGGGACTTTGAGGAAGACGAGGTGCAGGAGGCCCTGGCAGAGGTGCCGGAATTTGTCGAAAGCATTGCGCCTTTTGCGCAGGGCTGAGACTAATCCTGCTTGCACAGCCCCTGCCGCACACCTACATTTTTGGCAAACAAGACAAAGGACTTCCCCGGATGCCCATGCAAGCCCACGAAATCGAAGAACTGCTGCGAGATGCCTTCCCGGATGCCGAAATCCAGGTCGGCGGCTCCGACGGCGTGCACATGTCGGCGATGGTCGTCGACGAAAGCTTCCGCGGCAAGAACCGCGTCCAGCAACAGCGCGCTGTCTATGCCGCGCTGAAAGGCAAGATGGACGGCCCCGACGGCGAGCTGCACGCGCTGGCGCTGACCACCAAGGCGCCGGAATAACCCGGGATGTCGCTGTTCTCCTCCATCCTGGTGATTGGCATTGTGATCATGACCGCCATAGTGGCGCTCGTATCCCAGCGTCGCCGCCCGCTGGAGGAGGACGACGAAGACCCGGATTACCACACCCTGCGATCCGACTATCAATCCGGCATGGGCGGCGGATCCGCCCGGACCTGGAAAGTCCCCAAGGACCCGCAGGAATACGCCCGCTTCTTTGTTCCCAAGAACAAACTGAAATAGCGCTGCGCCCACTCTGGCGCTCTCATTGGGGCGGATTGGCAAAACGCACCTCGTTCCCTATATGAACGCCAACGGAAACGGCGCAGCAGCCGAAAGGAAATGAATACATGACCGACGCAAAGACCCGCATCGACGAAACCGTCAAAGCCAATGACGTGGTGCTGTATATGAAAGGCACCAAGGAAATGCCGCAGTGCGGCTTCTCCTCGCGCGTGGCGGCTGTGCTGAACTACATCGGCGTCGACTACACCGACGTGAACGTGCTGGCGGATGAGGAAATCCGCTCGGGCATCAAGGAATATTCCGACTGGCCGACCATCCCGCAGCTTTACGTCAAGGGCGAGTTCGTCGGCGGCTGCGATATCATCACCGAGATGGCACTGTCCTCGGAACTGGACACCCTGTTTGACGACAACGGCATCGCCTTCAACAAGGAAGCCGCCGACAAGATCCGCGAAGCCAACGCCTGACTTCAAGCGGTACCAGAAACAAAAAAGGGCCTGCCGTGTTCCGATACGGCAGGCCTTTTCGTTACGCCAGCGCCAGCGCGTTACTCCGCGCCGACCAGAACCAGATCGTCGATGGTAAAAGTCTCTCCGGCGCCTTCAAGGCGGGCCACGATCTCGCCCCGCTCCAGGATCAACGCGTCGCCGGTGTCAGCATCGTTTTCAACAGTGTAATCGTCTGCGTTAACCGCGCCGCCGTCAGCACTGAAAAGCAGTTGAACCACATCCTCGCCCGGCGTGAAATCCGTGATGCTGGTCACGCCTTCCGCGTCCTGGGACATATACAGAGCAAAACTGTCCTGACCACCGCCGCCGGTGCCGGTGTCACCTGCTCCAAGCAGCAGGAAATCACTGCCGGCACCGCCATCCAGGGTATCGGCCCCGTCGGCGGCATCCGACAGGCTGAGACCGGTGAGCGGGGTTCCCTCGTCGCGCAGCAAGTCGATTTCTTCGGGGCTGACCTCGCGGGAGAAGTTCACACCGCTCAGCGCGTCGTTGCCGTTCCCGCCGTTCAGCATATCTGCACCGTCGCCGCCGATCAGGTCGTCGTCCCAGTCGCCGCCGTTTAGCGTGTCGTCGCCGCTGTCGCCGAACAACACGTCCTTTCCGCCGTCGCCGGACAGCACGTCATTACCGTCACCGCCATAGACGATGTCATGAAACGCACCGCCGGAGATACTGTCGTTGCCGTCACCGCCAAAGGCCGTGTCCATGCCTGCGCCGCCCGAGAGCACATCATTGCCGTTGCCGCCGTCCAAAAGGTCAAATCCCGAGCCGCCGACCAGATGGTCATTCCAGTCGCCGCCGCTCAGCGTATCGTTGCCGTCACCGCCAACCAGCGTGTCCATGCCGCCGTCACCGGACAGCGAGTCATCGCCTGTGCCGCCATCGAGAATGTCGTGGTGGCTGCCGCCGGAAAGGGTATCGTTACCCTCTTCGCCATAGACGACATCCATACCGTCACCCGAATACACCTGGTCATCCCCGGCGCCCGCATGAACGGTGTCAAATCCGGTCCCGCTTTCAACGAAATCATCACCGTCGCCGAGCACCAGATCGTCCGGACCAGCGGTGGGCAGATCTTCAGCCGGTTCCGCGGGCAGGTCATCCAGCCCTGTTTCAGGGCCGGTGCCGTTGTCATCGTCATCATTGTCCAAGCCGATTGCGATCCCGGCTACCGCCAAGGACCCGAAAAGAAGCGCCCCAATCATGTATTCCCCCAAAAGCAGAAAGATAAAATTTTCCACAATCTTAATATTACGGTGCAGTGTACAGGTCCAGCACGCGTTAGACGTGTAACGCTACGGTACTGGAAACGCACTGTTCCGGAATTCGAAACGATGGAAGCAACGCGCCCCCCGCACCGCCCGGCGCAACCGGGGGCGTTAACAACCTGAAACCTCAGGGAGAGGAACGTTGGTGTCAGCCGGCGGGCTGCACCTTCTCTTCGATTTCCTGCGCCAGGGACTCGGTCCGGGCGGCCAGTTCAGCCAGGCTCTCGGTCACTTGCGGCGGCACCACGGCCACCTCGATC
Organism: Leisingera sp. JC1; assembly: GCF_001679925.1. GTDB lineage: Bacteria > Pseudomonadota > Alphaproteobacteria > Rhodobacterales > Rhodobacteraceae > Leisingera. The sequence goes on along the minus strand of NZ_LYUZ01000081.1, from coordinate 50,605 downwards.
CGCTCAGGCTCGGGTGCGGGCGCGGCCTTCAGCGCTTCCAGCTCCTGCATCCGCTCAGACAGTTCGGCTTCGACTTCCTTGATCCGGTCCTCGACCGCCGCGGTCTTGTCGGCCAGCATCAGCCCGGCCATCAGCAGCATCCGTGCTTCGGGCATGCGGCCGATCTGGTCCGACAGCACCTGCGCCTCGTCATCCAGCATCTTGGCAGCAGCGTGCAGATAGCTTTCCTCACCCTCCTGACAGGAGACTTCAAAGCCGCGGCCGCCGATATGTATGGTCACCTCGGGCATCAGACTTCCTCCCCTTCAGGCAGGTTTCTTGCGTTGACCAGAAGCGGCTCCAGCTTGGCCAGAACCGCGTTTACCTGGGCCTGATCGCTGGCCTGCGCTGCGCGCAGCCCTTCGATTTCAGCTTCCATCGCCGTGTTGATCAGCCCGGCATCGCCCAGGCTTTGCGCGTTGGCTTCCCGCAGAGCGGCATTGGAGGCGCGCAGCTCCTCATTGGCAAGCCGCAGCTGCTGCAGTTCGCTGTCCAGCCGCACCAGGGCCTCGTTCTGGCGTGCCAGTTCAGCGTCCATGTCCGGAGCATCCGCCTGTGTGCCGCCAGCGGGAGCAGCCTCCAGCTGAGCCTGCAGGGCGTCTTTGGCCGCCTTGGCTTCGGCCAGTTCATCCTCCAGCGCTTCCTTGTCGCTTGCCGCGGTATTGGCCGCTGCTTCCAGCTGGCCCTTCAGGCGGGAGACTTCGGACCGCAGGGCCTGTTTCTCAGCCGGGTCGCCGGCTTCGTTTCTCAAGAGTTCCAGCTCGGCCTGCATCGCCGCCACATCTTCGCTGCTGGCAGAAGAACCCGCAGGCGCGTTGCCCTCAGCCTCCTTCAGCCGGGCGTGCAGCACCTTCACCCGCTCTTCCAGCTGGGCGTTGGCAGTCCTCTCTTCGTCCAATGCCTGCTCAAGCTCGGCGTTGGCGGCCCCGGCGGCTGCGGCCTCAGCGGCCTGAACAGCCGCAGCCGTTGCTTCTTCGGCCTTGACCCTGTCCGCGGCGCGCGCCTCCTGCAGCGCGGCAGAGCCGGCGCTGATGCGCTCCAGCGCGGCCTGAATGCGGCCTTGCAATTCTTCAATCTGGTTCATGCCTGTCCCTCACCCGCACCCGGCCGTTCCATTATCGTTCCGCTGCCCGTCCGAATCGAGCGGGCGCGGCCGGCCTGGGCCAGTTCTTCCATTTCAGGAATAAATCACCCCCCTTTGCGTTTCAACCACTTGCCGCGCCTAGTTCGCGCAGATTGGCCGCAATAGGCGCAACCACGCTTGATCTTTGGCGCATCGCTGTTATTGAGCGCAGCAAATGCCTGTTAACGCCAAAGGACAATCCAAGTGGACCTGACAGCCCTGCGCACCGCCAATCCCGACCATTGGAACAAGGCCGCCGCCATCCGCGCGCTGGCACTGGACGCCGTTGCCGCCGCGAACTCCGGCCATACCGGCATGCCGATCGGCATGGCCGATGTCGCCACCGTGCTGTTTGAAAAGCACCTGAAGTTCGACGCATCGAACCCGCAGTGGCCGGACCGCGACCGGTTCATCCTGTCGGCGGGCCACGGCTCGATGCTGATCTACTCGCTGCTGTATCTCACCGGCGACAAGCAGGTCACCCTGGATCAGATTAAGAACTTCCGCCAGACCGGTGCCATCACCGCGGGCCACCCGGAGAACTTCCTGATCGACGCGGTGGAAGTCACCACCGGCCCGCTGGGCCAGGGCATCTCCAACGCTGTCGGCTTTGCCATGGCAGAGGAAATGCAGCGCGCCCACTACGGCAAGAAGGTCGTCGATCACCATACCTATGTGATCGCCGGCGACGGCTGCCTGATGGAGGGCATCAGCCAGGAGGCCATCGGCCTCGCAGGCCGCCACCAGCTGGGTAAGCTGATTGTCTTCTGGGACAACAACAACATCACCATCGACGGCACCGTTGATCTGTCCGACCGCACGAACCAGGTGCAGCGCTTCAAGGCGTCCGGCTGGCAGGTGATCGAAATCGACGGCCACGACCCTCAGGCCATCGACGAGGCAATCACCGCGGCGAAGAAGTCGAAGAAACCGTCGATGATCGCCTGCAAGACCCATATCGCCCTGGGCCACGCCGCACAGGACACCTCCAAGGGCCACGGCGCGCTGACCGACCCCGCGCAGCTGCAGGCGGCCAAGGACGCCTACGGCTGGACCGGCGGTGCGTTTGAGGKTCCGGCAGAGATCAAATCCCAGTGGGAAGAAATCGGCGCCCGCGGCAAGTCCGAGCGCGCAGCCTGGGAAGCCCGCTTTGCCGAGCTGTCGCAGCAGAAGCAGGACCGCTTCAACCGCGCCTACAACCTGGACGCCCCCAAGAAACTGTCCGCCGTCATCAAGGCGCTGAAAAAGCAGGTGAGCGAGGAGCAGCCCAAAGTTGCCACCCGCAAGTCCTCTGAAATGGCGCTGGCCGTCATCAACCCCTTGATGCCGGAAACCGTGGGCGGCTCCGCCGACCTCACCGGCTCCAACAACACCAAGACCGGCGATCTGGGCGTGTTTGACACCGACAACCGCAAGGGCCGCTATGTCTACTGGGGCATCCGCGAGCACGGCATGGCCGCCGCGATGAACGGCATGGCGCTGCACGGCGGCATGCGCCCCTACGGCGGCACCTTCTTCTGCTTCACTGACTATGCCCGCCCGGCGATGCGTCTGGCGGCACTGTCGAAAATTCCGTCGGTCTTCGTGATGACCCACGACTCGATCGGCGTCGGCGAAGACGGCCCGACCCACCAGCCGGTGGAGCATCTGGCGATCTGCCGCGCGACCCCGAACACCTATGTGTTCCGCCCCGCCGACACCGTCGAAACCGCCGAAGCCTGGGAAATCGCCCTCACCTCCAAGGACACCCCGTCGGTGATGACACTGACCCGTCAGAACCTGCCCACAGTCCGGACTGAGCACAAGCTGACCAACATGGTCGAGAAAGGCGCATACGTTCTGGCCGAGGCCGAGAACAAGCGCCAGGTCATTCTGATCGCCACCGGTTCCGAAGTTTCGGTTGCAATGGACGCCAAGGCCAAGCTGGAGGCCGAAGGCATCGGCACCCGCGTCGTCTCCATGCCTTGCATGGAGCTGTTTGCACAGCAGGACGAAGCCTACCGCCGCAAGGTCCTGCCCGCGGGCCCGGTGCGCGTGGGTATCGAGGCCGCTGTCCGCGACGGCGGCTGGGACCGCTGGCTGCTGGGCGAGCGCGGCCAGGAGAAGAAAGCCGGTTTCGTCGGCATGGACCGCTTCGGCGCCTCCGCCCCGGCAGGTGAGCTGTTCGAGCGCTTCGGCATTACGGCTGAGGGCACAGTGGCGAAGGTGAAAGAGCTGCTGGGCTGAACGGTTTACGCAGAAAGACAAGTTGACTAGACGCCTTCGGGCGTCTTTTCTTTTAAGACTTTCAGCTCTGCAGAACTCTCAGTAAGAAACCGAATAGGGAACGTGAGGAAGTCATATGAAGGTAGTGCCAGTTGTCCTCGCGATTTCAGCAATACCAATTGCTTGGCTCGGCGTATCTTTTTTCATCGAACGTGCAGCATCGTGTCCTACTTCTGAGGACCTAGCGCGTGGTATTGTTTTTGAGGAAGAGCTCGCAAAGGACCATGGGTACATTGTCAAGTCCCACCGCAAAGCTTCCGATAACGACACTATTACCGCAAGCTACTTCTTAACGGACGGAAAACTGGAAAGGCTTTTTGAGAGTTTTAACGAAACTGCGTCTGCAATTGACAAAGACATAACACCAGCAACCACAGCAACGTGGATTACAAAAAAGAGCAATGGCTTGTACAACTTGTTGCAGCAACAAGCCGAGGGAAGTAACCGAACTTCCTACGAGTACTCGATCATCCCCACTGAACTCGTATTAAGCTATCCGGACGATGAAGTTTTTTATACCGTTCAATGGTTCCGCGATAACAAAACTTGGCTAAGGGAAACGAGGTCGAGGGTGACAAAGAGAGGCTTTGTTCACTTTGGGTCGTGCACCTATGGCGCGCTGCAAATAGAAAACAACGGTTATAGAACAAGCCCTGAAGGTGTCAAAAAGAGGGAGAAGCAGTTACTCGTATACATTCCTGAACTTCTATACTCATTGCGTGGTCTCCTATCCGAAAGCCGCCCAATCAAGGTTCGTCATCGCCAAGACGGAGACTTTTTTCCAGACGCAATTGAGTGATTTTCCGGTTCTAGTCACTGGGCCTCAGTTCAATTACTGCCGCCCTCGCCAGTTACCTTAGCGGTTAGCGGCCCGATCACCTTCGTCGCCAGCGGGATCAGCACCAGCCCCCAGGCCACACCAAACACCCCGTCCATTGCCGCCTTGGCGGTCCACTCGGCAAAGCCTTCCCAGGCCGCAGGCACCGCGTGGCCGACGGCATAGGCCCAGTCGTGGATCAGATGGCCCAGCCAGTCAAAACCCAAGACCTCCAGCCCGTGGATGATGATGGAGCCTCCGACCCACAGCATCGCCGCGGTGCCGACCACCGACAGGATCTTCATCAGCACCGGCATGAACTTGACCAGCCCGCGCCCCAGCCCGCGCCCCACCGGCGTCGGTGCGTTCTGCGCCAGGTAGAGGCCCACATCATCCATCTTCACGATCAGCGCGACAGAGCCGTAGACCGCCAGCGTCACGCCAATCGCCACCACTGCAAGCGTCGCCGCCTGCATCCAGACATTCGGCGCCTCGATGGCGGCCAGCGCGATGGTCATGATCTCTGCCGACAGGATGAAATCGGTCTTGATCGCGCCCTTGATCTTCTGCTCTTCCAGATGGCCGGGGTCTTTGACGCTCATATCCTCGTCGATGGCGTGGCTGGCGTGCGGGAACAGCACGTGAAAAACCTTCTCAGCACCTTCAAAACACAGGTACGACCCGCCGAGCATCAGCAAGGGCGTAATCAGCCAGGGCGCGAAGTTTGCCAGCAGCATGGCGACGGGCATCAGCAGGATCAGCTTGTTGAACAAGGAGCCGCGGGTAATGCGCCAGATGATCGGCAGCTCGCGGGCAGGCGCAAACCCCTGCAGGTACTTCGGCGTCACTGCGGCGTCGTCGATAATCACGCCCGCGGTCTTGGCCCCGGCCTTGCCGGCCGCTGCCGCCACATCGTCGACCGAGGCCGCCGCCACCTTGGCAATCCCCGCCACGTCATCCAGCAGCGCCAGCAATCCGCTCATGCCAATTCCCTCAAATCCTGTTCGCGTTTGGGTGGCAATCTGCCCGGTTCCGCGCCGCAGCACAAGCGTTAGCGCCACCGCGCGCGGGACACGGATTTCCGTTACCGCCACCGCCCCAAACCGTTACCGCCAACATCATGATTTTGCGCTAACAGTTTCATTTAATGACGCTTTTACCCCTTTAGACCACAGGGCCTCCGGTCTATATGGCGGCCAAAGGTTTTGCTCGCTTGGAGACGTACTCATGACCATCAAAGTCGGGATCAACGGTTTTGGCCGCATCGGCCGCTGCACCCTGTCGCACATCGCCGCCTCGGGCCGCGACGACATCGAAGTGATCAAGGTGAACGCCACCGGCCCGCTGGAAACCGCAGCGCATCTGATCAAATACGACTCCGTGCATGGCCGTTTCCCGGGTGAAGTGACCATCGGCGACGGCACCATGAACCTTGGCCGCGGCGACATGCAGATGTTCTCCACCTACGACATGAACGAGCTGGACTGGGACGGCTGCGACGTGGTTCTGGAATGCACCGGCAAGTTCAACGACGGCGAGAAGGCCAAGGCGCACCTGGAGCGCGGCGCCAAGAAAGTGCTGCTGTCCGCCCCCGGCAAGAACGTCGACAAGACCATCGTGTTCGGCGTCAACGACGACCAGCTGGAAGCTGGCGACACCATGATCTCCAACGGCTCCTGCACCACCAACTGCCTGGCGCCGCTGGCCAAGGTGCTGGACGAAGCCTTCGGCATCGAGCACGGCATCATGACCACCATCCACGCCTACACCGGCGACCAGCCGACCCTGGACCGCCGCCACAAGGACCTGTACCGCGCCCGCGCTGCCGCCATGTCGATGATCCCGACCTCGACCGGCGCCGCCAAGGCCCTGGGTGAAGTGCTGCCGAACCTGAAGGGCCGCCTGGACGGCTCCGCCATCCGCGTGCCGACCCCGAATGTCTCCGCCGTGGACCTGACCTTCCGCGCCGGCCGCGACGTGACCGCCGAGCAGGTCAACGCCGCCGTTAAAGAGGCTGCTGAAGGCCCGATGAAGGGTGTTCTGGGTTATGAGCCGGCGCCGCTGGTCTCCGTTGACTTCAACCACTCGCCGGAAAGCTCGATCTTCGCGCCGGACCAGACCCGCGTGGTCGAGGACCGCATGGTGCGCGTGCTGGCATGGTACGACAACGAATGGGGCTTCTCGGTGCGCATGGCCGATGTCGCCGTGGCGATGGGCAAGCTGAGCTAACCTGCCCTGCCCTCTTGAGAATTCGCGGCCGCTCAGGTTATCTGGGCGGGCGTTTTCATTTGCGGCGGAGCCTTCATGACCAACCGGATTGCCATTTGCCTTGGCTTGTTCCTGATCGCCGCCGCGGTCATCGACATCGCCATTTTCGGCGACACGCATATGATCTTTCTCGGCAAGAAGCTGTTTGCGCTGATCGACTGGGCCGCCTTCTGGCGCTGATCCCCAGCACATTTCCGCAGTTCGCCGCCAAAGGCACAAAGCCGGGCGTGAGCCCGGCTTTGCCTGTGTCCAATTCTGTGAACGGTGTCAGGTGGTTTTACCCAGCCGTTCCATCAGCTTGTCATTGACCAGGGGTGTAACGAATTTCGACACGTCACCATCCAGCCGGGCGATTTCCTTGACCAGTTTTGACGCAATCGCCTGGTGCCGCGCTTCTGCCATCAGGAACACGGTCTCAATCGAGCTGTCCAGCGCCCGGTTCATGCCGACCATCTGGAATTCATATTCGAAATCGGCAACCGCCCGCAGCCCGCGCACGATGATCTGGGCGCCGACGTCGCGGGCGCAGTCGATCAGCAGGTTCTCGAAAGGGTGCGCCACGATCTCGGTGCCGGTCTCGTCGCTCAGCTTGGCGCACTCCGCCTCGATCATCGCCACGCGCTCCTCCAGCGGGAACAGCGGCCCCTTGTCGCGGTTGATGGCGACGCCGATCACCAGCTTGTCCACCAGCGCGCTGGCGCGGCGGATGATGTCGATATGCCCGATGGTGATCGGGTCAAAAGTGCCGGGATACAGACCAACGCGCATGGGCGGCCTCCTGCCTTGTCAGAAATTTCTGCGCACGCAAACATATTTGCGGCCGTCATTGCAAGGGGGCAGAAATACGGAGGCCCCGCCTGCGGCCAAGTGCCCCGCGCGGTGGCCTGCGGCTCAGTGGCCCATGATCATGTCCTGCAGCGCGTCCTTCTCCATCGCTACCTGGGCCAGCTGCGCCTTGACCGCATCGCCCAGGGTGATGATCCCGATGAGCTTTCCGTCGTCTTCCACCACCGGCATGTGGCGGAACCGGCCATCGGTCATCTGCTGCAGAACTTCGCCGACGTTTGACTGGCTGGTGCAGGTGACCAGTTCCTTGGTCATATAGCCGCTGACAGGCTCCGTCAGGCAGCCTGCGCCGTCCTTGGCCAGTTCCCGCACGATATCCCGCTCCGACAGGATGCCGTCCGGGTATTCGCCGTCTGCGGAAACCACAACGGTGCCGAAACGGTTGTCTGCCATCACTTTTGCAGCTTCGGCGACACTCGCAAACAGGCTGACGGTAACAACACCCGAGCCGGCCTTGGACTTTAAAATCTCTTGAACGAGCACGCTGGGGACCTCCGGAAATAACTTCTCAATAAATTAAGTGTGCCGCAACGCAGCTTTAAGTCAAGGCTTCCAGCCGGGCCACCTCGTCGCGGATACCCTTGGACAATGCCTGGGCAAAACGGTTCAGACGCTCGCTGCGCTGGTCGCCCTGATGCCGCACCAGGTGGAAACTGCGCGTCAGGCTCACCTTGTCGGTCAGGATCTTGCGCAGCATCCGGTGGGCCGGCAGGCTGAAATCATGCGCCACGCAGACCGCCGTTCCCTGCGCCGCCATCTTGATCTGCACCGAGACAGAGTTGGATGCCAGCGCCACCCGCTCAACCCCGATGTCGTTAAGGTAGTCCAGTTCCTTGTCAAAGATCATGTCGGGAATATAGCCGATCATCTTGTGGCCCTTCAGGTCCTCCAGCTTTTCGATTGGCGGGTGTTCTTTCAGGTAATGGCGCGAGGCGACAAGGTGCAGCTTATAGTCGCAGATCTTCTGGACCAGCAGCTTGCCCGCGGTGGGGGCGCTGACCGTCACCGCCATGTCGGCCTCACGGCGGCTGAGGTTGATCACCCGCGGCAACGCAACGATCTGGATGTCCAGATCCGGGTTTTCCTCGGCAATCTGGGCGCAAACCTGCGGCAGAATGTAGTTGGCGCTGCCATCCGGCGCGCCGATGCGGATCTGGCCGGACATGGTGTCGCTGGGGCCGCTCAAGGCTTCCGTCCCGGCCCGCATCGCCTGTTCGGCGGCCTCGGCATGGACCAGCAGCCGGTCGCCAGCCGCACTGAGGGCATAGCCTTGCGGCGATTTCACGAACAGCGGGGTTTCCAGGGCCGCCTCGAACCGGGCGATGCGGCGGCCGACGGTGGCGGGGTCCATCTTGAGGATGCGGCCGGCGCCGGACAGACTCGCCTCCCGTGCCACCGCCAAAAACACTTTCATATCATCCCACTGCGGATCCATTGGCCCCGGGTCCTCCGTTCTGCTGCTAACCTGGCGTTAACCTTTTGCGTTCCTGCAAAGCCTCTTTGAAATGTTTCCTCTTTTCCGATGTTTTTTGCAAGCCTACGATATGGGCAAGATGAACAGAGGAGGATCCGATGAAAGAACTCGGCCACTTTATCAACGGCAAACTGGTCTCCGGCACCTCGGGCCGCTTTGACGATGTCTTCAACCCCGCAACCGGCGAAGTGCAGTACCAGTGCCCGATGGCCAGCGTCGCGGAAACCACAGACGCGATCGAAAAGGCCGCCGCGGCACAGCCCGCATGGGGCGCCACCAACCCGCAGAAACGCGCCCGCGTGATGATGGCGATGGTCGGCCTGATGAACCGCGACATGGACAAGCTGGCAGAAGCGCTGAGCCGCGAGCACGGCAAAACCATCCCGGACGCCAAGGGCGACCTGCAGCGCGGGTTGGAAGTGATCGAATACTGCATCGGCGCGCCGCAGATGCTGAAGGGCGAATTCACCGACAGCGCAGGCCCCGGCATCGACATGTACTCCATGCGTCAGCCGCTGGGTGTTGTCGGCTCGATCATGCCGTTCAACTTCCCCGCCATGATGCCGCTGTGGCATGTCGGCCCGGCCCTGGCCTGCGGCAACGCCGTGGTGCTGAAACCGTCGGAGCGCGACCCCTCCGTGCCGCTGATGCTGGCTGAGCTGTTTGTTGAGGCAGGCCTGCCCGAAGGCGTGTTCCAGGTGGTGAACGGCGACCGCGAGGCGGTTGACACCATCCTGGACAGCGAAATCATCCAGGGCGTGTCCTTCGTCGGCTCCACCCCGATTGCGCAGTACATCTATTCCCGTGCCACCGACAACGGCAAGCGCGCCCAGTGCTTCGGCGGCGCCAAGAACCACATGATCGTGATGCCCGATGCCGATCTGGACCAGGCCGCGGACGCGCTGGTCGGCGCAGGCTTCGGCGCGGCCGGCGAACGCTGCATGGCAATCTCGGTTGCGGTTCCGGTTGGCGAGGAAACCGCTGACAAGCTGATCGAAAAGCTGGTGCCGCGCATCGAGAAACTGAAGGTCGGCCCCTACACCGCGGGCGACGATGTGGACCTGGGCCCGGTTGTGACCGCGGCCGCCAAGGAGCGTATCCTGGGCCTGATCCAGTCCGGCGTTGACCAGGGCGCCAAGCTTGTGGTCGACAACCGCGACTTCAAACTGCAGGGCTACGAGGACGGATTCTTTGTCGGCGCCCACCTGTTCGACCATGTCACCACCGACATGGACATCTACAAGCAGGAGATCTTCGGTCCGGTGCTTTCCACTGTGCGTGCAGGTACTTACGAGGAAGCCTTGAAGCTGGCGATGGATCACGAGTACGGCAACGGCACCGCGATCTTCACCCGCGACGGCGACACCGCGCGTGACTTCGCTTCCCGCGTGAACATCGGCATGGTGGGCATCAACGTGCCGATCCCGGTGCCGCTGGCCTACCACACCTTCGGTGGCTGGAAGAAGTCGATGTTCGGCGACCTGAACCAGCACGGCCCGGATAGCTTCAAGTTCTACACGCGCACCAAGACCGTGACCTCCCGCTGGCCCTCGGGCATCAAGGAAGGCGGCGAGTTCAACTTCAAGGCCATGGACTAACCATCTGCGCTTTAACAGAAAAAGGTCCCGGACATTCCGGGGCCTTTTTCATTCCCGGCATTCCGCTGAAAATGCAGCGCCAGATTCCATGGCGCTTTTGCCGGCACGGAGTCGGTTAAAATAAGCTTTTCAGCCAATTTTCTCTTGTTCCGCAGCGTAACTCGTCTATCCGGTCTGCAACAGACAGACAAACGGCAGGCGCATGAGCAAGACAGAAGAACCGGACCAGCCGCAGGCGGCTGCAAGAACCGCCCGCGACTGGGTCAAGATCCTGGCCCAATACCGCGAACCCAATTCCCTGCGCAGCAGCTTTGAGCTGGCAGTTACAGTAGTGCCCTTTCTGGTGCTTTGGGCACTGGCCTGGTGGTCGCTGTCGGTCAGCTACTGGCTGACACTGGCCCTGTCGGTTTGCATCGCTGCCTTCCTGTTGCGCCTGTTCACCATCCAGCATGACTGCGGCCACGGATCCTTTTTCAACAACCGCCATGTCAGCGACTGGGTGGGACGCGTCATCGGCGTGCTGACGCTGACGCCCTATGACGTCTGGCGCCGCACCCACTCGATCCATCACAGCACCCACGGCAACCTCGGAAAACGCGGCATGGGCGACATCCACACGATGACCGTTGCCGAATACCGCGCCGCCAGCCGCTGGGACCGGCTGGTCTACCGCCTCTACCGCCATCCGGTGACGCTGTTCGGCTTTGGCCCCGGCTACCTGTTTTTCCTGCAGAACCGCATCCCCTACGGCCTGACCGGCCAGGCCCGCTACTGGATCAGCGCCATGGGCACCAATGCATCGATCCTGGCCGCGCTGGGGCTGATCTGGTATTTCGGCGGGCTGATGCCGCTGGTGCTGATCTTCCTGCCGGCCACTCTGATTGCCGCCACCGCGGGCCTGTGGCTGTTCTATGTCCAGCACCAGTTCGAGACCACCCAGTGGGAGCAGGAAGAGGACTGGCAGTTGCATGACGCCGCGCTGCACGGCAGCTCGCACTACGTGCTGCCGCCGGTGCTGCAATGGCTGAGCGCCAACATCGGCATCCACCATGTGCACCACCTTTACAGCCGCATCCCGTTCTACCGCCTGCCGGAGGTGCTGCGCGATCACGCCGAACTGGCCGAAGGCAACCGGATGACCATCCGCGAAAGCCTGGCCAACGCCCGTCTGCATCTGTGGGACGAGGACAGCAAACGCCTGCTGTCCTTTGCCCAGGCCCGCAGCCTGCCGGCCTGACCTTCAAACGCCTTCCGGGCGGCAATCTTCCGCCGCCCGGAAAAACACAAGGTTGTGAGAAGCGGATTTTCCGTTATGCCGCACCTAGGAAAACCCGTTGGCATGCTTATCTTGCTGCGGAGTTTTCGAGCAGCACGGTAGAGGCAAAATGACCAAGCTCCGCATCACCCGCCGCGCAACCCTTATGGGCCTTGGCGCCACACTCGCCACCCCGGCCCTCCTGCGCGCTCAGTCCACCGACGCCTTCCCCCAGAACGAAGCGGCGATCCGCGAGGAAGTTCCGGTCCAGAGAAACACTTCCGCCTTCACCCAGCAGAACTGGCAGGACCATTTTGAAACGCTGGGCGTAGGCTGTCTGCTGGCAGACATCAGCTCGCGCGCGCTGCACTACTGGGGGCCGGACAATGAAACCTACCGGCTGTTCCCCTCCTCGGTGCCGATGACCGAGGACCTGACCAAGCGCGGCTACACCGAGGTGGTGCGCAAAAAGGAAAACCCCAGCTGGACCCCGACCGCCTCCATGCGGGAGCGCGATCCGTCGCTGCCAGTGACAATCGAAGGCGGGGTGCCGAACAACCCGCTGGGCACCCGCGCGATGTATCTGGACTGGCCGGCCTATCTGGTGCACGGCACCCATGACACCCGCAAGATCGGGCGCCAAAGTTCCTCCGGCTGCATCGGCCTTTATAACCAGCACGTTGAAGAGCTGTATGAACTGGTGCAGATCGGCACCCAGGTGCGCCTGCTCTGACCTGCGGGCCAGCACCGGCAGGCCCCGAATGTAAAAGGGCGCGGGAATATCCCGCGCCCTTTTTCGTTGGTCAGTTGCGTCAGTTCAGGCTGATGTGGTCCGGCTTCAGTCCTGCATTGAACCGCTCCAGCGTTTTCTCCAGCAGCGCCTCAAAGTTTCGGGTGAATTTCTCCGTATCATAGAGCGGGCCGGTCTCGATCCCCTGACGCACCCTAGCTTTCACATCGGCCAGATAGTCCTTGTCGCGGGCCAACTTCAGGGCCAGGGCCTGATACTGCTGCGGCGTTGTGGTGGTCAGCTCATCCATTCCGACAGAGTGCAGCAGGCTGGCGGCAACACGCGCCGCAAACTGCTTGCCAACCTTTGTGACGACGGGAACCCCTGCCCACAGCGCGTCACTGGCGGTGGTGTGCGCGTTCACCGCAAACGTGTCGAGGAACACGTCCGCCAGCGGCAGGCGGGCAAGGTGCTCCGCTTGCTGGGCGAAGCCGGCAAACACGATCCGGTCCGGGCTGACGCCCCGCCGCTTGGCTTCTGCGCGGATGTTGTCGCGGATGTCGTCATGGGCAGCGTAGAACCACAGCACACTGTCCGGCACCAGTTTCATCAGCTTCATCCAGATGTCGAATTCCTCCGGTGACACCTTGTAGGGGCTGTTGAAAGAGCAGAACACCAGCGCATCTTCCGGCAGGCCCACATCAGCCCGCGTGGGCACATCTTCGGAGGCCTTGCGGCTGTCGTCGTTCGACTGGTAGCAGTCCGGCATATAGAGGACCTTCTCGGTGTAGTGCTTGCGGTATTTCGGCGGCACCACAACCGGGTCGGCAACCATGTAATCAATGGCATCCACACCAGAGGTGCCGGGATAGCCGAGATAGGAAATCTGAACCGGCGCCATACGGTGGTCGAACAGGTTGATCCGGTTGCCCTTGGTGTGCCCCTTCAGATCAATGGCGATGTCCAGCCCGTCCGCCCGCGCCTGTTCAACAATGACTTCGCTCGCGACGCCGCCGACCTGCCGGTAGACATCCGCGGATTGCTCCGCCCGCAGGCGTCCCTGCTGCTGGGTCATCGCGCCGTAGTCGTAGATGTAGATCTCGTACCGGTCCCGGTCATGCAGTTCGAACATCCGGCCGATCAGGTACATTGTCGCGTGATCCAGGAAGTCGCAGGAGAAATACCCGATCCGGATCTTGTCTTTCTTTGCCAGCGGCGCCGTAAAGCTGGCGGTCTCTTCCTTGCAGACCTTGTTGGCATTGGCGGCAAGCACTGAGTACTGTTTCTGCATCTCCGGATCGTCAACCACGCTCAGGAAGGAGAACGGGTCAATCGCTTTCATGACCTTGGAGAAGTTCTTGATCTTCTTGCGGGCCTTGCCGAATTCGGACCAGTCGCATTTACGCCGCTTCAGGTGCATCATGCGGGCAAAGACAACCTCATTCGACGGCGCGAACTTCAGACAGTCCTGGAAGTAATTGATGGCTTCCTCATCCTGCCCGATCCGCATCAGATAGCTGCCGATATAGGCCAGGCATTCCGGGTTCTGCGGCTCCAGCCGCAGCGCCTCGACATGACAGAGAATCGCCTTGTCGCGCTTTTCCATCAGTTCGTAAATCTCACCTAGCGCGGTATGGATCGAGCGGTTCTTGGGATCCAGTTCCAGCGCCTGCTCCATCAGATAGACCGCGTCCTTGAAACTGCGTTCCACTGCCTTGCGGCGCGACAGTTTCATCAGTCGCACCACTTGTTCGCGAACCGGAACGTCGTTTGATTTCAGCAGGCCGTGGCGCATGGCCATTGTGAAATTCGCCCGTTCATTGCTGGCCACGGCCGCCGGGAAATCCGGTGTTTTTCCACCCCCCTTTGCGGATCCTCTGAGGTTGGATGCCAGAAAATGCTGCGCCCCTGAATTTGACACGTCGCCTGCTCCTTTTGGAATGCGTAATGCAGGGTTCACCTGCACATGACCGGTTTGAGAAAGAGTTTCGCCGAAGTTTCTTAATTTTCTCCTGACCCCGGGTGCCAGATGCCGCGGCAATGCTGCACGGCGGCTTTGCAATTGCGCAGCTTGCCTCAGCGTCCCCCGGCCGCTATTAAATTAACAACTGTTCAATTCATCTAACCGGCGGGAGGAGCGGCGCATGGATTTTGCACTGACAGAGGAACAGCAGGCCATTTTCGACATGGCCCGCGCATTCGGCCAGGACAACATCGCGCCGCATTCCCGCGAGTGGGAAAAGGCAGGCACCATCCCGAAATCCCTGTGGCCGCAGCTGGCAGAGCTGGGTTTTGGCGGCCTGTACGTCTCTGAGGAATACGGCGGCTCCGGCCTTTCGCGCCTGGACGCCACGCTGGTCTTCGAAGCGCTGGCAATGGCCGACCCTGCCATCGGCTCCTTCCTGTCGATCCACAACATGTGCGGCGGCATGATCGACAAGTTCGGCTCCGAGGAGACCAAGCAGAAATGGCTGCCGAGCCTCTGCACCATGGAGAAGATCTTCTCCTACTGCCTGACCGAGCCGGGCTCCGGCTCTGACGCCGCTGCTCTCAAAACCCGCGCCGAGCGCAGCAATGAGGGTTACATCCTGAACGGCACCAAGGCATTCATCTCCGGCGGCTCCTACTCCGACGCCTATGTCGTGATGTGCCGCACCGGCGAGGACGGCCCCAAGGGCATCTCCACCGTGGTGGTCGAGGACGGCACCAAGGGCCTCTCGTTCGGCGCCCTGGAAGACAAGATGGGCTGGAAGGCGCAGCCCACCTCGCAGGTGCAGTTCGACGATTGCGCGATTCCTGCGGACAACCTGATCGGCGAGGAAGGCAAGGGCTTCTCATACGCGATGGCGGGCCTTGACGGCGGCCGCCTGAACATCTCGGCCGGCGCACTTGGCGGCGCCCAGGCGGCGCTGGACCAGACCGTGCAGTACATGTCGGAGCGCAAGGCCTTCGGTAAATCCATCAACCAGTTCCAGGCGCTGCAGTTCCGGCTGGCGGAATATGAAACCCGCCTGCAGGCCGCCCGCACCTTCCTGCGCCAGGCCGCGTGGAAGCTGGACACCGGTGCCCATGACGCCACCAAGTTCTGCGCCATGGCCAAGCTGATGGTCACCGACACCGCCTTTGACGTCGCCAACGGCTGCCTGCAGCTGCACGGCGGCTACGGCTACCTGGCCGACTACGGCGTCGAGAAGATCGTCCGCGATCTGCGGGTGCACCAGATCCTGGAAGGCACAAACGAGATCATGCGCCTGATTGTGTCGCGTCAGCTGATTGCAGGCTGAGCCTCCCTGCCCCAGACTGCCCGGCAAGAACATTAGATGGAGCGCACCCGATGAGTGACATCCATATCCGCAAATCCGGCCAGGCCGGCCGCATCACTTTCACCCGCCCCAAGGCGCTGAATGCGATGAGCTATGAGATGTGCATGGCGATCGACGCCGCCATGCGCGACTGGGCAAATGACGACACCGTCAAGCTGGTGGTGATCGACGCCGAGGGCGATAAGGCCTTCTGCGCGGGCGGTGATATTGCCGAGCTGTATGACACCGGCACCAAGGGCGACTATTCATATGGCCGCACCTTCTGGCGGGATGAATACCGGCTGAACGCGCTGATTTTTGAGTACAAGAAGCCGGTGATCAGCTTCATGCAGGGCTTCACCATGGGCGGCGGTGTCGGCATCGGCTGCCACGGCACCCACCGGGTAGTCGGCGAAAGCAGCCAGATCGCCATGCCGGAGGTCGGCATCGGCCTGGTGCCGGACGTGGGCGGCTCGCTGATGCTGGCGCTGGCACCGGACCACCTGGGCGAATACCTCGGAATGACGGCCGCGCGGATGGGCGCCGGCGATGCGATCCTTGCAGGCTTTGCCGACTATTTCATCCCTGAAGGTGAATGGCCCGCGCTGATCGCCGCCCTGGAGGAATCCGGCAGCGCCAAACTGGTGGAGGATGCTGTGCAATCTGCACCAGAGGGTAAACTGCGCACGCTTCGCACGGACACCGCCAAGCATTTTGGTAAGGACAGCCTGGAGGACATCCTTGCCGGGTTGGAGGCGGATGACAGCGAATTTGCCGCTTCTGCGCTGAAATCGCTGAAACGCAACTCGCCCTTGTCGATGGCCTGCACACTGGAGATGCTGCGCCGCCTGCGCAGGGATGGCCCCGCGATCCGCCGGGCGCTGGATCTGGAATACCGCTACACTTTCCGCGCCATGGAACAAAGCGATTTCCTGGAGGGCATCCGGGCCCAGATCATTGACAAGGACCGCAACCCGCAATGGCAATATGCGGGTCAAGCCGTGCCTGCGCAGGCGGTGGAGGACATGCTGGCGCCCCTGGGCGCTGATGCGCTGACATTTGAGGAGGATGTGCAATGAAGATCGGTTTTATCGGACTGGGCAACATGGGCGGGCCGATGGCCGCCAACCTCGCCAAGGCCGGCCATGAGGTCACCGGCTTCGACATGGCCGAAGTCAGCATCGAAGGTGTGGCCATGGCCGCCTCCGGCCCTGAGGCCGCTGCAGGTGCTGATGCCGTCATTACCATGCTTCCCAACGGCGCCATCCTGCGTCTTGTCGCGGCAGAGGTGATCCCGGCTATGGCCAAGGGCGCCGCCTTCATCGACTGCTCCACCGTCGACGTGGACTCCGCCCGTGCAGTGGCCGAACAGGCTGAGGCTGCAGGCCTACTGTCCGTGGACGCCCCGGTCTCCGGCGGCATCGGCGGCGCGGCGGGCGGCACGCTGACTTTCATGGCCGGCGGCTCATCTGAGGCGTTCTCGGCGGCGGAACCGCTGTTCGACATCATGGGCCAGAAGGCCGTGCATTGCGGCGAGGCCGGCGCAGGCCAGGCGGCCAAGATCTGCAACAACATGATCCTCGGCGTCACCATGATCGCGACCTGCGAGGCCTTTGCCCTGGCCGACAAACTGGGCCTTGACCGGCAGAAGATGTTCGATGTGGTCTCCACCTCCTCCGGCTACAGCTGGACCATGAATGCCTATTGCCCCGCACCCGGCGTCGGCCCGCAGTCGCCCGCCGACAACAACTACCAGCCGGGTTTTGCGGCGGAGCTGATGCTCAAGGATCTGGGCCTCAGCCAGCAGGCCGCCGAAAGTGCCGATGCCGACACCCCGATGGGCGAACTGGCCATGGCGCTCTACAAAAAATTCGTCGAGGACGAGGACGGCAAGGGCATGGACTTCTCAGCCATGCTGCCACGGTTCGAAAAGCGCAGCCGGGAGGGCTGATACGCCCAGCCGCGGCTCGCGGCCACCTCCCAAACCGGCACCGCGCAAGGCCGGTCCCTGACGGGGACGGCCTCTATCTTTTCCGGCATTGGGAAAATTCCCCTAAAATTCGAGTAAACTTCAGGATTTCGGCCAAGGCTCGCCACTATTCCGCCGCAATTCAGCAGCATTCCGGAAAGCAACCCGTTAACCAGCACCCGGACTGAGGCGCCCGCCATGGCCACTGCAACCGAACTGAACATCGACTCCTCCGCGACCGCCACCCAGATGGCTGAGGAGATTTTCGGCGACGGCGTGACTGTGACCAGCGCCAGCTACAGCGGTGACAACCTGTCCTCCGGCATCTACACCGGCGCGGACACCACCACCCCAGGCGTTGCCCCTGCGGATTCAGGCGTCATCTTGTCAACCGGTTATGTCCGGGACTTCACCAACAGCGACGGCTCAACCAATACCAACCAGAATACAAACACCTCCACCAACACAAGCGGTGCAAACGGCGATGCAGATTTCGACGCGCTGGCGGGCGCCAGCACCTTTGACGCATCTTTCCTTGAGGTCGATTTTGTCCCGGACGGTGACACGCTGACCATCGACTTCGTGCTCTCCTCCGAAGAATACCCTGAGTTTGCCAGCTCCCAATACAACGACGTCATTGGCGTCTGGGTAAACGGTGTTGAGGCGCAGGTCTCCATCGGTGACGGCACTGCATCGATCGGCAACATCAACGACGGCACCGAGAACGTCTACGTCGACAACACCGGCGACCAGTACAACACCGAGATGGACGGGTTCACCATCACCCTGACGTTCATCGCTCCCGTGAACCCAGGTGAAATCAACTCGCTGAAGATCGGCGTCGCTGATACCTCCGACAGCAGCTATGACACCAACCTGCTGATCGCCGGCGGCTCAGTCCAGACCGCCGTGGTGGCCCAGGATGATGAGGCGGAATTCGCCATCAACAAGACCCGGGTGCTGGACGTTCTGGACAATGACACCACTGCCGCAGGCACGCTGACCGTGACCCATATCAACGGTCAGCCGGTCACCGCCGGGGACACCGTTACCCTGCCGACCGGCCAGCAGATCACCCTGAACGCTGACGGCACCTTCACCGTAGTGACTGACGGCGATCTGGAAACCGTCTACTTCAACTATACTGCGGACAACGGCCAGGGGAACTCGGACACCGGCCTGGTGGAGATTACCCAGACTGTGCCCTGTTTCCTGCGCGGCACCCTGATCCGGACCCCGGATGGCGAGATCCCGGTCGAGGACCTGCGCCCGGGCATGGAAGTTCTGACCTACGACAACGGCCCGCAGGTTCTGCAGTGGACCGGCAGCCGCAGCACGGCGTGCACGGCCGAAACGGCTCCGATCCGTTTTGCCAAGGGCAGCTTCGGCAACACCCGCGACCTCTATGTGTCCCCGCAGCACCGGATGGTCGTGTCCGGCCCGCTGGCAGAGCTTCTGTTCGGCGAGAAGGAAGTCCTGGTCAAGGCCAAGGACTTGGTCAACGACAAGACCGTGCGCCCGGCACTTGAGATGCAGAGGGCAGAATATTTCCACCTCCTGTTTGGCAGCCACCAGATTGTCTGGGCCGATGGCGCCCTCAGCGAAAGCTACCAGCCCGGCCCTGAAACCGCTGCCGGCTTCGATGCCGGAACACAGGCGGAAATCCGCGAATTGTTCCCGGAACTCTGCGCTGAAACCGGCCGTGGCTACGGAAATGCCGCCCGGCTCTCGCTGCGGAGCTTCGAAGCGCGGGTTCTTGCCGCCGCCTGAGCTGCAACCGGCAACCCGCCGCCTCCTGTTTTCAGCCCCTCTTGGCTTTGCCGCCGGACCCTTTATGTGAAGGACAGCGCAAAGAGGACCCGCTGTAAATGTTACGCCGCCTTGTTCCAATATCTGTTCTTGCCGCTGCCAGCGCGCTGGCGATTCCGCTGGCCGCGGGCAATGTCGGCCCGGACAAGGACGCATTGGAATGCCCGCAGGGGCTGGCAATGAAAGCCTCGCACTGCACGCCCGGGCCGGTAACCAAAAAGTTCTACCGCCGCGGCGACCACATCCTGGATGACTACACTTGGATCGGTGAGCCGGGCCAATGGGCGCCGGACCCCTATGCCACCTATGTTCAGGCCGGCGGTTATGTTTATCAGGTGAACCGGGAAACCCAGAAGGTTCTGCGCCTGATCGGTTCTGCAGACAATCTCGCTCAGTAAATGCCGGACTGCCCGGTCACGACCCGGCCATCGCCGCCATCATTTGACGTGTCGCCTCATCGGCAGGAAACAGCATCTCGATCCGCAGCTCCGACATTGCAAGGTCGCCAGTGCCGCCGAACTGGGTAATGGTTGAGAAAAACGCCAGCACCTGCCCGCCCATCCGGTAGCGTGCCGGGATTACTGCCGGCAGTACCCCCTCCTGCGATTCCGCGTGCCCCGCAGCATTTTCCTGCAGCCGCGCCACCGCGCGCTCCAGAACCGGGTCAGCACCGAAATGCGCCAGTTCCGTTCGCAGACGTGCCAGGCTGTGCCGCTCCACCTCCTCCAGGTTGTCCAGCGCCGCCCGCAGCGCCGCATTATCCAGCAGCGCTTCGATCAGGCTGCTGCCCTTGGCTATCCCGGCATTGCCCAGCATGATTTGCATGGGGCGGTTCAGATCCAGCAGGGTCCAGTGGCGGTCGATCATCATCGCCGGAAAGGGCGCATGCGCTTCCAGCATCTGTTCCGCGGCCTGTCTCAGCGGCGCCAGCTCCGCATCCTCCAGATCCCGGCTCGCATAGGCCGGCGCCAGCCCGGCAGCGGTCAGCATCTGGTTCTGTGCGCCGCCCGGCAGCTGCAGTTCCTCGCTCAGCCGCAGCACCATCCCGCGGCTGGGGCGCGACCGCCCGCTCTCCAGGAACGACAGGTGCCGGGCCGAAACCCCTGCCTCCAGCGCCAGCTGCATCTGGCTCATCCGCCGCAGCCCGCGCCATTTCTTCAAAACCGCACCAAAGCCTTCCGCCATCGCCTGCCTCCGTTTTCAGAACCATAACCGGACCTGAACCTGATAACACTTACCTCCAAGGAAATTGTCTTGCTTCCCCGCGCTTTTGCAGTCTGAGCGGGACCTTTCACAGGAGCTTAAAATGACCCACACCGCAGCAATCCGCATGCTCAAGACCGTCTCGATCCTCTCGGCCGCCTTCGGCCTCGCCATGGTGCTGGCGCTGGCCTCCCCGCTGGGCGCGGCGCTTGGCCTGTTCATCGACCTGGCCTTCCTGCCCGTGGATGGCGGCCAGGCCCTCACCCCTGGCGCGGCCTCGCTGATGACCGCGATCAGCGGCGGGCTGATGTGCGGCTTCTGTGTGCTGATCTACCTGGTGACAGAGCATGTCTACAGCAGCAACCCGGCGCTTGGCCGCCGCCTGCTGATCCCGGCGCTGCTGGCCTGGTACATCCCTGACAGCCTCGGCTCCCTTGCCGCCGGCGCCTGGTTCAACGTGGTGATGAACACGCCTTTCCTGGCTCTGTTCCTTGCGCCTCTGATGCTGGCCCGCCCTGCCGCCGCGCAAACCGCATGAGAAAGGGGGCGCAATCGCCCCCTCCCCCTGTTCACCTTTGCAGAAATACTCCGGGGTGAATTGGCCATAGGCCAAGAGGGGCAGCGCCCCTCTTCTTCACTCCGCCGCCACCTTCCGGGCCGCCAGAATGTCCTTCAGATAGCGCCCGGTGTGGCTGCGTGGCTCCTCGGCCACTGCCTCCGGCGTGCCAGCCGCCACGATCTCGCCGCCGCCGTCGCCGCCTTCGGGGCCGATGTCGATGATCCAGTCGGCAGTCTTGACCACATCCAGATTGTGCTCGATCACCACCACCGAATTGCCCTGCTCCACCAGCTCATGCAGCACTTCCAGCAGCTTTTTCACATCCTCGAAATGCAGCCCGGTGGTCGGTTCGTCCAGGATATACAGCGTCCGCCCGGTGGAGCGTTTGGACAGCTCCTTGGACAGTTTCACTCGCTGCGCCTCGCCGCCTGACAGCGTCGTCGCCTGCTGGCCCACCTTGATATAGCCAAGGCCCACCCGCATCAGCGCGTCCATCTTGTCGCGGATCGCCGGCACCGCCTGGAAAAACTCCTGCGCGTCCTCCACCGTCATATCTAGCACATCGGCAATGCTCTTGCCCTTGAACTTGATCTCCAGCGTCTCGCGATTGTAGCGCGCGCCCTTGCAGGTTTCGCAGGTGACATAGACGTCGGGCAGGAAATGCATCTCGATCTTGATCACACCATCGCCCTGGCATGCCTCGCAACGCCCGCCCTTGACGTTGAAGGAGAACCGCCCGGGCTTGTAGCCGCGCGCCTTGGCCTCCGGCAGACCGGCAAACCAATCGCGGATCGGGGTGAAGGCGCCGGTATAGGTCGCCGGGTTCGACCGCGGAGTCCGTCCGATCGGGCGCTGGTCGATGTCGATCACCTTGTCCAGATGCTCCAGCCCCTTGATGCTCTCGCAGGGCGCAGGCGTCTGGCGCGCGCCATTGAGCCGCATCGAGGCGGTCTTGAACAGCGTCTCGATGGTCAGCGTCGACTTGCCGCCGCCGGACACGCCGGTCACGCATACGAACTTGCCCAGCGGGAACTCCGCCGTCACCTCTTTCAGGTTGTTGCCGGTGGCCTTGACCACCTTGATCTTCTTCTTGTTGCCCTTGCGCCGCTTCGCGGGCACCGCGATTTCCCGCGTGCCCGCCAGATACTGGCCGGTGATCGAATTGGTGTCAGAGGCAATCATCTGCGGCGTGCCGTGGCTCACCACCTCGCCGCCATGCACCCCGGCGCCGGGGCCGATGTCAAAGACGTAATCCGCCTGCCGGATCATGTCCTCGTCATGCTCAACCACGATCACGGTGTTGCCCTGGTCGCGCAGGTTCTTAAGGGTGCCGATCAGCCGGTCATTGTCGCGCTGGTGCAGCCCGATCGACGGCTCGTCCAGCACATACAAAACCCCGGTCAGGCCGGAGCCGATCTGCGACGCCAGACGGATCCTCTGGCTCTCGCCGCCCGAAAGAGTTCCGGAATTGCGGCTCAGCGACAGGTATTCAAGACCAACATTGTTCAGGAAGCCCAGCCGCTCGCGGATTTCCTTGACGATGGCGCGGGCGATTTCTTGCTTCTGCTGGCTCAGGTGGTTCGGCACATCCTCGATCCAGGCCAGCGCCTCGCGGATCGATTTCTGCACCMCCTGCCCCGCATGAATGCCGGCAATCTTCACCGCCAGCGCCTCTTCGCGCAGCCGGTAGCCGCCGCAATGGTGGCAGGGCCGGTTGTTCTGGTAGCGCTCGAATTCCTCGCGGATCCAGTTGGAATCGGTCTCGCGGTAGCGCCGCTCCATGTTTGGTATGACACCCTCAAAGGTGCGCTCTACCTGATAGACCCGCCCGCCCTCATCATAGCGGAACATGATTTCTTCGTCGCCGGACCCGTACAGAAACACCTGCTGCACATGCTCGGGCAGGTCCTTCCAGACAGTGTTTTTATCGAAATCGTAATGCCGCGCGATGGCTTCAATGGTCTGCAGGAAATAGGGCGACTTGCCCTTGCGCCAGGGCGCTAGCGCACCGTCATAAACCTTCAGGGACTGATCCGGCACCACCAGCCGCTCGTCAAAGAAAAGCTCCACCCCCAGCCCGTCGCACTCCGGGCAGGCCCCGAAGGGCGCGTTGAAGGAGAACAGCCGCGGCTCGATCTCCGGGATGGTGAAGCCGCTGACCGGGCAGGCGAAATTTTCGCTGAAGGTGATCCGCTCAGGATCACCTTCCTTTGGCGCGGTTTCCAGAATGGCAATGCCGTCAGCGAGGTCCAGCGCGGTGCGCAAGCTGTCAGCCAGCCGCGTCTCCATCCCCTCGCGCACCACCAGACGGTCGACCACCACGTCAATGTCATGGCGGAACTTCTTGTCCAGCACCGGCGGTTCGTCGAGTTCGTAAAACTCTCCGTCCACCTTCACCCGCTGGAAGCCCTGCTTGCGCAGCTCCAGGAATTCCTTCTTGTACTCGCCCTTGCGGTCGCGGACGATCGGCGCCAGGAGGTAGCCGCGGGTGCCCTCCTCCATCTCCATGATCCGGTCGACCATGTCCTGCACCTGCTGCGCCTCGATCGGCTTGCCCGTGGCCGGGCTGTAGGGCGTGCCCGCGCGGGCAAACAAAAGGCGCAGATAGTCATAGATCTCCGTCACCGTGCCGACGGTGGAGCGCGGGTTCTTCGACGTTGTCTTCTGCTCGATGGAGATCGCCGGGGACAGACCGCTGATGTGGTCCACATCCGGCTTTTCCATCATGTCGAGGAACTGGCGCGCATAAGCAGACAGACTTTCCACATACCGGCGCTGGCCCTCGGCATAGATGGTATCGAACGCGAGGCTGGACTTGCCGGAGCCCGAAAGACCGGTGATCACCACCAGCTCATCGCGCGGGATATCCACGTCGATGCTTTTCAGATTGTGCTCGCGCGCGCCGCGCACTTCGATGGATTTCAGCTCAGCCATAATGCCCCCGTACCCGCGCCGCCGAACCCCTGGCGGACGCCCGCCCTACAGATAGGGAATGCGGTGGAAAACGCCAAGCCCTAAAAGAGAACATAGAGCGAACAGGTTGAAACTTGCTGACAGCAGCTGGCAGCAGGCCGAAACCACATGTTTTCCGGCCCGGAATCCGGCACGTCTAAGCCCAGGCGCGCCGCCGCGCGGCCAGCAGCTGATGCACCAGGATGCCCATCAGGAACAGCGCGCAGACCACCAGCATCATGCCGCCGTATCCCGCCATCCCCAGCGAGGCCAGCAGCAGCGGCGTGCCGATCACATTGCCGGCATTGCCCGCCTGCGACATGGCGCCGTTCGACTCGGCCTGATCCGCTGCCGTTGTGTTAAGCTGCGGAACACAGGCAAAGCTGCCGCTCTGCACCAGGCCAAAGGCCGCGGCCAGTGCGAAGCACGCCAGCCAGTCCCCCGGCATGGCCCACAGCCACAGCCCGCCCGCCGCACAGAGGCCAAAACCCAGCTGAATCAGCTGCACCGCCGGTATCGCCCGCAGCAGCGCCACGCCGATCACCATCGACGAGGCGATGGAGATCAGAGGAAACGCCCCCATCACAAAGGCCCGCTGCCCCTCCGGCAGATGCGGCGGCAGCACCGTCAGCAGCGCCACGAAACAGGTGGTGTAGAACAGCCAGCCCGCGGCCGGCGCCAGCTTGAACGGCGAGCGGTAGATCTTCAGATGCAGCGCTGGCAGCATCGCCAGCTGCGGCATCGGCTGGCGCGGCGGCACCGGCAAATCGCGCATGGCCCAATGCAGCAGCACCGCCAGCACCGCCATCAGCACCGCATGGGCGGCAAACAGCGCCAGCAGCCCATGGGACGCCACCAGCGGCAGCCCCAGCCAGTTAAGCAGTGCAAAGGCAACGCCAAAGAACGTGCTCCACACCGTCAGCGCCGTACCCCGCTGGCGGTCATCAGCCAGCAGCGCCATTAGCGTCGGACCGGCCACCACGATGCCCAGATGCGACAACCCTTCGACCACGCGGGTCAACAGAAACAGACCATAGGGCAGATGCAGCACCTGCAGCGCCGACATTGCAGCACCGGTCCACAGCGCCCAAACGAGCGTTCGCCGGTAGCCGAAGGCAGAGACAAACAGCCCGGCCACCGCGCCCATCAGAATGCCCAGCACACCGGTCATGGACACGCTCAGACTCAAACCCGCGCCAGCCTCCGGATACAGCTCGCCAAGCTGGTCAAAGACCACCGAAACCTTGCCGTATTGCGCCGCCGCGCCCAGCCCAGCGGCCCAGACCGCAAGAATAGCGCCCCAGCGGGTTTTCCCGGTTGTTCTCATGTCCGGTGCCTTTTGTTCTTGATTTGCCTCTGGTTACCCCGGTCCGCTCCGGGAGGCCAGAGCGCACAGACAAACCGACGCAGCGCGACACCCCCCAGCGCGGCTCCACGAAGAAAAGGCGGCCTGTTACAGACCGCCTTTCAGAACGTCCACTGCCTTCGGCAGCTTACATATGGATTACCCGGCCGTAGGCATCCAGCACGCTCTCATGCATCATCTCGCTCAACGTCGGGTGCGGGAAGACGGTGTTCATCAGGTCTTCCTCGGTGGTCTCCAGTTGGCGGCCCACCACATAGCCCTGGATCATCTCGGTCACCTCGGCGCCGACCATGTGGGCGCCCAGCAGCTCGCCGGTCTTGGCGTCAAAGATGGTTTTCACCATGCCCTCGGCCTCCCCCAGCGCAATCGCCTTGCCATTGCCGATAAAGGGGAAGCGGCCGACTTTGATGTCGTACCCCAGTTCCTTGGCCTTGGCCTCGGTATAGCCTACGGAGGCGACCTGCGGCTGGCAGTAGGTGCAGCCTGCAATGCTTTCAGGCTTCACCGGATGCGCGTGCTTGCCTGCGATCAGTTCCGCCACCATGACGCCTTCGTGGGACGCCTTATGCGCCAGCCAGGGCGCGCCGGCGATGTCGCCGATAGCATAGAGCCCATCCACGCCGGTGCGGCAGAATTCGTCCGTAATCACATGAGTGCGGTCGACCTTTACGCCCAGCTCTTCCAGCCCCAGCCCCTCGACATTGCCGACGATGCCCACGGCGGAAATCACGGTGTCGAATTCCTGTTTCTCGACCTTGCCGCCAACTTCGATATGGGCCGTCACCTTGCCCTTGCCGCGGTCCAGTTGCTTGACCATGGCTTTCTCCATGATCTTCATGCCCTGTTTGACAAAGGCTTTCTTGGCAAAGGCAGAGATTTCCGCGTCTTCCACCGGCAGAACCCGGTCCATGACTTCGACAACAGTCGTGTCGGCGCCAAGGGTGTTGTAGAAGCTGGCAAATTCGATGCCGATGGCGCCGGAGCCGATGACCAGCAGCTTCTTTGGCATCCGCACCGGCTGCAGGGCGTGCTTGTAGGTCCAGACCAGATCGCCGTCCGCCTCAAGCCCCGGCAGCTCGCGGGCGCGGGCGCCGGTGGCCAGCACGATGTTCTTGGCAGTCAGATCCTGGGTGCCTTTGTCGGTCTTGACCGACACCTTGCCCTTGGCCGGAATGGAGGCCTCGCCCATCACCACGTCGATCTTGTTCTTCTTCATCAGGTGGCCGATGCCGGAGGACAGCTGTTTCGCCACCCCGCGCGAGCGTTTCACCACCGCGTCCAGGTCATAGCCGACGTTTTCCGCCTTCAGGCCGAAGTCCTTGGCGCGCTCCATCAGGTGGAACACTTCGGATGAGCGCAGCAATGCCTTGGTCGGAATGCAGCCCCAGTTCAGGCAGATGCCGCCCAGATGCTCACGCTCGACCACGCAGGTCTTCAGGCCCAGCTGTGCGGCACGGATGGCGGCGACATAGCCCCCCGGCCCGGCGCCGATTACGATCACGTCATAAGATTGTGCGGCCATGTTGCTCCCTCGCCCTCGAACAGGTTCCAAAACTAGTTTACCGTTAAACTAGTTTTCGCTACACTGCAATCACCCACTGCTGCGGCATAGCGGCCATGCATTTTCCGGCAGGTTTCCGCTTGGCAGAACGGGCAGCTCCGGGCCAGCATAGGCCGGAAGCTTTCTGCAATCCACAACCCTGGACCGCATGCATATGACAAAAACCCTTTTCGAACTCGCCAAGGCGCTCTTGAACGCCACCCTGATCCTGCTGGCCCTGTGCCTGTTCCTGGGATGGAAACTGATGGCCGCAGCGGAAGGCGTTACCGCCAATGCGGCCGCAATTGCAGACCAGGTGTCCCCGCTGCGCACGGCCGTCTCAGGACTGCAAGAGGAGGCCGCCGCTCTGCACAGCACGGTGCAGGACGGCACCGCCGCTGCCGCAAGCCTCACCCGGCTGGAGGCGCGCCTCGCACAAGTGCAGGCCAGCCTCGCAGATATGCGCGCCCTGCCCCGGCAGGCCGCGGCGGAGGCAGCCCGCACAGGCGCTGCTGAACTGGCCGGCCGTATCATCCGGGCCGCGCCTCTGCTGCAGGACGGCAGCGCCTGCGGTTCAGGCCAAAGCTGACCCCGCTCAGCCTTTTCCGGCGCAGGCCGCCAGCAGCCCGCCGAACTCCTCCATCGTGGGGAAATGCTCAAAGCTGTGTTCTGCGGTGACCTGCACAAACGGATGCTTGGCCGCTGTCCAGGTCTCAATGAACGGGCGGAACCAGCTGCAGTCCTCGAACATCGTCGGGCGCACGTTCACAAACCCCTCCACGCCGGTGATGCGGGTGAACATCCAGGTCTGGCACTCAGGGCAGCAATAGTGGGCCAGTTCGGCATCCTTGGCACCGCCAATGACTGGATCGCCCTGGACAACCCGGAACGCCTCAGCCGGGAACATCGCGGTCAGGGAAAAGGCGCTGGAACTCATCTTCTGACAGCCGCGGCAGTGGCAGGCAGCTGTCAGTGCCGGCGGTGCGGACACTTCTATTCCGGTGGCGCCGCAGCGGCAGCTGCCGGTCATGGGAAAGGAGGATTCAGTCATGCTCACTCTTTCAAAGAATTTTCTGAAATGCGGGAGCACCTTCCTGCCGCAGCGCCGCGTCGCAGGCAAGGGACGGTCAAAGAAAACGCCGCGCCCCTCCTCAGGGCGCGGCGTATAAACCTTCCAGCAGAACCGGCGTCAGCCGGCCGCTTGCATCTGCCGCACGGTCTCGCCATAGCCGCCGGCCTGCACATAGGCCAGTTCCGGGCTGGTGCTGGCCCGGTGCAGGGCCTCGTTGCGGTAGGGGAAGCGGCCGAACTGGCGGATCACTTCGCGGTGGGCGCGGGCGTGCAGCAGGTTGCTGGTGCCGGTCTGCGGCATCCGCTCCATCATAAGCCGGATGCAGCGTTCCTGATCGCACAGGTTTTCGGAATGCATCATCGGCAGGTAGAAGAACTGCCGCGCCGGTTCGTCGATTTTCAGGTCCCAGTTCTTGTTGATCGCGATCTTTGCCGCCGACAGGGCCGCCCGGTCCGAGGCAAAGGCCCGGCCTTCGCCGCGGAACATGTTTCGCGGGAACTGGTCCATCAGGATGATATAAGCCAGCGTGCCGCTCGGGTAGGTAAGCCAGAAGGAGAACCGGCCTTCGCAGGCCGCCTCCCAGGTGGATTGGAACGTGTCGCGGATCTCCTGATCCAGCGCGTCATCCTGCAGATACCATCCCTTCTCCCCGACTTTGTCGAGCCAGAATGCAAGTATCTCTTCGGGACCAGCCATCGGTCGTAACTCCAAGTTTTTCCTGACCCTAACTTCAGGCCATTTTACATTACCTTTACAAGTAACCTTGGGTCACAAATTGCGTCAGACAACCCCATTGTGTGAAATAATCCTCACAATTCCGGCCGGTTAGCGCAATCAGACTGTTTCTTGGGCAGTTTCCTGCTCCTCCAGTTCGCTTTCGATGGCGTATTCCTGGGCAAACTCCACAGCCACCGGTGTTGCCGTCGGCGACATCGCGGCATAACTGCCGGTTTCATCGACAGGCACCGCTGCACGCTGCGTCGCGCGATAGGCGGCATAAGCGGCCATCGCAAACATCAGCGCGCCGATGAAGGTGAAGAACCCCGCAGGCCCGAACACCGCATCCTCCATCAGCCAGCCGGTGATCAGCGGCCCGGCAATGGCGCCCAGCCCGTTGATGAAGATCAGCCCGCCGGAAGCCGCCGCCATGTCATCATGCTCCAGATAGTCGTTGGTATAGGCGATCAGCAGCGAATAGAGCGGGTTCGACAGCCCGCCGATGAAGAAAGCCGCCACCAGCAGCATCTTGAACTCCATACCGAACAGGAAGCCCAGCACCGCGCCGGTGCCGCCAGCCAGGGCGGCCCCCAGGATCAGGAAACGGCGGTCCATGCGGTCCGACAGCCAGCCCAGCGGGTACTGCAGCAGCATCGCCCCCACATAGAAGGTGGAGACAAAGACCGACAACTGCCACAGCGTCAGCCCGGCGGCAGAGCCGTAAACCGCGCTCATGCCGAACTGGGCGGAGAACACGCCGCCCAGAAGGAACATGCCGACACAGCCCAGCGGCGAGGTTTCAAACAGCTGGCGCAGGGTCATCGGCTTGGTGGTGTCAAAGGCCGGCGTCGGAGAGATCGACAAGAGGATCGGCCCGAAGGAGACCGAAACCAGGATCGACGCGATGATGAACGCCTCATACCCGGCCGGGTCGCCGATCTGGATCATCATCTGCGCGGCAATGATGCCGATGGTCTGCACGATCATGTAAAGCGACAGCGCTTTGCCGCGGTTGGTGTTGTCGGCGGCGTTGTTCAGCCAGCTTTCCGCGGTCACATACACGCCCGAGAAGCAGAAGCCGATGATCATCCGCCCCAGCGCCCACGCAATGGTGTTGGGCAGCAGCGGATAGAGGATCATGACCGCGGAGATGAAAGAGGCCAGCGCCGCGAAGACACGAACATGGCCGACGCGGCGGATCATCTCCGGCGCCAGCCGCGAGCCGCCCAGGAAGCCCACGAAATAGGCCGCCATCACGATCGACATCTGGAAGGTCGAAAAACCCTCAAGCTCGCCGCGCACACCCAGCATGGTGCCCTGCAGGCCGTTGCCCACCATCAGCAAGCAAACCCCCAGCAGCAGCGCCCATGCGCTCGACAGCACCTGCAGCATTTTCATGCCTCCTTCGAAAGCAAAGCAGCCCTCCACAATGGGACGGGCTGCTA
Source organism: Leisingera sp. JC1 (assembly GCF_001679925.1). Lineage (GTDB taxonomy): Bacteria > Pseudomonadota > Alphaproteobacteria > Rhodobacterales > Rhodobacteraceae > Leisingera. The sequence continues at coordinate 20,256 of NZ_LYUZ01000081.1, read as the reverse complement.
TCAGTTTTGATTGTTATGTCCGGGCGATCAAGCCCGCCGGGCCGGTATCGCCGATTCCGATTTCAGTTTGATGAACCCTTTGCGCGCCTTCAGGGTTCCATAGTTGCGGCGCTTATCTACGATTCCGTGCCGCATTTCTGAGATGTATTCGCCTTTGCCGGGATCAAAAGCGACGCATCGCCATAAGAGAAGAACCGGTAGCGGCTTTCGACCGCGTGGTTATAGATCTTGCGGATCTCCTCCTGCCCCATCAAGGCAGAGACCAGCATAAGGAGCGTCGATTTCGGCAGGTGGAAATTGGTCATCAGCGCATCCGCCACCTGGAATTCAAAACCGGGGTAGATAAAGATGTCTGTGTCGCCTTCCCAGGCGTGGATCCGGCCGTCCTTTGCTGCGCTTTCAATCAGGCGCAGCGCTGTGGTGCCGACCGGAATCACGCGCCCGCCTGCGGCCTTGGTGGCCGCGATTTCAGCCGCGGCCTCTTCGCTTACCTTGCCCCATTCCGCGTGCATCCGGTGGGTGGTCACATCCTCCACCTTTACCGGCAGGAAAGTGCCCGCCCCCACATGCAGGGTGACATAGGAAATCTCCACGCCCCTGTCTTTCAATGCCTCCAGCAGCGGGGCGTCGAAATGAAGCGAGGCCGTCGGCGCCGCCACCGCACCCGAATTCCTGGCCCAGACGGTCTGATAATCCGTCTTGTCCTGTTCATCCGCCGCGCGCTTGGCGGCGATATAGGGCGGCAGCGGCATCGCGCCGGCTTCTGCCAGTGCGGCGTCAAAGTCTGTGCCGCTCAGATTGAAGCGCAGCTGCCCCTGGCCGCCTTCGACGGCTTCCAGCCTCGCGCTCAGGTTTTCCGAGAAGACGATCTCCTCGCCCGCCTTGATCTTCTTCAAAGGCTTCAGCAGCGCCGCCCATGTGCCATCGGCGCGCGGCTCCAGCAGGGTCGCCTCGATCTTGGCCGCCACCGGGCCTTGCGCGCTGTCGCGGTGGCGAAGCCCGCTCAGGCGGGCCGGGATAACCTTGGTATCATTCAGCACCAGCCGGTCGCCGGGCTGCAGCCAATGGACCAGATCGGTGACTCGCCCGTCATGCAGGCTGCCTCCCTCGGCCACCAGCAGGCGGGCCGAACTGCGCGGGTTGGCAGGCCGGGTGGCAATCAGGTCGTCGGGCAGGTCGAAGTCGAAATCGCTGAGTTTCATGGCGCGCGCTATAGGCTGTGCAGCGAAAGAAATCTATGGCGATTTTCGCGCGCTGCAAGGTTCACTTATCGGATCCCCGCGGTTCACGGACCTGCTCCTGACCCTCTTCCAGCACCTCGCCATCGGCAGTGAACGCCCTGTTGTCGCCCGGCACAGTCGGCGCCGGGCCGCGGAAGATCTCACGCAGGAACCCCGGCGCCAGCCCGGCCAGCGGGTTCACGGTGACCGACGGGTCGTCCGCGGTGCCGCGCAGAGTGAAGGTGAAGCCGAACAGCCCCTCGCCGTCCCGCGGCGACAACACCCGGCCGATGGCATTCAGCAGGTAAACAGGCGAGATCACCCCGCGCATGTTCAGCCGGCTGCTGGCCAGATCATAATTGCCATCCACCGACAGCCCCATCGACGGGCCGACCGCGCTGCTCTGGTGCAGGATCAGATGCGAAGCCCCCAGCCGGAACCGCCCCTCCATGCTGGTGAACAGGATGCCCTGGCCGGTCATCTCGTCCAACAGACCCACTAGGCTGATTGCATTCAGGATCGCAGCCATTGAGGGCGCATTCTTAACCCGGATGTTGCGGACCGTGATCCTGCCGTCATATTCGCCCGGCGCACCTGCGGCCGGCACCAGCGTCATGTCAAAACTGCCGCCGCGGCCATGCCCGAACACCCCGGCAGAGCGGAACACCCCGCCCGCATCATTGGAGCGGATGCGCGAGGCGGTGCCGCCGTTCTGCGGCACCACCGTTCCGGCCACCGGCGTCTGACCGTTCAAACGTGCGGTGAACTCCCCGTTCATGCCGCCGCGGGTCGAAAACCGGCCCTGGAAATTCTGCAGCCCGATGCTGTCGGTCACCTGCAGGTTCTGCAGACGCAATGTCACCGGAACATCACCTCCGCGGCTGCCGCCGCCGCCACCGCTTGCCGTATCCGAGAACGGCGACCGGTTGAGGTCCAGCCGCCCGCCGGTGACGTCAATCGCCGGCGCTGCCGCGCCCCGGCCGGTAAAGGTCACCGCGCCCTGGAACCAGTTCCCCGCCCGCGCCGAGGTAAACACAGCCTGGTTCAGCCCGCCGCTCTTGTGAGTCGTGACGCGGCCCGTGGCTGACAAGCCAGGCGCCTCCAATTCCAGCTTTTCCACCGTGGCGCTCTCACCCAGGGTCGCCGCCAAGGACAGTTTGCCGGCTGCGGTTTCCCCCTTGCGCCAGCTGATTTCAGGAATCCGGAGCCCCGCGCCCCGCAGATCCGACTCCAGTGTCAGCTGCGGCGGCACCCCCGGCTTCAGGTCTACCGCGTAGCGCCCCTGCGCCTTGCCGGACACAGCGCCGCGCGGCAAGCCGATCCTGAACGCCTCGACAGCTGCCGGCGACAGTTCGATTGTCCCTTCGACCCGGCTGTCCGGCGCGGCGCCCTTGCCGATCTTCTGCCGCCAGCTGGCGCTCAGCAGTACGCCGGACAGGCTGCCGGTACCGCTGATACGCACCTGCCCCTGATCGCCCTCGATCTGCAGCAGAGGCGCGGCCGCAACATGGCCCGGAACCAGCTTGTCGGACTGCACACCGCGCACCGTGCCGCGGTAATGATACAGGATCTGCTCCACCGGAATCTTCTTCTGCAGCGGCAGCGCCAGCGTGCCCTCGGCCTCCACCTGCCCCTCCGCCAGGTCCACTGGCAGGCTGGCCTTGTCCATGACCCTGAGCGGCTCCCGGTTCAGCAGCGACAGCGCCGCCGTGGCAGAGCCGCGCGCCTTGATCCGGGCAATCCCCGGCGTACCGTCCTTGGCAGTGACATCCGGGATAATAAAGGACGTGCCGGCAACCTCCACTTCGCCGCCCTGATCCGCAGTGACCGTGCCGCCGGAGGCCGTTACCACAAACCGCTGGCCGTAAAGGCTCAGCTGGCCGGAACCGCCCCGCACCGGCGGCATGAATTTCTGAAACACCACCTCGGCGCCCTCAAAGGCCAGATCCAGGCTGACAAACGGCTTGCCGCGGCCGCGGCCGCGCATGTGAAAGCCCACATCGCGCACCAGCCCGGCATGCAGGTTCTCGCCCACCCACTCCCGCGGCTTGGGCGCCAGCACCGAGGGCCACAATTCCTTGACCCGCTTCACCTGCACCTGGTCGACGCTGCCGTTCAGGTTATAATCCCAGCCCTCCGGGCCTGCGCCGACTGTGCCGTCAAAGTGAATGCGGCTGCCGCCGTCATGCACCAGCATCTCGCCCAGCCGCAGCCGGAAGGGTTTGAGCCGCAGATCGAAATCCGCATCCACCGCAGGAAACTCCACCGGGGTTTCAAACAGGCGGCGCGGGTTCAGCTTCAGATCAGAGAACCGCAGTTGCCCGACCAGCCCGGCCAGCTGGCCATTCTGCACCCCGGCCAGGCTTGCCTGCCCCTGCATCACCCCGGACCCCCAGCCGCTTTCAATGCTCAGTTCCGAAAACGCCAGACGCTGGGCCGCCGGGTCATAGGTGAAATAGCTGCGCGCACCGGTGATCGGCACCGGGCGGGTCTGCGCCGCCGGCTGGATCACCCCTTCGCCGATCCGCAGGCTGGCCTGCACCGGCTGCACCACGCCATCCCCCGCCACGCCGCCGCGCAACGACCCGGAGATCGGCGCCCGCAGCACCCCCAGCCAGCCAAGCGCCGGGCTCTGCACCGCGATATCCTCGCTGGCAATCTCGGAGACCAGCACCCCGAACTCCGCCTCGGGGCTGCCGATTTCGGAGGCATAGCTCGCCTCCACCGTGCCCACCTCGCCGCGTCCGCTCAGGACCGAGAAGGCCGCCGACAAGGAGACCGAGCCGCCCTCCCGCTGCAATCCGATCCTGCCGCCGTCCAGAGTCCAGCCGCGGCCCAGACGGTCGTCAGTATAGGACAGCGTCAGTTCGCTGGTCTCAACCTCGGTCAGCGCAGCCAGCACCGGCTTCTGCAGCTGGCTGTCCCATTGCTCGATCAGTTCCACCAGGCTTGCAGCCCGCCGCGACGGTGCCGCACCGCTGGCAAAGCTCAGCGCCAGGCTGCCGTCCTCGTTGCGCCTGAGCGCCGCAAACAGCCCGCTCAGGGCGATCCGCTTGGGCTGGATCCGGCCCTGCAGCAAGGGCCGCATCGCCAGGCTTGCCTGGGCATCGGCCAGCTGGGCAAAGACGCTGCCGTCCGGGTGCCGCAGCACCACATCCCTCAGGCTCACCCGCGGCCGCCAGCCCTTGTTCACCACGACATTGATGGCGCCGAATTCAACCTGCAGCCCGTTCAGGTGCCGCTCAATCCGCGCCTCTACCCGGCTGCGCACCCAATCCGGTGCATCCAGCCGGGTGCCGACCCCGAAATAGACTGCGCCAGCGCCCAGAAAACTCAGCAACGCCAGCACCCAGACCAGCCCGCGCAGCAGCCGCCAGCGGCGGCGCCGCCGCGGCACAGCCCGAACAGCCGCATCCGTTTCCGGAGCGGGACCGGTCACCGGCACCGCCTCGGCGGCGGCGCGGTTATTCTCGCCGGCGGGTTTGATCTCAGCTTTCCCTTCGCTGCTCATGGGTTATGGTCGCCGCGCAGTGATTTGCGCAAAAGACAGGAGACAGGCCAATGCTCGACGTTTCAGATCCCGCCCCTTCCTTTACCCTGCCCCGCGGCGGCGGCGGAGAGGTCACTTTGTCCAGCCTCAAGGGCGCGCCCGTGGTGCTGTTCTTCTATCCCCGCGATAATACCCCCGGCTGCACCAAAGAATCCATCGCCTTTTCAGAGGCTTTGCAGGCATTCGCCGATGCCGGCGCTCACGTTTTCGGGATTTCCAAAGACAGCCTCAAGAAGCATGAGAATTTCACCGCAAAACACAGCCTGACCACGCCGCTTCTATCGGATGCGGAGGGCACCGTTTGCGAGGACTACGGCGTCTGGAAAGAGAAAAGCATGTACGGCAAGAAACACTGGGGCATCGAACGCTCCACCTTTCTGATCGGAGCCGATGGCACCATTGCCCGCGTCTGGCGCAAGGTGAAGGTCGACGGCCACGCCGAGGAAGTTCTGGAAGCGGTCCGCGCCCTTTAGGCGGGACGCTCCCGCCAGCTCTGTCCGTGCCCTGACGGGCACAGGCTTCTCTGTTTGGCCCGGCGCCGCCCCCAGGGGCGGCGCGCAGCGTGCGGCACGCGCGCTGCCAGGCCCAAGCCGGCCAGGGCGATCAGCCTGCTGATCTCCCGCAGGCGCGGGAGCGCCCCGGTATCGGCTCTGGACTCTGCCACCCAAATCAGGTGAACCGGCCCTGCAATGGCCCAGCCGTCCCACCGCAACAGGAGACCCGCATGCCCGATCAGCCCCTTTCGCTTGCCGAACGCGCCGCCGAGGTGCTGACCACCGCTGACGGGCGTGCCAAGACCGCGCTGTCACGCCGCCATGCGGCCGCGTGGTTTGCGGCACGCAAGGGCGAGGCACCGAAAATCCCGATCGGCACCGCAATCCCGCCGATGCACCCGGCCCGTCCGGACAGCCCTGAACTCCTGAACCCCCGCGACGTGCCCAAGCGCAAGCCCGGATCCGAGGCGGGCCGCATCGCCCTGTTGCACGCGGTGGCCCATATCGAACTCAATGCCGTCGACCTGCACTGGGACATCATCGCGCGGTTTTCCCATGTGCCAATGCCGCTGGGTTTCTTCGACGACTGGGTTAAGGCGGCGGATGAGGAATCCAAGCATTTCAACCTGATGTGCGACTGTCTTGAAGCCTTGGGCAGCCATTACGGCGCCCTGCCTGCGCATGCCGGCATGTGGCGCGCCGCCGAGGACACGGCAAACGACCTGATGGGCCGCCTCGCGGTTGTTCCGATGGTGCTGGAGGCCCGCGGCCTCGATGTGACCCCCGGCATGATCGAGGTGTTCCGCAAGGCAAACCTCCCCCAAGCGGTGGAGGCGCTGGAACTGATCTACGCCGAGGAAGTCAGCCACGTCGCCTATGGCTCCAAATGGTTCAATTTCCTGTGCGGGCGGGACAACCTGGACCCAAAGGAAGAATTCCACGCGCTGGTGCGCAAATATTTCCGCGGTGCGCTGAAACCGCCGTTCAACGAGGAAAAACGCGCCGATGCCGGCCTGCCGCCGGATTTCTACTGGCCGCTGGCCGACCAGGTGAAACCGCTGCCCGGCTGGTAACCCTGGCTGGCGGACCGGGCTGACAGCCAGGCGCCGGCCTTTACCTGACGGCCATGCAAGCGTAGACTGGGTGCCCCGGCAATCCGGCTGAACCCATGTTCCAAAACGACTTTCCATTGCTGAGCACTGCAAGCCTTGTTGCGCTGATAATGCACAAGGCCGGCTCCGGGCCGGTCACGCTGGAGAGCTGCGAATCCGCCCTCGACGCCCTGTTCCAGCAAGCCAACGAACCGCCGGGCCTGCCGTCGGCAGAGCGGCGCGACCGGCTTGCTGGCCATCTGGCGGATCTTCAGACGGCCTGCATTCTGGAACCTTTGGGGGCAGGCATCTGGCAGCTGACCCGCCGCGGCCGCCGGGCGCTGGAGCAGCACCCCGAGGGCCTCGACCAGACCGACCTCGCCCGATACCCGGAATTTGCCGAACACCTTCGCCACACCGCGCACAAGCCTTGCGGCATGGACCCGCGTGGCGCCCATTTCGACGAGGGGTTCCGTGCCGGCATGACCGGCCAGCCGATCACCGCCAATCCCTACGCCTTCGACAACGCCGACCACCAGGCCTGGGAAAGCGGCTGGAGCGAAGCGCAGGAAGACCGCCAAGGCTGACCCGCCCCGATCCGGCACGGCCCATCTCCCGCCGGCGGAATGCCAAACACTGCCTCTGGCAGCGCCTCAGCCATCCATGTCCACCCAGATATGGGCAACCGTCTCTGCCGGTGTTCCGTCAGGCTGCTTTTCCCGTCCGTTATACTTGGTGAATTCCGCAAATCCCCGCAGGTTTGCCGCCCGGATGTGACCGAAAGCCTCCTGCGAGAAGAAGACTGGCAGCCCGCCGCTGGACTTGTGGCTCCAGACAGGCAGATGAAACAGGAACCGCGCCCGCCCCAGCGAGTCGAACATTTCCTTCTGAAACGAGGGCGTCGCGTCCCCGCGCAGCTGGCCGTACTGTTTGTCCTGATCCAGCAGGAACACCGTGCGGCCGCAGACAAAGTGGAAATAGTCCTGGCTCGAAATGCGCTGCCCCTTGGCATTGTACATCATGCAGGGGATGAACTGATGCGCGCCGTCCGGGTCCGCCGCCTGGATCGCCATTTTGAACGAAGCACTGATCACCGGATCGCCGGAAATTGACAGGCAGTCCGGCAGAAACTCAGGCACACTGTTCCGCGCAAGCCGGACATTTCCTAACAGCTCCGGACAACCGCTCATGTCCGATGGGCGGTAGATCATCGCTTTCCCAGGAGTGCCTGGCAGCTCCAAAAGATGTGCATCAGTTCTGAAGCCCGCGCGTTCTCGGCTGTAGCTTAAGACATGTGGTTCAAACGCTGCCGGAAAGTCCTGCGCATCTCCCAGATCCGGCGCAAACATGAAAATCGTGCGGCAATTCTCCGGCTTCTGCATCTGTTCTTTGACGGAAGGAAGGGACGGCATGGGAAAATCTTTCTTGGAATTGCCATGGCTTGCTATCAAGCCCGCCCAGGCCGCACAACTCTCCCGGCTTCTGCCTGCTTGGCCCCGGCCTCTGTCAGAAACCTCTGCCTCAGTATCCCGCCCGCGGAATCCGGCTCGCCCGGTTCGGCAATTTCCCGCCGATCCCCTGCCCCAGACCGCCACGGCCCGCTGCAATGGGTCAACAGGCTTGCCCAAATGGCCAGCCCTGTCTATTGACTTCGGCCAAGGTCCCGGACGCTCCCCGCAGCGGCGCACCCCGGACCGGACGACGGGACAGACAGGGAAGTCACATTGCGCACACGGCTCGCGATCAGAATTCACAGCTTTCTCGAACGCCGCTTCCCGGAGCGGCGGGKGTTCCTCAAGTCCGACACCGACACCCGGTTCATCCGTCTGCGCTCCGAAACCCAGCTGGTGGCTGTGGGCGGCGTTACCCTGTTTGTGGCCTGGTCGATTGTCGCCACCGCCATCGTGCTGATGGACAGCATCGGCTCCGGCAACTTCCGCGAGCTGGCCAAGCGCGACCAGCAGACCTACCGCGCCCGGCTGAATTCCATTTCCGATGAACGCGACGCCCGCGCCGAAGAAGCGCTGGCCGCGCAGGAGCGCTTCAACGCCGCACTGGCGCAGATCTCTGTCATGCAGTCGGAACTGCTGGCATCCGAGACCCGACGCCGTGAGCTGGAAACCGGCATCGAGGTGATCCAGTCGACCCTTCGCGACACCATGACCCAGCGCGACGGCGCCCGCAGGGAACTGGCTCAGCTGAAGGAAGAATCCGAGGGCGGCGCCAGCCCCCAAGCAGTCATGGCCAGCGCCGAGGCGCAGATGGGCCTGCTGGCGGATGTTCTGTCCGACACCGCGACCGAACGCGATCAGATCCTGGCCGACGCCCGCGGCGCGCTGGAGCAGCGCGACGAGCTGGAGCTGGAACTGCAGCTGATGAATGAGCGCAACAGCCAGATCTTCCGCCAGCTGGAAGAGGCGGTTGCCGTCTCTGTCACCCCGCTTGACAAGATGTTCCGCAACGCCGGCATGCCGCCCGACCGCATCCTCGAACAGGTGCGCCGCGGCTACAGCGGCCAGGGCGGCCCGCTGGAGCCGTTGGCGATGTCCACCCGCGGCGAGGAACCCAGCCCCGAAGCGCTGCGCGCCAACGCCATCCTCGCCAAGCTGGACCAGCTGAACCTCTACCGGCTTGCTGCGCAGCAGGCGCCCTTCGCCACCCCGGTGAACCTCGGCCATGTGCGCCAGACCTCCGGCTACGGCTACCGCCGCGACCCCAAAACCGGCGGCCGCCGCCTGCACAAAGGGTCCGATTTCGCCGGCAGCACCGGCACCGACATCTTTGCCACCGCCGACGGCGTGGTCACCCATGCCGGCTGGCAATCGGGCTACGGCAAGATGGTCACCATCCGCCACGCTTTCGGCATCGAAACCAGATACGCCCATAACTCCAGGATCCGCGTGACAAAGGGCCAAAGGGTCTCGCGCGGGGATCACATTGCTGATATGGGTAACACCGGACGGTCCACCGGGACCCACCTCCACTACGAGGTCAGGGTCAACGGGCAAGCTGTTAACCCCATGATCTATATCAAGGCTGCGAGAAATGTTTTCTAAGAGCAAAATCAACGAGCCCGGGCCGAAGCAGGCCGAAGCAACCCCGGCACCCGCGGCAGCACCGGCAGCTGCGCCGGCGGCCAGCGACTATACCTCCAGCATGCCCAAGGCCAAGCCCGCCGCATCGCTGCTGAGCTCTGACCTGCACATCACCGGCAACGTCAAGACCACCGGCGACATCCAGGTCGAAGGTACCGTTGAGGGCGACATCCGCGCGCATCTGCTGACCGTTGGCGAAACCGCCACCATCAAGGGTGAAATCACCGCCGATGACGTGGTCATCAACGGCCGCATCGTCGGCCGCGTGCGCGGCCTGAAGGTGCGCCTGACCTCCACCGCGCGGGTCGAGGGCGACATCATCCACAAGACCATCGCAATCGAAAGCGGCGCCCACTTCGAGGGCTCCGTGCAGCGCCAGGATGACCCGCTGAACCCGGGCGGCCGCAAATCCGCTCCGGCTGCTGCTGCCGCACCAGCCGCCGCACCGGCGCCTTCGGCCGCCGTTCAGGCCGCCACAGCGGCCCGCAAAACCGAAAGCTGAGCCGCCGCCACGGCAGGACCTCAGCACCGCCGGGTCTGACAGGGACCGCACAGGCGCCGCAGGGRAAYCCCTGCGGCGCTTCTTTTTTGCATCCGCCGATCTGCCTGCTGTTAAACTGCGGTCAGATTTGATTACGGTGATTCCTCATGCCCATTCTTCTTGGCCTCCTTGCGGCATTGGCCGCCGCCTATTTCTGGTACATCCGCGCCCGCAATGCCGCCGAAATGGCGGGTGAGGTACTGGATGCCGCCAATGACGTCCGCCTCGCCGCCCGCCGCATTGGCTTCCGCAGACGCAGCAACACCCATCCGGCCGACAGCATCGACGACGCGCAGGTGGCGCTGGCAGCGCTTGGCGCCAGCTTTCTGGAGCTGGAGGATTATCCCACCGCAGAGCAGAAAGAGGCGCTGATCCGCGGCCTGCGCGGGCAGTTGAGCATCCCGCATGAGGATGCGGAGGAACTGGCCATCCTCGGCCGCTGGCTCATGCAGCAATGCGGCAGCCCCGCGCAGGCCGTGCCGCGGCTCACCCGGCGGCTTTACAAACTGTCCGGGCAAGCCGATTTCCCGGCGTTGGCCGAAATCCTGAAAGACATCGCAAAATTCGGCAGCGGCAGCCTGACAGACAAGCAAAAGGCCGCGCTGGASGWCSTCCAGCGCGGCCTTCGTATCGCCTGAGCGGGCGGGACCCGCTTATTCGGTCACGGTCACCTTGGTCATCGCGTCGGGCTGGCCGATCACCGAGCCGTTGTTGCCGGCGCCGCGCTTGATGGCGTCGACCACATCCATGCCCTCGGTCACCTTGCCGACAACCGTGTACTGGCCGTTCAGGAAGTGGCCCGCATCGAACATGATGAAGAACTGCGAATTGGCGCTGTTCGGGCTTTGCGAGCGCGCCATTCCCACGACGCCACGATCAAACGGCAGGTCGGAGAACTCGGCAGGCAGGTCCGGGCGGCTGGAGCCGCCGCGCCCGGCATAACTCATGTCGCCGCCTTCCAGCTTGCCGAATTCCACGTCGCCGGTCTGCGCCATGAAGCCCTCGATCACCCGGTGGAACACCACGCCATCGTATTGGCCTTCCGCCGCCAGCGCGCTGATCTGCTCCACATGCTTGGGCGCCACGTCCTCAAAGAGGTCGATCTTGATGGTGCCGTTGGCTTCGCCTTCGACCTGGATTTCCAGGCCGGAAGCAAAGGCAGGCCCCGCCGCCAGCAGGGCCAGGGCTGTCAGCGCCTTACGCATCCGCAGCAACCTTGACGGAGATCATCCGGTCCGGGTTCGCAGGCGGCTCGCCGCGGGTGATGGCGTCCACATGCTCCATGCCTTCGATGACACGGCCGTAAACGGTGTACTGGCCGTTCAGGAAGTGGTTGTCCTTGAAGTTGATGAAGAACTGCGAGTTGGCGCTGTCCGGGTTTGCAGAGCGTGCCGCGCCCAGGGTGCCGCGGTCATGCGGCAGCTTGGAGAACTCGGCCGGCAGGTTCGGCAGGTCGGAGCCGCCGGTGCCCGCCATGCGGATGTTGAAGCCGTCTTCCATGTCGCCATTGGCCACATCGCCGGTCTGCGCCATGAAACCGTCGATCACGCGGTGGAAGCAGACGTTGTCATACTCACCTGCACGGGCCAGTTCCTTCATCCGCTCGGAATGCTTCGGCGCCACGTCGGGCAGAAGCTCGATAACAACATTGCCGTCCTTCAGTTCAATGATGACGGTGTTTTCGGGATCTTTAATCTCGGCCATCTGGCCCTCCTGTCGTCGAAATTTGCAACGATAGTTAAGGGCAGCGCCCGGAAATGCCAAGGGAGCATTGACTGATGCGCAAAAACCCCCGAAACAGCGCGCGGATTTACCTGAACTTTCACCATAGGGAGCTCGGCAGATGGGCTGGAAAACACTCGACGACATGGAACTGAACGGCAAGCGCGTGCTGGTGCGCGTGGATATCAACGTGCCGATCGTCGACGGCGTGGTGACCGACTCCACCCGCATCCGCCGCATCGCCCCCACCGTGCGCGACATTCTGGCCGCCGGCGGCAAGCCGATCCTGCTCGCCCACTTCGGCCGCCCGGGCGGTGAGCGCCGCGAGAACCTGTCGCTCAATCAGCTGGTGCCGACGCTGGAGCGCGCCTTTGAAACCAAGGTGCTGTTTGCCGCCGATTGCGTCGGCGCAGGCGCCGAGGCCGCCGCAGACGCGCTGCAGCCGGGCGAAGTTCTCCTGCTGGAAAACACCCGCTTCCACGCCGCTGAAACCAAGAACGACCCGGACCTGGCCGCCGGCATGGCGCGCCTGGGCGAGGTCTACTGCAACGACGCCTTCTCTGCCGCCCACCGCGCGCACTCCTCGACCGAGGCACTGGCCCGCCTGCTGCCCGCCTGCGCCGGCCGCCTGATGCAGGCAGAGCTGGAAGCGCTGGAAAGCGCGCTCGGCCAGCCGCAGCGCCCGGTGACAGCCGTGGTCGGCGGTGCCAAGGTCTCCACCAAGCTGGAACTTCTGGGCAACCTGATTGAGAAGGTTGACCACCTGGTGATCGGCGGCGGCATGGCCAACACCTTCCTGGTGGCCAAGGGCCTGCCGGTCGGCATCTCGCTGGCCGAACGCATCATGAAGGACACCGCAGCCGAGATCCTCGCCAAGGCTGAGGCCGCGGGCTGCGAGATCATCCTGCCCTCCGACATCGTGGTCGCCAAGAAGTTCGAATCCAACGCTCCGCATGAAATCCTGCCAGCAGACCAGTGCCCCGAAGACGGCATGATCCTGGATGCCGGCCCCGAAAGCGTCGCCCGCATCATCGAGGTCTTTGCCAACAGCAAGACCCTGATCTGGAACGGCCCCCTCGGCGCGTTCGAGCTGGAACCCTTCGACGCCGCCACCAACTCCGCCGCGCTGAAAGCAGCGGCCATGACCCGCTCCGGCCAGCTGATCTCTGTTGCCGGCGGCGGCGACACCGTGGCAGCGCTGAACGCCTCCGGCGCGGCGGGCGACTTCACCTATATCTCCACCGCCGGCGGCGCCTTCCTGGAATGGATGGAAGGCAAAACCCTGCCCGGCGTCGCGGCGCTGGACCAGTAAGCCCCACGCCTTCCCGCATGACCGCGCCCCGGCCTAACCGCCGGGGCGTTTTCATTGTCACGGGACAATAAAACCTTTGCCCCGGCCCTGCCTGCCCCCTTAGCGTTGCGTCAAGACACCGGCAAAAGCGGAGGCCCGCCATGTTCCAGGACCGCATGATCCGTCTAAGGCAGAAGATGGCTGAGGCCGGCATCGGCGTTGCCCTGGTCACCGACGACGACAGCGTCTATTACCTCACCGGCTATTACGACTACCTGCATATGGAGTTCGGCCGCCCCACCATCCTGGTGGTTCACCGCGACGGCCCGTCCCTGCTGATCACCCCGGTGATCGACGTGGTAATGGCCGAGGAGGTCGCGCAGGTAGACCGCATCGCCGCCTGGAACGACGGCGACGGGGCCGAATGGCGCGCCGAACTGCCAGCCGCCCTGGCAGGCGCCACCCGCTTTGCCATTGAGCCCGACCACATGCCGTCGATGGTGCGCGCCTGCGTTGATGAGCTGGCGGGCAGCGCAGAGATCACCAGCATCACCCCGGCGCTGTCGGACCTCAGGATGATCAAATCGGCGGAGGAACTGCAACTGGCCCGCCACGCAGGCAAGGTCGCCGGCGCCATGATGGCAGCCGGCCGCGGCGCCATTGCCGCCGGTGTGCCGGAATACGAGGTCGCCATCGCCACCTCCCAGGCCGGCACCCGCACCGCGGCTGAGCTGCTGCGCAGCCATTACCGCGATGCCAACATGTCGCCCAGCACCCATTTCCTGCAGATCATGGCCTCAGGCCGGGACATTACCAAGACCCACCACCGCGCCTCCACCCGCGTCATGCAGCACGGCGAGCCGGTGTTCCTCTGCTTCTGCGGCATGACCAATTTCCACCGCTTCAAACTGGGCTTTGACCGCACCTTCTGGATCGGCGAGGCTGACCCGGAACAGGCCCGCATCTACGAGGTGGCCGTGGCCAGCCAGCAGGCCGCGCTGGAGGTCCTCGGCCCCGGTATTGAAGCGCAGGACGTTCACCGCGCCTATGCAGAGGTGATCCAGGACGCAGGCTTCAGCTACCCGTTCCGCTGCGGCCGCGCCACCGGCTTCAGCTTTCTTGAGCGCCCGCAGCTGGTCACCGGCGACACCACCGTCTTGCAGCCCGGCATGGTGTTTGCGGTCGACGGCTCTGTCGCCACAGACACATTCCGCGCCCAGGTCGGTGACAGCTTCATCATCACCGATGACGGCTACGAGCAGATCACCTCCCACCCCAAGGCGCTGCAGGACATGATCCTCTGACCATCCGGGCCCGCCAGAGGCCCATAAAAAACACCCCTGTGGACAGATTTGGGATTCCCAAGCATAGCCGCTTGTGGCATGCTGGTTTCAGACGCCGGGAAACGGCGCAAAATACAATATGAGCAGTAACATACAGGCACCTCCAAAGTGACCCGAAGCAACCGCCCGTCCCTGGGCGCCATCGCCTTTTTTGCCATCGCCTTCGCGCTCAGCGCGTACTTCACCTTTGCGGCGGTGCAGGGCGACTTCGGGCTGTTCAGACGGGTTGAGATCCAGGCCGAAGCAGAAGAACTTCAGCAGGATCTTGGCCGCCTCCAGTCCCGCATTGGCGAGATGGAAAATCTGACACGCCGCCTGTCCGACGATTACCTCGACCTTGACCTCCTCGACGAACAGGCACGCACGGTTCTCGGTCTCGTCCGCGCGGACGAGATCGTGATCCGCTGATCCTTTCAGCAAAGATTGCCGCCGGCCGCTCCGCAGCCAGCGGCAGCACAGTCAAATCAGCCGGGCCGAAATACCGCCATCAACAGAGACCGGAGCACCGGTCATAAAGCTTGCCCTGTCAGACAGCAGGAACATGGCAGACTGTGCAATCTCCTTCGGCTCCGCCATCCGTTTGAGCGGGTGCAAACCGGCGATAAACTCATGAACAGCCGGATCGTCGCCAGCCATATCCGTTCTGGTGCCTCCCGGCAGGATCGTATTCACCCGGATGCCCTCAGCCGCATGCTCTGAGGCCAGCGACTGGGTCAGCCCCAGCAGCCCGGCCTTTGACGCGGCATAGGCCGCCATGCCCGGCATGCCGCCGTTGCTGACCCCCACAAAGGTTCCGGTAAAGACAATAGCGCCGCCGCCCCGTCTTTGCAGCGCAGGGATCTGGGCCCGGGCTGACAGAAATGCGCTGGTGAGGTTGGTTTCAAGAACGGATTGCCAATTGCCGGGCGCCATCTCCGCAACGGGGCCGACTTCCCCCATCATGCCTGCATTGTTGAACGCGCCATCAAGTCCGCCAAATTGCTCCTCGGCCAAATCGACGAGCGCCTTTGCATAAGATCCGTCGCAAACATCCCCGGCCAGAAATACAGCGCGCCCGTTGCTTTGCTCAATCTGCCCGGCAATGGATTTCAGCCGCGCCTCCCGGCGCGCGCCCAGCACCACATTCGCCCCCTCGGAGGCAAACAAGAGCGCCGCGGCGGCGCCGATCCCGCTGCTTGCCCCGGTGATGATGATTGTCTTGTCTTTCAGTTCCATGGTCATGCCTTTCTGTTTGTGCATGCCATTCAGCTAAGGAGGAAGACCAAGCCAGATCGACCCGGTTCTTGCGCTTGCCGCGCAGCCTGGACCGGAACCGCAAGATCCGGGCCGGCCCCGTCCTAGCACCCGGCTCAGGATGTTGCATTTCAGCGCGGCCGTCGGCGGATCTTTACCCTGCGTTCAGTCCGCGGCAGAATAGCACTATCCAGCCGGGCCAAAACCCGCTATGAATTTGTTTAACACTAAACTATCTAGCCTTCAGGGGGAGCTGACCACCATGGCCGCTAGAAAAAGCGCAAAGAAACCAAACGTTTCTGCCGAAGAACTGACCAAACACTACCGCGAGATGCTGCTGATCCGCCGATTCGAGGAAAAGTCGGGCCAGCTCTACGGCATGGGCCTGATCGGCGGCTTCTGCCACCTCTACATCGGCCAGGAAGCGGTTGTTGTGGGACTTGAGGCCGCAGCCGAGGAAGGCGACAAGCGCGTCACCTCTTACCGCGACCACGGCCACATGCTGGCCTGCGGCATGGACCCGGACGGCGTCATGGCCGAGCTCACGGGCCGCGAGGGCGGCTACTCCAAGGGCAAGGGCGGCTCCATGCACATGTTCTCCAAGGAGAAGCATTTCTATGGCGGCCACGGCATCGTCGGCGCCCAGGTGCCGCTCGGCGCGGGCCTTGCGTTCGCCGACAAGTACAAGGGCAACGGCCGTGTGACCTTCGCCTATTTCGGCGACGGCGCCGCCAACCAGGGCCAGGTCTACGAGACCTTCAACATGGCCGCCCTGTGGAAGCTGCCGGTGGTCTTCGTGATCGAGAACAACCAGTACGCCATGGGCACATCTCAGCAGCGCTCCACCTCCAGCGCCGAGATCTGGGAACGCGGCAAGGCGTTCGGCATCCCGGGCGAAGCGGTCGACGGCATGAACGTCCTCAGCGTCAAGGAAGCAGGAGAGCGCGCCGTGGCCCACTGCCGCAGCGGCGACGGCCCCTACATCCTTGAGGTCAAGACCTACCGCTACCGCGGCCACTCGATGTCCGACCCGGCCAAGTACCGCACCCGCGAAGAGGTCCAGAAGATGCGCGAGGAGCGCGACCCGATCGAGCAGGTCCGCGAAATGCTGCTGACCGGCAAGCACGCCACCGAAGAGGATCTCAAGGCGATCGACAAAGAGATCAAGGAGATCGTCAACAAATCCGCAGAATTCGCCAAGGAAAGCCCCGAGCCCGCCCTGGACGAACTCTGGACCGACATCTACGCCTGAGAGGGAAGAACAAGACATGGCAACTGAAATTCTGATGCCCGCCCTGTCGCCGACCATGGAGGAAGGCACCCTGGCCAAATGGCTGGTCAAGGAAGGCGATACCGTAAGCTCCGGCGACATCCTCGCCGAGATCGAAACCGACAAGGCGACGATGGAGTTCGAAGCCGTCGACGAAGGCACCGTCGGCAAGATCCTGATCGGCGAAGGCACCGAGGGCGTGAAGGTGAACACCCCCATCGCGGTGCTGCTGGAAGACGGCGAAAGCTATGACGCCTCCGCAGCCCCTGCCCCGGCTGCTGAAGCCCCGGCACCCGCAGCTGAGGCGCCCGCAGCCCCCGCTGCTGCCGCCGCGCCTGCACCGGTCGAAAGCCGTGTGCTGGAACCCGACTACCCGGAAGGCACTGAGATGGTGCAGACCACCGTGCGCGAAGCGCTACGCGACGCCATGGCCGAGGAAATGCGCCGCGACGAGGACGTGTTCCTGATGGGCGAGGAAGTCGCCGAGTATCAGGGCGCCTACAAGGTCTCCCAGGGCCTGCTGGACGAATTCGGCTCCAAGCGGGTGATCGACACCCCGATCACCGAACACGGCTTTGCCGGCATCGCCACCGGCGCCGCCTTCGGCGGCCTGCGCCCGATTGTCGAGTTCATGACCTTCAACTTCGCCATGCAGGCGATTGACCACATCATCAACTCGGCAGCCAAAACGCTCTATATGTCCGGCGGCCAGATGGGCGCCCCGATGGTGTTCCGCGGCCCCAACGGCGCCGCCGCCCGCGTCGGTGCCCAGCATTCGCAGGACTACGCCGCCTGGTACATGCAGATCCCCGGGCTGAAAGTGGCGATGCCCTACTCCGCCGCCGACGCCAAGGGCCTGATGAAAACCGCGATCCGCGACAACAACCCGGTGATCTTCCTGGAGAATGAAATCCTCTACGGGCAAAGCTTTGACGTGCCCAAGATGGACGATTTCACCATCCCCTTCGGCAAGGCCCGTATCTGGCGCGAAGGCTCGGACGCCACCATCGTCTCCTTCGGCATCGGCATGAAATACGCGCTGGAAGCGGCTGAAAAGCTGGCCCAGGACGGCATCGCGGCTGAGGTCATCGACCTGCGCACCCTGCGTCCGATGGACCTGCCCACGGTGATTGAATCGGTCAAGAAGACCAACCGCCTGGTCACCGTCGAGGAAGGCTGGCCGCAGGGCTCCGTCGGCAGCTACATCGCGTCTGAAGTGATGCAGCAGGCGTTCGACTATCTGGACGCCCCGGTTGTGACCTGCACCGGCAAGGACGTCCCGATGCCCTATGCCGCCAACCTGGAACGCCACGCGCTGATCACCACGGATGAGGTGGTAGAGGCCGTGAAGCAAGTGACCTACCGCTAAGGACGAAGATGGACATCAGGGGCCGTGATCCCGAAACCGAATGCTACCGCGTCACGCTGACCGTCGACGGGCGCACAGTCACCGCACTGGTTCCCGAACGGCTGGCAGCAGACACACGGCTGATCGGCTCGCGGCCCTCCCATCAGGAAGCCTACGTCTGGATGGCGGAGAAGCAAGACAAGATCGAAGCCGCGATAACCCAACTGGCCCGCGGCACCCGGCGCCCCAGGGCGCCCTATGACCAAATTGTTCTGATTGAGGAGCGCTGACATGCCCACCGAAATCCTGATGCCCGCGCTTTCTCCCACCATGGAGGAAGGCACCCTTGCCAAATGGCTGGTCAAGGAGGGCGACACCGTCTCCTCCGGCGACCTGATCGCCGAGATCGAAACCGACAAGGCCACCATGGAATTTGAAGCCGTGGACGAAGGCGTGGTCGGCAAGATCCTGATCGCCGAAGGCTCCGAGGGCGTAAAGGTCAACACCCCCATCGCGGTGCTGCTGGAAGACGGCGAAAGCGCCGATGACATCCAGTCCTCCGGCACCTCCAGCGGCGGCGGCGCCCCGGCCAAGGAAGAGGCCCCCGCGGCCAAAGCTGAGGCCCCCGCAGCCGCGCCCAAGGAAGAGGCCAAAGCCGCCCCCGCCGCCCCGCAGGGCGCCGACGGCAGCCGCATCTTCGCCTCACCGCTGGCGCGCCGCATCGCCGCCGACAAGGGCCTGGACCTGAGCGCCATCAAAGGCTCCGGTCCCAAGGGCCGCATCGTCAAGGCCGACGTCATGGACGCCAAGCCACAGGCTGCAGCCGCAGCTAAGGCAGGTGGCACCGACACTGGCCCCGCCGCAGCAGCCCCCGCTGCCGCAGCAGCCCCGGCCGGCCCCTCCGCCGACATGGTTGCCCGCATGTACGAGGGCCGCGAGTATGAAGAAGTCAAGCTCGACGGCATGCGCAAGACCATTGCCGCCCGCCTGACCGAGGCCAAGCAGACCATCCCGCATTTCTACCTGCGCCGCGACATCCAGCTGGATGCGCTCTTGAAGTTCCGCGGCGAGCTGAACAAGCAGCTCGAAGGCCGCGGTGTGAAGCTCTCGGTCAACGACTTCATCATCAAGGCGGTGGCGCTGGCGCTGCAAGCGGTGCCGGACGCCAACGCGGTCTGGGCCGGAGACCGGGTGCTGAAAATGAAAGCCTCCGACGTGGCGGTCGCCGTCGCCATCGAGGGCGGTCTGTTCACCCCGGTCCTGCAGGACAGCGACACCAAATCGCTCTCCGCGCTGTCGGCAGAGATGAAAGACCTCGCCTCCCGCGCCCGCGAGCGCAAGCTGGCCCCGCATGAATACCAGGGCGGCAGCTTCGCGATCTCCAACCTCGGCATGTTCGGCATCGACAACTTCGACGCCATCGTGAACCCGCCGCACGCGGGCATCCTGGCGGTCGGCTCCGGCGTCAAGAAGCCGGTCGTGGGTTCCGACGGCGAGCTGAAGGTCGCCACCGTGATGAGCGTCACCATGTCGGTCGACCACCGCGTCATCGACGGCGCCCTCGGCGCGGACCTCTTGAAGGCGATCGTCGACAACCTGGAAAACCCGATGGTGATGCTGGCCTGAGGGGCAGCCATCAGTCAAAACACCAAAGCCCCGGCCTCCGCGCCGGGGCTTTTAGTGTGTGATACAACCGCTCGTCTCAATTGGCCGCTTCGAGCCCGAAGCGGTCAGCCCCAAACCGCTATTCGTGTGTTGATCTCTTGTTCAGCCAAAGCTTCATTGGCGAAGACTCCATTGGCTGGTAGTGATGCCCAGCCCTCTGCATAGACTGAACCATCCTCGTCAGCGGATCTGTAATAGTATTGATCGGCAATGGCAAAAAAACCGTCCGACCGCCTCACAATCGCAAAACGGCGTTCCGAGTGAACTCGGTCAGTTGAGAAATATGGGAACACTTTTATCACATCCATTCTGTGTGGTTATTTTTTGTTAGGTCAGCAGTCAATGGCAGCAAAGTCCGCATAGTGTGCACTGAGACAGCTAGATCTACAGTTC
>NZ_LYUZ01000080.1 GCF_001679925.1 Leisingera sp. JC1 | reverse complement strand
GGCGGGGTCAGCGCATGCGGCTGACCACCACCGTTACTTCGGGCTTCTTGCCGATCTCGGCCTGTGCGGTCTGGCGGGTGATGCGGCGCAGTTCCTGCTCCAGCCTGTCGTCGTCGCGCAAGGTTTTTGCACCGGCGCGCATCAGGAACTGGTTCAGATCCTCCTCCAGCACCTCCACCAGCGCGGCATTGGAGGTTCCCGTTTCCGGCAGCCCTTTGACGTCGCACCAGGGTTCGCCCAGCGGCTCGTCGTCCTCATCGAGGATCACCGTCACCAGCACATGGCCGTTCAGCGCCATGCGGATCCGGTCGCGCACGATGCCGTCCATAGCACCGTATTTGACAGAGCCGTCCAGATAGGTGCGGCCGGTCTCGATCCATTCGGTGACAGACGGCACATCGCCGGTCAGGTCCATCATCATGCCGTTCACGACCACCGCACTGGCGATGCCCTTTTCCTCGCCCAGGCGGGCGTGCTGGCGCAGGTGGCGGTGCTCACCGTGCATCGGGATCAGCATCTTGGGCTTCAGCAGGTTATGCACTGCCTCCAGGTCCGGGCGGTTGGCGTGGCCGGAGACGTGGTAGAGGCCGGAGCTGTCATCAACCACATCCACCCCCATTTCGGAAAATTGGTTGATGATGCGGATGACGCCCTTTTCGTTGCCCGGAATGGTCTTGGAGGAGAACAGGAACAGGTCGCCCTCCTTCAGCTCCAGCCCGCGGTATTTGCCGCGCGCCAGCTGCGCGGTGGCGGCGCGGCGTTCGCCCTGGCTGCCGGTGGTGATCAGCATCAGGTTGTCGCGCGGCACGTTGGCGGCATCCTCCGGGCTGATCACCTTGGGGAAGTCCACCAGCACGCCGGTTTCCACCGCGGCCTCGATCATCCGGCGCATGGCGCGGCCCAGCAGCACAACAGAGCGCCCTGCCTTCTCCCCCGCCACGGCAAGGGTTTTCACCCGCGCGACGTTGGAGGCAAATGTGGTGGCCGCTACGAGCCCCTTAGCCTCGAAGAACAGCTTGGTGATTTCCTCCGGCAGTTCGGATTCCGAACGGCCCGGATGCTGCGAGAACACATTGGTGGAATCGCAGACAAGCGCCTGGATGCCATCCTTGGCGATTTCCGCCCACATTTCCGGATCAAAGGGTTCCCCGACCAGCGGGTTTGCGTCCAGCTTGAAGTCGCCAGTGTGCACCACCCGCCCCGCCGGGCTGTCGATCACCAGACCGCCGCTTTCGGGGATCGAGTGGCTCATCGGCGCCACGCCGATGGTGAAGGGGCCAAGCTTGGTTACCTCCGGCCAGGCCTGCACGGTATGCACATTGGCCGGATCGTGGCCTGCTTCTTCCATCTTGCGGCGCGCCAGATTGGCGGTAAAGGCGCGGGCGTAAACCGGCACGTTCAGATGCGCATAAAGATGGGCAATAGCGCCGATGTGGTCCTCATGCCCGTGGGTGATGAAGATGCCTTCCAGCCGGTCGGCGCGCTCCTTCAGCCAGGTGATGTCGGGCATGATCAGGTCCACGCCCGGCGTGGTGTCCATATCCGGGAAAGTCACGCCCAGATCCACCAGGACCAGCCGTTCCTTGCCCTGCGGGCCGTAGCCGTAGACATAGGCGTTCATGCCAATTTCACCCGCCCCGCCAAGGGGCAGGTAGATCAATCTATCACTGCTCATGCGTCAGTACCGTTTTCCTTGTTGTATTTATGGATGATCTGCAGCCCATGCATGGTGAGATCATCCTCATATGCGTCAAACAGATCGGCAGATTGCTGGAACAATGGCGCCAGCCCGCCGGTTGAGATTACTTTCATCGGCACCGCGCGTTCCGCCTTGATGCGCTCGCAGATCTCGCGCACGAGGCCGACATAGCCCCAGAACACGCCGGATTGCATGCAGGCGACGGTGTTGGTGCCGATCACGTTCTGCGGCTTGGAAATGTCCACATGGGGCAGCGCTGCGGCGGCCTGGTGCAAGGCTTCCAGGCTAAGGTTCACGCCGGGTGCGATCACCCCGCCGACATAAGCGCCGTCCTCGGCCACCACGTCGAATGTTGTGGCGGTGCCAAAGTCCACCACAATCAGGTTGCCGCCGTAGGTGTCGAAGCCTGACACCGTGTTGACCAGCCGGTCGGGGCCGACCGCGGTGCCTTCGTCGACCCGCACCGCGACGGGCAGCAGGCATTCGGGTTTGCCAACAACCAAAGGCCGGGTGTTGAAATAGCGGTCCGCCAGCACACGCAGGTTGAACACCACCCGCGGCACGGTGGAGGAGATGATCATGTCGGTGATATCCGCCTCGATCCCCTGCAGCCGCATCAGCGTGTTGAGCCAGACGTAATACTGGTCAGCCGTGCGCTGCCATTCGGTGGCGGTGCGCCACATGCCGATGAACTTCTCGCCGTCATAGATCGAGAAGACGGTATTGGTATTGCCGCAATCAACTGCCAGAAGCATTGCTGCTCCTTCCTAGAAATAGATGTCCGCCGCAGGAATGCTGACGCGGCCCTTGGCGGTGTTTAGGACAAGGTTGCCGCTGGCGTCCACCGTTTCAAAGGTGCCTTCGGTCTCTGACGACGCGGTCTTGGCCGTGATCACCTCACCCAGCTTGGCCGCACGTGCGAGCCATTCGGTGCGGATCGGCTCGAACCCGTAGGTTGTGAATTGCTGCTCATATCGGGCAAAGGCCTCAGCCACGGCTTCCAGGAATTCCTCCGGCGTGACCTGCACGCCGGTTTCAGACAGCAGCGACACAGGCCAGACCGCGCCGGGTTCCAGCCATTCCTTCATCGGCGTTTCCACCAGATTGACGCCGATGCCGACAAACAGATGATTGACGCCATGCCCGTTGCCCGCGCTTTCCAGAAGGATGCCTGCCAGCTTGCCGCCCTTCAGCAGTACATCGTTGGGCCATTTCAGCGACAGGCCCTCGCTTCGGCCGGTGACCGCGACGCAGGCGTCATAGACGGCCAAGGCAGCGACAAAGCTGCGCAGCGCGGCCTGATCCGGGGCACCTTCGGGGCGCATCACCAAGGTTGCGGCGAAGTTGCCCTTGGGGTCCTTCCAGTCGCGGCCGCGGCGGCCCCTGCCTTGCGTCTGGCGCAGGGCCAAGATCCATTCAGGACCTGCCAGTTCCCCGGCAATGCGGGCGGCCTCGTTCAGGGTGCTGTCCACCTCATCAAGCACCCGTTTTCCATATCCTGCTGGCCAGCTCATGTGCGCTCCTTAGATGCGGAAAGGCCCGGTCGCAAGACCGGGCCTCTCTAGCCTGCCTGAAAAACAGATCAATTTACAAGGGTTGCTGCAGCTGCAGCAGCAGCGTTGTCGATGCCGAACTGGTAGACCACGCCCACCAGCATCAGCGCCGCAGAGGCCATCAGCGCCACGCCCAGAACCGGAGAGCCCTTCGCCTCCACATCATCCTCGCCAGTACCGAAGTACATGTAGAAGACAATGCGCAGGTAGTAGAATGCACCGATTACAGAAGCGACGGCAGAGGCAATGACCAGCGTCATCAGGCCCGCATCAATACCCGCCTGCCACACGCCGAACTTGGCAAAGAAGCCCAGCATCGGCGGCACGCCTGCCAGCGAGAACATCAGGATCAGCACCGCCAGCGCCTTGCCCGGCTCGCGCGCAGCGAATTGGTTCAGGGCCAGGATGTCCGTGACCGGCTTGCCGTCCTTCTCGAGCATCAGGATGAAGGCGAAGGTGCCGATGTTCATGGTGACGTAAATCGCGAGGTACACCAGCATCGCGGTGATGCCCTGCTCGGTGCCTGCCGCCAGGCCGATCATCGCATAGCCCATGTGGGCGATGGAGGAGAAGGCCATCAGCCGTTTGATGTCGCGCTGACCAATTGCTGCGATGGCGCCCAGGAACATCGACAGCACCGACAGCACCACGATGATCTGCTGCCAGTCGGCAATTGCACCGCCAAAGGCGTCAAACAGGACGCGGGCAAACAGGCCCATCGCGGCCACCTTGGGTGCGGTGGCAAAGAAAGCCGTCACAGGCGTCGGCGAGCCCTCATAGACGTCCGGGGTCCACATGTGGAACGGAACCGCCGAGACCTTGAACGCAAGCCCCGAGATCATGAAGACCAGGCCGAACAGCATGCCGATGGACATATGGCCCTGCTCTGCCACCTGGATGATGCCCGCAAACTGGGTGGTGCCGGCAAAGCCATAAACCAGCGAGGCGCCATAAAGCAGCAGGCCGGAGGACAATGCGCCCAGCACAAAGTACTTGAGGCCCGCCTCGGTCGACTTGACGCTGTCGCGGCGCATCGCAGCCACGACGTAGAGCGACAGCGACTGCAGCTCCAGCCCCATGTAGAGGGACATCAGGTCGCCTGCGGAGACCATCATCATCATGCCAACAGCGGCCAGCGCCGCCAGGACCGGGTATTCGAACCGCAGGATGCCGCGGCGCGCCATGTAGTCCTGGCCAATCAGCAGAACTGCGGAGGCACCCAAAAGCAGTGCCACCTTGGCAAAGCGGGAGAAGCCGTCGTCGATGAACATGCCATTGAAAGCTGTTTGGGTGCCGGCCGGGCTGGAGGCGATCCAGAAGGCAACCAGCGCCAGCAAAGCCGCCGTGGCCCAGACCATCGGCACCGCCAGCTTGTCCTTGCCGGTGTAGACGGCGCCAAGCAGCGCCGCCATGGCGTAAAGCGCCAGAACGATCTCTGGCAGGATTACAGTAAGATCAGCTTGGATCATCTGCCTGATGCTCCCTTAGTGCGAAGCAATCTGGGTCGCTGCCGAGGTATCGGCCGCTGCCAGAGACTGGTTGAAGTTTGCAATCAGCGCCTCGGTCGAGGGGCTGATGATGTCGGTGACCAGCGACGGGTAGACGCCCAGCAGCAGGGTCATGACGACCAGCGGAGCAAAGACAAAGCGCTCGCGCGCGGACATGTCCTTGATACCCATCAGACTGCCCTTGATCAGGTCGCCGAACACCACGCGGCGGTAGAGCCACAGCGCGTAGCCGGCCGAGAAGATCACGCCGGTTGCCGCCACGGCGGTGACCCAGGTGTTCTTCTGGAAGGTGCCCATCAGGGTCAGGAATTCACCGACAAAGCCGGATGTGCCCGGCAGGCCGACGTTGCCCATAGTGAAGAACATGAACACCAGCGCATAAGCCGGCATCCGGATCACAAGACCGCCATAGGCGTCGATGTCGCGGGTGTGCATACGGTCATAGATCACGCCGACGCAAAGGAAGAGTGCGGCGGAGATGAAACCGTGCGACAGCATCTGGAAGATGGCGCCGTCGATGCCCTGCTGGTTGGCGGCAAAGATGCCCATGGTGACAAAGCCCATATGCGCAACCGAGGAGTAAGCGATCAGCTTCTTCATGTCCTCCTGCACCATCGCCACCAGCGAGGTGTAGACCACCGCAATCGCGGACATCCACAGGACCACATCGGTCATCACATCCGCGCCGACCGGGAACATCGGCAGGGAGAAGCGCAGGAAGCCGTAGCCGCCCATCTTCAGCAGGATCGCCGCCAGCACCACGGAACCCGCGGTCGGCGCCTGAACGTGCGCGTCCGGCAGCCAGGTGTGCACCGGCCACATCGGCATCTTCACCGCGAAGGAGGCAAAGAAGGCCAGGAACATCAGCGTCTGCGCACCGCCCACGATATGCAGCCCCAAAACGTCAAAGGACGCCGCTGAGAAGCTGTGGGTCAGCAGGGTTTCGATATCGGTGGTGCCGGCATCCACATACATGAACACCATCGCAACCAGCATCAGAACCGAGCCGAAGAAGGTGTAGAGGAAGAACTTGAAGGAGGCGTAGATCCGTTCCTTGCCGCCCCAGATGCCGATGATCAGGAACATCGGGATGAGGCCCGCCTCGAAGAACAGGTAGAACAGCACCAAGTCCAGCGCCATGAAGACACCCAGCATCAGGGTCTCCAGGAGCAGGAAGGCGATCATGTATTCCTTCACCCGGTCAGTGACCGACCAGCTGGCCAGGATGGTCAGCGGCATGATGAAGGTGGTCAGCATCACAAACAGCACCGAGATGCCGTCAACGCCCATCTTGTATTTCAGGCCGAAAATCCAGGCCCGGTCCTCGACGAACTGGAAGCCGGTGTTGGCCGGGTCGAACTGGGAGTAGATCCCCAGGCTCACCAGGAAGGTGATCGTGGTGGCAAAGAGCGCAACAAACTTGGCGTTGCGCTGCGCCGCCTTATCCTCGCCGCGCAGGAACAGGGCCAGGATGGCCGCCGCGAGCGCCGGGATGAAGGTGACAATAGAAAGGAGATTGTCCATCAGTGCGCTCCTCCGCCGATCGACATCCAGGTGACCAGGGCTGCAATGCCCAGCACCATCCAGAAGGCATAAGTAAAGATGTAACCGGACTGTGCCCGGCCCGCGAGGCGGGTGAAGAAGGGCACAACGCCCATGGCCAGACCGTTCAGGAAGCCGTCGATGGTGTTGCCATCGCCGCGTTTCCAGAAGAAGCGGCCCAGAGCCACGGCCGGCTTGACGAAGATCACGTTGTAGATCTCGTCAAAGTACCACTTGTTCAGCAGGAACAGGTACAGCGGGCGCTGCTGCGCGGCCAGGCGTGCGGGCAGCGACGGGTTCCAGATGTAGAACCACAGTGCCAGCACAAGGCCACCCAGCATTGCGGCGAAGGGGGACAGTTTCACCCATTTCGGTGCCGCGTGGGCATCTTCCAGGATGTGGTTGTCCGGTGCGATATAGAGCGCACCCTCGCCCGGCTTGCCGGCAAACACATAGTGGTGCTCACCGCCGTGTGCGGCGTCTTCGCCGTGGGCGGCTTCTTCACCGTGCGCAGCGTCGTCGCCATGCGCAGCGTCGTCGCTGTGGGTGGCCTCTTCGCCATGTGCCGCAACGGATGCTTCCGCCACCGGGATGCCGTAGAACTTGCCGACCTGATCAGCGTGGCCGAAGAAGCTGCTGTACCACAGCATGCCCGAGAAGATCGCGCCCAGGGCCAGAACACCCAGCGGCACCAGCATGGTCCAGGGGCTTTCATGAGCATGGTCATGGGTGTGCTTATCGCCGCGGGCCTCTCCGTAGAAGGTCATGAAGATCAGGCGCCAGGAGTAGAAGGAAGTCATGAAGGCCGCGATCACCAGCGCCCAGAAGCCGAACATCGAGCCGCCCGCATAAGCGCTTTCGATGATGGCGTCCTTGGATACGAAGCCTGCAAAGCCAACCCAGCCGCTGAGCGGAATGCCAACGCCGGTAATGGCCAGCGTGCCGATCATCATCGCCCAGAAGGTATAGGGGATCTTTTTGCGCAGCGCGCCGTAGTTCCGCATGTCCTGCTCGTGATGCATGGCGTGGATCACGGAGCCCGCGCCAAGGAACAGCATCGCCTTGAAGAACGCGTGTGTGAACAGGTGGAACATCGCTGCCGAGTACATGCCGACACCGGCGGCCACAAACATGTAACCCAGCTGCGAGCAGGTCGAGTACGCAATCACGCGCTTGATGTCGTTCTGCACCAGGCCCACGGTTGCCGCAAAGAATGCGGTTGCCGCGCCCAGGGCGGTGATGAAGGCCGCGGCCTCAGGCGCGAACTCGATCAGCGGCGACATGCGGCAGACCAGGAACACGCCCGCGGTCACCATGGTCGCGGCGTGGATCAGCGCCGACACCGGGGTCGGGCCTTCCATCGCGTCCGGCAGCCAGGTGTGAAGGATCAGCTGTGCCGATTTGCCCATCGCACCAACGAACAGCAGGAAGGCTAGCAGGTTCGCCGCGTTCCACTCGGTCCACAGGAAGGAAACCTGGGTTTCCGCCAGCGTGGGTGCCGCTGCAAAGATGTCAGACAGGTTGATGCTGTCGGTCAGGAAGAACAGCCCGAAAATCCCCAGCGCAAAGCCGAAGTCGCCGACCCGGTTGACGATGAAGGCCTTCATCGCCGCCGCATTGGCGCTCGGCTTGCGGTAGTAGAAGCCGATCAGCAGGTAGGAGGCAACGCCCACGCCTTCCCAGCCGAAGAACATCTGCACCAGGTTGTCGGAGGTCACCAGCATCAGCATCGCGAAGGTGAAGAACGACAGATAGGCAAAGAAGCGCGGCTTGTAGCTCTCGCCCTCTTTCCACTGCGGGTCATGATCCATGTAGCCGAAGGAATAGAGGTGCACGAGCGACGAGACCGTGGTGATCACGATCAGCATGATCGCGGTCAGCCGGTCCAGGCGGATCGCCCAGGAGGTCGACAGCGAGCCGCTTTCGATCCAGCGGAAAATCTCGATGTTCTGGGTCACCCCGTCAAACGACAGGAAGGTGATCCAGCTGAGCAGCGCCGCCAGAAACAGCAGCGCGGTGGCGGTCACGGTGGCGGCTTTCTCGCCGATCATCTTGTGGCCGAAGCCGCAGATGATGGCGCCGACCAGCGGGGCAAAGAGAAGGATGGTTTCCATGTTTCTTTAGCCCTTCATCACGTTGACGTCTTCGACGGCGATGGTGCCGCGGTTGCGGAAGAAGCAGACCAGGATCGCGAGGCCGATGGCAGCCTCAGCGGCAGCCACGGTCAGCACGAACAGGGTAAAGACCTGCCCCACCAGATCGCCCAGGAAGCTGGAGAAGGCGACCAGGTTAATGTTCACCGCCAGGAGCATCAGTTCGATGCTCATCAAGAGGATGATCACGTTCTTGCGGTTCAGGAAGAGCCCGAAGATGCCGATGACGAACAGCGTCGCCGCGACGGTCAGATAATGTTCAAGTCCGATCATTTTGCCTACCCTTCAGCCGCACTTTGTTGCTTTTCCTTGCACGGAAAGTTCATCGGCAGCGCCTCAATAAATCCCAACTCAGCTTCAAAGTCCCACATGCCGGGATTTGCGCGTCCCCAGTTCACGAAAGCCTGCAGCGCCGCTGTTCTTGAGGGCGGCATTGCAGCAACAAGCGATCCGTGAGGAACACTGCCTTCCCTTCTTGAGGAACAGTTAAACCACATCACTTGCGAAACGCCTGCTGCCAAGCCCAAACACATCACTCCGTCACTGTAGAGTTCTGAGTTGCGAGCTCCTGCCGGTTTTAAAACGTCTTCACAACCATTGAGTAGATCACCCACCGTTTGTGAGTGCCCCTCTGTTGCGACGAGAGAGAGAATGCAGGCAATAGGTGCTGTCAATAAATGGCTTCTTCTATTCCTCACAGCCCCTGCCCCGGTTTCACGTCCTTCAGCTCCATCGCGGCGGCCGGGTCGCGCATCATCTGCGCAACCACGTCCTGGCGCTTGACGTCGGTGCGGTGGCGCAGGGTCAGCACGATCGCGCCGATCATCGCCACCAGCAGGATCAGGCCCGCCAGCTGGAACAGAAGGAAATATTGATCATAGATGATGAGGCCGAGCGCCTCGGTGTTGTGGCGGTCGGCAGGCACCGGATTGGCCAGCAGCTCAGGCGCCTTGTGCGCGGTTTCCCAAACCCCGAAGGCCATCACGAACTGCATCAGGATCACCAGGCCGATCAGCAAGGCCAGCGGCATATAGCGCGCCATCTCCGCCTTCAGCTCGGCAAAGTCCACGTCCAGCATCATCACCACAAACAGGAACAGCACCGCGACAGCGCCCACGTAGACGATGACCAGCAGCATGGCGACGAATTCCGCCCCCAGAAGCACAAACAGCCCGGCC
Organism: Leisingera sp. JC1; assembly: GCF_001679925.1. GTDB lineage: Bacteria > Pseudomonadota > Alphaproteobacteria > Rhodobacterales > Rhodobacteraceae > Leisingera. The sequence goes on along the minus strand of NZ_LYUZ01000080.1, from coordinate 66,323 downwards.
GAGGAAAGGAAGGCCAGGATCAGCCACAGCACCGAATGCACCGGCTGGCGGCTGATCACGGTGAACAGCCCGCCGGTGATGGCGCTGATGGCGAAGAGGTAGAAGGCAAAAACGCTCATGTCTCATCGTCCCTTTTGTCGTCCATGACCGCTTGCGCCAGATCCAGCGCCCGGTTCATGGCCGGAATGCCGGCAAACACCGACATCTGTCCGATCGTTTCCACGATCTCTTGTTTCTTGGCGCCGGCCGCGAGGGCGTGGCGCACGGTCTGGCGCACGGCACTGTCGGCCTGCGCGCCCTGCATTGTCAGCCCTGCCAGCGTCAGCAGCAGCCGGGTCTTGGCATCCAGCCCGTCCTTGTTGACGGTGTTGCCGAACATCATTTCCATGACCTCTTTGGGCATGGTGGGCCACAGCGCCTCGAACTCCTTGAACGCCTCGGAAGGCGAGAAGTTCTCCAGCGCCGGGTTGAACGCCTTGGCCATCTGCTGGGCCTGAGCCATCATGGCCTCGAAAGGGTTCTTGGGATCAGTCATCGGTACGGCGCGTCGATTTCCAGGTTGCGGGCAATCTCGGCTTCCCAGCGCTCCCCGTTCGAAAGCAGCTTCTCCTTGTCGTAGAACAGCTCCTCGCGGGTTTCGGTGGCGAATTCGAAGTTCGGGCCTTCGACAATCGCATCCACCGGGCAGGCTTCCTGGCAGAAGCCGCAGTAGATGCATTTGGTCATGTCGATGTCATAGCGCGTGGTGCGGCGGCTGCCGTCCTCGCGCGGTTCCGCGTCGATGGTGATCGCCTGCGCCGGGCAGACCGCCTCGCACAGCTTGCAGGCAATGCAGCGCTCCTCGCCGTTCGGATAGCGGCGCAGCGCGTGCTCACCGCGGAAACGGGGCGACAGCGGGCCCTTCTCATGCGGGTAGTTCAGTGTCGCTTTGGGCGCGAAGAAATACTTCAGCCCCAGTTTGAAGCCGACCCAGAAATCCTGCAGCAGGAAGTATTTGGCGGCGCGGGTGTAGTCGATTTGGGTCATGTTTCAATTTTCCCTTTCACACCGGCCAACGGTGTCTTGCAGGATCGGATCTACAGAGTCGGCCCAATTGGATGGGGCAGCTTCAGAATTCGCAACTTCGGTCAATCGGTCGCCCGCACCGAACCAGTGCTTGCATTCCAAATCCGCCAATACTTTCCGTACAGCGGCAGGACCGAGCCCCTTTCTTTGCGGCAGGTCCGGCACTTCTTCTGCACTTGGCATCAGACACCGTGCAAGCGCAGCTTTGGCTGCAACCTGCTGCGCAAACGCCCGGCCATTCTTCAACCGTTCTTCATCCGGCTGGGCCGCGCCATTGCGCATCAGGTCCATCAGTTTCAGCAACTCGCCAGTGTAATCCGTGAGCACCACAAGGAAGCCGGTTGTCTCCAGCGTTACGCCAGACATCGGCCACTCGTTGTGCCAATCACCCTTTTCTGCAGCTCTAAGCACAGCCGCATCCAAAGCAGTTTGCCCTTCACTAGCCAAGGACGCCACATCAGCAAACTCCGAGGCACACTGGCTTGCAGCGAAATCCCTCACCGCGGACATTGCCTGTACGACCGAAGGCTGCCCTGCATGTGATGGCTGAGCTGCCACGGCCAGACAAGCGGCAGCAAGAAGATATGAAACCTTCTTTTTCAAATCAGCCTCCCACGGTCCAGCGGGCGAAGATGCCCCAGAACCAGTCAAATTTTGCAGCAAAGGACACGAAGACCACCCAGGCCAGCGAGAACGGCAGGAACACTTTCCAGCCCAGGCGCATTAGCTGGTCGTAGCGGTAGCGCGGGGTGATCGCCTTCACCATTGCGAAGAGGAAGAAGAAGAACGCCATCTTGGCGACCATCCACAGGACGCCATCGGGCAGGCCCGGGATCGGGGACAGCCAGCCGCCGAAGAACAAGAGCGAGGTCAGCGCGCACATCAGGAAGATGGCGATGTACTCACCAGCCATGAACAAGAGGAACGGGGTGGCCGAGTATTCCACCTGGTAGCCCGCCACCAGCTCCGATTCCGCTTCCGGCAGGTCGAACGGCGGGCGGTTGGTTTCCGCCAGCGCCGAGATGAAGAACAGGAAGACCATCGGGAAATGCGGGATCCAGTACCAGTTCAGCAGGCCCAGATCGCCGTCCTGCGCGCGCACGATGTCGCCGAAATTCATGCTTCCGGTGGAGATGATCACGCCGATGATGATGAGGCCGATGGAGACCTCGTAAGAGATCATCTGCGCCGCGGAGCGCAGGGAGCCCAAGAACGGGTATTTCGAGTTCGACGCCCAGCCGCCCATAATCACGCCGTAGACCTCCAGCGAGGAGACCGCGAAGACATAGAGGATGGCGACGTTGATGTCCGAGAGCACCCAGCCGTCGTTGAACGGGATCACCGCCCAGGCAATCATCGCCAGCACGAAGGAGGTCATCGGTGCCAGGATAAAGACGGTGCGGTCGGCACCGGCCGGGATCACCACTTCCTTGACCACGTATTTCAGCGCGTCAGCCACCGATTGCAGCAGGCCGTAGACGCCCACCACGTTCGGGCCCCGGCGCATCTGGACCGCGGCCCAGATCTTGCGGTCCCCGTAGACGAGGAACAGGAGCGAGATCATCACAAAGGCAACAACTGCAAGCACTTGCGCCAGGATCAGAACAGCGATGCCGCCTGGAGTGTTAAAGAAATCAGCCATAGGTCCTCACACCGTGGGTATTCCGTTTGCCGCGCAATCCGCAACCGCGACATCAGCGTCGATGGTGCGCAGCCCGCGCGGCAGAGAGGGCGAAATCAGATAAACCGCATCCGCGGAAGATTTGCCCCCAGCCTGTGTCAAAGTTGTGCGCACATGGCGCGCAAATCCGTAACCCCGGATCAGCGCGTATTGCGCGGCGGCACATTCCGCATAGTTCTCAATGTCCTCCGGCGCGGCGGCACCGCGCATGGAGACGTGAAATTGCACCAGATCGCCCTCCAGCAGGCTGGTTTCCACCCCTTCATAGGTTGGGGCGGGCCGCACGCCTTCGCTGCCGGGCGCCATTGCACAGGCGGCCAGCAGGAAGGGCGCTATGAGGGCGAAGCGGATCATTCGGCGGCCATAGCCTCGTTTCCGCGGGCTTTCACACCTGCCGACAATTCCGCCATCAGCTGGGATGCGCGGGCAATCGGGTTGGTCAGGTAGAAGTCCTTGACCGCGGGCAGGAAGTCGGCGTTGCCAAGCTTGTCCTGCTCCAGCGCTTCGCCGTCCCTATCGGCAACTTCGTCGATCTTTGCCAGATGCGGCACTTCAGCGATCAGGGCCTGGCGCAGCTGCGCAAGCGAGTCATAGCCCAGCTTGGCACCCGCTTCGGCGCTGAGCGCGCGCAGAATGGCCCAGTTCTCCTTGGCCTCACCCGGCGCAAAGGCAGCACGCATGGCCAGCTGCGGGCGGCCTTCGGTGTTCACGAACAGGCCGTTTTCTTCGGTATAGGCCGCGCCCGGCAGGATTACGTCGGCGCGGTGCGCGCCGCGGTCGCCGTGGCTGCCCTGGTAGATCACAAAGGCGCCTGCGTCGATTTCCACCTCATCGGCACCGAGGTTGTAGATCACCTCTGCACCATCGATAGCAGCTGCCATGCCGCCTTCGGTCACTGCGCCGATGTCCATCGCACCAACGCGGGAAGCGGCGGTGTGCAGGACCATCAGCTTGGAGCCGGACAGCTCCGCCATCTTCTGAGCCGCAGCCAGAACTGCCAGGCCATCGGCTTCACGCAGAGCGCCCTGCCCCACGATGATCACGGTCTTCTTGTTTTCACGGGTCTCCTCCGAGACGCCCTTGGCGATCATGTCGCTGAGTGCGTCGCGGCCGGTGCCGGCGTGGTAGTACTCATAGGTCAGATCCGCCGCCGGGCCGATCAGCGCCACTTCCGCGCCTTTGGCCCAGGCCTTGCGGATACGGGCGTTCAGCACCGGTGCTTCATCGCGCGGGTTGCTGCCGATCAGCAGGATCATTTCCGCGTCATCAAGGTCTTCGATGGTGGCTGTGCCGGCGTAGCCTGCACGGTTGCCGATCGGCAGGCGGGCATTGTCAGTGCGGCATTCCACCTTGCCGCCCAGCCCCTCGACCAGCTGCTTCAGCGCAAAGGCTGCCTCGACCGGCGCCAGATCGCCGATCAGGCCCGCGATCTTCTTGCCCTTCATGGCGGTTGCGGCAGCAGACAGCGCCTCTGCCCAGGTGGCAGGCTTCAGCTTGCCATCAACGCGCACATAGGGGCGGTCGAGGCGCTGGCGGCGCAACCCGTCCCAGACAAAGCGGGTCTTGTCGCTGATCCATTCCTCGTTCACGCCGTCGTGGTTGCGCGGCAGGATGCGCATGACTTCGCGCCCCTTGGTATCCACGCGGATGTTCGACCCCAGCGCGTCCATCACGTCGATGGTTTCGGTCTTGGTCAGCTCCCACGGACGGGCGGTGAAGGCATAGGGCTTGGACGTCAGCGCGCCCACCGGGCACAGGTCGATGATGTTGCCCTGGAGGTTCGATTGCAGCGTCTGGTTCAGGTAGGAGGTGATCTCCGCATCCTCGCCGCGCCCGGTCTGGCCCATCTGGGTGATGCCCGCGACCTCAGTGGTGAAGCGCACGCAGCGGGTGCAGGAAATGCAGCGGGTCATGGTGGTGGCAACCAGCGGACCGAGGTCCAGATCATCCACTGCGCGTTTGGCTTCCTTGAAGCGGCTGCCAGACAGGCCATAGGCCATCGCCTGGTCCTGCAGGTCGCATTCACCGCCCTGGTCGCAGATCGGGCAATCCAGCGGGTGGTTGATCAGCATGAATTCCATCACGCCTTCGCGGGCCTTCTTGACCATCGGCGAGTTGGTCTTGACCTGCGGCGCCTGGCCTTCGGGACCGGGGCGCAGGTCGCGCACCTGCATCGCGCAGGACGCGGCAGGTTTCGGCGGGCCGCCCACGACTTCGACCAGGCACATGCGGCAGTTGCCGGCAATCGACAGCCGCTCATGGTAGCAGAAGCGCGGGATCTCGACGCCGGCCTCCTCACAGGCCTGGATCAGGGTCATCGCCCCGTCCACCTCGATCTCGGTTCCGTCAATGTTGATCTTGCGGAGGTCAGACATGGTCTATTTCGCCCTCAGTAACACGCCGATCGCGCTGTTTTTCTCAATCTCTGCGCGGCCATAGGCGCAGAAGGTTTCGGGTTCGCCGTAGTCAACGCCGTTCTGCGCCAGGAGCTGTTCTCCCTTGGCGCGCATCCGGGCCTTTTCAGCATCAGATTCGATGTAGCTGCGGATTTCCGCGTCCGAGTAACCCAGCGCATTCGCCCGCGCTTTGAGCCGGCGCAACTCGCCGAGCCCTTTCAGGTAGCGCGGGGAAATATCGTCGCAGTAATCCGAGACTTCCTTGGCCACGGCAACGGCAAACAGCGGGTCTTCGATTTCCTGCACATCGCGCAGCGACGGTTTCGCCAGCGCCGCGGCAGGCAGGGCAACAACAGTGGACAGAACAGCGGCAATCAGGGCACGCATGGCATGGGTCTCCTTCAGTTTCGAAGCCCCCATGCGCAGGCGCGCGGTGCTGCTATGCAATAGCAGCCGGACCGTAAGGCCCTGATATGCCGGAAATCCGCTCACGGGGTGCAGGTCCCCTGGAACACAGCCCGGCCATCAGTGATGGTCAGCGGGGTCTCTTCGTCACGCGGGTCATTGGCCCAGTCAATCTTTGAGGACCCGTAGGTGGTCACGCAATAGGCGGTACCGCCATGCGCCGCCGCTTCGCGCGCGCCCTTGACCGAGCGCTCAACGCCCTTGATGTCGATCTGGAACACCGCCGGGTTTGTCTTCTTGTCGATGGGCTTGGCCTTCGCCTTGAACGCCACGCCGTCGTACAGCTCGCGGTTCTTGTTGGTCGTGGAGGTTCCGCAGGCCGAAACCAGCGCCAGAGCCGCCAGGCAGGCCGCCGGAACGGCCATCCGGTATGTCTTCATCATGCTCAAAATACTGCCGCCAATGCCAAGATCGCCAGACCCGCCATGCAGGCCCAGCCAAGAACGTAGAAAACAGAGCGCGGGCCGCTGTGCGGTTTGCCGATGCCCTGCAGGTGAATGAAAATCATGACCGCACGTGACACCACCGCCACAGAGGCCAGCAGGTTCACCCAGAACGGTGCCGCGCCCGCCAGGATTGCCACCAGTGTCACAGTCAGAAAGGCCGGCAGCGTTTCGCAGCCGTTCAGATAGGCCCGGTTCAGCCGGTAGGCCTTTTCCGCATAATCCTCCCGCGGTGTTGCACCTGGTGCAAGGCCCGCCTTCTGCTTGGCCAGCGCCGAAAACGGCGACAGCGCCAGGGTGATCAGGCTAAAGATTACCAGCGCGGCCAGAGCATGGGAATATGCGGCATAGGCTTCCATCAGTTATTCCAGCTCCAAATAGCGGCCAATTGCGTCATTTTTGCCGGCCACTTTCCTAGCGAGGGAACAAACGGACCGTTGGGATCCGGCGTCAATTCCCCGCGCACTCAGTACATCAGCGGCTTGTTCCTTGAGCCAAGCCGTTTGTCCGTAAAACAAAAGTTTGCGCAGTTTGTTCTTACGCAGCCCCTGTTGCGAGGCAACCTCCGTCGCCGCTAGGACGAACGCCTGATAGTCAGCCCCTCCGATAAGTGCGACGCCGTTACAGTTTCCCATCATATCAGCAGCAAATATTTCGCCTGCCGCTCTTTCATGAGCGGCCCGGTTTGCTGCAAGCGCCGGCTGTGCACCGGCAAAAGATGCGGCAAAAAGCACAGAGCTTAAGAGTTTATTTCTGTGCCGACTTGTCATTCCGCTGCCATCGCGCCCATGCGGCCGGTTTTCTGGGCCTTGATGCGGTCCTCGATTTCCTCGCGGAAGTTCTTGATCAGGCCCTGGATCGGCCAGGCCGCCGCGTCGCCAAGGGCGCAGATGGTGTGGCCCTCGACCTGCTTGGTCACGTCCCACAGCATGTCGATTTCTTCCAGCTCGGCCTCGCCCTTCACCAGACGGTCCATGACACGCATCATCCAGCCGGTGCCTTCGCGGCAGGGGGTGCACTGGCCACAGCTTTCGTGCTTGTAGAACTTGGACAAGCGCCAGATCGCCTTGATGATGTCGGTCTGCTTGTCCATCACGATCACCGCCGCGGTGCCGAGGCCGGAGCCCAGTTCGCCGCGCAGGTAGTCGAAGTCCATGATCGCGTCGCGCATGTTCTCGCCGCGCACGCACGGGACGGAGGAGCCGCCGGGGATCACCGCCAGCAGGTTGTCCCAGCCGCCGCGGATGCCGCCGCAATGCTTCTCGATCAGTTCCTCAAAACCGATCGACATCGCCTCTTCGACAACACAGGGGTTGTTGACGTGGCCGGAAATCGCAAACAGCTTGGTGCCCGCGTTGTTCTGGCGGCCGAAGGAGGCGAACCAGTCGGCGCCGCGGCGCAAAATGGTCGGCACAACCGCAATGGATTCCACGTTGTTCACGGTGGTCGGGCAGCCATACAGGCCCGCACCCGCCGGGAACGGCGGCTTCATCCGGGGCATGCCCTTCTTGCCTTCCAGGCTCTCGATCAGCGCGGTTTCTTCGCCGCAGATGTAGGCCCCTGCCCCGTGGTGCAGGAAGACGTCGAAATCCCAGCCGGAGCCGGCCGCGTTCTTGCCCAGCAGCCCCTTGTCATAGCATTCGTCGATTGCGGCCTGCAGCGCCTCGCGCTCGCGGATGTATTCGCCGCGCAGGTAGATATAGCAGGTATGCGCGTTCATCGCGAAGGAGGCGATCAGCGCGCCCTCGATCAGCGTGTGCGGATCGTGGCGCATGATTTCCCGGTCTTTGCAGGTGCCGGGCTCGGATTCGTCGGCGTTGATGACCAGATACGCCGGGCGGCCGTCGCTTTCCTTGGGCATGAAGGACCACTTAAGGCCGGTCGGGAAGCCCGCACCGCCGCGGCCGCGCAGGCCGGAATCCTTCATCGTCTGAATGATCCAGTCGCGGCCCTTTTCGATGATGCCGGCCGTGCCGTCCCAATGGCCGCGCGCCTTGGCGCCCGCCAGGTTGCGGTCGTGCATCCCGTAAAGGTTGGTAAAGATCCGGTCCTGATCCTTCAGCATGTGTGCCTACCTTTGGCTGTCCCGGCGCATGCGCCAGAGTTGAAATATGTTGACCAGGGCATAGATCATGCCCGCCAGCGCGGCGAAGTCGAACAAGAGCGCATAGCGCCCCGGCAGCCCCAGCATGGGGCCGATGAACAGCGAGACCACGATCCACAGCGAAATGGTCCCGGCGATCACCAGTGCGATGTGCCGGCCCTTTGCTGCAATGGCCTGGTCCTGTTCCTTGCTCATCTGTTCCCTATCACCCGGAGTCGGCCCGCCCGGGCCGCATCCGATCAGTCTTCTTTGTCGTCGTAGATGTGCTCTTCTTTGGCACGTTTCGCGAACTCGGTCTCGTCACCCACCGCCAGGCGCTTGGCCTGCTCGATCCAGCCGTCCCGCTCGATCCGGCCTTTGAACTTGAGCCGGGCATCGACCCAGGCGACCTCTGCCTCAGTCCATTCGGCGATCTGGTCAAAGTGGAAGAAACCCAGTTCGTTGAGCTTTTCTTCCAGCTTGGGGCCAACCCCCTTCAGGAGCTTCAGATCATCGGGCAGGCCGCCGCGGGCCTCTTTCAGAACCTCGGGTTGGGCTTCTGCTGTTTCAGCGTCACCGGTCTTGCCGTCCGCAGGCTTTGCCGCCGCGCCTTCCGGCGAGGACGGCTCAGCTGCAGCCGACTTCTTGGGTGCGGCCTTGGCGGCTTCCTCCGCCTGCTTCACGGCAGGTTTGGGCGCCTCGGGGGCTTTCGGCGGCTGGCCTTCGGCTGCACGGCCGGCAACAACGCCGTCCTTGCCGACCCAGGGGGTCAGCAGCGGCACTTCATCACCCTGGATGCGCTTGACGCCGTCCTTGATGTCCATCGCCAGCTGCACAGAGGCATTGTACTGCGTCTTGCCGCTGTCGAAGTCGGTCAGAGAGGTCAGGCCGGATTTCGGCTCCGCCGCGTAACGGCCGTTCTGCGGGCCGGGTGCCACAACCTTGCCAGCCGCCAGATCGTCCAGCAGTTTGGTAAAGCTCTCGATGGTCAGGTCTTCGTAGTAATCCTTGCCGATCTGCGCCATCGGGGCGTTGGTGCAGGCCCCCAGGCACTCGACCTCTTCCCAGGTGAACTTGCCATCCGCTGACAAGGTGTGCGGCTTCTCGGCAATCTTTTCCTTGCAGACCGCCACCAGGTCCTCGGCGCCGCAGATCATGCAGGACGTGGTGCCGCAGATCTGGATATTGGCAACGGAGCCGGTCGGTTGCAGCTGGAACATGAAGTAGAAGGAAGCAACCTCCAGCACCCGGATATAAGCCATGCCGAGCATATCGGCCACGGCTTCGATCGCGGGTTTGGTGACCCAGCCTTCCTGCTCCTGCGCACGCCACAAAAGCGGAATGACCGCAGAGGCCTGACGGCCCTCAGGATATTTGGTGATCTGCGCCTCAGCCCATGCCTGGTTGGCCGGGGTGAAGGCAAAGCTGTCGGGTTGTTCGGAATGCAGACGGCGAAGCATTAGCGGTCAATCTCTCCAAAAACGACGTCCATGGTGCCGATGATGGCGGCGACGTCGGCCAGCTGGTGGCCCTTGGCAACGTGGTCCATTGCCTGCAGGTGCAGGAAGCCCGGCGCGCGGATCTTGGAGCGGTAGGGTTTGTTGGACCCGTCCGCCACCAGATAGACACCGAACTCGCCCTTGGGCGCCTCGACGGCGGCGTAAACCTCGCCTGCGGGGACGTGGAAGCCTTCGGTGTACAGCTTGAAATGGTGGATCAGGCTTTCCATCGAGGTCTTCATGTCGCCGCGCTTGGGCGGGGTCAGCTTGCCGCGGGCCAGCACGTCGCCGGTGGCTTCGCGCAGCTTGGCAATCGCCTGGCGGATGATCGAGGTCGACTGGCGCATCTCTTCCATCCGGCAGAGGTAGCGGTCATAGCAGTCGCCGTTCTTGCCGACGGGCACCAGAAACTCGAACTCGTCATAGCATTCATAGGGCTGCGCGCGGCGCAGGTCCCATGCAAGGCCGGAGCCGCGCACCATGACGCCGGAGAAGCCGTATTCCTGGATGTCCTTCTCGGTCACCACACCGATGTCGCAGTTGCGCTGCTTGAAGATTCGGTTTTCGGTCAAGAGGCCGTCGATATCGTCCAGCACCTTGGGGAATTCCATCGCCCAGAGATCGATATCATCCAGCAGCTCGTCCGGCAGGTCCTGATGCACGCCGCCAGGGCGGAAATAGGCCGCGTGCAGGCGTGCGCCGCAGGCCCGCTCGTAGAAGATCATCAGTTTTTCGCGCTCTTCAAAGCCCCACAGCGGCGGGGTCAGCGCGCCGACGTCCATCGCCTGCGTTGTGACGTTGAGGAGGTGGTTCAGCACCCGGCCGATTTCCGAGTACAGCACCCGGATCAGCTGGCCGCGGCGCGGCACCTCGGTGCCGGTCAGCTTCTCGATGGCCAGGCACCAGGCATGTTCCTGGTTCATCGGCGCCACGTAATCGAGGCGGTCGAAATACGGCAGGTTCTGCAGGTAGGTGCGGCTTTCCATCAGCTTCTCGGTGCCGCGATGGAGCAGGCCGATATGCGGGTCGCAGCGCTCGACGATCTCGCCGTCAAGCTCCAGCACCAGACGCAGAACCCCGTGCGCCGCAGGGTGCTGCGGGCCGAAGTTGATGTTGAAGTTGCGGATCTTCTGCTCGCCGCTCAGCGCGTCGACGCTGCCGTCGTCAAATTTGGAGCCGTCCATCATTGCGCCCCCTCCTTCTCGTCGCCGGGCAGGATGTATTCGGCACCTTCCCACGGGGACATGAAATCAAACTGGCGGTATTCTTGCACCAGCTTCACCGGCTCATAGACCACGCGCTTCTGCGCCTCGTCATAGCGGACCTCGGTATAACCGGTGGTCGGGAAATCCTTGCGCAGCGGATAGCCGCGGAAGCCATAGTCGGTCAGGATCCGGCGCAGGTCCGGGTGGCCGGAGAACAGGATGCCGAACATGTCGTAGACTTCCCGCTCGAACCAGTTGGCTGAGGGGTGCACGTCCACGATTGAGGGCACCATCTCATCCTCGCGCACGGCGGCGCGCAGGCGGATGCGCTGGTTCCGGTACATCGACAGGAAGTGGTAGACGACGTCGAACCGCTTGGCGCGGTCGGGGTAATCCACTGCGGTGATGTCGACCAGGGTCGAAAACTTGCAGTTGGCGTCCAGTTTCAGGAACTCCACCAGACCGGCGATGTTCGAGGGTGTGACGTCGATGTTCAGCTCATCAAAGGACACATCCCAGGCCACCACGCAATCGGGGCGTTTGGCTTCAATCTGGGCGCCCAGTTCTTTCAGTGCTTCGCTCATGTTTTCTCCGCCCCTTCCTTAGCGCACCAGGGTGCCGGTGCGGCGGATCTTGCGCTGCAGCTGCATCAGGCCATAGAGCAGCGCCTCAGCCGTCGGCGGACAGCCGGGCACATAGACGTCGACCGGCACAACCCGGTCGCAGCCGCGCACCACGGAATAGCTGTAGTGGTAATAGCCGCCGCCGTTGGCGCAGGAGCCCATCGAGATCACGTAACGCGGCTCGGGCATCTGGTCGTAGACCTTGCGCAGGGCCGGCGCCATCTTGTTGGTCAGGGTGCCTGCGACGATCATCACGTCCGACTGGCGCGGCGAGGCGCGCGGCGCGATGCCGAAGCGTTCGGCGTCATAGCGCGGCATCGAGGTATGCATCATCTCCACCGCGCAGCAGGCGAGGCCAAAGGTCATCCAGTGAAGCGAGCCGGTGCGCGCCCAGTTGATGATGTCCTCAGCCGAGGTGAGCAGGAAGCCCTTATCCTGAAGCTCGGCATTGATGGCCCGGGTGACAACTTCCTTGTCCACGCCCGCCGTGTTGGGTCCGGTCATCACTGCCATTCCAGGGCCCCTTTCTTCCACTCATAGGCAAAGCCGATGGTCAGCACTCCGAGGAACACCATCATCGACCAGAAGCCGAGGTCGCTGATATCCTTAAAACCGACAGCCCAGGGAAACAGGAAAGCGATTTCCAGGTCGAAAATGATGAAGAGAATCGACACCAGGTAGAACCGGACATCGAATTTCATGCGGGCATCGTCAAAGGCGTTGAAACCGCATTCATAGGCGCTGACCTTTTCCGGGTCCGGGTTGCGGACCGCCAGGACGACGGCTGCCAGGATAAGGACAATCCCCAAACCTGCCGCGACGGCCAGGAAGACCAGAATAGGCAGGTATTCCCTCAACATCTCTTCCAAGAGCAGCTCCTTTCCCCGGGCGGATTTCCGCGCGGCGTCAATTGGCGTGTTGATTTGGACTGTGCATACCCCCGCGCCTGCGGAGCGTCAACTAAAGCGACGTTAATCCACAGGGGTTTGGATAGAAAAAGCACTGTTGCAACACAGGGATAATTCCCAAGCGTTTTCATAAGAAAAGCGGCCGCAGGGGGAACTGCAGCCGCCATGAAAACGTGAGTCAGATATGCCGCTTTTCAGCTTTGCCATGCCGGTTTGCGTTTTTCAAAGAACGCCGCGATCCCCTCTCCTGCCTCCGCCCCTTCCCAGCGCTCCACAAGCGCCTTGATTGTATGGTCGATCACGCTGTCATCCAGCCGCGGCCCCAGATCGCGGGCCAGCTTCTTGGCCGCCGCCACCGCGCCGGGGGCACAGTTCAGATAGGGGGCAACTTCCGCCTCGACCGCCTCACTCAGCTGCTCCGCGGGCACCGCCTTGGCAAGCAGGCCAAGCTCGACAGCTTCCGCCGCGCCGAACAAACGCGCCGACATGAACACGCGCCGGGCCTTGGCCTCGCCCATGCGGGCGATGACATAGGGGCCGATGGTGGCGGGAATCAGACCCAGCTTGGTCTCGGTCAAGCCCATCTTCAGATGATCCGCACCAATGGCCACGTCGCAGACCGACGCCATTCCGACACCGCCGCCGAAGGCGTTGCCCTGCACCGCACCAATCAGCGGTTTCGGAAGGGTGTTGAGCGCCATCAGCATCTCCGCCAGCACCCGCGCCTCGCGCGCGCGGGTTTCGGCATCGGCATCCATCTGCGCCCGCATCCAAGCAAGGTCGCCGCCCGCGCAAAAACTCTTACCCGCACCTGTCAGCACAACCACGCGCACGGTTTCGTCCTCGGCCAGCCGTTTTGCCGCCAGGGTCAGCTCCTGCAGCATCTGGCCAGACATGGCGTTGTGCTTCTCAGCCCGGTTCAGGGTCAGGGTGCAGACGCCGCGGGCGTCGGTGTCCAGGGTGATTGTCTCAAACATCTTGTGTCTCCGCTGAATTCTTACTGCAGGCCGCGCATGGCACGGGCGAGTGCTGCGGCCTCTTCCAGCACATCTGCGTTCAGCCCAGTGTTATAGCCCAATTCCGTGAGGCGCTTGTGCACCGCTTCCGTTGCCACATTCCCCGCCGCGCCCGGCGCATAGGGGCAGCCGCCGAGGCCGCCCACGGCCGCATCAAACACCCGCACCCCCTGCGCCAGCGAGGCCTCGATATTGTCGAGCGCCCGGCCCGCGGTGTCGTGGTAGTGGCCTGCCAGCTGTGCAGCGGGCACCCGCGCGGTGACTGCCTTGAGCATCGCAGTGATCGCCTCCGGGGTGCCCTGCCCGATGGTGTCGCCCAGTGATATCTCGTAACAGCCGAGCGCGTACAGCCGTTCGGCCACCTCCGCCACCTGTTCAGGCGGCGTCGCGCCGTCATAGGGGCAATCGGTCACGCAGGAGACATAGCCCCGGACCGGCAGCCCGATCTCCTTGGCGGCCTCCAGGATGGGAAGAAAGCGGGTGATGCTTTCCTCGATGGTGGCGTTGATGTTGGCCTTGGAGAAGCCTTCGGAAGCGGAGGCAAAGACCGCAATCTCATCCGCCTTGGCAGCCACCGCATCCTCGTAGCCGCGCATGTTGGGAGTGAGCGCCGCATAGCGCACACCGGAGGCGCGGTTGATGCCCGCCAGCACCTCTGCGCTGCCCGCCATCTGCGGCACCCATTTGGGCGAGACGAAGCTTGCCACTTCGATGCGTTTGAAGCCGGCGCGGCTCAGGCAGTCGGTCAGCGCCACCTTTTCCGCAACCGGGATTTCCCGCTTTTCATTCTGCAGCCCGTCGCGCGGGCCGACCTCGAAGATTTCGGCAAATTCACCCATGGAATGCCCTCCGGCTTCATCTTTCCAAAAATACTCAAACCGCAGCGGGGGCGGCAGGCGCCACCCCGGTCCCGGGTCAGCCGTCTTCTTCTTCCAGCCGCACCAGCGCCGCCCCGGCCTCAACCTGGTCGCCGGCAGCAGCCAGAACCTCCGCCACCACGCCGTCGCGGGCCGCCAGCAGGGAATGCTCCATCTTCATCGCTTCCAGAATGGCCAGCCGGTCGCCCTCTTTCACCGCCTGGCCGGCTTCGGCAAAGACCGCCTTGACCAGACCGGGCATCGGCGCCTCGATCACGTTGCTGTCGCCGCCTGCTGCCGCATCGCGGTCCAGCGGGTCAATCGCGGTGAACTCCAGCCCATAGGCATCATGCACGGTGATCAGCGTTCCCGACTGAGACACCGCGGGCATCCGGCGTTCATCAATGCGCCATTGGCCCTGGCTGCGTTCGGCCACGACGGTTTCGCCATCAACGGTCCACATCTGCCGGTCCACCCCGTCCACCTGCACGTCCGCCGTGAACTCCTCGCCCGCATGGGACAGGGTGACAGCCCGGTGCAGGGGCGCCCAGAGGATAAAGCCGGTGTCCGGTACAGCCTCCACCAGATTCAGCGCCACCATGCCGGCCGCCGCCTTGTGGCGCAGCTCCACCACCGGTGCCGCTGTCAGCGCGTCCAGATCGCGGGCAATCAGGCCGGTGTCCACCTCGCCATTGGCAAACCCCTCATGCGCCGCCAGTGCGCCGAGAAAGGCGAGGTTGGTGACGGTGCCGCCGACCTGCGTCTCCTCCAGTGCGCGCGCCAGCCGCGACAGCGCCACCTTGCGGGTGGAGCCATGCACGATCACCTTGGAGATCATCGGGTCGTACCAGGGGCTGATGGTGTCCCCTGCCCGCACACCGCTGTCGGCGCGGGCTTCTGCCGGGAAGGACAGATGGGTCAGCGTGCCGGTTGCAGGCAGGAAGCCCTTGGGCACGTCCTCCGCATAAAGCCGTGCCTCAAACGCGTGGCCGGTGATAGTGAGGTCTTCCTGCTTGGCAGGCAGGCTCTCGCCAGAGGCAACACGCAGCTGCCACTCCACCAGATCAACGCCGGTGATTAGCTCCGTCACCGGATGCTCCACCTGCAGGCGTGTGTTCATTTCCATGAACCAGAACCCGTCGGTGTGCAGCCCGTCAGAGCCGTCGACGATAAATTCCACCGTCCCCGCGCCCTTGTAGCCGATGGCCTCAGCCGCGCGCACACCGGCCTGGCCCATCGCCTCACGCATCTCCGCGGTCATGCCCGGCGCGGGCGCTTCCTCGATCACCTTCTGATGGCGGCGCTGCAGGGAGCAGTCGCGCTCGAACAGATGCACTGCGGTTTCGCCGTCGCCAAAGACCTGCACCTCGATGTGCCGCGGCTGCTGGATGTATTTCTCGATCAAGACGTCCGGGTTGCCGAATGCGGTGGTCGCCTCGCCCTGGGCGCTTTTCAGGGCATCGACGAACTCGGATGGCTTCTCGACCAGCCGCATCCCCTTGCCGCCGCCGCCGGCAACCGCCTTGATCAGCACCGGATAACCGATTTTCCCCGCCTCGCCGGCCAGAAACTCCGGGTCCTGATTGGTGCCGTGATAGCCCGGCACCACTGGCACGCCGGCCTCCTCCATCAGCGCCTTAGCGGCGTCCTTGAGGCCCATCTTGCGGATCGCATCCGCCGACGGCCCGATGAAGGTGAGGCCCGCGGCCTCCACCGCCTCGACGAACTTCGGGTTTTCCGACAGGAAGCCGTAGCCCGGATGGATCGCCTGGGCGCCGGTTTCCTGTGCGACGCGGATGATCTCATCGCCCTTCAGATAGCTGTCTGCCGGCGCCGGGCCGCCGATATGCACGGCCTCATCCGCCAGCGCCACGTGTTTGGAGGCGGCATCGGCGTCGGAGTAAACAGCCACGGTCCGCACCCCCATGGCACGGGCGGTTTCCATCACGCGGCAGGCAATCTCTCCGCGGTTGGCAATCAGGATTTTGTCAAACATGGGAGATCCTCACATCCGGAAGACGCCGAAGCGCGTGTCTTCGATCGGGGCATTCAGGGCAGCGCTCAGCGACAGGGCCAGCACGTCGCGGGATTTGCGCGGGTCGATGATGCCATCATCCCAGAGACGCGCAGAGGCATAAAGCGGGTGGCTCTGCTCCTCGAACATCTCGATGGTGGGGCGCTTGAACTCCGCCTCCTCCTCAGTGCTCCAACTGCCACCTTGGCGTTCGATGGCGTCGCGTTTCACAGTTGCCAGCACGCCCGCGGCCTGCTCGCCGCCCATCACCGAGATGCGGGAATTCGGCCAGGTCCACAGGAAGCGCGGGGAATAGGCGCGGCCCGACATGCCGTAGTTGCCGGCACCGAAGGAGCCGCCGACCAGCATGGTAATCTTCGGCACATTGGTGGTCGCCACCGCGGTCACCATCTTGGCGCCGTGGCGGGCGATACCTTCGTTTTCGTATTTGCGGCCGACCATGAAGCCGGTGATGTTTTGCAGGAACACCAGCGGGATCTTGCGCTGGCTGCACAGCTCAACGAAATGCGCGCCCTTCTGGGCCGCCTCGGAAAACAGCACGCCGTTGTTGGCGATGATGCCGATCGGGCAGCCCTTGAGGTGGGCAAAGCCGGTGACCAGGGTTTCGCCGAAACGCGGCTTGAATTCGTCAAAGCGCGAACCGTCCACCAGACGCGCGATCACCTCGCGGATGTCATAGGGCGTGCGCAGGTCTCCTGGAACCACACCGAGGATTTCCTCGGGATCATAGGCGGGTTCCTCGGGGCTGGCCCAGTTCACCGTCAGCGGTTTGGTGATGTTCAGCGACTGCACCGAGCGCCGGGCCAGCGCCAGCGCGTGGGCGTCATCCTCGGCCAGGTAGTCGGCCACGCCGGAGAGGCGCGTGTGCACATCGCCGCCGCCCAGGTCCTCGGCGCTGACGACCTCCCCCGTGGCGGCCTTCACCAGCGGCGGGCCGGCCAGGAAGATGGTGCCCTGTTCCTTTACAATGATGGTGACATCCGACATTGCAGGCACATAAGCGCCGCCCGCGGTACAGGAGCCCATAACCACGGCAATTTGCGGGATGCCCTTGGCCGACATACGCGCCTGGTTGTAGAAGATGCGCCCGAAATGGTCGCGGTCCGGAAAAACCTCGTCCTGATTGGGCAGGTTGGCGCCGCCGGAGTCGACCAGATAGATGCAGGGGAGACGGTTTTCCTCCGCAATCTCCTGCGCGCGCAGGTGTTTCTTGACCGTCATCGGGTAATAGGTGCCGCCCTTCACGGTGGCGTCATTGCAGACCACCATGACCTCCTGCCCGTGCACCCGGCCGATGCCTGCAATCACACCCGCCGAGGGTGCAGCGCCGTCATACATGGCATGCGCCGCGGTGGCGCCGATCTCCAGGAACGGAGAGCCGGGATCCAGCAGGTTCGCTACCCGGCGGCGCGGCAGCATCTTGCCGCGGCTTTCATGGCGGGCGCGGGATTTCTCGCCGCCGCCCATGCGCGCGGCCTCCGCCGCCTCGCTGATCTGCGCAAGCGCGTCCAGATGCGCCTCGCGGTTCTGCTTGAAGCCGTCCGAGGAGGGCATCGCCTTGGATGTGAGTTTCATGTCCACTCTCCCATTGTAGGGGTTAGGCTGTGTCCCGTTATACGGGATATTTCTTTCATTCCGGTTGGGGCAGCGTACGCCGGGTATGCAGCACCCTGGGTCATTCGGCTTCCCCTGCCGCGCGCGCCTTCAGCTCCTTACGGATCACCTTGCCGGTCACGGTCATTGGCAGCTGTTCAAGGAAGGCGACCTCGCGCGGGTAGGAATAATGCGCGAGGCGGTCCTTGACGCAGTCCTGCAGTTCCTGCTCCGAGACTGAGGCGCCGGGTTTCAGCACCACATAGGCCTTGACGATTTCGGTGCGCAGGGGGTCGGGCTTGCCAACCACGCCCACTGTCGCCACCGCGGGGTGGGTCAGCAGGCAGTCCTCGATTTCCGCCGGGCCGATGCGGTAGCCGCCGGAGGTGATCACATCATCCTCGCGGCCGACAAAGCGCAGGTAATCGCCCTCCCAGATGCCGCGGTCGCCGGTCACCAGCCAGTCCCCGCGGAACTTGGCGGCGGTCTCTTCGGGCCGGTTCCAGTATTCCAGCAGCATCGAAGCAGAGCCGCGGCGGATGGCGACGTCGCCCTCGCCTTGCGTGGGTTTGCCTGCCTCGTTGATCACCGCCAGCTCATGCCCCGGCACCGCCTTGCCAATGCAGCCCGGGCGCGGCTCGAAATCGGCGGCACAGGAGGAGGCCACCATGTTGCACTCGGTCTGGCCGTAGAATTCGTTGATGGTGACGCCCAGTTGCCGCCGGCCCCAAGCGAGCATCTCTGCGCCCAGGGGCTCTCCGCCGCTGGCAACAGAACGCAGACCGTCGAGCCCCTGCCCCGCTGCCTTCAGCATCCGCAGCGCGGTTGGCGGGAAGAAGATGTTGCGCACCCCGGCCTTGGCGATGAGATCCGCGCAGGCCTGTGGCGTGAACTTGTCCAGCCGCGCAGCAACCACCGGCACGCCCAGCGCAAGGCCCGGCATCAGCACGTCGAACAGCCCGCCGATCCAGGCCCAGTCCGCCGGGGTCCAAAGGACATCCCCCGGCTGGCCGAGGTGATCATGGCTGATGGCAACACCCGGGAGGTGGCCGGTCAGCACCCGGTGGCCGTGCAGCGCGCCCTTGGGGCTGCCTGTGGTGCCGGAGGTGTAGATCAGCACCGCGGGGGTTTCCGGGGTGGTGTCGGCGAAAGGCACCGGGCCGCCGTCAATCCCAGCGGTGTCGGCCATCACCGCCTCGGCCAGATCGCCCAGCAATTCCGCGCCTTCCGGATCGGTGAACACGAACCGCACCCCGGCGTCACCGGCACGCGAGGCCAGCGCGTCATGTTTGAACAGCTTGAACAGCGGCACCGAAATGCCGCCTGCCTTCCAGATCGCCAGATGCGCCGCCGCGCACCAGGGCGACTGGCTGAGCAGCACGCCCACCCGGTCGCCCGGCTGGATGCGGGTCAGCAGGTAACGCGCCAGCCCGTCGGTCATTGCCTTCAGTTCGCCATAGGAAATGTCCCGGCGGGCGGAGGAGGTCATGTCGATCAGCGCCAGCGCATCGTCCGGCTGTGCCAGGCATTGCGCCGCCATGTTCAACCGCTCTGGCAAGTTCCAGCTGCCGTCTGCGCGAAGCCCGGGAATGTTACGATTTTGATGCATGTTTAGACATTCCCGAAACGCATAACTGGTATGCGTCTTTTCTTCGTATTTTCAACAGGTAACAGCGCGCCGATTTGACTCAGATCAGGGTCTGCGGTTCGTTTCGGGCGCATTACGTCGAGGTGAACACAAGAAAAGGGACGCACCCCATGAAACGCATGGTTTCCGCGCTTGCGCTGACCTCCGCCCTGGCCGCAATGGCCGCCCCCGCAATTGCTCAGGAGCAAGGCGATTGGACCGTCGGCGTTGGTATCGCCAATGTGAACCCGAAATCCGATAATGGCACCCTGGCCGGCGCGCTGGCTGACATTGATGACGGTACCGCGCTGTCGCTGACCGTTGAGTACTTCTTCCGTGACAACTGGGGTGTCGAGCTGCTGGCGGCCACACCGTTTGAGCATGACGTCAACTTGGGTGGCGCCTATGCGGCCTCCGCCAAGCAACTGCCGCCGACCCTTTCGGTCAACTACCACTTCCCCACCCAGGGTGTGATCAAGCCGTTCCTCGGCCTTGGCCTGAACTACACCACCTTCTTTGAGGAAGAGACCGCGCTTGGCACGCTCAAGCTGGACGACAGCTTTGGCATCGCGGTGAACGCCGGTGCCGACTACCAGATCTCCGACAATGGCGCGCTGCGGTTCAACGTCCGCTGGATGGACATCGACACCGACGCAACCCTGGACGGCGCCGCCATCGGCACCGCTGAGATCGATCCGGTTGTCGTGAACTTCGCTTACGTGCACCGCTTCTGATCCTTGGTGATCCAGATAAGGCTTGGCAGCTTGCCTCGTGCCGCCGGGCCTGTTTCAGCCCCCGCGCTTCCCTTCGGATGCGCGGGGTTTTGCATTTACATGGTGCCCATCAGCTCGCGGCCGATCAGCATCCGGCGGATCTCAGAGGTGCCCGCACCGATCTCCATCAGCTTGGCATCGCGGAAAATCCGGCCAACCGGATTGTCGGACAGGTAACCTGCGCCGCCAAAGGCCTGCACCGCCTGGTGCGCCTGGGTCATCGCGACCTCAGAAGCATAGAGGCAGCAGGCCGCTGCGTCCTGGCGGGTCACGGTGCCCTTGTCGCAGGACTTGGCAACCTCATAGACATAGGCCCGCGCGGTGTTCATCGCGGTGTACATGTCGGCGATCTTGGCCTGCATCAGCTGGAAGTTCCCGATCGGCTGGCCGAACTGCTTGCGCTCTGCCATGTAGGGCATCATCTCATCCATGCAGGAAGCCATGATGCCGGTGCCGATGCCCGCCAGCACCACGCGCTCGTAATCCAGGCCGGACATCAGCACGCGCACGCCCTTGCCTTCTTCGCCCAGGATGTTTTCGAACGGGACCTCCACATCCTCGAACACCAGCTCGGCGGTGTTGGAGCCGCGCATCCCCAGCTTGTCGAAATGCTTGGAGGTGGAGAAGCCCTTGAATTCCTTTTCGATCAGGAAGGCGGTGATGCCCTTGGAGCCGGCCTCCGGATCAGTCTTGGCATAGACCACCAAAGTGTCGGCGTCGGGGCCGTTGGTGATCCAGTACTTGTTGCCGTTCAGGCGGAAGTGGTCGTTGCGCTTTTCAGCACGCAGGCTCATCGAGACCACATCGGAGCCAGCGCCTGCTTCGGACATTGCCAGCGCGCCGACGTGTTCGCCGGACAGCAACCGCGGCAGGTATTTCGCCTTCTGTTCCGCGTTGCCGTTCAGCTTGATCTGGTTGACGCAGAGGTTGGAATGCGCACCGTAGGACAGCGAGACTGAAGCGCTGGCGCGGGCGATTTCCTCAATCGCGACGGTATGGGCCAGATAGGACATGCCGGCACCGCCGAACTCTTCCGGAACAGTGATGCCCAGCAGGCCCAGCTCGCCCATCTCTTTCCACAGCTCCGCAGGGAACTCGTTCTTCTGGTCGATCTCCTGCGCCATCGGCTTGACGCGATCCTGCGCCCAGCGGTGAACCACATCGCGCAGCGCGTTCACGTCCTCACCAAGATCGAAAGTCATGCTTGCGTTGAACATCCCGCAGATCCTCCAGGCCAGAGCCGATTATATGAACAGTTGTTCAATTCAATAGAGGAGCCCGCGATTCGGGTCAATCGTGTTCCTGGTTGGGGTGCCTGAACGGCAGCGGGCGGCCCGCATGGGGCCGCCCGCCTAAAGCAGTTTCAAATTGGGTCAGCTTGGATCAGCGGACCACATGGACCACGGTGCGGCTGTCCGCCTCCACCAGGACCGGCAGGCCGTTCAGGTAGACATAGCGGTAGCCGGTGTCCGGAACCGGGGTCAGCTGCACTCCTTCCGGGATCACGACGCCAGTCACCACTTCGCCCTGAACATAGACGGGTTCGGTGGCATGGCTGCGCACATAGGTCACAACCTGTTCGTCCGGCACCACTGCCTCACCTGCGACGGCGCCTGTAATCGCCCCGGCAACGACACCAGCCGGGCCAGCGATAAGGCCGCCGGTGATGGCACCGGTGATGGCGCCAACTTCCTCATCGTGTTCGCCGGTATTTTCATAGGTCACGGTACTGATCTGCACCGGACTGTCCTTGGCCACCACCGGCACATATTGCTCGGTGACGGCGCCGGTCAGGTATTCGCCGTAGGCCCAGCCGTCAGCGCCTTCGTAGCTGACCTTGCACCAGTTGCTCTCCTCGATGCAGCCTTCCAGATCGACGGCACCCTCTGCCGCAATCACACCGACGATTTCATGCTGCGGCCCCGGACCCGCACGCAGGTTCAGATCGGTGACAGCCTGCGCCTGGACATTCGCCCAAACCGGGGCGGCCAGCAGGGCCAGAGTGGAAGCGGTCAGGGCGATTTTGGACGTGTGCATCGTTTTCTCCTCAATGCCATTTCGTTATTAGGCGCCTCGTTGCGCCGTTGCGGGGGCTCAACGTCCGCTGCCGGAAAAAGGTTCCAGGGATCTTTTCACCGGACCTGCGCGTAGACATTTGAGAAATGAGGAAACATTTTCCCCGCAGCACCGACAGGAGCACCGCATGACACGATTGAAACAGACCCTGGCCGCCGCATTTTGCCTGCTGAGCCTGCCCGCCGCCGCTGAAGAGGTCGGGGAGATCGGCGTCGACTGGGTGGGCAACGACATCATCATCGAGGCCATCGCCGACCCCAAGGTCGAAGGCGTAACCTGCCATATCGCCTATTTCGAGCGCGGACTAATCGACCGGCTGTCCAAGGGCAACTGGTTCGAGGATCCCTCAAATGCCTCCATCGCTTGCCGCCAGACCGGCCCAATAACGGTGGGTGACATCGACCGCAGCCGCGGCGGCGAGGATGTGTTCCGCGCGTCGCGTTCGATCATCCTGAAATCGCTGCGGGTAAAGCGGATCTTTGACGAGGCCAACCAGACGCTGATCTATGCCGCCCACGCGGCAGAGCTGACCGACGGATCGGCCAAGGTCTCGATTTCAACGGTGCCGCTCTATCAGGCGGACTGATAGACGGCAGAGACCTCAGCCCGGATGATGCGCGCGATCTGGGCGCAGTCCTCCAGGCTGAAGGTCAGCGGCACCCGCATGTCTATGATGCCTGCAAGGATGCGGTCGCTTTGCGGCAGCCGCGGGGTGTCCGCATAGCGCCAGCTGTCGTAGCGGGAGGTGAATGCGACGGGCTCCGGCGTGCCGAACCATTTCAGTTCCACCCCGCGGGCGGCGCAGCGGCGCACCGCCTCCTGCACTGCCTCCTCGGACCAGTCCAGAAGCAGGAACTGGATTGAGGAGCCGACATAGACCTCTTGTGCGGGGCGCTCCACCACCGTCAGGCCGGGCGTGCCGCGCAGGCCCTCTTCGACCGCGCGGTAGCGGTCGTTCCAGCGTTCCACCTGTGTGTTCAGATCCCGCAGCTGCGGCCGCAGGACGGCGGCGCGCAGGTTGTCCATCCGGCCCGAGATGTTGGGGGTTTCGTATTTCACCCGCTCGAACACCTCCGGCCCCGGCGCCGCCAAATGGCGGCCATAGAGCATGTAGGAGCCGGACATCATGATGGCGCGGGCAGCAATTTCCTCGTCGTCGGTGATGAGCAGCCCGCCCTCGCCCGAGTTCACATGCTTGTAGGTCTGGCAGGAATAGCAGCCCACTGCCCCTTGGCGGCCCGACAGCACCCCGTTCCAGGAGGCCCCCATGGTGTGGGCGCAATCCTCGATCACTGTGATACCGGCAGCATCGCAGATCGCCATCAGCCGGTCCATGTCGCAAAGGTGCCCGCGCATGTGCGACAGCATCAGCACCTTGGCCTGAGCCGCCTTGGCCGCCAGATCATCCAGATCAATGGTCAGGTCTTCGGTGACTTCGACGAACACCGGTTCCGCCCCGACAGAGGCAATGGATCCCGGCACGGGCGCCAGCGTGAAAGCGTTGGTCAGCACCTTGCCGCCGGGCTTCACCCCGACAGCCCGCAGCGAGGTTGCCAGCGCATAGCCGCCGGACGCCACCGCCAGGCAGTATTTCGCACCCATCTGCGCCGCGAACTCCTGCTCCAGCAGCGCGGTTTCACCCTCTTCGCCCTCTGCCACGTTATAGCGGTGCAGCCGCCCGTGCCGAAGCACCGCCAGCGCGGCCTCGATGGCGTCTTCGGGGATGGGTTCCTGCTGGGTGAATGACCCGGTAAATGTCTCGCTCATGCGGCGTTTGTGAGCCGCGGGCGGCCAGCGGTCAAGGGGGAAGCCGGACAGACGGTTTTCCCGAAACTAAGTTGCGGTATCACGCAATCAGCCGCTCCGCGACGTCCAGAAGGTCCTCGAAGCGGTCGAGCAGAGCTTCGGGCTTCAGCGCCGCCATATCATCGCCCGAGGGACCGAAGGTCACCAGCACCGACGGCACGCCGGCATTTGCCGAGGTGTTGCGGTCGGTGTCGCTGTCCCCGACCAGCAGGGTGCGGGCCGGGTCGCCGCCTGCGCGGCGGGCGGCCTCAAACAGCGGCGCGGGATCAGGCTTGCGCACCGGCAGCGTGTCGGCCCCGACCAAGGAGGCAAAGTTGTCGCGTACACCTAGGCTGCGCATCAGTTGGTCCGCCAATCCTTCCGGCTTGTTGGTGCAGATGCCGACGCCGAAACCTGCGGTTTTCAATTCTTCCACTGCTGTCATCGCGCCGGGATACAGCACGGTGTGGTGGTCGATGGCATCGCGGTAGGCTTCCAGCAGCACCGGATAGAACTCATCAACGGTGGCCTGATCGAACTGCCCTGCCCGCTTCAGGCCGGTCGCCAGCATGTTGCGTCCGCCGCGCAGAGCGACGGCAGCATCCTCCGGGCGGTCCAGAACATCGCCCAGCCCCATCTGCCGGAAACAGGCGTTGGCCGCGGCCAGCAGATCGCCCGAGGTATCCGCCAGCGTGCCGTCCAGATCGAAGATAACCGTTCGCATGTCCTGCCCTTTCGGCACTTTTCCGCCGCCGCATGTTGCAGCCCGCAATCTTGTTTGATGGCGCTATCCCTTGCGCCCCGCCTGTTAGCGGATAAAACGGGAGCGCTAAAAAGACAAAGAGAAAAGCGATTATGAGCATTGCCCTTGTCATCCTGGCGGCCGGTAAAGGCACGCGGATGAACTCCGACCTTCCGAAAGTGCTGCACCCGATTGCCCAGGCGCCGATGCTGGAGCATGCGATGGCCGCGGGCCGCACACTGGCGCCGGAGCGCACCATCATCGTGGCAGGCCACGGGGCGGATGAGGTGCGTGCGGCAGTTGCCGAAATCGACGAAGAGGCCGAAGTTGTCCTGCAGGAGGAGCAGCTTGGCACCGCCCATGCGGTCGATCAGGCCCGCACCGCGCTGGACGGGTTCGAAGGCGATGTGGTTGTGCTTTATGGCGACACGCCCTTTGTCAGCGCGGACACGCTGGAGCGCATGGTTGAGGCCCGCCAGCGCGCTGACCTGGTGGTGCTGGGGTTCGAAGCTGCCGATCCGGGCCGTTACGGCCGCCTGGTGATGCAGGGCGACAGCCTGGAGCGGATTGTCGAGTTCAAGGACGCCACTGAGGCGGAGCGCGCGATTTCCTTCTGCAACTCCGGCCTGATGGCGGGCAAGGCCAGCGCGATGTTCGATCTGATCGCCAAGGTCGGCAATGAAAACGCCTCCGGCGAATACTACCTGACCGATCTGGTGGAGCTGGCCCGGCGCGAGGGTCTGAACGTCACCGCCGTGTCCTGCGATGAGGCAGAGACGCTGGGCGTCAATTCCCGCGCCGAACTGGCGCAGGCGGATGCACTGTTCCAGGCGCGCGCCCGGGCGGACCTGATGGAACTGGGCGTCACCCTGATGGCGCCGGAAACCGTCTACCTTGCCTTTGATACCTTCATCGGCCGCGACACCGTAATCGAGCCCAACGTGGTCTTCGGCCCCGGCGTCACAGTAGAAAGCGGCGCGCTGATCCGTGCGTTTTCGCATCTGGAAGGCTGCCACGTCAGCCGCGGCGCCAAGGTCGGGCCGTATGCGCGCCTGCGTCCCGGCGCGGAGCTGGCTGAAAACACCCACATCGGCAACTTCGTCGAGATCAAGAACGCCGAGATTGCCGAAGGCGCCAAGGTCAACCACCTCAGCTACATCGGCGATGCGTCGGTCGGTGAAGCGACAAATATTGGCGCAGGCACGATTACCTGCAACTATGACGGGGTGATGAAGCACCGCACCGAGATCGGCGCCCGCGCCTTTATCGGATCGAACACCATGCTGGTGGCCCCGGTTCGCGTCGGCAACGAGGCGATGACCGCCACCGGCGCCGTGGTGACCAAGAATGTGGAAGACGGCGATCTGGCCATCGGCCGCGCCGAGCAAAGCAACAAACCGGGCCGCGCGCGCAAGCTGATGGACATGCTGCGCGCCAAAAAGGCCCGCCTGCAGAAGGGAGCCAAGTGATGTGCGGAATTGTCGGCGTACTGGGCAATCACGAAGCCGCCCCGATCCTGGTCGAGGCGTTGAAGCGGCTGGAATACCGCGGCTATGACAGCGCCGGGATCGCCACGGTGAACAACGGCGCCCTGCGCCGCCGCCGAGCAGTGGGCAAGCTGGTGAACCTCTCCGACCTCCTGGTGCATGAACCGCTGGCCGGCAAGGCCGGCATCGGCCACACCCGCTGGGCCACCCATGGCGCGCCGTCGGTCAGCAATGCCCACCCGCACCGCGCCGGCGCCGTGGCGGTGGTCCACAATGGGATCATCGAGAACTACAAGGAACTGCGCGCAGAGCTTCTGAACTGCGGCATGGAGTTCCGCACAGAGACCGACACCGAAACTGTCGCCCTGATGACGGAACGCTATCTGAAAGAGGGGCACTCCCCCGTCGATGCCGCTTTCAAGACCCTCGACCTGCTGGAGGGAGCCTTTGCCCTGGCCTTCCTGTTTGACGGCGAAGAAGACTTGATTATCGCCGCCCGCAAAGGCTCGCCCCTGGCGATCGGTCATGGCGACGGCGAGATGTTCGTGGGTTCCGACGCCATTGCCCTGGCGCCGCTGACCGACCGGATCACCTATCTGGAAGAAGGCGACCGGGCTGTTGTCACCCGCGCCGGCGCCGAGATCCGCGGCGCAAACGGCGAGCTGGTGAACCGCGAAACCAAAACCATCCAGATCGACTCCTCCCAGGTCGACAAGGGCGGCCACAAGCATTTCATGGCCAAGGAAATCGCCGAGCAGCCGCATGTGATTGCCGAGGCCATCCGCCACTACCTGCCGGTTGAGGAAAACGCCGTGCGCCTGCCCGGCGAAGGCGTGGATTTCTCGCAAGTCGAGCGGCTGACCATGGTTGCCTGCGGCACCGCATTCTATGCCTGCCTGACTGCAAAATACTGGTTCGAGCAGATCGCCCGCCTGCCGGTCGAGGTCGATATCGCCTCCGAATTCCGCTACCGCGAGCCGCCGATCCCCGGCAAAACCCTGGCGCTGTTCGTGTCCCAATCGGGAGAAACCGCCGACACCCTGGCGGCGCTGCGCTACTGCCAGGAAAAGGCGGACAAGATCCTGTCGGTGGTGAACGTCCCCGAAAGCTCCATCGCGCGGGAAAGCGATCTGGCGCTGCCGATCTTTGCCGGGCCGGAAATCGGCGTGGCCTCGACCAAAGCGTTCACCTGCCAGCTGACGGTGCTGCTGGCGCTGGCGCTCAAGGCTGCCTGCGACCGCGGGCACCTTTCGCCTGAGGAAATGGCCGAATACGCCACTGCGATCCGCGGGCTGCCCAATGTGCTGTCCTCCGCGCTGGAGCAGAACGAGGCGATCCGCCTGGCAGCGCAGAAGGTCAGCGAAGCCCGTGACGTCTTGTTCCTGGGCCGCGGCCTGATGTTCCCGCTGGCGCTGGAAGGCGCCTTGAAGCTGAAGGAAATCAGCTACATCCACGCCGAAGCTTATGCCTCCGGCGAGCTGAAGCACGGCCCCATTGCCCTCATCGACAAGAACATGCCGGTGGTGGTGCTGTCGCCCAAGGACTCGCTGTTCGACAAGTCGGTTTCCAACATGCAGGAAGTGCTGGCACGCAAGGGCAAGGTGCTGATGATCTCTGACCAGGACGGCATTGACGAGGCAGGCGACGACGTCTGGTGCGCGATCCGGATGCCCCGCATCAAGGAGGCTCTGTCGCCGATCCTCTATGCCATTCCGGCGCAGCTGCTGGCCTATCACACCGCGGTTGCCAAAGGCACCGACGTGGACCAGCCGCGCAACCTGGCGAAATCGGTGACGGTGGAGTGAGCCATGGCCAAGCAGTTCCCGCAGATCGACGCCGCGCACCGCAAGTTCATTGAAGAGCAGCACATGTTCTTCACCGGTTCAGCCGGGCCGGAGGGCCGTGTGAACATTTCCCCAAAGGGAATGGACTCGCTGCGGGTGCTAGGTCCGGACCGGATCGTCTGGATGAACCTGACCGGCAGCGGCAATGAAACCGCGGGCCACCTCTTGGAGGTGAACCGGATGACCCTGATGTGGTGCTCCTTCACCACCCGCCCGATGATCCTGCGCACCTATGGCACCGCCAAGGTTCTGCACGCGGAGGATGAAGGCTGGAACGATCTGGCCGCCCTGTTCCCCGCCCACCGCAGCGCCCGGCAGATCTTCGATGTTTCGGTCGACCTGGTGCAGACCTCCTGCGGCTATGCAGTGCCGTTCATGGAATACCAGTCCGAACGCGACACCATGCAGAAATGGGTCGACGGCAAATCGGACGATGAAATCCGCGCCTATTGGGTGCAGAAGAACCAGTCCACCATCGACGGCAAGCCCACCGGCGTGCCGGTGTAAAGCTGCGAACCGGGAAAATGCTGGAAACCTATCTTGATGCGCTGAAAGCCCAGGCCGAACCCGGCCGGGCAGAGCAGATGGCCGCCTATCACAAGCAAGCCCGTGAAGTGCTGGGCGTGCCCAACCCAGCCACCAATGAGCTGACCAAGTCCTGGCGCCAGTCCCTGAGCGTGCCAGAGCGCGTGGATCTTGCGCGTGCCCTATGGGACACCGACATCTTCGAGGCCCGCATCGCCGCGGGCAAGCTGCTCACTCAAGCGCGGATCAAGGAGGATCAGGCGGTCTGGGACCTGCTGCAATCCTGGGTGCCGCAGTTTGACAGCTGGGCGATTGCCGACCATGCCTGCTCTGCCATTTCAAAACGGTTGCTGGCGGACTCATCGCGGCTCGATACTGTGGAAACGTGGTCACAATCGGACCACATGTGGACCCGCCGCGCAGCGCTTGTCGCCACTCTGCCCTGGGCCAAGATGAACAATCTGAAACCCGCCGACAGCGCCGCCCGCGAGCGCATCTTGGCCTGGGCCGCAGCCTACGTGCCCGACCGCGACTGGTTCATGCAGAAAGCAGTGGCTTGGTGGCTGCGCGATCTCAGTAAACATGATGCAGACCGCACCCGCGCGTTTTTGGCGGAACATGGACAAAACATGAAGGGGTTTGCCCGCAAGGAAGCGGCCAAATACCTGAAAGACGCCTAGGCTTGTAAAAAGCTCCGCCTGGCAACCGCCGGGCAGCGCCCGCCCCGCCACAGCAGGCGGGCGCTTTCCCCTTTTTAAGGCGATTCAGCCCGCGGGGGGCAGCACCTGCAACTCGGCCAGCTCCGTCAGCGGCAGGCCCAGCGCCCGCATTGCGCCAATTGACAGGCGGCTGCCGCCGGAGGCCTCTCCCGGGATGGGCTTCAGCGTCACCACCACCTGGGTATTGCGGTTGGAGCGGATCAGCGCCTGCTGTTCTGCTGCCACCAGCGGCGTTTCCATCCACAGCCCCGGCAGCGACGGATCGCCCAGCGAAGCCACGGTGGTGGCGGAGCCGAGGAAGGACGGCGCGGAAGGCGATGTTGGCGCCAAAGGCTCAGCCTCACCGACATCAACGCCGGGCGCAGGCTGCAGCACCGGATCCTGCGGTGCGGCCGCCGACGGCCCGCCGCCGCCGTTCAGAATGGAGGAATTCAGCTGCAGCCCGTTACAGGCCGCCAGCAGGGAAATCGAAGCAAGGGAAATGACTGTCATACGCATGAGGCGACCCTAGCCAGCTGCGAAACTCTTTGCCAGTCACAAATGCGGTCCCCCCTTGCCGCGGGCGGTGCCCCGCTTTACCTAGGAAGCATGACGGCACCCCTTATCGATCCCTTCGCCCGCGCAATCACTTACCTGCGTGTCTCGGTCACCGACCGCTGCGATTTCCGCTGCGTTTACTGCATGTCGGAAAACATGACCTTTCTGCCCAAGAAGGATCTGCTGACGCTGGAGGAACTGGACAGGCTGTGTTCCACCTTCATCCGGCTGGGTGTCGAGAAGCTGAGGATCACCGGCGGCGAGCCGCTGGTGCGGCGCGGGATCATGACCTTCTTCCAGTCGATGAGCCGTCATCTGGACACCGGCGCCCTCAAGGAGCTGACGCTGACCACCAACGGTTCGCAGCTGGTGAAATACGCCGATGACCTCTATGCCGCAGGGGTGCGCAGGGTGAATATCTCGCTCGACACGCTGGATGAACAGAAGTTTGCCGATGTCACCCGCTGGGGCCGCCTGCCTCAAGTAATGAAGGGCATCGACGCGGCACAGAAGGCGGGCCTCAAGGTCAAGATCAACGCGGTGGCGCTCAAAGGCTTCAATGAAGAGGAACTGCCCCGCATCACCGAGTGGTGCGCCGGACGCGGCCTCGACCTCACCTGGATCGAAGTGATGCCGATGGGCGAGGATATCGGCGCCATGGAGCGCATCGGCCAGTACTGGTCGCTGAAGGACGTGCGCAAGGAATACGAAAACCACTACACCGTCACCGATCTGGCAGAGCGCACCGGCGGCCCGGCGCGCTATCTGCGGCTGGAGGAGACCGGCCAGAAGATCGGTTTCATCACGCCGCTGTCGCATAACTTCTGCGAAAGCTGCAACCGGGTGCGGGTGACCTGCACCGGCGAGATTTACACCTGCCTCGGCCAGGAGGGCAAAGCCGACCTGCGCGCGCCCCTGCGCGCCAATGAGGAAGGCACCGGCGTGCTGGAGGCCGCCATCCGCGCGGCCATCGGCGACAAGCCCCGCGGCCATGACTTCGACTACTCCCGGCAAGAGGCCGGCGGCCAGATGTCCCGCCACATGAGCCACACCGGCGGCTGACATGCCTGGAACCGCTCCAGCGCAACGGACGCTGCTCTATTCCTTGTACTGCGGCGTCAGCACGCTGATTGCCCCCCTGGCCTGGCGCAAGGTCGCGGGCAAGCTGCGCGACTACGGCCTGCCGGAAGAACGGGTGCGCGAACGCCTCGGCCATGCCTCCCTGCCCCGCCCTGCCGGGCGGCTGATCTGGTTCCACGCCGCCTCTGTCGGCGAAAGCCTGTCGGTGCTGACCCTGATTGCCCGCATGGGCGAACAGGCCCCGGATGCGGAATTCCTGATTACCTCCGGCACGCCCACCTCGGCTGAGCTGATCGCCAAAAGGATGCCGCCACGCTGCCGCCACCAGTTCCCGCCGCTGGACACCGCTGCCGCCGTGGACCGCTTCCTGGCCCACTGGCAGCCTGATCTGGGTGTGTTTGTGGAAAGCGAGCTGTGGCCGCAGATGCTGGTGCGCGCGCGTCAGGCCGACTGCCCGCTGGTGCTGCTGAACGCGCGGCTGTCGGACAAATCGGTGGAAGGCTGGAAAAAACGCCGGGAAACCGCGCGCTTCATCCTCGACCAGTTCACCCTGCTGGTGACCCAGAACCAGAAGACCGCCACCAACCTGCAAGCCATGGGGGCCGCCCCGGGGCGCATCCGCCCCGGCAGCAATCTCAAGGCCGTCTCCGCGCCGCTGCCGGTGGATCAGGACGCTCTTGTCAAAGTCAGGGAGAGCATCGGCGAGCGCCCTGTCTGGGTTGCCTCCTCCACCCACGAGGGCGAAGAGGAAACCGTGCTGGAGGCCCATAAGGCGCTGCTGGAACAGCACCCGGACCTCTGCCTGCTGCTCGCCCCCCGCCACCCGGAACGCGGGGATGCGGTTGAAATGATGGTCAAGGACGCCGGTCTCAGCTGCGCGAGGCGCAGTAAAGGCGTGCTGCCCGGCACCCAGACGCAGGTCTACCTGGCTGACACGCTGGGTGAGGTCGGCACCTGGTACGCGCTGTGCCCGCTGGTGTTCCTGGGCGGCTCCCTGCGCGAAATCGGCGGCCACAACCCGTTTGAACCGATGCAGGCCGGTGCTGCGGTGATCACTGGCGCCGGATATTACAATTTCGCCGAGACCTACACCGAGCTGACCGCCCTAGGCGCCGCGGCAGAAGTGCGCTCAGCGGCGGAGCTGGCGGATCAGGTCGCCAAGTGGCTGGACCAGCCGAAGGCCTTCCAGGCTGCCCGCGATGCTGCTGGACAATTCATCTCCCGCCAGTCGGATCACTTGGACAAGACGGTGGACGCCCTGCTGGCGCTTCTGTCCCGCGAAGGAGGCCAGGATGGCTGAAGTGGACGCCAACACGGTTGAGGTCATCGCACCGAACTTCAAGCGCCGCCTGTCCGGCGTGACCTCCACCATCGTGCGGCTGGTACCCTTGCAGCGCCAGCAGATCGCCATTGCCACCGCGGGCAGCGGCCTGCCGGGGGACATGCCGCACCTGACAGCCTCCCAACTCATCTTGATGAACCGCAATGGCCCGGCCGGCGCCCGCGTCTGGCACGCCCGCCGCAACGTGGAAATGCTGGGCGGGCTGGCGCTGAAATACCTCTTGGGCAAGCGCTTGAAATTGCTGTTCACCTCCGCCTCGCAACGCCATCACTCCGGCTATACCAAGTGGCTGATCTCGCAAATGGACCGGGTGATCGCAACCTCGGCTAAGGGCGCGGCCTATCTGGAGAAGCCTGCGCAGGTGGTGCACCACGGGATCAACACCGAAGAGTTCGCTCCGCCCGCAGACAAGGCGGCACTGCGTCGCGAGCTGGGCCTGCCGAAAGACGCCATCCTGATCGGCTGCTACGGCCGCATCCGCGCGCAGAAAGGCACGGACGTTTTTGTCGACGCCATGCTGGAGGTGCTGAAGGCGCACCCCAAGGCGGTTGGCATCGTGATGGGCCGGGCGACAGAAAAACATGTGGCTTTTGAGAAGGGCCTGCGCGCCAAGGTGGAAGCCTCTGGCCTATCGGACCGCCTGCTGTTCCCGCCGGAAGTGCCGGTCTGGGAGGTGTCCCGCTGGTACCAGGCGCTGGATCTCTATGTCGCTCCGCAGCGCTGGGAGGGCTTTGGCCTGACCCCGCTGGAAGCCATGTCCTGCGGCGTACCTGCCGTGGCCACCCGCGTCGGCGCTTTCGAGGAGCTGATTGCGCCGGGTGAAACCGGCCTGCTGATCGATCCGGGCGAAACCGGCCAAATGGTGGACGCGATCAACGAGGTGCTGTCTACCGAAGGCCGGCTGGCGCAATGGTCAGAGGCCGCCCGCAAACACGCCATGACCAATTTCGCGCTGGAGAAAGAGGCCGAGAGCCTGGTCGCCATCTACCGCGAATTGCTGGAGCACTGACGCCCGCCGCCGCTTCTTTCTGGTCAAGAATATTCTCGGGGGTGAATTGAGCCGCAGGCTCAAGAGGGGGCAGACAGCCCCCTCTCCTTTTTCAGGTCAAGCCGCAGGCATCCGCTGCTCAACGATCTCCGCCCACCAGCTGCAGCCTGCAGGAATGGCGTCGTCGTTGAAGTTGTACTCCGGGTGGTGCACCATCGCGGTGTCGCCGTTGCCCATCAGGATGTAGGCGCCGGGGCGCTCCTCCAGCATGAAGGCGAAATCCTCGCCGCCCATCACCAGCGGCGCATCCCCGCAGGAGCCGGACACGCTCTCCGCCACCTTGGCGGCAAACTCGGTCTGCTCCTCGTGGTTCACCATCACCGGATAACCGCGGTGATAGGTGATGTCCGCGGTGCCGCCAAAGGTCGCGGCGATGCCGGTGCATACCTCATTGATCCGCTTTTCGGCCAGGTCGCGCATCTCCTTGGACATGGTGCGCACGGTGCCCTTGATCTGCACCTTCTGCGGGATCACGTTGAACGCCTTGGACGACGTCTCAAACGAAGTCACGGAGACCACGATCTGGTGCACCGGGTCGGCATTGCGCGAAGCGATGGTCTGCAGCGCCAGCACGGCTTGCGCGGCCAGAACGGTGGTGTCGATGGTCTCATGCGGTTTGGCCGCATGGCCGCCGCGGCCCTCGAAGGTGATGTCGAACTGGTCGGTGGCGGCAAAGAAGGATCCCGGGCGGATAGCAAAAGAGCCCAGCGGCTGGCCCGGCCAGTTGTGCAGGCCGTAAACCTCCTGCACGCCCCAGCGGTCCATCAGGCCATCGTCGCACATCACCTT
Organism: Leisingera sp. JC1; assembly: GCF_001679925.1. Taxonomy (GTDB): domain Bacteria; phylum Pseudomonadota; class Alphaproteobacteria; order Rhodobacterales; family Rhodobacteraceae; genus Leisingera. The sequence continues at coordinate 32,080 of NZ_LYUZ01000080.1, read as the reverse complement.
GGCACCGCCGCCGCCTTCCTCGGCGGGCTGGAAGATCACCACCACGGTGCCGTCGAAATTGCGGGTTTCCGACAGGTACTTGGCAGCACCCAGCAGCATCGCGGTATGGCCGTCATGGCCGCAGGCATGCATCGCGCCAGGGGTCTTGGAGGCATAGTCCAGCCCGGTCTGCTCATGGATCGGCAGTGCATCCATATCGGCACGCAGGCCGATTACCTTGCCGGATGTGTCCGCCTTGCCCTTGATGACACCAACCACACCGGTGCGGCCGATGCCGGTCACCACCTCGTCGCAGCCGAAGTCCTGCAGCTTCTGAGCCACCAGCGCGCTGGTGCGGTGGGTTTCGAACAGGATTTCCGGGTTTTCGTGGATGTCACGGCGCCAGGCGGTGATTTCATCCTGCAGTTCGGCAAAGCGGTTCTTGACCGGCATTTCTCACTCCTTTGGTTATCTGTTCCCCGCAGCCTCAGGCCGCGGGCATTCTTCGTTCCACCAGCTCGGCAAACCAGCTGCATCCCAGCGGGATCGCCTCGTCGTCAAAGACATAGGCCGGGTGGTGGCACATCTGGGTGTCGCCGTTGCCGAGGAAGATATAGGCGCCGGGGCGCTGCTCCAGCATGTAGGAGAAATCCTCGGACGGCATGATCGGCGGGGTCTCGGCATCGACCTTGGCAGAGACCGCCTGCGCCGCCTCCACCGCATGAGCGGTTCCGTTTTCATCATTGATTGTAACGGGATAGCCCGGCAGCCATTCGACCTCAGCCGTGGCCCCGTACGCGGCAGCGGTGCTTTCGGCGACCCGGCGCACCCAGTCCTCTGCCTGGGTGCGGTACTCAGGATCCAGTGTGCGGACGGTGCCCTGCAGCTTGGCGGTATGAGCGATTACGTTCGAAGCGGTGCTGTCGGTCTCAAAGGTGCCGACGGTCAGCACCACGCGTTTGATCGGGTCCACGTTGCGCGAGACGATGGAATGCAGCGAGACCACGATCTGCGAAGCCGCCAGCGTCGTGTCGATCGCTTCATGCGGGGCGGCGGCGTGGCCGCCCTTGCCGGTGACGGTGATGATGAACTCATCCGAGGACGCCATCAGCGGGCCCGGTCGGATCGCAAATTCGCCCACCGGCAGGCCCGGCATATTGTGCAGGCCATAGACCTCCTGGATGCCCCAGCGGTCCATCAGCCCGTCGTCGCACATCGCCTTGCCGCCGGCGCCGCCTTCCTCGGCCGGCTGGAAGATCAGCACGGCCTTGCCGTCAAAATTCCGTTTCTCTGCAAGGTACTTAGCCGCACCCAGCAGGATCGAGGTGTGGCCATCATGTCCGCAGGCGTGCATCACGCCGGGGGTTTTGGAGGCATAGTCCACGCCCGAGGCCTCGGGGATCGGCAGCGCGTCCATGTCGGCACGCAGGCCGATGGCGCGGCCCGAGGTATTGGTCTTGCCTTCGATCACCGCCACCACGCCGGTCTGGCCGACGCCTGTGGTGATATCGGTGATGCCGAACTCCTTGAGCCGCTCCACCACAAAGGCGGCGGTTTCATGCACCTCGTACATCAGTTCGGGGTTCTCGTGCAGGTGATGGCGCCAGGTTGTGATCTCCTGGTGCATCTCGGCAAAGCGGTTCTTGGCCGGCATATTCCCCTCCCCTTTACTGTTTCAGGTTCCGTTGCGGCAAACTGTCCGCGAAAAAACTTAGCTTCGCAAGTATCCGGCCCCGCCGGGACGTGGCGGAACTCGACAGAAGGGGGTGCCATGCGTGCACCCCTTGTGCACCATCTGTGCACCCCTGATACACCTGCAGCACCAATCTGAGCACGAAACGCGCGGTTTCAAGGCAGCGGGAAGTAGCCGCGCAGTTTCTCCACCAGCTTGCGCATGAAGTCATGGCCCGCCTCGAACTGGGCCACCGTGATATACTCGTTGGGCTGATGCGCCTGCGCGATGTCGCCGGGGCCGCAGATCACCGCCGAGTAACCGGCCTGCTGGAACTGGCCCGCCTCGGTGCCGTAGCTGACCACATGGGAGCCATTGTCGCCGGTTACCCGGCGCACCAGCGCCTCTGCCTCGCCGTTTTGTTCCGGCACCAGCCCAGGCACGTCAAAGTGCTTGGACACATCAATGCGGGCCTCCGGATGAATGGCCTGCATCTCCGCCTCGACCTCGCGCACCTTGGCCAGATAAGCCGCCTCCCAATCGCTGGCGTGCTCGCCCGGCACCACCCGGAAATCCATCAGGAAGCGGCAGTCCTTGGCGGTGATGTTATGGGCGGTGCCGCCCTCGATCATGCCGACGTGGCAAGTCGTCCAGGGAGGAGTGAACATCGCCCGCATCTCACCCGGCTCCCTGGCCATGTTCGCGGCGTTCTGCTGGTTGGCCCAGTCGATCAGTTTCGCGCCCTGCATGATGGCGCTGACGCCGGTGTGCATGAGCGAGGAGTGCACCTCGAAGCCCACCAGATGAGTGTCATAGCCGGTGCCGCCCTTGTGGCCGGTGACGGCCTGCATCATCGAGGGCTCGCCCACGATCACCGCGGAGCCCTTGGGCAACACTTGCTGCATGGCTTCGATCATCGGCGGGGCGCCGGTGCAGCCGATCTCCTCGTCAAAGCTCAGCGCCAGTTGCAGCGGCCGGGTGACACCCCCGGTATGGGCCTCCACCAGCGCCCAGATGGCGAGAGCGTCAAAGCCCTTCATGTCGCAAGTGCCGCGGCCGAAGTATTTGCCGTCCTTTTCCACCACAGTGAAAGGATCGGTGTCCCAGGGCTGGCCGTCCACCGGCACCACATCGGTATGGCCGGACAGAACCACAGCGCCTTCTTCCCACGGGCCGGCATGGGCAAATACGGCAGCCTTGTGGGGCTGATCCGGGTCTGTCCAGCGGTGGCTTTCGATGCCGTGGGAAGACAGATAGTCCTGCACCCAGTCGACAAGCGGCAGGTTGGTGTCCCGGCTCACGGTCGGGAAGGAGACCAGGCGTTCCATGATCTCCAGCGGCGTCAGTTTCGCGAGCATGATCAGTATCCGCTGTCAGTGGTCAGCACGAAATGGCCGGGCTCCAGCTCCAGGTATTCCGATGGTTCCGGCTGGTAGCCGACTTCGTGAATGGGCGACGGAATCGGTTTGAAGTTCAGTTCCTTCTCCGACTTGCGCTGGCGCGGATCGGCGATCGGAACCGCCTTCATCAGCGCCTGGGTATAGGCGTGCAGCGGGTTTTCAAACACGCGCTCGCGCGGGCCGATTTCCACGATACGGCCCAGGTACATCACACCCACCTGATGGCTGACGCGCTCCACCACCGCCATGTCGTGGCTGATGAACAGGAACGAAAGCCCCAGTTCCGCCTGCAGTTCCATCATCAGATTGAGGACCTGCGCCTGCACCGACACATCAAGCGCCGAGACGGCCTCGTCCGCGACGATCAGCTTGGGGTTCAGGGCCAGTGCGCGCGCGATGGCGATCCGCTGGCGCTGGCCGCCGGACATCTCGTGCGGGTAGCGGCGCATGAAGCTGCGCGGCAGATGGACGCGGTCAAACAGGCTGGCGACCCGGTCGTGCAGTTCGGAGCCTGAGGCCAGACCGTAGTTGCGCAGCGGTTCTGCAACCTGGTCGATCAGCTGCATCTGCGGATTGAGGGAGGCAAACGGATCCTGGAAGATCATCTGCATGTCCTGGCGCGCCTTGTGCATCTCAGTGGCGTTGAAGCCAAGCACGTTGCGGCCCTCAAAGTTCACCTCGCCGGACTGCGGCTCCACCAGGCGCAGGATTGAGCGCCCTGCAGAGGATTTGCCGCAGCCGGATTCGCCCACCAGCGACAGGGTCTGGCCCTTGAACACCTTGAAGGACACGTCCTCCACCGCGTGCACGTTGGAGATGGTGCGGCGCAGCAACCCGCCTTTGACCGGAAAGCGGGTGGTCAGGTTCTTCACCTCCAGAAGCACTTCATCGGTGCCCTTAATCGGTTCGATCTTCTGGTTCTCGACGCCCATCAGCTTCATCGGCTCGGGATAATGCTTGCCGCGCATCTCGCCCAGTTTCGGAACCGCCGCCAGCAGCGCCTTGGTGTAGTCGTGCTTGGGGTTTTCGAAGATCTCCTCGACGGTGCCTTCCTCAACCTTGTTGCCGCGGAACATGACAACCACGCGGTCGGCCATTTGGGCGACCACCGCCATGTCGTGGGTGATGAACATCACCGCGGTGCCGGTCTCGCGCTTCAGCCGGTCCATCAGCGCCAGGATTTCCGCCTGGATGGTCACGTCGAGCGCGGTGGTCGGCTCATCCGCGATCAGAAGCCGCGGCTCGCAGGCCATCGCCATCGCAATCACCACCCGCTGGCGCATGCCGCCCGACAGTTCGTGCGGGTACTGTTTCAGACGGCGTTCCGGTTCCGGGATACGGACCTGGCGCAGCAGTTCAAGCGCCCGCTCCTCCGCTTGGGATTGCGACATCTTCTTGTGGATGCGCAGGCCTTCGGTCAGCTGGCGGCCGACGGTGAACACCGGGTTGAGCGCGGTCATCGGCTCCTGGAAGATCATGCCGATCTCGTTGCCGCGAATCTGCTTCATCAGCTCCTGTTCGGTGGTTGCAAGGTTGGAGCGCTCGCCGCCACGGCGGTTGAACAGCAGCTCGCCGCCCGCGATCTCGCCGCCGCCGAACTCCACCAGCCGCATCAGCGACAGCGAGGAAACCGATTTTCCGGAACCGGATTCGCCAACGATACAAACGGTTTCGCCGGGGCTGACATCAAAGGAGACATCCTCCACCCCGACCACCGGGCCGTCCTTGGTCTGAAACTCCACCCGCAGATTTCTTATGGACGCAATGGCGTTGTCCAGCATGACGGCTCCCTGGTTCTATTTTGTCCGGGCCGCGTTCAAAGGCAGCCTCAGGTTCCGGAGTAAACTCTACTTTCCTTCAAAATGCTCATGCAAATAATGCATGGGCTCTTCGAAATTGGAATTTGCAATTTGCCGGCAAAAGCGTTTCGATACCCCCGTGGTTGTCTGCAAGCTGTCACACGCCGGTGTCTCCGGTAAAGTGTTAAGGGATTATAGCTCCAAGGTTTTCCCTGTGCCTGCAGGCCCAATGCTACACTTCCGCAGCAATGCGGCAACCCTCCGGGCCTGAGCCGGCCCGGCCAACAAAAAGACACGAAACGTGTCCGACAAGGAGTGTGTGATGAAATTGAAATCCCTATTGATGGGTGCCGTTGCCGCGGCCTCTCTTGCGCCTGCAGCCTTTGCAGAGCGCGGGTCCGACGGCCAGGTCAACATCATTTACTGGCAGGCGCCGTCGATCCTGAACCCGTTCCTGTCGAGCGGCACCAAGGACGTGCAGTCGGCGTCGCTGGTCATCGAGCCGCTGGCGCGTTACGACCCGCAGGGCAACATGGTCCCCTATCTGGCGGCGGAAATCCCGACCGTTGAGAACGGCGGCGTCAGCGAAGACCTGACCTCGATCACCTGGAAAGTTGCACCGGGCATCAAATGGTCCGACGGCACCGACTTCACCGCCCATGACGTGAAATTCACCGCCGACTACTGCATGCATCCCGAAGGCGGCTGCGCGCAGCTGACCAAGTTCCAGGGCGTCACCGGCGTCGAGGTGGTGGACGATCTGACCGTCAAGGTCACCTTCGACAAGCCGACCCCGTTCCCCTATGGCCCGTTTGTGGGCGGCGAAAGCCCGATCCTGCAGAAGGCCCAGTTCGAAAACTGCATGGGCGCCAAAGCGCCGGAATGCACCGAGGCCAACTTTGGCCCGATCGGCACCGGCCCGTTTGTGGTGGATGAGTTCAAGCCGAACGACGTGATCACCATGTCGGCCAACGACAATTACCGCGACCCGGCCAAGCCGGCGTTTGCCAAGGTGCTGTTCAAGGGCGGCGGGGATGCAACCGCGGCTGGCCGCGCGGTGATGGAAACCGGCGAGTTCGACTATGCCTGGAACCTGCAGCTGGCGCCGGAAGTGATTGCGCAGATGGAAGCAGGCGGCAAAGGCAAGCCGGTTGCGGGCTTCGGCTCGCTGGTGGAGCGAATCATGCTGAACCAGACCGACCCGTCGCCGGAGCTGCCGGAGGGCGAGCGCTCCACCGCCAAGCATCCGCACCCGTTCCTGAAAGACCCGGCGGTCTACAAGGCGATGTCGATGGCCATCGACCGTCCGCTGCTGGTGGAAATCGGCTACGGCAAGGCTGGCGCAGTGAGCTGCAACTGGGTGCCTGCACCCGCAGCCTTTGCTTCCGACACCTTTGACTGCTCCACCCAGGACATCGAAGGCGCCAAGGCGATGCTGGAAGAAGCCGGCTACAAGGACACCAATGGCGACGGCGTGCGGGAGACCCCGGACGGCAAGCCGATGAAGATCCTGTACCAGACCTCGACCAACGCTGTCCGTCAGGACTTCCAGGCGCTGATCAAGGAATGGTGGAGCCAGATCGGCATCGAGACCGAGCTGCGCAACGTGAACGCCTCCGTCTTCTTCGGCGGCGACCCGGGCTCGCCCGACACCTTCCAGCGCTTCTATGCAGACGTCGAAATGTACGCCAACAACTTCGACGGCACCGACCCGCAGTCCTACCTGGGCAACGGTCTGTGCGACAAGGCGCCGAAGCCGGAATCCCAGTGGCAGGGTGAGAACATCTCGCGCTTCTGCAACGAAGAGTTCGACCAGCTGCACGCCGAGCTGACCAAGACCGCCGGTCTGGAAGCGCGTGCTGAGATCGGCCGCCGCCTGAACGACATCATGGTCGAAAACGGCGGCATGATCCCGCTGGTTCACCGCGGCCGCCTGTCGGCGCATTCCAACACCCTGGGCGGTGTCGACCTGAACGTCTGGGACAGCGAGCTGTGGAACGCAGCTGACTGGTACCGCATCAAGTAAGCGCTGCTTGCTTCCCGGGGCCCCGGCACATGCCGGGGCCTCTTGCCATCTGCTGGGCTGCAGAGCAGCGCCGCGCATGGCCTGGACGCGGGGCGCCCGCCCCGCCTGTTCCGAATTCAATACAAGTTGCAAAGGCGCTTAGCAGATGCTGACCTTTACAATCCGGCGGCTGATCCTGGCAGTTCCGACACTGCTGTTCATCAGCCTCGTGATCTTCCTGCTCCTGGAGCTCGCCCCCGGCGACCCGATGGCGCAGGTTCCCCTGACCGTCCCCGCCGAAGTCAAAGAAAAGATGCGCCTAGCCCTGGGCCTGGGCGAGCCGATGCATATCCGTTTCTGGAAATGGCTGGTGCAGTTCTTCTGGATCGAGCCGCAGGTGCTGATCGACAACATTTTCGGCACCAGCCTTGCGGAAGGCCAGCTGCGGGTGATCTCCTGGCAGACCCGCTCGCCGGTGATGGACATCGTGGTGCAGCGCATCCCGCAGACCCTGTGGGTGGTCGGCACCGCCTATGTGGTCGCAATCCTGATCGCACTGCCGATCGGCATCTACTCCGCCTACCGCCAGTACAGCTGGTTCGACCAGATGGGCACTTTCGTGTCGATGGTCGGCTTCTCGGTGCCGCCGTTTTTCTCTGGTGTGCTCGTGATCGTGATCTTCTCGGTGCAGCTGGGCTGGTTCCCGTCGATCTATGACACCACCCATGTGGTGGACAGCTGGGACGCCTTTGTCTTCCAGCTGAAACAGATGATCATGCCGGTGATGGTGCTGGCGCTGCAGATCACCGCGCAACTCTCCCGCTTTATGCGCGCCTCGATGCTGGACAACCTGAACCAGGATTATGTCCGCACCGCCCGCGCCAAAGGCTTGAGCGAATATGTTGTGGTCATGGTCCACGTCTTGCGTAACTCGATGATCCCGGTCGTTACCGTGATCGCGCTTGGCATTCCGTCGATCTTCGGCGGCGCCATCATCACTGAGCAGGTGTTCAAGGTGAACGGCATCGGCCAGCTGCTGATCGGCGCCATCCAGGCCAACGACCTGCCGATGGTGCAGACCCTCACCTTCATCTTTGCGGTGCTGATCGTGCTGTTCAACCTGATCGCCGACGTGCTGTACGGCATTCTTGACCCGAGGATCCGCTATGACTGACAAGGAACGCTTTGTGCCGGATGAAGGCATGGCACCGGCCTCGACAGCGGTTCCGGCCGCCGGAGCGCTGGAAGAGCTGCACAAGCCGCCGCGCAGCCAGTGGCTGGACGTCTGGGACCAGTTCAAGTCCCACCGCGGGGCGCTGATGGGCGGGGCGCTGTTCCTGTTCATCATTCTGGCGGTCTATCTGGGCCCGTTCTTCTGGGAGCTTGAAGCTACCCAGATCGACATCCGCGCCCGCAACCAGGGCCCGAGCTGGGCGCATCCCTTCGGCACCGACCAGCTGGGCCGCGACATGCTGGCCCGGATGATGGCGGGGGGCGCGACCTCAGTGTCGGTGGGCCTGACCGCGATGCTGCTGGCGCTGTTCCTGGGCTCCTTCATCGGGGTGATGGCCGGTTTCTTCAAAAAGCTGGACGGGCCGCTGATGCGCCTCACCGATCTGTTCCTGGCGCTGCCGCTGCTGCCCTTGCTGCTGGTCATGATGCTGCTGTTCCGCGAGCCGCTGAACGCCGCGTTCGGACCGGAACAGGGAATTTTCATCCTGATCGTGATTTCCATCGGGGTGACCAGCTGGATGCCCACCGCGCGGATCGTGCGCGGCGATGTGCTGGCGCTGAAGGAGCGCGAGTTCGTGATGGCGGCGCGCTCCATCGGCACAACCAACAGCGGGCTGATCACACGGCACATCCTGCCCAACGTGCTGTCGCCGATCATGGTCTCGGCCACCCTGGGCATTGCCACCGCGATCATCACTGAGTCGTCGCTGTCCTTCCTCGGCCTCGGCTTCCCGCCGGATTTCCCGACCTGGGGACGGCTGCTGTTTGATGCCACCGATTACCTGCAGCAGCACCCGGAGCGGGTGTTCTGGCCCGGCATGGCGATCTCGCTGACGGTGCTGAGCGTGAACTACCTGGGCGACGGTCTACGCGACGCGCTGGACCCACGGATCCGGGGCCGCTGAGCAGCCACCGCAGACACGAAACAGGGCCGCCCCACCGGGCGGCCCTTTTCTCTGGCGCACATCCAGCTGCGCTCAGTGCAGCTTCTTGCGGATCCGCTGGATGCCCAGCCACACCAGCCCGATCACAGGCAGGGTGACAGCCGCGATCAGCACCTTCTTGGTCAGCCCGTAGCGTTCGGCCAGCGGGAACAGGAAGTCGGAAACCAGCGATATCGCGTAATAGCTGACCGCTACCACCGACAGGCCTTCGACCGTGTGCTGCAGACGCAGCGCAATATCTGCACGGCGGTCCATGCTGGCAAGCAGCGCCTGGTTCTGGGCAGAACGCTCCACATCCACCCGGGTCCTGAGCAGCTCCCCTGCCCGGCGCGCCCGGCTGGCCAGCGTATCCAGCCGCTTCTCGGTGGAATTCACCGTCCGCATGGCAGGTTCAAACCGGCGCAGCATGAATTCGGCAAAGGTCTGGAACCCTTCGTGGCGCTCCTCCCGAAGCAGGCTGATGCGCTGGCTGACCAGCGCGTCATAGGCGCCAGTGGCCCCGAAGCGGAAGGCGGACTGCGCCGCCATTGCCTCAAGCTCAGCGGAAACCGCCAGCAGCTGGGTCAGGATTTCCTCTGCGGGTTTGGAGCCGGCCGTCATCTCCGCCATCATCTGGCTGAGGCGGGTGTCCAGCTTGCCGATCACCGGCGACAGCCCGCGGGCGCGGGAAAAGCCCAGCATCGACATCGCCCGGTAGGTTTCGATCTCGCACAGCCGCTGCACAATCCGGCCGACCCGCTGCGCGCCGGTGTCCGTATTAGGGAAGATGGCAAAGCGTACATGGCCCGCCGGGTCGATGCGGAAATCGCCGGCCACCACCGCGCTGTCATCAAGCACCTGCGAGGCGGTCAGGCTTTCCGGCACGAACCAGTCGTGCATTGTGGATTTCAGCACCGCAGGCGCCGCGCGCGGCACTACCCGGATCAGCGCCGAGGTGATCCGCTGGCCCGGCGCCTCGGCCAGCCAGTCGGCGGGAAAGACGTCAAAATCTGCCGGATCAAAAGCACGCGTGCTGACGCCGTCGCTGTAGACGGTGTAGCTGACAAACTCGGTGTGCTGCTCCCACTTCAGCATGTGCCGCCCAATCTGGGCGGTGTGATGGGTTGCCCCCGGTTTGGGATGCGGCGCGCCGTGCCGGTCCAGCAGCTGGATCAGGTGCTGCATGTCCTGCATCCGGTCGCGGTGCACGGCCTCCTGCGGCTGTTTCACAGCCAGGTAGACCACCGTGCAAGGGCTGGTCATGGTGGGGAACGGACGGGCGTGCAGCTCATTGGTCAGCTGGTAACGCAGCGGGTGATCCTGGATCGGCGGCATTCTTGGTCTCCGGGGCAATGCCGCGGACCATACTGCAGTCGGAAAAACATGTACAGAAATGTTTTATTTCAACATGTTAGCGGAATGCAACGGTATACAAATCCAGTCGAGAACGCTGCCAAGGAACCAAAAAAGGCGCCCCGGATGGAGCGCCTTTTTCTCTTGGGCTGATGTCCCGCTTACTGGACCAGACCCAGCAGCGTATCGAGGCTTGCCTTGGCATCGCCATAGAACATGCGGGTGTTTTCCTTGAAGAACAGGGGGTTCTCGATACCGGAGTAGCCGGTGCCCTGGCCCCGCTTGGAGACAAACACCTGTTTCGCCTTCCAGCATTCCAGCACCGGCATGCCGGCGATGGGCGAGTTGGGATCCTCTTGCGCCGCCGGGTTCACGATGTCGTTGGAGCCGATGACGATAGCCACATCCGTTTCCGGGAAGTCCTCATTGATCTCATCCATTTCCAGAACGATGTCGTAAGGCACCTTGGCTTCGGCCAGCAGCACGTTCATGTGGCCCGGCAGGCGGCCCGCAACCGGGTGGATGGCAAAACGAACTTCCTTGCCCTTGGCCCGCAGGCGCCGGGTCAGTTCGGCGACGTTCTGCTGCGCCTGGGCCACCGCCATACCGTAGCCGGGGATGATGATGACGCTGTCAGCTTCCTCCAGCGCGGTGGCAACGCCGTCGGCGTCGATAGCGATCTGCTCGCCTTCTACTTCCATCGCCGGACCGGTGGTGCCGCCGAAGCCGCCCAGGATCACGCTGACAAACGAACGGTTCATCGCCTTGCACATGATGTAGCTGAGGATAGCACCGGAGGAGCCCACGAGGGCACCGACCACGATCAGCAGGTCATTGCCCAGCGAGAAGCCGATCGCCGCCGCGGCCCAGCCCGAGTAGCTGTTCAGCATCGAGACCACCACCGGCATGTCGGCGCCGCCGATACCCACGATCAGGTGGTAGCCGATGAACAGTGCCGCAAGGGTCATCAGGAACAGCGGCAGGAAGCCGCCCGAGTTGAAGTACCAGATCAGGCAGAGGAAGGAGAGACCCGCCGCGCCTGCGTTCAGCATATGGCCGCCCGGCAGCTTGGTAGCAGCCGAGGTGACCTTGCCCGCCAGCTTGCCAAAGGCAATCACGGAGCCGGTGAAGGTGATCGCGCCGATGAAAATGCCGAGGAAGAGTTCCACGCGCAGGAAGGCGATCTCTGCCGGGGTTTTCTTGGCGATCAGCTTGGCAAAAGTGCCGAGGTCCTCGGTGCTGCCCGCGGCGACGGCAGCCGCCACATTGCCGATCTCGAAATGGGCGATGAAGCCCACAAAGACCGCGGCCAGACCGACCAGCGAGTGCATCGCTGCAACCAGCTGCGGCATCTCGGTCATCTGCACCTTTTTCGCGACATAGGTGCCGATGATGCCGCCGCCCGCGATCAGCAGGATCGACAGCAGCCACAGGCCCGAACCGGGACCGATGAGGGTGGCAAAGACCGCCAGCCCCATACCGGCGATGCCGTACCAGACCGCGCGTTTGGCGCTTTCCTGGTTGGAGAGGCCGCCCAGCGACAGGATGAAAAGAACAGCCGCAACAACATAGGCGGCGGTGGTGAAACCGTAATCCATGTGCCCGGCCTCCTTAAGATTTCTGGAACATGGCGAGCATGCGCCGGGTGACGAGGAAGCCGCCGAAGATGTTGATCCCGGCCATGAAGACGCTAAGTGCCGCCAGGAGGATCACCAGGAAGCTGCCGGAGCCGATCTGCATCAGCGCGCCCAGGATGATGATCGAGGAGATCGCATTGGTGACCGCCATCAGCGGTGTGTGCAGCGAGTGGGCGACACCCCAGATCACCTGGAAGCCGACGAAGCAGGCCAGCGCAAAGACGATGAAATGCTGCATGAAGCTGACCGGTGCGAACAGTCCGACCAGCAAGAGGAGCGCACCACCGCCCGCCAGCATGGTGACCTGGCTCTTGGTCTGCGCCTTGAAGGCCTCAACCTCCTTGGCGCGTTTCTCCTCCGGCGTCAGCTCCGGCACGGTTTCCTTCGGCTTGGCCGCAATCGCCTGCACCTTGGGCGGCGGCGGCGGGAAGGTGATCTCGCCCTCGAATGTGACGGTCGCGCCGCGGATCACGTCGTCCTCCATGTCGTGGTTGACCTGGCCGTCTTTTTCCGGCGTGAGGTCAGCCATCATGTGGCGGATGTTGGTCGCGTAAAGGCTCGACGACTGCGCCGCCATGCGGCTGGGGAAGTCGGTGTAGCCGATGATGGTGACGCCATTGTCGGTGACGACTTTCTCGTCCTTCACCGTGCCCTCGACGTTGCCGCCGCGCTCGGCGGCCAAGTCGACGATGACAGAGCCCGGCTTCATGGCCGCGACCATGTCCTCAAGCCACAGCTTGGGCGCCTCGCGGTTGGGGATCAGCGCGGTGGTGATGACGATGTCGACCTCGGGCGCCAGTTCGCGGAACTTAGCCAGCTGCGCCTCGCGGAATTCCGGGGAAGAGACCGCCGCATAGCCGCCGGTGGCGGCGCCGTCCTGCTGCTCCTCCTCAAAGTCCAGATAGACGAATTCGGCGCCCATGGATTCGACCTGTTCGGCCACTTCGGGGCGCACGTCAAACGCATAGGTTACCGCGCCCAGCGAGGTGGAGGTGCCGATGGCGGCCAGACCGGCAACGCCTGCGCCGACCACCAGGACCTTGGCCGGGGGCACCTTGCCCGCGGCGGTGATCTGGCCGGTGAAGAAGCGGCCGAAGTTGTTGCCCGCCTCGATAACAGCGCGGTAGCCCGCGATATTGGCCATCGAGCTCAGTGCGTCCATCTTCTGCGCGCGGGAAATGCGCGGCACCATTTCCATGGCGATGACATTGGCCTTTTTCGACTTGGCCAGCTCCATTCCCTCTTCGTTCCCTGCCGGGTTAAAGAAGGAGATCAGCGTCTTGCCCTTGGTCAGCCGCTTCAGCTCGGTTGAGTCCGGCTGGCGCACCTTGGCAACGATATCCGAAGCCTTCCACAGTGCCGCCGGGGTCTTGATGACCTCGACCCCCGCCGCCTCATAGGCCGCATCGGAGAAGCCCGCAGCGGCGCCCGCCCCGGCCTCAATCGCGCACTCATAGCCCAGCTTCTGCAGCTGCTTTGCCGAATCCGGCGTCATCGCAACCCGGTTTTCACCCGGGAATGTTTCTTTTGGTGTACCTATTTTCACCTTTTGGTTCCCCTCGTCTTGCCCGCGCCAGCAACGCCCGGGTTCGGATCACAATAATTCTCTCTACATTGCGCAATATTATTGCGCAAGGATTTTGCCGCATTGCCGCAAAGTCATGCCGCATTGCCGCATTGACGTCACATCCAGCGGCGCACCTTTTGCTCGTACCGGGTCCAGTCCGCCCGGAATTCACGCCGCATCCGGTTTTCCTCCGGGATGACAAAACGCTTCTCGAGCAGCCACAGGAAGACCGGGATCAGCGGCAGCGACAGGACCGCATCGAACCACAGGATAAGGCCTGCCAGGATGAGCACATCACCCAGATAGATCGGGTTGCGGCTGCGGCTGAAGATCCCCGATTGCACCAGGCGGCTGGGCGTCCTGTGCGGGATCACGGTGGTTTTCTGGCGCTGCATTTCGGTGATTGCCAGCAGTGCCAGCACGATGCCGCCGCCCACAAGAATGCCTGCCAGAAACTCTGCCCAGGCCCCGCCGAAAGACAGCCCGAAGGGAAAACGGTCCGCTTGCAGCCAAGCCGCGGCAACAAAGACAGCCAGCCAGACCGGCGGCACATCCAGCCACCGCGTCATTCTCTGCCCTCTTGCAGACTTCTGTTTGAAACACCACGCATCGCGGGCAACCTTCCCTTATCCGGCTTGCTCGTCCAGCCCGCTTCGGCCGGGATTGAAAGAAAAGGACAATTTGCCCCACATGCCGCGAAAACGGCGAATCCGTTCCCGCTTGCGGCATGATCCTGCATAGTTTCGTCCGGATGCCTATGTATTTCTTCGTGTACTGTTTGGCATCCGCAGCCCGGCTGCCTGCGCGGCCGCCTCCGAAATACGTATTTCGCCCCCAAAAGCGGCCGTGACGGCACGGCGGTCTTGCCAGATGGCCGCCCCTCGATAGGCTGACCGGAAAACAGGGAGGCCGGATATCATGACTTTGCAAGGCAAACACGCGCTGGTGACCGGCGGCGGCACCGGGATCGGGCTCGCTATCGCTCAGGCGCTGGCCGCAGAGGGCGCACAGGTCACCATCACCGGCCGCAGGCAGGAGGTGCTGGAGGATGCTGCGACCGAAGGGATGCATCCACTGGCAATGGACGTGCGCGACGAGGCGGATGTAGCGGCCAAGGTGGAAGCCGCAGCCGCATCCCGCGGACCCATCCAGATCTGCGTCGCCAATGCCGGCATCGCCGAAGGCGCGGCGCTGCACAAGACCTCGATGGAGTTCTGGCGCGACATGATGGCCACCAATCTGGACGGTGCTTTCCTGACCATCCGCGAGTGCTTCAAGTCAATGCGGCAGACCGATTGGGGCCGGGTTATTACCGTATCCTCCATTGCAGGCCTTCGAGGCCTGAAAGGCGGCGCCTGCTATACTGCCAGCAAACACGGGCTGGTCGGACTGACACGCGCGCTGAGCGAGGACTACCTGGGCACGCCCTTCACCTTCAACGCGCTGTGCCCTGGCTACGTGGACACCCCGATTGTCGAGCGTAATATCACTTCGATCGCCCAGCGCGCCGGGTTGAATGCGGTTGAGGCCCTGGACGTGATGGTCAACGCCAACCGCCACAAGCGGCTGATCGAGCCGGACGAAGTGGCCGCCGCGGCCCTGTGGCTTTGCGGACAAGGGTCCGGATCGGTCAACGGGCAGTGCATTGAAATTGCAGGCGGGCAGATGTGATGGACCGCAAAGCTTTCAATGAGTTCTGCGCCACCTTTCCTGCAGCGGAACATGTGGTGCAATGGGGCAATGCCGACGTCTGGAAAGCGGGCGGCAAGCTGTTCGCCGTCTGCGGCTGGGCCAATGGCAGGGATGCCTTCACCTTCAAGGCCGGCGACATCGCCTATGAGGTGCTGCAGGAGCGCCCAGGCGTCCGCCCGGCGCCCTATCTGGCGTCGCGCGGGATGAAGTGGCTGCAGCAGTTTGACGACGACGGCCTGACGGACACAGAACTGAAGGAACAGATCACCTTGTCCTATCAGATGGTCACAGCGAAGCTGTCAAAGAAGAAGCGCGCCGAGTTCGGGATACCGGATCCGCAGCCCGCGGACGGCTAGGCACTGGACAGAACGGCCAGGATAGGATAGCAAACCGGAAAAGCTTCAAGCTTAAAATACCCACCAGACACGAGGCCCTCCATGACCGATTTTGCCGCAACCAAGGCGATGTTCGACCTGCCCGAAGGGGTGATCTATCTGGATGGCAACTCGCTGGGCCCCCTGCCCTGCGCCGCCAAGGAGCGGGTCGGAGCGATGATGCAGGATGAATGGGGCCAGATGCTGATCACCGGCTGGAACAAGGCCGGCTGGATGGACAAGCCCAAGGCGCTGGGAGACCGGGTCGGCCGGCTGATCGGAGCGGAGCCGGGCCATGTGGTGATGGGCGACACGCTGTCGATCAAAGTCTACCAGGCGGTTGCCTCGGCGCTGGAACTGAACCCGGGCCGCAAGGTGGTGCTGTCGGACAATGGCAACTTTCCCACTGACCTGTACATGGCCAGCGGGCTGCTGAAATCGCTGGGGCCGGACTATGAGCTGCGGGTGGTGGACCCGGAAGCGGTTGAAGACGCCATCACCGAGGACATCGCGGTGCTGATGATCACTGAGGTGGATTACCGCACCGGCCGCAAGCACGACATGAAGGCGCTGACTGAAAAGGCCCACGCCCATGGCGTTTTGACGGTCTGGGATCTGGCCCATTCTGCTGGCGCGGTCCCGGTGGATCTGGCCGGGTGCCGCGCGGATTTTGCGGTTGGCTGCACCTATAAATATCTCAATGGCGGCCCCGGCGCGCCGGCCTTCATCTATGTCTCGCCGCGCCACGCAGAGACCGCCCGCCCCGCCCTGTCCGGCTGGCTGGGGCATGAGGCACCCTTTGCCTTTGACCTCGACTACCGGCCCGGCAGCGGCATCGACCGGATGCGGGTCGGCACCCCGCCGATCCTGCAGCTGACTGCGCTGGAAGCGGCAATGGATATCTGGGACATGGCGGAAATGGATGCGGTACGCGCAAAGTCCATAGAACTCTGCGACCTGTTCATCGCCCTGGTTGAGGAAAGCTGCCCGCAGCTGGAGCTGGCCTCCCCCAGCGACCCGGCGTTCCGCGGCAGCCAGGTGTCGTTCAAGTTCGACGAAGGCTATGCGGCGATGCAGGCGCTGATCGCCCGTGGTGTGATCGGCGACTTCCGGGCGCCCGATATCATGCGCTTCGGCTTCACCCCGCTGTATATCGACGAGGGCGACGTGCGCGCCGCAGCAGAAATCATCGCTGACGTGATGAACAATGCCCTGTGGGACCGCCCGGAATACATGGTCCGCCACGCGGTCACCTGATGCGCCTGCTCCGCGCATACCATCTGCCGCTCTGCCGCCCGGCGGGCTGGGTTGCGCTGTGGCGCCGCCTGGCCCAATGCGGCACCCTGAACCGGAGGACGCATTCCTTTCCCTGACATATACTGAATTTAGGAAAAGGAATGATGTGATGACACAACCCTACGATCCCGCCAACGACGGCGCCCAGATGTCCTTTGACGGGCGCATGTCCTATGGCGATTACCTGTCGCTCGACATGCTGCTGAACGCGCAGAAGACATGGACCAATACCCACGACGAGATGCTGTTCATCATTCAGCACCAGACCTCAGAACTGTGGATGCGGCTGGCCATTCACGAGCTGAGAGCCGCACGTGAGCGGCTGCTGGTCGGCCAGGCGCGGCAGGCGTTCAAGATGCTGGCGCGGGTGGCACGCATCTTTGAGCAGCTGAACTCCGCCTGGGATGTTCTGCGCACCATGACACCCTCGGATTACACCGCCTTCCGGGATGAGCTGGGCCAAAGCTCCGGCTTTCAGTCGCATCAGTACCGGCAGATCGAATTCATGCTGGGCAACCGCAACAAGGCGATGCTGCGCCCGCACGCCCACCGCCCGGACATTCTGGCGCTGCTGGAGGCGGAACTGTCGCAGCCGTCGCTCTATGATGTGGCTCTGAAGGCGCTGGGGCAGAGCTTTGCGCTGCCGGATGAGGTGGTGAACCGGGATGTGTCGGAAGCTTATCAGCCGCATGAGGCGGTGCAGGCCGCCTGGACCGAGGTCTACCGCGACACCGAAACCCATTGGGAACTCTATGAGCTGGCCGAGAAACTGGTGGATTTCGAGGACTACTTCCGCCGCTGGCGCTTCAACCATGTGACCACGGTGGAGCGCGTCATCGGATTCAAGCGCGGCACCGGCGGCACCGGCGGCGTCAGCTATCTGAAGCGGATGCTGGAGGTGGAGCTGTTCCCCGAACTCTGGCACCTGCGCACGGAACTCTGAAACACTTGCGGGCCGGCCTGCCCGGTCCGCATCACCGCGGCGTCAGCCCTGCCCCGGCAAGGGCCGCCAGCTGGCGCACCCCGTCCTGGTAAGCCTCGTAATCCGCAGCAGTCTGCTTGATGCCCTTCAATGCGGCGCAAAGGGTCCGGGCAATCACCGCGGCATCGCCGCTCAGCACCGCCCGCCCGGCCGCAGCCTGCTGTTGCAGCCACTCCGCGTAGATCCCGCTCAGGGCAGCCTCGCCCTCAGCGATCACTTCGCCTGCAACGCTTTTGGTGATCTCGAACAGCTCCATCCCGTGCGGCGAGGACATCATCATCTGCACACCCTCCCCGGCCTGGCCCTGGAACGCCGCTAGCAACCGTTCCGGCAAAGGCCCCGGTTCCGCCAATGCCGCCCGCACTCCGGCAGCGGCGTTGCCGTAATAGGCGGTCACCAGTGCCCGGAAGATCGCATCCTTGTTCTTAAAATGGAGATACAGCGCGGGCCGCGACATGCCCGCGCCCTTGGCGATGTCATCCATCGAGGTCTTGCGGAACCCATAGGTCGAAAACGCCATCCAGGCGGCCTCAAGGATTGCCTGCTGTTTCGGATCAATGCCTGCCATGTTCATATTTCCGCTTCTGACATTGTTTGTAAAAAATGTCAATTGACACCCTGACAAAACTCGTTATTTTTGTCAGCAGCACAGCAAGGGAGCCCCGCCATGCCAACAGATCTGCGCATCAATGGAAAAACCCATCAGGTGGATCTGCCTGATGATGTGCCCCTCCTCTGGGTTTTGCGGGATGAGGTCGGCCTCACCGGCACCAAGTTCGGCTGCGGCGTGGCTGCCTGCGGCGCCTGCACCGTGCATATCGACGGTGAGGCGGTGCGCTCCTGCCAAGTGGCGCTGTCGGATGTCTGGGGCGAGGTGACGACGATCGAGGGTCTCGGCTCGCCGGACGCGATGGCAGCAATCCAGCAGGCCTGGATAGAGCATCAGGTGGCCCAATGCGGCTATTGCCAGTCCGGCCAGATCATGCAGGCGGCGAGCCTGCTGGCAGAGAACCCGGCGCCTTCCGATGCGGAGATTGACGAGGCGATGCAGGGCAACCTGTGCCGCTGCGGCACCTATCCGCGCATCCGCGCCGCCATCCATTCCGCCGCCCAGAAGATGCAGGAGGCGTAAGTCATGGCCAGCTTCAAGAAAATCGCCCGCCGCAGCTTCCTGATCGGCTCCGCCGCCATCGTTGGCGGGGTCGCTTTCGGCGCCTACTACGTCAGCCGACCGGCCCCGAACCCGCTGAAACCGGCAGAAGGCGAAGCGGCGTTCAACCCGTTTGTGATGATCTCAAACGAAAAGATCACCCTGATCGCCCCGCGCGCCGAGATGGGCCAGGGCGTGCACACCACCTGGGCCGCATTGATCGCCGAAGAACTGGACGTGACACTGGACCAGGTGGAGGTCATCCACGGCCCGGCCGCCACCGCCTATTACAACTCCGCCCTGCTGGGGGAGGTGATCCCGTCCAAAGGCTATGACAAGTCCCGCTTTGTGCATTCGCTGGGTGAGGCGCTTGGCCATGCGGGTAAGCTGATGGACATGCAGGTGACCGGCGGTTCGTCCTCGATGAAGGACGGGTATGAGCGGATGCGGGCCGCGGGCGCCTCTGCACGGGAAACGCTGAAACTTGCCGCAGCCAACCGGCTGGGCGTTGCCAGCAGCCAGCTGTCCACCAGGGACGGCAAGGTGATTGCCCCCGGCAGCATCGAGATTTCCTATACCGATCTGGCTGCTGAAGCCGCCGGGCTGGAACCGGTCGAGGCCCAGCTGCGCCATCGCAGTGAGTGGAAGCTTCTGGGCAAGGCGCAGCCGCGTGTGGACATGCCCGGCAAGGCCACCGGCACCGCAGAGTTCGGTATCGATGTGCGCCTGCCGGGCATGAAGTTCGCGGCCCTCAAGGCCAACCCGCACCTTGGCGGCACAATGAACGGCTTTGATGCCAGCGAAGCGCTGCGGATGCCGGGCATCGAACAAGTGGTGGACCTGGGCAATGCCTTTGCCGTGGTTGCAAACAACACATGGCTCGCCATCCAGGCCGCCGAGGCGGTCGCCGCAGACTGGGGGCCCGCCCCCATTCCGGACACGCAAGCGGAAATCCAGGACGCCATCCGCGCTGCCTTTGACGCTGAGCCGAACTCCACACTGCGCGACGATGGCGATGTCTCTGCACTTCCCCAGGGCGCGCAGGAAGTCTCCGCCGAATACGAAGTGCCCTTCCTGGCCCACGCGACGATGGAGCCGCTGAACGCCACCGCGCTCTACGACGGCAGCAAACTGCAGCTCTGGAGCGGCAATCAGGGGCCGCTTCTGACCCGCAACCACTGTGCCGATGCGCTGGGGATCGACCCGGAGCAGGTAGAGGTGAACACCCCGCTTATGGGCGGCGGTTTCGGGCGGCGCGGCGAGATGGATTTCTCAATCTACGCCGCCAGGCTGGCTCGGCAGATGCCGGGTACCCCGGTGCAGCTCACCTGGAGCCGGGAAGAGGACATGACCCATGACTTCTACCGCCCCGGTGCCATGGCCCGCATGCGCGGCGCCGTGAAAGACGGCAGCGCGGTCCTGCTGGACGGCCAGATCGCCAGCCAGGCGCTGACCCCGCAATTGATGAACCGCTGGTTCGGCATGACCCCTGCGGGTCCAGACACAACAATGGTGGACGGCGCCTTCAACCAGCCCTACGGCATCCCCAACTACCGCATCCGCGGCCATGCGGCGGACCTGCAGATCCCGATCGGTGCCTGGCGGTCTGTCGGCGCGTCCTTCAACGGCTTCTTCATGGAAAGCTTCGTGGACGAGATGGCCCACGCGGCCGGTGCCGATCCGCTGGAATTCCGGCTGGCCCTCACACGCCAGGAATGGGCACCCGCGGCCAAGGTGCTGGAAGCGGTCAAGGATATGTCCGGCTGGACCGGCACGACGCCTGACGGCGTGGGCCGGGGCGTTGCCATGACCTACAGCTTCGGCACCCCTGTGGCTCAGGTGATCGAGGTGGCGGAGGAAGACGGGCTGATCCGCCTCAGGAAAGCCTGGATCGCCGCCGACCTGGGCGTTGCGCTGGATCCGCAGAACCTGGAAGCACAGATGTTCGGCGGCATGGCCTATGGGCTGTCAGCTGCGATGTTCGGCGAAATCACTTTTGCCGAAGGTGCGGCGGAGCAAGGAAACTTCCCTGATTACGACGCCATCCGCATGCACACGATGCCCGAGGTGGAGGTGCGTATTCTGGAAGAGCAGTCGCATATCAGCGGTGCGGGCGAGCCCGGCACCCCGCCGGCCGCCCCGGCGCTGGCAAATGCACTGTTCGACCTTACCGGTAGGCGCGCCCGGCGGCTGCCGCTGATGCATGACTTTGATCTGCTGATCTGAACCAAGATGCGGCCTGCCCCGCCGGGCGGGCCGCATTCCCCTTGAGGGGCGCGAAAATCCTTTATGCAGTTTTTTGCAGACTGGCCTGCGGGCCGCCCTCTGCCCAGGCCCGGACAGCCTCACCAAAGGCTTCAAACAGCGGCCGCGACACCGGGTCTGCTGCTGCCTCCCACTCCGGATGCCATTGCACCGACAGGGTGAACCCTGGTGCATCCTTGATATAGACGGCCTCCGGCGTGCCGTCCGGTGCTTGGCCGTCGATGACAACCCGCGCACCGGGGCGTTTGATGCCCTGCCCGTGCAGGGTGTTGGTCATAACTTCCTCAGCGCCGAACAGGCGGTGGAACACCCCGCCAGAGTTGAATTTGACCGTGTGACGCAGGGCGAATTTCTCCTCCAGCGTGCCGTCCGGCGGCATCCGGTGGTTCATCCGCCCCGGCAGATCGCGGATTTCCGGGTGCAGCGTGCCGCCCATCGCCACGTTCACCTCCTGAAACCCGCGGCAGATGCCCAGGAATGGCTGGCCGCGCTCGACGCAGGCGCGCACCAGCGGCAGGGTGATGGCATCGCGCGCCCGATCAAAGGCGCCATGCGCCTCGGTCTCGGCCTCGCCGTACTCATTGGGATGCACATTGGGCCGCCCGCCAGTCAGCAGGAACCCGTCGAAGGTATTCAGCAACTCCCCGACAGTCACGAACCGCGGGTCCGAGGGGATCATCAGCGGCATACAGCCCGCCACTTCGGCAATCGCCTCGGAATTCATCGTTCCGCCCGCATGCACGGGGTACTGGTCGTTCAGCAGATAGGAATTGCCGATAATGCCTACTTTGGGTCGCGCCATGTTGTGCTGTCTCCGTTCCCTGACAGAAAAACTAGCTCTGCCAGGGGCCGGGTTCAACCGCAGTGATGGCGCAACAGATTGTTCACATACGCACCGGAGGGTCAGATTTCCCCTGAAAGGCCAGCAGCTTCGATGCCTGCAACAGCCGCAATGGCGTCATTGTCCGAGGTGTCGCCGGTCACGCCGACCGCGCCGATCACCGCGCCATCGGCACCGCGCACCAGCACGCCGCCCGGCACCGGCACCACCTGGCCGCCGTAAACGCCGTTCACCGCTGCCATGAAATAACCCTGTGCCTCTGCACGCGCCATCTGGGCAGACCCCGCCATGCCCAGCATCACAGAGCCATAGGCCTTGCCGTGCGCAATCGGGAACCGGCCCGGTGCGGCGCCGTCCTCGCGCTCGAACGCCTGCACATGACCCCCGGCATCCAGCACCACCACCGACAGCGGTTTCAGGTTCAGCTCGTGCCCCTTGTCCAGTGCCACGCGGATGATGGTGCGCGCCTGCTCCAGTGAAATCCCAGCCATCAGTTCAGCCTCCTCTCCTGACGTTACGGAACAGAAAAGGAGGCCAAAAGGCCCCCTTTGACTACCCCTGTTTGCGGGGAAACTGTTTCATCCGGTCAGTTTGCCGCGGTCAGCTGGCGGCTTCCTGGGCCTTCAGCTCCAGCCGGCGGGCATGCAGCACCGGCTCGGTGTAGCCGGAGGGCTGCACCCGCCCCTTGAACACCAGATCGCAGGCCGCCTTGAAGGCGATGGTGTCATAGCCAGGCGCCATCGCGCGGTAGGTATTGTCGCCGCGGTTCTGCTCATCCACCACTTTGGCCATCTTGCGCAGAGAGCCCATCACCTCCTCTTCCGAGACGACGCCATGGTGCAGCCAGTTGGCGATGTGCTGTGCCGAAATCCGGCAGGTGGCGCGGTCCTCCATCAGGCCGACGTCGTTGATGTCCGGGACCTTGGAGCAGCCGACGCCCTGATCCACCCAGCGCACCACATAGCCGAGGATGCCCTGGGCGTTGTTGTCCACCTCGCGGGCGATCTGGCGCGGGGTCCATTTGCGGTAGGTCGCCAGCGGGATTTCCAGGATGCCATCCACATGGGCGCGGCGGCCGCCCTCTTTCAGCTTGGCCTGCACCGCCAGCACATCCACCTTGTGGTAATGCAGCGCGTGCAGTGTGGCGGCAGTCGGGCTTGGCACCCAGGCGCAATTGGCGCCGGACTTCGGATGCTCAATCTTCTGCTCCAGCATTGCCGCCATCATGTCGGGCATTGCCCACATGCCCTTGCCGATCTGTGCTTTTCCGGACAGACCGCACTCCAGGCCGATGTCGACGTTCAGGTTCTCATAGGCGCCGATCCAGCCCTTGCGCTTGATGAAGTCCTTACGAGAGAACGGTCCGGCCTCCATCGAGGTGTGGATCTCGTCGCCGGTGCGGTCGAGGAAACCGGTATTGATGAAGGCGACCCGGTGCTTGGCGGCGCGTATGCATTCCTTGAGGTTCACCGAGGTGCGGCGTTCCTCATCCATGATGCCGATCTTCACGGTGTGGCGCGGCAGGCCCAGGATATCCTCGACCTTGCCGAAGATCCGGTCAGTGAACGCCACTTCCTCCGGCCCGTGCATCTTGGGCTTCACCACATAGACAGAACCATGGGCGGAGTTGCCGCCCTCGCGCTTCAGGTCGTGCTTGGCAATCATCACGGTGATAAGCGCGTCCAGCAGGCCCTCGTATGCCTCTTTGCCGTCCTGATCCAGCACCGCCGGGTTGGTCATCAGGTGGCCGACATTGCGCACCCACAGCAGGGCGCGGCCCTTCAGCGACATGGCTGAGCCGTCCGGCGCGGTATAGCCGAAATCCGGGTTCAGGCGGCGGGTGATGGTCTTGCCGCCCTTCTCCAGCTCCGCCTCCAGATCGCCCTTCATCAGGCCGAGCCAGTTGGAATAGGCCTGCACCTTGTCTTCAGCATCGACGCAGGCGACCGAATCCTCGCAGTCCATGATCGCCGACATTGCGCTTTCCAGCCGCACGTCGGCCAGACCGGCCTGATCGCGGGCGCCGATGGCGTGGGCGCGGTCGAACACCAGCTCCACATGCAGGCCATTGTTTCGCAGCAGAACGGCTTCGGGCGCCCTGGGGTTGCCGCGGTAGCCTGCAAATTTCTCCGGCTGCGCCAGCGGCAGGTCGTCGATCAGCAGCTGGCCGTCCTGCACGTGATAGCGGCGCACGTCGGCATGGCTGGCTCCATTGATCGGAAATGCTTCATCTAGGAACACCCGCGCCCGCGCCACAACCCGCGCGCCGCGGCCCTTGTCATAGCCGCCCTTGGGCGCCGGGGTTCCCATCGCGTCAGTGCCATAGAACCCGTCATACAGGCTGCCCCAGCGCGCATTGGCCGCGTTCAGCGCATAGCGGGCATTGGTGATCGGCACCACCAGCTGCGGCCCCGGCACCGATGCAATCTCAGGGTCCACGTTCTGCGTTTCGATCTCGAAATCGCCGCCCTCCGGCAGCAGGTAGCCGATGTCCGCCAGAAACGCCTTGTAGGCTTCATGGTCATGCGGCTTGTCGCGGTTGGCGATGTGCCAGGCGTCGATATTGGCTTGGATCTCCTCGCGTTTCGCCAGCAGCGCCCGGTTTTCCGGACCAAAGGTGTTCACCAGTTCCGCCAGGCCTTTCCAGAAGGCTTCCGCTTCGATCCCGGTGCCTGGCAGCGCCTGCTTCTCGATGAACTCCGCCAGCTCCGGCGCAACCTGAATTCCCTGTTTCTCGACCCGGCTCATGACTTGCTCCTTCTGGCGGTACACCACTGTATGCTGACATCTAACTAGGGCAGAAGTTTCCGGTCAGCAACAAAACACCCCATCGGTGAAACCGAACTCAATTTCTTGATTTTCAAGAAAGTGCTGCGGATTTTCCGGAAGCCGCATTTCAACCGCCAATCCGCTTGCAGTCCCGCCCCTATCCTCTACACCTGAAAAGAAGCAGTGCAGAGGAGAACGAGAATGGCCAAAGACACGCCCCAGACCTTCTACCTGAAAGACTACACGCCCTTTGGATATGACGTCGAAAGCGTTCACCTGACCTTCCGCCTGGCACCGGAAACCACCCGCGTCCTGAGCAAAATCCGCTTTGCCCCGAAACCGGACGCGGCGGACAAGGCGTTCTTCCTGCATGGTGAAGAGCTGAAACTGATCTCCGCCAAAATCGACGGCCAGCCGGTCACGCCGGAATTGGTCGAGGGCGGCCTGAAATGCGACGTGCCCAGCGCCCCCTTCACTTGGGAGGCAGAGGTGGAGATCAACCCGGCCGGCAATACCGCGCTGGAAGGCCTCTACATGTCCAACCGGATGTATTGCACCCAATGCGAGGCCGAGGGTTTCCGCAAGATCACCTATTACCCGGACCGCCCCGACGTGATGTCCACCTTCACTGTCCGCATCGAAGGCGACGAGCCGGTGATGCTGTCCAACGGCAATCCGGTGGGCGCGGGCGAAGGCTGGGCCGAATGGCACGATCCCTGGCCGAAACCGGCTTATCTGTTTGCACTGGTGGCCGGCGATCTGGTGAACCACCCCGGCAGCTTCACCACCAAGTCCGGCAAGGAGGTGGAGCTGAACATCTGGGTCCGCCCGGGTGATGAAAACAAATGCGCCTTCGGCATGGAGGCGCTAAAGAAATCGATGAAATGGGACGAGGACGTCTACGGCCTCGAATACGACCTGGAGCTGTTCAACATCGTCGCCGTTGACGATTTCAACATGGGCGCGATGGAGAACAAGGGGTTGAACATTTTCAACTCCTCCTGCGTTCTGGCGTCGCCTGAGACCTCTACAGATGCCAATTTCGAACGTATCGAGGCAATAATTGCCCATGAATACTTCCACAACTGGACCGGCAACCGCATCACCTGCCGCGACTGGTTCCAGCTGTGCCTCAAGGAAGGGCTGACCGTTTTCCGCGACGCGCAGTTCACCGCCGACATGCGGTCCGAGCCGGTGAAACGGATCGACGACGTGATTACACTCCGCGCCCGCCAGTTCCCGGAGGACAACGGCCCCCTCGCCCATCCGCCGCGCCCGGAAGCCTTCCAGGAGATCAACAACTTCTACACCGCCACCGTCTATGAAAAAGGCGCCGAGGTGATCGGGATGCTCAAGCGGCTGGTTGGGGAGGACAACTACTACAAGGCGCTGAAGCTCTATTTCGAGCGCCACGACGGCCAGGCCTGCACCATCGAGGACTGGCTGAAGGTGTTTGAGTACGCCACCGGGCGCGACCTCAAGCAGTTCAAGCTGTGGTACAGCCAGGCCGGCACCCCGCGGGTGAAGGTCTCGGAAGATTATGCTGATGGCACCTACACGCTGACCTTTGAGCAATCGACGCCGCCGACACCGGGCCAGCCCGAAAAGGCGCCGTGGGTGATCCCGATGGCGGTGGGCCTGTTGTCCCCCAACGGTGACGAGGTGCACGCAACTGAGGTGCTGGAACTGACCGAAGCCAAGCAAAGCTTCACCTTCGACGGCCTCGCCTCCAAGCCGGTTCCTTCGATCCTGCGCGAGTTCTCCGCCCCGGTGATCCTGGAGCGCGAGACCACCAACGCCGAACGCGCCTTCCTGCTGGCGCACGACACCGACCCGTTCAACCGCTGGGAGGCCGGCAATGCGCTGGCCAAGGAAACCCGCGTTGCCATGGTGCTGGACGGCGCCGCCCCCGATGCAAGCTATCTGGATGCGCTGGAAAAACTGGTGCGCGATGATGATCAGGACCCGGCCTTCCGCGCCCTGGTTCTGTCGCCGCCCAGCCAGTCGGACATCGCTCAAACCCTGCATGAGCGCGGCTTTACCCCCGATCCGCAGAAAATCTACGACGCGGCAGAGACCTTCGCCCAGACCCTGGCGCAGCAGCTGGAAACCAGCCTGCCCCGGCTCTATGCGGCCACAACGGTAGAAGGGCCCTATTCACCCGACGCCGAAAGCGCCGGCAAACGCGCGCTCAACGGCCGCATCCTTTCACTTCTTACCCGGCTCGATGGCGGCGAACAGGCCGCGCGCCAATATGCTTCCGCAGACAACATGACCCAGCAGTATGCCGCGCTTGCCGCGCTGATGAAGGCTGAGAACGGCGCGGCCCAATCCAAGGCGTTCTTTGATCAGTGGCAGGACGACCGGCTGGTGATGGACAAGTGGTTTGCCCTGCAAATCGCCTGCGCCGCACCGGAAAAGACGGCTGCAACCGCTGCGGCGCTTATCAAACACCCGCTGTTTGACATGAAGAACCCCAACCGCTTCCGCGCGGTGATGGGAGCGCTGGCGGGCAATCACGCCGGCTTCCACCATGCCAGCGGCGAGGGTTACCAGCTTCTGGCCGAAAACCTGATCGCGCTGGACAGCCTGAACCCGCAGACCACCGCCCGCATGTGCGCCGCGTTCCAGACCTGGAAGCGTTATGATTCCGGCCGCCAGTCGCTGATCCGCGCCCAGCTCAACCGGATTGCAGGCACGGACGGGCTCAGCCGCGACACCAATGAAATGGTGACCCGGATCCTGGATGCCTGAAACGCCTGAAACATGCCCCCCGGCGAAGGATTACAGCTTCTCCCGCCGGGGCCGCTCCCCCGCGGCCATTCTGGCAACTGGCGGCTGGCTGGCCGCGCTACTTGTCTTGTGGCTGGTGCTGGATGCCGCGCTTTGGCTTGTAATCCTGCTTGCCCTGCCGGTCCTGCCCGCGATCGCCGATCTGGTCCGAAACCCGGTATCCGGGCTGAAGGTATCCCCGAACAGAGTCGAATGGTTCACCGGAAAACTGGCCGGACAGGCAGAACTGGGTGAAATCGACCGCGTGCGGTTCGATACCCGCTGGGACTTCTCCGTCCGCGCAACCCTGATCCTTCGCAGCGGCAAACGCATCCGCCTGCCGCAGGAAGCGACGCCGCCCCACGCTGAGGCTGACGCCGTGTTTCAGGCCCGCGGCCTGCGCACTGAACGCCACCACTTCGCCGCGTTCTGACCCCGTCCGTCAAAAGCCCGCCAATTCCACTTCGGATTTTAGACAGCAATACGCGATTAACCGCCCAGGCGCGTTAACTTCCTCAGTGCCGCCATCTTTGCGCCCCATTGCCTGACGAAACTGGCAGCAACGATAAGCTGCCACTCATCAGGAAGCACAAATGCTCACACAGTCTCGACAGGCACTGGATCTTTTCTCCCGGATTTCAGGCCTGGTTTCCAGCCGGTCCAAGCCCGCTGCACGCCAGGCGCCAGCCCCAGCGGAACAGCCATTGGCCCAGCCCCCGGAGGATTGCCTGTCCATCACGGTCCTGAGCGCGCAGGACGCCCCCGAAGGCACCGAGGCCCAGGACCGCGGCCAGTTTCTGGCCCGCCAGGAACGCTGGGACGACCTGTCCCGGCAGATCCGCACGGCCGACGAAACCCGCGCCGCCACCCGCTGCGGGATGCCGCTGGCCGATCTCATTGCTTTTGGCGCCCGCGCCGATGTGGTGACCGCCACGGAACACGCGCTGGCCGAAAATCACGACGCCCGCAGCCGCACCCTGATCCGCGGCCTGATGGCCTTTGAGGCGCTGCGCGCAGAGAACCGGCACGATCCCTATCTGACCGCCCTGGTGGCGCTTGCCCACATTGATATCGGCTGGGCCTGGCGCGGAACCGGCGGGCAGGAGACGCCGGCCTCGAACCAGCGCCGCTGCGCCGCCCATTTCGACCGTGCCGCCGCTCTGCTGGAGCCGATTGCAGAGGACAGCCGGAACAGCCCGTTTCTGCTGGCCGCGCAATGCGCGCTCTTTGCCGGCCGCAGCACCGGCACCCTGCAGGTGGCGGACACCTACAGCGCGCTGATTGACCTGGCGCCTGCCAACCACCGCCACATGCGGGCGCTTGGCACCCATATGCTGCCGCGCAGCGCCGGTTCCTATGCCGCACTGGAGCTGGAGGCGCGCCGCACCGCTGCCCGCACCGAAGCCACCTGGGGCGCAGGCGGCTACACCTGGGTCTACTTTGACGCCATCTCCGTCGACAGCCAGGCCTGCGCCCGTGTCGACACCCGCTTTTTCCTGGACGGGCTGCGCGACATCGTCCAGGCCGACGCGTCGCAGGAAATGATCAACCTGCTCGCCGCCTACTGCACCGTTGCCCTGCCCAAGGACATGGGAAAGGACCTGCAAGCCGACGTGCCGCGGCTCAGGATTGCCGGGGCTGCGGACTGGCTGATCCGCGATCACCTGACGGAGCTTCACCCGCTGGTCTGGGCACACGCGGAGGAAGGTTTTGACAACAGCACTCTGATCCGCTCCGTCAGCCGCTTTGCCGCCCGCGGGCATGCCGGCGCGCTGCAAGCCCTCGCAGCCCAGTTCCGTGAGGAAATCGAGAGCGGGCAGAAGATCTCCTTCACCGAAAAGGGGCTGCACCTCAGCCCCGCCTGACAACCCTTATTGAAATGGGAAACGCGGCTTATTGAAAAGGGAAACGGGGCCGCGCCCCCGTTTCCTCATTTCTTCTTGAAGGCATCCATCAGGGCTGCACCCAGCGCGCCAGTACTTTGGCCTGAGCCCTGTCCGGGCGCCTGCCCGCCCTTGGGCCCGGCCGACATCCTGCCTTTGCCGCCCTGGGGTCCGCCCGGCTTACCGCCGCGCCGCGGCCCGGTGCCCTTGGACGGTCCGCGCACGTTGCGGTCTTCCTTAGCCGAGGCGCCGCCGTCCTTCTTCATGGTCAGCCCGATCCGCTTGCGCGGCACATCCACCTCGGTGACGGTGACCTTGACCACCTGACCGGTCTTCACCACCTCATGCGGGTCCTTCACAAACCGGTCCGCCAGCTGGCTCACATGCACCAGCCCGTCCTGGTGCACCCCGATGTCCACAAAGGCGCCAAAGGCCGCGACGTTGGTCACCGTGCCTTCCAGAACCATGCCGGGCTTCAGGTCGGTGATCTCCTCCACCCCGTCCTTGAAGGAGGCGGTCACGAAAGACGGGCGCGGGTCGCGGCCCGGCTTTTCCAGCTCCTGGAAAATGTCGCGCACGGTGGGCAGGCCGACCCCTTCGCCCGCAAACTCCTCAGCCCGCAGGGACTTCAAAGCCGCGCCGTCCCCCATGATCTGGCGGATATCCCGCCCGCAGGCCGCCACGATCTTGCGCGCCACGCCATAGCTTTCCGGGTGGACCGAGGACGCATCCAGTGGCTCCTTGCCATCCCGGATGCGCAGGAAGCCCGCGCATTGCTCAAACGCCTTGGGCCCAAGCCGTGCAACCTTCAGCAGCTCCTTGCGCGAGGCAAACGCACCGTTCACGTCCCGATGCGCCACAATCGCCTCTGCCAGGCCGGGGCCAAGGCCCGAGACATGAGACAGCAGCGGAGCCGACGCCATATTAAGGTCGACCCCCACCGCGTTCACCACATCCTCGATCACCGCCTCCAGCGATTTCGACAGTTTGTGCTGATCGACATCGTGCTGGTACTGGCCGACGCCGATGCTCTTGGGCTCGATCTTCACCAGCTCAGCCAGCGGATCCTGCAGGCGCCGGGCAATCGACACCGCCCCTCGCAAGCTCACGTCCAGATCCGGGAACTCCCGCGCCGCCAGCTCGGAGGCTGAATAGACCGAGGCACCCGCCTCGCTCACCACCACCTTGGTTGGCGCCTTGATTTTGGCAGGCAGGTGTTTCAGCACCTCCGCCACCATCTTTTCGGTCTCTCGGCTGGCGGTTCCGTTGCCGATGGCAATCAGCTCTACTCCGTGTTCGGCGATCAGCTTCACAATCGACACCTGCGCCCCGCGCAGATCGTTCTTCGGCTGGAACGGGTACAAGGTCTCTGTGGCCACCAGTTTCCCGGTTGCATCAACCACCGCCGCCTTGACGCCGGTGCGGATGCCCGGGTCCAGCCCGAGAGTCGGCCGCGCACCGGCTGGCGCTGCAAACAGCAGGTCCTTGAGATTGCGGGCAAAAACCTGAATGGCGTCTTCCTGCGCGCGGCCGCGCAAATCACCCATCAGCTCCAGCATCATCGACAGGCTCAGTTTCACCCGCCAGGTCCAGCCAGCGACCTTGCGCAGCCATTTGTCGCCCGGCCCGTTGCCGCCCGCTCCCAGTTCCGCCGCAACCATTCCTTCCGCCCGGGCCACGCCCTCTTCCGGCTCCGGCCCCACGTCCAGCGTCAGCACGCCCTCGTTCGATCCGCGCAGCATCGCCAGCGCCCGGTGCGAGGGCACATCCGCCCAGCGCTCCGAATGGGCAAAGTAGTCGGAGAACTTGGCGCCTTCCTGCTCCTTGCCCTCGACGACCTTGGCGGTCAGCACAGCCTCGCGCTGGAGGAACTCCCGCAGGCGGCCCAGCAGGCTGGCGTTTTCCGTCAGCCGCTCAGTCAGGATATCGCGCGCACCGTTCAGCGCATCCTTCACCGTGGCCACAGCCTCGGTGACATAACCTTCGGCCAGCTTCTCCGGATCAGCACTGCGGTCCGCGAGGATAGCGTCTGCCAGCGGTTCCAGCCCGTTTTCCTTGGCGATCATCGCCTTGGTGCGCCGCTTAGGCTTGTAAGGCAGATAGATGTCCTCGAGCTGCGCCTTGGTTTCCGCCTTGGCAATCGACGCAGCCAGATCATCGGTCAGTTTGTCCTGGCCCTTGATCGACTCAAGGATGGCGGCGCGGCGCGCTTCCAGCTCCCGCAGATAGGCCAGCCGCTCCGCCAGCGTGCGCAGCTGGGTGTCATCCAGCCCCCCGGTCGCCTCTTTCCGGTAGCGCGCGACAAAGGGGACCGTGGCGCCTTCATCCAGCAGCGCAACCGCAGCGCTCACCTGCTTGGCGGCAGCGCCGATTTCCGTGGCAATGGTCTGGCTGATGCGGGCGGATGTGTCCAAGGCGGCCTCCTCAAAATCGGCCTCCTCAAAATTCTGCTCGGGCTGCCCGTTCTAGCCGCCCGCCCTCCCCCCGC
>NZ_LYUZ01000079.1 GCF_001679925.1 Leisingera sp. JC1 | reverse complement strand
ATTCTACACCGGCGCGGAAGGCCATTTCTTCGATCTGTCCCTGAATGCCCTTGACCCACAGGGCATCTGCAGGGCCGTCGCGCAGGGTTGCGGCCCATTCGCGGTAGGCAAGGTCCGGGCGGCCGATCTGGCCCAGCATCAGGCCCCAGTAATAGCGGGCAGGTCCGTGCGTGGGGTCAATGGCGCGGGCTTTTTGCAGGTCGGTCTGCGCCTCGGGCGAGACATAGCCGCCGGCCGCCATGATCTTGAGCTCTGCCAGTTCGGTGAAGTCGCGGGCGTTCACCTTGCCTTCGGCCAGGCGGATGTAGTTGGTCTTGGCCTCATAAGCGGCTTTGAAATTGCCGAGGTTGGCCTCGTGCTGGGCCAGCAGAGCCTGGCCGCGGGCGTCACCTTCGCGCTCGCCTGCGGTTTTGCGCAGCTGTTCGACCAGCTTGAGGTAGCCCTCTTCGACCTTGGGGCGCTCGATTGCAGGAACATCGGCCTCGGCCTGAGCCTGCGAGGGGCGGTTTTCGGCGCGCTCGCCTGCCAGGCGGATACGGTCCTGCAGGCCGAGGTCGGCGTAGCCGGGCGCACCCAGCTGCCAGTACAGGCCCAGGGTGCCGCCGGTAATCAGCAGCGCAGTGGCGATGGCAAAGCCAAGCGACAGGGCACGGGGCTGGGCGGGGCCGGACTTGCGCTTTTGCAGCTGCGCATCAGCGGTCAGGATTCGGCGCGAGATTTCGGTGCGGATGCGCTCTGCGTCGGCTTCGGCGATAACGCCGCGGGCCAGATCCTTGTCGACTTCGCGCAATTGCTGGCGGTAGACACGCAGGTCGTAGGCCGCGGCAGGTTCGCCTTGCTCACGGGCGCGAATGATGATCATTGCCAGCAGCAGCGCGGCCGCAAAGGCGATTAGGGCGGTGACTGTCCAGAAAATCAT
Source organism: Leisingera sp. JC1 (assembly GCF_001679925.1). Classification (GTDB taxonomy): domain Bacteria; phylum Pseudomonadota; class Alphaproteobacteria; order Rhodobacterales; family Rhodobacteraceae; genus Leisingera. The sequence goes on along the minus strand of NZ_LYUZ01000079.1, from coordinate 76,211 downwards.
GCCGTCTCCGAAGTTTGGTTTTCATCTATATGCGGGGCGGGGCGAACAAAAGGGCCAATCTGCCGCGGGATGCTGCAACGCGTCATTTGGATATGTCGCAATAACGCAGAAACAGGGCGATAAACGGCACTGGTCAGCCATGCGTTTCGGGCATACCCGCTATCAGACACGAACCATCGGATTCGCTCATGAAACGCTATTCAGTCTTTGCTGTTGCGCGGGAAGCCCTGCGCTATCACACCGGATGGGAGCGCGCCTGGCGCTCGCCGGAACCCAAACGCCACTACGATGTCGTCATCGTGGGTGCGGGCGGGCATGGCCTCGCCACTGCCTACTACCTGGGTAAGAACTTCGGCATTACCAATGTCGCAATCATCGAGAAAGGCTGGCTGGGTGGCGGCAATACGGGCCGGAACACCACCATCATCCGCTCGAACTACCTGCAGGATCCCTCGGCTGCGATCTATGAAAAGGCGCGCAGCCTGTATGAGACCATGTCGCAGGACCTGAACTACAACGTGATGTTCAGCCCGCGCGGCGTGATCATGCTGGCCCAGACCGAGCATGAGATCCGCGGCTACAAGCGCACCGCGCATGCCAACCAGCAGCAGGGTGTGCAGACCGAGTGGATCACGCCCGAGCGGGTCAAGGAGATCGTGCCGATCATCAACCTGCACGGACCCCGCTACCCGGTGCTGGGCGGCCTGTGGCAGGAACGCGGCGGCACCGCCCGCCACGATGCTGTGGCCTGGGGTTATGCGCGTGCGTGCTCCGACATGGGCATGGACATCATCCAGAAGTGCGAAGTCACCGGCGTGCGCGTTGAAAACGGCCGTACCGTGGGTGTCGACACCACCAAAGGCCCGATCGACTGCGACAAGATCGGCATGATCGTTGCGGGCAACGCCTCGGTGCTGTCGGAAATGGCGGGCTTCCGCCTGCCGATGGAATCGGTTGCCCTGCAGGCGATGGTGTCCGAGCCGATCAAACCCTGCATGGACGTGGTTGTGATGGCCAACACCGTGCACGGCTACATGTCTCAGTCCGACAAGGGCGAGATGGTCATCGGCGGCGGTACTGACGGGTTCAACAACTACACCCAGCGCGGTTCGTTCCACCATATCGAGGAAACCGTGCGCGCCCTGGTCGAAACCTTCCCGATGGTCAGCCGCCTTAAGATGCTGCGCCAGTGGGGCGGCATCGTGGATGTTACCGGCGACCGCTCGCCGATCATCTCCAAGACCCCGGTTCAGAACTGCTTCATCAACTGCGGCTGGGGCACCGGCGGCTTTAAATCCATCCCGGGCTCGGGCTGGGCGATGGCAGAGCTGATGGCCACCGGCCACTCGCCGCTGACCGAGGAGTTCTCGATCAACCGCTTCAAAGAAGGCAAGTTCATCGACGAGAGCGTCGCTGCGGGCGTGGCCCACTGATGAACGCGCTGCGCTCAATCCAGGCTGCTGCCGCTTCCAAACGTCATGTGGGGATGGGTGGTTTCGCTGTTCTTGCCGTAGGCCGATTCATGGCCGCTGCGGCGGGGCGGTGGGGTGTCCTCCTTCCGGATTTCGGAGAGGAAGATGTAAAAAGCCAGAGCGCCGAAAAGCAAAAGAAAACCGAGAACTGTAATCGCTATCTCCATGCCCTCAACCTGGGCGTGCGGTCTGCAATTTTCAAGAGGGGAGTGGCACAATGCTGATCCTTGAATGCCCATACTGCGGCGTCAAAGCCGAAGAAACCGAACTGGCCGCGGGCGGCGAAGCGCATCTGAAGCGCTATGGCCCCGGCTCCTCGGATGATGAGTTCCATGACTACCTGTTCATGCGCGAAAACCCCAAAGGCGTTCACTTTGAACGCTGGCGCCATGCCAACGGCTGCGGAAAATGGTTCCACGCCGCCCGCTGCACCATGACGCTGGAGGTCTTTGGCACCTACACCGCACAGACCAGCGTGCCGACGCAGGAGATCCTGGACAAGATCGCTGCCAAACGCCCGGGCTGGACCTGGCGCGAATTTGCGGACGGCAAGAAATGAACCGCCGCCTGATTGAAACACCCGCTTTTCTCTTGAAAGGTCTGCGCCCATGAGCACGCGTCTTGCCAAACACGGCCGGCTGATCGACCGCTCCAAACAAATCGCCTTCACCTTCAACGGCAAATCCATGCAGGGTTTTGCCGGCGATACCCTGGCATCCGCACTGCTGGCCAACGGCCAGGTGATGATGGGCCGTTCATTCAAATACCACCGCCCGCGCGGCGTTGTCGCATCTGGCTCGGAAGAGCCCAATGCGCTGATGCAGCTGGGTACGGGCGACCGCTACGAGCCGAACCAGCGCGCCACCACCACCGAGCTGTTCTCGGGCCTGACGGCGCAGTCGCAGAATCACTGGCCAAGCCTGGAGTTCGACGTTCTGGCGGTGAACAACAAGCTGTCGCGCTTCCTGACCGCCGGCTTCTACTACAAGATGTTCATCCACCCGCGTCCGCTGTGGAAACACGTCTATGAGCCGATCATCCGGAAATCCGCAGGTCTGGGCGCTGCCCCTGACAAGGAACTGAAGGACGCCGACACCTACGAGCACTTCTACTTCTTCGCAGATGTGCTGGTCATCGGCGGCGGTGTTGCCGGCCTGCAGGCGGCCAAGGCGGCTGCGGCCTCCGGCGCCAAGGTTCTGGTGCTGGAGCAGAACAGCCACTGGGGCGGCCGCGCGCCGGTCGACGGCGGCACCATCGACGGCGAAGCGCCCGAGGTCTGGATCGAAAAGACCCTGGAAGAGCTGCGCGGCATGGACAACGTCACCCTGCGCGACCGCTGCATGGGTTCCGGCGTTTATGACCACGGCTATGCCCTGGGCTATGAGCGCCTGACCGACCACGCACCGGGCCAGGGCGGCCCGCGCCACCGTCTGTGGCGGATCCGCGCCTCTCAGATTGTCACTGCAACCGGTGCCATTGAACGCCCGCTGTCCTTTGCCGGCAATGATGTGCCCGGCGTGATGCTGGCGGCGTCGATGCGAGACTATGTGGTGAACTGGGGTATCAACCCCGGCCAGAAGGTCGTGGTTGCCACCAACAACGACGACGCCTACCGCACCGCGCTGGTGCTGCATGACGCAGGCGTCGAAGTTGTCCGCGTGGTCGACACCCGCGAAACCGGCGGCGGCGCGCTGATGGAAGCGGTGCGCGAAAAGGGCATCCGGGTCGAGCTGGGCCGTGCTATCGCCAAGGTGAAGGACGGCAAATGCGTGACCGAGGTCGCCATCTGCGCCCAGAACGGCGAAGGCGGTGCCCGCGAGACCGTGCAGGCTGACGCGGTTGCGATGTCCGGCGGCTGGTCGCCGGTGGTTCACCTGTGGTCCCACTGCGGCGGCAAGCTGATCTGGGACGAGGTGAACGCCAACTTCCGTCCCGATGCCTCCCGCCCACCGCTGGGCCACGACGGCAACGGCTTTGTCGTGCCTGCTGGCGCCGCAAACGGCGAGTTCGGCCTGGGCGCGCTGCTGGAAGACGCAGCAGCAGCCGGTTCTAAAGCGGCTGAAGCGGCTGGCTTCCCGGCGAAATCCGTGGCGGCTGCCAAGGGTGAATCCGAAGCGGAAGCGCAGATGGAAGCGGTGTGGCTGATGCCTGCCAAGGCTGACATCAAGCTGCGCATGAAGTCCTGGCTGGACTACCAGAACGACGTGAAAGTGTCGGACGTGCAACTGGCGGCCCGCGAAGGCTACGAGAGTGTCGAGCACACCAAGCGTTACACCACGCTGGGTATGGCCACCGACCAGGGCAAATTGTCCAACATCAACGGCCTGGCCATTCTGGCCGACAGCCTGAACTCGGAAATCCCGCAGGTGGGCACCACCACCTTCCGTCCGCCGTATCACCCGATCTCGCTGGGCGCGATCGCTGGTGAGGCACGGGCCGAGATCTTCCAGCCGGTGCGCAAGACGCCGATCTACGACTGGTTCGAAAAGAACGGCGCGGATTGGGAGCCGGTTGGCCAGTGGCGCCGTCCGTTCTCCATCAACAAGCCGGGTGAGGACCGTCATGCCGCGGTGAACCGCGAGGTGAAGAACACCCGCGAGAACCTGGGCCTGCTGGACGCCTCGACGCTGGGCAAGCTGGTGGTCAAGGGCCCCGACGCAGGCAAGTTCCTGGACATGCTGTACACCAACATGATGTCCACTCTGAAGCCGGGCAAATGCCGCTATGGCCTGATGTGCACCGAAAACGGCTTCCTGATGGACGACGGCGTGGTTGCCCGCATCGACGAGGACACTTTCCTGTGCCACACCACCACCGGCGGTGCCGAGCGCATCCACGGCTGGATGGAAGAATGGCTGCAGACCGAATGGTGGGACATGAAGGTTTACGTTGCCAACGTGACCGAGCAGTACGCCCAGATCGCTGTGGTCGGCCCCAACGCCCGCAAGGTGCTGGAGAAGCTGAACGCGGCAGCGGGCGGCGGCATGGATGTCTCGAAAGAGGCGCTGCCCTTCATGGAATGGCGTGATGGCAAGATCGGCGAATTCGACGCCCGTGCTTACCGGATCTCCTTCTCGGGCGAGCTGTCCTACGAGATCGCGGTTGCGGCCTCCGAAGGCCAGGCGTTCTGGGATGCGCTGATGGAAGCGGGCAAGGAATTCGGCGTCATGCCTTATGGCACCGAGACCCTGCACATCCTGCGTGCCGAAAAAGGCTTCATCATGATCGGCGACGAGACCGATGGCACCGTGATCCCGCAGGATCTGGGGCTGCATTGGGCGCTGTCCAAGAAGAAGGAAGACTACTTGGGCAAACGCGCGCAGCAGCGTTCGCACATGGTCGATCCTGAGCGCTGGCAGCTGGTTGGCCTGGAAACCGTTGATGGCTCCGTCCTGCCCGATGGCGCCTATGCGGTGGGTGAAGGCGTCAACGCCAACGGCCAGCGCAACATGATCGGCCGGGTGACCTCGACCTATCACTCAGCAACCTTGGGCCGCGGCATCGCAATGGGCCTGGTTAAGCACGGTCCCAAGCGGATGGGCGAAGTGATCGAGTTCCCGGGCACTGACGGCAAGACCTACAAAGCCAAGATCGTTGATCCGGTCTTCTACGATAAGGATGGAGAGAAGCAGAATGTCTAAGGCTGTTTCCGTACTGAACGGCGCCCGTTTCTCGGGTCTGGCCACCGTCGAGGATGCCGGTCTGCAGGGGATGATCACCCTGCGCGGCGATCTGGGGTCCAAAACGCTGAAGGCGGCTGTCAAAGCCGCCACCGGCGCCGAGGTTCCGGCACAAGGCTCCATCTCGGTTGCCGAAAACGGCGCCGCGGCTTGGATGTCCCCGGACGAATTGCTGCTGCTGGTCCCCTACGAGGACGCAGTTGCCAAGACCGCGGAAGTGGCCGAGGCGCTGAAGGGCGAGCACGCGCTGGCAGTGAACGTCTCCGACGCCCGTGCCTTCTTCCGTCTGTCGGGCGAGGGCGCGCGCGAAGTGCTGGGCAAGGTGAGCCCGGTGGACTTTGACGCTGCGGCCTTCAAGCCGGGCCAGTTCCGCCGCTCGCGCCTGGCACAGGTGGCAGGCGCCTTCTGGTTGAACGACGACGGCAACTTCTACATCGTCTGCTTCCGCTCGGTTGGTGAATATGTGTTCAAACTGCTGAGCGCAGGGGCGCATCCGCAAAGTAAAGTGGGTGTTTACTAAAATTATCACTCGCTTTCTGCTTGTGACGCCTTTGCGCGTCATTTACGGTGTCCTGGAGACCTCCCAGGGCACCGTTTTTTTGGTGGCAGGTCCAGGACGGTTTCCTTTGCAGCTTTTGCAAGCAGTTGAATTATTGCCGTTTCCGAGGGGGGAGCGGCTGCGTGACGATGTTTCCGGGGGCGCCCAATGGATCTGCTGAAATGCAGTTTCTTAATATTGGTCTTTACGCTTGCAGGGGCGGGTGCCATGGCGGGTCCACGGGTCCAGTGCAGTTTGAAACCAATATCGGGAACTGCGTGGATTCCCCGCGAGGTGAGCTTTCATTTCTCCGATGATTTCAGTTTGGCCGAGATCGAGGATTTGGCATTTGCCGTGCCGGTGGCCGCCAGGGTCGAGCGCCACAGCGCGACCTCTTATGCATTGAACTGGGCGTTGCCGCGCCTGGCCGTTGCTGGAAATGCGGGGATGCCCGGACCGCGGTTCCGGGCTGTTCTGAATACCTCCAACCTGAAGATGAGCATTCAGGCCGTCAGGAAGGGCAAGGACGGTGTGCTGCCGCGCGGAAGCGGCCACTGCAAAGTGGATCAAGACCTGCCGCTGCTTGCGCAGAACGAGGGCTGAGCGGATTGTAATTGCAAGGAGTGCTGCGGGGCGGCGCGGCATTGAAAACTTCATGGGTCTCAGTGATCAATCTCAATTTTGGAGTGAGCCTTGAAAACTTTTTTGCTGGCAAGAATTCTGTGCGGTGCAGCGCTTCTCGCGCAGCCGGTGCACGCCGGGGCAACCGCTCCTAAAACGCACTATGCTTGTGAAATTGCCTCCAGTGCCTATGGGAACTGGCTGCCGCGATACCTGGAAGTGACTTTCCTCGAAGATAGCTCATCGGCAGAAGTCTTTATTCCCGAACTTTTGGAATTGGGCGGTAAGCCGGAAGCCGCAAGAGCCAATGCAAGAGTCAAGAGGAAGTCTTCGGAGCGGCTGAGGGTAAAGTGGCGGTCCAGCGTGCCCACAAATTTGAACTTCAATACTCCGGTCAATTACCGGCTGGATCTTGATAGCACGGAGTTGACAGGCAAGATGTTCGCTACCGTGCCAATGTCCAACCACCAAAGGATTAACGGTGCAGTCGCCTGCAAGCCCGCTGAATAGAAATGTAGAGCAGCCTATCAAACAGAGCAGGGCGCGGAAGTTCGGGAAGGCCCGCGCAGGGGGGAGCGGCATGTGAATGGTTCGAGCAACTGCGATGCAACAGTTCTTTGTTCCTCACAATTTGCACATAAGCCTTGCACGGAAATGCGGCAGCGGCCCCTTGACCTGATAGCGCGCACACCGCATGTATCTGCGCAGGAACGCAAACATATTTCACAGGGGGCCCAAATGGCTTTTGAACTTCCCGATCTTCCTTACGCACACGACGCCCTGGCTGCCAAAGGCATGTCGGCGGAAACCCTGGAATACCACCACGACCTGCACCACAAGGCCTATGTCGACAACGGCAACAAGCTGATTGCCGGCACCGAGTGGGATGGCAAGTCGATGGAAGAGATCATCAAAGGCACCTATGACGCGAACGCGGTTGCCCAGAACGGCATCTTCAACAACATCTCCCAGCTGTGGAACCACAACCAGTTCTGGGAAATGATGGGCCCGGGCGAAAGCAAGATGCCGGGTGAACTGGAAAAAGCTCTGGTTGAATCCTTTGGCTCGGTCGATGAGTTCAAGTCACAGTTCTCCGCCGCTGGCGCAGGCCAGTTCGGCTCCGGCTGGGCCTGGCTTGTCAAAAACGCTGACGGTTCGCTGGCAGTGACCAAGACCGAAAACGGCGTCAACCCGCTGTGCTTCAACCAGACCGCGCTGCTGGGCTGCGATGTGTGGGAGCACTCCTACTACATCGATTTCCGCAACAAGCGCCCGGCCTACCTGTCGAATTTCCTCGACAACCTGGTGAACTGGGAAAACGTCGCCTCGCGGATGTAAGTCGTCCAGCCGACTGCTGGTATTACGATCAGGCCCGCCGGAGATTTCCGGCGGGCTTTTTCGTGCGGCATGAACGCCGGTCTGCTGCGTTTCGCGCGGAACGCCGGGCGGGCTTCGGGCGTTGGTTCTGTGTACGAAAGGAGGACCACCATGGCTGAACGCAAGAGGTCCAAGGACGGACACCGCGAAACCAAGGACATACTGGGCGAGAAGGGCAGTGTCGCCCACGGCGGGCGCACCGGCGGGCGGCTGGCCCGGGAGATTGGCAGCGAAGACGAGGAGAAACGCGCCAAGGAACGTCCGGCAGGGGCGACACGGGTGCGTAAATCCAATGAGCAGGAGGAGAAATGATGACCCGGCTTTCCCACGGTGCTTTTGTCCTGGTGGCTGATAGCGAGAAGGCGCTGTTCCTGGAGAACACCGTCGATGGGGATGACCCCTTCCTGCAGGTGCGCCGCAAGGATGAGCAGGACAACCCGCCGGACCGGGAGCAATCGGCGAACAGGCCGGGCCGGTTCAACGACGGCCCCAGTGTGCACCGGTCCGCCGTGGATGACACTGATTGGCACCAATTGGCCAAGGAGCGGTTTGCCAAGGACCTGGCGGACAAACTCTATGAGATGGCCCGCCGCGGTGATTACGAAAAGCTGGTTCTGGTCGCCGCGCCGGAAGTCCTGGGCGAGCTGCGCAAGTCCCTCCACAAGGAGGTGTCCGACCGCGTGATCGGGGAGATCAGCAAGAACCTGACAGGCCATGAGATCACCAAGATCGAAGAATTGGTCAAAGACGCGCTGCGTCACGGCTGAGCAGGGTTGACCTCCGCTTCTGCCCGGTGTCTGTGAAACGAAAGCCGGGCAGGAGTAGTTCATGGGCGAGGCACAAAAAGGCGTTCTTGCACTCTGTGCGTCCTGCATCGTCTGGGGGCTTTCCGGTATTTATTACAAGGCGCTGTCGCATGTGCCGCCGGAGCAGGTTCTGTCGCACCGGGCGCTGTGGTCATTTGTGTTCTTTACCATCGTGCTGCTGTTCAAGGGCCGTATTGCCGAGCTGGGGGCGGCGCTTTCCACCCGCCGCAGCGCGTTGCTGCTGGCCTTTGCCTCAGCGATGATTTCGCTCAACTGGTTTATCTTCATTTCGGCTGTGCAGCTGGGTTATGCAACTGAGGCAAGCCTTGGCTATTACGTCTTTCCGCTGCTGAGCGTGCTGCTTGGACGGCTTGCCTTCGGCGAGCGGCTGGCACCAGCGCAGGGTGTGGCGGTGTTCCTGGCGGGCCTTGCGGTGGCCGTGCTGTCGTTCGGGCTGGGGGCGGCGCCCTGGATTCCGCTGGCGCTGAGCTTCAGCTTCGCCCTTTACGGAGTTGTTAAAAAACAATTACCGCTGGGGCCGGTGGTGTCTGTGACCGCCGAGGTTGCGCTGCTGCTGCCGGTTGCGCTCACGATCATCTGGATGACCGGCGGCGCAGGTTTTCTGGGAGGGATCCAGGATGCGCTGATGCTGATGTTCTCCGGCATCTTGACCGGGCTGCCGCTGATCCTGTTCGCCTATGCCGCCCGCCGGGTGAGGCTGGGAACCGTCGGAGTGCTGCAATACCTGAACCCGACGCTGCAGTTCCTGGTGGCGGTGCTGGTCTTTGCCGAGCCTTTCACCCCCTGGCATGGCACCGCCTTTGCGCTGATCTGGAGCGCGGTGGCGGTATTTTCTTTCTCGGCGCTGCGTCAGGAACGGGCGTCGCGCAGGGCGGCGATGGCAGCCACCGGGGTGTCGGCCCAGATCAGGTAATCCGCGGTCTCCTGACCGGCAAAACCCTGATTGACCACTTGGTCCAGCAGATCGCGCAGCTTGTCCCAGTAGCCTTCGGTATTCAGGACCACAATCGGTTTTGAGTGCAGCCCAAGCTGGCGCCATGTGAGGGCTTCGAACAGCTCGTCCAATGATCCGGCACCGCCGGGCAGCACAACAACCGCATCGGCGTTCCACAGCATCACCTTCTTGCGCTCGTGCATGGTCTCGGTCACCACATAGGTGGTGAGGTCGGACTTCCCGACTTCGCGCCGTTCCAGATGGCCGGGGATCACGCCGAAGGTCTCTCCGCCGGCTTGCTGCGCGGCACGGGCAACCTCACCCATCAGGCCGACGTCGCCTGCACCATAGACCAGCCGCATGCCATTATCCGCCAGCGCGGTGCCGAATGCACGGGCCGCTTCGGCGTAGGCAGGCAACTGCCCGGCGCGGGATCCGCAGTAGACGCAGACGGATTTGATGCTCATCGGCCAGCCTTTCCGTGGAATATCAAGGTGAAAACCAATTGGTGTTTTGACCCGTGATAGCGGGGTTGCTAGATTCCCTCAACTAAGCGGAAGGTCACATTCCGCAATTGCCGAAGGGAAAGACATGGCGGATGCATCTGGAAGCGGGGGGCTGGGGGCCCTCACACTTGGCGGTATTGCCGGGGCGGTCGTGGTTGTCGGCGGCGTCGTGCTGTACCAGTTGGGCATGTTTGGCACAGTCGCGCCTGATGGCGGGGCGGCGCGCGAGCCGGAAGCCAGCCAGGCGGCCAACAGTGATGAGGAGTTTTCCGGAGCGGGCGGGCAATCCGGCCAGCCGCTGCAGAACCGGGCTGTGCAGGAAGCCGCGAGCAATCAGGTGGAAGCGGTTGAAGCGGAAGACGCCAGCCAGTTGCCGCAGGACGCCGCTGCCGGGAATGCCGAAAGTCAGCAGTTGCAGAATCAGGATCAAGGCGAAGCTGTAACTAGCCTGACAGAAACAGAAATTTCCGATGAAGACAGTGCGCCGGCAGAGGTAGGCGCGGCTGACACCGGGGCGGAAGCCTCAGATCAGGGCACCGAACTTGCAGTTTTGGCGGAGCCTTCGGAAAAATCCGCGGGCAGCGCGCAGGAACCGGAAGCCGGTATCAGCAAAGACGATGTGTTCGTCCTGCAGGCCCCGGAGCTGGATCTGGTGCGGGTGGACAGTGAAGGTGCTGCGGTGATCGCCGGGCGGGCACAGGAAGGTGTGCAGGTCTCGGTGCTGCTGGACGGTGAAGTGCTGGATCAGCTGGAGGTGCCTGCCGGCGGCGAGTTCGTTTCGCTTGCGACCATTGCGCCCAGCGGCGCTGCACGGGTGGTGTCTTTGCGCGCCGAACATGAGGGGAAGCAAACGGCCTCGGGCGCGAGTTTCATTCTGGCGCCGGTCAGCCCGGTTGACGCCGTTCCGTCAGAGGAGCAGGACGAACAGGGGGCACCGCAAGTTGCAGCACTGGAGCAGGATGCGCCAGCAGGGGAACCTGACGCTGAGGGGCAAACGGGCAGCAGCACCGGCGCCGCCATAGAGGCGCAACCCACTGAGGAGGCTGTATCGGTCACAGAGAACGGGCAGGATACGGCTGGAACCGAAGCTGCCGATGCTGCGCAGGGAGGCCAGGAGATTGTAGCTGAGTCAGAACCAGCTCAGCCTGAGGGCCAGGCCGTTGCAGTTCTGCGCGCGGATCAGGACGGGGTTGAGGTGGTGCAGCCTGCTGTCCCCGCCGATCCCGAGCTCAGCAAGGAAGTTGCGCTGGACGCAATCAGCTACAATGGCACTGGCGGGGTTGAGCTGTCGGGCAGGGCGCGTCCCAGAGCGCGCGTGCGTGTCTATGTGGACAATCAGCCGGTCGCCGAATTGGATGCTGCAGAATCCGGTCAGTGGAACGGGCGGCTGGACGATGTGGCTCCCGGCGTCTACACCCTGCGGCTGGATGAGATCGAAGCAGCAACCGGCAAAGTCGTGAGCCGCCTGGAAACTCCCTTCAAGCGCGAAGCGCCGGAGGCGCTGCCGCAGCCCCAGCGTGAAGCGGATCCAGCCCAGCCCGTACCGCTGGTCAGGGCGGTGACGGTTCAGAAGGGCGATACCCTTTGGGCTATCTCGCAACAGAAGTACGGCAGCGGTTTCCTCTATGTGAGGCTGTTCGAGGCCAACAAGGGGGCAATCCGCAACCCGGATCTGATCTATCCGGGGCAGGTCTTCACCATCCCCGAATGACACTGGAAAACGCGCCCTTGCGGCGCGTTTTTTCTGTGCCCCCCTCGCAAAACCGTGAACAGGTGAATATCTGGAGGTGTCTAGCCAGGAACAGCCATGACCCAGACAGATCAGGCCGCCGCGCCAAACCAAGCAGACATTGCCGAGGACGAACGCCGCTCTGGACTGCGCACCCTGCGAAAGGTGGGGCCGTATCTATGGCCCGAGGGAAACCGGGCGGTAAAAGTCAGGGTGGTGCTGGCCCTGGCGGTGCTGGTGCTGGCCAAGCTGATCGCGGTCTACACACCGATGCTTTACAAAGGCGCGGTCGACAGCCTGGCAGGCGAGGGCGTGCCGCCGCTGGCGCTTGGCGCCGTCGGCCTGACAGTGGCCTACGGCATGGCGCGGATCCTTACCACCGGGTTCCAGCAGCTGCGCGATGCGGTCTTTGCGCCGGTGGGGCAGCGCGCCCTGCGGCGGCTGGCGCTGGAGACCTTTACCCATATTCACCGCCTGTCGATGCGCTATCACATCACCCGCAAGACCGGTGGTCTCAGCCGGATCATCGAGCGCGGGGTGAAGGGCGTCGAGTTCCTGCTGCGCTTCATGCTGTTCTCGATCGGGCCGCTGATCCTGGAGCTGACTCTGGTGGCGGTGATCCTGACGGTGCTGTTCGACGCCTGGTACCTGGTGGTCGTGGCGGTCACCATCGGGCTTTATGTCTGGTTCACCTTTGCGGTCACCGAATGGCGGGTGAAGCTGCGCCGGGAGATGAACAAGCAGGACACCGATGCCAACCAGAAGGCCATCGACAGCCTGCTGAACTTCGAAACTGTCAAGTATTTCGTTGCCGAAGAGCGCGAGGCGGAACGCTATGACGGCGCCATGCGGGGCTATGCGCAGGCGGCGCTCAAAACGGCCTATTCGCTGGCAGCGCTGAACTTCGGCCAGAGCGTGATCATCACCGCGGGTCTGGTCGGGGTGATGGTGATGGCCGCCATCGGGGTGGAGCAGGGTAATCTGACCGTCGGCGATTTTGTCATGGTCAATGCCTACATGATCCAGATCACCGTGCCGCTGAACTTCCTGGGCACCGTCTACCGCGAAATCCGCCAGAGCCTGGTAGACATGGGAGAGATGTTCGACCTGCTGGAACAGCCCGCGGATGTGAGCGACAGGCCCGGTGCCGGGGAGCTGCAAGTAATCGGCGGACGGATCACGCTGGAGAACGTGCGGTTCTCCTACGATGCCGGGCGGGAGATCCTGAAGGGCATCTCGCTGGAGGCAGAGCCGGGCCAGACCGTGGCCATCGTCGGCTCCACCGGGTCGGGGAAGTCGACCATCGGGCGGCTGTTGTTCCGCTTCTATGACGTCACTGGCGGAGCACTGAAGATCGACGGCCAGGACGTGCGCGACGTCACCCAGCAAAGCCTGCATCACGCCATCGGTGTGGTGCCGCAGGACACCGTGCTGTTCAACGACACCATCCGCTATAACATCGCCTATGGTCGTAACGGTGCCACCCAGGAGGATGTGGAACAGGCAGCACGGGACGCTCAGATCCATGACTTCATCAAGGCGCTTCCAGAGGGTTATGAGACCCAGGTGGGTGAGCGAGGGCTGAAGCTGTCGGGTGGCGAGAAGCAGCGGGTGGGAATTGCCCGGACGCTTTTGAAGAACCCGCCGGTTCTGCTGCTGGACGAGGCGACCTCCGCGCTTGACACCGACACCGAGCAGGAAATTAAAGAAGCACTGGCGCGGGCCGGGCAGGGGCGCACGGTGATCACCATCGCCCACCGCCTGTCCACAATTGCCGAGGCCGACCGGATCGTGGTGCTGGAACAGGGCGAAATCGCTGAGACCGGCACACATGAGGAACTGCTGGTTAAGGATGGCCGCTATGCCCGGTTGTGGCAGCGTCAGCAAGCGGACCAGGATGCAGCCTGACGGGTCTGCTTGGCGCTGGAGCGGGGAAACCATCTTTTGCTTTCCCATTGACCGCGCTTCTTGCGTGTTTAGTGTGCGCGCACTGCGGGCTTAGGCGGCGATTGAGACTGCCGGCCCATAAAAAGGACATGTGTATGAAGACCCTTCTGACTGCCGCCTCTGCGGCTGCCCTGCTCGCCTTTCAAGCGCCCGCCCATGCCGAAGATCTTGAGTTCCTGCTGGTGAATGACAGCAGTGCCGATCTGGTAGAGTTCAACGTTTCGCCCGCGTCTTCGAACAGCTGGGAAGGCAACCTGATGGAAGGCGGCTACCTTGCGCCGGGCTATGAGATTGATGTTCTGATTGCTGACGGCGCAACCACCTGCGTCTACGACATCCGCGGCAGTTTCGCTGATGGCTCCGAAGCAGAGGACTTTGGTCTCGATCTGTGCGATCTGGGTGAATACACCTTCACCGATTGATCTTTGCTGTGCGCCGGAAATGGCTGCATGCAGAAAGGAAAAGCCCCGCCGGAGCGGGGCTTTTTTTGTCTGGTTATTCCGCTGCGCGCAAGCGGCCGCTGGGGGCTGGCGGCTGCGGTTCGTCCTCCTCGGATTCCGCCTCCTTTTCGCCGGTCTCAGGCATGGCGTCTTCCACCCATTGGATTTCGGTGGTCGGCAGCTGACGCGCCTTCTTGAACAGCTTGGAATCCTGCGCGATGCGGCTGGAGCGGCCACGGGTGATCCGCGACAGCATCCGGCCGAGGGCCCGCATGTATGTGGAGAACCACACCCGGATCGACAGCAGAGAGGGCGTGACCACCAGGGTCAGCACGGTGGCGATGCCCAGGCCAAAGACCACGGCGGTCGCCAGCTGCTTCCACCACAGCGCGGTGGGGCTGTCGATGGAGTAGCCGCCGTTGATAAAGTCCAGGCTGACGCCGAACATCATCGGGGTGAGGCCGGCCATCGTGGTGATGGTGGTCAGCAGAACCGGACGGATGCGCGCCTCGGCAGTGCGGATAATCGCTTCGATCCGCGGCATCTGCTGGCTGAACTCCTGATAGGTGTCAATCAGAACGATGTTGTTGTTCACCACGATACCCGCCAGCGCCACGATGCCGGTGCCGGTCATGATGATCGAGAACGGCTGCTGCATCACCATCATGCCGATCAGCACGCCGGTGGTGGACAGCACAACGGCCAGCAGAACCAGCACCGAGTTGTAGAAGCTGTTGAACTGGGCCAGCAGGATCACAAACATCAGCGCCAGCGCGCCGGCAAAGGCCTTGGACAGGAAGGCGCCGGATTCCTCCTGCTCCTCCTGGTCGCCGGTCCATTCCCAGCCGATGCTGCGCGGCAGAGGATCGGTCTCCAGCCATTCGGTCAGGACGGCGATCCGCTCATTTGCGTTCATCGGGCTAATCTTGGCGCCGTCGTCCAGCGCTGCCAGCACGGCGTCAAAGCTGCCGGCGCCAGTCAGTTGCACCAGTTGCATTGTCTTGCCATTTGGCGCGGTCAGCGATTGGCCGGTAGCGGTGGTGCCTTCCGGAACCTCCTTTAAAACCGCCAGTCGGGTCATTTCACCGCTTTCGGCATCTTCGGCCACAACCTTGTTCAGGCCCGGCTCCACATCCGCCTTGACGTCATAGAAGCGCTCCTGGCCGATGCGGTTGATTTGGGCCAGTTTCGGCACCGGCTGGCGCGTCACGAAGTTGGACAGCGGCACCAGCCCGTCCGAGGTGCGGACCTTGAGGTTGTCGAGCGTTGACAGCACCCGGTCCTGCTCCGGCAGGCGGACGCGGATCTCGATCTCCTCGTCGGAGCTGTCGACCCGCATGGTGTCCAAGAGGATGCCGCGGGTGACCAGCTGCACCATCGCGCCCACGGTCGCCACGTCGGCGCCATAGCGGCCGGCCTTCTCGACGTCCACGTTGATTTGCCAGTCGATGCCGGGCAGGGGCAGGCTATCCTCGATCAGGATCAGCCCGGGGGTGTTTTCGAACTTCTCCCGTGCAGTCAGGGTTGCTGCGGTCAGGTCGTCCCAGCCGTCGCCGCGCAGGCGCAGGTGCACCGGCTTACCGGAGGCGGGACCTTGTGCCAGGGCGCGGACCTCGATCTCGAAACCAGGCAGCTTGCCGAGCATCGCGTTCAGCTCGTCGATCACGGTGTTGCCGTCATATTCCTCGGCGATCACCTTTTTCTCAAAGCCCAGGTATTTGCTCAGCAGCCCGCCGAACCAGCCGTCCAGCGGTTCGGTCTCGGTGGGGCGCTCTTCCCACGGGATGATCTCGAACTGGACCTGGCCGATGGTGTCCGGCGGCAGCTGCGCGCCGGAGCTGTCGGTGTTGAGGCCGCCGTCGCCGGCAAAGGAGAAGACGTTGATCACCGCGTGGTGCTGCAGGATGACCTCCTCGGCCGCACGCACCATCTCGTCCTTTTCATGCAGGGAGATGTTGCCGCGGGCGCGGACATAGGCGGTGGCCTGTTCCGGCTCCGAGTCGACGAAGAATTCAACGCCGTAGTTGTTCTCGCTGAACATCGAGAAGACGGTCATGATGGCGAAACCCACGGCGGCGATGGTCACCACGGGCATCACAGGATTGCCCGCAATGAACTTGATCACATGGCCGAACGGGGTGTGGTGGTAGCCTGGGGCGACCTCCTGTTCCTCGCGCTCCACCTTGACAGAGCTGAGGGTGATCGAGGCGGCAAAGGACGCCAGGGTGAACACCAGCCCGCCGAACAGGACACCCGCCATAGGAGCGGCGCCTTCGCCCAGCAGGTAGGTCGGGTTCAGCATTTGCATAGCGCCCGCGAACATGCCCCACATGGCGACCGGCACAAGCACGGCGCGGAGCCACCACGGCGCAATCATTCTCAGCGCGCGCGACGCGCCCTCAAAGGTGCGGCTGATGCGGCCGGTGACACCGCCCATGACGGGCAGGTAGATCAGCGCCACCACCAGCGAGGCGGACAGAACGAAGATCAGCGTCACGGGCAGCATGCCCATGAACTCACCCGGCACACCGGGCCAGAACAGCATCGGCAGGAAGGCGCAGAGCGTGGTCGCGGTGGAGGACACGATCGGCCAGAACATCCGCTGCGCCGCCTCGACATAGGCGTGCATCGGGCCGGTGCCTTCCTTGATCCGCTTGTCGGCGTATTCCACCACCACAATGGCACCATCGACCAGCATCCCCACGGCGAGGATCAGGCCGAACATCACGATGTTGGAGATCGAGATTCCCATCAGGGCGAGCAAAGCGAAACACAGCAGGAACGACGTCGGGATCGCAAAACCCACCAGCAGCGCAGCCCGGCTGCCAAGCGCAGAGAGCACAACGATCATCACCAGTGCGATGGCGGTCAGAACCGAACCTTCCAGCTGGCTGACCATTGAACCGACCACGCGGCTCTGGTCGTTGGAGGTGCCGACTTCGACTGCGGCCTGCAGTTCCGGCGGCCATTTGGACTTGGAGACCTCGATGGTGTCCTTCACCAGGTTCACGGTGTCGATCAGGTTGTAGCCCTTGCGCTTCACCACCTGCAGGGCAACCGTGTCCTCGCCGTTGAACCGGGCGGTGCCTTCGCGGTCCTCGAAGGTGAAGTTGATCTGCGCCAGCTCGCCCAGCTTGACCACCCGGTCGCCGTTGGTCTTGACCGGCAGCTGGTAGAAGTCCTTCACATCGTCAAAGGAAGAGGGGATCTTGACCGAAAACGCGCCCTGGCTGGTTTCAACCTCACCAGCCGCAATCAGCTGGTTGTTGTTCTGCACAACATTGATCAGCTCCAGCGCGGTAACGTTGTAGGCTTCCAGCCGCAAGGGGTCGATCAGCACCTCGACCATCTCGTCGCGGTTGCCTGCGATGCCGGCCTCCAGCACAGCATCCAGTGCCTCAAGGTCGTCCTGCAAGTCCTTGGCAATGCGCGCCATCGTGCGTTCCGGCACCGCGCCGGTCAGGTTCACGATGACGATCGGGAATTCGGAGAAGTTGATCTCTGTGATCGAGTATTTCTCGGCACCTTCCGGGAACTCCGCCTCCGCCTTGTCCATGGCGTCGCGCACGTCGGCCATGATGGCGGTCTTATCCCAGCCGAATTCAAACTCCAGCGCCACCCCGGCATAGCCCTCGGCGGCGGTGGAGGTCATCTTGTCGAGCCCGTCGAGGTCGGCCAGCTCGGTCTCCATCACCTTGACCATCAGGGATTCGGCGTCTTCGGCGGAGATGCCGGGGAAGGGGACCGAGATGAAGAGGGCCGGGATTTCAATGTCCGGCTCGCCCTCCTTGGGCAGCATCGAATAGGCGAAGCCGCCGACAAGCAGCGAGATTGCGATGAACGCTAGGACCATCCGGGCACGGCCGGCGGCCCAATCGACGATGCCAATCACTGTTCAGTCTCCCGGTAGGTGGCCGCCACGGCGACGCCTTCGGTTACGAAATCCTGTCCCACCACTATCACGTCTGCGTTCTCAGGAAGACCGCCCAGCCAGACGCCGTCCACATCATCCCGCAGAAGCTGCACGGGGTAGAATACCACGGTGCTGTCGGATCCGACAACGCGCACACCCAACTGGCCCTCGTTGTTCAACGTCAGCGCCGATTGGGGCAGCTTGTGCGCCAGCGAGCCGGCCGAGGAAATCGCGATGTCCGCGGTCTGGCCGTCACGGATATTCAAGTCCGGGTTGGGGACGGTGATCTCAACTTCAAAGGTGCGGGTAGTCGGATCAGCAGAGCGGCTGAGGAAGGTGACCTCACCCTGAACCTGCTGGCCGGTCGACAGTTCCGCGCCGGCAATGGCGCCCAGTTCCACCTTGTTGACCTCTGCTTCCGGAACATAACCGACCAGCTTGATGGTATCGAGCTGAATGACGGTGCCGCACAGGCTGCCGGGCTGCAGCAGGCTGCCCAGTTCCGCGGTGTCGCTTTCCAGAAGGCCGTCAAAAGGCGCCTTAAGGGTCAGGTGCCCGATTTCCCGCTCTGCCGCTGCCACGGCTGCCTGCGCGGAACGCTCGGCGGCTTCTGCCGAGGCCAGCCGGGTTTCAGAGGCGTAACCGCCCTCCGACAGTTTGGCGGCGGCGGTCAGGTTGATCTTTGCCTCCTTCAGCTGCGCCTGAGCCTGCAGCAGCGATGCGGGCCGGGTGCCAGGGTCGAGTTCGCACAGCAGGTCGCCCTTCTTGACGTGAGCGCCCTTACGCAGCGGTTCGGAAATGACCGTCGAGGTTGTTTCGGCCCGAACTTCCACCTGGCGGACGGCCTGTGTCTGGCCGCGCAGGATCACCGCGTTGCCGATTGTGCGGGCCTTGCTTTGCAGCGCCACTACACCAACGCGCGATTCTGCCGCCTCAGCCAGCTGCTGGCCTTCGGCAGACCCGGAATCGGACTCGGCAACCGCCGGCGCATCCTCTCCACGGGCAAAGGCCATCAGATCGTCGCGCTCAATAACCAGCATGTAAAGGCTGGCTGTTACCGCCACTGCGGTCAGTATCGGTACAATGCGCATGTCGGGCCTTTCCTGTTCTCTGTCATATTCCACGTGCGAATGGCTCTTGTCCGTCGGGCGGGCAGGCCTGTTCACAGCAGAGTCGCGCGTATGTGATAGGGCTGATATAGGAGATGTCCATTCTAAACTAAGTGGTTTAGTTCACATTTCTTGCTTTTCTGGTGCAAATGGCAAAGTTTCTGGTGCAAACGGGCCACTTGGCTTGGCCTCTGAGCCGGGGTAAGAGGGGCGCGACGCATTCAATACCGGTGCGGGCGGCAGCCCGGGCCGCGCATATCAGGGGCTTTTCATGAGCGATACCGACAGCTTTATCGACGAAGTGACCGAAGAGGTCCGCCGTGACCGGCTTTTCCTGATGATGAAACGCTATGGCTGGATCGGCGGCGCGGCTGTGGTGCTGATTGTCGGCGGTGCCGCATTCCGGGAATACAACAAGGCCAAGGATCAGGCTGCGGCTGAAAAGCTTGGCGACGGCATCACCGCCGCACTTAAGATCGACGGAAGTGCGGAGCAGGCCAAGGCTTTGAATTCTGTCCCGTCGGAGAGCGCTGGCGGCGCGGCCGTGCTGAGCATGCTGGAGGCGGGGGCGCTGGCGGAGGCTGGCAAGACCGAAGAGGCGGTGGCACAGCTGGAGGCGGTTGCCGTTGATGGCGGGCTGCCTCTGATCTACCGCCATGTCGCCAGCTTCAAGGCGCTGGCGCTGCAGGCCGGAAGCCTGAGCGTTGCGGACCGCCGTGTTCAGTATGAAGCGCTGGCCCAGCCCGGCGCACCTTTGGCGCTGCTCGCCTCTGAACAATTGGCGCTGCTGGATGTGGAAGAAGGTAATACTGAGGCTGCTATCAGCCGGTTGCGCGATATCGTTGCGGATGCAACGGTCACTGCAGACTTGAAAGACCGCGCGTCTCAGGTGATTGTGGCGCTTGGCGGCTCGGTCAACGGGAACGCCGCGCCTGAGGGGTAAGGCGATCCGCGGATGGGATCTTGCGGAACAAGTAGGGCAGACAGGGCAGGGCAATGACAATAAACAAAACTTTCTCCCGGGCACGGGTTCTTCTTTGCACAACCGCAGCTGCGGCCATTCTGGCGGCCTGCGCAGAGAAAGAGGTCATCCTGCGCGGTGAGCGCGAGGACATCCGGCCCGATGCTGCGGTGGAAATCGTCAACCAGTCCCGCGCCATTTCCCTGCCGCAGCAATCCGCGAACGCAAGCTGGGAACAGGGCCACGGCGCTGAGGCCGGGCGCACAGCGCATCCGGCGCTGGCTGCTGCGCCCCAGCGCATCTGGTCGGCGTCTATCGGCTCAGGCGACAGCCGCCGCCAGCGCATCACCGCAACCCCTGTCGTTGGCGGCGGTCGTGTCTACACGCTGGACAGCGCCGCACGGGTTTCCGCGGTTTCTCCGCAGGGTCAGATCCTGTGGCAGAGTGAGCTCATTCCGGCAGAGGATGATGAAGGCCAGGCCACCGGCGGCGGATTGGCCTATTCCGACGGCGTGCTTTACATCTCTTCCGGCTTTGGCGTGCTGACCGCGCTGAATGCGGCGGATGGCACCTTAATCTGGCGGCAGGAACTGGACGCAACCGGCTCCGGCCAGCCGCGGGTCAGCGGCGGGCTGGTCTACCTGGTGGCAGGCGACGATACCGGCTGGGCCGTGAACACCAAGGATGGCCGCATCGCCTGGCAGATCGATGCATCGCCCTCGCCGGCCAATGTTTTGGGGGCTCCGGCTCCGGTGGTAACAAACGATCTCGCGGTCTTTGCCTTTGGTTCCGGTGATTTGATCGCAACCTTCCGCCGCGGCGGCCTGCGCCGCTGGAGCGCATCTGTTGCGGGTCAGCGAACCGGCCAGACCCTGTCGCGGATCAGCGATGTGACAGGTGCGCCGGTGGTGTCGGGCAACCGGCTATATGCGGGCAATAACTCAGGCCGCACAGTGGCAATTGACCTCGAAACCGGCGACCGTCTGTGGACCGCGCGCGAAGGTGCTGCCGGGACAGCATGGCCTGCAGGCGGCAGCCTGTTCCAGGTCAGCGACCTCAACCAGCTGCTGCGGCTGGATGCCGGCAGCGGCGAAGTGATCTGGGCCGTGGACCTGCCGGGCTACCTGAAGGACAAGCCCCGGAAGCGCGGCCAGATCCATGTGCACCATGGCCCCGTTGTCGCAGGCGGTCAGGTGGTTGTTGCTTCCAATGACGGGTTGCTGCGCTTCTTCAACCCGCAGGACGGCAGCCTCGGCCGAACGGTGGAAGTGCCCGGCGGCGCGACCACAGCACCGGTTATTGCTGGGCGCACGCTTTATGTGGTTTCCACCAAGGGCGATTTGCTGGCATACCGCTGACAGTGTTTCCGGGTGGCACAAGCCGCGCGGATGCGCTATGAGCCGCGTCTGAATCGCAGAAAGCTGGTCTGATGTCCTTTACCCTCGCCATCGTGGGCCGTCCCAATGTGGGCAAGTCCACCCTGTTCAACCGCCTTGTGGGCAAGAAGCTGGCCCTGGTCGACGACCAGCCGGGCGTGACGCGCGACCTGCGCGAAGGCGCGGCGCGGCTGGGCGATCTGCGCTTTACGGTGATTGATACCGCGGGTCTGGAGGACGCCACCGACAACTCGCTGGAGGGCCGCATGCGCCGCCTGACCGAGAGGGCTGTGGACATGGCCGACATCTGCCTGTTCATGATCGATGCCCGTACCGGCGTCACTCCGACAGACGAAATCTTTGCCGACATCCTGCGCCGCAAGTCCGCGCATGTGATCCTGGCCGCCAACAAGGCCGAGGGCAATGCCGCCGAGGCAGGCGTGCTGGAAGCCTACGGCTTGGGCCTGGGCGAGCCGCTCCGGCTGTCCGGCGAGCACGGCGAGGGGATGCCCGATCTCTACGGCATCCTGCAGCCGCTGGCGGAGAAGTTTGAGGCCGCAGCCGAAGAGCACGCGCCGGTCACAGATGTCGAGGTCTATGAAGAGATTGGCGAGGATGAGGAAGAGATCATTCCCGTTCCAACCGACGCCAAGCCCTTGCAGGTGGCCGTTGTGGGCCGCCCGAACGCCGGTAAGTCCACCCTGATCAACAAGATCCTGGGCGAGGAGCGGCTGCTGACCGGGCCGGAAGCCGGGATTACCCGCGATGCGATCTCGCTCAAGATCAACTGGAAAGACACGCCGATGCGGGTGTTTGACACCGCCGGCATGCGCAAGAAGGCCAAGGTGCAGGAGAAGCTGGAGAAGCTCTCTGTCTCCGACGGCCTGCGCGCGGTGAAATTCGCTGAGGTGGTGGTTGTCCTGCTGGATGCCAGCATCCCGTTTGAACAGCAGGACCTGCGGATTGCCGACCTGGCCGAGCGCGAGGGGCGCGCGGTTGTGGTCGCGGTCAACAAATGGGATGCCGAGGAGCAAAAGCAGGAAAAGCTGCGCGACCTCAAGGAAGCTTTCGGCCGCCTGCTGCCGCAGCTGCGCGGCGCGCCGCTGGTGACAGTATCGGCCAAGACCGGAAAGGGCCTGGACCGGCTGCATGAGGCGATCATGCGGGCCTATGGCACCTGGAACCGGCGGGTTCCCACCGCGGCGCTGAACCGCTGGCTGGTTGGAATGCTTGAGCAGCMCCCGCCGCCAGCACCGCAGGGCAAGCGGATCAAGCTGCGGTACATGACCCAGGCCAAAAGCCGCCCGCCGGGGTTCGTGGTGATGTGCTCGCACCCGGACAAGCTGCCGGAAAGCTATACCCGCTATCTGGTCAACGGGTTGCGCGAGGATTTTGACATGCCCGGCACCCCGATCCGCCTGTTTATGCGCGGGCAGGGCGACAAGAACCCCTACAAGGGCAAGCGGGCCAAAAACGCGGGCGCGCTGGAAAAGCACTTGAAGAAACGCGGAAGCTAAGGGCCTTGAAGGCGGGGCTCTCCCGCCCGGCCTCGCGGCATCCACAGAATACCTTGGCCCGTTGGGCCCGGCGCCGCCCCGGGGGGCGGCGCTTTTGCGTTGCGCTTGGCTGATCCGTTGTGTCTTTGGCGGGGTTCCGCCATCCTGCAGCGCACCATACGGGCCTATTCCATCCAAAGTAGCGCAATGTTACCCCTAGGGTTGAGGCGCTTTGCCTCAGCTGTCTTGCTTTTGGCAAGGCCGGGATTATCTGAGTTTTATCTTGGGCGGGCTGTGCCGTATTCGCATGTCTGTCACATCACGCATTTATGGACAGTTTCATGGATCTGAGGGCACACACGCGCAAGTACACCGAGAAAGACAACCGGCTGGCATCGCTCAGCTATTTCGGGACATTTGCAGTTTATTTCCTGTCGCTCTTTCTGGCCGTTGCCCACGCCGACCTCTGGTATGTGATGCTGCCGGCGGGTGTGGTCTTTGCCTTTGCCGCGGTGCGCCTTTACGTGCTGCAGCATGACACCGGCCACCACTCGCTGTTTCAAMCCCGCCTCCAGAACGAGATTGCGGGCCACGTTCTGTCGCCTTTCACCTTTGCCCCGTTTGAGGTGATGAAGCAGAACCACAACCTGCACCACTCAAACATCGGCAATCTGGAACACCGCGAGACCGGCGAAATTCACACCATGACGGTGCGGGAATGGAAGGCGGCCGGGTTCTGGGAACGGTTGGGTTACCGGCTCTACCGCAACCCGTTTGTGCTGGTGCCGCTGGGGTCGGCCTTCACCTATTTCATCCGCTACCGCTGGCCCAAGAACACAGCACGCTTTGGCGCCACCGGGGTGATCTTGCACAATCTGGTGATTGTTGCCATGCTGGGGCTGCTTTATTGGGTTGCAGGAATGACCGGCATCTGGATCTGGCTGGTGTTCTCCTTCCTCGGCGGCATGATCGGCGTGTTTCTGGTCTATCTGCAGCACAATTTCGAGGACACCTACTGGGACCGCCGCCCGGACCTGAACCCGCAGGTGGCAGCTCTGCAAGGATCGTCCTGCCTGGATTTCGGCTGGTTCTTCGACATGGCGGTGGCCAATATCACCCTGCATGACATTCACCACTACAACGCGCGGATCCCGTCCTATCGGCTGCGGCAATGCCATTACAGTCTGCCGCCTGAACTGGGGCTGCGGCGGATCAAGTTCCCGGAAGCCGTACGCGCGCTCACGCTAAAGCTTTGGGATGAAGATAAGAAATGCCTGGTGCCCTTTCCCGCATGAACAATTTTTGCAATTCTTGTAACGGAGTTTGGGTATTGAAACTGTTGAATTGGGGAAAGCAGCAACGATGACAGCTATTCAGAAACTTCGTGGGGTGGGGCCGGCGCTGGCCAAAGTGCTGGTGGCAAATGGTGTCGATACCATCGAGACGCTGGCCGCGATGGAAGAGGTCCAGTTGCGCAGCATTCCTGGAATTGGCGCTACCCGCGCGGCAGGCCTGAAAACCGCCGCAAAGGCGCAGGCAGAAAGCAGTACTGAAGCCGAGAATGCCCGTCCGGCGGCGCATGCGGTCAATGGCAAGGCGGCTGGCGGGCAGGAGGCGGACGGCCAGTCAATGACTTCTTCTGACCAGGCCGAAATGGACGCTAAACTGGCAGTGGCAGAGGCCGCCCGGAAAGCTGCAGAAGAAAAGGCAGCCAAAGCCCAGGCCAAGGCACGCAAGGCCAAGCGGCAGGCGATCCAGCTCGCCGAGGAATTTGCAGAAGCAAAGGAAAAGGCCAAGCTCAAGGCGCGGAAGGTCAAGGCCAAAGCAAAAAAGGCCATCGAAAAAGAAAAGGCCAAGGCCAAGGCCATTTTGGAAGGCAAAGCACCCGAAAAGAAAAAGAAGAAGTCGAAGAAATAGCTTCAACCTATTGTTTCAAAAGAAAACCGGCGCCAATGGCGCCGGTTTCTGCTTTCGGGGGAGGCTTTGGATCAGACCAGCTCACCCTCTGCTGTCAGGGTCAGCTTGCCGCCGAGGTAGGGCGCCAGCGCCTCTGGCAGCTTCACCGAGCCATCCGCTTGCTGACCGTTTTCCAGCACCGCAATCAGGCAGCGGCCCACCGCCAGGCCGGAGCCGTTCAGCGTGTGCACGAACTGCGGCTTGCCGCCGTCAGCAGGCTTGAACCGCGCGTTCATACGGCGGGCCTGGAAGTCGCCGCAGACCGAGACCGAGGAGATCTCGCGGTAGGTCTTCTGGCCGGGGACCCAAACCTCGATGTCGTGGGTCTTGCGGGCGCCAAAGCCCATGTCACCGGTGCACAGCACGATGGTGCGGTAGGGCAGACCCAGACGCTCCAGGATGTCCTCGGCGCAGCGGGTCATGCGCTCATGCTCCTCGATGCTTTTGTCCGGATGGGTGACCGAGACCATCTCGACCTTCTCGAACTGGTGCTGGCGCAGCATG
This sequence comes from Leisingera sp. JC1, assembly GCF_001679925.1. Lineage (GTDB taxonomy): Bacteria > Pseudomonadota > Alphaproteobacteria > Rhodobacterales > Rhodobacteraceae > Leisingera. Next base: position 50,825 of record NZ_LYUZ01000079.1, on the reverse strand, counting down.
CCGGCGGTGTCCTTGCCGGCCGAACCGGCCTCGGAGCGGAAGCACTGGGTATGCGCAACGTAGCGGCGCGGCAGGTAGCCTTCCTCGACCGTCAGGCCGTTCACAATGTTGGTCAGAGTCACTTCCGCCGTCGGCACCAGCCACCAGCCATTGGTGGTCTTGTAGCTGTCCTCGCCGAACTTGGGCAGCTGGCCGGTACCGTACATCATCTCTTCACGCACCAGAACCGGGGTCCAGGTTTCGGTCAGGCCGTTCTCATCCACATGGGTGTTGATCATGAACTGCGCCAGCGCCCGGTGGATGCGGGCCACCGCGCCGGACAGCACCACGAAGCGGCTGCCCGACAGCTTGGCCGCAACCTCGAAATCCATGCCCGGCTTCACGCCCTCGATCTCGAAATGCTCCTTGGCCTCGAAGTCCAGTGCCTTTGGCTCACCCCAGCGGCGGATTTCGACGTTATCGTCCTCATCCGCGCCGTCCGGCACATCGTCGAACGGCAAGTTGTCGATGGTCATCAGCAAGTCGGTCAACTGCTGGTCTAACGCCTTGGCTTCGGTGTTCATCGCCGCCACTTCGGCTTTCTTCTCCGCGACCAGCGCGCGCAGGCGCTCGAATTCCGCCTCATCGCCGCGGCCCTTGGCAGCGCCAACTTCCTTGGAGGCCTTGTTCTGCTCGGCCTGCGCGGTCTCCGCGGCCAGGATTTTGGCGCGGCGCGCCTCGTCCAGCGCCAGGATCTCGGATGACACGCCCGCATCCCCGCGCCGCGCCACAGCGGCGTCGAATGCGGCAGGATTTTCGCGGATAGCGCGGATGTCATGCATGAGAGTCTCTCCTAGCGTTGGAAGAATTGAATCAGTAGGCCCATCCTATGACGCAAGGGTGAACAAAGGGGAAGGGGGGCGTGCGGTCTATGTGCAAGCGGGCTTTCAAGCCACAGCGCATGCTGCACCGAAAAAGAAAAAGGCCGGGTGCTGGACCCGGCCCTTTGTTTCTCATTCCGCGGCCATTGCCATCATATGCACCTGATGCCGCGGCGGCTGCATCCGGATCTCGCCGGTCAGGAAATCGGCATAGTCAAAGGTAAGTTCCGTGCCTGCCGGGATAGTGGCCAGTGCCCGGCCCCAGACCCCGTCGGAAAAATCAAGGTTCGGATACATGGAGTGGTTTAGGAACCGTCCTTCGTCGCATTGCAGGATCAGGTAGCCGGCGCGGCAGGGATCCGGGAAGCTGTAGCGCTCCAGAAACTCCTTCATATGGGGTTCGACGTTGTCCAGCTTGCTCTCCGGGAAGGTGGTGTCGAGCATTCTGTCATAGCGCCAGACAATGTCGCCTTTGGTGATGTTGTCGTGGCAAAAGACGCCCAGCCCTTCTATGGCGGAGGGGGCGAGATAGCAGCGCACCATCATCATGCGCCTGTTCCTTCTTTCAGGAATGGCCGGGCCGCCATCCGGACCGGAAAGAGGGGGCAAAGCCCCGCGCCTGGCGGCTTGCGCAAGGGAAAGCAAAGCGCCGAATCGCACTGTTTTGCAATCAGTTTCCGCACGCCTGCAGGTCGTGTTTGGACTTTCTTTAACCTCCGGCTGCCTGGCAACTGGCTGTGGCCTCAAATCCGCCCATCCGGGACCGCAGGGTTCCCTTGCAAACCCCCGGTCCAGCGCATAGGTTCCGCTGCAAATTTCCGGCATGAAAATCATGCCGCTTTGACAGAAGGAATATCCCATGGACGCTGGCGCAATCGGCCAATTTCTCCCGCTTATCCTGATCTTCGCGATCATGTACTTCCTGCTGATCCGCCCGCAGCAGAAGAAGATGAAACAGCATCAGGCAATGGTGGACGGCTTGCGCCGCGGTGACCAGGTGGTGACCCAGGGCGGCGTGATCGGCAAGGTGGCCAAGGTCAAGGAAGACGGTGAAATCGAGGTCGAGATCGCGGATGGCGTCAAGGTGCGCGTGGTCAAGGCGACCATTGCCCAGGTTCTGAGCAAGACCGAGCCGGCATCTTAAGCGCCCTTAATAACCATCTGAAAAGGCTGGGCAATGCTGCAAATTGATCTCTGGAAGAGGGTGCTGATCTGGCTGGTATGCGCAGCTGGGATCATGCTTGCCCTGCCAAACGGGTTTTACACCCGCGTCGAACAGGCCAACGACGCGGCCGCCGATATCATCGCCAAGGGCGAGACACCGGAACGACTGGAAACAGCAGGCCAGTGGCCGTCTTACCTGCCGTCCGGGCTGGTCAACCTCGGCCTCGACCTGCGGGGCGGTGCGCATCTGCTGGCGGAAGTTCAGGTTGAAGATGTCTATGAGGCGCGGATGGATGCGCTGTGGCCGGAAGTGCGCGATGCGCTGAGGCCCGAGCGTGACACCGTTGGCACCTTCCGCCGCCAGCCCGGCCCTGCGGACCAGATTCGCCTGAAGCTTTCCAAACCGGAGGGCATGGCCCGCGCGCTGGAAGTGGTGCGCGGCCTGGCCAGCCCGGTCACCAGCCTGACCGGTGTAGGCGCCACCGACATTGAGGTCTCTGCAGAAGGCGACATTCTGGTGGTGCAGCTGAGCGAGGCGGAGAAACTTGCTTCTGACGACCGCACCGTGCGCCAGTCGCTGGAAATCGTTCGCCGCCGGATCGACGAGGTCGGAACACGCGAGCCGACCATCCAGCGCCAAGGCGCCGACCGCATCCTGATCCAGGTGCCGGGTATCGGCTCCGCCTCAGAGCTGAAGGCGATCATCGGTACCACCGCACAGCTGACCTTCAACCCGGTTGTGGGCCGCGGCAGCGACGCGGATGCAGCGCCGGGCATCGGCAACAAGATTGTTCCCTCGCTGGACGAAGAAGGCTTCTACTACACCATCGAGGCTGCCGCGGTTGTCACCGGCGAGGACCTTGTGGATGCGCAGCCGTCGTTCGACCAGAACGGCCGCCCTGCGGTGACCTTCCGCTTCAACACCTCCGGCGCCCGCCGCTTTGGCGACTACACTGCTGAGAATATCGGCTCTCCCTTCGCCATTGTGCTGGATGACGAGGTGGTCTCCGCTCCGGTGATCCAGTCGCACATCCCGGGCGGCTCCGGCATCATCACCGGCAACTTCACCGTTGAGGAAAGCACCAACCTCGCCGTACTTCTGCGCGCTGGTGCGCTTCCCGCAGGTCTGGACTTCCTGGAAGAGCGGACCATCGGCCCCGAACTGGGCCAGGACAGCATCGACGCAGGCAAGATCGCGACCATCGTGGCCTTTGTCGCGGTGCTGGCGTTCATGGGGCTCAGCTATGGCCTGTTCGGCCTGTTCGCTAACGTGGCGCTGATCCTGAATATCGCGCTGATCTTTGGCATGCTCAGCCTCATTGGCGGCACCCTGACGCTGCCGGGTATCGCAGGTATCGTTCTGACAGTTGGTATGGCGGTGGACGCCAACGTTCTGATCTTCGAGCGTATTCGCGAGGAGCTGAAGGCAGGCCGCGGCCCGGCCAAGGCCATCGACGAAGGCTATTCAAAGGCGCTCAGCGCCATTCTCGACGCCAACATCACCACTTTCATCACCGCGGTGATCCTGTTCGCCATGGGCTCCGGCCCGGTGCGCGGCTTTGCGATCACCCTGGGCTTGGGCATTCTGACGTCGGTGTTCACCGCGATCTTTGTGACCCGCCTGATGATTGTCATGTGGTTTGAACGGCGCCGTCCGAAAACGATTGAGGTGTGATATGCGGCTGAGACTTGTTCCCGAGGAAACCTCATTCGATTTCTTCAAACGCGCCAAGCTGTGGCTGGGCATCTCGGCCCTGATGATGGTGGTGGGCTTTGCCTCCTTCCTGTTTCAGGGGCTGAATTTCGGCATCGACTTCCGCGGCGGCACCACAATCCGCACCGAGGCGTCTGAGACCGTGGATGTGGGCGCCTACCGCGACGCGCTGGCAGTGCACGGGTTAGGTGATGTGTCGATCACCGAGGTCTTTGACCCGGCCTTCGAGGAGGACCAGCACGTTGCCATGATCCGCATTCAGGCACAGGACGACGGCGAGGCGATCTCCGGTGAGATGATCGAAACGCTGAAGGCCTCGCTGGACGCAGTGGCGCCGGGCATCAAATTCGTCTCGGTCGAATCCGTTGGCCCCAAGGTCTCGGGTGAGCTGATCACCACCGCCATTATTGCGGTCGCCTTGGCGATTGCCGCGGTGCTGGTCTACATCTGGCTGCGGTTCGAGTGGCAGTTCGCTCTCGGCGCGGTGGCAGCGCTTGTGCACGACGTGGTGCTGACTATCGGCGTGTTCTCGGAATTGCAGATCAAGTTCGACCTGGCGATCATCGCCGCCCTTCTGACCATTGTCGGCTACTCGCTGAACGACACCGTGGTGGTTTTTGACCGGGTGCGCGAGAACCTGCGACGCTACAAGAAGAAGGACCTCTCTGAGGTTCTGAACATCTCGATCAATGAGACGCTGAGCCGGACAATGATGACCTCAGTCACCACGCTGCTGGCGCTGATCTCGCTCTATGTGCTAGGCGGCGACGTGATCCGTGGTTTCGTCTTTGCGATGATCTGGGGGGTTGTGGTCGGGACATATTCGTCGGTCTTCGTCGCCTCCACCATCCTGCTGAAGCTGGGGGTGAAGCGCGACTGGTCGAAACAGGCAAACACCACCGGCAACCAGTTCGGCAACATTGATGCCTGAGGCATTTCAGGCAGCCCTGCAGACGCCGGGGCTGGCCTGGCTGCTGATCACCATTGGAGCCGCGGGCCTTGTCCGCGGCTTCACTGGTTTTGGCACCGCGATGATCTTTGTTCCCGTCGGCGCGCAGTTCCTGCCGTCGGCGGATGTGGTGTTCCTGATGGTGCTGATGGGGGTGTTTTCCACCATCACTCTGTTCCCGCAGGCCTGGAGCAAGGCGGACAGGGCAGAGGTGGGTGCCTTGTCCATGGCCGCTGCGGTCACCGTGCCGGCAGGATTGTGGCTGATGTCGCAGATGGATCCGCTGACCCTGCGCTGGGTTGCGGCCGGGGTTATCGGCGTGACACTGGCCGCTGTGGTCTCTGGCTGGCGCTGGCAGGGCAAACTTGGCTGGCCGGGGCGGTTCGCCATCGGCGGGGCGGCTGGTATCGTGGGCGGCATGACGGGCCTCACTGGGCCGGTGATTATCGTCTTCTACCTCGCCAACGTGCGTGACGTGGCGCGGGTCCGGGCCAACACTATCGTGTTCCTGGCTGCGCTGGATGTGGTGATCGCGGCCAACCTGATCTTCGGTGGAATGGCCAGCCTCAAGGCCGTCATTCTGGCCTGCCTGCTCGGCATCCCCTACATTATCACCACGCTGACCGGTAAGGCGCTGTTTGATCCAAAGCTGGAGAAGATCTACCGCTTTGCCTCCTATTCCGTGATTGCACTGGCCGTGCTATCCAGCCTCCCGGTATTTGACTGAAAGGACCGCCCATGCGCCTGAACGAAGTGAGTTATTCCGATGCGCAGCCCATTGACGGCTATGGCGAGGGGTTCTTCCGCATCGGCGGCAATGTGCACCAGAGCGCAGTGCTGACCTCGGCGGCTGGCACGGCTGGTTGGGGCGGCATGGCCGACGCTGAGTCGCTGCTGGCGCTTGCCGGAGAGATTGATGTGCTGTTCATCGGTACCGGACCTGAGATTGCCCATATCCCGGCAGATCTGCGCAAGGCGCTGGAGGACGCAGGGCTGGGCGTCGAGGCGATGAATTCTCCCGCTGCCTGCCGGACATACAATGTGCTGCTGTCCGAGGGGCGGAGGATTGCTTTGGCCGCGCTGCCGGTCTGAAGATGAATTTCCGATGTATTTGACCTGCCGCAAAGCGGGCATCTGTTGAATGGTCTTTTCATGCGCCGGAGCAATGGGATAAGCGAACTTCATGACATTGATTGTGACGGATCTGGGCGTGGCCCGCGGCGGCACCCCGGTGCTGGAGGGCCTGAGCTTTTCGCTGGAGTCCGGCAAGGCGCTGATCCTGCGCGGACCCAACGGCATCGGCAAGACCACGCTGCTGCGCACCGTCGCAGGCCTGCAGCCACCGCTGAAAGGCCGGGTTGAGGGCGCTGAGGACCAGATTGCCTATGCCGCCCATTCCGACGGGCTGAAGCCGACGTTGACGGTGGCAGAGAACCTGACCTTCTGGGCTAGTGTCTTTGGGCGTAACGGCATTGAAAAGGCGCTTGATGGGTTTGATCTGCAATCCCTGCGCGACCGGCAGGCGGGTGCGCTGTCGGCAGGACAGAAACGCCGCCTTGGCCTTAGCCGGATGCTGGTCACGGGCCGTCCCATCTGGATCATGGACGAGCCGACGGTGAGCCTTGATACAAACTCCGTTTCGATGTTCGCCGATGCCGTGCGGGCGCATCTGGGGCAGGGCGGCTCTGCTCTGATTGCCACCCATATCGATCTCGGGCTGGAGGCGGAAGTGTTGGATGTCGGCCCCTACAAGGCCAAGCCGCCGGAGATCGACGATTTTGACGGAGGCTTCCTGTGATTGCGCTTCTCCTGCGGGATCTGAGGCTCGCCTTCCGCGCGGGCGGCGGTTTTGGCCTCGGCCTTGCGTTCTTTCTGATCGTGACCGTGATGGTGCCATTCTCTGTCGGGCCGCAGCCGGAACTGCTGTCCCGAATTGCCCCGGGCGTTTTGTGGCTGGGCGCTTTGCTTGCTTGCTTGCTGTCGCTGGACAGGCTGTTGGCGCTGGATTGGGAGGACGGCTCGCTCGACCTCCTGGCCACCGCGCCGTTGCCGCTGGAAAGCACCGTCACGATCAAAGCACTGGCGCATTGGATCACCACCGGCCTGCCGCTGGTGCTGGCGGCGCCGGTGCTGGGCGTTCTGCTGAACCTGCCGCTGCAGGGCTTCCAGTGGCTGGTGATCTCCCTGCTTCTGGGCACGCCGGCGCTCTCTGTCATCGGCACCTTCGGCGCCGCGCTGACCGTGGGACTGAAACGCGGCGGTCTGCTGATGTCGCTCTTGGTGATGCCGCTGTATGTGCCGACGCTGATCTTCGGCTCCGAGGTCGCCCGCCGCGGGGCCGAGGGCATGACGGTGCAGACGCCGCTGTTGCTGCTGGCCGGCATCTCCGCCGCCTCCATCGCTTTGCTGCCCTTTGCCAGCGCCGCCGTCCTGCGCGTCAATTTGCGTTAGGACATTTGCCGGACCCGTGAATTGAGAAACCCGAGAACAAGAGCTAAATAGCCAACATGTCGATCTGGGAATACGCCAACCCGAAGAAGTTTCTGGCCACCTCCGAAAAGGTGATACCGGCCCTCTGGGTCAGCTCTGCGGTGCTGATCACCGTTGGCCTTATCTGGGGATTCTTCTTCACGCCGGACGATTACCGGCAGGGCTCCACCGTCAAGATCATCTTCCTGCATGTGCCGTCAGCCCTGATGGCGATCAATGCGTGGTTCATGATGCTGGTTGCCTCGCTTGTCTGGGTGATCCGCCGACACCACGTCAGCGCGCTGGCCGCCCGCGCCGCCGCGCCGGTGGGAGTGGTGATGACCGTGATTGCGCTGATCACCGGCGCGATCTGGGGCCAGCCGATGTGGGGCACCTGGTGGGCTTGGGACCCGCGTCTGACGTCCTTCCTGGTGCTGTTCCTGTTCTACCTCGGCTACATCGCCCTGTGGGAGGCAATCGACAACCCGGATACCGCCGCTGACCTGACCTCGATCCTCTGCCTGGTGGGCTCGGTCTTTGCCGTGCTCAGCCGCTATGCGGTGAACTTTTGGAACCAGGGGCTGCATCAAGGCGCGTCGCTGTCGCTCGATGAAAAGGAGAACGTGCACGATGCATTCTCCTCGCCGCTCTACGTCTGCATGGCAGGGTTTGTGCTCTTGTTCCTTGCCTTGGTGCTCTACCGCACCGGAACTGAAATCCGCGCCCGCCGCATCAAGGCTTTGATGGCGCGCGAACGGCTGGAGGCCTGATGCCCGATCTTGGAAAATACGCCGATACGGTGCTGTCGGCTTATGGTGCCTCGCTGTTGCTGCTGGCGGGACTGGTGGTGCTGACGATCCTGCGCGGCCGAAAGGTGCGCCGGGAGATGGAAACCCTGGAAACCCGGATGAAGCGCAATGGCTAAGATCTCTCCGCTGATGGCGGTGCCCGGCGTCGTGTTTGCAGGCTTTGTCGGCCTGGCCCTGGTCGGCATGTTCCGCGAGGACCCGAACAGCCTGCCGTCCGCCCGCGAAGGCCAGCCCGCGCCGCCGGTGGTGCTGGACGAATTTCCGGGCAAGGAGATGTTCACCGACGAGACTCTGCGCGACGGAAATGTGAAGCTGGTGAACTACTGGGCCAGCTGGTGCGCACCCTGCCGGGCAGAGCACCCGAACCTCGAGGCGCTGTCCAAGGAAGGCATTCCGGTCTACGGCGTCAACTACAAGGACCAGCTCGCCAATGCCGTGTCCTTCCTGAACGAGCTGGGTGATCCCTATTCAGCGATCGGCCGGGACGAGAAGGGCCGGATGGCAATCGACTGGGGCCTATATGGCGTGCCGGAGACCTATGTGGTGGACGGCAATGGCAAGATCGTGCTGCGCTTTGCCGGCCCCATCACCCAGCGGGTGATCGAAAGCACCCTGCGCCCGGCGATGGAACGGGCGGCGGAGCAATAACGGCGGCTCAATCGAAGACTGAGAGGTCCAGCTGCATCCCGGTGCCGAGCCAGATTGCGTGATCGCAGTGATCGGCCAGCTCATCGCCGGTCTCAGGATGGGCAAAGACAATCAGCCCGTTCCGGTTCAGCGCCAGCCATGGAAGCAGCATGGCGAATTGCTCCGGTGTGGCAGCCAGCTGGCAGGACCACATGGGATGGGGCCCGACGTTCTTTTGGTGGAACCGGCCCATTTCAACGGCAAACTGTTCTGCTGCCTGCTGGCACAGTTTTCGGGCCTGCTCCTTGGTTGCCGCGTCAAAATAGATATGGGCGTGGTAGCTCTTGATGCTGTCTGTCTGTCTCATGCTGCCAGTATTTGCCGTCCGCGGGGATGATGCAATTATCAGGCCGCGAACAGTTCCTGTGCGCGGAAAGCGGCGTCACCTTTTGGCTCCGTGTGCCGCATCGTAGTTCGCGCGGGAGGCGCGGATTGCCGGCTGGTTGCTGTCCGCCCAGTCTGCCAGCTGGCCGATTGTTCCGTGCAATGACCTGCCGCGCGCTGTCAGCGCGTATTCGACCTGCGGCGGCGACAGGTCCAGCACCGTGCGGCTGACCAGCCCGTCGCGTTCCAGATTGCGCAGCGTCACCGCCAGCATCCGCTGGGAAATCCCGTCAACTACCCGCCGCAAGGCGTTGAAACGGCAGGGGGCTTTAGCCAGCTCGATGATCAGCAGAACCGACCAGGCATCGCCGATCCGGTCCAAAACGTCCCGGACAGGGCAGTCGTAGTCTACGGCGCGGCGGCGGCTCATGGCGGTTCCTTTCAGGTAACCATGTGACAAACAAATGCGTATTCCGGCGAACAGGCAGGGCGCCTAAGTGGTTCCTATTAGTAACTATAGGACGAAGAGGAAGCAGGATGAAACTGCTGATTATCGGCGCCACCGGAATGATCGGGTCGCGTGTCACCCAGGAAGCGCTGAACCGGGGGCATGAGGTCATTGCTGCGGTTCGGAACCCGGCCAGGGTGCAGGAGAAAGACGGCCTGCGCACCGAAGAACTGGATGCAGCTGACACGGCACGTCTTGCTGTTCTTGCGGCGCAAGCGGATGTGACCATCAGCGCCGTCAGTCCGCGCAGCACAGGGGATGCCATCGCAGAGGCCAACGCCTATGCCGATGCGCTGATCGCCGGCCTGAAGGGGCAGCGGCTGGTTCTGGTCGGCGGCGCCGGATCGCTCAACCTGCCGGATGGTTCGCCGGTTGCAGATGTGGTGCCGGAGGCCTACCGGGCCGAGGCGCAGGGCATGCGCCAGGCGTATGAAAAGATCGCCGGGAGCGATTTGGATTTCACTGTTCTGGCTCCGGCCGGCCTGATTGAGCCGGGGGAGCGGACAGGCACTTTCCGGCTGGGTGGCCGCAGCTTTCTGACTGACGCAGACGGCAACAGCCGGATTTCTGCAGAAGACTATGCCGTGGCCCTGATGGATGAGGTGGAGCAGCCCAAACACCCCCGGCAGATATTTACTGCGGCGTACTGAGCTGGCCGGCTCCGAAAACGGATCAGTGGCGCGGTAAACGTGCCGCTGATCGTCCTGTGGTTCCTGTATAGCGCGCGGTCTTGGGGAGCACCCGCCGCTAAGGAACGGAAAATGTCCGGAAATCCTGCTCCCGCCGCATGGTTGCGCTGCGGGCATCAAGATCGCCACGTTCAGCGCGCCAGTCGAGGTACCGGTTCAGGTGCTCCGGCGACTCCCACAGGTGGAATACCCCGATCTCACAACGTTCGCGGTTTATACCGACATGCGCCTCTATGCAGCCGGGAAAATCCCGGGTGCCCGGAAGCATTTCCAGCACCGCTTCAGCATGAGCTTCGAAAGTGTCCGCGTCAGGGTAAATGACTGCAAAAACGGCCTCTTTCATACGCGGGCATCCAGCCTTTCGTTGGTCGTCGCACACAGCAGGAAGGTGTATTTCAAAAACACATTTGCACAAGCGGGCCGGGCCGTACAGCCGGTAAAGCAACTGTAAATTGCACGTCTGAATTGTATCCAGGATACGTTGTTGCGGCTGGCTCCCGGTATGTTGGCCCGGGATTTTGCAGCAAAATGGAAACATGCACCCCCGCAGGGTGCATGTTCAATTGTTCAGTCCGGCAGGTCTTACGACTTGGCCAGATTGCGCAGCACGTAGTGCAGAACGCCGCCGTGTTCGATGTATTCGATCTCCGGAGCGGTATCGATGCGGCACTTCAGGGTGATCTCTTTCACCGAACCGTCGGCAAAGGTGATCGAGCAGGGCACTTCCTGCAGCGGCTGGATGGTGTCCAGGCCGCTGATCGAGACGGTTTCCTCGCCGGTCAGGCCCAGCGACTTGCGGGTGTCGCCTGCGGTGAACTCGAACGGGATCACGCCCATGCCAACCAGGTTGGAGCGGTGGATACGCTCAAACGACTCGGCGATCACTGCCTTGACGCCCAGCAGCGCAGTGCCCTTGGCCGCCCAGTCGCGCGAGGATCCCGCGCCGTACTGCTCACCGCCGAACACCACCAGCGGGGTGCCGTTGGCCTGATGCGCCATCGAGGCGTCGTAGATCGAGGTCTGCTCGCCATCGGGGCCCTTGGTGTAGCCGCCCTCGACGCCGTCCAGCATCTCGTTCTTGATGCGGATGTTGGCAAAGGTGCCGCGCATCATGATCTCGTGGTTGCCGCGGCGGGAGCCGTAGGAGTTGAACTCACGCGGCTGCACCTGGCGCTCCAGCAGGTACTGGCCTGCGGGCGTGGTGGTAGCAAAGGAGCCGGCGGGGGAGATGTGGTCGGTGGTGACCATGTCGCCCAGAACCGCCAGAACCTTGGCATTCTCGATGTTGGAGATGGTGCCCGGTTCATGGGCCATGCCCTGGAAGTAGGGCGGGTTCTGGATGTAGGTCGAGGATGCGGGCCAGTCATAGGTTTCCGCATCGGTGGTTTCCACCGCCTGCCATTTTTCGTCGCCCTTGAAGACGTCGGCGTATTTCGACTGGAACGCCTCACGGGTGACGGTGGAGGCCACCAGATCCGCAACTTCCTGGGTCGAGGGCCAGATGTCCTTGAGGTAGACGTCGTTGCCGTCCTTGTCCTGCGCGATCACGTCGGTTGCCAGGTCGATGTCCATAGTGCCGGCCAGCGCATAGGCGACAACCAGCGGCGGCGAGGCCAGGTAGTTGGCGCGCACATCGGGGCTGATGCGGCCTTCGAAGTTGCGGTTGCCCGACAGCACAGAGGTCGCCACCAGGTCGCCCTCGGCAATCGCCTCGGAGATCTCCTGCTGGATCGGGCCGGAGTTGCCGATGCAGGTGGTGCAGCCGTAGCCCACAAGGTTGAAGCCGACCTTGTCCAGGTCCTCCTGCAGGCCTGCGGCCTCCAGATAAGCGGACACAACCTGCGAACCCGGCGCCAGCGAAGTCTTGACCCAAGGCTTGCGGTCGAGGCCAAGGGCGGCAGCCTTGCGCGCGACCAGGCCGGCGCCGATCATCACATAGGGGTTGGAAGTGTTGGTGCAGGAGGTGATCGAGGCGATCACGACCTTGCCCGATTCCATGGTGTAGTCCTCGCCTTTGACGGCGACTTCCTTGCCCATCGGACGCTTGAAGGTCTCTTCCATCTCCTGACGGAAGGCGGCCTTAGCGTTGGTCAGCGGCACATAGTCCTGCGGGCGTTTCGGGCCGGAGATGGCCGGAACGATGCTGCTCATGTCCAGCGACAGAGTGTCGGTGTAAACCGGTGCATAGTCCGCGCCGCGCCAGAAACCGTTTTCCTTGGCGTAGGCTTCGACCAGTGCGATGCGGTCTTCGTCGCGGCCGGTGTTGCGCAGGTAGCGCAGGGTCTCGTCGTCGATCGGGAAGAAGCCGCAGGTGGCGCCGTATTCAGGCGCCATGTTGGCGATGGTGGCGCGGTCTGCCAGTGGCAGGCGGTCCAGGCCTTCGCCGTAGAATTCGACGAACTTGCCGACAACGCCCTTGGCGCGCAGCATTTCAACGACTTTCAGAACCAGGTCGGTGCCGGTGGTGCCTTCGACCATCTGGCCGGTCAGTTCAAAGCCGATGACTTCGGGGATCAGCATGGAGATCGGCTGGCCCAGCATTGCGGCCTCCGCCTCGATGCCGCCAACGCCCCAGCCCAGCACTGCGGCTCCGTTCACCATGGTGGTGTGGGAGTCGGTGCCGACCAGCGTATCCGGGTATGCGACTTCCTTGCCGTTCTGGTCCACATCGGTCCAGACGGTCTGCGCCAGGTACTCCAGGTTCACCTGGTGGCAGATGCCGGTGCCCGGCGGCACGACGCGGAAATTGTTGAACGCGTTCTGGCCCCACTTCAGGAACTGGTAGCGCTCCATGTTGCGCTCATACTCGCGGTCCACGTTCATTTGGAACGCGCGCGGGTTGCCGAACTCGTCGATCATCACCGAGTGGTCGATGACCAGGTCAACGGGGACCAGCGGGTTGATTTTGGCTGCCGAGCCCTTCAGGCCGACAATGCCGTCGCGCATGGCGGCCAGGTCGACAACGGCAGGAACGCCGGTGAAGTCCTGCATCAGCACGCGGGCAGGGCGGTAGGCGATCTCACGCGGGTTCTTGCCGCCGTTGGCGCCCCATTCGGCAAAGGCCTTGATGTCGTCGGTGGAGACGGAGAAGCCGCCATCCTCGAACCGCAGCATGTTTTCCAGCACAACTTTCAGCGCGGCGGGCAGCTTGGAGAAGTCGCCAAAACCGGCCTCAGTGGCGGCGGGGATGGAGTAATAGGAGATCGACTTGCCGTTGACGCTGAGCGTTTTGCGCGCCTTGGCATTGTCCTGTCCGACGGTGATAGGCATGGTTGGCCTCCCTCAAGAATTTGAAATCCGGGAATTCGCTGCCTGCTAAATGCATGAGGAAGATGAAGCATTCAATAGCCCAAACGCCGCAGGCGGCACTTTTGTATGCGATTGTACACATTTTTTGCAAAGCAGTGCCTCATGCTGCCCTCAAAAATGATTGATTGGCCTGTTTGCAGGCAAGTCTTTAGACCTGATGCCTGACACACAGAGAAGGCGATTCATGAAATTCCTGCTACCGATCGTGGCCATGCTGGGCCTTGCCATGCCGGTTTACGGCCAATCCGCAGATGAGCCTGTTGTGGTTGAACTCTATACCTCGCAGGGCTGTTCGTCCTGCCCGCCCGCCGACGCGCTGCTGCATGAGCTTGCGGCGCGGCAGGATGTTCTGCCGCTGGCGCTGCACGTGGATTACTGGGACTACATCGGCTGGAAGGATAAGTTCGCCGATCCGTCACATACCAAGCGGCAGAAGGGGTATGCCCATGCGGGCGGGCGGCGGATGATTTATACCCCGCAGATGATCATTATGGGGCAGGACGACGTGGTCGGCGCTGATGCGCTGGCGGTTGAAAATGCCATTGCCCGGCACCGGAAAACGCCGCGCCCGGTATCGTTGAGCGTCAGCCGGGCAGGCGGGGATCTGGTGATCCGGCTGGAGCCGCGAGTGCAAATGGATTCCGGGCCCTTTCTTGTGCAGCTGGTGCGGTTCACTCCGCAGCGCAAGGTCAGCATTACCCGGGGCGAACTTGCGGGAAAATCTTTCACTTACGCCAATGTAGTGGAGGACTGGCAAGTCGCGGCAAATTGGGACGGTGCCGGCAGTCTGGAGATTTCTGTTCCCGCGCCAGGCAGCAATCCCGCCGCTGTTCTGGTCCAGGCCGCACCCTTCGGCAAGATTATCGCAGCCGCACGGGCGGATTGAACACCCGCTTCAGTCCACCGGGCTTTCCGCCTGCCGGGCTGCCTTGCCGACCGGAACATAAGGTTTCCAGCGGCGGTGAATCCAGAACCACTGTCCGGTGTGCTTGCGGACAATTGCTTCCAGGTCCGCGCTCAAAGCCTTGGTCATGGCCAGCGGATCTGACGGCGGCACCTCGGCGTTCATCACGATCTCGAAATCCAGACCGTTTTCCTGCCGCACGGCATAGACCGGGATCAGCGCAGCGCCGAATTTCAGCGCCAGTTCCGCAGGCACGGTGGATGTGACAGCAGGCTTGCCGAAGAAGTCGACCAGCTGGCCGCCCTGGGCATGCAGATCAGTGACAATGGCAGCGATGCCGCCCTTTTTCAGGTGACGCACCAGCTCCACCATGCCGCGTTTACCCTGTTCGAACATCGGCTCGCCGTTCTGCTTGATGGCGTCAACATAGTGCTCGTTGAAATACGGGTTGGCCATTCGGCGGTACAGGGCGCCCATCTCGTGACCGCGGGCCACAAGCGCGGCGCGGGCCGCGTCGTAGTTCCCAAAATGGGCGGTGGCCAGCAGCACCGGCCGGCCTTCTGCCCGGGCCGCTTCCAGGGCTTGCAGGCCAGGGCCGGTGATAGGCGCGGACCTGGCCCGTTCGTGAAAGGGCTTGCCTGCGTAGATTTCCGCAATCATCCGGCCTGCGTTGTCGCTGACGTCGCGGTACAGATCAGCGGGGTCCAGGTCCGACAATTCCGGGCTGACAAGTTTCAGGTTGTCGCGCACCCGCTTGTCAAAGCGCGCTAGCCGCCCCATGGCAGTGACCAGGCGGCCCATCATCGGCACACGCAAGCGATAGGGCACCAGCCCGGCGCCCAGCAGAAGGCCGCGCAGGAACAGGTTGCTGCCAAAATATTTGACATGGCTCCAGGTGGAGAGCTCGGAAGGATCTGCGGGCATGGCGTCTGGATATCTGCGGCGCGGAACTGCGCCCGGAAGCCTGCATCATACGCAGCCGCGGCAGCGGGTACAAGCAGCTCGCGAATGTGATGCGGCACGGCGGCTGCGGCGGGAAGCCGGCTCCCGGTTCAGCGCTTTTCGGCAAGCCTGTCTGCTGTGTATCAGCCGCCCTCTTGCTCTTCATCTTCCTCTACCGACTTGAGTTCAATTTCGCCGGTGGAAACCAGATCGCGCATGGCGCTGATAATCAGGCTGTAGGCAGCCTCGCCATCGCTGCGTTTGACCTTCCCGCGCTCTGCCACTTCTTCGCGGATGTTGTCGGCCATCCGGCTCGACATGTTCTTGAGCAGAAACTCGGAGGTGGCGACATCTTCCTCGTCGGTGGCAAAGGCAATGGCGGTCACCAGATCCGGCTGGGACAGCACCCGGATCAGCTTGGGCACGTCCAGCGGTTTCATCCGTTCGGAGACCAGCGCATAGGTAAAGATTGCCTTGCGCACCGAAACAGCGAACTCCTCATCTTGCTCGTCCAGTGCTGTCAGAACCTCATCTCGCTTGGCCGCGGCAGCCTCCGTCAGGACGGCGCCCAGGCGCTGGCCAGGTGTCTGGTCAAACGCAAGATCAGGCCGCGCCTCCACCTGAGCGGCCAGAGACAGGCCGATGCGGTCCACTGTGTCCGGCGTCACATTGGCGGTCTGGCTGACTGCATAGGTGATGCGGCGGGCCACCGGTCCGGGCAGATGGATCAGCATCTGGGCTGCCTTCGCGGTATCCAGCTTGGACAACAGCACGGCCGCTACCTCGGTGCTTTCGGCCTGGGCCAGTTCAGCCAGATCCTCAGGCGGCAGCTGCTTCAGCCGCTCCCAGGGGTCGCCGAACTGGCGCACCCCAGCCTCGCGGCGCAGGCGGGTGTGGGTATGACGGCTGATCTTGCCTTCCATCGCGCTCAAGGCGCCTGCCAGGCCGTTGGGAAAATGCAGGCCGACATTGTCCAGCAGATCGGCAAATTCACCGGCAACGGAATTCAGTGTTTCCCGGTCGACAATCCGCATCCGGCCCATCTGCTGGGTCAGTTCCAGCTGCAGATCGTCGGGCAGTTCCTCCAGGGGGATCTCGGCGCCTTCGTTCAGCAGAAGCCGGACGATGATAGCGGCCTTGGCCTTGCCGCTGAGGCCGGAGGCCGCAGCAGGATTCGCGAGCGCACCGCCGCCCATGCCGCCGCCGAGACCGCCTGCATCCAAGCCGCCCAAAGGCGCCGGAGCGGCGAAATCGCCCATGTCCATTCCGCCCATTCCGCCCCCGCCCAGATCCATCGGAAGCGCCAGCATATCGTCTTGAGGCATTCTCGCACCCTAGAAAAGATTCTTCTCAATCATTCAGAGGCAGGATAGGCCGCAAGCCGTAAAGAAAGGCTGAAGCCTAGTAGCTGTAGGAGGTGCCTGTTTCCAGCGCGCTGCGCAATGAGGCCTCGGCCCAGCTGCCACCACCGCCGCGGGCGCGGATTTCCTTCCATTGGGCAAGGGCCGCGCCGTATTTTCCCTGTTCAACAAAGCCTTGGCCCATATAGGACCGTGCCAGGATGTTGTCAGGGTCCTGCGCCAGCGCCTGATCATAATAGGCCTGCGCCAGTTCCTGGTTGCCGAGCTTGCGATGGGTGAAGCCCCAGTAGGTCAGCACCATGCTGTCCTTCTGATCGGCCATTGCGCTCAGCACCGCCTGGGCGTCTTCCTGGCGTCCGGCATAGGCCAGCTCTCTGGCTGCACCCAGCAGCCCGTCCTGGTTCAGCGAGGACTTCCGCGGCCGAACACAGCGTTTCTTCTCCTCATCCCACACCCGCTTGCCCTTGCAGGTCTTGGTGGTCTCAGTTGGTTTCGGCGGGTTCCAATCGTTGCCGCTGGCGGCAAGGGCCGCCTGCGGCGCTGTAAGGCAGACCATCAGAAGCAAAGCCGGGAGCGGGGCTGCAGTCGGGACGGATCTTTGGGCAAGTCGGCGCATGTCTGAAGCTCCTGCGGTGTGGGTTGCGGACAAACTAGCCCAGCTTCCGCGGCGAAGGCGAGCCGGTTGTCTTCAAATTTGCGTTGGTTCCGGATTAAGTCTGGTGTTGCGCCAAATCGTGGGAAGCATGGGGGGCTGGTGTAAAAACATGCGCCAATCGGCCACGGATCTCTGCAAGCCGCCGCGCTGCGCGGCTGCCTTCGGCGGGGGCGCGGGCAGTCAGCTTAGCCCATTCGGTCATGAGCTTGGCGCGCAGGCTGAAGGCCAGCAAATCAGGCGGTACCGGATGGCGATAAGTGCGCAGGAACATATCCACATGATGCTGGCGGATGCCGCCTGCTCCCAGATCCTGCGGGCTGGCGGGTTTTAGCAGATCCAGCATTAGGAAATCCACAACATCATAGAGACCCAGCTTGCGGTGAGCATAGGCCAGATCCAGCCCGCAAGCTGTGCCCTTACCGTAGATCAGGTTGCCGCCGTGAAAATCGCCATGGGCGAACAGGCTGGGGGCGGTCCGACCCTGCAGGGCCTCCGCTTGCTCCGACAGGCGTTGGATGTGACCAAGCGCCCGGGCATCAGGTTGCCCGTCGTCTGGAACCTGCGCTAGCGCGGTGTCGATCTCGTCAAAGATCCAACCTGTGTGAAACCGGTCTTCGGATGCTGTTTCCAGCTCGTGCAGCTTGTGCAACCAGGCGCCAGCGCGGCGGAAGACCTGTGCTGCTTGTTCCGGGGACGAGGCGCGCAGGTACATGCCTGTCGCGGTCTGGCCCGTGGAAAAGCGAGTGACATGGAAAGTGCCGTCGCGGCCGAGGTATACTGGTTCGGTTACAGACAGGCGCACATCATCGGCGAAATGCGCCTGCAGCCTCTGCAGATGCCGGAACTCGGGTTCAAGCCAGCCCGGCTCCTCAAGCTGGTCGCATTTCAGGGCAAAGCTCTGGCCGTTTTCGTGCACGAGGCTAAACACCAGCTGCGCCCGTTTGCCAAAGCCGGATTTATGGATGCAGGTGTAGGCGGTTTCGCCCGGCTGGCCGCATGCAGAATTGAACTCCGCCACTTTGCGCTGCACCGCGCTGTCGTCAAATTTCGAAAACAAGCTCAAATCGCAAACCCGCTGAAACCTTGCCACGGCCCTGCCGCGAAGGCCGATGCTGCTGTCTTAACAGGGGGACTATGGCCCGCAGATGTTGAAATTTCGACAAAAAAGCGCCCCGTCAGGTTGACGGGACGCTGAAGATCCAATGCTGTAGCCCGGCTTAATCGCCGAACACGCGCTTGAAAATCGTGTCGACATGTTTGGTGTGGTAGCCCATGTCGAACTTCTCGTTGATCGCTTCTTCGCCCAGCGCCGCAACCACGTCCGCATCGGCCAGCAGAAGCTCGCGGAAATCGACG
Organism: Leisingera sp. JC1; assembly: GCF_001679925.1. Lineage (GTDB taxonomy): Bacteria > Pseudomonadota > Alphaproteobacteria > Rhodobacterales > Rhodobacteraceae > Leisingera. The sequence goes on along the minus strand of NZ_LYUZ01000079.1, from coordinate 32,125 downwards.
CGCTCCTCCCAGACTTTCAGGGCGTTGCGCTGCACCATTGCATAGGCGTCCTCGCGGCTGACGCCGGCCTGGGTCAGTGCCAGCAGCACCCGCTGCGACATTACCAGGCCCGGGAATTTGTTCATGTTGTCCAGCATGTTCTCCGGGAAAACCAGCATCTTGTCGACGACCCCGGCCAGACGGTGCAGAGCGAAGTCCAGGGTGATGGTCGCATCCGGGCCGATGCCGCGCTCGACGGAGGAGTGCGAGATATCGCGCTCATGCCACAGCGCCACGTTTTCCATCGCCGGGATCACCGCCATGCGCACCAGGCGCGCAAGGCCGGTGAGGTTCTCGGTCAGAACCGGGTTCTTCTTGTGCGGCATCGCCGAGGAGCCTTTCTGGCCCATCGAGAAGAATTCCGCGCCTTCCAGAACCTCGGTGCGCTGCATGTGGCGGATTTCCACCGCGACGTTCTCGATCGACGAAGCAATCACGCCCAGGGTGGCAAAGAACATCGCGTGGCGGTCGCGCGGGATCACCTGGGTGGAAATCGGCTCAGGGCGCAGGCCCAGCTGCTCGCAAACATGTTCCTCAACCGCCGGGTCGATGTTGGCGAAGGTGCCGACCGCGCCGGAGATCGCGCCGGTGGCAACTTCCCAGCGGGCCTTTTCCAGGCGGTTCTTGTTGCGGTCCATTTCCGCATAGAAGCGGGCAAAGGTCAGGCCCATGGTGGTCGGCTCTGCGTGAATGCCGTGGCTGCGGCCGACTCGCACGGTGTTCTTGTGCTCCAGCGCGCGTTTTTTCAGCGCCGCCAGCACCTTGTCCATGCCCTCCAGCAGAATGTCGGCGGCGCGCACCAGCTGCACGTTCAGGCAGGTGTCCAGCACGTCCGACGACGTCATGCCCTGGTGCACAAAACGCGCCTCTTCAGAGCCGACATGTTCGGCCAGATGGGTCAGGAAGGCGATGACGTCATGCTTGGTGACGGCCTCGATCTCGTCGATGCGGGCGACGTCGAATTCCACGTCTTTGGCTTTCCACACCGCGTCAGCGTTCTCGCGCGGGATCACGCCGAGGTTGGCCATGGCTTCGCAGGCATGCGCCTCGATCTCGTACCAGATCTTGAATTTGGTCTCGGGCGACCAGATTGCGACCATCTCGGGGCGGGAATAGCGGGGGATCATGGGCGAAGGCACCTTTATGTGATTGCGCAGCAGATGCCCGGCCTCTTAGATCAGCAGAGACAGGACAGCAAGGCTGGGAGAGGGCCATGAGGCAGTTTGCCCTGATGATTGCGTTATCATGCACCGTTTCGCCGGTTTGGGGCGACGAATGGCGGGTTTTGAACGGTGAAGAAGTGCAGGCGGCGCTGGAAGGGCGCAAGCTGGTTTACGGCAGCGGTGCCTGGCAGGAATTCCGTGCCTCAGGCCGGACGCTTTATAACGCAGGCCATGACAGCTGGGGCTACTGGGGGGTGCGGGGTGGAAAATACTGCTCCACCTGGCCGCCTTCGGATCTGTGGGCCTGTTACGCGCTGGAAAGCAACGGCGAGGCCATCCGGTTTGTTGGGGAAGGCGGTGACATCACCACCGGCCGGTACGCTGAGACTGCAGAGTGAGCCAGCGCGCAGATCCGCACGCTGCAAACTGGATAGTACACAGCGGATGCGAGCAGCCGTATAGAAGGGGTTAGCCGCCCCGTAAATGCGCCAGCAGCTGAGCGTTGCGGCAGTAGGACGGCGCCTCCGCCAGCTCCGTTGTCTCCCGCTGCAAGTCACTGCAGCCGTCCTGGTTGCGGCAGGTGCTGCAACGCAAGACCGCGCGCATGTATTTCTGGCCCTGCGCCTGCGGGTCCGCGGCCACGATGCCGCCATAGTCGATGCCCAGACGGCTGGCCATGCCCTGCACCAGATCGCTGCTGCGCCCGAGTTTCGCGAAAAGTCCCATGTCTCTCCTCCCATGCCCGGCGGCGGCCGGGCGTGGACACAGCATGGTCGGGATTGTGTGGCCGGACTTTGATGTGGCGCAAATTCCGCAGCAGTCGGGTTCTCACGACTGCACCGTCCGGGCGCGGGAGCGCTGACGGAAATTCGGGAGCGTCAGGCAACGGCTTTTTCCGCAGCTTCCAGCCTTGTCACCACCTTGGCGCCGCTTTCCAGCGTCCGGTGCACCGGGCATTTGTCAGCGATTTCCAGCAGCCGCGCGCGCTGCTCTGCGCTCAACGGTCCGCAGAGGCGCACCACCCGGGTGAACTGGTCGATCTTGGCAGGCCCCGACGGCAGCGCATCCTGGGCGTGCACCTTGTCGTGGCTCACATCGACGCTGATCCCCTCCAGCGGCCAGCCCTTGCGGCGGGCATACATCCTGAGCGTCATCGAGGTGCAAGCGCCCAGGCCCGCGGCGACAAAACCGTAAGGCGACATTCCGCGGTTGGTGCCGCCATAGGCCAGCGGCTCGTCGGCGAAGGCATGGTGGTAGGGGCCGGATTGCACATCCTGCAGGAAACCCTCCGGGTCCGCCTCCGTCACCCTCAGGATGCCCTCCGGCGCACCGGGCGGCGGCGCGGGCGGCGCCATTTTGACATAGCGCCCGGCCCAGGCGGCAATCACTTCTGCTGCGTATTCGGCATCCGCCGCGCGGGTGATCAGGTGGTCGGCGTCATCCAGGGTGACAAAGCTTTTGGGATGCTTGGCGGCGGTGAAGATCGACGCGGCATTGTCGATGCTCACGGTCTCATCACGCGGCGCATGCAGCACCAGCAGCGCCGCCTTCAGCTCCGCAATTGCAGGCGCCAGTGCCTCGGCATGGATGTCGTCGACAAACTTCTTGCCGATCACAAACGGCCGCCCGCCCAGGCAGACCTCGGCGCGGCCCTTGGCCTCGATCTCCGGCAGGGCGGCATCGAAGTGGTGCGAGACATGGCCCGGATCAAACGGCGCCCCCAGGGTCACCACGCCCTTCACAGACGGAATGCCCGCACGCGCCCGCAGAACTGCGGCGCCGCCCAGCGAATGGCCGATCAGCAGCGCCGGCGCCATATCGCGCGCCGCCAGGTATTGCGCGGCCTTGATCAGGTCCGCCACGTTAGAGCTGAAGGTGGTGTTCTCAAACTCGCCCTCCGAATGCCCCAGCCCGGTGAAGTCGAACCGCAGGACCGCAATGCCCATGGCCGCCAGCCGTCCGGCAATCCGCCGCGCCGCCGGAATGTCCTTGGAGCAGGTGAAGCAATGGGCAAAGAGCGCTGTCGCCAGCACCGGCCCCTCGGGCAGGTCGAGGCGGGCAGCAAGAGTGTTTCCGGCGTGGCCGGTAAAGGTGATCCGTTCCGTGGGCATGGGCGTGGCCTTTGTTGGGTGTTCCGCATAGATTGAGCGCTCGGACAGCCTCTAACAAGCCAACAGGCCGGAACGTCACGGGAAGGTGAAGGCAGATGAGCAGCAACGCACTTACGGGCATCGGATGTTACAGCCCGCAGACCGCGCGGGACCGTGGCATGTGGGATCGCCTGTCTGAGTTTTGCGCCAGCGAGCCTCAGGCCTTTGGCCGTAATCCGGAAACCGGCCATATCACCGGCTCCGCCTTTGTGCTGTCACCGGACCTGCAATGTGTGCTGCTGACCCATCACAAGAAGCTCAACCGCTGGTTCCAGCTGGGCGGCCATTGCGACGGCATTGCCGATGTGCCGTTCGTGGCGCTGAAGGAAGCTTACGAGGAAAGCGGGCTCACGCGGATCAGGCCGCTGTCGGCGCAGGTCTTCGATGTCGACATTCACGAAATCCCGGCGCATCCCCGCGACTGCGCGCATCTGCATTACGACGTGCGCTACCTGTTTCAGGCAGAGACGGGAGAGATTGCTCCCAGCGATGAATCCCACGCGCTGGCCTGGGTGCCGCTGACCCAGCTTGAGGAAGTCACCGATTCACCCGGAGTTTTGGTCCTGCGCGAAAAGCTGGCGCCGTTCCTCAAGCTCCATTGTTAATCGGAAGCGCCCGCCGCCGCAGGCCGTTCCGGCCCCTTCGTGCGGAAGGGGCCGGGTGCAGCGTTCAGGCCTCGCCCAAGAGCGCCTTGTCGAAGGGGTAGCTGGTCAGATTCTCATAGCCGTCTTCGGTAATCAGCACCTGATCTTCCAGCTTGATCGAGAAATCGCCACCTTCCGGAGAAACCAGCGCCTCGACGCAGAGCACCATGCCCGGCTCCAGCTCGTAATCGAAGGCGCCTTCGACCATCTGATCCGGGTAGGCCACCAGCGGCCATTCATCGCACAGGCCGACGCCATGCATCATGCAGCCGTATTTCTGCTTCTGGAACTGATCATCCAGGGGATGGCAGCCCTTGGACAGTTCCTGAATGTTCACGCCGGGCTTCAGCATCTCCATGTTGTGGCGGATGTGCTCCAGCCCGTGCTGCATGGCATAGATCATGTCGGGCCGCGGTTTTTCATCTCCGATCCACCAGCTGCGGGAAATGTCGATGCAGATCCCGTAGGAGCCGACCAGATCGGTGTCGAAGCTGATCATCTCGTTGTTCTGGATGATGCGGGGGCCGCATTCCTGGAACCACGGGTTGGTGCGGGGCCCAGAGGCCAGCAGCCGGGTCTCGATCCATTCGCCGCCGCGGCGGATGTTTTCCGCGTGCAGCACCGCCCAGACATCATCTTCAGAGATATTGCCGCCGGGGATCTGCTCGCGGGCAAATTTTTCCATCGCCGCCACCGCGGTTTCGCAGGCGTGATGGGCGCAGCGCATCGCAAGGATCTCGTCCGGGCCTTTCACCGCGCGGCATTTTTCGGTCAGCTCCTCGCCGGGGTAAATCTCAAAACCCTGTGCCTCCAGCGCCCGCAGCCCGTGCAGCATCACCTTGTCCACGGCCAGGCGTTTGTTGCTGCCGCTGTGCTCCTCCAGCAGGATGCGCACCTCGTTGGAGAACTTGTCCGCCGCCACGTCGATCTTGTCGCCCCGGTCGAAGTAGAACAGGTCGGCACCGGCGCGCTGCTCCCGCACCAGCGGGTTGAACTCGCTGAGGAACGGCGACTGCTTGTAGTCCCACAGCACCATGTAGCCGTCGGCGCAGATCAAGAGCGCGCGGAACGGGTTGTGGGTGTTCCACAGCTGCATGTTTGTGCTGTCGGTAGCATAGCGGATGTTCAGCGGGTCAAACACCAGGAGGCCGCCGTAGCCGCGGTCGTTGATGTGCTTGACCAGCCGTTCCCACCGGAACTTGCGCAGCGCCTGCAGGTCGGGAAGCTGCAGCCCGGCCTCGGCCCATTCGCCAAATGCCAGCTGGGTCGGGCCGATCTCAACCCGGTCATTGTCATTCGGAGTGTTGTCGCCGAGTTTGGCGCCGCGGGTGGGGTCAATCTTGCGGATGTCGCGGTAATGCTCGTTCATGCTCGGAAGTCCTTGCTGCACAGTTCTGTACAATGTGCAGCCGGAATCAGGCGGAATCGCTGCTGAAAACGACGGAATTGACCGTCGTTTCTGACTTGCAGCAGAAATGGAGGGCAGGGGATCCATGGTCCCCCGCAACTGGAGCGCTACTACGGCAGAAGCGGCCGGGCTGCCAGAACCATGCCTGCGCTTTCAAGATAGAGGAGCAGCGCGGTCAAAAACAGCAGATGGCTGATAAGCCGCAGCCGCCGCGGACGGGTCAGCGTCATTGCGGCCAGCGTTGAAGACTGCACCTGCCGGCTCCATCTGGCCCGCAGATCCGGGAGGAAGGCAGAGACGCCCGACCCGTTCCAGGACCTGCTGGAGGCCGGCGCAGCCGAACTCGCCGCTTTGCGGATCTCGGCTTCATGGAAGGCGCGGTCGCAATGCGCCTCCAGAGCCAGCGCGGTTTGATCCACAGGTGTAAAGCAGTCCTTTCCGCGGGGCCTTGGCTGTGTCTTGCGGACTGCCTCAGGCGGGCGGGTCACTGCCGCAGCTGCGACGGGAACAGGTTCGTGTCTGTTGCCGGCTTCGGGATCAAACGCGCTCAGGAACTGTTCGCAGGTCAGCGCAATCCCGGTGTCGAGCCATTCAACAAAGGTCGCCTCCACCCTGTCCAGCAGACGGCGCAGCATTTCGGCCAGAATCAGTTCCGAGATTTCCTGATCGCAATACCCGGGATAGGATGGGGCCAGCGACAGCTCCAGAAGGGCCGAGGGCTGCATCACGCTGCCGGGCAGCTTGCTGGTGCGGCGCAGGGGAACCCGGCGCAGGCGCACGGTCACAAGATAATGGTCACACTGCAAACGGGCGGTGTTTTCCGCGCGCGCTGTGATCATCTCCGCCGGGTGGCCAAAATCATCCAGCGTGTCCACAACTGCGGTAACCGCAGCCGAAAGAGTATTGCCGTCGCGGCATTCCAGCCCCAGCCGGCCTGTATATTGCACGTTCTCTGCCACTGTCCGGGTCCTCCATTCAGGGTGCCGACAGAGAAACTATAAAATTTGAAATAGTTGAAAGTGGGGCACTCCAGGCTGAATTCAGACAGGCGGCACCTGCTCAGGGTTGTGAAATAGGGCATCCTGCAAGCTGCTGAAATTAAATGAGTTTGCGTAGAAACTTCAGAATCCGTTGCCAGGAATATGTCCCAACTGTGACGGGCGGCGGTCACATTGATGCCCAAAGGCCTACAATGGCGGCGGAAGCACACGCACTGTTTGTCAGACCAGCCCGCAACGAAAGCGCCCGCCATGCGGCGGGCGCGATTCTCTGCGGTTCTGATGCGATTGCAGTGCCGCTCAGCCGTCGATCTGGCGCCCCATGATTGCCAGCGACTGCTGGTATACGGTGGCGGCGTTCCATTCCTTCAGCACACGGTAATTCGGCTCTCCCTGCTGGTAACCCCTTCCTGGCTTCCAGCCTTTCTGGCGCAAGTAATTGGCGGTGGAGGCCAAGGCATCGCCCATGTTATAGAAATCGACCCGTCCATTGCCGTCCCAGTCGACGCCATATTCCAACGCGTTGCCGGGAAGGAACTGGGTGTGGCCAAGTTCGCCGTGCTTGGCGCCCAGGGTTGCAGGTGTGATAGCGCCCTGGTCCACCAGCTTCAGCGCCCCCAATGCGTGCGGCCGGAAGAAATCCGAGCGGCGGCAGTCATAGGTCAGCGTGACGATGGCGGAGACAACCTGGCTGTCTCCCATGTAGTTGCCAAAGGCTGTTTCCATCCCATGAATCGCAATCAGCACACCTGCTGGCACGCCGTATTTGCGCTCCAGCGCGGCATAGAAATCCGGGTTGCGCGCCTTGCGCTTGCGGCCCTGGGCCACGATGGTGGCAGAGCCGCGGATCTGCATGAACTTCTCCAGCGAGTATTTGAAGCTCTTCTGGTTGCGGTCGGCAGCGATAGTGCGGCGGGCGTATTGCGCATTAGCCAGCGCCTGAAGCCCCGCCTTGCGCACGCCTGCGCGCTTGGCCTCGCGCTGGAATTCCTGTTTCCAGGCATCAAACCCGGCGGAGGTATTGCCGCAGGTCGCGGCGAGGGCAGGGGAAGCAAGCAGGGCGGAAATCAGGGCAGGGGCAATCAGCCGGCGCATGAAGAAAACTCTCAAATGTGACTCGTGACTTGCAGCCTAACGCGCTGGCGGCCCGAGTCTAACGGGAAAAGCCATCATTGCTTCCCATTTCCTCAGGCAAATGCGCTGCCGGCAGCCAGCGCCAGCCCGTCAGCAACCGCGGTCATGGCATTTCCCGTTTCGAGCCGGGCATTTGGGCACAAGTCGCGCATTTCCGCCTGCACAGCGGACAGCAGCGAAGAGCCGCCGACCAGAACGACACGCTCCACCTTGCCGGGCGCAATTCCCGCCTGCGCCAGTGTGTCGGCCGCGCAGGCGCCAATGGACGCGGTCTGCTCCGCCAGCGTCTGCGTCATGCCGGCGGCATCCAGCGGCACCGACAGGCCGCGCTCCAGCAGTTTCAGATCGATGAGTGCTTGGGCACCGGTGCCATTGGCGCGGATCTTGCCGTGTTCCACCGCAAAGGCCAGCTCATGGCCAAGTTCGTCCTCCAGTACTGCGACCAGCCGCGCAAGTTTCTCCGGCTCCACCGCATTGGCGGCCAGATCCTTCGCTGCCCGGCGGCTCTCCGGGGCATAGAGAAAGGGGATCATCTGCCAGGTTGCCAGATCGTTGAACAGCCGGTTCGGCGCGGGCAGGGTGCCGCCGCCGAATGCGTTGCGGATCTGGCTGCCCTGGCCCAAGAGCGGCATCACGTGGCGGATGCTCAGCTGCCGGTCGAAATCGGTGCCGCCCAGCCGGACGCCATGTGAGGCCAGGATACGGGTTGCCCCCTCCGCGTCCTGCTCAAAGGCGGTAAAGTCCGAAGTGCCGCCGCCGATATCGACAATCAGCCCCAGGCCCGGCGCCGGCGCGGCGGCGCGCAGGGCGGCCTCGGGTTCATACATGAACAGCACATCCTGAAATCCCGCCTCCAGGTAACAGGCGCGGAGGTCGGCCTCTGCCTGTACGTTGCGTCCCTCATCCTTGGAATGGAACCGCACCGGCCGTCCAGACAGAGCATGGGTAAACTCCATATGCGTCGCTGCTTCGGCCCGCCGTTTCATCTCCGCCAGGAACCGCGCAATGAGAGTGGCAAAGCTGATCCGCTCGCCGCCCAGCCGCCGTTCCTCCTGCAAGAGCGGCGTGCCCAGCAGGCTCTTCAGCGCCCGCATGAACCGCCCCTCATCCCCATTGATAAGCGCCCGCGTGGCACTGTGGCCGATCCGCATGGTGCGGCTGCCCTCCTCAAAGAACACCGCAGTGGGCAATGTCTGTTCGCCCGGCTCCATCTCCACCAGCCAAGGGCGGCCTGCAACTGCAATGCCGGCGGCGGAATTGGAGGTGCCGAAGTCGATTCCAAGGGTGTTGGGGGTGGTCATGGAAAAGCTCCGGAAGCAGGAAAGGAGCCTGCGCCAATACCACCTTGGCCGTGAAAGGCAAAGACCCTCTGCTTTTTTGTGCGTCAGCCTTCCCGGAGCTCTGGCCAGAGCTCCGGGTTCAGCTCGCTAATAAAGGGTGCAAGCGTCTCCAGATGCTGTTCCCACTTGCGGACGGACCGCGCGTGCACAGGCTCGCGAACCTGGTGCAGGCTGGCAGTCAGTACCTGGCCGGTGTGGCGGTGCGGCTCGGCCATCTCCGGCACCCAGTCCAGCCAGCAATGGCTTGCAATCAGGCGGCTTCCGCTCTGAATGTCCGCAACCAGATCTTCATACCGCAGGTCAAGGATACGCCCCGGCAGAACGCGGTGCCAATGTGCCATCAGCTCTGCGTACAGGTTGAAGCGGTGTGCCATCGCCCGCAGATCGTAAGTGTAGGGAAGCGCGCCGCCGGCAAACAGCGTCTGCCACTGCGACAGTGCGGTGTCGCGCGGGTCCCGTCGTAAATGGATCACCTTGGCCTGCGGATTGGCCTGCAGCAGGAAGCCCAAGAACCGGAAGTTCTCAGGCATCTTGTCAACATAGGCGCGGGTGCCTTCCGGCATTGGCGGCAGGTTCTCTCGGGTGACGCGGTACATTTCCTTCACCTCTTCCGCGCCAAACGCTGCGCCCGATTGCAGCGCGGCAACCATCCGTTCATCAATGCGCCGCTCGCCTGCAGCAATGACCGCCGGGTGCGCGCCAAGCACTGCCTCCGTCAGCGTCGTGCCGGAGCGCGGCATTCCAATGATGTAGATCGGACAAGGCTCTTGCGCTGTTTTGGTCTGCAGCACCGCTGTTTCAGGAAACCGGGACAGGGCTTCCTGGCTCAGCTGAGTTTGCTGCCGCCGGTCATAGGGCAGCAGCTGCGCAACGGTTTTGTTTCCGCATCTGTACAGGTCTTGGGCTTTCTGCAGGTCTCCGGCCCGTCGCGCAAAATGAGCAGCCGCAAACTCCAGGGACGCCCGATCCAGCGTTTTGGGCGGCGTTTTTTTCAGAACCGCTTCCGCCGTTTCCTGTGTCTCAGCCACCTGATCCGCAGGAAGCGCCAGGGACAATTGCAGCAATGCGTTTGCATAGCCTGGATCGGATTTCAGAATTTCCTTGTAAACGGCGCAGGCATCGTCCCGCAGACCGCTTGAGTCCAGCAGCGATCCGATCCTCGAAAGCGTTTGCGTATTGTCCGGGTCAATCGACCGGGCCTGCTGCAGGACTTGCAGCGCCTCATCGGTTTGCAGCTGATAAATCAGAAGGTCGGCAATGCAGTGGCGAAGGCAGATGTCGCCGGGCGCCAGTTCCAAGGCACTGCGGTATCCGGAAAGAGCCGCATTGATTTCCCCCAGGTCCTCCTCGGCCTCGGCCAGCAGTCTGACAGCCTGCAAATTCTGCGGCGCCAGCCGCACAGCCTCCGCTGCAGCGGTGCGGGCTCCGGTGAACTTCTGCAGGCTCCGGCGTGCCGAAGCGAGCGCCAGCCAGCTGCTGACGTCCTGCGGCTGCTGCTGAACTGCTTTGGCCAGCACGGTTTCGGCCTTTGCTGTCTGGCCTGTTGCCGTCAGCGCCAGCCCGAGGTTGCGCCGCGCGTCGTGAAAGGACGGGTCAAGCTCCAGCGCCTTGCGGTAGAGAGGAATGGCCTCGCGCTCCTTGCCTGCCGCGCAAAGCGCCACCGCTGCGAGGTTCGGAAACAGCGGATGGCCCTTGTGCTTCTTCATCGCCGATTTGGCCGCTTTCAACGCGGCTTTGTGATTGCCCTGACGGGTCAGGGTAAGGGCGGTCTGGATGTCGGATTGCAAGCTCATGCCGCCAGCAATGGGTGATGCCCGCTCGGAAATCAAGCGGTGCCATGCCGTTATGCAACGGCCTCTCAAAAGCAAAAGGCGCCCCGAGGGACGCCTTTCCGTGTCTGGTCTTTCAGCTTAGCAGCTGTAGTACATACCGAATTCCACCGGGTGCGGGGTGTGCTCGTACTTGTGGACCTCTTCCATCTTCAGCTCGATGTAGCCGTCGATCTGGTCCTTGGTGAACACATCGCCCTGCAGCAGGAAGTCGTGGTCGGCGGCCAGCGCGTCCAGTGCTTCGCGCAGCGAGCCGCAGACGGTCGGGATGCCTTCCAGCTCTTCGGCGGGCAGGTCGTACAGGTTCTTGTCCATGGCTTCGCCCGGATCGATCTTGTTCTTGATGCCGTCCAGGCCGGCCATCAGCAGCGCGGCAAAGCACAGGTAGGGGTTTGCGCTCGGATCGGGGAAGCGAGCCTCGACGCGCTTGGCTTTCGGGCTTTCGGTCCACGGAATACGGACGCAGCCGGAGCGGTTGCGGGCGGAGTAAGCGCGCAGGACCGGGGCTTCAAAACCCGGGATCAGGCGCTTGTAGGAGTTGGTGCCCGGGTTGGTGAAGGCGTTCAGGGTTTTGGCATGCTTCAGGACGCCGCCGATGAAGTACAGCGCTTCCTGGCTGAGGTCGGCGTATTTGTCGCCGGCAAACAGCGGCTTGCCGTCTTTCCAGATCGACATGTTCACGTGCATGCCGGAACCGTTGTCGCCATAGATCGGCTTCGGCATGAAGGTCGCCGACTTGCCATAGGCGTGCGCCACGTTGTGGATCACGTATTTGTACTTCTGCAGCTCGTCCGCCTGTTTGGTCAGGCTGTCGAAGATCAGGCCCAGCTCGTGCTGGCAGGACGCAACCTCGTGGTGGTGCTTGTCGACCTTCATGCCCAGACGCTTCATGGTGGACAGCATTTCCGAACGCAGGTCCTGCGCTTCGTCGGTCGGGTTCACCGGGAAGTAGCCGCCCTTCAGGCCCGGGCGGTGGCCCATGTTGCCCATTTCGAACTCGGCGTCGGTGTTCCAGGAGCCGTCGGTTGCGTCAACCTCATAGGACACCTTGTTGATGGTGTTGGAGAAACGCACGTCGTCGAACAGGAAGAACTCTGCTTCCGGGCCCATGTAGGCCACGTCGCCAATGCCGGAGGACTTCAGGTAGGCTTCGGCCTTCTGGGCAGTGCCGCGCGGGTCGCGCTCGTAGCTTTCGCCGGTGTCGGGCTCAACGATGGAGCAGTGGATGCAGAGAGTCTTCTCGGCGTAGAACGGGTCGATATAGGCCGAGGTGGTGTCCGGCATCAGTTTCATGTCGGAGTTTTCGATCGACTTCCAGCCGGCGATCGAGGAGCCGTCGAACATGAAGCCTTCTTCCAGGAAGTCTTCGTCAACCAGGTCCACATCGACGGTCACGTGCTGCAGCTTGCCGCGCACGTCGGTGAAGCGGATGTCGACATAGGCGACGTCTTCGTCTTTGAGTTGCTTGAGAACTGCGTCTGCGCTCATTCCCTCGGTCCTTTTGATTTAGATGTCAGGATATTCGTTGAATTCGTTTACAGCGCGTCCGGGCCGGTCTCGCCGGTACGGATGCGGATCGCTTGCTCGACGGGCGAGACAAAGATTTTGCCGTCGCCGATTTTGTCGGTCTTGGCGGCATCGACAATGGCCTCGATCGCCTGGTCGACCTGATCGTCGTCCAGCACCACCTCGACCTTCACCTTGGGCAGGAAGTCGACCACATATTCAGCGCCGCGGTAGAGCTCGGTGTGGCCCTTCTGGCGGCCAAAGCCCTTGACCTCGATGACAGAAAGACCCTGGACGCCGACGTCCTGCAACGCTTCCTTCACCTCATCCAGTTTAAAAGGCTTGATGATGGCTTCGATCTTTTTCATGCCTTGGCTCCTCGCAAGCTTGTTGGGGGTGTCATTTCACTTCTAAATGAAGGCAGCAATGCGCGCCTGTGCAGCTGCGGCAATTGTGGGCAGAATTTGATCGTAGCTGCCTAAAAATTAAGCACTGCGTCCAAAAAATGCGCAGAATTGAATCGGGGAAGGGCGAACCATGACCGAACTGCTGACCGCAGCCCAGATGCGGGCCATCGAACAGGCCGCCATTGCATCCGGCGAAGTGACCGGGCTGGAGCTGATGGAGCGGGCCGGGCAGGGGGTGGTTGAGGCCATCTTCGAGGAATGGCCGGAGTATAAAACAGCGCCCCAGAGCGTCGCGGTGTTGTGTGGCCCGGGCAACAATGGTGGAGACGGATTTGTCGTGGCTCGGTTGCTTGCTGGCAAAGGCTGGACTGTGAAGGTCTTCTTGTACGGTGATCCAGATAAGCTGCCAGCTGATGCGCGCACCAATTATGAGATTTGGCTGGCTGACAACCAGGTCGAGGTGCTCACCGAAAGAGCGTTCCGAAAGGAGCCTTACTGCTTGTATATTGATGCCCTGTTCGGGGCCGGGCTATCTCGCCCGTTAGAGGGTGAAGCCCTTAATGTTGCTTCCCATATGTCGGGGCGCAACGGTGATGATTACAGTGATAGCGTTGTCGCCATAGATGCCCCGTCCGGCCTCTGCTTGGATAGCGGAACTGTTCTTGAGGAAGCGCCGCTCAGCCTCAGCCATCCGATCTTTGACCAACAGGGGCAGGAACCTCGAGGTCGTAAGCCGTTTCAAGACAGATTTGCAGCCCTGACAGTTACGTTCGACAGCCCAAAGTTCGGTCATTTTGTAAATGAAGGCCCGTCTGTGTGCGGCCATGTTGTTGTTAAAGACATTGGGTTGGAACAATGGCGAGTGCTGAAAGAAACTATACCCGGCACGCCTCCTCGGTCATTGCGACTGCCTCATTCAATTCTGCTGGGAGAGTGTCCATTAGTCGAAGATCGTCGGAAGCCTTGGATCTCTCGATTTGATTCCGTTCGATGCAAAAAGGCATCCTCAAAAGGCCACAAATACTCCCATGGCCACGCCCTTGTCCTCTCCGGCGGCCATGGCAAGACCGGCGCCGCCCGGCTGGCCGCCCGCGGCGCCTTGCGGATCGGGGCCGGGCTGGTCACCATCGGCTCGCCGCGCTCGGCAATGTTTGAGAACGCTGCCAACCTGACCGCCATCATGCTGCAGCAGATTGACGGGGCGCATGGGGTCAGTGAATTGCTGGAGGACAGACGTTTCAACGCGGTCTGCCTCGGCCCGGGCCTGGGGCGCGGCGCCGACACCCAGGCAGTGGTTATGGCGGTCCTGAAGGAAAACCGCGCCACCTTGCTGGATGCCGATGCGCTCACAAGGTTTGAGCTGAAGCCGGAGGCGCTGTTCGACCTGCTGCACGAAAACTGCGTGCTCACCCCGCATGGCGGTGAATTTGCCAAGCTGTTCCCGGACCTGGCAGAAAAACTGAACGCGCCCGCAACAACCGGCCCCGCCTATTCCAAGGTGGACGCCACCCGCGAGGCCGCCAAACGTGCGGGCTGCGTGGTGCTGTTCAAGGGGCCGGATACGGTGATCGCCGCGCCGGACGGGCGCTGTTCGGTCAATTCCGCCCACTACGAGCGCTCCGCGCCCTGGCTCGCTACCGCAGGATCGGGCGATGTGCTGGCTGGCTTCATTACCGGCCTGATGGCGCGCGGGTTCGCCCCGATGCGGGCGGCTGAAACCGCTGCATACATCCACGTCGAATGCGCGCTGGAGTTCGGCCCCGGCCTGATTGCCGAGGACCTGCCAGAGCAGATCCCCGCGGTGTTCCGTAAACTGGGCCTCTAAGGCTCAGGCCGCCGGTCGCAGGTCCTGTTGCGGCGCGGCCGCGGCTGCCAGTTCCAGCCCGCCTGCATAGATCACATGCGGGCGGGAGAACTCCAGCACCGTCAGATCCATCATCTGCAGGCCGAGATCGCGGATGAACTCGCCGTCCACCAGCTCATAGGCCGGCACCACCGCCTGCGGCTGGCCGAACATCGCTTTGGCACGCCAGTCGCGCACCAGGATGCGCTGGTCCCACGGAACCACAAGATCGCTGTCAGCGCGCATGTCTCCCAGGGAGCCTGCGGCAATGCACACCGCCTGCAGCATTGCACGGCGGGTGCGGACGTCCTCTACCTGCGCCATTCCTTGCGTGCGGGTGATCAGGCTGTCGCCGACCTTGATTTCTTCCGCCGCACGCTCTCCCTCGCGGGTCAGCACGATGGTGCCGCGCAAGAGGCTGATATTCTGGCTGCCTTGAAACAGCCGCCGGGGCTGTGCCTGGACGCGCATCGCCATTTGCGCGCGCAGGGCCGCATTTCCAAACGGTTTCATATTGTTGCTCGCTTTGTCTGCCTCAGACTTTTTTCCCAAACTACCGCACAAGCGGATTCCGCGCCCAGCCTTTTTGCGCGAAAACCCGCCTATTGTTGCGATATTCCGCACCGATTGTTGCCGTTTTGCACATTGGCAATTCGGGCACGATTTCCCCTCGCATCCGCCGCCAAGCTTTGCTATTCAGCGCGTCACGCGGCGGGCTTGCCCCGGCGCACAGTGCGGGTGTGGCGGAATTGGTAGACGCACCAGATTTAGGTTCTGGCGCCTTTGGCGTGGGGGTTCGAGTCCCTTCACCCGCACCATTCACTGAAATCAACAGGACGCAGTCGTGCATGTGCGGCGGCTGATGGCTGGTCCGGCGGTCCGGTTCGATAATTTGCCCGGTCCCCGCCTCCCGTATGCTATACTGGACCCTGACCGGCCTGCAGCCAGCGGCCGGCCCAAGCGTTTACCAGTACATTGTTGAAAAGGGGGATGGCCATGAAACGTCTTCTGCAAATCTCCACTGCGGCTGCGGGGGTGTGTGCCATTGCGGCCCCGGTGTCAGCCGAACTGCGGTATGACAATAATTCCGGCGGCTATGTCGAAATCTACGGCCAGTTCAATCCGGCCATCATCTCCGTCGATGACGGCCAGCAGACCGAAACCAACCTGCTCGACAACGATTTGTCCCGCTCCCGGGTCGGACTGCGCCTGATACAGCCTTTCGGGGCCAATACGTTCGGGTTCCGGTTTGAAACCGGGCTGGGCTTCCCGAACTCGACCGAAGTGAATCAGTTCGGCTCCGACTACAGCGGCTGGACCCGTGCCGACCTGCGCCATGTGGACTTCTGGCTGGAAGGCAATTGGGGCAAGCTGTCAACAGGGCAGGGCAGCATGGTGGCGGATGGCGCCGCGGAGACCGACCTGTCCTATGTCGGCACCGCGCTTTATTCCTACACGGTCGATCCCAACGCGGGCTTCCTGTTCCGGGATACTGCCGGCACGCTCAGCGGCCCGTCGCTGGGCGGCGCGTTTGACAACCTCGACGGCTCCCGCCGCGGCCGGATCCGCTATGACACCCCGGATCTGAACGGGTTTACTGCCGGTATCGCCTGGGGGCAGAACATCCTGTCGTCAGGGGATGATGCCGATTACTACGATATCGGTCTGCGCTACGGGCAGGAATTCGGCTCCACCAACTTCGCGGCGTCGCTGGCCTATCAGGTGCGTGACGATGCCGGGGCTGAACGCTCGGATGTGATCGGCTCAGCCTCGGTGCTGCTGGACAGCGGCATCAGCTTCACCGTAGCGGGCGGCAGCCGGGATGATGATGCGGCGGGTTCCAGTGATCCCAGCTATTACTATGCCAAGATCGGCTATGAGACCGACAACTGGCTGCCTTGGGGCCAGACCGGGCTCGGCGTGCATTACTACGATGGCGAGGACTTCAACGTTACCGGCTCCAGCACCAAGGGCTGGGGCATCGGCGCGGTGCAGAAGGTCGACAGCATCAATACCGACATCTACCTGACTTATCAGGAGTATGAGTATGAGGACAACGCCGCGACCTACCAGGATCTGACAACCTTGGTTCTGGGGGCCCGCTGGCGGTTCTGACCGCAATGGCACCAGCCGGAAACCGCCCCGCCTGGCCGGGGCGGTTTCAGTTTCCGAGCAAAATATACTGTGCAAAAAACCGCGGCCGTCTGAGCATCAGCGCAGGGTTGCAGTGGCTGCATGGCAAGCTTGCTGGTGGCGCCGCTGGATATGTGAGGTCCTTCACTTAACACATTGATGGTGAGCGGAATTTTGCACGTCAAGTTTCGTAATGGGCGGATTTCCGCCTATGGCGGAACCCTGCCTGAGAGATGGAATTTCAACCCTGAAGGCGGCAAAAAACGCGTGATACGCCCTGTATCGCAGCTGCTGACCTCAGGGATGGAGAGGGACAGGGGCTGCACAACAGGAGACTCAAAGCTAATGAGCATCAAATTCACAGCCCGCGCAGGGGCAGCCTCCCTGGCTGCCGTTCTCGCGGCCCCGGCATTTGCAGGCCCCACGTACACCAACGACACCGGCGGCAGCTTCCGCTGGTACGGACAGTTCAATCCAGCCTACCAGTCGTTTGACGACGGCGAACAGGACTTCAACCGCCTGACCGACAACGCGGCCTCCAACTCGCGCATCGGTTTCTGGCTGGAGCAGGCGTACGGTGAGAACACCCTGCGGTTCAATTTTGAAACCGCCTTCGGCTTTCGCTCCTCGGACGGGGTCAGCCAGACCTCAACCGGCGACAACCTCAGCTGGGACCGCACCAACATCCGCCACGTCGACTTCCAGTTCGACACTGCCCGCTATGGCCGCTTTTCGGCGGGTCAGGGCTCGATGGCGACCGACGGCATCACCGGTGCTGACTTCTCCGGCACCGGCCTCGGCGCCTCCAACGCGGTTGCCGATTCCGCGGGCGGCTATGCCTTCCGCACCGGTGCAGGCACGCTCGGCAGCATCGACATCGGTGATGCCTTCACCGATCTGGACGGCAGCCGCCTGGGCCGCGTCCGCTACGATTCGCCGGAGCTTGCGGGCTTCACCCTGTCGACCTCCTGGGGCACCGATATCCTGAAGGACGCCAACGACCGCGAAAGCTATGACGTGGCGATCCGCTGGGCCAATGACGATGCCGCGGGCTTTGCCATCGACACCGGCATCGGGGCCTCCTGGACCGAAGAAACCGGCGAGCAGGACTACCGTGATATCTCCGGCTCCTTCGCGGTGCTGCACAAGGCCACCGGCCTGTCGCTGAACATCGCTGCAGGCGAGCGCGACATCGCGGGCACCTATGCCTATGCCAAGCTGGGCTACTCCGCAGACCTGATCGCCGCCGGCTCCACCTCCTTCTCGGTGGACTACTATGACGGCTCCGACATGGTCAGCAGCGGCGACAGCGCCGAGTCCTGGGGCGTCGCAGCGGTTCAGAAGATCGACGCCTACAACGTCGAGACCTACCTGGCCTACCGCGACTATTCCTATGCCGATACCAGCGCCACCACCTACCAGGACGCAAACGTCATCCTGGCCGGTGCCCGCTGGAAGTTCTGAACCGCAACTCCCTCGGTTTCAGATCTGGAAACACGCCCCTTTGCGGGCGTGTTTTTTCGTGTTGAGGCTTCGGAAATCCGCGCGATTGCGCAGGAAAGGGGCAATCCCCCTTGCGCCGCCGCGCCGGGGGAAATAGAAGACCGCAAATTGTCTGGGGGCACCTCGCACAGGGGCCCCGAATCTCTATGGGGAATAGGATGCAGGTCACCGAGACGCTGAACGAAGGTCTGAAACGCGGCTACGCCATCACCGTCACCGCCGCCGAGCTGGACGAGAAGGTCAACGAAAAGCTGGTCGAAGCCCAGCCGGAAATCGAAATGAAAGGTTTCCGCAAGGGCAAGGTGCCGATGGCGCTGCTGAAAAAGCAGTTCGGCCAGCGCCTGATGGGCGAAGCGATGCAGGAATCCATCGACGGCGCCATGAACAAGCATTTCGAGGACAGCGGCGACCGTCCGGCGCTGCAGCCCGAAGTCAAGATGACCAACGAAGACTGGAAAGAAGGCGACGACGTCAACGTCGAGATGTCCTACGAGGCACTGCCGGAAATCCCCGAAGTCGATTTCTCCGGCGTTGAGCTGGAAAAGCTGGTTGTGAAGGCTGAAGACGAAGCCGTCACCGAAGCGCTGGCCAACCTGGCTGAAACCGCCAAGGAATTCGAAGCCCGCGAAGAGGGCGCAGCAGCCGAAGACGGCGACCAGGTCGTGATCGACTTCGTCGGCCGCATCGACGGCGAAGCCTTTGACGGCGGCGCAGGCGACGACTACCCGCTGACCCTGGGCTCAAACTCCTTCATCCCCGGCTTCGAAGAGCAGCTGGTCGGCACCAAAGCCGGTGAAGAAAAAGACGTGACCGTGTCCTTCCCCGAGGAATACGGCGCAGAGCACCTGGCCGGCAAAGAGGCCGTGTTCTCCTGCACCGTCAAGGAAGTCAAAGCTCCGAAAGCGGCTGAGATCGACGATGAGCTGGCCAAGAAATTCGGCGCCGACGACCTGGACGCGCTGAAGGGCCAGATCACCGAGCGCCTGGAAGCCGAATACGCCGGTGCCGCCCGCGCAGTGCTGAAGCGCGGCCTGCTGGACAAGCTGGACACCCTGGTTTCCTTCGACCTGCCGCCGTCGCTGGTCGACGCCGAAGCCAAGCAGATCGCGCACCAGCTGTGGCACGAGGACAACCCGGAAGTGCAAGGCCACGACCACGGTGAAATCGAAACCACCGAAGAGCACACCAAGCTGGCCGAACGCCGCGTCCGTCTGGGCCTGCTGCTGGCCGAGCTGGGCCAGAAAGCCGAGGTCGAAGTGACCGACGCCGAGATGACCCAGGCGATCATGGCGCAAGCCCGCCAGTACCCGGGCCAGGAACGCCAGTTCTTCGAGTTCATCCAGCAGAACGCCCAGATGCAGCAGCAGCTGCGCGCGCCGATCTTCGAAGACAAGGTTGTCGACCACATCGTCGGCCAGGCCAAAGTCACCGAGAAAGAGATCTCCAAGGACGACCTGCAAAAGGCCGTTGAGGAGCTGGAAGAGGAATAATCCTCTCTCCACGACTTACGGAAAGGCCGCCCATCAGGCGGCCTTTTTCGTTGGATGGGATAAGACGGCGCCGGCCGTCCAGTGCTATCGGTTTCTACCGATGTTCTTCCGGCACCCAGTCCTCGCTCGGGCTGTTCCAGAACCTGTTGGGACTATCCTCATCCAGCCCCCGGATATGGAGCGTCCGCACGCAGGGTGCCACATAGATCACCGGCTCCTCGTAAGGGTGCGCGGCGTAGATGCTTTCCAGAACCCGCGCGGCCCCGGCGTCATCGCGGGCCAGGAAAAATGACAGCTCCACGCATGGCACCTGAACGGAAGCCCCGGTCGCCGCGTTCCGCCCGCTCCCCAGCGACCGGAAGCTCTGTTTGCCCGCCGCTGCTTGAAAGGTCACACGATCGTAATCGCCGTATTTCAGGGCAGTGACCGCCAGAACCGCATCAACGATTCCCTGCACGCGGGTTTCGGGTACCTGGACGGTGATCCGCAAACCGTCTTCGGGGATAAACCTGCCGGTCTTCAATTCGGGCATTCTCATAAGGGACTCCAGTGGTGATTGGAACTGGATACCCCAGGCAGGCGAAGCTGCGGGAAAGGACGGTTCGATGCGGGGCGAAACGTTCGGCCTTGCAGGCAGGCGGTGCCAGTCAGGCAAGGAGGAGCAGGAAAGCAGGGTCAAGGAAGGCAGGCCCTCCCGCCCGTCCTTGGTGCCGTCCTGGGGACAGCGCCGCGGCCCGTTGGGCTAGGCAGCGCCCCTTCGGGGCGCTGCAGAAGGGGAGGTTTCAGCTGTCAGAGGGGGGCGCCGGGCGCAGACCGGTTTCCACCAGCATGCCGCGGCGCTTGGCCTCGTAGTAGTAACCGCGCGAGTAGTGCTTCACCGCCATGTCCTGGCTGCCATCAGCCAGCAGCCAGGCGCCGCGCAGGTATTTCACCGAAAATTGCAAGTTGGTATCGGCATCCAGCAGTTCCTTGGGCTCTCCCTTGAACCCCATCGACCGCGCCGTCGCGGGAAGGATCTGCAGCAGCCCGTAGTAGGGGCGGTTCACCGCCTTGGGCCTGTGGGTGCTTTCGCGCACCGCCAGCCGGTGCACCAGGCTGCGCGGCACCTCGTAGTGGTCCGCCCAGTAATTGATCTTCCGGCGCAGTTCCGGGGTCTCATTCGGGTAGAGCGGCGGGGCGGCTCGGGACACCTCCGGCGGGGAGGCGGTGCTGGCGCAGGCAGACAGCACTGCAGCCGCAATAAACAAGATCAAAGTGGTCCGGCGCGTCATGCGGCCTCCGAAGGCGGTTTCTCTTGCGGGCCAGATTAACTGCCTTGCGGCGTGCTGCAATCCTGCCTGTGCTGCCGCTTGGCCGGAACGGCGGGGAACCGCCATTCAATGCGGGGAAAGCCGCCTGTTTCCGGTGGGTTCCGGGCCGGAATGCAAGCCGCCGGAAGGTCGATCAAAGTTTAATCATTAGAGATTTGTTAAATATGGCATCCCACTACATATTGGGTATGCGCATTGAGGCAGAAACAACCCTCAGGGCAGCATGCCCCTCACGCCTGGGGGGCAGCTGACCACTTCGGGCAGAAAGGGACCGCGGCTGTTTCCCAAAATTTCGCGGTCCCTACAACGCCCAGGCAACCCCGGTAACACTGGAGACCCGCGGATTGCGCAGGACGTCCAGGCAGATGCGCCCGCCAGACGGCCGCGATCGCGGGCGCTCAGACAGGTTTCTGTATGGCGTCAGCCGGTTCTTTGAACAGGCTCTTTTCCGGCGCAAGCAGTCCTGCAGGCACCAGTTCTGACACCGCTTCGGTCCTGAAGTCCGGCCGGTCGAACCGGTGGCCGCGCAGCAGCCGGAACAACAACCGCCGACGCAGCGCCAGTTCCTCAGTTTCCAATGCGTCCAGCATGGCGCATCCCCCTTTCTCACTCCACACAGGCAGTATTCTTGCGGAATACGGCAAACAGATGGTTATTTGGGGGCGGGAATTTCCGTGCAATTTGGCGCGTCTTTTCAAACTTCGCGCAAGCAATGAAAAAGGCCGCCCGTCAGGCGGCCTTTTCCGTGTCTCACTGTCCCGATAAGGATCAGTTGGTTTCTTCGCCAGCGGCTTCGGCGGCCGGTGCGTCGTCGTCGTCGGACGCAGCAGAGCCGATGTCGTCGAACAGCTCGGAGATTTCGAACTCAGCGGCGGCTTCCTCTTCGGCGGCCAGCTCCTGGATCGATTTGCCCGAGGCTTGCAGTTCAGCTTCTTCGGCCGAGCGGGCCACGTTCAGCTTGATTTCGACTTCCACTTCCGGGTGCAGTTTCACGGCGACGGAGTGCAGGCCCAGTTCCTTGATCGGGTGGATCAGGGCGACCTGTTTCTTGTCGACCGAGAAGCCGTCCGCGGTTGCAGCATCTGCCGCGTCGCGCGGGGTGACGGAGCCGTACAGCGCGCCCGCGTCCGATGCGGAGCGAATCACGATGAACTGCTGGCCGTCCAGCTTTTCTGCCAGAGCCTCGGCCTCTTTCTTGGTCTCCAGGTTGCGCGCTTCCAGCTGCGCTTTCTGGGCCTCGAAGGCGGCGATGTTGGACTCGGAGGCGGTTTTCGCCTTGCCCTGCGGCAGCAGGAAGTTGCGGGCGAAGCCGGGCTTCACGTCAACGACGTCGCCCATCTGGCCCAGCTTTGCAACGCGCTCAAGAAGGATAACTTGCATCTGCTTATCTCCTTACTTCACGGCGTAGGGCAGCAGGGCGAGGAAGCGGGCGCGCTTGATAGCACGGGCCAGCTCACGCTGCTTCTTTGCCGAAACGGCGGTGATGCGCGAAGGCACGATCTTGCCGCGCTCAGAGATGTAGCGCTGCAGCAGACGGGTGTCTTTGTAGTCGATCTTCGGCGCATTTTCACCCGAGAACGGGCAAACCTTGCGGCGGCGGAAAAACGGTTTGGCTGCCATGATTTAGCGTCCTTTTCTCAAGCGTTGATCAGCGGCGCTCACGGCGATCGCCGCGTTCGTCGCGCTTCTGCATCTGGACCGAAGGGCCCTCGGCGTGCTCGTCGACCTTGATGGTCAGGACGCGCATCACGTCATCATGCAGACGCATCAGGCGCTCCATTTCCTGAACGGCGGCCGACGGTGCGTCGGTCTTCAGGAAGGCATAGTGGCCCTTGCGGTTCTTGTTGATCTTGTAGGCCATGGTCTTGACGCCCCAGTACTCCTGCTCGACCAGCTTGCCGCCGTTGTCGGACAGAACAGCACCGAAATGTTCGATGAGGCCTTCAGCTTGCGAGTTGGACAGGTCCTGACGCGCAATCATGACATGCTCATAGAGTGGCATGCGAACTCCTGTTTGTGTCTAGGCGCATTTCATAGACGGGGCATGTAACACTTCCGCTGCCCGGTCACGAGAGGCTGCGCGGATCGAAGAAGTCGCGGAAGCAGGGCCTCCTATACAGGCTGCGGCCGAAAGAGCAAGGCAAAAGGGCTTTTTGCGCTGGCTTCCATGGTCCGCCGCGGCAAAACCGCAAGCCCGCCCCATTGCTGCCCCAATGCAGGTCTTCACTGCTTAACGAAGCCTTAACGCGGTGAAACACGCGGCGCCAGCTTTCCGGGAGGGGAGCATCAGCAGGGCAGCAGAGTGCAGACCGCAGCAGAAGGGCAGTCAAATGGCCGTGACAGACCACACCCCGCCGCAGATTTCCGCAATGCCAGGCGCACGTGCGCTGGGTGCGATTTCACGCCAGGAGCCGCTGCGCCTGCGGTTCCAGGCAAACTGGAAGGTCCGGGTGATGATGTTCCGCCTGCTGGGCGCGGCGATGATCCTCAGTTCTGCCGGTCTGTGGCTGGTGCAGGGGGCCGGGGCCGACCCGGAATTGAACTTGATCCGCTTTGGTGTCTCCATCGCCTTCCTGCTGGCTGGCGTGGTGCTGATGACCGCGCATGAGCCTGCGGCCCGGCCGGAAGCCTGCTTCGACCCCGTCCGCCGGGAGCTGCGGGTCCTGAAACATGATGCCCAGGGCAGCCCGCGCACCGTCCTGCGCCGCAGCTATGACTCTCTGGGCGCCGCGCGGCTGACCGGCAATGCCGTGCAGCTGTTCGAGGATGACGGCAGCCTGCTGATCGAATTGCCGCTGGACTCCGCCGCCACCCGCGGCCAGCTGCGCGACCAGCTCAGCGGCGCGGTGAAGATCCTCACCTGAAACAAGATCACGATTGCGCGAGACTCTGCCCGGCTGCCCGCAGCCGGGTTCAGTGTTCAAAGGTTCACAGATAATGTTGGTTTTTGCGGTCTTCCTTTTGAGGCCGAAAAAGCCACATCTGTTGCTATGAAAACTCTTCAACTCGGAGCCTTTGACATGAAAAAGACACTGCTTGCCGCCGCCCTGGCTGCCGCCGCTGCATCCGGCGCTGCCGCCGCACCGGAGAAATACGTGCTGGACGCAAGCCACAGCCAGGTCCTGTTCGATTACAACCACCTCGGTTATTCGACCACCTACGGCCTGTTCTCCGGCTTCGAAGGTGAGATCATGTTCGACCAGGAAGACCCGGCGGCCTCCTCCGTGTCCGTGTCGATGCCGCTCAGCAGCATGTTCACCGGCTGGCAGGCGCGTTTCGACCACTTCATGACCAAGGATTTCTTCGACGCGACCGAGGATGAAACCATCAGCTTCACCTCCACCGGCATCGAAGTCACCGGCGACAATACCGCCAAGATCACCGGCGACCTGACCCTGAACGGCGTGACCAAATCCGTGGTGCTTGACGCCAAGCTGAACCAGGCTGGCGAGCATCCGATGGCCAAGAAGCCCTGGGCGGGCTTTGACGCCACCACCCAGATCCTGCGCACCGACTACAACCTGGGCCAGTTCGCGCCTTTCGTCAGTGATGAAGTCAACATCAAGATTTCGGTCGAAGCGATGAAGGCCGACGGCTGATCCAGCCACCGCATCGTTGAAATTGCAGCCGCCGGCTCCTTGGGGCCGGCGGTTTTCCTTTGCGCAGATTGCGCGGACCTCCCCAAACCGTGACCCAAGTTCACTGGCTTTTGCGCCGCGCGGCGCGCAGACTGAAGACGGCCCCTCCGGCCGCTTCGGAAAGGAGGCACCATGTTCCGCTTCGGCTTTCTCACTTCAGCCTGCGCGGCGTTGGCCCTTGCTGCCAGCCTGGCCTTTACAGCACCCGCCGCAGCCCATGATTCCGGCAATGACGCCGCCCGCGCCATCGCCGGGCTGATTGCGCTTGGCATCATCGTCAAGAGCCTGGACAACGACCGGGACCGCCACCGCGGCCGCGTCTACTATCACCAGCCCCGGCAATACCACGGCTATCACGGCGCCCGCCGGCACCACGCCACCCGCAACCGGCACCACTTCCGCCGCCACGGCGGTCACCGGCACCGCTCACGCCACGGCAGCTATTACTATCACCGGCACTAGGCGCATGTTTGGTTGTGTCCTGGCGGGCGACTTCGCCCTTTTGGTGTTGCCCGCGGCAGGCGGCCTGTGACAGAACCTGATCTGTCAACAAACGGACCGGCTGACAGGAGCGGGCAATGGCGGCAAACAAGGCACAAGCGGGCAGGCTCAGCTACCGGCGGTCGCGACGCGGCGACGCGCAGGCGGTCTTTGATATTGTGAGCGCCTCAGTCAGCCGCCTTGCGCCCGATCCTTATCCGCAGGAGGTGGTGGACAGCTGGATGGCAGGCCGGGTGCCCGAGGATTACTGCACCGATTGTTCCAGTGGTGAAATCTGGATTGCAGAGGCGGACCGGAAACCGGTGGGTTTTGCCCATGGTGTTCCGGGAGAGATCAAGCGCTTATTCGTTGCCGCCGGGTTCACCGGTCTTGGGGCCGGTGCTGGTCTGATGCAGCTTGCACTGGATGATGCTCTGACCGCGGGCGCCGGCCATGTGCGCATAGAGGCAACTTTGAACGCGGTTCCCTTCTACGGAAAATGGGGTTTCGCGGAAACCGGCCGCAGTGTGTTTTCCGGTCGGGATGAAGGACTGCCGGAAATCGCCGTCGTGATCCTGGAAAACGTGTTCTGAAAACCCGACAGGCGTGCTGCAGAGCGGTACCGCGCCGCGCATCAGCGCGGCGCCGGGCCCAAGGCTGCCGGGGGATGCCGGCTTTGCCGGCGCACCCGCCAGACGCGGGAGCACGCGGCTCCCGGTGCAGGCAGTTATTCCGCCCGCTTGGCGTCCAGTTCCACCGCCACATTAACGGCAAACGCCAGCGAGCTTTCATCCGGCAGGCTCTTGCCGACCCTGAAATCCAGCCGGTTCAGCGTCAGCCCGCCGGTCATCTTCGCGGTATCCCCGTTCAGCTCCAGATCAAAGGGCAGGGTGGCCGGCACCGTCTCCCCCTTGATGGTCAGGGTACCCACGGCCTGATAGCCCTCTGCCAGCTTCTCAATCTCCGCCTTGAACTGCGCGGTCGGGAAATTGGCGCTGTCAAAGTAATCCGTGCCCATGGCTTGCTGCGCTACGGTGCCCAGTTCCAGAGAGGGGATTGCAATGGTCACCTCCACATCACCGGCCGGGCCGGGGGCGGCGGGTTCTTCAAAGTTGATCACAGCGGTCCACTCGCCAAAGCTGCCATTGATCACGCTGCCCATCTGAGTGACGGCAATGCCCAGCGTGCCGGATTGCACCGCCCAGCCGCCAGCCCCTTCAGGCGCAGTAGCCACAACCGGGGCAACGGTGCCTTCTGTGACATGGTCGTGGCTGTGATCATGGCCGCCCAGAAGGCCCAGCGCCGCACCGCCGCCCAGCACGCCGCCCCAAACCACCACTGCCGCCAGCAGTGGCACCAGGCTGTGCGCCTGCACAGGCGGCTTGGGCAGGGTGCCGCTGCCCGGCAGCATCCGCCGCAGGGTGGAATCGCGATCAATGACATGGTGCTTCAGCGCGCCGGCAACATGCAGCCCCAGCGCCGCCGCCAGCGTCCACACCAGCAGCCAGTGCAGCCCGCCAAAGAACCCCGCAACATGGTCGGACTTCGGCACAAACGGCAGGTTCTGCCCGAACGGCCACCAGATCGGCGCAAAGCCGGTTGTCGCCGCATGGTGGATCCAGCCCGACAGCGGCACCGCCACCAGCGAGCCGTAAAGCAGCCAATGCACCACCTCTGCCGCCAGCGCCTCTGCCTTGCGGTCCGGGTGCAGCAGGCCGGGTTTCGGCTGGCTCAGCGCCCACAGGATGCGCAGCAGCGCGGTGAAGAATACCGCGACGCCCACGGTCTTGTGCAGGGAGAACAACAGCGTCGCCCGCTCGATCACCGCCTGGCTGCCATCAAACCCGGGGCTCTGGATCTCATGCGCCAACTCATTGGCGAAATAGCCCAGCGGAAAAGCGGAGAAGATCAGCAGGGCGGTCAGCCAGTGAAAACCTTTGGCGACAGAGCCGTAGGACGAAAATGTATTGGTGCGGGACATTGGCGCATTTCCTGGTCAGGGTCCGGTTGACCTTAACCTAACCGCGCCTGCTGCCGTTGCAACGCACGAAGGCTGTCCGCCCGCGCACAGGTTTCGTGCGTCAGGTGCGGCTTTGCTTGTACGTTAGGGAAAGGGCGGGTACATCAGGCAAAACGCTAAAACAGACGAGGTCATCAATGACGATCGCATTTGTGTTCCCCGGGCAGGGCGCCCAGACCATCGGCATGGGCAAGGCGCTGGCCGAGGCCTATCCGGCTGCCAAGGCCATCTTTGACGAGGTGGACAGCGCACTCGGCGAAAGCCTGAGCCAGCTGATCTGGGAGGGCGACATCGAAACCCTGACCCTGACCCAGAACGCCCAGCCCGCCCTGATGGCCACCTCCATGGCTGCGATGCGCGCGCTGGAGGCCGAAGGCGTCACCATCGGCAAGGCCTCCTTCGTGGCCGGCCACAGTCTTGGCGAATATTCCGCTCTGGCTGCAGCCGGCGCCATTTCCGTCGCTGACACCGCGCGCCTTCTGCGCACCCGCGGCCTCGCGATGCAAAGCGCGGTGCCGGTGGGCGAGGGCGCCATGGCTGCGATCCTCGGCCTCGACCTCGACGCTGTGCGCGCTGTGGCTGAGGAAGCCGCGCAGGGCGAGGTTTGCCAGGCCGCCAACGACAACGACCCCACCCAGGTGGTGGTCTCCGGCGCCAAGGCCGCCGTGGAACGCGCGGCTGAGATCGCCAAGGAAAAGGGCGCCAAGCGCGCGGTGATGCTGCCGGTATCCGCCCCCTTCCACTGCGCCCTGATGCAGCCCGCCGCCGATGCCATGGCCGAGGCGCTGGCCGGCGTTGACATCAAATCCCCGGCGGTGCCGCTGATCGCCAACGTGCGCGCCGATGCCGTCACCAGCCCGGATGAAATCCGCGCATTGCTGGTGGAGCAGGTGACCGGCTCCGTGCGCTGGCGCGAAAGCGTGCAGGCAATGGCCGCCAAGGGCGTCACTGAATTCTGGGAGATCGGCGCAGGCAAGGCGCTCTCGGGCATGATCCGCAAGATCGACCGCAACCTGGCCTGCCGCCAGGTCGGTGCCCCGGACGACGCCAAAGCCGCCGCTGAGGCCTGAAACATATTTCCCGGCGCCTGCTCCCCGGTGCGCGCCGGCACCGCATATAAAGGACAAGAACATGTTTGATCTGACTGGCAAGACTGCCCTCATCACCGGCGCCTCCGGCGGCATCGGCGGCGACATAGCGCGCGCCCTGCACGCTGCCGGCGCCACCGTCGCGCTCTCCGGCACCCGCGAAGAACCGCTGCAGGCGCTGGCCGCCGAACTGGGTGAGCGCGCCCATGTGCTGCCCTGCAACCTGTCTGATGCCGAGGCGGTCGAAGCCCTGCCGAAACAGGCGGCTGAGGCGATGGGCTCCGTCGATATCCTGGTCAACAACGCGGGCATCACCCGCGACAACCTGTTCATGCGCATGAAGGACGAGGAATGGCAGAGCGTTCTGGACGTGAACCTCACCTCCACCATGCGCCTGTGCCGCGGCGTGTTGCGCGGCATGATGAAGGCGCGCTGGGGCCGCATCATCAACATCTCCTCGGTGGTCGGCGCCACTGGCAACCCGGGCCAGGGCAACTATGCCGCCTCCAAGGCCGGCATGGTCGGCATGTCCAAGTCGCTGGCCTATGAGGTCGCCAACCGCGGCATCACAGTGAACGCCGTGGCGCCGGGCTTCATCGCCACCGCCATGACCGACAAGCTGAACGACAACCAGAAAGACGCGATCCTCACCCAGATCCCGGCCGGTCGGATGGGGGATTCGAAGGAAATCGCCTCTGCCGTGCTCTATCTGGCCAGCCAGGAAGCGGGCTATGTCACCGGCACCACCCTGCATGTGAACGGCGGCATGGCGATGATCTGATCGCCCCTCCGCGCCCGGTTATTGGAAACCCCGCAGCCTGCCTGCGGGGTTTTTCCGTTCTGGCAGCCCCGGACAAGAGCCTCAATGCGGGCGAGCCTCAGCCGCCAAATGGTTGAAATCCGGTGAAAAAGCAAAAAAGATGCAGCGCAGGCCTTGCAACCACTTGATTACAAGGCCATCTGCACGCTTCATAGCGGCCACAGGCAAACTGCGCTGCCGCTAGATGACCGCGCGAAACCGTTTGCCTTGGCTGCGGTCTATGCTATAGGCGGCCCATATCCGCTGGCATTTCCTAACGGAAACGCCGCACTGTCCCCGTCCCGCGGGGATCACACCGCCCGCTCCGGGCAAAACCACGCCGCCCGGCTAGGGCAGGGCAGAACCGGGCAGAGTGCCCTGTAAAACGAGGAAGAGACATGAGCGACGTCGCAGATCGCGTAAAAAAGATCGTTGTTGAGCACCTGGGTGTTGAAGAAGACAAGGTCACCGAAAACGCCTCCTTCATCGACGATCTGGGCGCAGACAGCCTGGACACCGTGGAACTGGTGATGGCGTTTGAAGAAGAGTTCGGCATCGAGATCCCGGACGACGCAGCCGAAACCATCCAGACCTTCGGCGACGCGGTCAAGTTCATCTCCGAAGCGTCCTAAGCCACGCTTCCGGATGACCGGATTTCACGGCGCTCTCCTGCACGGAGGGCGCCGTTTTCTTTTGGCGGCCGCGGCTCCGAATCTTCTGCCGCGGCAATCCGGCCCCTTGCGCCGCCGCGCTGTGTTTGCGCTACCGGCCATCCCTGAATTCCGCGCCGCAATTGTTCCATAAATGGTCATGAAACGGCGCACCTCCAGGAAAATTCCGTGCTACTCTGACCTCATGAGGCATTACATGAGGAGACTGGCACTATGATCATCTACCCCACGATGCAACTTCAGAACGGCCGCTGCGTGACGCTCGAAAAAGGGCGCCTGGATGAGCCGCAGGTCTGGCATGTGGACCCGGTCGAAACCGCCAAGGGTTTTGCTGCGGCGGGGGCTGAATGGATGCACCTCACCGATTTCAACGCGCTGGAGGGCGACAGCAGCAACGAGGAACTGGTCACCCAGATCATCCGCAGCGCCGGCATCCCGGTGCAGCTGGGCGGCGGCATGCGCTCCCGCGAGCAGGTCGAGCATTGGATCGACAAGGGGGCAGGGCGCGTCGTGATCGGCACCCTGGCGGCCCGCGATCCGCATCTGGTGCGCGAACTCGCGGAACACCATCCCGACCAGATCGTTCTGGCGGTGGACATCTGGCAGGGCCAGGTGATGACGGACGGCTGGCGTAAATCCGGCGCCTTCACCCCGGAAGCTTACCTCGAAGCCTTCGCGGGCGCGCCCTTTGCAGGCATCCTCATCACCGATATCGATTCCGATGTGGCCGATACCGAGGCACAGATGGGGCTGATCTCGCATCTCGCCTCGCTGGTGAAACTGCCGGTCATCGCCAGCGGCGTGGTGCACAACGCCGATGACATCTCGCGGCTCAAGTACATTTCCAACATTGCCGGCGCTCAGGTCGGCCGGGCGCTGTTCCGCAAGACACTCTCGGTCGAGGAGGCGCTGGCCGTTGCCCGCCCGGAACCGGAACCGGTTGCCGAATTCCAGTAACCGCCCGGCGGGGCTGTAAATAAACAGCCAGGCAGTAACCAGCCTGGGACATTCAGCCAAGGGCGCCTGCATTCAGGCGCCCTTTCTGCGCTGACCGTCTTCTGCTGCGCCGGGCGGATGCCGGCAAGGCGCCAGCCGATCTCAGGCTTGTGCACTGACCGGATTGGCATGCGCGCCGGGGTCTGCATCCGCTGCTGGGACTGCGGTCTTTTTCGACAGGCTGAGCAGCACCTGAAGTTCTTCCGCTGTCATCGGCTTGCTGAATTTCACACCGACGTAGTCCGCGTTCTGCCAGGTCACCTGGGCGCGGATGTCTTCCAGACCCGGAAACTCGGCCATGACCTCATCCTTGGGAGCGAGCGCCGGGATGCCAGGCAGCTGCCAGACACGGACCTTGGCGCCCATGCGGCTGATATCAACCAGTTTCGCACGCAGCGTCTGCCGGTTGCGCTTCAGGTCGCAGCTCAGCGAGCAGGGGTGCCGCCTGCGTCTGCGCCGGTGGCGCCGGGCAATCCGCTCCGCCAGAAACAGGCCGCCGCCAGCCAGAAGCAGAACCGACAGGGAGCTGGCAATGGCCGTTTCCTGCGAAATGCCCCTGATCCGCCCAATGCCGGCGGGGGTATCCGCCTCATTCTTCTGTTCCGGAGCGAAATCACAGGGCAGCGGAATGATCCGGGCCGAAAATTCTTCCAGCAGAGTCGCGGTGCCAAGCCGTTCGGCGCTGGTCCCGGCCTTGGCAATGCCGTGCCGGTTGTAGACCTGCAGCAGGCCTTTCTGCTGGGTGATCAGCCGCATGGCCAGCGGCTCATACACCTCCATCCCGGACCGCCGCATCTGCATGCGCAGCGTCACCACCGGATGGTCCTCCAGCCAATGCTGCAACTGCCTGGCCTTGACCGGATTATTGCCGGTTTGCAGATGCTCAAGGAAGCCGCGCGCCTCATGCTGGAACATCACCAGGTCAGACTGCAGCAGGCAGGTTGCCCTGGACGCCTCAGCCGGGCGCGCACCGGTCCAGGCTGCAACAGGCGCGGCGAGTGCTGCCAGGATCAAGGGCCAGTGTTTCATGAAAGGGGCTCGCTTTGCAGCTGGGGCCGGGCCGGCGTGGGACTGTATACAGGAAGACTACCATTGAGGGTGATATCATTGATTAACTTCGCCCTATAAGGGAGTTAATTCGCCGTAAAAGCGAAAGCCGCGCCCGGGGCGCGGCTATTGCGATGGGGCGGAAAGGACACAATCTGACGGAAAGCGGCGTTTGCAGGCCGCCTCAGGCAATAGCTGCCGGTCGGGAGGCGCCGGCCGCGGACTCCCCTGTGCAGGCCGCCCCAACCTTCTGGCAGTGAAAGGGAACCCGGACGGCACCTGGGATCAGGACCCGCTGGTTTCCCCTTAACTGGTCAGGCCGGAAATCCGCCGGATCCGCAGGACGCCGGAAAGGCAGGCTTTCACCGGACTGGCCCGCCTGGAAGTGAGCCTGCGCTGCCATCGGTTTGAGGTTCCGGCGATCCGCCGCCATCGCCTGCGCGTGCCGGGAAGCTGAAATTCCGCGGTTTTGGTGCCGGGGGAGTGGGG
>NZ_LYUZ01000078.1 GCF_001679925.1 Leisingera sp. JC1 | reverse complement strand
CGAGCCGAGATCGCCGCCCAGCACGATCGCCAGCCCGGTGGGAAAGGCCAGATAGCCGCTGGCGGCAAAGCCGGATGTGAGCAGCGCCACCGCGGCCGAGCTTTGCAGCACGATCGCCAGGACCAGCCCCATCAGCCCCGCCTGCAGGTGGCTTTGGCGCGCGGTCAGCAGCCGCTGGAACGAGGCCCCGTAGCTGCGCTCAATCCCGGTCCGCACCATGCGAACCGCATACAAAAGCAGCATCGTCGCRCCCGCGAGGCTGATCAGAAAGGTCAGTATTGCCATATGGTTATCCCTTGATCAGTGCCAGCATCTCGGCGTGCAGCGCAAGCGTTGCCGCGGCAACCACCCGGCCATCGGATGCGAGCCCGAGCGGCTGGCCGTCCCAATCGGTGATCACACCGCCCGCGGCTTCGATAACGGCGGATACCGGCAGATAGTCATAGGGCTGCAGATCATAATCGATCACCGCATCAACATGGCCCGCCGCCAGCAGCGCGTGCGGATAGCAATCATAGGAAAACCTGCGCGTCTGCCCGGCCTGCATCAGCCGGTTGAACAGCTCCGGACAGTCGCGGTGTATCTTGTCGCCCTCATTCACATAGAGGACCGCCTGATCCAGCCGGGTCCGGTCCGACACATGGATGGGCTGCCCGTTCAAAGTGGCGCCCTGGCCGCGCACACCGAGAAAGGTCTCCCCCAGCGCGGGCATGCCGATCACTCCCAGCTGCGGAATGCCGCCCTGCAGGAACCCCAGCAGAAAGCCGAACAGCGGGTGCCCCGACAGGAAGGAGCGGGTGCCGTCGATCGGGTCGATGATCCAGACCTCCGCGCGGTCCGCCCCGGCAAAGCCGTGTTCCTCACCAAAGATGCCGTGGTCCGGGAAGTGCTGTTCCAGATAGGCGCGCACCTCGCTCTCGACCGCCTTGTCGGCTTGGGTGACAGGGCTTTCGTCTGCCTTGAACTCAATCCCCAGGCGGCCGCGGAAATAGCCGCGCGCGGCCTCTGCGGCGATCCCGGCGATCCGTTTAGCGTGGTCGGCGTGGGTTTCTGTGGTGGGCATCGTTGCAGCCTTCATTCCTGAGGTCGGAGACGGTGGTTATTCGACCGGATTGACCGCTAGAATTTGTAAAAATGTGGATTTCGTCAACAAAAAAGCCCGCAAAGTGACCGGAAAACCAAAAATTCGCCCAGAGCAATTGTCTTTTCAGCACGGATTTTGGGATTTTGCGGGTTTGGTGGGGGTAAGGTTGCCCTACCCTGCGCCCGCCAGGTGCCGGGTAGCCATCGAAAACAATTCCGCCTGCGAAGCAATACCAAGCTTGGAATAGGCGTGATGGCGGTGGACCTTCACGGTGCCTTCGGCAATGCCGAGATATGCGGCAGCGGAGGGGGTGGAATGGCCCTGCAGGATCAGCTGCACCACCTCCCGTTCCCGCGGGCTGAGGACGCCGGTGCCGAAGGTCTGCATCCGGTCCTCCCAGTCTGCCGGCTGGTGGGCCGCCGCGCTGTCTTCCGCCTGTCCCCACTGGCGCCGGATGGCGGCGGCGATCAACGCGAACACCGCATTCAGCCGTTCCGTGTCGGCCGCTTCAAACCTTTGCTGGCGGGCAAACCGGGCCAGCGAAACGATAAACCAGCGCTCTTTCCCGTCTTGCACCAGGATACCGATCTCGTCACTGATGCTGATCTTTCGGTAAAAGGCGCGGTAGTATTCCGAGCGGTAAAACGCCTCCGGCGCCAGGTCCATCAGCCGGTAGGCGCCGGGGGTGCAGCCGTTGCGGCAGGCCTGGTAAAGCGGGTCCAGCAGGTAGGGGCCGCTGGCGTAGAACTCCACCGTGATCGCCGCCTGAAGCTCATCCAGATCCTGATAGAGCGGCACTGGCGGCTGCGCGCCCGCGTAGTGCGAGATGACCATCGAATCAAAGCTGCAGCATTGCGACAGGATCTGCCGCAGCGCGCCGGGAAAACGCTCTGTCGCGATGGATTCCGCCAGTGCCGTCATCGCCTTGGCCCAGCCATCGGGCAGCGGCGGGAAGATCGGGTCGTCCATTGCTATACCTAAAGATATATATCCTTGGCCAAGTTTGCCGGCATAACCGCGAAAGTCAAACTGGGTCCAAGCGAATTTTCAACATGACGGAGCCCCAAATGACCGATTCCTCCAGCGTGAACCCAGTGCAGGGTGATCTGGCCTTTACCCGCGAAAGTGACCGCGGCGTGGTGGCCGAAGCCAGCTATGCCGGTGCGCTCAGCTTCATGCGGCGGCGTTATTCGCGTGACCTCAGCAACGCCGACGTGGCGGTGATGGGGGTGCCCTTCGACCTGTCTGTGTCCAGCCGCTCCGGCACCAGGCTGGGGCCGCGGGCGGTGCGCTCGGGCTCCAGTCATATCGCCTGGTCGGCGCCCTGGCCGTGGAAGGTTGACCCTTACGAAGTGCTGCGGGTGGTCGATTACGGCGACTGCGAGTTCGACTATGGCTATCCGCACAAGGTTCCAGGTGAAATCGCCCAGGCGGCGCGGGATATTCTGGCCTCAGACACGGCACTACTGTCGATCGGCGGCGACCATTTCATCACCTACCCGCTGCTGCAGGCGCATGTGGAGAAGCACGGGCCGCTGAGCCTGATCCAGTTTGATGCCCATTCCGACACCTGGGCGGATGAGGAAGGCCGCATCGACCACGGCACCATGCTGTGGCACGCCATCCGCGAAGGGCTGGTGGACCCGGTCCGGTCTGTTCAGGTTGGCATCCGCACCCACAATCCCGACCCGCTGGGCATGAACATCATCGACGCCATCGAGGTGCAGAAGACGGGCCCGGAAGCGGTGGCGGAAAAAATCCGCGGCATCGTCGGTGATCATAAGACCTATGTGACTTTCGACATCGACGCGCTGGAGCCTGCGTCGGCCCCCGGCACCGGCACGCCCGTCATTGGCGGCCTGTCGCCTTATCAGGCGCAGGAGATCATCCGCGGGCTGGCGGGCACCGACGTGGTGGGCATGGACGTGGTTGAGGTCGCCCCGGCCTACGACATCTCCGAGATCACCGCCATCGCGGCGGCCACCATCGCCAACGATCTGCTCTGCCTCTACGCTGCTGGACCTTCCGGCCAGCGCTGAGGCAGCGCACAACAGGGAGGAAAAAATGATCAATAACAATACCATGACTGCAACCTTGCTGGCCGCCGCCCTGGCGGCGCCAGCCTCTGCCGGCGATCTGGCGATCTACAACTGGGCGGACTATTTCGGCGAAACCACCATTTCCGGTTACGAGGAGGCAACCGGGACCAAAGTCACGTTGGACTATTTCGACAGCAACGAGGTGCTGGAAACCAAGATGCTTGCGGGCGGCTCCGGCTATGACGTGGTGTTTCCCGCCGCTTCCAATGCCGAAAGGCAGCTGCAAGCAGGCGCACTGCATCCGGTCGACACCGAGCGGCTGAAGAACTACGGCAATCTGCGCCCTGAAATCCTGGCTTCGCTTGACAAGGTGCCGGGCGGGCGGCAGCTGGGTGTGCCCTATACCTGGGGCACCATCGGTATCGCCTACAACCCGGCGCTGGTGGCTGAGCGGCTGGGGGATGTGCCGGTCGACAGCTGGGACCTGCTGTTCGACCCGGCCACTGCTGCCAAGCTGAAGGACTGCGGCGTCGGGGTGCTGGATTCGCCGGTGGAAATGCTGTCGGTAACCCTGAACTACCTTGGCGCCGATCCCTATTCCGAGGACAAGGCGGATATCGCCAAAGCGCAGGATCTGCTGGCCGCTGCAGCGGAGAACGTCAGCTATTTCAACAATCAGAAACCCTCCACCGACCTGCCCGCGGGCAATGTCTGCCTGGCGGTGATGTATTCCGGGGACGCAGGAATCGCCCAGGCCCGCGCGGCGGAGGCGGGGAATGGCGTCGAAGTGCTGTATTCGATCCCCAAGGAGGGCACCCTGATGTGGATCGACCTGATGGCGATCCCGGAAGATGCGCCCAATGTGGACGCGGCTTATGCCTTTATCGATTACATGCTGCAGCCGGAGGTCATGGCCGGGGTCTCGAATGCCGTGTTCTTTGCCAATGCAAATGCGGCGGCGGATGCCCATGTGCTGCCGGAGGTGCTGTCCGATCCGGGGATCTACCCGGATGCGGCCACCCTTGCCCGCCTGTTCCCGGACAAGAGCCTGGGCGCCAAGGCGCTGCGCCAGCGCACCCGGGCCTGGACCAAGGTGAAGTCAGGAATCTGATGCCGCGGGGGCTGCGGGTGCAGCCCCCTGCCCCTGCTGGGGCCGGATCGCCCCGGCCAGCGAGAAATGCGCGGGGAACATTGCCGCCAGAAAGCGAAAGATGATCCGCGCCGCCTCTTTCCGGTCAAAGCGGTCAGGATGCAGCAGGAAATCGGTCCACATGCCCTCCAGCAGCGCCAGGGTGCCATGAGTGGCATCGCGCGCCGCACCGGAGGCATCCGGCGTTCCGGCCTCGCGCACAATCCGGGAAAAAGCGTTGTGGATCATGCCCCGCAGCCGCCCGTCACGGGTGTCCGAATGCTCGGCAATGGCGGTGCGGTTGCGGGATTCGCCGCGAAACGCATACCAGATGTTGACATTGCGCTGGTTCAGTACCCGCTCGCTGAGGTCGCCGCGCACAATCATCTCGATCCGCTCCTGCGGGCTGTCGCCTGCGGTCTGCAGCAGCGCTTCCAGTCCGTCGTAATACTCTTCCGAGGAATGATGTGCCGCGGCCTGAACCAGGTTGTCCTTGCCGCCGAAATGCAGGTGGATCATGCCGCGCGACAGGCCGGCGCGCTGGATGATCTCGCTGACAGAGGTTTCGGAAATCCCTTTTTCGGCCACCGAATCCAGCACTGCCCCGATCAGGGCCAAGCGGTTCTGCTCGCGATTCTGTTCCCGTTTTCCGGCCATCTTTCCCCTTGGATTCTGGTCGTTTCCACCGCTGTTATCCGGTTCAATCCTGTGCGGCAAGCAATGCCGCCTGCCCACTTTAGGCACAGAGTAAACGGATTCTCCAGAAAAAATGGACGTTTGTACATTTTTTACAAAATCCTGTTGACAGAACCCCCTGTCAGCCGTCAGATTTTGATGGACGATTGTCCATTTTCTAATGGCAGCACCCCGCCCGCACACCTTGCAAGCTACGGAGACACATGGCCGGATTTCTCAGAACCGAGGCTGGAAAAGGCCTGGCGCTCAGCGCCCCGGCGTCGCTTTATGTGGGGCTTTTGGTGGCTGCGCCGCTGGGCATTCTGGTCGCCTACAGCTTCTGGACCCAGACCTATGTCGAGATCGACAAGACCCTGACCTGGGCCAATTACCTGGAAGCCGCTACCGATCCGCTGGTGCGGCATCTGATGCTGCGCTCGATCCTGATTGCCGGGGCAGTGACCGCGGCGACCGTGGCGCTGGCCTACCCGATTGCCTATTTCATCGCCTTCCGCACCCACAAGAAAACCCTGTGGCTGCTGCTGATCACCATCCCCTTCTGGTCCAGCTACCTGCTGCGGGTGTTCAGCTGGAAACTGATCCTAGGCTTCAACGGAGTGATGAACTCGGCGCTGATCTCTATGGGGCTGATCACAGAGCCGCTGACCTTCCTGCTTTATAATGAATTCGCCGTGGTTCTGACCCTGGCCCATGCCTGGGCGCCTTTCGCGATCCTGCCGATCTATGTCTCGCTGCAGAAGATCGACCGCTCGCTGCTGGAGGCGGCAACCGATCTGGGCCTCACCAAGCTGGAGCGGTTCATCCGCGTCACCCTGCCCTTGACTGTGCCGGGCATCATCGCCGCCAGCCTGATCATCTTCATCCCGACCGTCGGCGATTACGTCACCCCGTCACTGGTCGGCGGCTCGCAGGGCAAGATGGTGGCGAACCTGATCCAGGTGCAGTTCGGCCCGGCCAACAACTGGCCGCTGGGCGCAACCCTGTCGTTGGTGGCGATGGCCTCGGTCGGCTTTGTCGCCATCCTGTTCGTCGTCCTGGCCACCGCTTTGGGGAGGAGGATCCGTTGAGCACTCCGGTAAGCGAACCCCTGAATAAACCGCTGAGCACTGCTGCCAGCAAGCCGCGGCGCAGACCCCTCCGCTTCCCCTGGCTGCTGGTCTATGCCATCGGCTACCTGATTTTCCTGTATCTGCCGGTGCTGCTGCTGCCGCTGTTCTCCTTCAACGACGGCACCATCGTGGCCTTCCCGATGAAGGGGTTCACCCTGAAATGGTACGCCCAGCTTGGCGAACAGGACACGCTGTTGCAGGCAATGGTGAATTCGTTGATCGTCGGTGCAGTGACTGCGCTGGTTGCCACGTCGCTGGGGCTGTTCGCCGCCCGCGCCTATGTCCGCTACCGCTTCAAGGGACGGGAGCTGTCGGAGGGGCTGGTGATGCTGCCCTTGGTCATTCCGGGCATCATCGTGGCGTCCTCGATGCTGGTGCTGTTCATCTCGCTGGGGCTGAAGCCGTCGCTGACCACGGTGATCCTGGGCCATGTGTTTGTCGCACTGCCCTTTGCGGTCTCGATCATGAAATCCGCCTTTGATGACTTCGATCAATCGCTGGAGGAAGCGGCATTCGACCTTGGCGAAAGCGTGATCGGCACTTTCCGTCGGGTGACCCTGCCGATCGTGGCGCCGGGGATTGTTGCCAGCCTGCTGGTCACCTTCACCGTTTCGTTCGACGAGTTCGTGCTGGCCTTCTTCCTGTCCGGCAATCAGCCCACCCTGCCGGTCTATATCTGGAGCCAGATCCGCTTCCCGGCCAAGCTGCCGAACACGCTGGCGCTCGGTTCGCTGCTGCTGCTCGCCTCGGTGCTCCTGCTGCTGACCGCAGAATATTTCCGCCGCCGCTCCGCCAAGTCCGCCTGATGAAGGATACGCAGATGACCACTCAAAACATCATCGAAATCTCCGGGGTGGAGAAACGGTTCGGCACGTTCACCGCAGTGCGCGACCTGAACCTGACGCTGAAGGAGGGCGAGTTCTTTTCCCTGCTCGGCCCCTCCGGCTGCGGCAAGACCACGGCGCTCAGGATGATTGCCGGTTTCCAGGACCACGATGCCGGCACCATCCGCATCGGCGGCCAGGACATGGAACATATCCCGGCCAACAAGCGCCCGACCAATATGGTGTTCCAGTCCTATGCGATCTTTCCGCATTTGAACGTCGGCGACAATGTCGCCTTTGGCCTGCGCAAGCTGAAGCTGGGCAAGGCCGAGACCGAAGAACGCGTCGCCGAGGCGTTGGAGATGGTGGAGCTGGGCGGGTTGCAGTCGCGCAAGGCAACAGAGCTGTCCGGCGGCCAGCGCCAGCGGGTCGCCTTGGCCCGCGCACTGGTGATGCGGCCCAAGGTCTTGTTGCTGGACGAGCCGCTGTCGGCGCTCGACAAGAACCTGCGCGAGGCGATGCAGTTCGAAATGCGGCGCCTGCAGCAGAAACTGGGCATCACCTTTGTCATGGTGACCCACGACCAGTATGAGGCGATGACCATGTCCGACCGCATCGGCGTGATGTTCAAAGGCCAGCTCAAGCAGGTCGACAAGCCCGAGGTGCTCTATGCCCGCCCCTGCAGCCAGGAGGTCGCGGCCTTTATCGGCGGCATGAACTTCCTGGATGCGGCTGTCACCGGAGAGATGAACGGCAAACTGCACGCTGACGTGCGGGGCTTCGGGCCGCTGTCCATCGACGTGAATCCCAATGTGGCGCGGCGCGGGCCGCAGCTTCTGGCAGGCATCCGTCCCGAACAGCTGGAAATCTCGGCGCAAAAGCCCGACGGCTACGACGGCTATCTGCAGGGCACCGTTACCAACGCGGCCTTTTACGGCGAGAACGTGCATTACCACGTCACCGCCGACGGCCTGCCGCAGCCCATCGCGGTATCGGTGCCGAACTACTTCCACACGGTTGACCACAAGCAGGGCGATCCGGTCTGGCTGGGGGTGCAGAACGCCTCTGTCATCGATCTCGGCGCCCGCGAGGCATGAGAATAAAGGGAGGAAGAATGATGAAACACTTCAAAACGGTACTGGCCGCGGCCACGGCGTTGACCGCCTCGGCGGGCATTGCATCCGCCGACGCCGCCAGCCTGTCGGTCTTTGACTGGTCCGGCTATGAGGATCAGGGATTTTACGGCGATTACGTTGCCAAATACGGCGGCGCGCCCAGCTACACCTATTTCGGCAGCGTCGAGGAGGCCTTCACCAAGCTGCAATCGGGATTTGCGGCGGATCTCGCCCACCCCTGCACCGACGGGCTGCGCAAATGGGTGGCGGCGGGGCTTCTGAAACCCATCGACACCTCCAGGATTAGCAATTGGGACAGCCTGCTGCCGCAGATCAAGGACGTAGACGGCGTCACCATCGACGGCAATACCTACATGGTGCCGTTTGAATGGGGCAACACCGGGCTGATCTACCGCACCGACCAGATCGAGGAGAGCGCTGTCTCGCTACAGCTGATGGCCGACGCCGCCTATCAGGGCAAGATCGCCATTCCCGACGCCGCATCCTCGGCCTATGCGATGGCGGCGCTGGCAACCGGCGCCTCCAGCTATACCGATATGTCGGACGAGGAATTCCAGAAAGCCTCTGATTTTCTGCGCCAGATTCACCCGAATGTGCGGTTCTACTGGTCCGATGCGGGCCAGCTGGATCAGGCCATCGCCTCGGGTGAGGTGCTGATGGGATGGGGCTGGAACCAGTCGGAACTGAACCTGATCTGGAACGAGACGCCGGCCAAGATGATGCGCGACGTGGACAAGGGTATTGCCACCTGGGTCTGCGGCTATGTGCATCTGAATTCTTCGACCCAGAGCGATGAGCAGGTCTATGATATGCTGAATGCGCTGAGTTCTGAGCCCAGCGGCAAATACATCATCGAGAACTGGGGCTATGCCCATGCCAATGCCGAAGCCTTCAAGTCCGCCGATCAGAGCCTGATTGAAACCTACGGCTTTGCGGACGTCGACAAGTTCTTCGAGGGCAGCCTGTTCTTTGATGCGGTCAATCCGGAGCTGGAAGGCCGGATGCTGAAGGAATTCGAGCGTATCAAGGCCGGGTTCTGATTCCCGCAAGCGGCGGGCCCTGACGCCCGCCGCCCCGCCAAGACCAAACAATCAAGACACAAAAGGATGTGCCAGCATGCCAGGCGCAAATGGGTATTCCATTCTGTTCGAGCCGGTGAAGATCGGCCCCGTCACGACCCGGAACCGCTTTTTCCAGGTGCCGCATTGCACCGGGCTGGGCCATGTCCGCCCGCAGGCAGAGGCAGCGGTGCGCGCGATGAAGGCGGAGGGAGGCTGGTCCGTGGTCTCGACCCAGGAGACAGAGATCCACCCGACCTCTGATCTTGGCCCTTATGCAGAGCACCGGCTGTGGGATAAGCACGACATCCCGGCGCTGCAGCTGATGACGGAACAGGTCCACGCCAAGGGATCGCTTGCAGCGATCCAGCTGGCCCACAACGGCCACCACGCCACCAACCACCTGACCCGCGCCCCGGCGCTGGGGGTCACGGACCGGCCGATTGACGTGGCCTATCCGAAACAGGCCCGTGCCATGGACAAGCAGGACATCCGCGACCTGCGCCGCTGGCACCGCGATGCTGCACTGCGGGCAAAGGAGGCAGGCTTTGACATCGTCTATGTCTACGCCGGCCACCAGATGACGCTGCCGCATCATTTCCTGCTGCCTCAGTACAACATGCGCAGCGATGAATACGGCGGCAGCCTCGAAAACCGCGTCCGCCTGACCCGCGAACTGCTGGAGGACACCCGCGAAGTGCTGGAAGGCCACTGCGCTGTCGCCTTCCGCTTTGCCGTTGACCAGATGATGGGCGCAGATGGCATGCAGGCCAGCGAGGAAGGCCGCGCAGTGGTGGAAATGCTGGCGGATCTGCCCGACCTCTGGGACGTGAACGTTGCCGACTGGAGCAACGACAGTATGACCACCCGGTTCCAGCCCGAGGACGGCTACCAGATCCCCTACACCGATTTCGTGAAGCAGGTGACGAACAAGCCGGTGGTGGGCGTCGGCCGATTCACCTCGCCCGACCTGATGGCCTCGCTGGTGTCCAAGGGCGTGCTGGATCTCATTGGTGCCGCCCGCCCCTCGATCGCCGACCCCTTCCTGCCCAAGAAGATCGAAGAAGGCCGGATCGAGGAAATCCGCGAATGCATCGGCTGCAATATCTGCGTCTCAGCGGACAATCTGGGCGTCCCGATCCGCTGCACCCAGAACCCCACCATGGGCGAAGAATGGCGGCGCAAATGGCATCCGGAGGTGATCGCCCCCAAGCAGCAAGAAGAGGCTGCGCTGGTAGTCGGCTCCGGCCCCGCGGGCCTGGAATGCGCCATGCAGCTGGCCAGGCGCGGCTATCAGGTGACGCTGGCCGAAGCCGCAGAGGAATTTGGCGGGCGGGTGCTGAAGGAAAGCAAGCTGAAAGGGCTGTCCGCCTGGAAACGGGTCGCCGACAACCGTCTGTGGAACTTGCAGCAGCGCGGCAACGTRCAGATGTTCACCGGCAGCAAACTCGGCGCTGCTGATGTTGCAGAACTTGGCATCCCCAATGTCTTCCTTGCCACCGGCAGCACCTGGCACCGCGACGGGCGCGGGCGCACCTCACCGCAGCCCTTGGAGATCAAGGGCATGCCCGTGTTCACTCCTGATGACGTGATGGAGGGCGCCCTGCCGCCGGACAATGGCCCGGTGCTGCTTTATGACGACGATCAGGGCTATATCGGCGGAGTGCTGGCCAGCCATCTGGCCGCCGCAGGCCGCAAGGTGGTGCTGGTGACGCCTGGCGCCATCATCTCGGCCTTCACTGATCTGACGCTGGAACAGCACCGGGTGCAGGCGGAACTGCTGGAAGCGGGTGTAGAGATCATCCCGCTGCAATCCCTGCAATCGGCGGATGCCACCGGCGCAGACCTGTCCTGCGTCTACACCAGCCGCAGCCGCCGCGTGAATTGCGCCAGCCTGCTGATGGTCACCTCCCGACAGCGCGATACCGTGCTGTTTGATGAGCTGAAAGCAAACCACGCGGACAGTTTCACCACGCTGGAGCTGATCGGCGATGCCGCCTCCCCCGGTCTGATTGCCGATGCGGTCTTTGCCGGCCATCTGGCGGCCCGCAATTTCGAACGCGACCCGGCGGCGGCGGATGCCGACTGGTTCCGCCGTGAACTGATTTCCCTCGAAGACATGGGAGGCGCATGATGCCCAAAGACGACCTGCAAGTGATGCGCGAGCTGATGGAGAGCCACCGCGACGGCTTTGCGCTGGACCGGCATTTCTACACCTCGAAAGCGGTCTATGACCACGACATCAAGATGTTCTGGAACCGCAACTGGATCTGGGTGGGCCATGTCAGCCAGATTGCGGAGCCTGGCGACTATTTCCTGTTCGACTACGGCCCGGAGTCGGTGATCGTCGTGCGCGACCGCGAGGGCGGCGTGCGCGCCCATATGAATGTCTGCCGCCACCGCGGCTCCCGTGTGTGTTTGGAGAAACAGGGCACCGCGCGGGTGTTCTCCTGCCCTTACCACGCCTGGACCTTTGGCCTCGACGGGCGGCTGCGCGGCGGCCGCGCCATGGGGCCGGATTTTGACCCCGCCGAATACGGGCTGTTCCCGGTTCAGGTGCAGATCTTTCAGGGTCTTATCTTCATCTGCGCCGATGAAAACCCGCCGCCGCTGGCGGGCAGCCTGGACCGTTTGGCGCCGCTCTCCGCACCGATGCAGCTGGAGAGCTTGAAGCTTGCGCATGAGGCCTCCTATCCGGTGCCTGCCAACTGGAAACTGGCTCTGGAAAACTACCTGGAGTGCTACCATTGCGCCCCTTCGCATCAGGAGTTTTCCCGCAGCCACTCGCTCAAGGATCCGGCGGATGTGGCGAAATACGGCGCGGACTTGCGTGAACGCTCCGCCTCCATCGGCCTGCCGGTGGAAGAACTGGACCTGACCGGCCCCAACGCACAGGCACCAGGCTCGGACGTCTACTGGCGCCGCTATCCGCTGTTCCCCGGCTACCAGACCGGTAGCAAGGACGGCGAACCTCTGGCGCCGCCGCTGGGGCAGCTCAGCGGCCACGACGGCGGGGCCACCGATCTGGCAATCGGCACGCTGAACTACTTCCTGATCTATGCCGACCATCTGGTGGGCTACCGCTTTGTCCCCCGCGGGTTGCAGGAAACCGACATTCAGATCGCTTGGTACGTGCGCGGCGATGCCGAAGAAGGGCGCGACTATGAAAAGGAAGCCCTCACATGGCTGTGGCATGTCACCTCGCTCGATGATGAACGCATCATCCGCCACAATCAGGAGGGCGTGAATTCGCACCGTTTCGCGCCCGGCCCGCTGTCCGAGATGGAATGGAGCCTGCCCGGCTTTTACCGCAGTTATTTCAACATGATCTGAGCCATCGAGGCCCTAAACTCTACTGCAGGCCGTGCCCGCGGCCTGCCCTGATCCCATCCCGGAGACCGCTATATGGTTGACGTCACCAAGACCCGAACCCGGCGCCGCAGCGGCGGTCGCGATGCCCGCGC
Organism: Leisingera sp. JC1; assembly: GCF_001679925.1. Lineage (GTDB taxonomy): Bacteria > Pseudomonadota > Alphaproteobacteria > Rhodobacterales > Rhodobacteraceae > Leisingera. Next base: position 64,699 of record NZ_LYUZ01000078.1, on the reverse strand, counting down.
CGCGGCCCGCACCCAACCTTCCGCCAGCCAGGCGATCTGGCCCGGCATTTCCGGCGGCCGCTACCGGCCCTTGTCGGATGCCGACATGCAGAAGATCCATAACGCCGCGCTGACCATTCTGGAACGCACCGGCATCGGCGACCCGACGGAGGAGCTGCTGGATCTGGTGCTGCCCAAGGGCACCATCCTCAGCGAACACGGCCGCCTCTGCTTTCCCCGCGCGCTGATGGAGGACCTGCTGGCCGGTGCGGCCGATGAATTCTACGTCCACGCCCGCGGCAGCCGTGCAGGCAAGGACGACATGCACTGCACCAAGGACAAGGTCTACTACGCCAACTCCGGCACCGCGGTGACGACCTTTGACGCGGCCAGCCGCAGCTACCGTCCCTCCACCATCCGCGACGTCTATGACTTCACCCGGCTGGTGGACCGGCTCGACAACATCCACATGACCGGCGACACCGTGCTGGGCACTGATGTGCCGCAGGATTTCGAGCATGACATGTCGATGCTCTACTCCATACTGGCGGGCAGCGAGAAGCCCTCCTGCCTGACCTTCCGCGACCGTTCCCACATCAAGCCTGCAATTGAGATGTTCGACATCGCGTCGGGCGGCGAGGGCAAGTTCCTGCAAAGACCCTCGGTGATTTTCGGCGGCTGCCCGATCGTGTCGCCGCTGCGGCTGGGGCGCGAGAACCTGGAGATCATGATCGACACCGCCAAGCTGGGCCTGACCTGCGATCTGGCGGTGCCGCCGCAGGCTGGTGCGACCTCCCCTGCCCCGCTGGCCGGCACACTGGCGCAGGCGGTGGCTGAGACGTTGTCCTGCGTTGCCATCGTCAACCTGATCAACCCCGGCACGCCGGTGGTGTTCGCCGCTTGGCCCTTCATCACCGACCTGCGAACCGGGTCGTTCACCGGCGGATCGGGCGAGCAGGCGCTGATCGGCGCTGCCGCGATCCAGATGGGCAATTTCTACAATCTGCCCACGTCCGTAGGCTGCGGCATGACCGATTCCAAGATCCCCGACGCCCAATACGGACTGGAAAAGGCGCTGACCTTCAGTCTTGCGGCTCACGCCGGCGCCAACCGCCTGTGCGAGTTCGGCGGCATGGTCGGCTCGCTGATGGGCTGTTCCTTTGAGTCGATGGTGATCGACAACGAGGCCGCCGGCATGATCTCCCGCACCTTGCGCGGGATCGAGGTGAGCGACGACACCCTCTCGGTCGATGTGATCCACGACTGCGCCACCGGACCGGGCCATTTCCTCGGCAACACCCAGACGCTGCAGTATATGGAGACGGAATACGTCTATCCCGACCTGATGGACCGGGAGCTGACCGACACCTGGGAAAAGGCGGGCAAGCAGACCATGTTCGACCGCGCCCGCGAAGTGTCGGACAGGATCCTGGGCGAGCACTATCCGAATTACTTCGGGAGCAAGCTCGACGCGGAGGTCCGCGCCAAATTCCCCGTCAAACTGCCGCCGGAGGCGATGCGCCCCGGCAGATAATGCCGGGGGCCGCGCTTATTGAACCACCGGCTCCTGCGCCAGCTCCAGATGCAGCTTGCTGCCGGTATAGGGGCTGGCTGCGATGGCTGCGTCGTCCAGCTCCACCCCCAGGCCCGGCTCCTTGGAGGGGATCACATAACCGTCCTCCCAGGTGATCGCGGACTTGAGACAGGACATATAGGGGCCTTCAAAGGTGCCGATCGACTCGAGGATCAGGAAGTTCGGGCTGCAGGCCGAGATCTGGATGTTCGCGGCCGCCACCACCGGCCCGCAGTAAAGATGCGGCGCGATCTGGGCCTGCCGGGTTTCGGCCATGGATGCGATTTTCTTGGCTTCCAGCAGGCCGCCGACCCGCCCCAGGTCCATCTGCAGGATCGAGGCCGCCCCGGTCTCCAGCACGCGGGCGAATTCGTGCTTGGTGCACAGGCGCTCGCCCGTCGAAATGGGAACCGAGGTGAACCGCGCCACCTCTGCCATATCGGCGGGGTTTTCCGGCGGCACCGGCTCTTCGAACCACAACGGCTCATAGGGTTCCAGCCGCCGTGCCATCCGCTTCGCGCCGGAGACGGTGAACTGGCCGTGGGTGCCGAACAGCAGGTCCGCCCGGGTGCCGACCGCCTCGCGGATGCGCTTCACGAACATCTCGCTGCGCTCCAGGTCCTCCAGCCGAGGCTGATGGCCGTCATAAATTGTATATGGCCCGGCCGGATCGAACTTCACTGCGGTGAAGCCCTTTTCGACCTGCACCAAAGCCGCCTCCGCCGCCAAGTCCGGGTCGTTGTATACATTGGGCGTGTCCGGGTCCGGGTACACATCGCCTTCTGCTGGATACAAATACGTATAGCTGCGCAGCCGCTCATGCACCTGGCCGCCCATCAGCTCATATACCGGCTTGCCCGCGGCCTTGCCGATGATGTCCCAGCAGGCCATTTCCAGACCGCTCAAGACCCCCATCACCGTCACATCGGGCCGCAGCGTATAGCCCGCGCCATAGGACTTGCGCCACAGCTTCTCGATATGATGCGGATCGCAGCCTTCGAACTGGCGGGCAAACATCTCCTCCGCCATGGCGCAGCACAGGTCCGGACCGAAGGTCGCGTTGTATATCTCTCCCACCCCGGTGGTGCCGCAAGCGGTGGTCAGGCGCACAAAAATGAAATAGCGCCCGCCGTGGCGCGGCGGCGGGTTGCCGAAAACAAAGGTTTCAATCTTATCGAGCTTCATCTGAAAATCCCTGTCATTCAGCCGCCAAGGGCCTGTTTTCATTGTCATCCAGCACCATCTGCGCGCCGCGGGCGGCCAGCATCATGGTCGGTGCGTTGGTGTTGCCGGAGGTCACATTCGGAAACGACGAGGCATCAATCACCCGCAAACCCGCAACCCCATGCACCCTGAGCCGCGCATCCAGCACCGAGTCGGTTGCAGTATGCCCCATCCGGCACGTGCAGCTTGCATGAAACACGCTGCCCGCGCGTTCGCGGAAGTTTTCCAGCAGCGCCGCGTCATCCCTCCCGGCGATATCCGGCACCCGCCGCTCCCGCGTGACCCGCTTCATGGCGGGGGTTGCTGCCAGCGCCTGCAGCAAGTGGCTGGCGCGGATGGCGGTTGCCTTGTCTTCCTCCGCCGACAGCGAGTTCGGCTCGATCAGCGGTGCCTGGCCTGGGTCGGCAGATTGGATAGTGATCTGCCCGCGGCTGACCGGGCGGCTCGGCTGTACACACAGCAGGAAGCCATTGTCCTTATCGATCTGCGGCTTGCCGTTTGCCTGCGTCGAATAAGACGCCGGGTTGCAGTAGACCTGCACATCCGGCAGCGCCGCACCCTGCGTGCGGACAAAACCACTGCACTGGTTCACTGGCACGCTCAGCGGTCCCTTGCGGGTCAGCACATACTGCAGGCCAGCCTTCATCTGCCCGGCAAAACTGCCCAGCCGGTCGTTCAGCGTCGCAGTATTGGCCCAGAAGAAATGCGAAACCGCCAGATGGTCCTGCAGCCCCTGCCCCACTTGCGGCAGGTCATGGGCAACCTCGATCCCGTGCCGCTGCAGCAGCGCGGCTGGGCCGATGCCAGAGAGCTGTAAGAGCTGCGGAGAGTTCACCGCACCCGCGCTCAAGATCACTTCGCGCGCCGCCATGGCGGTTTGCGCCTGCCCTTTCACCCGGAAGGCCACGCCGGTAGTCCGCCCGCCCTTGATCAGCACCTTCTCAACCAGCGCGCCGCTGATCACGGTCAGATTGCCGCGCTTCATCGCAGGCCGCAGGAACGCATCCGCCGAAGACCAGCGCCACCCGTCCTTTACCGTGCTGCGCACGTAACCCATGCCCTCGCCTGGCAGCGTGTTGGCCCCATCTTCCGCCTCCGCATTCATGTCCGGCAGGAACGGCCAGCCCATGTCCTGCCCGGCGGCGAGAAAGTTCCTGGCAAAGGGATGCATCCGCTCGCTGAGGTCGGTAACGCGCACCGGCCCCGTCCCGCGCAAGCGGCGGCGGCCCTGATGCCATTCGTCGTTTGTTTCCAGCGCCTCATAGCTGCGGCGCACGTTGTCCCAGCCCCAGCCGGTTGCGCCAGCGGCCTCCCAATCGTCGAAATCATGCGGCAGGCCGCGCACATAGGCCATTGCGTTGATCGAGCTGGAGCCGCCCAGCACCTTGCCCCGCGGCCAGTAGGCCGCGCGCCCGTTCAGCCCCGGGTCCACCGCTGCGGAGTAACGCCAGTTCACCTTGGGGTCCGAGAAGGTGAAGCCGTAACCCACCGGGATCTTGATCCAGAACCGCCGGTCGCTGCCGCCGGCTTCGATCAGCAGCACCTTGTAGCGGCCATTGGCAGTCAGCCGGTCGGCGAGCACGCAGCCGGCCGAACCAGCGCCCACGATGATGAAGTCGAATGTCTGCGCCATGGCACGCCTGATCCGTTGAGTTCCCGCCAGATTGCGCAGCGCGTATGATATAAATCAAACAATGTGTTTTGCCCCTATGGCCTAACTGTGTTTAAAGCTAATTCATGACCGACCTGCCCCATGTCACCTGGCTCAAAGCCTTTGAAGCCGCCGCGCGGCTGAACAGTTTCTCCGCCGCGGCTGAGGAGCTGGGCCTGACCCCTGCCGCCATCAGCCAGCAGATCCGGCTCTTGGAGAAACACCTGAACACCCAGCTGTTCAAACGCCTGCCACGTGGTGTCGCACTGACCGACACCGGCCAGGCCTATGCCCAGCCGATCCGCAAATCCTTCATCGACATGCAGCAGGCCACCGCCGGCCTGTTCGGCAAGAAACGCAAGCGGGTGGTCAGGGTGCGGGCCTCGATCTCCTGCGCGGCGCTGGTCATCGCGCCCCAGCTCGGCCGTTTTCAGGCGGCGCATCCGGATATTCTGGTAGAACTGACCACCTCGGTCTGGGCCAACCGGTTTGACGAGGAAGGTCTAGACATCGACATCCGCTATGGCGGCGACTGGCAGGAGAGCGAGGTTCTGCATCTGGGCCACGAAAACGCTGTGCCTGTCTGCAGTCCCGGATATCTGCGGGACCTGGGTGGCAGCCCCTCCATCCATGATCTGGCCGGATCCGATGTGGCGCAGATCTTCGGCTCGGAAACCGACTGGGGCCGCCTGTCGGAGCTGCACGGGCTGAACCTGCAGACACCGGCGGACTGGCTGAAGGCGGATTCATCCCTACTGGCGCTACAGACCATCGCGGCAGGCCACGGGGTGACGATGGTGCTGGAAAGTTTTGCCAGACAATACATCGAGCAGGGGCTGGTGGTTGTTCCGACCGCTTACAAACTGCCGAAACGGCGCTCGCATTACATCGTGATCAACGCCAGGGCGGGTCAGCGGGAGGAGGTCAAATCCTTTTGCAATTGGCTCATGGCCCTGTATCACGCGCTGGTCTGAAGAGGTTTTCCACCCGTTTTTTGCTGCGGCAGTTGTGGCTTTGCTATTCCAGCAGAGCATCCAGAGACGCGGCCATCGCGCTCCACAATTCCTCTGCCGGTTCGGTGCCAACCGAGATGCGGATAAACCCCGGCGCCACGGCATCGCCCCAGCGGGCGCGGCGCTCAGCTGAGGTATGCACACCGCCGAACGAGGTTGCGGAGCGGATCAGCGGGCAGGTGTTGATGAAGGCATCCGCTTGTTCCGCGCCGTCCAGAGTGATGGAAATCAGAAATCCAAACCGCGCCATCTGCTGTTTCGCCAGCTCAAACGAGGGGTCGGATTTCAGCCCCGGAAAGCGGATCGCCTGCACCAGCGGATGCGCTGCCAGCCGTTCGGCCAGCACTTCAGCGGTGCTGCACATGCGGTCGAAGCGCACGTCCAAAGTTTCCAGCCCGCGGTGCGCCAGCCAGGCCTCCTGCGGGCCGGGGATGCCGCCGCCGAACTGGCGCCATTCGCGCGCGGCCTGCAGCACATCCGCATTGCGGGTCGCCAGATGCCCCATCAGCACGTCGGAATGGCCGCCCGGCGCCTTGGTGTCGGAGGCGACGACCACATCGGCCCCCAGTTCCAGCGGCCGCTGGCCCAGCGGGGTCATGGTGGTGTTATCAACGATCAGCAGCCCGCCCGCCGCATGCACCGCGTCCGCAACCGCACGCAGGTCGCAGAGGTCCAGTCCGGGATTCGAAGGTGTTTCCGCAAAGACAACGTCAAAGCCATCGAATCCGCCCTCAGCAAAACCGGTGGTCGGTCGCTGGTGCACCTCGACGCCAAGGTCTTGCAGGAACCGCTCGCTCAGGCGTCGGGTGACGTAATACCCGTCCGAGGGGATCAGCAGCTTTGACCCTGCTTTCAGGGTCGCAAACAGCGCTGCTGAGATCGCCGCCATGCCTGACGGAAACGCCAGCGCAGGCGCGTGCTCCAGATAAGCCAGCACATGCTCCAGGTGCTCCCAGGTGGCATTGTCCACCCGGCCATAGCTGGGGCCGCCGGTCCAATCGCCCGGCAGGTGGTACATGGAGCTTTGGGTCAGCGGCAGTGCCACCGGATCGCCCTCGGACAGCGTGTTGCCGCGCAGGTGCAGCATGGCGCCGGGTTTGGGAGCGGTAGGGGTGTCCATTTGGGGCGCCTTTCCTGACTGCGGGTTTCGCAAATTCATAGCGGGCGCCAAGTGAAAGAGACAAGGCCGGAAACACAATGATCCCGGCCTTCGGCTCTATCTGCGTTTTGGCGGCTCACCCCATCCAGCGGCGGACCGGGGCGGCGGAGTCCTCCAGCGCCTGGCAGACCACGTCGATCAGGGTCGGGCCGTCATGGGCAAAGGCCTCCTTGATCGCTCCGTCCAGGTCTTCCGGCTTCTCCACCCGCCAAGTCTTGACCCCGAACGCTTCAGCCACTGCTGCGTGATTGGTGCGGTTGAAGTCCACGTTATAATAGCGCTTATCGCAGTCGTCGCGCTGGCTGGCCTTGATCCAGCCGAAGTTCGCATTGGAGAACACCACATAAGTGATCGGCGCGTTGCATCGCACCACGGTTTCCAGCTCGCCGCAGGTGAAGTTGAAGGAGCCGTCGCCCATCATCCCCACGACCTTGCTGCCGGGACGCCCGAACCAGGCGCCCAGCGACGCCGACAGCGCGTAGCCCAGCCCGCCATGGGCGCGGTTGGTGATGTACTGGCGGCCCGGATGCTTCTGCTGGGAATAGGCGTTGTAATAGGGGCAGCTGGTACCGGGGTCGGAGACCACGATGGCGTCATCGGGCAGGTTCCGGTTCAGCGCGTGGATGATCTGCTCCGGCAGCACCTGTTCGGTCTGACTGCCCGCCAGCGCCTCGAACTTGGCAAACTTGCGCTGCTTGATGTCGGCGATTTTCGCAGCGGCACCGAAGGACGGCAATTCGCCCGCGCGGCTGTCCAGATAGGCGTTCGCCGCCTGCAAGCCGAGCTTCAGGTCCGCAACGACACCTACTTCGGTCGGGTAGTTGGCACCGATCACCATCGGGTCATTGTCAAAATGCACGATCCGCTGGCCGGGCTTCGGCGCTTCCCAGCGCGAGGTGGTGGTGGACCCGGCGCGGCAGCCCATGAAGACGACCAGATCGGCGCCCTCCATCATCTCCCAGGTCTCATCGGTGCCGCCGTTGGAGCCGACCACACCCAGCGATTGCGGGTGGATGTCGGCCAGCGAGCCCTTACCGGAGATCGAGGTGCCCACGGCAATGTCGAGGCGGGAGGCGAGCCTATCCAGTTCCTCCATAGCGCCCGAGATCACCACACCGCCGCCGCAGACGATCAGCGGCGATTTGGCAGTGAGGATGGCTTCCACCGCTGCCTCTGCCGCGCCCGGTTCCGGAGCTGCACGATAGGCGGGGTAGCTTTGGTGTTTTGGATCGCCCCAGACGTCATCCGCCGGAACATCGTCATACTGGATGTCATAGGGCAGCCCCAGATGCGCCGAGCCGGAGCGGCCGGTGGTCATTGCCCGGAACGCCTGGCGCACCATGCGCGGGATGTGGTCGGCGCGTTTGATCACCGTGTTGAACTTGGTCAGCGGCCCCATCAGGACCTCCTGGTTGACCTCGGTCAGCGGGTACTTCCCGTAAGACCCCACGGAAATATCGGTGGTGATCGCCAGCACCGCGTAGGAGCTTTCATTGGCCTCGATCAGTCCCGGCAGAATATATGTGGCACCGCCGCCGGAAGGGCCTTCGCAGACCCCGACACGGCTGGTCACGCGGGAGAAGCCGTCGGCCATATAGGCCGCGCTGCGCTCATCGCGGGTGAGGACATGGGTGATGCCATGCTCCAGCCGGTTCATCGCGTCATAGAAGGGCAGCGTGGTGTCTCCGCACAGCCCGAAGATATGGGTGACCCCATGCGCCTCAAGCGCACGCACCATCGCCTCTGCGCCATTCATCGTGTTCTTCATCGGGACCTCCCAAGCCTGCATGAAACCTGCCCCGGGGAGAGCCCGGGAATTTGCACTCCAAACTGTATACAGTAATGTAGGCTATTGTGAAGGCAAAATGCCGGCAGGCCTTTCTTTCACTCTGCCGCTCACAGAACAGAATTCCTGGCGTGCAAAATTTTCTTCTAAAAACAATGGTTAATCTGACTCTGGCGCTAGCATTTCTGCCACGTATCCCCGCCAGGCTTCGGCAAAACTGGCGGCAAGCTGCGACAGCGGGCGCTCGCTGGGGGTCAGGATCGAATAGCCAAAGGGAATCGCAGGGTCGAACGGCAGGAACCGGATCCGCTCCTCTCCCGCATTGCTGCGACGGTAGCTTTCGGCGCTCAGCACATCGACAACAGCACAGGCTTGCCCCGCGGCGATGAAGTGGAACAGCGGCAGGAAATACTGTGCGTCATAGCGCAGGTTGAACTCGGACCCGGCAGCCAGAAACGCCTGCGAGGTGGCCTGATAGGTGTTGTGGTCCGGTTGCAGCGCCCCCATTGGCTGTCCAGTCAGATCCGTGGCGGTGATCACCGTGCGTTCGGCCAGCGGATGGCTTGCGGGCACCGCGCAGAGACAGTTGCTGGGCAGCTCCTCCGCCGTATACAGCTTGCGGTCTCCGCGGAACCGGGTCATGTCGCAGAAGCCGATGTCAAAGCTCCCGGCAGCCACCAGGCTGCGCACCTGCGGCGAAGAGCGCGTCGCCAGCGTCACCCGCACCTCAGGTTTGCCTGCAACAAAACGGCTGATGAAATCCGGCAGCAGAAAAGTCGACGGCCCCGGCATCGCCACGATGCGGATCGAACCCTGTACCCGGTCGCGCATGTTGGCCAGATTCTGCTGTGCGGTCTCCATCCGTGACAGGATCTCTGTCGCTTCCTCCATCAGGTACTGCGCCTCCGGCACCGGTACCAGGCGGCGGCCTTCCCGCAAAAACAGGGTCAGCCCGAGCTCTTCCTCAAGCGTCTTGATGGCAGCGCTGACGGCCGGCTGGGTCCGGTGCAGGTTGCGGGCCGCCTGGCTGACGGAGCCGCTTTTCATGACTTCGCGGAATACCGCAAGCTGGTGAGAGTTCATGGCCTGCCTCCTGGCGTGAAGGTATCATAAAAATGATCTATATATACAGTATAATTTTAAATTTGAATTTATGATTTAGCTTACCCATGATGCAAAGATCATAGTTGGATGCTGCGCGGAAAGAGACGCGGCCAACACTCCAGGGAGGATGCTATGGGATTTTTCAAGAAACTGACCGGGGCCGCATTGGCCTGCACCATGCTGACCGGCGCCGCTGCGGCGCAGGATATGACCTTTTTCCGCATCGGCACCGGCGGTGCGGGCGGCACCTATTTCCCGATTGGCGGCATCATCGCCAACGCCATTTCCAACCCGCCCGGTTCGCGCGCCTGTGACGAAGGTGGCAACTGCGGCGTGCCCGGCCTGGTGGCGATGGCGCAGTCGACCAACGCCTCGGCGCATAATGTGAATGCCATCCAGGCGGGCCAGATGGAGGCGGGCCTGTCCGGTGCCGCGACCCTGCATTTCGCCTACCACGGCAAGGGCAAGTTTGAAGGCAATGCCAAGCCCGACCTGCGGGTGATTGCCAACCTGTTCCCGGAAGACCTGCACTTGGTGCTGCCCAAGGGCCATTCGCTGGGCGGGCTCGCCGATCTGAAGGGCAAGCGCGTTGGCATCGCCCAGGCCGGTTCCGGCACCCAGATCGCAGTGGAGCTGATCCTGAATGACCACGGCGTCAACCGGGACAACATCGACGAGGCGGAACTGAACAACGCCCAGTCCGCCGAGCGTATCGCCGACGGCCAGCTGGACGCATATTTCTACGCCGCCGGCACGCCTGTCGCGGCGATGATCCAGCTCGACAACACCAAGGGCATGGAACTGCACAACTGGTCCGAGGAAGAGATCAAACAGGCCAACACCACCGTGCCCTACTACATCCCCTCAACCATTCCGGCGGGCACCTATCCGGGTGTGGGCTATGACGTGAACACCGTGGCGGTCTCTGGGATGCTGGTCACCAATGCCAACATGTCCGAAGACCTGATCTATGAGATCACCAAGGCGATGTGGTCCGATACCGCCCGCAAGCTGCTGGACAACGGCCACCCCAAGGGCAAGGCGATCACCCTGGAAACTGCGCTGGACGGCGTCGAGGGCATCGGTGTGCCGCTGCACCCGGGGGCTGAACGTTTCTACCGCGAAATCGGCATGCTCAAGTAAACCTCCCCTGAACTGCGGCAGCAGGGTGCGCCTTGCTGCCGTTTTTGTTTCCCGGCGCCCCTGTCCGCAATGCGGGTGAACGGCGCGCGCCGGCACGCCCCCCGGACTGGAGACCCCGATGTCCATGGACACCCATCTCGACAACAAGGCGCTTGAGGAGCTGGAGAAGCAGTATGACTCCGCTCTGAACACGCGCGACAACGGACCCAGGCTGACTGGCGTCATCTATTGGGCCAGCATCGCCTTTGCCCTCTATCACCTGTGGACGGCCGGTTTCGGCACCCCGGTGGACCATGTGCATATGGGTATTCACCTTGCGGGCCTGTTCCTGTTCATCTTTGTGGGCTTTCCCCTGATCAAGTCAGCCCGCAGGCTGGAATGGCGCGGCCCCAATCCGCTGCGCCCCGGCAATGTGCCGCTCTATGACTGGGCGCTCACCGGGCTCAGCATGGCGGCGGCGCTGTTCCTCTGGGTCAGCTGGCGCGGTTTTGACATGTTCGGCTTCGACATTGCCGAACAGGCGCTGCGGCAGGGCAACCCCTCCAGCCTGGATGTGTTCTTCGGCTCGGTTCTGATCCTGACAGTGCTGGAGATCGCGCGCCGCACCATCGGGTTTGTACTGCCGCTGATCATCCTTGTGTTCATGATCTATGCGCTGTTCGGGCCTTACATGCCCGCACAGATCCTCAAGCATCCGGGCGTCAACTGGCAGCAGTTCGTCAACAACATGTACTTCCCGTCCGAAGGCATCTTTGGCGTGACGCTCTGGGTGGTGTCCACCGTCGTGTTCCACTTCGTGCTGTTCGGCGTGGTGGCGCAGCGGATGGGGCTGGGGCAGTTCTTTGTCGACAACGCCATGCTGCTGGCAGGCCGTTACACCGGCGGTCCGGCCAAGGTCTCAGTGGTCTCATCCGCCTTCTTCGGCACCATTTCCGGCTCGTCGATTGCCAACACGGTTTCCACCGGCTCGCTGACCATCCCCAACATGAAAAAGCTGGGCTACCCCGGCCATTTCGCAGGCGGAGTTGAGGCGGCGGCCTCAGCCGGCGGGCAGATCACACCGCCGATCATGGGCGCGGCATCCTTCCTGATGGCCGAGTATCTGGAGGTGCCCTACACCACCATCGTGATTGCGGCGATCGTGCCCGCGCTGATGCATTATATCGGGGTGATATCGATCGTGCATTTCACCGCCAAGAAACTGGGCCTCACCGCCTACCCCAAGGATCAGCTGCCCAAGTTCCTGCAGGTCTGGAAGGACGGCTGGTACACGATCATTCCGCTGATCGCGCTTCTGCTGGTGCTGTTCTCCGGATATTCTCCGAACATGGCCGCCTTTATCGGTCTCAGCCTGTGTATCGTTGTCGGCTTCTGCGCCTTTGACAAACCCGCGACATTGCTGATCCCCTTTGCCCTGCTCGGGTTCATCCTATGGAAAGCGTCGCCCTATTCCGGCGAGGGGTACACTCCAGTGATGGCCGGGATGCTGGCAGCGCTGACCATCGTCGGCTGCCTGCACCGCAATGAACGCCAGAACTTCCGCGACCTGTTCGACAGTTTCCACGTCGGCGTGCAATACGCGCTGGCCGTGGGCGCGGCCTCTGCCGCCGTGGGCATCGTGGTGGGTGTGATCAACACCACCGGCGTCGGTTTTCGCCTTGGCTTCATGGTCACCGGCGGCGCCGCGGACATGGCTGCAGCCATTGCGCCGCTGCTGGAGTGGACATCGATTGAAACCTTCAGCCAGCCGTCAATCCAGCAGTTCATCTCGCTGGTGCTGATCGCCATGGCCTGCATCCTGATGGGGGCCGGCCTGCCGACCACGGCGCTTTATATCATGCTGGTGGCGGTTGCGACGCCTGCCCTCAGCCAGCTGGGCGTGCCGCCGCTCGCCACCCATATGTTCGTGCTTTACTACGGCGTGATTTCCGAGATCACCCCGCCGGTTTGCGCCTCGGCCTATGCAGCGGCAGGGATTGCGGGGTCCAACCCGTTCCGCACCGGGCTTAATGCCTTTACCTTGGGTCTGGGCAAGCTGATGGTGCCGATGGTGTTTGTCTACGCGCCGACCATGCTGATCGTGCTGCCGGAATACTTCACTCTGCTAAGCTTCGCTCAGGTCACCCTGACATGCGCCGCAGGCGTCTTTGCCATCGCCACTGCTGTCTCGGCTTATTTCCTTGCACCGCTCAGCGGAATCTGGCGGCTGCTGATGGCCATCGGCGGGCTGCTGCTGGTGGCGCCTTCCGGCGGCTCTGACATTGCAGCGCTGGTTGCGATGGCACCGGTGCTGATCCAGCAGTTGGGCCAGCAGCGCAAGCTGCAAGCAAAGGCGGTGCAATGAGCGCAAGCGTCCCCCCCGATGTGACGGTCCTGGGGGCCGGAATCGTTGGCATCTGCTCGGCCCTGTCCCTGGCCGAGCGGGGCCTCAAGGTCCGGCTTATCGACCGGGACGCGCCAGGCCAGGCAACGTCATACGGCAATGCCGGCATCATCTCCCCCTGGTCGGTGGTGCCGCAGTCGATGCCGGGGCTGTGGAAGAAGGTGCCGGGCTGGCTGCTGGACCCGCTGGGGCCTGTCACGGTAAAGCCCGGCTACCTGCCCAAGGTCGCCCCCTGGGGCCTGCGGTTCCTTGCCGAGGGGCGCGAGGGGCGGATTCACCGGATTTCTGACGCCATGGGTTTCCTCTGCCGCAACTGTGTCGAAGGGTTCCGGCTGCATCTGGCGGGTACCGGCCACGAAGCTCTCGTCAAGGACAGCTATTACGTCCATGCCTCGCGCAATCCGGAGGAGGCCGATCTGAACAGTCTCGGCAACCGGCTGCGGGCGGCACAGGGCGCTGACATGGAGCGGATCGGTGCCGCCGATCTGCGGGACCTTGAGCCAGCCCTCACACCGGAGTTTCAGGCCGCGATCCTGATCAAGGGCCAGGCCCGGGCGCTCTCTCCCGGCAGGATCGGCGCTGTGCTGGCGGAGAAATTTCAATCCATGGGCGGCGAGATCCAGAACCGGACCGTGCGGGGTATTCTGCCGTCTGAAACCGGCGGCTGGACTTATGCCACCGATGCGGGCCAGGACTGGACCCCCAAGCTGGTGCTGGCAATGGGCGTCTGGTCCGGCGAGCTGCTGAAGCCGCTCGGGATCAAAATCCCGATGGAATCCGAACGCGGCTACCACGTGTCGTTTCAGAACCCCGGCGTCGCGCTCAACAACTCGATCATGGATATGGACATGAAATTCGTGGCCTCCTCGATGGAGGAAGGGCTGCGGGTGGCCGGTACCGCCGAGTTTGCGGGCCTTGATCAGCCGCTGAACCAGAAACGGCTCGACGGGCTTGTGGAGCTTGCCAAAGCCCTGCTGCCCGGCTTGCGCGCAGACGAGATGGAAACCTGGTCCGGCCAGCGCCCCAGCCTGCCCGACAGCTTGCCCTGCATTGGCGAGGTTGAAGGGTTCCCGGACCTGATCGCCGCTTTCGGCCACAGCCATTACGGCCTGATGATGGCCCCGAAAACCGGGCGGCTGGTGGCGGATATCGTCAGCGGAACACCCGTGAACGAAGACCTCTCGCCGTTCCGCACACGGCGCTACGAAAGGATCAAGGCATGACCATCCACCCTGGCGGTCAGAACATCTGCGGCGTCTCCATCGGCGTGCTGGCGCTGGAAAGCTACTTTCCCAAACCGCCCGGCCATATCAAGAACCCCTCCAGCCTGCCGTTCACCACGCTGTATGAAATGCTGGACGGGATCACCGTGCCGAAACTGCTGGCCAACCCGACCGGCGAAATGAAGGACCGGCTGATCGAGGCCGCCCGGCGGCTGGAGGCCAAAGGCGTTCGGGCCATCACCGGCTCCTGCGGCTTCCTCGCCATCTTCCAGAAAGAGATCGCAGCCGCGGTGAATGTGCCGGTGTTTGTCTCCTCTCTGATCCAGGTGCCGCTGGCGCATCAGATGACAGGCCGCACCGTCGGGGTGATCACCGCCTCTGCCGCCAGTCTGACCGAGGCGCATTTGCGCGGCGTTGGCGCTGAAAACACGCCCGTGGTTGTGCAGGGGCTGGATGACGCAGAAGAGTTCTCCACCGTGATCCTGCGCAATGAACGCACCGCAATGGATCTGGCCAAGGTTGAGGCCGAACTGCTGGCCGCCGCCAGGGGCATGATCGCACGCAACCCGGAAATAGGCCCGATTGTGCTGGAATGCACCGACCTGCCGCCTTATGCCCACACCCTGCAAGCGGCGCTGAACCGGCCCGTCTTCGACATCATCACGCTGTCTGAGATGGTGCACAGGGCAGCATTACGCGCGCCTTTCCACGGTTTCATCACCTGACAAAAACGCTGAGGGCTGACACAGAGATTTCCAGCCCTCAGCCCCGGATATTTTTGTATCTCACGGCAGTGCAATCCTCCTACTGTGGCGCGGAACAAACCTTTGCTGCTGGATGTGCCATGCCCTATATCTCCGACACCTTGCTGGACCAGATCCGCGCCCGTTTTGCCCAGGTGGACAACTGCCCCGAACAAGGCAGCCGTATATTCTTTGAAAACGCCGGCGGCGCGCTGACGCTCAATTCGGTGGTGGAAACATCCGCACGCTATGCTGCGATCCCCGACAACCAGGGCCGCGACAACCCCGGCAGCCACGAGCTGGTCCGGGTCATCAACAAGGCCAAGGACGACATGCGCATTTTCATGAATGCGCCCGGCGGCCAGTTTTTCGCAGGTGAAAGCGGTACAGAGTTGCTGTTCCGGCTGATCATGAACGCCTGCCTCGGCACGGCAGAGGGCGGCACCGTGCTGGGCTCGACGCTGGAACATCCCGCCACCCGTTCCGCCTGCGCCCGCTGGGCCGGGGTGGCGCGGCAGACCCATGTGCTGATCCCGCATGATGATGCCAGTGGCACGATCACCGCCGAGGCTTACGCCAAGGCAGTCACTCCGGACACGGTTGTGGCCACCATCGTCCATACCTCGCCTGTCACCGGCATGGGCGTGGATGTGGCCGCCTGCGCCGCCGCCATCCGTGAAGTTGCGCCAGAGTGCTTCATCATCGTGGACGGCATTCAGCACGCTGCCCACGGGCGCATCGACCTGACCGCATACGGCGCCGATGGCTATGTGATCTCGCCCTACAAGATGTTCTCGCGCCACGGCTACGGACTCGCCTGGATCTCGGACCGGCTGACCGCGCTGCCGCATAACAGCCTGATCGACGGACCTGCGGACAATTGGGAAATGGGCACCCGCGACACCGGCAGCTATGCAACGCTGTCCGATGTAGCCGCCTATCTGGAGTGGCTCGGCGGCGAGGTGAGCGATGCAACGGACCGGCGCGCAAAATTCGTGGCCGCTGGCGAAGCAATCCATGCACACGAGAAAGCCCTGACCGACGCGATGATCTTTGGAACCGGCAACCTGCCCGGCCTGGCGGAGATGGCAGGCGTCACCATTCTGGGCGGTCCGGACAACCCGGCACGCGAAGGGCTGGTCTCGCTGACCGTCGGCGGCGTGCCCTCGGTTGATGTGGTCAAACGCCTGAACGAACAGGGCATCCGCACCCATCTGCGCAAGGCGGATCATTATTCCGGCAACATCCTGGCCCCGCTTGGCATGGACAGCTGCGTGCGCGTCTCCATGTGCCACTACAACAGCATCGGCGAAGTGGCGAAGTTGTCGGAACCACTGAAAAAATGCCATTGATGCCCACGGCCGCCTTGTAAGATGTTGTTTTTAAACACCTCAGATCTGCACAAAACCAGGTGGGGCGGCTTTTCTGCCATTTTCCACAGGATTATCTGCCATCGAAAGATCCAAAAAATTGCCGCCCGAAGGCGGCAATATGGATGGTTCGTACGCTGGAGCGCTAGAGCTCCAAGGCTTTCGGCAAATCAGCCCGTCTGTAGAGAATCGCGCCCAAGGTCTTTGGGTCGAAAGCTGGCTTCACTTCATGTGCAGCAAGTACCCACTTTAATTGTGTCTGCTTGCATTTCGCCTCGATCAGAAGGCTTTTGAAAGTCACGAACTTGCTGCGGAAGCTGGCCATGGCTTCGGGCGTAACCCACGGCTCGGCTTCACCCGGTATGGAAACTGTTTCCAGAACAACTTCGCCTGTCTTTGCCGCAATCAGCCGCTTACCCGCAGCTTCCCCAATACCCAGCATCATGAAAGCACAGCTGGCGGACATGCCGGGCCTACTGCGCGATGTGAGAGCCTTGATCTCCTTCGGATCGACCAGGAGGCCGCCGATGCCAGGCGTTGCTTCCAGCCGCATGACACGCCGAAACTGGCCGTTAAACAGAGCGGCCAATACCAAGGGCATAATCTCCTGGGTGATAGCAGCACTCTTCGTCAGCCGCACCATAGTTCCAGGGGCCTTGGACACGGGCATAGCAATGCGCCCAAGACGCGTAAGAAGCGCGTCTACCTGCTCTCGGTCGACCGCCCGTTTGATGTTGGCTTTCGACAACCCGCCGTCGTTCAATAGGGTCAAGATCCCCCCGTCCAAAAGCGCTGCAACCATATTCCTGGATGCATTGAGCATTTGCGGCAGTAGGGTAACTGCAACCGCCCGTTTCACTTCCTCGGAGACGGCTTTACCTGTCTCATAGTTCACCAGGACGTGGGAACCAGGCAGCTCTGCCTCAGCTTCAGTGATCATGCCTTTGGCCAGCAGAGCATTTTTCAAAGTGGCACTATGCACGCCTTCGGAAGCGGCCAAGGAGGCAATGCTGCTTCGGGGCGGGTTCACCACGGCCCTTCCAAGCAGCAGCTGGCCAGCCTGCACGTCCATGTTGTCCAGAATGTGCTGGCGAAGGATGTCCCTAATCGGGCCAGGGTCTTTTGACAGCTTTGAGGACCCCAGCCAAGAGTACAGCATTCCATATGCCGACAGACGCCGCAGCGGGCCGTCCACCGTCATCCGGGCACGTTCCAAAAGCTGCTCCAATGCGGTCCTGACGCCGTCCTCCCCGCCAGTTACATATCGCCAGCCTGCCTGCCCTGCCGCATCCCAATCCATCTGATCCAGTTCGTTCGCCTTTGTTCGAGAGCCGAACGTCAAAACAGCTCCCAGCATCTCGGTTGCGCGGACGGCCTGTTCAATCCCCTGATCATCAAGCCATCCCGGCCCCTTGGCGCCTTCCAGACGGCCGAGGACATAGTCCTGAAGCGGTGACGGTGCGCGTTCCGGCAGAGGTTCAGCCAGCGCCTGCAGAGCAGCACCGGCTTCAGGCACCAGCAGCTGCAGTTCCCGGGCCTTGCCGTCCCAAGCATCACGCTGCCGCTCCATGAGCGGCTGCTGATGGCGCGGGCAAACCCTGACCGGAGCCAGCAGCCACTCAAGCCGCCCCCGCCGCTGCGCGTGGGGACGGCTGGCGCCGCCTTCATCTGCGGCCAGGCAGGCAGGGCAAAAGCGAGTCACGGAGCCGGTCAGAAATTCCGCGGAAAACGCCTCGCCGCGCAGCTCAAAACGCCTGCCGTCAAGACTGCGGATGGTATTGTGCTCCACCACCTTGTGGTCCTGACAAGCCAGATCACAGAGGCGCCGGATCGCATCTGCATGCCCGCCTGCGAGCCGCATGAACGGCACGTCCATGTCATTGAGGAAAGGCCGGAGGCCGCCACCGGTGTGCAGGGCTGCAAGACGCGCAGCCCAGGACAGCGGCGTCTCGCCAGGTGCAAACGGAAGAGAGGGATACAGCTTGTCCATGGTCATGCCCTCTGCTTCCGCTTGCGTTTGACCGGTTTCCTGGGCTCTTCCTCCTCATCGGACGCATCCGGGTCGATCGTCCACCATTCCGGAACCTCGAACACATTCTGGTCGAGCGGGCATCCCTCGTCGAACGCCCAGGCTTCCGAGAAATGCCAGATATCCAGAGCCGCCTCACCATGGTTCAGCGCCTGCTCGATTGCCGCATTGATAGTCTCGATGCAGCGCCCGAACCTGTAGCGGGAGGCATGGAACAGCCTGTCGACCAGATCCTCCTGCTGAGGCGGTTCCAGTTCCGCGCGGGCGCAGTATTGCTCGATCAGGGCGGCGAACTGCTCTTTGTCAGTATGGACAGCGACCGGTTTCAGGTTGATGGTGGAAAACCGGCGCTTGACCTGCGCGTCGGTGCGGATGATTTCCCGGAGCCTTTCGGTACCGGACAGGATCACGATCACCGGGTGCTCCCCCTGCATCAGCGTCTTCACCGCCCTGAGGATCAGGTTCCGGTCGGCACAGAACAGATCGTGCGCCTCGTCAATCCACAGGACGGCGATCCCGAGCAAGTGGAGCCGTTCACGAAACACATGGAGCTGGCTCCAGACCTCGCTGCGGCCGGACTTCACGGGGTAGCCGCTGCGGGTCAAAAGCTCCTGCGTCACGCTCTTCAGGGTCGCGGGGCTCGGTACCACCGTATCCAGGTAGAGAGGGCGCCCCTCCGGCATCTGGGAGAGCACAGGGTGCCGGGACAGGCCCCGGTCCACCAAAGTGGATTTACCGCCGCCGGGTCCGTCGATCACCAGGATGCCGCGCGTCTCGCCGGTGGAGGTGAAGCGCAAGGCCTCGGGCAGCAGGTTGCCCGAGGGGTCGCGTTTCAGGAGCCGGTCGAGGTGGGACGCAAATTCCGCGTCCCTGGGAGATCCAACATGGAGGTTGCGCAGGGTTTCCAGCGTGTCGGCGATTTTTTTTGCTTGCTCAGTCATGATCAGTTGTCCTCGATGGTCCAGTCGGTGGCGTTGGATTTACGGCGTGCGGAGGCCGGTTTCTTGCTGGCGGTTTTCTCGGTTCTGCTGGTTTCTGCTTCTGGTGCCGGGAAAGAGCTGCCGATGCCGTCCTTGGCCTTCTGCAGCTGTTTGGGCTTGCCGAACCGGACGCCCCGGAAGATCCGTTTTTCCTCCCGCGCAATGCGCTCCGGCGACCAGTCCTCGACCACCAGATTGGCAAGTGCCATGGCCTCGGCGTTGCGTTCGGAGATCGCTTTGATCGCCTGCTGAACAACCTCGGTGTTGATCCGCTTTGCCTTGGGGTTCCTAGAACGCACGTCCCGGGTGGCCGACAGCCAGATCTGCGCGGGCACGCCATCAAGCTCATGGTCGATGGCGGGAACAGTGAACCAGTCGCTGCCAAGCCGCACTTCGATGGCGCCGATGTCCTTGGGGTGCCAGCGCACGTCGACATCGCATTTGTCCTTGCGCAGCATCCAGTCGGCCAGCCGTTCCGAATGGTAGCGGACGCCAAGAACGGTCAAGCCTTCTTTGCTAAGAACGCGTGTCATCCGGTGGCCGAAGACGAGCCGGCTGCGGCGCATGTCCGGAGACGGCCGAACGCCCCATTTCCCCATCAAACGGCGCCAGGTCTCGGCGGGCGTCTTGCCGTCCAAACCGCGATGCGGAGTGTTGTGGTAGATGTCTACAACCCAGCGCACCAGAACGAAGGCCAGGTCGTCGAAGGTCAGAGCTGCGCGCTCTTCTGGCTTTGCGTCCCCCTTGCTGACGACGTCGGAAAACGTGCGCCCGGACAGGCGGGGCAGCAGGTCCAAGGCGACAGTGTTGAACACACGCTCAATGGTCCCGCGGACTTCCGGGCAGCCCGCGATTGCCAGTTCCTTGGTGATCCCAAGATCGGCACAAGCGAAGCGGAAGGCCTGCGACTTAAACGCAACTCCGCAGTCCGTGACGATCAGTTCCGGAATACCATACATGTCCCAATGACCGAGTGCGCCAACCAGATCAGCCCATTGGCCTTTGTTGGACACGACCATCTGGAGCACCTGTACCGCGGCCCGCGCTTTCGGCGCCGTGGAAATGACCATCCCCACGATGCAGCGGGTGGTGCAGCAGATCGCCACCGTCAGCGTCCAGCGCTTCGTGGTCTTGTCCAGGCCGAGCTGGAGGCGTTCCTCTTCAGTGAACAGGTCGATGAGCCCGCTGGAATGCATCAGCGTCATCAGATCGATTTCCCATTCATCGATCTCGACCCGCTGAAGCGGGCGGGTCAGGTTGAGCCCGTTCAGAACCGGCTTGAACTTTTTGCGGGCAGCCGCTTCGCCGTAGCGGGCCGTGATCACCGCAAACGGGTCGAGCGCCCGGATCGCACGGCGTGTGGTTTCCCGGCTGGGCACTTTGAGGGAAGGCAGCCCGCGTTCTTTCCGCTCGGCATTCCGGTCCTCAAAGGCGATCTGAACATTTTCGTGGATCGTCTTGATGGTTGGCCTCTCAAGGCTCATGTAGCCGCGCACTTCCTTCATCAGCAGACCGACTTCTTCCGGTCCAAGAACCCGGTTGCGGTTCCCGCGCAAATGCATCGCGTCCAGCAAGCCCGCCTGGCCATCAAGTTCAGCAGCCTTGACCCAGTTTCGCAGCGTCCGGGGCTTTGGCGGAATCGAAATGTCCGCCGATTTTCCAGGTTTGGCTACGCCCAAGGGATTGAGGTTTTCCGCAAATTGCGTTGCCTTGCCGATCAGAACTTCGGTGTTGGCCTTGATCGCAGCATCGGTGCGGTTGATCTTACCCTCACGCTCCATTTCGAGGAAGGCCTCGACATAGGCGCTGCGTTTTGCGACCCGGGCGTTATGGGTCAACGGCAAAGCGGACAGAAGGCTGGTGCTGGACTGCTGCTGCCGGGCCGCCTTTTCCGGATGGAAGAAATCCGGCTCAATGCGAAGACGGCCCAGCGACGACAGGCGGCTCAGTTCCTCATGCGAGAACTGATAGGCCCGGCCTGTTCCATCCTCCATTTTCAGCGTTTTCCCAGCTTCATTCTCGAAGAGGAAGCTGTAAGACACCTCGTTGACGTTAATGCGGTCGAAGGCACCAATTGCGATGCGGGTTTTGCGATAGTCGTAAGACAACTCCATCATTCCCATCAGACCTGCTCCTTCCTGAGGACCTGAGATTTCGGGGAGATATGCTCGTGGCTGACGTGCTGGAGAACGCCGTCCTCATCGTGCCATTCGAAGCCGGCCTGTTCGCAGACCTCACCGGTTTCAGGTCCGGTGGTCACTCCGAACAGGAGCCATTCCTCTTCATTGAAAAAGTCGATGCGGCCGCTGGAATGCATCAGCGTCGTCAGATCGATTTTCCAGTCATCGATCTCAATCCGCCGGTGCGGATGGTGCAGCTCCAGCACGTTCAGAACCGGCTGGAACGCCGCGTGTGCGGCTGCATTGTGGTAGTCGTAGGACAGCTTCATCAGACCTGCTCCCTTTTGAAGACCTGGGATTTCGGGGAAATGCGCTCGTGGCTGACGAGCTGGAGATGGCGGGACCGGATCAGCCGGATCAGAGCCCGGAAGCCCATGGCGCCGCAGCCGGCACGGTCCCTGAGAACCTCCAGAGTTTCGATGCCCTGCATGCCCCGAACGGCTTTCCGCGCCGCTTCATCGGCCTCCGGATCCTCCTCGCGAACGGAATGAAGCAGTTCGGCATTGAACAGCTCGACCGGGTCCAGGTCCTCTTCCGTCAGCAGGCGGACATCGGCAACGAAGCCTGCTTTCCGCGCCTGATCCGAGATCCGGCACATCTCCTCAAAGAACTCGTCGCTCACGCCGTACGTTGGCCGCACGGAATAGGCGATAACCGCTCCATCGGTCTGCACCACCACGAAGTCGAAGTAGTGAGGGTGGAGCTCGCCGTCCGCATCGTGCCATTCAAAGCTAACCTGCTCGTAGATCTCGCCGGTTTCCGGCCGGGCGGCCAGGCAAAGGCAGAACTGCAGCTCGTGATGGCTTTCGAGTTGGACAATGCGTCCAGGACCATCGCCCAGGACGGCGTGGCCGGTGAAGTGCCCCTTGGAGGCCGCCGCGACATCGCGGTTGGCAAGGCTGGGTTCAGGAAGCCGGATGCCTTCCTGCTGAAAAGGATAGGACATTGATGTGTCTCACAGTTGAGTGGCCCGCGGCCCGGAACTGGGCAGCGGTGATCGCTCTCGGCCGTCACCAGGCACAGCTCTTCCGGCGCTCCGCCCCGGTGAAAACCGAATGCGAAAGCTGGGAGCTGACCGGTGCAGCGCGTGCTCCATCGGTCCCGGACGCAAGGCGTCCAGGCCGGATGCAGCTGTATTGGTGAGGCAGTCGCCGTCCTTGAAATCCGGAGCCGGATTTGCTATTGAACTGTTGCTAGACAGGTGGACTTTGATCTGCCTTATGAACGCGCTCGTTCCTTTGCCGAGGTTCGGGCGCTTTCATTTTGAAGGGGTCATTTCTTCATTGGCATTTCTCCTCGTTCAATCAGTTCCAAATCACGCCGGAGCCTGAGCGAAAATCCCAGCACCGGGCACCCGGAGACGATAACAACCTGATCGCCTTCCGAGAAGGATTTTTGTTGTTTTGTTTCAACGTGATACAACGCAAATCAAAGTTCCGTTTTCACTCCCGGCCGCTAGATCAGCACCTTACAAATTGTGCCTGCGCCAGACTGTGGCACAAGTTTCAGCAGTCCTACCGGCCGGGCAGAAATCCGAAAAAGAAAAGGCCGCTGCATGTTTTCGCAAACTGCTCAAAAACACCTGCCAGCCTACGGCCAAAACTACGGGAGCTTTTAGCCTGCAGCCAGAACCGATTCGCCGCTGCAAACACTCACAAGTCGCCGGTTTCACATCATTCAGCGGACTATCGTGGCCAGCTCTTGAAACAGCTCTTCGCGGATGACCAGCAGCTGATCCCACTTCGGTTTTTCAGCCGCTTTGCAGTCTGCAGCGGCATAAGTCAGCTCCATCAGGTCTCCTTGGCGTTCGAACCGGAAATGCGCCTTTGGCCCCGTGCGGTGAATTGTCAGTTCGGCACGGCCGTCCAAATAGGTTCCAAGCTGCGGCTCAAAAATTCCATCGACCCACATTCCGATGAACTCTCCAAAGTCATAGGGGACGGGCAAATCGGTTGCCGGGCCTTTGTATGCCTTTGAGAGTGCGGTAAGAAGTTTGCTGTTTCCAAGCATCCCGCGTTCGAAGGTCCATCTGACCGTGTTGCGATGCAGCCATAGCCCTTCTTGAAGCGGCATTGCGTCAATCGGCGCCAGAACTTCAGCTGCATCTTTGGTAGCCAGGTCATATCCCAGTGCAACTGCGTGAAGACCTACATCCCGGCCATTCATTTGGGCGGCGCCACGCCCAGCCCCGCCTTCAGTTCGGAGTCCGGTGGCTGCAAGGCTCTGGCTCAGGGCTTTCAGCCGCATTTCACTGCAGCCGAAGAGACGCGCAAGCCCTGCTCTCATTTGATTGACCGTTGCCATACTGCTGCCTCTGCCTGTGGTTGGAAGTTTTCTACCCACCACGCATCATGCCGTCAATATTTTTTCGGAAATATTTTTTCCGTTAAGTTTGACGTGGCCTGCTCAGCCCCTCCAAGTAGGTGAAGCCGACCAATCTGCATCGGCAAAAGCAGCGTCCTTAAGAACCAGACCCACGCTAGCAGGGCATCATGTTCCTCAAGCCACGTCGAGACCCGACTTCTTCAGCGGTCTGCTAGATTTTTTCCACGAGCATGCCGGCAAGTCCAAGACCGTTTCCAGCTCCAATCATCAGCACACGGTCATGCTTGCGAAGCGCTTGCCTCCGGTCGAGCTCCCATAGGCCCAGAAACTGGTCAGCGGTCCCCGTATGCCCGATGCTGCGGCCGAAGCCCCACAGATCCTGCCGCGCCAGATTCGCAAAGGCGCCTGCGTACAACTGGGCGCTCAATCCGGCGCCGACATTGGGATAGATCACATAGTCCGCCGGACGCGATTCAAGGTCTGCGCTGTCCAGCAGCCTGCGCCGTAACCGCTGCAAGGCCGGGATGAACAGCGCGTTGAACCCGTCCCGGCCATACGCCTCCAGATACGCTTTCTTGGCGGATTTGACATCGTGGTCACCCGGCCCCTCCGGCTCTGGCCTGGCGGCCCGGTACATCGGCTCAAGCGCCGGTTCCGACTCCAGTTCAAGGCTGATAATTCGGTAGGGACCAGGATCAGCACTCAGCCGCAACGCAAATGCCGCGTCGCCGTAGAGCGTCCCAAGATCCGAATTGAACCGGTCGAAAGCCGAACCCGAAAACCGGTCCGCGCCCAGAACCAGTTGGTCTCCCGGCAGCCCGGCCAGGATCAGATCATAGGCTAGGGAAACCGCGGTGAAGCCGCCATTGCACCCCTGGTTCAAGGACATGACACGGGTGCGGCTGTCCAGTTCCAGCGCCCGGTGCAGATAGCTTGCCGGCGGCCACAACAGCTTGTGGCCATGTCGGTGGATGCTGCAGAGGTACAGCGAATTGATGGCGCTTGCGTCCTCGGGCCGCAGCAGCGGCCGCGCAGCCCGCAGCGCCATCTCCGGCGGGCTCAGATGCTGTTCGATGCAGACTGAGGTGAACCCGTCCGTGGTCGCCCGGGCCGCATTATAGCGGCCCTGCGAGATGGCCTCCTCCACCGTGCAAACGGTGTCCGGCAGCCAGGCGCTCACGCCAGAGACATAAACGTCCGCTGTCATGCTGCCACCTTGAGAACTTGGTCCAGCGCCTGGGCGGCATCGGCAATGATGTCATCCTCATGCTCGCAGCCGACACTGAGACGCACCAGATCGCCGGGGATGCCGCCCAGTTTCTTTTCCGCCTCGCTGAGCTGCGAATGGGTCGAAATCGAGGGGATGGTTGCAGTGCTCTTGATGCGTCCCAGATCGTTTGCCCGCCAGAAGATCTGCAGCCCGTCAAGAAAGGCCCGGGCCGCCGGAATGCCACCGCGCATCCGCACCGACATCAGATAGCCAAAGCAGTTCTCCTGCCCGCCCGACTCCAATTCGCTGTCCACCAGCACCATGTCACGCCGGGCGATCTCATGGCCTGGCATGTCCGGCAGCCCGGGATAGAAGGTCTCTGCGACCGCCGGATGCGCCGCCAGCACCTCTGCCAGCCGCCGGGCTGAACGCCCCATGGTCTGCATCCGGCTGCGCAGGCTGCGCAGATCCGCAAGGCTTTGCAGCGCGTTGAACGGGCTGAGGATGACGCCGGTGTCGCGCTGCGGCCCGCGCTTGAGGTACCCGGCAAAGTCGTCGCGCATCTCCTGCCGCGGGTGCGGGCAGCAGATTTGGGGCCGCGACACCACGGCACCGGCAATGCTCAGGCCGCTCGCCGACATGGACTTGCTGACCGAATGCACCACGATATCGGCCCCCAGGACTAGCGGCCGCATCACCGCCGGGCTGGACAGGGTGGCATCCACCATCAGCGGCACGCCCTGGGCCGCGGTGATGCGCGCTAGCGCGGGGATGTCAGTCATCCGCAGCAGCGGGTTGCACGGCACCTCGCACAGCGCGAACCGGGTGTTGCCGTCAATCGCGCGCTCCCATTCGCCCAGATCCAGCGTGTCCTGGATCCAGCGCAGCTCAATCCCTCGGTCCTGCTGGAACCGTTCCCGGAACAGCATGAAGCTGCCGCCATAGCAGGCCGCGGGCAGCACAATGTTCACCCTGGGCCGGGCCGGATCATCTGCAACCAGCGCGGTGGCCGCCATGAACAGCGCCGCCATGCCAGAGGAGAACACCGTGGCGGTGGCGCTGAACCCGCCGCCATAGGCCTCAAGCGCCGCGATTGTGGTCTCCAGCTGGCGCACGGTCGGATTGTCGATCCGGGTGTAAACCCAGCCGTCCGCCTCCCCGCTCAGCGCCCGCCGCATGTGTTCGGAAGAGGCGAAATGCTGGGCAGGCGACAGATAGGCCGGCTCGCAGATCGCACCTTCGTTTGCCAGCGCCGACGGCTCGCAATAGCCGCCGCGCACCGCGATTGTATCAAAACGCATGTTGAAAGACCCTTCCGCCTATTGGGCCGCAACGCCGCTCGCCAGACCGGCATGGGAATCGTGATCCAACTGCAGCAGCGCGTTGGCGATGGTCTGCGCCCTGGGCGCCAGCAGCGATAGGGAACCCGCATCACCCATGCCGTGGGTCGCTTCGCACAACCCGTTCAGCACCAGTGCGCCGGCGCTGGCATATTTGGGCTGCAGCTGCGCGCGGTAGGAGCGGTCCACCTGAACGCAGCCTTCCTCGTCCAGCGCCAGCTGCGCCTGCACCCCTTCCAGAATGCCCGGCACCCGTACCGACCGGCTGTCGCTGCCGATATTGCGAAACCCGGTTGCCAGCACCACCCCGTCAAACACTTCGCTGCGGGTTTCGCCCGTCTCGCCGTCGCGGACTGTCAGACGGACCCCTTCGGCAGCCTCTTCGGCGGCAAGAATATCGGTCAGCCGGTTGATGGTGATCCGGTTCACCCCGTGCATCCGGTCATAGTACAGCTGGCGGTACAGCTCCTCGAGCACATCCATGTCGCAGGCGCCGTAATTGGTGCGGTAGACATCCCGGTCGATCCGCCCCTTCAGCTCCTTACCGGCCTCAAAATACATTTCGGTGAAGGACGGGAAGTAGATCTCGCTCATGAACGGATTGGTGTCCTTCAGCGGGAAGGCAAAGCGGCGTATGAAGCTGTGCAGTTCCAGGCGCGGCTCATGTTTGGACAGATGCAACAGAATTTCCACCGCGCTTTGGCTGCTGCCGACAACAGCGAACTTCCGGGCGCCCTTGTTCAGCAGCGCCTTATGCGCGCTGTTGTAGCGGCTGAGGTGGAACACCCGCCCAGAGGCAGTCAGCTTGTCAAAGGCAGGCGGGATATAGGGCTCCCGGCCGGTGCCCACCACGACATGGCGGGCAAAGACGGGGTCGCCCGATTGCATGTCGATCCGGTAGACATGCTGGTGCGCCTCGTCCAGCATGGTGATCCGCTCCACCCCGCATCCGGTCTGCAAATTGCCGGACAGCTGCTCCGCAACCCAGCCGACATAGGCGGCAAAGTCCGGCCGCATCGGCATCAGCAGATCCATGTTCAGATGGCTCAGCAGCTTTCCGGTGCTGTGCAGGTAATTCATGAACGTGTATTTGCTGCGCGGCGACCGCAGAGTGGCTAGATCCCGGTGCGGGATGTTCTGAATATTCGAATGAATATCCAGCGCGTTTTCAAACAGCATTTCCTGCTGCCAGACCGGATTGTGCGACTTATCCAGGAACACTGCATTCGGATACAGGCCTTCTTCGTCAAACAGCGCTGCCAGGGCGATATTTGCAGGGCCAAAGCCGATACCGGCGACATCAAAAGTTTTTGCCATTTCAGGACTCATTTCTGTCTGGGCAAAGCAGGTCCGCCCTGCCTTACGTTGAAAAAGATCAAAAAAATAAAGGGGTTATGCCGGTTCCAGCTCCGGCACATGAGGCTGAGCGGTACAATCCCTATCCCCCAGCACCGCACTCAGCGCCTGCCGGACGATCGCAAACCCTTCGTCCAATTGTTCCGTTCTGAGCGTCAGTGGCGGCAGGAACTTCAGCACTTCGTCATGCGGCCCGCAGCGTTCGATAATCAGGCCCCGGCGGACGCAATCCGCCTGCACGGGCGCCGCCTGGCTGCCATCGGCGAATTCCAGTCCCATCATCATGCCGCGCCCTTTGACACGCAGGCCAAAACAGTCCGCCAGCTGTGCGCAGTGGCGCTGCATCGCTGCGCAGCGGTCCGCCAGGGCCAGTGCGAACTCAGGATCAGCCCAGAAATGCTCCAGCGCGGCAGCAGCGGTTACAAAGGCGTGGCTGTTGCCGCGGAAGGTGCCGTTGTGCTCGCCCGGCTCCCAGCAATCCAGTTCCGGCTTCAGCAGCAGCAGCGACATCGGCAGCCCGTAGCCGGACAGCGCCTTGGCCAGGCAGACTATATCCGGAACGATGCCCAGCGGCTCGAACGAGAAGAAGGTGCCTGTCCTGCCGCATCCCGCCTGGATGTCATCCACAATCAGCAGCGCCCCGTGCTTGCGCGCAATCTCCTGCAGGCGCCGGACCCAGGTTGCGGATGCGGTTTGCAGACCGCCCTCGCCCTGCACCAGCTCCACCACAAAGGCCGCAGGCGCATCAATGCCGCTGCTTGGGTCGTCCAGCAGCCGGTCAATATAATCCGCGGTGTCCAGCCCGTTACCAAGATAGCCTTCATAGGGCATCCGGCTCACCTGCTGCAGCAAGGCCGCCGAACCGGAGCGGTGATGGCTGCTTCCGGTCAGCGACAGCGCCCCCAGCGAACAGCCATGAAACCCGTTGGTAAAACTGATGACATTGCTGCGCCCGGTCGCCTTGCGGGCCAGCTTGATTGCCGCCTCCACACAGTTTGCCCCGGTCGGGCCAGGAAACTGCACCAGATAATTCAGCCCGCGCGGCGTCAGGACAATGCGCTCAAACCGCTCAAGGAACACCGACCGCGCGGTAGAGTTCAAATCAAGCGACATGCACAACCCGTCACGGGCCACATAATCCATCAGCGCAGCCTTGAGCACCGGGTGATTATGCCCGTAATTCAGAGACCCGCAGCCTGCGAGAAAATCCAGATGCCTGCCGCCGGTTTCGTCGAACATCTCAGCGCCTACCGCCCGGTCAAATGTACTCCCGAACGCCCTGTTGTAGCTGCGCACATTTGATTCCATTACCCTGTTTCCGATCATTTCCCCTGCACTCCAAAATTGCAAAAACGTGATAAACTCTCCGTTTTCCTAGGCAGGAGCTTTTGGGAATTCCGGCCAAGTTCACGATAGTTCAAGACACTTTTGGCAGATTCATTGACCAGTTAATCAACTAAGGGATTAGCACCTTTCGCGGCAGGGAAAGGGAATCTCCCAGCCCGCGGGCAGCAGGTCTCCTGTATTGGCCGATTTGGCGGTAACTTTGGCCGCCATTGCCTTCCGGGCGCGTTAGCTTTGGAAATGATCCCCCAGGCCGCCCTCACAGGCAGTCCAATTCCGGACCAACTTGTGGCAGCGTGACAGCTGCCGCATTTTTCAGCCGGAGTCAGCGTCCGCCTCGTCCTTTTGAACCGCCTTCATGCACTGGCGCATGACATCAACCGATGAAAAGCCCGCCAGCGCTGCGATCCGCTTCTGGCTGTAATCGGTATTCTTCAAGTAAAACGCCGCCCGCGCGGCTCTGATTTCCCGTACCATCGCCGCCGGGGTCTTGCCCAGGGCGGACTTGAACTTCCGCGTGAAGCTGCGGGTGCTCATGTTGCAGCGTTCCGCCATGCGGTTCACGTCATGATTGGCGGCCGGGTTGGTGCGGATGTACATGACCAGCTCGTTGAGCTTTTCCTCAAGTGTCGGCACATTGCGCAGGAACTCCGAGATCTGCTCCAGATGACCCGGCCGCGCTAGGTAAAGAACAAGGTTCCGGGCCACTTGCTGGGCAATGTCCGGTCCAAAATCCTCTGCGACAACGGCCAGCGCCATATCAATCCCAGTGGCCACCCCAGCCGAGGTCCATATGTTGTCCTCAGTGTGGTAAATCACGTCGGTCAGGACGGTAATTCCGGGAAACAGGCGCCGGAAGTTGCCGATTTCGGCCCAATGCGTCGTGCATTTGCGGTTGTCCAGGATACCCGCCTCCGCCAGCACAAAGGCTCCGGTGCATATGGACATGATGCGGATCTTCTCGCCGTTGGCGCGCTGAACCAGTCGCCGCAAGGCCGGATCCCGCATCGCCTGCGGCGTGCCCTTGCTGCCGCCCGGGATCAGCAGCGTGTCCACCCCTTGCAGATCCTCGGCTTCGACGCTGCCATGCGCCTGGATCGCGATACAGCCATTGGTGGCAACCGGCCCGCCACCCGGCGAGATCAGCGAGACATCATACCCCAGCTCCGGCGGCAGCAGCTTGTTTGTGCCTTCAAAAACCGTCACCGGGCCGGAAATATCCAGCACCTGGGAATCGGAAAACATGACCACTTTGATCTTCCTGCGTTCCTGAGCCGCCATCCGCATGCCCCCCTTTCGGCTTGCCTTTGGTCCCGCATAGCAAATTGTGACGTCGCGTAACGTCTCTTTTGCGGCGCCGTAGCACAACTTTACCATCAGTAGAGAGGATTTTTCCAAACTTTCCACAGGTTGCAGGGCTCCGCTGGCGCCGGCCGTCCGCGGTCTGGCCGGAATCACCGTGCCGTTGACATAAAATCCGGTGCCTGAAGCTGTATCCCCTCTGCATGTAAACCTTTGGACGGACCCATGCTGCTGATCAAAAGCCCAAATTTCCTGCTCGTGCTTCTTGGCGCGACAGTTCTGACGATTCCGATGCCGATGCTCATCATTCTTGGCGGGCTGGCAGGCCTGCAGCTGTCGCCGGGCGAAGGCCTGGCCACGCTGCCCGTGTCAGTCCAGCTGCTGGCCGGGCTGTTCACCGCAACGCCAATGTCCATGCTGATGGGCGCGCGCGGACGCAAGGCCGGGTTCCTGCTGGCCGCGCTGTTTGCGGTGCTGGGCGGGGCGCTTGCGGCCTACAGCCTAATCAACGGGCTGTTTGTGCTGCTGTGCCTTGCCCATGCGCTGCTTGGCGCTGCAGTTGTCAGCTTCGGGCTGTTCCGCTTTGCCGCGGCAGAGCTGGTTGACGCCCCGCACCAGGCCAAGGCGATCTCCCTCACGCTTGGCTCCGGGCTGGTCGCCGCACTGCTGGCGCCCGAGGTTTTCCGCCTGTTCAAGGATGCGCTGGCCCCGGTCCCGCTGGCGGGCGCCTATCTGGCGGTCTCCGCCATCGCCCTGGCCGGCATACTGCCAATTGCGGCCGCCCGCTTCGCACCACCGCAGACCAAGGCCGCCAAGGACACCTCCCCCGGCAGGACCGCGCCGCTCTGGCACCGCCCGCGGCTGCTGTGGGCGATGCTGTGCGGGGTCGGCAGCTTTGCCGGCATGATGCTGCTGATGACGCCCACCCCGCTGGCGATGGTCGGCTGCGGATTCAGCGACGTTCAGGCCGGCGATGTCATCCGCTGGCACGTGGTCGCCATGTTTGCCCCCAGCTTCTTCACCGGCTCCTTGATTACGCGCTTTGGCGCCAATGCCATCGTCGTCACCGGCGCTGTCCTGCTGGCCCTGTCCGGCCTGACCGCCCTTGCCGGGATTGAACTGGTCCATTTCTACGTGTCCCTGATCCTGCTGGGGCTGGGATGGAACTTCGGGTTCGTCGGCGCAACGACGCTGCTGAACTCTGAGCTTCTGGACAGCGAAAAATCCCTGTTCCAGGGCATCAACGACACCGGCATCGCGCTTGGCGCGGCGCTCGCCTCCTTCAGCTCCGGCCTGATGATCGCTTCCGTTGGCTGGGCGATGATCGCAGCGGTTCTGCTGGGCTTCGCAGCCGTGGTTGCCTTCTCCAGCTTCAAGCAGCGCCAGGCGGTGTCAAACACCTCGACTCTCGTGCAACACTAAACTCACAGGACTTTGCCATGGCTTTGGATGCCACCCATGCCCCTGCCGGGCTTACCCAGGCTGTTACCCGGTATTTCGACGCGCTCTACTATTGCGACACAGACCTGCTGCAGCGGGTCTTTCACCCCGCTGCCAGCCTATTCGACGCCGATGACGGCCGTATCTTTGCTGACCCAATCAGCTGCTACAGCGACACCATTCTGCGCCGGTCTCCGCCCGCCTCCCTGAACGCCCCGCGCGAGGACGAAGTCCTGTTCGTGGATATGCTGTCAGACGCCGCCGCAACCGTGAAAGTGCGGGTCAGGATCCACAACAACCGGTTCTCCGACCACCTGATGTTTGCTCATGACGGCTCCGAATGGCGGATCGTCGCCAAGCTATGGCACCTGGATGAGGTCGCCGCAGACAGCTGACGCACAGGCGGAACCGGGCCCCGCGCACCCGGTTCCGTTCACCCTTTTACGGGCGCTGATACTTGATGAAGGGCGTTTCCACGCCAATGCGGTCATACAGCTGCCGGGCCTGGCTGTTGAAATGCTGCGTCATCCAGTAGACGCCGCTGGCACCGGCCTCATCCGCCGCCGCGTAAACCCCCTCGATGAGCCGCCGGCCAAGCCCCTGCCCCCGCGCTTGCGGGTCCACATAGAGATCCTGCAGATAACAGACTGGCGATGGTTTCCAGCAATGGGCGTGATACAGGAAATGCACCAGCCCTGCGAGCGGCTGCGGCCCCTCCCCGCCTCCCGCGGATGCCAGCACCAGCGCCGACGGCTCCCAGGCTGCCCCCGACATCAGTCGCGCAAAGGTCCCGTCGTAGATATCCTCGCCCAGCACGGTCCCGTAAAACGCCAGATAGCCGGTCCAAAGCCGCGCCCATTCCGCTCTGTCGCCTTCCCGCAGCGGGCGCAGTTCCAGATCTTTTGCAGTCATGTCTTCTGTTCCTTTTGTGTTTCCTGGTCCTGCCCGCTTCAAACCGCCGCAAGCACGGCCTCGCAGGCGGCCTGCCCCGCCAGCGGTGCGGTCTTGAAGCCGCCGCCGGAGTCCGAGATTATCACTGTGCAAAGCCCACGCTGCTGAACCATGCCGGGAAACGGGCACCGGGCCCAGACGTTTGATGCAACCCGCCCCTTCAGCAGCGCCCGGTAAGCCGGATCGGCACAGCTATAGGCGGCAGCCATCGTGGCTCGGACCGCATCATCGGGCAGCACCGGCTCATCAGCGCTGTGTGTCAGCAGGCCGCAACCGAACTTGGAGTCATGCTTGCCAAGCGCCGGCATCCCCCACAAGTCCTGCCCCAGGAACCTCGTCCAGGCCGTTCGCGGGCGTTTGGCTTCCGGCAGCTCTGCCTCGGGCAGGTAGACAACGTAACTGCGGCGGGGGCTGAACTGCGCGAGGATCTCCCCTGCCCCGGCAATCTGCGCCAGTTCCCGCGCCTTCCAGCCCAAAGCGCAGACGATCCCGTCGAAACGCTGCGGTGCCCTGCCCGCGATCTCCGCTCTGCCGGATGCGGTGTCCAGGCCGCGCAGCGGAGCCCTTGGCAGGAACGCAACACCGCGGCGCTTCAAACCGACACACAGCGCCATCAGGATCTTTTCTGCCAGCAGCACCCCGTACTCTGCATAGGAAACCGTCCCGGGCATCTCCGCCGCACCTGCCAGCATGGCATCGGCCCGGGCCGGCGGCAGCCGCTGTGGCGGCGGCCCGGGGAGCGGGCCAACGGCCTCCGGCGCGGCCACAAGCACCCCCGTCTGCACAAATCCGTTGCAGCCCAAATCCTGCAGCAGTGCGCGCCAAAGCGGCAGGGCTTGCTCTGCCGCTGCCGCCTCCTGCGGACGCCCGGCAGGCGGCCAGGGATGGATCAGCCGGTGCGCCCCATGCGACGCGCTGCCGGGATTGGGCACCGGCCCGGCCTCGCAGACCGTCACCCGTGCCCCGGCCCGGGTCAGGCAATAGGCAGCCATCAGCCCGTTTATGCCCGCCCCGGCAACCAGAATATGCGGTGGGCTGTCAGCCAAGCTGCTCACCGCCTTCCGGCCCGTAGAAGATCACCCAGGTTTCCAGGCTGCTGCCAAAATCGAGGAACCGGTGCTCCATGCCCGCCGGAACAAACAGGAAATCGCCCGCCTCAAAGGGCACGGTGTCCTCCCCCATCTGGAACCGGCCGGAGCCGCGGATCACCACATAGCATTCGTCCCGGCTGTGCGGCTGCTGCAGGTCTTCGTTCTGCGGCACATAAAGCTCGACCTGCAGTTCGCCGCGCAGCAGCCCGATATGAAACCGCTCGCCGCCCGCGCCCGGAATGCTGTTGCGCATTTCGGCGGGCCGCAGCCGCACCGCATCTGTTGCATGGCTCATGCCACCCTCCTCAATTCCCAGGAAAACCCCTCGGCCCGCCCGCAATCATCAAAGATCAGCGGGCCATACACTGTCTGCCAACTCTGCCCCTGCAGGCTGTGAAGCATCTGCGCAGGCGTCCGGCAGCCCCGCTGCAGCCCCCGAAGCGCCAGATAGACCGCCATCCAGGCGGTCAGAAAGTAAGGCCCGGGCTGCCGCCCCAGCAGCCGGGCGGCATCACGCTCGATACTGTCCACCGAAAACCCCAGAAGGCAGGCCTGCTGCCGGGGCCTGTGCAGCGCCGCAACAAAAACCGGGCACCCCAGCCGCGCCGCCTGCCGCCGGACCGCAACCGCATTCAGGCTGTCATCAGACAGGTATACGGCTGAGGGCAAAGCCTGTCCGGACAGGGCCGCCAGGGCCTCAGCCGCGTATTCCTTGGACCCTAGCAGCACCAGCGGGTTTCCCGCGACCTGACCGGCGGGCACCCCGGCAATGCCGCTGTATCCGGACAGCGGACACGGCTGCGCCGCCTGCAAGGCGTTCAGCAAACCCGCACCGGCATTGCCGGGCTGACCCAGCGCCACCGCCTGCCCCGCCCCCCTCAGCGCGCTGCACAGCACAGCGATCTGGCCGCTGTCCCGGGCAAAGGCCTGAAACACCGGCGCGCGCGCGCCCTGCGCCAAATCATCGGCAGAGGAACCCGGGGCAAAAAACGGCACCTCATGCGCGCCATAGCACTGTGCCGCCCGCCGCGCGACCGGCGAGGAGAAATGGCCAATGGCTGCATCCGGGCGCAGCCCGTCGGCAAACATTCCCTCCAAAGTCCGGGCGCATATCCCGGGATCGCGCTGATCATCCAGCACCACCGCCCGCACACCGCACCGCCGCCCCAGGTTCAGGCACCAGGCTGCCAGCAGGTCCTCGAAGTTCTCCCCGTCGCTCTCTGCCAGCAGCACGCAAGCGCCGCCGCTGTCAGAAGTGCTGTTCTGCCGGTCCAGGAACCACTCCGGCAAGACGGGAACCGGGCGGCGGGCTGCGGTCGGCAGGATCAGCTGCGGGCGGTGGCCGGAGAATTCGCTCATGGCTTTTCGCTCCTATAGATACGTGCCGGCCTGCAGCAGGATCCGCATCCCGATCAGCAGCAGCACCAGGCCAAGAAGGCAGTCGATGGAAAAGCTGACCCGCTCATACAGGCCGCGGAACCTGGGCCGGGCCAGGATCAGGATCACCAGACCGTACCACAGGATCTCGATCACAAAGCTCGCGGCCAGCACCGCGCCTTTGGTGGCCAGGCTGGTCCGCGCGATCAGCGGCGCATAAAGGCCGATGAAGAACACGATGCCCTTCGGGTTGAGCAGATTGACCAAGAGTCCCTTGTTCAGCGCCGAAACCAGGCTTTCCCCTGCGGGTGCAGCCTCTGGCACCGTCTCCAGCTGCTCTGCCGCCACCGGCCCGGCGTGGCCTGCTGGCTGCAGCTGCGCGCGCTCCCGCAGGGCCGAGACGATTGCGCTCAGCCCCAGGTACCCCATGAACCCGCCGCCCGCGACCGACACCATGAAACCGAACACCGGGTAAGCCACAATCAGCGACCCGACGCCGAACATGGTGATCGAGGCATTGATCGTTGCGCCCGCCGCCAGACCGAATGTCACCGCAAAGGCCAGCGGCACCGTGTGCCGCAGGCTGTAGCGGGTGATCAGGACGAAATTAGGTCCCGGGCTGATGACGATCATCACGTAAACCGCGATGACCGCAGCAAAGGTTTCAAGATCGAAGGTCATGCTGCCTCATCCTGTCTGCGTCATCCTGCGTGCCCGCTCAGGCAGGCTCCAGCTCCAGCCTGGCATTCGGCCGACAGGGCCTGCCCTGCGGGTCAAAGGCCGACTTGAAGGTAAAGGCATGCGGGGTTGGCCCCTGGTCGTGCAGGTGCTCCAGCCGGGCGCAGGCCTCCGGCCAGACGGGCTGATGCGCGGCCGGGATCCACCAGGCCGCAAAAATCGGCCAGTCCTGCTGCCCGAACCACTCTGCGGATTGCTTCAGCGCAGCCCGGTGGCGGGCACCGCGATAGGCAAAGGTCCAGACCGAATGCAGGTCGCGCCAGACCGACAGCGTCTGCGCCTGGTAGGAGCTGCCGCTGGAGGTGCCGCCGGGATAGAAGCGCGGCACCGCAAACGGCCCCCAGCACCCCCAGTCCTTCTGGTAGTTGGTCATCCAGGCAATTTCCTCCACCGGCTTGGCGCGGGCGATGAAGCCATCGCTGCTTTCCGCTTCGGCAAAGGTGTCCGGCGTCCGGTCGTCAAATTCCTGCACCGCGGGATCGCCATAAGGCGCCTTGAGCACGGAAAAGGTCATGAAGGCAAGGTGCATCTGCTCAGGCATCGGCCAGCTCCTCTGCCGGGGCCCCGGCGCCGCCTGCCGTGTCCAGCCCGGCCAGCTGCGCCGGGATGCGCCCGGCCTCCAGCACCCGCTGCAGGCTGCTGGCAAGGGACGGCATCAGCGGTGCGGCGGCGCGCGCCCAGGCACCCAGCATCTGCATCACGCMGTCCCTGCCCGCCCCCGGCGCCGCCTGGACGCTCTCAATGGCGCCCAGCCCTTTCAGCACGTCCTCGGCAGCCTGCCGCAGGTTGAACCGCTCCAGCGACAGGCTAGCAGCCACGCGCGCTTCCATCGCCGCCGCCGCACGCACGGCCGTATCCGGCAGCCCGGCACTGCCGCCAGCGGAGTCTGCTGCCGCTGCTATGCGGCTGTAAGGGGCCAGCAGCCTGCGCTCAACAACCTCTTGCATGTCCTGAGCATTGAAATTCCCCTGCTCGAACCCCGGCGCCGAAAGCGCGGTGTAAAAGCGCACCAGGTCCGCCGGATAGGCGGCGGCAATGTCGCGCGCCCAGATCAGATGCCCGCGGCTGGTGGAGAATTTCGCGTTTTCCAGGTTGTAGAACTCATTGATCACCGTGGCATGTGGCAGGAACTGCTCCATGCCCGTAGCATGCAGAAGGGCCACATGCACGATCGCGTAGAAATAGGAGTTGTCGTAGCCAAAGAAATTGACAATCTTCGGCGCCCCGCCAGCGGCGGCCGCCTGTTTGTAGCCATGCACAAAGTTCAGCGCCAGTTCCGGCCAGGCATTGACGACCTGCCCTGGCAGATCCGGGTGCCCGGCGCTGATCCCCCAGCTGCCCGGCACAGTCACCGGAAAGTCCGGCAGCGGCCCGGCTAGCGCGTCATCAACCAGCCAGCGGTACTTTGGCCGGATCGCGGTGCCGAAGTTGTGGAAGCGCCGCAAAGCATCGCGCCAGGCTTCCAGTTCCAGCACCAGCACCTCGGCGTGGCGGACCTCAACCCGGGCGGCGGGATCGTTGGTGGACCGCGGGTTCAGCAGCGTGTCCGCCTGGGTCGGAAACCCGCAGGCCTCGCAGATGCCGCATTTGCAGTCATCCAGGCAGCGCGGGCACAGCCCGCTGGCGCCGGCTTCGTCCAAGAACTGATCTTGATCCGGCAAATACAAGAACGGAAAAGATTTTTTCTTCAGCACACCCTGCTCATACAGCCGCAGCAGCGTGTCCCGCACAAAGCCGTCCGAGGCCGGGCCCGGCTCAAAGTAGTTGTCGACCTGGCAGCCGTAGATCTCTAGCGTGTCCAGAATGTCGCGGGTCCAGCCGGAGGCCAGTTCCGCCGGATCGCGGTTCTGCTTTTCGGCGGTTGCCCGCACATAGGACTGATTGGTGTCGCTGAAGGACAGCACATGCACGCTCTGGCCGCCCGCCTGAGCCGCCTTGGCAAAGATGTCTGCGGCCAGAAATGGCCCCGCCATATGGCCCACATGCAGCCCCCCGTTCGGGGTCGGCGGCGGCAGGGTGACGATGAAATCGGGGGTGACAGAAGCGGGTTTCATCACAGGGCCTCTTCAAGCTCAGCCGCACAATAGGTTTCAAAGCTGCGCCCCTTGCCATCCCAATAAAGATCAACAAAAACAAAGGATTCAGAGTTCGGATTGCGCAGCTTGTGCATCCAGAAGCGGGGGATATAGACTACGTCGCCAACGGACAGCTGCGTTAACTGGCCTTCGATCTCCAAATCCGCCTGGCCCGCGGTCACGATGAAGCACTCCTCCTCGTCGTGGCGGTGGGCATCGACGTCCTCCTGCGGCCGGATGGTCACCAGGATGGCACCGAATTCCGTCAGCGGGCGCTTGCTGTTCACATGCCCCGGCCAGGGCAGCAGCCGCCGCAGGTCGGCGTTGTACTCGCGCGTTGCCACCGCGCTTTCGCCGCGGCGCACCAGGGTTTCGATGTCAAAGGTCTCTCTGTCTTTCAATGCAAACATAATCTGCCTCATCATGCGGGTTGGACCGTCCGCGCGGGGGTGTCCTGCCCTGCGCCGGTGGAAATGTTCCGCGGCCGGAGCGGCACTCCGGCAATCGACCCGGCCAGCTCTGCCGAGCGGACTGACAGCAGGCTGAAGGAGCCGGCATCGCCAAAGCCGTGGCTGGTTTCCGAAACCCCGTTCAGGAAGACCGGCGCCCGGGTCAGGCCCGGCTTGGTCAGCAGCCGGTAATCCCGCGCCTGGGCAATCGCGCCATCCGCGCGGAACCGGGCCTCACCGGCAATGCCGGCCAGCAGCGGGTGAAAGGGCTCGCCCTCCGGCGCGCTGCCGTGGTTAAGGAATCCCGTTGCCAGAATGACCGCATCAAATTCCGCCCGGGTTTCGCTGCGATCCATCCGGTCCAGCAGTGTCAGCTCAAAGCCCCCTGCCCCGTCCAGCGGCGTGATATCCAGCGTGGTCTTGTTGTCCAGCAGCACGATCTGCGAGCGCCCGGTGACCCGTTGCTCATACATGCGGAACTGCAGCGCCGCGATCACGTCATGGTCGGCGGCGCCATAGTTGCTGCGCCACAGCTCCCGCCGCATGCTGTTCTGTGCCTCCTCAGGCGCATCGTAGAAACGGCCGACAAACTCAGGCTCATACACCCGTTCGGTGAACGGGCTGAGGTCCTTTTGCTTGTAGCCAAAGGACCGGCAGATGCCGGTGATCTGCGCCTGCGGGAAGTGGCCCGGAAGATCCAGCAGCATTTCCACCGCACTTTGGCTGGCGCCGATCACGGCAATGCGCCGGATAACGCCCTCGTCCTGCCAGCGGGCCACAGCGGATCGGTACTGCGCCGCATGCACCATCCGCCCTCCCATATGCGCGGCAAAGGGCGCCGGGACATGGATCGACCGGCCCGGTGCAAAGCTCACGCTGCGAGCAAGGAACACTTGCCCGCTCTCCAGCTCGATCCGCACTGCCGGAAGCCCCCCTGCCACGGTGTATTTCAGGCAGCGCACTGCCGAGCTGTAACGCACCGCACTGTCGAACTGACGTGCCACCCACACGCAATAACGAGCGTATTCGGTTCGCGGCGGATAAGGCGCTTCGAGGTTAAGGAACTCGAACAGGCGCCCCTGTGCCTTCAGATAGCTGAGGAACCCGTAAGGGGAGGCCGGGTTGCGCGGGGTTACAAAATCACGCAGCGGGTTGTGCTGGATGTCGCTGCCATCGATCAGGAATTCCCCCTGCCAGTCCGGTGCTGCCGCTTTCTCAAGAAACAGCACATTGTCTAGCTCCCCTGCTTCCTCAAGCGCGATTGCCAGCGCGATGTTTGAGGGGCCGAAACCAATGCCGATACACCGGTAGATATGCGGGCTGTCTTCACACACGTCCGTGCTCCGTCTGTTATAGTTTGGAGGGCAAGGCTAGGCGCGGGTGCCAGATGCATGCCTCGCTGCGGTGATGCACAAGCCGCCGGAAGATTAAGCGCCAAAAAAACCAGGAATTGAGCCAAACGCCTCTCCGTCACTGCCTCCAGGTGTGTTAGCGGTGGTGCGAAAGTCAGCCACGGAGGCAGCGGGATGATCCTGCTGCGAGCGACAAAAAAAAGCCAACCAGTTTTAGCCCTTACTGGTCTCAAGGAGGGGGAACGTTTTTAACGTGGAACTTACCAGGCTGCTGAAAACCTCCCCACACACCCGTCAACGCCAAAACGGCGTCTACGGTGGCTCTCACGTTGAGATGAAGGATGCAGCCCGCAACAACCATGGGTCAGCCCGACGAGACAAGCAGGGTAAGAACCTTTCCGTTGTCAGATGATTTGGAACATGAGGGCCTGATCTGGAACGGAGGGCCTGGCTCGTCGTGGTTTCAGTCTATGCCGCGGTCTGGCGATGCAGCAAGCGGCACTTCACGATGGTCTTGGCTTTGATTTCCTTTCGTCGTTTGAGGATGGTTTCGGCGTTGCCGAGATAGACGTTGGCGGGTGCGATGTTGCCCAGGCTCTCGTGGTAGCGGTGGTGGTTGTAGTGGCCGATGAAGGCGGCCACTGCTTCTTCGAGTGCCCCGGGCAGGTAGTAGTTCTCGAGCAGGATACGGTTCTTCAGGGTCTGGTGCCAGCGCTCGATCTTGCTCTGTGTCTGAGGGTGGCAGGGTGCGCCACGGACGTGATCCATGCCCTCGTCAGCAAGCCAGTCAGCCAGTTCCCCGGAGATGTAGCTGCTGCCATTATCACTCAGCAGCCGTGGCTGATAGGCGACCGTAGCCTGATCGCAGCCTGAGGCGATCCAGTTTCCAGATCACCAGAGAATTACCCGGCTGAAGCGCTTTCATGCAGGCATAAAGTCCTGGTCGATGGTCTTTT
This sequence comes from Leisingera sp. JC1, assembly GCF_001679925.1. Lineage (GTDB taxonomy): Bacteria > Pseudomonadota > Alphaproteobacteria > Rhodobacterales > Rhodobacteraceae > Leisingera. The sequence continues at coordinate 23,853 of NZ_LYUZ01000078.1, read as the reverse complement.
CGTCCGGATGCCTTGTCTTCATAGATGCGCTCGGCATCGACACCGGCTTCAATCAGCGCATCGCGTTGCAAATCAAGGAGCTGGCTCCCATCCGCCTTCGACACCCGTACATATCAGATGAGCATGGCAACTCGCCCCGCCAGAATAGACAAGATGCACGATGCAACCTCATTATGATTTCCGCAACGGTTTTTCTGGTGATGTTCGCGTGGACGTTTGACCGTCGCCGGGACTACAAGAAAAACGTCCGTTTACCTTATGATTTCTAAACCGAAAAGTGATTGTCAGCCGCATCGGAATTGCACGCGTCGCGCGGCCAATTCAACGAAAGAGCCCATCCTAAGCATTCAACTTTCTCGCAGGGTGCGCAGGCAACACAAGCGCAGCTGCAAGCGTATTGCTAATCGCGCCGCCCCGCAGCCGAACAAACTGCCGTTCGTTCGGCGTGCAAAATTCGAAAGCGTCTAACTCCGAGGTTCGCTGAGGCAAAACAAAATGATCGCAAGTGTAAGCCCTCAGCCGAATTGCGTCTGTGCAATCTGCGGTCCAGGCTTGGCAGGCTTAGGAAGGGCCCTGTCGCCGCCCCGAAAAAGCCGCGGCTTCGAAAGCTATATATTGACATTGCACCCCTCCAAACACCAATATCGTGTAGATTCGGTTCTTCCGATTCCCGTCGGAAGCTAAGAGGGAAGCCGGTGGAAATCCGGCACTGCCCCCGCAACTGTAAGCGGTGAGCTAGGCTAACTACGCCACTGAAAGCGAGCTTTCGGGAAGGCCGGCCCAAGCATTGATCCGCGAGTCAGGAGACCTGCCGCAGCGCGAATGATGATGACCGCGAACGGAGGGTTCGGGGGCGCGCTTTGGGCGGTATCCGTCCATTGCGTCCTCGGCTTTGAACAAGAGAGACAGAGGACAAATGAGCATTATCGTGTATTCCAAACCCGCCTGCGTGCAATGCACCGCCACCACCCGTGCCTTGGATGCCAAAGGCGTCAGCTATGACGTGGTGGATCTGACCCAGGACAATGCAGCTCTCACTCATGTAACCGAGCTGGGCTACCGCCAGGCTCCGGTGGTTGTCGCCGGTGCCGACCACTGGTCCGGCTTTCGCCCCGATATGATCGCCCGTCTGGCGTCGTAAGTGTCCGGCGGGCTGCCGGGGCTCGTCTACTTCTCTTCGAAATCGGGAAACACGCAGCGTTTCGTGACACGACTAAGCGTGGATGCATTGCGCATTCCTGTTGAAGAGGGCGCAGGGCTTCCCGTGCCGGACAAGCCATTCGTTCTGATCTGCCCGACCTATGCCGATGGCGAAGGCCGGGGCGCAGTGCCGAAACAGGTGATCCACTTCCTGAATGACCCGGCCCGCCGCACCCGGCTGGCCGGGGTAATCGGAACCGGCAACCGCAACTTTGGTGCGACCTATGCCCTGGCCGGCCGCATCATCTCGCAAAAATGCAAGGTGCCGCTGCTCTATACCTTCGAGCTGGCCGGCACCGAAACAGATATTGCCCGTGTACGGGCTGGGCTGAAAATCCTGGGGAGAAAGACATGCTCGACAGTTCCTTGAATGAACTGGACTACCACGCGCTGAACGCGATGCTGAACCTGTATGATGCAGACGGCAACATCCGCTTTGACGCCGACCGCATGGCGGCGCGCCAGTATTTTCTGCAGCATGTGAACCAGAATACTGTCTTCTTCCACTCGCTGGATGAAAAGCTCGGCTATCTTGTGGCCGAAGAGTATTATGAAGAAGCGGTTCTGGATCAGTACACCAAGAACTTCATGCGCGAAATCTGGGACGCGGCCTACACCAGGAAGTTCCGCTTCCCCACCTTCCTGGGCGCCTTCAAATACTACACCTCCTACACGCTCAAGACCCGCGACGGGCAGCGCTACCTGGAACGCTACGAGGACCGCGTGGTGATGACCGCCCTGGCGCTGGCCCGCGGCGACGAGGCCCTGGCCATGTCGTTCATGGAGGAAATTCTCGAGGGCCGGTTCCAGCCCGCCACCCCCACCTTTCTCAATGCCGGCAAGCAGTCGCGCGGCGAGCTGATTTCCTGCTTCCTGCTGCGGCTGGAAGACAACATGGAAAGCATCGGCCGCGGCATCAACTCCGCTCTGCAGCTGTCCAAACGCGGCGGCGGCGTGGCGCTGCTTCTGACCAACATCCGGGAACACGGCGCGCCGATCAAAGGCATTGAAAACCAGTCCTCGGGCGTCATTCCGGTGATGAAGCTGCTGGAGGACAGTTTCTCCTACGCCAACCAGCTGGGTGCGCGGCAGGGGGCAGGTGCGGTCTACCTGAACGCGCACCATCCCGACATTATGCGGTTCCTTGACACCAAGCGCGAGAACGCCGACGAGAAAATCCGCATCAAGACCCTCTCCTTGGGCGTGGTGATCCCCGACATCACCTTTGAGCTCGCCAAGAAAAACGCCGACATGTATCTGTTCTCGCCGCATGACGTCGAGAAGATCTACGGCGTGCCGTTCTCGGAAATCCCGGTCACCGAAAAATACGCCGAGATGGTGGACGACAAGCGCATCCGCAAGTCCAAGGTCAACGCGCGCGAGTTCTTCCAGACCATTGCCGAGATCCAGTTCGAATCCGGCTACCCTTACGTGATGTTCGAGGACACGGTGAACCGGATGAACCCGATCGACGGGCGCATCAACATGTCGAACCTCTGCTCTGAGATCCTGCAGGTGAACGAGGCATCTGAGTTCAACGACGATTTGAGCTACAGCCATCTGGGCACCGACATCTCCTGCAACCTCGGCTCGCTTAACATCGCCAGGACCATGGACGGCAAGGATCTTGGCCGCACCGTCGGCGCTGCCATCCGGGCGCTGACTGCGGTGTCGGAAATGTCGGCCATCAACTCGGTGCCGTCCGTGCGCCGCGGCAATGACGAAAGCCACGCCATCGGCCAGGGCCAGATGAACCTGCACGGCTTCCTGGCCCGTGAGCATATTCACTATGGCAGTCCTGAGGGTGTCGAATTCACCTCGGTCTACTTCGCCGCCGTGGCCTACCACGCGATCCGCACCTCCTGCGATCTGGCGCAGGAGCGCAAGGCCACCTTCAAAGGCTTTGAGGCGTCAGGCTATGCCTCCGGCACGTTCTTTGACAAATACACTGACCGCGACTGGTTGCCGGAAAGCGAGCGCGTGCAGGCGCTGTGTGACGGCATCTCCCTGCCCACCCGCGACGACTGGGCGGCGCTGAAGGCCGACGTGATGAAGCATGGGCTGTTCAACCGCAACCTACAGGCGGTGCCGCCGACCGGCTCGATCTCCTACATTAACAACTCGACCTCCTCGATCCACCCGATCGTCTCCAAGATCGAGATCCGCAAGGAAGGCAAGATCGGCCGCGTCTACTACCCGGCCGCTTTCATGAACAACGAGAACCTGGAATACTACCGCGATGCCTATGAAATCGGCCCCGAGGCGCTGATCGACACCTATGCGGCGGCCACCGAACATGTGGACCAGGGCCTGTCGCTGACCCTGTTCTTCCCGGCAGAGGCCACCACCCGCGACATCAACCGCGCCCAGATCTACGCCTGGAAAAAAGGCATCAAGACCATCTACTACGTGCGGCTACGCCAGGAGGCCCTGGAGGGCACCGAGGTTCAGGGCTGCGTATCCTGCACGCTGTGAGCGGAGAAAGACGATGAAAGACATGACCGCAACCCGCATCCCGCGCGCCATCAACTGGAACCGGCTGGAGGACGACAAGGACCTGGAGGTCTGGAACCGCCTGACGGTGAACTTCTGGCTGCCCGAGAAGGTCCCGTTGTCCAATGACATCCAAAGCTGGGCCACCCTGACCGGTCACGAAAAGCAGCTGACCATCCGCGTCTTCACCGGGCTGACCCTGCTGGACACCATCCAGAACACGGTCGGCGCGCCGGCGCTGATGCCCGATGCCATCACCCCGCACGAAGAGGCGGTGCTGACCAATATCGCCTTCATGGAAGCGGTGCATGCGCGCAGCTATTCCTCGATCTTCTCGACGCTCTGCTCGACCAGGGAAATCGACGAGGCTTTCCGCTGGTCGGAGGAAAATCCGCATTTGCAGGCCAAAGCCAAGGCGGTCCTGGACACCTATGTGCCGGGTAACGACCCGCTGAAGCGCAAAATTGCCTCAGTGTTTCTGGAAAGCTTCCTGTTCTACTCGGGCTTTTACCTGCCGATGTACTGGTCCAGCCGCGCCAAGCTGACCAACACCGCCGACCTCATTCGCCTGATCATCCGCGACGAGGCTGTCCATGGTTATTACATCGGCTACAAATTCCAGCGCGGCTATGAAAAGCTGAGCGAGGCCGAACAGGCAGAGCTGAAAGACTATGCCTTCGGCCTGATGTTTGAGCTTTACGGCATCGAAAACCAGTACACCGAAGAGCTGTATGACGAAATCGGCCTGACCGAGGACGTGAAAGTCTTCCTGCATTACAATGCCAACAAGGCGCTGCAAAACCTCGGGTTTGAAGCGCTGTTCCCCCCCGAAGTGTCCGAGGTGAACCCGGCCATCCTCGCCGCCCTCAGCCCCGACAGCGAAAACCACGACTTCTTCTCCGGCTCCGGTTCCTCCTATGTGATCGGCAAGGCGGTCGCAACCGAGGACGAAGATTGGGATTTCTGATCCCGCGTTCTGTATGGGCTGCTCCAGGTCACACCTGCATAGCACAGCGGTTGATGGCCAGGTTTCACGCGCAATGATCGACATCCAGCCTCTGGCCATCCTGCGCGAGATCGAGCGGACCGGCAGCCTGACACTGGCGGCGGACAAACTATGTCTCAGTCAATCGGCGGTCAGCCATGCGATCCGCCGATTTGAAGAACGCTACGAGGTGAAACTCTGGGAGCGCGAGGGCCGCAAACTGCGCCTGACGCCTGCGGGGGACTATCTTCTGGGGGTGGCTCTGCGGGTCCTACCGCAGCTGGAACACGGTGCTGCGGTGCTCGAAGATTATGCGCGTGGGCGACGGGGCGCGATCAGGGTGGGGATGGAATGCCACCCCTGTCAGGATTGGCTGATGCGAGTAGTGGACCCGTTTCTGGCGGATTGGCCCGATGTCGAGCTTGATGTCACCTCCGCCTTCCAATTCGGCGGTCTGGCGGCGCTTCTGGGTCATGAGATCGACATCCTTGTCACTCCCGACCCGATCGAACGCCCGGGACTCGAATACAAGCCGGTTTTTGATTATGAGCTGGTTTTGGCGGTGGCCGAGACCCATCCGCTGGCACAAAAACAACGGGTCGTGCCAGTGGATCTGACAGGCGAGACCCTGATTACTTATCCCGTCACCCGGGAGCGGCTGGATATCTTTACTCGCTTCCTCGTCCCGGCCCAGGCCCTGCCGCGCCGTCATCGCACGGTCGAGACGACCGATCTGATGCTGCGTCTGGTGGCCTCGGGGCGTGCCGTCAGTGCCACGCCTGATTGGCTGCTGTGCGGGGTTAAAGGAGTGAAGGGCGTGCGGATCGGTGAGGGCATAGCCAAGTCCATCCACCTCGGCTACCGCGCTGGTCCAGCACCAAATTACATGGACGGTTTCATCCGTTTGGCCCAGTCCGTGCAAGCCTGAGTAACCCTTGACGTATGCAGGCAATCATTGCCGACGCACACAATAGCGGCCGCGGTGGGGACCTCCCTGAATTCGGATCAGACAGCACAGACATGACATCCTGTCATGGAACCCTCAAAAGATGTCATTTTTTCTCATGGCAAGGCTGCGTCATACAGCTCCTGAGCCTTTCAGCGCCCTGTGGCCTACGGTTTGACGATACATTTTGGTTTGCCAGGACAGCAAAATATGATGACTGACAATTTTACTTTCACGATTAAAAGCATCCGTTTCGACGAGAACTACACGCCCGCTCGCAACACCAGGCTCACAACCAATTTCGCCAATCTTGCGCGCGGAGAAAGCCGATTGGAGAACCTGCGCAACGCGCTGCGGATGATCGACAATCGCTGCAACGATCTGGCCTCATGGGACAATCCCGCCCGCGACCGATACACAGTGGAACTAGACATCATTTCCGTCGAGATAGATATCGAAGGCCGGGGCGAGAGTTTTCCTGCGATCGAAGTTCTGAAACCCACGATCCTTGATCAAAGCAGCGGCCAGCGCATCGAAGGGATCGTCGGCAACAACTTCTCCTCCTATCTGCGCGATTATGATTTCAGCATTGTCCTGCCGGAACACAACAAGGAAGGCACGGGGTTCAGCATCCCCGGCAATTTTGGCGACCTGCATGGCAAGATCTTTCAATGCTTCGTCATCTCGGAAMCCTACAAGGCGCATTTCCGCAAACCGCCGGTGATCTGTCTCAGCGTGTCCGACAACAAGACCTATCATCGCACAGTCAACAAACACCCGGTGCTCGGTACCGAATTCACGCCGAACGACTCCTCATTGACCGAATTGTATTTTCACAAAATGGGGATGGATGTCCGCTATTTCATGCCGCGGGGCTGCGCCGCGCCGTTGGCCTTTTACTTCGTCGGCGATCTGCTGAACGACTACACAAACCTCGAACTGATCGGGACGATCAGCACGATGGAGACCTTTCAGCGGATCTACCGACCCGAGATCTACAACGCGAATTCTGCCGCAGGCCAATGTTTCAAACCAAGCTTGACACATCAGGATCATTCGCTGACCCGGGTTGTCTATGACCGCGAAGAACGCAGCCAACTGGCCGCCGAGCAGGGCAAATTTGCCAAGGACCATTTCATCAAACCCTATCGCACCCTTCTCGACGCATGGAGCGCGTAATACGCCGCTCAATAAAAACGTTGAACCAAGGCAAACTACACACAGCATAAGGTCCCCTCACATGATGAAACTTCTCCCCACCTCCACTGCCGGCAGCCTGCCGAAACCCTCCTGGCTGTCCGAACCGGAAAAACTCTGGTCCCCCTGGAAACTGGAGAATGATGCCCTGGTCGAGGGCAAGCAGGATGCGATGCGGGTGACGCTGGCCGAGCAACAGCGCGCGGGCATCGATATCGTCAGCGATGGCGAACAGACCCGTCAGCATTTTGTCACAACCTTCATCGAACACCTGAGCGGTGTCGATTTCGAAAAACGCGAGACGGTTCGGATCCGAGACCGCTATGATGCCAGCGTTCCAACTGTGGCGGGCACGGTGTCCCGCGAAAAGCCAGTCTTTGTCGAGGACGCGAAATTCCTCCGCGGGCAGACCAATGCACCGATCAAATGGGCGCTGCCTGGGCCGATGACCATGATCGACACACTGTATGACGCCCACTACAAGAGCCGCGAAAAACTCGCCTGGGAATTCGCCACTATCCTCAATCAAGAAGCGCGTGAACTGGAGGCTGCCGGGGTCGACATCATCCAGTTTGATGAGCCTGCCTTCAACGTCTTCTTTGATGAGGTGAATGACTGGGGCATTGCCACGCTGGAGCGGGCCATCGAGGGGCTTAAATGCAAAACCGCTGTTCATATTTGCTATGGCTATGGCATCAAGGCCAATACCGACTGGAAGAAAACGCTGGGCTCCGAATGGCGCCAGTATGAAGAGACCTTCCCCAAGCTCCAGAAATCCAACATCGATTTGATTTCTCTGGAATGTCACAACTCCCACGTTCCAATCGATCTTATCGAACTCATTCGCGGCAAAAATGTGATGGTCGGGGCCATTGACGTGGCAAGCAATGCCATCGAAACGCCAGAAGAAGTCGCCGCAACTCTACGCAAAGCACTGCAATTCGTGGATGCAGATAAGCTCTATCCCTGCACCAACTGTGGCATGGCACCGCTGTCGCGCACCGTAGCGCGTGGCAAGCTTGACGCATTGAGTGCCGGGGCCGAGATCGTTCGCAAGGAGCTCGCAGCACAGAAAACCGCCGCATAAACCGCTGCCGGGTTGCGGGATATAGGATGCCCGCAAACCGGCCTAATGAATTCTGTTACCTGTCCGCTGATATGGCACGGCCGACAGGATCTACGCTATTGCCACGATCAGATAGGATCCCTGTGTCTTATACGGCCACTGTTCCCGCTATCGATCCACGTGCCTTTCGCGAATGCTGCGGCAGCTTTGCCACGGGCGTGACTGTCATCACAACCCACACCTCTGAGGGCGATCATGGCATGACGGTGAGCGCTTTCATGTCGGTCTCTCTTGATCCCCCTTTGATCGCAGTTTCACTCGACCGTCGCGCGAAGATGTTGCCTCGGCTGAAAGTCTCGCGTCGGTTTGCGGTGAACATTCTGTCACAAGGCATGAAAGCTCACGCCTTGCATTTTGCAGGGCGCTCAGACGAACGCCTGATGGATCTATTCCTGTCCAGCCAAGGTCTGCCTGTCTTGCGAGGCGCCGCTGCGGTGATCACCGCGGATCTTATGCAACAGGTCGAGGCGGGGGATCATGTCCTTTTTCTAGGCCATGTCCGTCATCTGATCCGTGACTCGGCCGCCACGCCTCTCCTGTTCCATGCAGGACAGTTTAACAGTCTGGCCACCCGCCCAGACGATTGAGACTTTCTGAAACCGGCATACACATCAATGCTGCCTTGCAGTGCAAGCATGGGGCGTCGATCAGTCACCAAATTTCTGCGCAATATCATCACACCGATGCTGGGGCCGCTCAAACTTGCAGTTCATGCTCCACGCTACGGACGACCGCTCATGTGGTCCATCGTCTCATCCCAACGATCCCAGTCTCAGCGATGTGAGCCTGTCTCAATTATTCTGAGCCCGGTCGCAACTAATATGATCCCAAATCGACTTACAGTCTCAAATAATCTGAGCCGAAATCGTGGATAATCTCGCGCTCAAACCCAGATAATCTTAAGCCACTACATCTAAGGGCTGTCGCGAAGCTGGTTTTCGATGCCGCTTGTATTCCGCTCAAAAATTCCGGTTCCTCGTCTGCACGGCCTTGCCGACAGGTCAGCAGGTCGGATCGCATGAACGGGCAGATGAATGGTGAAACCCCGCCGGACCAAATCCGGGCCCAGGATGGTGATTTGAGTGGCTGGTCCCGGGCAGTCAGGATCGTCGCAGTCGATTTCGACAACGGTAATCAGGGCAAGCTGCCCGGCACCGGCCATTTCACGCACCATGCGCTTTACGCGCTGGATATGCCATAGCGTGGCAGCCTTCCCTTTGATTTGAGCGGCAAAGCTCACAGCTGCGTCGGGTTCGGCGCATCGCCGTAAGCGGCCACCGGATCAAAACTCTTCTGATCTTCCATGAAGACAAGCGGGGCGCCTGCTTCGCTTCCGGTTGGAACTGAACGGTAAAAGCAAGAGCGGTAGCCCACATGGCAGGAGGCACCTGAGCCTGCGACCGCCACACGCAGCCAGACGGCGTCCTGGTCGTCATCAATGCGCGCTTCGATAACTTGCTGGATCAGGCCGGATGTTGCGCCCTTGTGCCAGAGCGTCTGCCGGGCACGGCTGAAATAATGCGCCTCGCCGGTTTCAAGCGTCAGCTGCAGGGCCTCGGCAGTCATCCAGCCCAGCATCAGAACTTCGCCGCTGTCGGCATCTGTGGCGATACAGGGCATGAGTCCGTCGGGGCCGAACTTGGGCGCAAGTACATTGCCCTCTTCGACTTCCTCAACCGATTGGCGGGCGGCGAAACGAATTTTGTTCACTTGGATACCTTGTAGTTTGATATGTTATATCATAACAATCACGATCAATCATGCTTCGCAACCCGAAAGAGCGGCACGACATGCAAACCCAGATACCTGTCACCTTGCTCACTGGCTTCCTGGGCGCGGGAAAAACCACACTCTTGAACGGCTTGCTGCACGACCCCGCCGCGGGCCGCATTGCGGTTGTTGTCAACGAATTCGGGGATGCCGGTCTGGATCATGACCTGATCGAAGAAACCGCCGAGGATGTGGTTCTGATGGCGGCCGGATGCATCTGCTGCACGATCCGCGGCGATTTGTCGAGGACGCTGATGTCCTTGCTGAAACGCCGCACAAAAGGGGAGCTATCGTTTGACCGGGTAGTGATTGAAACAACAGGACTGGCAGACCCCAGGCCGGTGCATCACACCTTGCTGGTAGACAAGGATCTCGCCGCAAATTTTGCTTTGGACGGCATTGTCACGGCGGTTGATTCAGTGCTAGCGGCTGACACGCTGGACCGCCATGCCGAGGCGCAAGCGCAAGTTGCTATGGCAGACAGGATTGTTCTGACCAAGCGGGACCTCGCGAACCGTGCTGCCAGGCGGGCGCTGGAGCGGCGGCTTGACCGGCTGAACCCAGGCGCAGAACGTATCGAAGCCGATCGGGGCAAAGTACCCTCAGGGGCGCTGTTCGGGCTGAGCGCCATGCGCAAGGAAGTTTCGCGCAATCATGCTCTTGACTGGCTTGCAGCGTCTCCTGCCGCTGCGCAGGTGGACCCTCTGGCGGGGCTTTCCGGAATTGACCTGCCGAAGGCAGACCCGCTGCCGGAGTTCGGCGCACAATCGCACCATGCCACAGACAGCAGGATCGTCACCGCATCGGTGACAATCGACACGCCGATACCGACCCGGGTGTTTGATTTCTGGCTGGATACGCTCATCGCTTTGCGTGGCGCAGACATCCTGCGGCTGAAAGGCATTGTCCATATCGAGGATGTGCCGACGCCCTTTGTCTTTCACGGTGTCCAGCACGTTTTCGAACCTCCCGTGCCCCTGAAGGACTGGCCCGCAGGCGACCATACCAGCCGTGTTGTCGTGATCGCCCGGGATTTCCCCCTGGAGGACCTTGAGCAAAGCCTGGCTATGCTGCGCATGCGTCCGAAGGAAAGGGACGAAACGCAGGGCGTAACCGTTCACACCTTGAGCGCGGAGGCCTTGTGACCTTGCGTTTGCTCCACACAAATTTTCGCGCCGTTGAAGCTCAACACCCCATGGGACGTGCCGGGGTACGACCCGGTGCCGCCTGAAACATCCAGGAAACGACCACTATGATCCATGTTCACTTGCCCGACGGGGCAGCCCGCGCGCTCTCTGCTGGCGCGACTGCCGCTGACTTGGCCGCGGCGATCAGCCCTAGTCTGGCAAAACGCACTGTGGCAGCAGCGGTCGACGGGCATTTGGCTGACCTGTCCGCTCCGCTCCCTGATGGGGCCGCGGTGGAGCTTGTCTCCCGCGATGACCCCCGCGCGCTGGAGCTGATCCGCCATGACCTGGCCCATGTGCTGGCAGAAGCCGTGCAAACGCTCTGGCCTGGAACCCGGACCGCTATCGGTCCAGCAATCGAACATGGCTTCTACTACGACTTCGAGCGTGAGACGCCCTTCACGCCCGAGGACCTTCCGGTGATCGAAGCCAAAATGCGCGAGATCATCGCAAGCCGCACACCCTTCGTGTGCGAAACCTGGACCCGCGACCAGGCGCGCGCGCATTTCGAAGCCGCAGGCGAGAGCTACAAACTGGCGCTGCTGGATGCGATCCCCGAGGGCGAGCCGGTGACCATCTACCGGCAGGGTGATTGGCTGGATCTCTGCCGCGGCCCGCATATGCGCCACACAGGCGACGCCGGGGCTGCCTTCAAACTGACCCGCGTTGCCGGGGCCTATTGGCGCGGTGATGCCAACAATCCTATGCTCAGCCGGATCTATGGCGTGGCCTTCGCCTCTAGGGCTGATCTGGATGCGCATCTGACAATGATGGCCGAGGCGGAAAAGCGCGACCACCGGCGCCTGGGGCGCGAGATGGACCTGTTCCACTTCGAAGAAATGGCGCCGGGTTCCATCTTCTGGCACCCGAACGGCTGGCGCCTGTTTCAGACCCTGATCGGCTACATGCGCGACCGTCAGGAGGCGGCGGGTTATGTCGAGGTGAACTCGCCCGACATCATGGACCGCGCGCTGTGGGAGACCTCAGGCCATTGGCAGAACTACCGCGCCAACATGTTCCTTGCGCAAACCGAGGATGACCGCGACTACGCGCTGAAGCCGATGAACTGCCCCGGCCATATGCTGATCTACGGGCAAGGCACCAAAAGCTACCGCGACCTGCCGCTGAAGCTCGCCGAATTCGGCAAGGTGCATCGTTATGAACCGTCCGGCGCGCTGCACGGACTTCTGCGTGTGCGCAGCTTTACTCAGGATGATGCGCATATCTACTGCACGCCTGAGCAGCTCACTGAGGAGTGCCTGAAGGTCAACGACCTGGTTCTTTCCATCTACCGCGTTTTCGGTTTTGAGGATGTCCGCATCAAGCTGTCCACCCGGCCGGAAAACCGGATTGGCAGCGAACAAAGCTGGGACCGGGCTGAAGATGCCCTGCGCAGAGCGCTGGACGAGTCCGGGCACGCGTACACGCTGTTCGAGGGCGAAGGCGCGTTTTATGGGCCCAAGCTTGAATATGTCCTGCGGGACGCCATCGGGCGGGACTGGCAATGCGGCACTCTGCAGGTAGATTTCAACCTGCCTGAGCGGTTCGGCTCTTCTTATGTCGCGGCCTCCGGCGAAAAGCTCCCGCCGGTCATGCTGCACCGGGCTCTGTTTGGGTCCCTGGAACGTTTCACCGGCATCTTGATCGAACATCACGCGGGCCATCTGCCGCTGTGGCTGGCGCCGGTGCAAGTAGTCGCCGCGACGATCACTGGGGCTGCAGATGAGTGGGCTGCAGAAGTCGCCCAAACTCTACGCACGGCCGGGCTGCGGGTGGAGACGGACCTGCGCAATGAGAAAATCAGCTACAAGGTGCGGGAGCACGCGCTGAAGAAAATCCCTGTTCAGATCGCGCTCGGCATGCGCGAGGCGGAGGAGCGGACGGTTACCATACGCCGCCATGGCGGGACCGGGACGCAAACGCTTCCCCTAGCCGAGGCCGTCGCAATTCTAATGCAGGACGCGCAGCCGCCAGTTGCAACCTGAGCGGAGAGCGGCAAGCCATGCGAAAGAGCACTAAGGGCGAAGCGATGCAGTCCGATATCCTGTATCTGCTGCACGGAGCGGATCAGGCGATGTCGGCCTATGACATTCTCGCCGTGCTCCGTAAGGCCGCTCCCCGGCTTGCACCAATGACGGTCTACCGTGCTCTCAAGACACTCTGCGCCAACGTTCAAGTGCTGCGGATCGAATCGCTCAACGCTTATGCTCTGCGCCAAACGGAAGATACCGATGGCCCGGTGATCCTGTCCATTTGCGACGAATGCGGCGCCTTACGAGAGACTGTGGCGCCCGAGGTGCTGGTTTCACTCACACGTATGGCGCAGCAGTCAGGGATCGAACCCACGCATCACGTGGTCGAAATTCACGGGCAGTGCAGCGATTGCGGTACTGCCGACCTTAACAGCAGGGGTCATCTGACGGCGCCTGACGAAGACCGGAAACAAAAACATTCACGAGGTACTCATGACCAATAAAGACACCCGCCTTCCCGTCACCGTCCTCTCGGGCTTCCTTGGCGCGGGCAAAACGACCCTGCTGAACCGTGTGCTGAACAACCGCGAAGGGCGCCGCGTCGCGGTGATCGTCAACGACATGTCCGAGGTGAACATCGATGCGGACCTCGTCCGTGAGGGTGCCGAGCTCTCGCGCTCCGAAGAGAAGCTGGTTGAGATGCCCAACGGCTGCATCTGCTGCACCCTGCGCGACGATCTTCTTCAGGAGGTCCGGCGCCTCGCGGAGGAGGGGCGTTTCGATTACCTGCTGATCGAATCCACCGGGATCTCCGAGCCGCTGCCGGTTGCCGCGACGTTCGACTTCCGGGATGAGAGCGGGGAGGGTCTGTCGGATGCGGCGCGCCTGGACACCATGGTGACGGTCGTGGATGCGGTGAACCTGCTCAAGGACTTTTCCAGCCACGATTTCCTAGCCGATCGAGGCGAAAGCCTTGGAGAAGGCGACAACCGCAGCCTTGTCAGCCTGCTGACCGAGCAGATTGAATTTGCCAATGTGGTGATCCTGAACAAAACCGCCGATGCCGGACCTCAGCGCACCGAGGCTGCCCGCCAAATCATCCACAGCCTGAACGGCGATGCGAAGATCATCGAGGCGAACCATTCCGACGTCCCCTCCGGCGAGATCCTCGACACCGGGCTGTTTGACTTCGACAAGGCTCATGAGCATCCGATGTGGGCGAAAGAACTGTACGGCTTTGCCAATCACACGCCGGAGGACGAGGAATACGGCATTACCTCCTTTGTCTACCATGCTCGCGCGCCATTTGATCCGGCAAAGATCCACGCAGTGCTGAATAGCGATCTGCCGGGCGTGATCCGGGCCAAGGGCCACTTCTGGATTGCAACACGTCCTGATTGGGCCGCCGAATTCAGTCTTGCTGGAGCCATGTCTTCAGTGGCGCCGCTTGGGCTCTGGTGGGCCTCGATTCCCGAGGACCGCCTGCCGACCCACCCTGAAGCACAGGCCGAAATTGCGCGCCGCTGGGCGGAGCCCTGGGGTGACCGGCGGCAAGAGATTGTCTTCATCGGTGTCGGGCTGGATCGTGAGGCGATCTGCGCCAAGCTGAACGCGGCTCTGCTTGATACTGCCGAGTTTACACCGGGAGCTTGGGCTGCGCTGCCAGATCCCTTCCCGCAGTGGGGAACGCGTCAGGTCGCCTGATCTGCGACGGCTAGAAATACATGATCCCGCTAGCGCCGCTCCGCCTCTTGGCGGAGGCAGCAACCACGGCGCTGCGGGTCAATTTTCCGTACCGAAAGGGCTCTGCATCATGAGTGTTATCGAACTTCCCATCCGTGCCGAAGCACGCTCCGTCCTGCAGGCGCGCGACGCGTCGATCTTGTCCGGGATCAATCAGCCGGGTGTCGCGGCCGCGATCTGGCAGCGCAATCCAGCGTCCGAATTTGCCGGTTGGATCTCAAAAATGCCGCCAGAACAATTGCCGAAGCTGCGTACGCTTGTTGGTGTTGATGCTGTGGAAGGCTGTATCCATGCGGCCTGCAGCCTGGCCGGAACGCCTGCCGGGGCCGAGCGCGACATGCTGGCAAGCGACATCGCTGCACTTGGGTTTCTTATGGGTGAAATCATGGAAACGCCCTTGCTGCATCTGCGCCTGGATGTTGTGTCCACAAACGCCTGCCGCAGGTTCCATGTCGACAACATGACTGCGCGGATGCTCTGCACCTACCGGGGATCGGGAACCCAGCTTGCCCAACCAGGTGCAGAGGCCTCGCCGCTCTCCGTTTCCCTTTGCAGTGCCGTGCTGTTGCGAGGCCGCCGCTGGCCCGGCACAGAGAAAACGGGGCTGCTGCACCGGTCGCCCCCGATAGAGGGCACGGGCGAAACCCGCCTTCTTGCGGTGATTGATCCGGCTATCGATCACAAGCCCGGCGCACCTATCCACTGACAGTGGGTAACCAGGGCGGCGGGATTTAGTCCATTCATGTGCCTGCCGTCCTGAACCTTGCCCGGAAATCGCGCGGCGAGAGGGAAAAGCGCCGGCGGAACACCTTGCGCATCTGCTCGTCCGAGCGGAACCCCGACCGGAAGGCCACAGTCTTCATTGGCAGATCTGTATCCAGCAGAAGCGTCTTGGCCCGCTCGCAGCGCAGCCCTTCGAGATAGGCCATCGGCGTTGCCCCGAACTCGGTGGCAAAGGCGCGCGTGAAGTTGCGGACACTCATCTTGGCCTGCGCAGCCATGTCGTCCAGCGTCATCGGCTGATCAAAGCGCATACTCAACCAGCTCTGGATATCGCGCATGCCCGAAGAGCCGCTCATTTGGCCGGTCAGCATCGTGCTGAACTGGGATTGCCCGCCCGGACGCTTGAGATACATAACCATGTCGCGCGCCACCCGCAGCGCAATATCGCGCCCGAAATCCTGTTCCACAAAGGCCAGAGCAAGGTCAATTGCCGCTGTGACTCCTGCCGACGTCCACAGCATTCCGTCCTGTACAAAGATTGCATTGGCATCGACATCGGCCTCCGGAAACAGTGCTTGCAGACGAGCCGCATAGTTCCAGTGCGTGGCGGTTTTTCGCCCATCCAGAAGCCCTGCGGCGGCAAGGATGAAGCTCCCTGTGCAGAGGGCTGCAAAGCGCTCGGCCTCAAAGGCCCGCCGCCTGCACCAGTCCACCAGCGCAGCCTCGCGCGTTAGCACAGTTTCGATATCCTGCGCTCCAACGATAAATACCGTGCCCAGCAACTCTTCCTCGGGCAAGGCTGCGCTGGCCTCCAGCGACATCAGGGTGTCAGAGCGTACCGGGCCGGGTTCGGGCGCTATGATTGTCACGTCATAACCGCCGTTCAATCTGGCAGCCTGCAGATGCTGGCCCGCGTAACTCAGCACGGCAAGCACGCCGATCGCCTCAAGCGCTTTAAAACCCGGATAAACCACGAGCACCACAGAACGGCTGTTCTCTGGCAAAGGGTTTGAAGTCTGGGTCATGCGTCTGTCCTTTTGGGCTGGTTTGACGTGCTGAATGGCCGGATGTGACCGGTCAGCAGCCTTCGGCGTGATGTGGTTACGATATAACATTCTGATCAATTGAATAGAAGAAGGAGCACTGCCATGAAGACCCGAGCAGCCATCGCCTGGGAACCAAACCGCCCGCTGGAAATCGAGGAAATTGATCTGGAAGGCCCCAAGGAGGGTGAGGTCCTTGTCCGCATCGTGACCACCAGCCTATGCCACACCGACATGTTCACCCTGGCGGGCCGGGATCCTGAGGGGCTGTTCCCGGCAGTTCTGGGCCACGAAGGCGTCGGCATCGTCGAAGAGGTCGGCCGCGGCGTGACCTCAGTTGTGCCGGGTGACCATGTGATCCCGCTTTACACACCCGAAGACCCCAACTGCCCCTTCATCAAGTCAGGCAAGACCAACCTCTGCCAGACCATTCGCAAGACCCAGGGCCAGGGGCTGATGCCCGACGGAACCTCGCGGTTTTCCTACAAGGGCAAGWTGATCCATCATTACATGGGCACATCGACCTTCAGCGAATACACCGTCCTGCCGGAAATCGCGGTTGCCAAGATCTCGAAGGAAGCGCCGCTGGCCAAGGCAAGCGTCATGGGCTGTGCTGTCCCCACCGGCATCGGCGCCGTGCGTAATACGGCAAAGGTCGAACCGGGTTCGACCGTGGCGATCTTTGGCCTTGGCGCGGTTGGCATGGCCGCGATCCAGGGGGCAAAAATGGTTGGCGCAAGCCGCATCATCGGCATCGACACCAACCCGAACAAATTCCCGCTGGCTCAAAACCTTGGCGCAACCGAGTGCATCAACCCAACAGAGTTCTCGCAGCCGATCCAGGACGTCATCGTCGAGATGACCAACGGCGGCGTCGATTATTCCTTTGAGTGCATCGGCAACGTCAATGTGATGCGTGCGGCGCTGGAATGCTGCCATAAGGGCTGGGGCGAATGCACCGTGATCGGCGTGGCCGGCGCAGGTGAGGAAATCGCCACACGCCCCTTCCAGTTGGTTACAGGGCGCGTCTGGCGCGGCTCCGCCTTTGGCGGTGTGCTGGGCCGCAGCGAGTTGCCAGGCATGGTAGACGAATGGCTGCGAGGGGACTTCGATGTCGACCCGTACATCACCCACAACATGACACATGAGCAGATCAACACAGCCTTCGACTTGCTGCATGCGGGCAAGTCGATCCGGTCTGTCATCCATTTCCAACCGAATGACACCATGCTTTTGAACGATCTGCCGGGCGTCATCGTTCCGGCCTGACCAATCAGAGTCCGCAGCTGCTAGCTGCGGACTGCGTGGCCTTGTGAAGCCCTTGCGTACCGATTTTTCATCTGGATTGGCGGTAATTACTTAGCGCGATTGATCTTGGAACTGGCCTCTCTGAACGCCGTATGTCTGTGTCCGAATTAGGCCGCTCGCAGCTCAACGCAGCTATCCCGCAGATTGGCTTCTTGATTGAGCAAAGCATCACCGTGCGCGCTGGACGACATGCACTGCAGACTTCGTTTGAGGCGATCCTTGAAAATCGGCGGGCAGAAATCTCACCTCGGATGCGCACCACCCTCCTTGGGCTCTATGGCGACTGGCTCCGGGTAGACGAAAGGATCAACCTATGAGCCAAACAGGAATGAGCCTCTGGGCGCAATTAGAAGCGCCTAAAGGCTCACCGAAGTCCGCGAAGGAGAATATTCCCCTTCCGAGGACCTCGCGCCTGCCACTGGGCGCATGTGGATTTTTCTTAGTACGCTGGCATGGTGCGTCGCGCGATGTCCCGCATGAAAGCCTTCATATCGCGAACGATGGCCGTCGTTATGACGGTTGTCTTCTTTCCGTTCCGGCGAAGCGCCCGGTAGCTGGCCGTCAGCCGGGATTGCGCCTTCCAGGCGATGTCCTGAACGTCGGGAGATTGTGTCACGCAGGATATAGAGTTTTCTTGCTCCTGGCCGGGCCGGATAGCGATAGGTCCAAGCCCCTTCGATCAGCTTGTGACGGACGCGAGCATTGCCTGCCCGGGTGATCCCGCCGCTCCGGCTCGTCTTGCCAGTAGAGTATTCGCTTGGCACGAGTCCGAGATATGCCACGAGTTTCACCGGTGTTTCAAAACGGCGGGCATTGCCGATCTCAGCAATGAACGTGATGGTGTGGACAGCCCCACGCAGCGGCATCGCAATGTGCCATGTTGGAGTTGTTGAACCCAACAGAAAAGGGAGCCATCCACATGCAGATTACAACATTGGGGATCGATATTGCCAAGTCTGTCTTTCAACTTCACGGAGTCGATGCAGATGGGAACGTCCTTCTCAGAAAGAAAGTCCGGCGTCGCGCCTTGATTGATGTTCTCACTGAACTCAGTCCCTGCCTGATTGGCATGGAGGCCTGCGCGACCGGGCATCACTGGGGACGTGAGATTTCAGCTCTGGGCCACGATGTGCGTCTGGTCCCGCCAGCTTACGTCAAACCTTATGTCAAGTAATGATCACCTCTCCATTACTTCACTTATCATCAGTTGGCCATAATGCGGAGGAACCTGCGCAGACTTGCTGTTTGCTGGCGTTTTCGCCCCACATTCCTCCGCATTATTTCAGAGCGTATCGAGCCAGGCGAGCAGGCTCGCATCCCGTTTCCATGACGGCGGATGAACTGCCGTTGCCGGAAGACTGACTTGCTCCAGTGCCTTTCGCTTCGTTTCCAGGTTCGCCTTCGCGTAATGGTTTGTGGTGTCGAGGCTCACGTGGCCAAGCCAGCTGCGGATGACCGTGACGTCGACACCGGCCGAGACAAGATGCACGGCGGTGGCGTGGCGGAAGCTGTGCGGCGTCACATGTTTGGCGTGCAGCGATGGCTCGGTTCCGGCCGCCGCTTTCACATAGCCCGCAAGCTTGAACCGGACGCCCGAGGCACTGAGCGGCTCGCCATAGCGGTTCACGAACAGCCGCTGGTCCGGTGCTCGCGGTTTTCGTTCCAACAGCTTTTTCAACAGCAGCACGGTTTCTGGCCAGAGCGGACAGATGCGTTCCTTGCGGCCCTTGCCTGTCAGCCGCACGCAACTTGGGCTATCAAACCGGATCATATCGGGGCACAGGTCGAGCGCTTCCTGTATTCGTGCGCCGCTGTTGTAAAGGAACGAGAGCAGCGTGTGATCGCGCATGCCTTCGAGGGTCGAGCGGTCTGGCTGGGCAAGGATCGCTGCCACTTCCGCCGGTTCCAGATAACAGGGTTCCGATACCGGTGCTCGCTTGACCGGGATGTTGAGGATTTCCGCGCATTGAGCGACCGATGCTGGATCTCTGGTCGCCACGAAGTTGAAGAAGCTGCGGATCGCGGCAAGCCGGCAGTTGCGCGTGCCGATTGTGCCGCCGCGCTCATGTTCAGTGTGCCTCAGGAACGCAGCAACGTCGCGGGCAGTCAGATCGGCCAGCGTGATCATCGCAACCGTCTTTTTTGCGCGCTGTGCGGCGAACCGCAGAAACAGCCGCCAAGTGTCGCGGTAGGATCGGACCGTATGGACGGAGGCGTTACGCTGCTCAACAAGCCACTCATAGAAGAACGCGCGCATCAGGTTCGGGAACGGGTTCGCCTTGTTCATGACCTCACCTCCCGCCCAAGGTCGAGGCAGGGTGCGCCCACGGCTCTGAACCGTTCGCTGGCGTGATGCAGAAGATCCTGCGTGACGGTGATGTAGACCAGGGTGGAATTGATATCCCGATGCCCGAGGTAAGTCGCGAGGAACGGCAGCCGGTCCTGCGGATTGATGCCCGCTTTGTACCATTCCAAGATGCGGTTCACGACCATCGAGTGGCGCAGATCGTGAACGCGCGGCCCGGTTCGCCCTCGCAGTGGCTTCAACCCGGCGCGCCGTATGACGTTAGTGAGCAGCCAGGTGATCATTTCCGGCGTGTAGCGGCGGGTGCGGCCCTGCTCGTGCCAGAACAGACCGGCACATGGATCCTGCGATGCGCCGGCACGGCGCCGGGCTTTGATATAGGCTCGAAGCTCGGCCATCACGCTGGCGGGCAGCGGCAGGATTCTGGTTTTGAAGAACTTCGTTTGGCGAACCGTGATCGTACCGCTCTGGAGATCGATGTCGCCAAGATCGAGACGGGCAAGCTCGCCCCGCCGCAAGCCTGCACAATAGGCCAGCACCAGCATGGTGTAGATCGTCAGCGGGCGAAGTGGTGACCGTGGTGAGGGGTAAGAACGAGCGACGTCGAGCATCCGCCGTATATCGGCAGGCGAGTAGATGTGGGGCTTGCGCCATTGCTTGACCACGTCCTTCTGCGGTCGCGGGTCCGGTCGGCGCGATGGGATCGATGGATCCCGGTGACGGAAGATTTTCGTGAGGACACGCCTGAGATTTTCACATTCGGCAGCGTGATTGCGCGTGGATTTCGCCGCCGCCCAGTGATCGAGCATCACCCCGATTGGCTGTTCCTGGAGCGCCGGGTTCAGCTGCAGGAACTGGTCAAATCTCAACAACCGGGCAGACTGCGAAGTGTATTTGTATCCCCGGTTCCGCATCAGCGCGACGTGCTCAGCCAAAACCTCTCCCAGCACGCTGCCGAACGGCCGGGGCCGGCGCAATTCGGCAAGGGCCTTTTCCGGATTGCGCGACGCCAGAGCGCGCCAGACCGGCATGCACTGCTTGATATTGCATGCTTCGCGCAGGGTGGTGACGGGATTGCGGTCGATCGCCTCGGTATTCAGAAGGTGATCGAGGAACCGGTCAACGATGCGGGTGCGGTGCAGCAGCGTAGTCGCTGCCCAGCATTCAGCCGATACCGGCAGCCACGCGACCAGCACGTCCTGACCAAGTTCGCTGTGATGCTCGGCGACGTTCTGGAAGCTGTGCAAGACCTGCCGGTAGCAGGTTCGGCTTTTCATGCTGCGCAGACCAAGGCCTGCGAGATAGCGGTCAATGATCGTGCGATCGGGATCGGGCCAGCGAGCGGTCATGCCAGCCCCTCCGCGCCCGGCACATCAAGCGCAATGGCCCTGAGATCCTCGGTGGCAAGCTTGAGGTAGGGGGCCGTCGACGCGGTTGAGCGATGCCCCAAAAGGTCGCCGATGACTTTTTGCGGAACTGACGTGCGCAGCATCTCGACCGCACGCGCATGGCGGAAGATGTGCGGCCCGCATTTGCCTGGCGGCTTGATGCCGGCATCGCAGAGCCGCCGTCGAACCAGACTGTATAGCTTCTCAAGCTTGCGATAGGGCGCGCGCGTGCGGAGGAAGATTTCCCTGGCATCGGCCGCTGGCCGTCCGGAACGCAGATAAGCGAGAACGGCCTCGCCCGCAGGCGCCATCAGGGGCAGAAACGAGCAGGCTCCCGTTTTGCTGTGACGGACACGGATGGTTTCGCTCCGCCAGTCGATGTCCTCGATCCGCAGATTGCGGATTTCTCCAGACCGCAGCCCATAGGTTGCAAGGAGTTGCAAGATCGCGTAGTCCCGCAGCCCCGCCGGTGTCTTGTCCGCCCTCGCGCTTTCCAGTACCGCGGCGATTTGGCCCCGTTCCAGGATCGAGGGCACACCTTCATAGGCGTAGAGCAACGGCGCGATGATGTGCGGCGACAGGTCGGTCGCAATGTGGCCCGCCCTATAGAGATAACGCAGCAGCGAACGAAGCCGCTCCGCAACAGATTTCAGCGAGCTGCGCGTCAGCTTCAATGCACGCAGATCCATATAGCGGTCGATGTCGCCGACACTCAGATCCATCAGGCCTTCGGCACCGCATCGTTCGAATTGCCAGGCCAGGAAGTGTCGGGCCTCCCACAGAAGCGCATCGATGCTGGGCCGGGCAAGGCCACGCTCATCGAGAAGCCAGGCCTCGTACTCGTTGCAGATCGTAAATCGCAACGCGTCGGCCGCACAGGCCGCATTTGTAGCCGGTGGCCAGCGGCCCTGCACAAGCCGCAGCAGCGCGTGAATGCCCGCGCACGGAATCTGGTGCCAGCGCGGACCGGGACGGCGGCCGTGACGGCGCTGGAACAGAGTGACCGCTTCGCGCAGGTATTGCTCCACTTGGGCTTCGGTTACATCCGCGACCGGGATATTCCGCTGCGCAAGATGGTCAAGGAAGCCACGCGCATAGGCGCAGTAATTCCTGACCACCACCGGGCTGTATTCTTGGCTGGTCAGTTCGGTTTCGAGTTCGGTGATTACTTGGCGATCGGCTTTTGTCATCGCTGGCTCCTCCGCTGGTCAAACAACCGCAGAGGTTCGGCCGAAAATAATGCGGAGCAAAGCCGTCGATTAGCGGCAGAAATGCGGGGAATTCATGCGCCTGTCCCACGGTCCTCCGCATTATGGCCACCTGATGATAAGTGAAGCGTCAGAAAAACGACATGGCGGATGCCGAGGCGATATGTGAAGCCGTCAATCGACCGAATATGCATTTCGTCGCGATCAAGAGTACCGATCAACAGGCGGTTCTGATGCTGCATCGTGCGCGGGATCTTCTGGTGCGACAACGCACGATGCTGATCAATGCGCTTCGTGCCTATCTGGCAGAGTTTGGCATCGTCGCCGCGCGCGGGCCGCACAAGATACGCGAACTCCTCATCCATCTGCAGGATGACAGTTGCAGCGTCCCCGAGGTCGCCCAATCTGCCCTGCAAAGCCTGATCCGTCAGATGGATGGCCTGGAAGATGAGATTTCTCGGCTCGATCGAGAGATACGGACCTGGCACCGGCAGAGCGAGGCCAGCCAGAGGTTGGCTACAATACCGGGGGTCGGAGTGCTCACCGCAACGGCCTTGGCAGCGACTGTTGGTGATCCGGCCCTCTTCCGATCCGCCCGCCAGTTCGCGGCCTGGCTTGGTCTGGTGCCACGACAAAACTCATCGGGCGGCAAGGAAAGATTGGGACGCATAACGAAGATGGGGGACGCTTATTTGCGCAAGCTTCTTGTCATTGGCGCAACGGCTGTTCTCAGACGAGCGATCCAAGCACAAACACGAACTGGAGAATGGGTGCGTCACCTGCTGGAGAGCAAACCACCACGGTTGGTCAGCGTTGCATTGGCCAACAAGACCGCCAGGATCGCTTGGGCCATTCTGGCAAAAGGAGAAACTCACCGCACTGCATAAACTTCGTGCGGCAAGCAAGTTGTCGCAAACAAGGATGCAAGAGCAATCGGCGTGATGATGATCAATGCAGCCGCAACCGGAACACCCCGTGGTGTTGTCAGGGCGCCATAGCCCGTTAACGTGGAGACTGTGCGGAATTTTGTGCCCCGGCGCCATTTCTTACGCCAATGGGAAGCGTTCCTCGAACATGATGGCGAGCTGGCTTTTCACCGCATGCCATTCGCGCACTGACCGCTTCCACTCCGCTGAGGTAGCATTCAGCGCCAGATAGATCAACTTGGCCGCCGCCTCATCGCTGGGGAAATGGCCGCGGGTTCGGACCGCGCGGCGGATTTTCGAGTTCAGCGCTTCAATGGCATTGGTAACCGGTA
>NZ_LYUZ01000077.1 GCF_001679925.1 Leisingera sp. JC1 | reverse complement strand
GGCTGGCGCTGGTGGCGGCCGCCCTGCTGCTGTTCGACGAGAGCATTCCCTTTCCAGGGCTCTATACGCTGGTGCCGGTGGCGGGCACGGCGCTGATCCTGCTGTTTGCGCGCCAGGGCACCTGGGCGGCCTGGCTGTTGTCGCGGCCTGTTTTCGTGGGCATCGGGCTGATCAGCTACAGCGCTTACCTGTGGCATCAGCCGCTGTTTGCCTTTGCCCGCATCCGCACCGTGGGCGAGCCGCCCGCCCTGCTGATGGCGGGGCTGGCGCTGCTGTCGCTCGCGCTGGCATGGATCAGCTGGCGCTTCATCGAACAGCCCTTCCGGCGCGGCGCGGCCTCATGGCTGCCGGGGCGGGGCCAGGTCTTTGCCTGCAGCGGCGCGGGCATGGCGGCGCTGATCGCCCTAGGGGCGGCGGGGCTGCACTGGCAGGGGTTTGACAGCCGCATGGATGAAGGCTTCTTTGAACGCCGCGCCGAGATCCGCGCCGAGGAGGAAAAGCGGCTGCTGGCGGTGCGCTCGGGCCTGTGCCATTTCAACCGGCTGGAGCCCAGCCC
>NZ_LYUZ01000076.1 GCF_001679925.1 Leisingera sp. JC1 | reverse complement strand
CCCCAGCCGATGCCGCCAGTGACCTTGACCCGGTCGGCAAAGGTCTTGGTGGCGACAAGATACTCGCCGGCATACACACCGGTGCCGCCAAAGTCCCGCAGCCCGAGAGCAAGCGCCGGGGCGCGGGCGGACTCGTTGCGCAACTGGAAATGGATATCGAAGCTGCGGTCATACCGGCTGAGGCCAGGGGCGACTTCGAAATCCTGCAGGTAGGAATACCGGAAGCTACCATAGACCCAGGGCAGCATCTGAAATGTCAGGGTGTTGCGGCTGGTGTTGTTGAAACCGGCTGAGGTGAGCGCCAGCACGCCATCCGGCAGAACCTCGGCAGTCGGCATGTCCACAAGCCCGGGGGTGCCGAACGTCGACAGATTCTGAGCATGAAGCCCGCCGGCACAAGCGACCGAAGCTCCAAGAGAAATGGCAATTGCAAGTCGCATAACTGAAACCGGGCCGGGCGCCGCTAGCGGGAGGGGACAACAAAATTTTCGCTGCTATAGCAGCGAAAATATCCGCAAACCACCGTATCCGCGGCGGCGGTGCCGCACATTCACCAC
>NZ_LYUZ01000075.1 GCF_001679925.1 Leisingera sp. JC1 | reverse complement strand
GGCATGGACTGCTGCCAGATCGGTCCCGGATGGCGCTGTATCCCAGGCAAAGGCGCCTGTGTGCGCGCCGTTGGAATAACGGTTGGTTGCCCCAATCCGCCCCCCCCAGGCCAGACCGCTGCCGCCATAGGTGAAAGAGGCCGCGGTGCCTTGCGGCTGCGCATCACCGTTCACATAAAGCCCGGTGCCATCGACATAGTTCGCAAAAAGGTTATGGCCGCTGCCGACGCTCAGCCAGGATGGTTCATGTTCTTGCGCGGCCCCAAGATCATATTCCGTGGTTGATCCTGGCGCATAGCCGAGATTGCCGCCCTTGGCGAAAATTGCCAGTGTGTGCTGCCCCCCGGCAAGCATCACCGGATTGCCCGCGTCGTTGATCCGGCCCACAGCAAGCAGCGCCCCGGCCGGGAGGGTCGTGTAGCTGGTGTCCTTCAGCAGAATATTGTTGCTGGTGTGTGCTGCCCCCCGGCAAGCATCACCGGATTGCCCGCGTCGTTGATCCGGCCCACAGCAAGCAGCGCCCCGGCCGGGAGGGTCGTGTAGCTGGTGTCCTTCAGCAGAATATTGTTGCTG
>NZ_LYUZ01000074.1 GCF_001679925.1 Leisingera sp. JC1 | reverse complement strand
CCCAAAGACCTGCAATGACAGGCAGCAGCACCGGTAGCAGCAGCAAGGCCAAGGCTATATCGAACAGCCGCTTGCCCGAGGACGCATAGATCCGCGAACCGGTCCCGGGGCCGGGCGAAGTGTTTTCAAAGCCCGCTTCGGTCAGCACATCAGACAAATCAGTATACTGTTTCACGGTCGGCTCCAAAAAACATATAAAATCTAAGATAAATTAGCCTCAGCTAGCAATCGCTACCCGATATATCAGCTCTATTACAAATTTTCGTAGAGTTTGAAATACCCTGGCGGAAAATGGTTAATTGATCCGCGGAGGGGCTGCAAATTTCCAACACCCCGCTCCCCCCTGAAGGAATATGCGGCCGCGGCTCCGGAGCGGGAGGCCGGCATCAGCAGGACTGCCTGACAACCGGCCTGCGCACCTGAAACCGCGTGGCCATGCGGTTCTGCAAGAATCGAAACATCCAGAAGAGACTCCGGCGAATCCGGAAGTGTTGCGCGGAAGTCCCGGACTGCGCACGCCCGTTTTTCATTATCTTTGCATTCTGAGGGTATCAAAACATCCCCGTCCACTCAGCCCATGAG
>NZ_LYUZ01000073.1 GCF_001679925.1 Leisingera sp. JC1 | reverse complement strand
GTCATCGGCAAGGCCGGGAATATCGTGACGGTGCCGCTGGCCTCTGACTGGTCCGACCTGGGCAGCTGGGATTCCCTGCACGCGATATCGGCAGAGGGGCCGGACCGCGTGGCGGAAATGGGCCCGGTGACCGCCATCGGCTGCGAGAATTCGCTGCTGCGGAGCGAAGAGGACAATATCCAGCTGGTTGGGCTGGGCCTGAAGAATATTGTTGCGGTGGCCATGCGGGATGCGGTTCTGGTCGCCGGTCTGGATCAGGCCCAGGACGTCAAGAAAGCCGTGGAGGTTCTGAAGGCAAACAGGGTGCCGCAGGCCGCGGAATACCCCCGGTTCCACCGGCCCTGGGGGTGGTATGAAACCCTGTGCCTCGGGGAGCGGTTCCAGGTCAAGCGGATCATGGTCAAGCCGGGCGGCATCCTGAGCCTGCAAAGCCATATGCACCGTTCGGAGCATTGGATCGTCGTTGCCGGCACGGCGCAGGTGACCGTGGGCGAGACCGTCAAGCTGCTGACGGAGAACCAGTCGGTCTATGTGCCCCTGGGGGAGGTCCACCGGATGGAAAACACCGGCAAGGTCCCGATG
>NZ_LYUZ01000072.1 GCF_001679925.1 Leisingera sp. JC1 | reverse complement strand
TCCTGCCGCTGAGCTGGCCGACCCGATCAGCGGGCGCATCCAGGTGGCAGGTCTCGTGGAACATGCCGCCGAAGCGGAACAAATCGCGCCGGGCCAGGTGGATCAGGTTCCAGTCCTGCCAGCCGCCGCCATGCATCGGCCGGTGCATGAAATGGTTGAGGCGCCGGAACCGGTAGCCATCCATCTGCTCATCTTTGATGGCGTTCCGGATTTCGCGGGCCAGCTCGCGGGAGACGCGTTCATCGATGTCCATATGCAGCAGCCAGTCGCTGGCCGCGGCGTCGATGCCCTTGTTGCGCTGGTCGCTGTAATATTCGCCGGGCTGGCGCGGCGAGCGGAGAAACCGGACGCTGCCGCCGGCCGCGGCGCAGATCTCCTCGGTGCGGTCGCTCGAGCCGTCGTCCACAATGATGATTTCATCGACCCAGCCGAGCAGGTTGGCCAGGAAACCGGGCAGATCCTCTTCCTCGTTGTAGCTGATGGCCACAACGCCCAAGGTGGCGGAGGGGCGTTCAAACGGGCTCATCGGGCGGCTCCGGCCATGCCGCTGCCCGGTTCCGACAAGAGGCCGTCGAAATAGTTG
>NZ_LYUZ01000071.1 GCF_001679925.1 Leisingera sp. JC1 | reverse complement strand
GGGGTGCGCCGCATGGCGCCAGAGCCGCAGGTAGGCCGCCCTGTCCGCCGCCCCGTAGCGCCCGGCTGTCAGCCGCCATTTCACCGCCACCAGCAGGAACAGCGGCCAGAACAGAATGCCCCCTGCCGCCGCCCGGTACATCATCAGCCCGTTGCGGTAGGCGTAGTAGACCTTCCACAGCGGCGAAAACACCCGCTGGCGGTCGTTGTGGAAAGTGGAGCAGTCATGCTCGAACGGCAGGCCGGGATCGAACAGGATCTTCTCGCCGCGCCGCCTGAGCCCCAGCGTGTAGATCACGTCATCGCCATAGAGGAACAGGCCCGGGTCCGGATAGCCCGCCGCCGCCACCATCCGGCGCGGCAGAAACAGCCCGACAAAGGAGGTAAGGTCGATCGGCCGCGGCGCCGCCGCCTCATAGTCGCTGTAGGGGATGTGATAGCCGTCGCGCGCCTTCAGCAGGGTGCGCAGGAACACGCCCGGGTTCCAGAACGGGTTCACCGAGGGCCGGTTCATCTCGCAGATCCGGCCGTCCGGGAAATAGACCGCCGCCGCCAGCGCGGTGTCCAGCGGCCGGGGCCGGGCGTGGAAGGC
>NZ_LYUZ01000070.1 GCF_001679925.1 Leisingera sp. JC1 | reverse complement strand
TGTTCTTCCAGCTGGTCAACGCGCGATACGAAAAAGGGGCGATGATCCTGACGTCAAACCGCGGCTTTGCCGAATGGGGTGAAGTCTTTGGGGACCCCGTGGTCGCAACCGCACTGCTGGACCGACTGTTGCACCATGCCGTTGTGGTCCAGATCGAGGGCGCCAGCTACCGGTTGCGCAAACATGCTGACCTGATCCCCGAGCACACCCGCGCCCATGCCAACATTGCACCGCCGCTCCCACCGAAACGGCGCGGCCGGCCACCAAAAAACGGAGGTGCCGATCACCATCGCGGCTGATCGCCGAACCCGCGAGGTGGGGAAATTTGCGCCAGCACTTGGAGTGCGCCCCTGCGGGTGGACCACGAAACCAGCTGATTTCCCCCAGCCTGGGCCTTCGGATAAGGAGGTTCCATGACCAAAAGAAAACACCGCCGCCATAGCATTCCATTCAAGCGCATGATCGTTGAAGCCTATTTCAACGGCACAGCGCTGAACGCGCTCAGCGTCGAACACGACATCTGCCGGCACCTGATCCGGACCTGGATCGACAAGTACGAGAACGGCGAATACGACACCGAGACCGCGAGACCGC
>NZ_LYUZ01000069.1 GCF_001679925.1 Leisingera sp. JC1 | reverse complement strand
ATGCCAAAGTCGTGGCTGGCCAGGATCGACGGCGAGCCCCGGGCATGGCTGATCGCAAACAGGGCCGCAAACCCCAGCACCGCAGCCACCGCGCAGGCCGTATAGCGCGCCTTCATGAACAGCACGATCAGCACGAAGAAAACGAGATAGCTGTAATACTCGACGCTGATGCTCCAGGACGGGTAGTTCCAGGTCAGATGATCCACCACCCCCAGCGAATGGATCAGGAACACGTTGTAAAAGAAGGTCAGCAGCGTGTTGTGGTCCTTGCCGCCGTCGCCAAAGCCATAGGCCTCATAGGCAAAGACCTGCACCCCGTTGTACATCACCCAGACCATCAGCATGAAGAAATGCAGCGGCCACAGGCGGGCCAGGCGCAGGGCTGCAAATTCGTAGAATCCCATGCCGCGCTCGATCCGCTTCATATAGGCGTGCATCAGCACAAAGCCCGAAAGCACAAAGAAGAAGTCGACGTAGATATTGCCCGGCTTGATCAGCAGCGGCTTGTCCAGGTTCTGAAAGGCGGAATGGAACCAGGCCACCGACAGCGCCGCAATCCCGCGGAACGCTTCCAGCGGCGTGAAGAATACCCTTTGCGA
>NZ_LYUZ01000068.1 GCF_001679925.1 Leisingera sp. JC1 | reverse complement strand
TTTACACGACCAATGCCATTGAAGCGCTGAACTCGAAAATCCGCCGCGCGGTCCGAACCCGCGGCCATTTCCCCAGCGATGAGGCGGCGGCCAAGTTGATCTATCTGGCGCTGAATGCTACCTCAGCGGAGTGGAAGCGGTCAGTGCGCGAATGGCATGCGGTGAAAAGCCAGCTCGCCATCATGTTCGAGGAACGCTTCCCATTGGCGTAAGAAATGGCGCCGGGGCACAAAATTCCGCACAGTCTCGTTAGTACCATCTATCAGGCAACGACGGCCCACAACCACCATTCAGCATTAAGCCGTATGTTGCCGCGCGGCCTGTCATACTGGCCATTCGCTGCAGGCGCGAAATTCTGATTACGCCAAATTCACCCTGTGCGGACATCATGGCACTACAGCGCGGACTGTGGCAGCATCCTGGCATGATCGAATTCCGCACTCTCGCCGATGACCATCCCGACCTCGCGCATTCTCCGCTGCTTCGGGGCGCTCTGCTTACTCTGCAATATGCGCAGAAGCACGGATCAATCGGTTTGACCAAAACCAAGGCCTTCAAGCGCGTCTTCGTCCATTGGGCCGTCGAGCATTTCGACTGGCCGGGGAGAAGTGCAGAAGAGATGTTCCGCTACAACAAGGTGATCAATGAGTATGAGTTTCCCCCGCTCGAGGTTTTGCATTTCCTGCTGATCTCCCTGCGCCTGGGACGTCACNCTCGCGCATTCTCCGCTGCTTCGGGGCGCTCTGCTTACTCTGCAATATGCGCAGAAGCACGGATCAATCGGTTTGACCAAAACCAAGGCCTTCAAGCGCGTCTTCGTCCATTGGGCCGTCGAGCATTTCGACTGGCCGGGGAGAAGTGCAGAAGAGATGTTCCGCTACAACAAGGTGATCAATGAGTATGAGTTTCCCCCGCTCGAGGTTTTGCATTTCCTGCTGATCTCCCTGCGCCTGGGACGTCACATCAAGGGAGAATTTCGGCTGACCAAGAGTGGTACACAACTGGCACAAGCCCCTGGCCGCTTGTTTTCCAAGCTGATCCCATACTTTGTGTTCCGGATCGATCACGCTGCCTATGCGCGCTTCGACGACCGCCCCATAGGAGAATGGGACGTTTGGATGAACGTGATAAACGTAGAGGCTGATCAGGGAACGACCGAGGCTGCTTTGTTCGAAGCCTTCTATGGTGAGCCACAAGATTGGCACACCGCGGAGTGGCGAGAGATGGCCGCGTTCTCATCTTGCGTGCTGCGACCGCTCGGATGGGCGGGGTTGCTACTCGAGACCCGCGAAGACGGCCCTGACAAGCAGGTGTGTCATGTGTTTAAAAGCCCGCTCTGGCGCAGCGCACTTAACCTTGACACCGATGACATGCTGCGACCGATGTCCGTTCAGTGACGTGTATTTCACTGCTCCGAAGATCCAAGGCTGATTGCGTTTGATCCGGCCCAAAACGGCCGTTCAACCATAGTCACCGTCGCCGCGGTGCAGCCCCTCAGAGGAGACATTCGCTGCAAGCGCAACAAGGCGGGTTCAACGGACGGGCACTGAAGAAGTTCGCGATCTGTATGCAATGGAGCTATAGTATCTGCGATGAACAGCATTCGGCCAATTCCGTCATTCAATATCCATGCTTTGCGACATGGGGGAAAAATTATGTCTCTTCTTCGGCGCACTACGAAGCTTCTAGCGGTGCTTTTTACATGCCAACTGGCGCAAGCGTTGCATGCAGAGGAACTTCCAGATGTGACCATCTTGAGAAGCGCCCCAGATTCTTCCTGCCCAAAAATTGAGTTGGCAGTTAATGGAGTTTTTCGGGCCAACGGCCTCGAGTTTCGGAACGGTTCGGTGTCGTCTGTTCCCAATGGGGTCTACAAAGCCGACGTTTCCGAGGCGAATGGGGTTCTAAGGTTCGACATAACTGAGCCCATCACCAGATCATTCACTCTTCGCCTAAAGCCGAGCCTCGATGAGGAAGGCAATGCTCAGCTCAATTCAAGTGTGAAAGATTGGATCGGTTCAATCTCACCGCCTCAGGGTGGTATCCTAGCGGTCAGCTTGCATTCAAGAGAGTGTGAACTTTCAGTCGGTTGGAACCTAAGTAAACCAAATGGGATATTTGATGGGATATTTGGCTCTGGGAACACCAACCACGATCCTCGGCAGGTTCGGCTTACCTTTGAAAACTACGAAGAAGTCATACTGCGTTCTACAGAAAACGAAGAAGACTTTTTTGTGCAAAGGCGGGATGGAAAATGGGAGCAGGAGTCAAACGGGGCTATCGTGGCCACGTATGTAGAAACGAGTCGGCAACTCCAAGGCTTTCAGCTTCTCGATGACGTGCGAATTGTAACCGAAGTGCTGGGCATTGAAGTTGAGCATCCAAGGATTGTGATGGTGCCGCATGGGTTCGAAACTTGGGTTCCCACCTTGAATAAGCACGTCTATCAGTACAGGCCGGATAATGAATTCATATTCAATGCTCGCCGAGATCGTGTGGCTCATCTAACAGATTTTGAGTCTACCCTACATCAAGCAACGTTCATCGAGCAAATTCTGTCAGATTCTACGCTTGGCTCTCTATCAGTTTCAATTGAAAGCGATAATCGTTTGGGATTTGTTGGTAACACCAATAGGTTCCTTCTGTTGGCATTTGCCCAATCAATCGATAGCGAATTCTCACAATCTCCCGATACCGTCGAAGCTGGGGAATTCATGTCCCTGGCAAGCTTCAAAATTGAAGGAGAATGTGATGGAGACAACATTTCTACAGTGAGCCTTGAAGACATAAGCATAGAATTTGGCCCGGTCATCGATGGAAGCGAGTATGTAGAATTTCCCGATGATTTGAACGTTGAGGACGAGGTAGTTGAAGGTAAGTCAAGATCAGTGGTCAAATTTGAGGCTTGGATTCAATATCAGCCGTTACTTCCTAGACTCCCCGCCCTCGAAAATGCGATGCCCAGAGAGTGTAATAGCATCTGGCAGAAGTCGTCAGTTACCCTCTATTGTGATGAATCCAAAATAAGGTCGAGTTCAACCGTGTCCGCAAGTAATTTCGTTAGCGGCATGATCAACTTAGGGGCCGAAAACGTAAGCCACAAATTCAACGGCTTTGAGAGCCTGTGGCGTTGTAGCGAAACAGACCCCAGCCTGATCGAGTAGTCGAGTTGCTCGAAGTTAGCTCATTCGTCAGAACAGATGTATCGGCCATTTTTGAATACCAAGGAACCGCCTTCGAAACAGCTGTAACAGCCCACAGCTGGATTGTAGCTCAAATCGGACAAGCAACACAGGCAATTTCCTGCGTCCACAACCTTCCCAACGGTGCATTTGCAGCCTGAGTCACTTTTGATCCCTTCGGTTGCAGAAGACGTATATGGCGACGACTCATAGGCAAGTTGTATGTCGCCCTTCGACTGTGGGAGTTCTTGCCGTAGTTCATTCCCAACATCTAAGGTTAGCCGAGCCATCAAGTCTTCCGCATTTGCCACCGAAAACGTAGAAACCACAAAAAGCATACACGAAATCAGAATTCTCATTGTAATGTCGCCTTTATTATCCGTATTGTAGAAAGTTTCCATACAAACCATTATCATATTTTGGCCTATTTGTCACGCCGCGGCTGCATTGATTGACCCCGACTGTCCAGCCCCCAGTTTCAGTACCAGTGATTTGAGTTTTCTCTAAGAAGGTTTCAGGTACTGGTGGGCGCATGTTTAATGCGTGATGAGGTCTGACCCGATTGTACTGCCTGAGCCACAAATTGATGGCGCCCTGAGCCTGCCTGGTGCTGTGGAACCACTCGGCATTCAGGACTTCTCGTCTTAGCGTTCCGTTGAATCTTTCGTTGTATCCGCTCTCCCAAGGGCTCCCGGGGTAGATTTGTATCGGCTGGATGCCGACCTTCTTCAACCAATCCTGCAGATACCCGGCTATGTGTGAACAGGTGTGCAATTTTGCCCCCGAAGTGGACCTGTCGCGGCTTTGTTCCGCTCCTTTGACTTGGTGTTTTGCCACAAAGGAGAGACATCGATGGCATCGAAACCACGCCCGGAATTCCGGGCAGAGGCAGTGCGCGTTGCGTTGACGTTTTAAACGTCCGCTTTTCACTTCCACAAAGGAACCATCGCGGACGCAGCGAAAGTCCGCTTCCCGCCCTTCTTGTGGAAGAAAAGAAGGTCGAAAGGAAGTGGTCTTGTCCTCACCGGGTTGATTGCCGCCGTCTACAGGGGCGTTTGTAACCCGACGTGATGCCCAAGCAATGCAGCCTAAAGGCTATGCCGCTGCAATAGCATTTGCGAACGCAAATCCCAAGCATGCGTGAATTACTCTTACATCTGCAGGGTTTTTCTCGCAGGTGCCGCGTTTAGTGCTTCCTTGAAATCACTTCTGCGCACTGTCGCACTCGAAAAGGGGGCAAGCGCGAGTTTGGATACCCTTGGAAGCAGCCAGTTTTTTTCCACAATGAGGGGTGACCGCTCTCCATCAAAAGGGCCGTAGGTCACCCCTCATTGCATGCCGCGTTAGCGGCATTCGTTCCTAAAAGGCGCGTACTTTAGATGGTTGTGCTTTTACTGTGGAGGTCACCTTGTGAACACAAACATTGAATGAAGTTGCAGCCGGTAAGTAATAGAAAATAAAGGTAAAGGTCCAATATGAACAAAGTTCAGTGTGTATTTAGGGGGGCTGTATCTACTGTTTTGCGCGACCCACTCATGCCTATCTGGGGCTGTCGCCAGGGATGGATTTTGAGACCCGGCTGATTGCACGGCCCAATGCCGCCGAGGTGCTGCGCAAGGAGCTGTCAGCGCCGCGCTACAAGGCGGCCGCGATTGCGCTTGGCACCAACACGGATCCCTACCAGCCCTGCGAGCGGGATCTGCGTATTTCACGCGCCTGCCTGGAGGTGCTGAGCGACTTCAACCACCCGGTGGCAATTGTGACCAAAGGCGCCATGGTAGAGCGGGACCTGGATATCCTGGCGCCAATGGCGGCGAAGGGGCTGGTAAGGGTGGGTATTTCCGTTACCACGCTGGACCCGGACCTTTCCCGGCGGATGGAGCCGCGGGCGCCGCTGCCCGCCCGTCGGCTGGCCGCCATCCGGCGTCTGACAGAGGCCGGCGTGCCGGTGCGGGTGATGACATCGCCGGTGGTGCCGGGGCTGACGGATCATGAGCTGGAGGCGCTGCTGGCGGCCGGGGCAGAGGCGGGCGCGGATGCGGCCAGCTGGATCATGCTGCGTCTGCCGCGGGAGGTGTCGGAACTGTGGCAGGAATGGCTGGCAGAACACGAACCGGGCCGCGCCGCCAAGGTGATGGCGCGGCTGCGGGAAATGCACGGCGGGCGCGATTATGACCCGCGCTGGGGTCACCGGATGCGGGGCGAGGGGCGCTACGCCGAGATGACCGCGCAGCGGTTCAAGGCGGCTTGCAAGCGGCTGGGGCTGCAGGAGCGGACGGAGGCACTACGTTGCGACCTGTTCGCGCGGCCTCCGCAGCCGGGTGATCAGCTGGCGCTTTTCTGACCCTTTCTTGACCAGCCGGGCAGCGTTTTGTGCTATTCTGGAACCCTTCATGACGGAAAGGAAGGTGTCCCATGGCTCCTGTAGCTGTGACGGCGCGTGTCACAGGGCGCGTGCAGGGCGTGGCTTTCCGCACCTGGGCGCGGGCGGAGGCTTTGCGTCACGGGCTGTCAGGCTGGGTCCGCAATGAACCGGACGGCTCGGTTCGGGCCTTGCTGATAGGACCTGCAGCCAGCGTTGCGGATATGGTGCGCAGAATGGGCCGCGGCCCCGGGGCGGCCTCGGTCAAGGACGTTCTGACGGAAAGAACCGATCCGGACCCTGGGATCAGCGGTTTTCGTATCACCGGATAAGCTGAGCCGGAGGGGAATAGGCAGCGCCGCGTGTGAAGACGCGGCGCCAATCGTTCTGTCTGTGCCTGCTTGCGGTCAGGCGCGGCGGCGGCCGCGGCGGCCGCGGCGCTCACCGCCGGCGTTCGCATCTTCGCCGGTGCCGTCGCTGTCAGAAGTGAAGGGGCCCAGCACCTCGACGATTTTCTCCAGCGCCGGCGCGTCGCCGCGCGGGCGGCTGTCCAGCGCATCGCGCATGGAGCGGAGGTGATCGGGCATGGTGCCGCAGCAGCCGCCGACGATCTTGGCACCTGCATCGCGGGCCATCACCGCATATTCACCCATCAGCTCCGGGGTGCCGTCATAGTGGATGTGGCCGTCGACATATTTCGGAATGCCGGCATTGCCCTTGGAAATAATCGGGCGTTCAGTGCCTTGCGCGGCAAAGCCCAGCACAGTGCGCAGGATGTCGGAAGCGCCGGTGCCGCAATTGGCGCCAAAAGCCAGCGGCGCGTTTTCAAACTCTTCCACCAACTGCGCCAGGTCTGAGGAGGTCACCCCCATCATGGTGCGGCCTGCAGTGTCAAAGCTCATGGTGCCGCACCAGGGCATGTCCGCCAGCTTGAAGGCCTCAGCTGCGGCGCGGAATTCTTCGGGGGCGGAAATGGTTTCCAGCCACAGCACATCGGCGCCGCCCTCCTTCAGGGCATCGGCCTGTTCGTGGAACATCTCAACCGCAAGGGCGTGGGACATCTCGCCGACCGGCTCGAAGATCTCGCCGGTCGGCCCAACGGAGCCGGCAACGGCGATCTTGCGTTCCGCCTTGTCGGCAACTTCGCGGCCCAGCTCTGCAGCGACCCGGTTCAATTCGCGCACACGGCCCTGCGCGTCGTGTAGTTTCAGGCGCGCGGCTGTGCCGCCAAAGCTGTTGGTCAGAAACAGGTCGCTGCCGGCATCCACCGACCCCTGGTACAGCGCCAGGATCTTTTTGGGCTCATCAACGTTCCACAGTTCCGGCGCATCGCCGGATTGCAGGCCCATGGCAAAGAGATTGGTGCCGGTCGCGCCATCCGCCAGCAGCACGTCCCTGGTTTCCAGCAGGTGTTTGAAGGTATTGGTCATCGGTTCTGTTCCGTATCATCAGGCCGCCCCGGCGGACCGGGCGGCAAATAGGTCTGTTTCCCCTGTCTCACGCCAAGCGTGGAACGGCAATTTCATTTTCCTCATCTTCATTATGAGAGCGCTGCCCGGCTGCCGCAAAGCTGGCAGCCCGGAGAGGAATGCGGCGCGAAGCCGTGCAAGATCCACTGTATCCAGAGTAGATTTCTGCAACAGCAGCAAATAATAGGTAAAGGCGGTGCGCCGCTGGAAGCCGTTGGGCCTCAGCCGGTCTCGCTCAGGATCTGGTCCTTGGCTTGCGGCAGCAGTTCTGCACGTTTCGCCCTGATCTCATCGGCGGAGGCTTTTCCCTGCAGCTCGCCTTCCAGTTTGCGAACAACATCCTCGTGGCCGGCTTCTTCCAGATCCGCCGCTACAATTTCACCTGCAAAGGCTTCGGCGTCCTTGCCGCCGAGCCCCAGGAGGCCGGCAGCCCACAGACCCAGCAGCTTGTTGCAGCGGGCCTGCGCGTTGAACTGCATCTCCTCATCATGCGCGAACTTCGCTTCAAAGGCCTGCTCGCGCTCGTCAAATGTCGTCATATCGCGTCCTCATTAAACCTGTTGCACCCCAATATATGATAGGAGCATGATAGCAGCTTAGGGCAAGAAAAAATTGTGTCCGGTTAAACCCTTGTACAGCAGTGCAAGCGGAGCGGCGGGGTGCGGTCCATCCTCCGGGCACCAGACGTTGCGGCTCCTGGCGGGGGTGGCATTCACCCTGGCACTGCAGCACGCTTGCGGCTGAAGCCCCCTTGCACTATGAGAGCGGCACATCGCAGGGCCGGATTCCCGGCATTGACCCGAAAGGTTCCCAATGGCGCGTCGCAAGAAGATTTACGAAGGCAAGGCCAAGACTTTGTATGAGGGCCCCGAGCCCGGCACCATCGTGCAGTACTTCAAGGATGACGCCACCGCCTTCAACGCCGAGAAACACGACGTGATCGAGGGCAAGGGTGTCCTGAACAACATCCTGAGCGAATTCTTCATGCTGGGGCTGGCGCAGATCGGCGTGCCGACCCATTTCCTCAAGCGCCTGAATATGCGCGAACAGCTGGTGCGCAGCTGTGAGATCATTCCGCTGGAAGTGATCGTGCGCAACTACGCGGCCGGCTCGATCTCCAAGCGCCTGGGCATCGACGAGGGCACCCAGCTGCCGCGCCCGGTGGTGGAATACTGCTACAAGGACGACGCCCTGGGCGACCCGCTGGTCACCGAGGAGCACATCGCCGCCTTCGGCTGGGCCAGCCAGCAGGACATGGACGACATCCTGAGCCTGGCGCTGCGTGTGAATGATTTCCTGTCCGGCGTGTTCCTGGCCGTCGGCATCCGCCTGGTCGACTTCAAGATCGAGATCGGCCGGATCTACGAGGGCGACTTCCAGCGCCTGGTGATCGCGGATGAGATCAGCCCCGACAGCTGCCGCCTGTGGGACATCAAGACCGGGCAGAAGCTGGACAAGGACGTGTTCCGCCGCGACCTGGGCAGCCTGACGGATGCTTATTCTGAGGTCGCACGCCGCTTGGGCGTGATGCCGAACAATCCGCCTGCGCCGGGTAAGCCGACGCTGGTGAACTGAAATAGGGACCCGCAGCGCCTGCCGCGCCGCGGGTCTTTGAGTATTTTTGGAAAGATGAAGCCCGGCAGGGCTTCGCCATCGAAAACCTGAGGGATAATGCGATGAAGGCACGGGTGCATGTGATGCTGAAGAACGGGGTTCTGGATCCGCAGGGCGAGGCCGTGCGCCACGCGCTTGGCGCTCTGGGCTTTGACAAGGTCGAAGGCGTGCGCCAGGGCAAGGTGATTGACCTAGATCTGGCAGAGGGCGCCACCGAGGCAGACGTGACCGCAATGTGCGAGAAGCTGCTGGCCAACACCGTGATCGAATCCTACAGCATCGAGATGGCCTGATGAAGGCGGCGGTTGTTGTTTTCCCGGGCTCGAACTGCGATCGCGATCTGGCGGTAGCGTTTGAGCAGGCCGGTTTCGACGTGTCGATGGTCTGGCACAAGGACAGCACGCTGCCCGAGGGCGTGGACATCGTCGGCGTGCCGGGCGGGTTCTCCTATGGCGATTACCTGCGCTGCGGCGCAATCGCAGCCCAGTCCCCGATCTGCAAGGCCGTGATCGAGCATGCGGACCGCGGCGGTTATGCGATTGGCGTCTGCAATGGCTTCCAGATCCTGACCGAAACCGGCGTGCTGCCGGGCGCACTGCTGCGCAATGCAGGTCTGAAGTATATCTGCCGCACCGTGAACCTGAAGGTAGCGACCTCCGAAAGCGTCTTTACCCAGGGCTATAATGCAGGTGATGTGATCGGCGTGCCGATTGCCCACCACGACGGCAATTACTTTGCCGATGCGGAGACCGTGAAGGCGCTGCAGGACCAGGATCGCGTGGCCTTTACATACGAAGAAAATCCGAATGGGTCGGTAGCGGATATTGCCGGCATCCTGTCGGAAAACCGCCGTGTTCTCGGTATGATGCCGCATCCGGAGCGGGCTGCGGACGAGGGCCATGGCGGCACCGACGGTGCGGCAGTCTTCCGCGCATTGGCGGGGATGGTCACCGCTGCGTGACTTGAGGATATGCGGCGGCGGTCATAGGGTGTCTTTATGACCGCTCCGCGCTCTACTATGACCCAGGGCAAGTCCAAGTCCGGATCCCGCACGATTTCGTGGCGGGCGCGGCTGGCGCTTGTTTTGTTCATGGCTGTGGCTGCGGTCACGGTCTGGACCACCAACCGGGCGCTGACTCACAGATTCACCGAAAGCACCCGTAACCGCGCGGAATTGCGGCTGGCGCTGTACTCCGGCAACCTGCTGAGCGAGCTGCGCCAGCACGCCATCGTGCCGCAGCTGCTGGCCCGCGACCAGACGCTGATCTCAGCCCTTCAGTCCAGCGACTTCTCCTTGTCCACCCAGCGGCTGATTTCCTTTGTTGATGAAATCGGTGCCGCTTCGATCATGCTGCTGGCGCAGGACGGGCGGACGGTGGCGGCGACCGACCGCAACCGGCTGGGGGAGAGCCACCGCAACGCCGCCTATTTCGTCGATGCGGTGCGGGCAAAGTCGACGGTGTTTTCAGTCATCCCAAGGGAAGTGGGCGGGTACCGGTTCACCTATTCCCGCCGTGTGATCGACGCGACGGGGGTGCTGGGGGCGATTGTGGTTGAGGTCGACCTGCAGAAGTTCGAACGCGCCTGGGCCGGGATCTCGGATGCGGTTCTGGTCACCGACAGCACCGGCAATATCATCCTGGCAACAGAGGCGCGGTGGCGCGGGTTGCAGGAGGCCGACGCCCTGACCCTGCAAACACCCGAAGGGGCGATCCAGCGGGCGATCCGCGCCACCACCGACTGGACGGCGCTGCCGCCGGATGCCTACCTGCAGGGCGAAGCCGTGATGCGGCTGGAAACCCGGGTCCCGTTCCAGGGATGGCGCATGGCCACTTTCACCACCTATTCATCCGTCCGCGAACGGGTAAATGCGGTACTGGCGCTGGAAATCATGGGATTCGCCATCCTTCTGGCGCTGGCCTTCTATGCGCTCAGCCGCAAGACCGCGTTGCGCATGGCGCTGTTCCAGCGCGAGTCGGCAGAGCTTCGCGTATTGAATGCTCGCCTTCAGCGGGAAATCGCCGAGCGTGAACGCATGCAAAAGACCCTCGCCGTAGCGGAACAAAGCCTGGCGCAAAGCTCGAAGCTGGCCGCCCTCGGCGAGATGTCGGCCGCCGTCAGTCACGAGCTGAACCAGCCGCTGGCGGCGATGAAAACTTATCTGGCCGGTGCGCGGCTGCTGTTGAACCGGAACCGTCCGGACGAGGCGCTGGCCTCCTTTGGCCGCATTGATGACTTGATCGAACGGATGGGCGCAATCACCCGCCAGCTCAAGTCCTATGCGCGCAAGGGCGGTGACGCATTCAGCCCTGTAAACTTGGGTGATGCGCTGGCCTCCAGCCTGTCAATGATGGAGCCGCAGCTGCGTCAGCGGCATGTGAAAATAACCCGCATCCTGCCGGAAGAACCTGTTATGGTAATGGGCGACCGGATGCGGCTGGAGCAGGTGATGGTCAACCTCTTGCGCAATGCGCTGGACGCCACCAAATCCGTGGCGGACCCTGAGGTGGAAATCCTGCTGGCTGCGGGTGAGACAGCAACCCTGTCGGTGCGCGACAACGGGATGGGTATCAAGGACTTCGACAACTTGTTTGAGCCTTTTTACACCACCAAGCAGCCCGGCGACGGGGTTGGATTGGGGCTTGCCATCTCCTCGGGGATCGTCAACGACCTCGGGGGACGGCTGACCGCCCGCAACGGGCAGAACGGCGGGGCGGTCTTTGAAATGCAATTGCCGGTCCTGGTGGACGGTATCGAAGCTGCCGAGTAGGCGGCCCGGAGTGATTAGGAGTGAACGCGCATGGCCCAGGCTATGAAAATCGCGATCGTGGACGACGAACAGGATATGCGGCAGTCGATCAGCCAGTGGCTGGCGCTGTCTGGCTATGACACGGAGACCTTCTCCAGCGCCGAAGAGGCTCTGAAGGTTCTGGGTCCGGACTACCCGGGCATCGTGATTTCCGACATCAAGATGCCGGGCATGGACGGCATGCAGTTCCTGAAGAAGCTGATGGGCAGCGACAGCGCGCTGCCGGTGATCATGATCACCGGCCACGGCGACGTGCCTATGGCGGTGGAGGCTATGCGCGTCGGTGCCTTCGACTTCTTGGAAAAGCCCTTTAACCCGGACCGCATGTCCGAGCTTGCCAAACGCGCGACCGGCGCCCGCCGCCTGACACTGGACAACCGCGTGCTGCGGCGCGAACTGTCGGATGGCGGCCAGATCATGAAGAAGCTGATCGGTCAAAGCCCGGTGATGGAGCGCCTGCGCGAAGACATCCTGGATCTTGGCCAGGCTGACGGTCATGTGCTGATCGACGGCGAAACCGGCACCGGCAAGACGCTGGTGGCCCATGCCTTGCACGCTGTTGGCAGCCGGGCGGGCAAGAAATTCGTGCTGATCTCCTGTGCCGCATTGGAAGAAGAGGCGCTGGCCAAGCGTTTGTTCGGGCCGATGCTGCCCGAGGACAGCATGCTGCCCGCCATTGAGGAGGCCCGCGGCGGCACCTTGGTGCTGGAGGACATCGACGCGCTGTCGGAAACCCTGCAGGCCAAGCTGCTGAGCGTGATCAACGAGCAGGGCACCCCGGCGGAAACCCGGATTGTTGCGATCTCTAACCTGCAGGAAGCAGGCAAGACGTGTGAAGACGCGCTGCGCCCGGATCTGTTCTACCGTCTGGCAGCCCTGCGCATCACCGTGCCGCCGCTGCGCCAGCGCGGCGAGGATATCCTGACCCTGTTCACCCGCCTCTCGGAGCAATTCTCCGAGGAATACGGCTGCGACGCGCCGCAGGTGAGTGCGCAGGAGGCCGCGCAGCTGCTGCAAGCGCCCTGGCCGGGTAATGTGCGCCAGCTGATCAATATTGCCGAACGTGCAGTGCTGCAGTCGCGCCGGGGATCCGGCACTATCGCATCGCTCTTGATGTCTGATCACGAGGAAATGCAACCGGTGATGACCACCGAGGGCAAGCCTCTGAAAGAGTATGTGGAAGCGTTTGAGCGGATGCTGATTGATAATACCATGCGCCGCCACAAGGGCTCAATTGCCAGCGTGATGGACGAGCTGTGCCTGCCGCGGCGGACCCTGAACGAGAAAATGGCGAAATACGGCCTGCAACGGTCCGACTACTTGGCTTGAACCGGCGGTAACTGTTTCCTGGCGCGCCAAACGGTCCGGAAAACCTGTATTTTGCGAAGCGGAATTCGTGCCGAACTCCGCGTCTCTGCAGGAAAACTAACCTGAAATTAACGGCTTGCCTGATACGGGCAGGCCGTTTGCATTTTCAGGCCCCGTGGTGACGAATGTCCATTGTCATTACCTATCCACAGGCCTTATGCTGGCGCAACGGGCCGGAAACCGGCAAGTGGTTCCGCCCGTTCTGATGAGATTCGCTGGCTTCGGCTTTTGTCCGGCATGATCCGAGAAAGCTGCAGCCAGACCGATTGGCCCTCTTGAATAAAGGGGGCAGTTTAGCGCCCAAGCCGGGATTTAAGCCGGTGCAGGGATAACAAGGCAGGCACGGGCATACCCCGACTGCCGGAGAAGAACCGCGATGACGCGCGCGAGAGCGAAGAGCACTGAGGCAGGAAGGCCGGGCATTGACCCCGGGACCACCTGCTGCACCGCGCCGTCTAACATCGCCCTGACAAGACACCACCCGAAACGTGCGCGGCCGCCTGGAAGCAGGAGGCTTGCGGGCGCACAGGGCAGGTGCACCAAGGACCCATGGCAAAGAAGATGCTTATTGACGCCACCCACGCGGAAGAAACCCGCGTTGTGGTGGTCGATGGAAACAAGGTTGAGGAATTTGACTTTGAATCCGAAAACAAACGCCAGCTTGCTGGCAACATCTACCTCGCAAAAGTAACCCGCGTCGAACCGTCCCTGCAGGCGGCTTTTGTGGACTATGGCGGAAACCGCCATGGTTTCCTGGCGTTTTCCGAGATCCACCCGGATTACTACCAGATCCCCGTCGCGGACCGTGAGGCCCTGATGGAGGAAGAGCGCGCCTATGCCGAGGCGATGCGCGCCCGCGACGAAGACGAGGAAGAGAAACCGGCCAAGCCCAAGCGCTCGCGCCGTTCCAAGTCTTCTGCCAAGGCAGCCAAGGCGTCGTCCAAGGATGCCGTGGAAACAAAGGAGGTCGAGGCTTCTGAGACTGCGGCTGGCGAAATCGCCGGCATGGAAACCATTGACCTGACCGACAGCAGCGAGGCTGCGGACGTTCCGGCAGAACTGGCTGAGGTTCCGGAAGGTTCCTCGCCGATGGAGCGTGTCGCCGAAACCCCGGTTGAAGAGCCTGAAGAAGGTGAAGCCGCTGAGGCCGCGCCTGCAGCGGAAGCTGAAGAGCCTGCTACCGCAGCGGCCGAAGCTGCTGAAGAAGTTCCGGCTGAAGACGCCTCAGCTGAGGCAAGCGACGAGAGCGGCTCCGAAGCTGAGGCCGGAACTGCATCCGCGGATGAAGCGGCTGCGGTTGACGGCGAACAGACTGAAGACGGCGCTGCCGACAGCGACGAGGAGGGCGACGACGACGGCGAAACCAGCCGCGCTGATGCCACCTCCAAGGACGAGAGCATCGAGTCGGTTGCCGACGAGGACGACAGCGAGGACATCCGTCCGCCGCGCAAACCGCGTCCGCGCCGCTACAAGATCCAGGAAGTGATCAAGGTCCGCCAGGTGTTGTTGGTGCAGGTCGTCAAGGAAGAGCGCGGCAACAAAGGCGCAGCGCTGACCACCTACCTGTCGCTGGCCGGCCGCTATTGCGTGCTGATGCCCAACACCGCCCGCGGCGGCGGCATCTCCCGCAAGATCACCAATGCAGCTGATCGCAAGAAACTGAAAGACATCGCTACCGAACTGGACGTGCCGACCGGCGCGGGCCTTATCGTGCGCACCGCTGGTGCCAAGCGCACCAAGTCCGAAATCAAGCGCGACTATGAATACTTGCAGCGCCTGTGGGAGCAGATCCGCGAGCTGACGCTGAAATCCATCGCGCCGGCCAAGATCTATGAAGAGGGCGACCTGATCAAACGTTCGATCCGCGACCTCTACAGCCGCGAGATCGACGAGGTTCTAGTGGAGGGCGACCGCGGCTACCGCATCGCCAAGGACTTCATGAAGATGATCATGCCGTCCCACGCCAAGAACGTGAAGCACTACCAGGACGGGCTGCCGCTGTTTGCGCGCTTCCAGGTGGAAAGCTATCTGGCGGGCATGTTCAACCCGACAGTGCAGCTGAAATCCGGCGGCTACATCGTGATCGGCGTGACCGAGGCGCTGGTGGCGATCGACGTGAACTCCGGCCGTGCCACCAAGGAAGGCTCGATCGAGGAAACCGCGCTCAAGACCAACCTGGAGGCCGCCGAAGAGGTGGCGCGCCAGCTGCGCCTGCGCGACCTTGCCGGCCTGATCGTCATCGACTTCATCGACATGGACGAGCGCAAGAACAACGCCGCCGTCGAAAAGCGCATGAAGGACAAGCTGAAGACCGACCGTGCCCGCATTCAGGTGGGCCGCATCTCCGGCTTCGGCCTGATGGAAATGTCGCGCCAGCGCCTGCGTCCCGGCATGATCGAGGCGACCACCGCGCCGTGCCCGCATTGCCACGGCACCGGCCTGATCCGCTCCGACGATTCGATGGCGCTGTCGATCCTGCGCCAGATCGAGGAAGAGGGCACCCGCCGCCGTTCCCGCGAAGTGCTGGTTCGCTGCCCGGTCTCCATCGCCAACTTCCTGATGAACCAGAAGCGCGAGCACATCGCCCAGATCGAGGCGCGCTACGGCTTGTCCGTGCGCATCGAAGGCGACGCGCATCTGGTCAGCCCGGACTTTGTGCTTGAGAAGTTCAAGACCGCGTCGCGTACCGTTCCGGCGGCAACTGCGCCTGTGGTTTCTGTGGATACTTCGATCATGGATCAGGTGGACGCGGAAGAGACCAAGCAGGACGAGGAAGAGAGTGCTGCTGCGGCTGAAGCGGAAGTGCCAGAAGACTCATCTCAGGACGACAAGCCCAAGCGCAAGCGCCGCCGCCGCCGCCGCCGGAAGGGCGGCAATGGCGAGCAGTCTCAGAATGGCGAGACCGGCGATGAGGCATCCGAGGATCAGGAGCAGCCCAAGGAAGAGGCCGCAGAGGCGTCTGAGGCTGCTGCTGAAGGCGAAGAAGCCCCGGCGGAAGAGGTG
Source organism: Leisingera sp. JC1 (assembly GCF_001679925.1). GTDB lineage: Bacteria > Pseudomonadota > Alphaproteobacteria > Rhodobacterales > Rhodobacteraceae > Leisingera. Next base: position 77,096 of record NZ_LYUZ01000068.1, on the reverse strand, counting down.
AAGGAAAAGAAACGCACCCGCACCCGGACCCGCTCGCGCAAGCCGAAGGCTAAGCCTGTGGAGGCGGAAGCTGCTGATGGTGAAGAGGCTGCAGCCGAAGAAGCGGCTCCGGTTGAAACGCCTGAGGAACCTGCCGCAGTTGCGGCGGCTGCCGATGCAGCTGATGCGCCGGAGGCTGAGGCCGCAGAACCTGTGGCAGAGCCGGTATCCGAGGCTGAAGAAGCCACGGCAGACACCGAAGCAGCCACCACTGCGCAGGAAGAGGCCGCTGCGCAAGAGGTCGAGTCTGCAGAACCTGAAGAAGCCCCTGCGGTGAGCGCTGAAGAAGCTGCAGAGGAAAGTGCTGCTGCAGAGCCAGATGCAGAATCAGAGCCCGCTGCTGAGCAGCCTGTCTCGGAAGAGGCCGCACCTGCCGAACCTGCACCTGTGCAGGAGGAGAAACAGCCGGAGCCTGCGATGGCCGGTGCCGAGGCAGAACCGGAACCGGCATCCCCGCCGAAGCCCAAGCGCCGCGGCTGGTGGTCGATGGGCAGCTGAGGCTGACAAGCGATTTTGGAGAAGGCAGGCCGATCGGCCTGCCTTTTTTTGCGCGTGGTCTGTCTGCTAAAACAGAAGGCCTCGCTTGCCGCAGCCGTATTCCGAGCCAGAAGTCAGCCCGAATACCGGTTGCCTCGCGGCATGATGCAGGCTCTGTTTGCGGTTAGCTAGTCTTGCGGATCAAGTAGATCTGATGCTCTGGCCCGGCGCTGTAGCCAAGAAATTCATGGCCGGCCTCATTGCAGAAATGCGGCACGTCGATCACCGCTGCCGGATCATCCGCCAGCAGTTCCAGAATCTGGCCGGGCTGCAGCGATTTCAGCCGCTTGCGGGCCTTCAGGACGGGCAGGGGGCAAAGCAGCCCGATTGCGTCAACGGTCTCTTTGATCTCGGTCATGGTGTGCAGATAAGCGGGATGTTTCATGCTGTCCACAAGGATGTGACCAGCCGTCCCCGTGACGTTGGTCCGCGGCTGGCATAAGTGTTGGAACATGTTTGGAATCGAGATCATCGACGCAGGGCTGCTCCCTGCCATGCTGGTGGCGCTGCTGGGCGGCGTGATCAGTTTCCTGTCGCCCTGCGTGCTGCCGATTGTGCCGCCTTACCTGGCCTATATGAGCGGTGTCACCATCGGCGAAATGCAGGGCACTGTCGCCGCGCGCCGCAAGGCAATCATCGCCGCGCTGTTTTTTGTTCTCGGGCTGTCCACGGTGTTTTTGCTGCTCGGTTTCACCGCCTCAGCTTTTGGCGCATTTGTGCTGAAAAATCAGGAGCTTTTCGCCCAAGTTTCAGGCGTGGTCGTGATCATCTTCGGCCTGCATTTCCTGTCGGTATTCCGTATCCCCCTGCTGGACCGCGAGGCGCGGATGGAGGCAGGCGAGTCGGGTGGTTCGGCTCTTGGCGCCTATGTGCTGGGTCTGGCCTTTGCCTTTGGCTGGACGCCCTGCATCGGCCCGCAACTGGGGGCGATCCTGTCGCTGGCGGCATCGGAGGCCTCTGTCAGCCGCGGCACCATCCTGCTGGGAGTTTATGCTGCGGGGCTGGGCGTGCCCTTCCTGCTGGCAGCGATGTTCCTTAACCGGTCGATGACGCTGATGAACAAGATGAAGCGCCACATGGGGCTGATCGAAAAAGTGATGGGGGGTCTGCTGCTGTTTGTCGGCATCATGCTGGTCACCGGCTTGTTCACCACCTTCTCCTGGTGGCTGCTGGAAACTTTCCCAGCACTGGCAACACTGGGCTGAGACCAAGCAATGCGAGGGGCCTGCGGGCCCCTTTTCTTGAACCCTCCGGGCCTTACTCTTGCCGGATTGCGCTGTTAGTCTGCCCGCAGAGAGGCAGAGCAGGTCAGCGTGGATCAAAGCGGTTCCAATCCTCAGCAGGTGCGCAGACGGCGGGTGTTCTACATCCCCGGCTACGATCCGATTCACCCGCGCCGCTACCGGGAGCTCTACCGCAAGGAAGGTGCCGCGCAGGCGCAGATTTCCGGTTACAGCCTGACACTGGCTCCAAAACAGACCAAGGGTCCATATGGCTGGCATGTTGCCGCGGAGATGGACGGGCAGCGGGCTGAGGCGGACGTTGAGGTGCTGGTCTGGTCCGACATCGTGCGCGGTAGCATGGATGCCACGATACCGGGCACCTACTGGCAATTGGTGCGGACCGCCTGGATCTATATTTCCACCGGCGCGTTGCGGCGGCTGATGCGGTTGCGCAAGGGACCGGTGATCGCGGCGCTTTACCCTGTTGGGATGCTTCTGTTGCAGGCGCTGCTGGCGCTGCTGCTGGCGTGGGGTGTGGCTCGCGCGTTTGGGATTCTTGCCGGACTGCTGAGCCTTGGCGGCCCGCTGACCACTCTGTTGGGCTGGAACCTTGGACTTGGCGCAGGCTATGCGCTGTTGCGCTGGTTCAAGAGGCGAGATGGCAAGTTTTTTGCCTATTACCTGATGCATGACTACGCGCATGCTGCTGCCACCCGTGGTGCAATCGAGCCAGAGATGGAGGCCCGGATGGGCCAGTTCCGTGCTCTGATCGCAGAAGCCTTGCAGGATAAGGGGCTGGAGGAGGTGCTGGTTGTCGGCCATTCTTCAGGCGCGCATCTGGGGGTGTCGGTGCTTGCTGATCTGATCCGGGAAGGGGTGCCGCCGGAACGGCCGGCCCTGGGCTTTCTGACATTGGGACAGGTCGTGCCGATGGTTTCCTTCCTGCCGCGGGCGCGGAGGCTGCGGGCCGATCTGAAATACCTATGCCAGCGTGAGGAGCTCGCCTGGGTGGATGTCACGGCGCCGGGTGACGGCTGTGCCTTTGCCCTTTGTGATCCGGTGGCCGTCAGCGGCGTCGCGCCCGAGAACAAGCGCTGGCCGCTGGTGTTCTCCGCTGCTTTCACCCAGACACTCAGCCCGGAACGCTGGCAACAGCTGCGCTGGCGGTTCTTCCGGCTGCATTTTCAGTATCTCTGCGCGTTCGACCGCCCGGGCGACTACGACTACTTCCGCATCACCGCCGGGCCGCTGACGCTGGCGGAACGCTACAAGAACCGCAAACCTTCGCGGTCACGCATAGATGTTCCGGTTTCCAAATTCACGTCGGTTGCCGCTGAATGACCCAAGTGAAGCCTCCAAAACCATCTGCTCGGCCTGACCGGGTGTCGCTGTGGCGCTATGCGAAACTGTTCCGCCAGGACATCCTCTCGGCGCAGCCCGCCAAGCTCTACCGGGCCTGGATGGCGGAGTTCCGGACGCCGTTCTTTCGTTCCTACCTTGTAAACCAGCCGGATCTTGTAAAGCTTATGCTGAAGGAGCGTCCGGATGATTTTCCAAAATCGGACCGCATCGCCGAGGGGTTGAAACCCTTGCTCGGCAATTCGGTGTTCCTGACCAATGGCGAGGCCTGGAAGCGGCAGCGGCGGATCATTGATCCGGCCTTTGAGGGGGGCAGGCTGAAGGACACTTTTCCTGCAATGCGGTCTGCGGCGGAGGCCGCTGTGGAGCGCCTTGAAGAGCGGCAGGGGCCAGTGGAGATTGAGGAGCAAACCTCGCACGCGGCAGCGGACGTGATTTTCCGGACGCTGTTCTCGATCCCGATCGAACATGAGGTGGCCGGACAGGTCTTTGCCCGCTTTCGCGACTACCAGCGCAGCCAGCCATTATTGAATCTGGCCACCTTTGTGCCGCTTCCGCGCTGGATGCCGCGGTTCTTCCGCAGCGGCACCCGCCGGAACGCATCTGAGATACGGGCGCTGATTGCGCAGTTGACGGCCGAGCGCATGGCGGCAATCGAGGCCGGCACTGCGCCGGATGATCTGGCGACCAAGATCATGACGACCCGTGACCCGGAAACCGGCAGCACTTTTGATACGGCGGAGATGGTGGATCAGGTGGCGATCTTCTTTCTGGCCGGCCATGAAACCAGCGCCTCTGCCCTGGCATGGGCGCTGTATCTAATGGCGCTGAACCCGGACTGGCAGGAGAAAGTGGCGGCGGAAGCGGCTGCGCTGGAGGATGAGGCCTTTGCCGCGGTAACTAAACTGAAGATCAGCCGCGATGTGTTCCGCGAGACCCTGCGGCTCTATCCGCCGGTGCCGATGATGGTGCGCGAGGCCGCCTGTCCGGAGCGCTTCCGGAACCGGGACGTTCCGAAGGGCGCGCAGATGGTGCTGAGCCCCTGGCACCTGCACCGCCATGAGCGGTTGTGGGAGAACCCGGACGGTTTTGATCCTGGCCGCTGGGGGACGGAGAACGGCAAGCAATGCCAGCGCGACGCCTATATTCCGTTTTCCGCAGGCTCCCGGGTCTGCACCGGGGCGGGGTTCGCCATGGTGGAGGGACCGCTGATCCTGTCAATGATCCTGCGCCGGTTCCGGATTGAGCCGGTGGCAGGCAAGGCGCCGGTTCCCGTGGCGCATCTGACGGTGCGGTCGAAAAACGGGATCTGGCTACAGCTGATCAAAAGATAGCCAAGAAAATTCGAATTTTCTTGGCAAATTTCTTCGAAGAAATTTGCGTCATTGAATGAGACGCAAGGCATCCTGATTGCAGAAGATGACAACCTGGCCTGCATTCTCCACGGCGTGATAACCGCGGCGTTTCAACTCGAACCGGAAACGGTCCCAGCCAAGCAGCCGTTCAATGTCACGTTTCTGGCGGCGGACCACACCTCCCTTTGCAGCAGCTTGGGACTGAAAGAGCTGCTGCAGCCAAGCATCTGCTGAAAGAGGAGCGGGCATCGTCATGCAGCCACTGTCCGCGATCGTGGTTAACGCCCTCTTAACCGGCGCAGCACAAACAGCCGGATCGCGGAGGCGAGGCCGGAGTCTTCACCGCGGGTTTCATCAATTTCGGCTGCCAAGTCGTTGATTGCGCGGTTTTCCTCTGCGGCGATCTCGCGGAAGGCATCCCAAAAGTCATCTTCCAGCGACACCGAGGTCCGGTGCCCGCGCAAGGTCAGGGAATGCTTCCTGGGGCGCCCGGTCATTCGTCGCGCTTGTGTTCGTCCAGACGGCGGGCGTCCTGGTCATTGCGCGCTTTGTCCAGGTCTTTCTCTGCCTTGGTCCGCCCGAATGTCACGGAATTCTGGTCAGCGCGGGCCTTCTTCTCAGCCCGCGCTTTTTCTTTTCTGTACCGGTTCAGATTGACCGGCTTGCCCATCAGTCCTTGGGCCCGATCATCTGCTCGGGGCGAACTACGGCGTCAAAGGTTGCTTCGTCCACGAAGCCGAGCGCAATTGCCTCTTCCTTCAGCGTGGTGCCGTTCTTGTGGGCGGTCTTGGCGACCTTGGTGGCGTTGTCATAACCGATGGTGGGCGCCAGCGCGGTGACCAGCATCAGCGACTCCTTCATCAGCTTGTCGATGCGCGGCTCATTGGCCTGGATGCCGTTCAGCATCCGCTCGGTGAAGCTGTCTGCTGCATCACCCAGCAGCTGGATTGACTGCAGCAGGTTGTAGGACATCATCGGGTTGTAGACATTCAGTTCAAAATGGCCCTGGGAGCCTGCAAATTTGATCGCTGCGTCATTGCCCATCACATGGGCGGCCACCTGGGTCAGTGCCTCTGCCTGGGTCGGGTTCACCTTGCCCGGCATGATCGAGGAGCCCGGCTCGTTTTCCGGCAGGACCAGCTCGCCCAGGCCGGAGCGTGGGCCGGAGCCGAGGAAGCGGATATCGTTGGCGATCTTGTAGCAGCTGCCCGCAATGGTCGCGAGCGCGCCGGACAGGAACACCATGGCGTCATGGGCGGCCAGTGCTTCGAACTTGTTCGGCGCGGTGACAAAGGGCAGGCCGGTGATTTCGGCCATGTTCGCCGCCACGGTTTCGCCCCAGCCGGCTTGGGTGTTGAGGCCGGTGCCGACGGCGGTGCCACCCTGTGCCAGTTCGTAGATGCCGGGCATTGCCGCCTCGACCCGCGCCAGGCCCTGACGGATCTGATGCGCGTAACCGCCGAATTCCTGACCCAGGGTCAGCGGGGTCGCATCCTGGGTGTGGGTGCGGCCGATCTTGATGATGTCCTTGAACTCCTCCGCCTTGGCTTCCAGACCTTCAGCCAGTTTGGTCAGACCTGGCACCAGAACGTCGCGCACGGACATCGCAGTGGCGATATGCATGGCGGTGGGGAAGGTGTCGTTGGAGGACTGGCCCATGTTGCAGTGATCGTTCGGGTGCACCGGATCCTTGGAGCCGATGGTGCCGCCCAGGATTTCGATTGCGCGGTTGGCGATCACTTCGTTGGAGTTCATGTTGGACTGGGTGCCGGAGCCGGTCTGCCAGACCACCAGCGGGAAGTTGTCATCGAACTTGCCCTCGATCACCTCACTGGCTGCTTGGATCACCGCATCGGCGATTTTCGCGTCCAGCTTGCCGGAGGCCTTGTTGGCCATGGCACAGGCCTGCTTGATGACGCCAAGCGCGCGCACGATGGCCACCGGCTGCTTTTCCCAGCCGATCGGGAAGTTCATGATCGAGCGCTGGGTCTGCGCGCCCCAGTATTTTTCTGCCGGGACTTCAAGCGGGCCAAAACTGTCGGTTTCGGTGCGGGTTGCGGACATCCGTCTGTCTCTCCGTTGAGTATGCGATTGTATGCCGTTTAGCCTGCGCCGGGCTAGGGCGCAATTGGCCAGTTGCGCGCAGCATAGCCAAAAGGGCCGCAAGGTATAGTGTTGAATTGGCACAACCCTGCGCGTGCCATTGCCTGAGAACATGCTATGCTTAAGGTGCGGGAAACGGGTTATGCTGTATCCGGAAAGGAAATGAATGTGCCAATCCGCTTGTCTCTTGAAATGTCATTGAAATCCCTTGCCGCCTTGGTTGTGGCGGGCGGAATTCTCGCGGCTGCAGCAGGGCAGGGGATTGCAGCCGGGATTGCGCAGTTCGCAGGCGAGTACTCCGGCAGTGTCGAAATCGTCAAGGCTGACGGCGACACTGATCCGCGCGACATGAGCGTGGTTATCCGCGAGATGAAGAAAGGGTTCACCATCAAATGGACCTCCACGACGGAGCGGGACGACGGCAGCAGGAAATCCAAAACTTACGAGATTGAGTTCCAGACGTCCCGTCGCGACGGTGTCTATTCAGCAGCTATGAAGCGGAATGTTTTCGGTCATGAAGTGCCGCTTGATCCGATGGAAGGCGAGCCTTTTGTATGGGGGCGGATCAACGGCGACACCCTGACTGTGTTCTCGCTGTTCATTCATCCGAACGGCGACTACGAGATGCAGCAGTACGACCGGACGCTGGCGGAGGGCGGGCTGGATCTGGTCTATATTTCCCGTCTGAACGGCGAGCCGCAGCGGCAGCTGAAAACTTTCCTCGTCCGGCACTAACGTCCTGCGTTTGCCCTAACAAAAAAGGCAGCCCGCCGGGCTGCCTGATCCTGTGGCCTGAAAATCAGGCGGGTTATTTGCGGAAACTGTCAAGCGACACCACATCAGCGTCCTTTTTCTTGGGTTCCGGCTGGTCTTCAGCACTGACCGGCTCGTCCTCGGCGTCCGGTTCTGCAGAGTAGCCGTCTGCGTCTTCATCGGCGCTTTCAAACCGCAGACCGAATTCCACCGAAGGATCCACAAAGGTGCGGATTGCATCATAGGGGATATAAAGCGGCTCAGGCGAGTCACCGAAGTTCAGCGTGACCCCAAAGCCGTCTTCATCAACCGACAGATTGTCAAACCAGTGTTGCATGACCACGGTCATTTCACCCGGGTAGCGGTCGGACAGCCAATCCGCCAGTTCCACGTCCGGATGGGCAGTGTCGAAGGTTATGAAAAAGTGATGGTTGCCAGGCAAGCCATTCTCGGAAACGTCCTGCAGCACAGTCCGGATAAGGCCGCGCATGGCAGAGTGCATCAGGTTGCCATAGTCGATTTCACGGGACATGCAGTCACCCTTTGTTCATTTGCTGTTAAGCATAAGAGATTCTGCCGGAAACAAAAGAGCAGCCTTGCGGGCCGCTCAATTATTTTTGCTGCAGGGGAAACCCTATGACTATCCGCAGTCAGCTGATTGCAAACGGTAATTCCGCGATGGCCAGGCCAGCAGCCGCCATGATCGCCAGCAAGAGCAGCATATTGCCGCGCACAGCCCGCGCCACCAGCGGGGCAAGCAGAACCAGCACCAAGGCTGGCATGTTCACGCTGTTCCAGACAGGGACAGGAATGTGCAGAACGCCAGCCTCATAAACGCCGGTCCCGGCAAAGGCGACGTGCATCAGGAACCACATTGTCAGGTTCAGGATGACGCCCGCAACGGTGGCGGTTACGGCCTTCAGCGCCATTCCGAGGCGGGGATGCGATGCGATGCGTTCCACATATGGCGCAGCGGCAAAGATCCACAGGAAGCAGGGCATGAAGGTGGCCCAAAGCGCCACCGCGCCGGCGGCGAGGAACAGGCCGGCACCGCCCGCCTGCAGTCCAGACAGCATAGCAACGAATTGGGTAACGAGGATCAGCGGGCCGGGGGTGGTTTCCGCCAGCCCCAGCGCATCGATCATCTGGCCGGCGCTGATCCAGCCGAACTGGCTGACCACGGTCTGGCTGATATAGGCCAGCACTGCATAGGCCCCGCCGAATGTCACCACTGCGAGCTTGGAAAAGAACCAGCCGATATCCGCCAGGAATGACGCATCGGACAGGCTCAAGGCAATCAGCGGCAGCAGCCACAAGGCACCCCAGACGGCAATCGTCCGCACGGTGCCGCCATTGCTGGCGGGCGGGGKATGCAGCGCTTCGGGCGCATTGGCGTTCTGGCGCATCAGGCCGATACAGGCGGCGGCCAGCACCACCAGCGGAAACGGCAGGTTCAGCAGGAACAGCGCGGCAAACCCAAACCCCGCCAGCGCCCAGTCCAACGGTTGCTTGAGCGCCTTTCCGGCAAGCCGGCGCATGGCCTGCAAAATGATGACGACCACGGCCGCCTTGACACCCAGGAAAGCCGACTGCACCGAAGGCATCGTGCCGTAAAGCGCATACAGCCAGACCAGGGCTGCAATTACTGCCGCGCCCGGCAGCACAAACAGCAGCCCTGCCATCAGCCCGCCTGCAGTGCCGCGCATCCGCCAGCCGGTATAGGTGGCCAGCTGCATTGCTTCCGGTCCCGGCAAGAGCATGCAGAAGCTGAGCCCGCGCAGAAAACTCTCTTCGCTCAGCCAGGAGCGGTCCTCCACCAGTTCCTTGTGCATCACGGCGATCTGGGCTGCCGGGCCGCCAAAGCTCAGCACGCCGATGCGCCCGAAGACGCGGAGCATTTCCGTCCAGGAGGGCTGGCTCATGATTTCCGGTCCGCGGGCCAATCGTGGCCTTCCCCGCGCCCGTCCCGGGCCCAGCGGTACAATGCGTCATAAAGGATCATGCCTGCCTCAAGCTGCTGGTGGTCATCCTTGAACTGGCGCGACAGCCCGACCGAGAGTGCGAGAAGCCCCGCTGACTCAGGCGCCAGATCCTGCCGGTTGGTGTCGGCGCCTCTCACAACCCGGGCCAAGGTGTCAAGCGCCGGGGTTCTGAGGCCGAACTCATCCAGCATGGTGTCGAAGGTGCACAATTCGCCGCGGTGCGACCAGAACACATCCTCGACGTCAAAGGGCGTGGCGCCGAAACGCTCAGCCACTCCCGAGACTTCAGGAGGAGAAACAAACAGGAACCGCGCTTTTGGATCCACGAAACGGCGGATGAGCCAGGGGCAGGCGATGCGGTCGATCTTGGGGCGGTGGCGGGTCACCCACAGGGTGCTGCCGCCAATGGGTGCGGGCAGGGCGCCGGCTGGAATGCGCGGCGCGTCTTTGTGGTCACGCCAGCCAAACATGCCGCCTTGCAGGTATTCAGCCGCGATCCCGTCATGGCGCAGCCATGAAGCTACACCTTGCGACAGCTTCAGGCCCTTCTGGCAGATCACAATGCAGCGCCGCCCGCCAAGGTGTTCCTTGAGGTTTTCGATGCCGGTATGCGGGTGCTGGAAGGAGCCGGGGATCAGATAGGGATCCGAGGCAATGTCCTCATCGGTGCAGATGTCCACAAGAACCGGCGCGTCCGGCGTGCCAATCAGGCGCAAAAGCTGGGCAGGGGTGATTTCATTCGGGGCAGCCATGGGCATGTCTCCTCGCGAGCAAGGTTAACATGCGAACCTTGGGCTGTCGCCTCACGGGGCGTTCGCGGTTGTCCCCATATGCCTTTAAGAGCGTGTTTGCACCCGCGTTGTCAAGTATTTGCGGGCCCAGGCTACCGCAGCCGCTCACCCGTCATGCAGATGGCCATCGCCTCAGGCGGCAGCTGGCCAAGCTGTTCGAACATCTTGAAGTAGTCCATGTTGGAATGCAGTTCAGCGATCTTGCCGTCAGCCACTCGCGCCATCACTTGCCCGGTGATCTGAAAGTCATTTCCGTCCTTGGGGTCGCTGGTGTCAACCAGCAGCCGGACCGACACCCAGTCCCGGGTTTCCATTGCGTGAGTGAAGGTGACTTTCATGGGCCCCAGCAGATTGCGCAGTGCGGCGACCACTTCTCTGTAGTCGCATTCCGGTTCGGCGAGGGCCGAGACCGCACCGGAGATCAGCGTGTTTTGGGTCATTACCTGAGGCACTGCATCCAGATTGCCCTTGCACCAGACTTCCTCGAACCAGAAATGCAGCACGCGCGTCAGCGGCATGTCTGCGCTGCTGCCCGGGTCGAACGGTGCGGCCATGTTCGGGTATTCACCCGCCGAAGCGGGCACTTGGCCGCGCGCAGGGGAGGCCCGGCGCGGAGAGACTTGTGGAGTGCTGGTTGTCTTGGTCATTTCCACCTTTTGGGAGCCGGTGTCCGGCCGGGGACGCGGCAGCATCCGGTTGCGCATTAAACAAGCATCATATCGGGGGAAAGGTAAAGTGCAGGTTTCTGTTGCCAGGTACCTGCGAACCCCGCCTTACGCGGCTAGGCGCAAGGGCTTAGATTTCGATTCCTCGAACTGCTTACGCAGCCAGAGCAACCGGAGCACGATTGTCGTTTGCAATTGTACTGTTTGGGCCGGTACGGTGGCACCCCGCCGAGACAAAGCAAAACCCCTTTAGACGTCCGTCGATCCTGTTTCGGCCCCATGATCCCCAAACGAAGGATGTTGGTGGAGCCGCCGGGTACCGCCCCCGGGTCCGATCCGCTTATTACGAGCGCGTTTATGTCCATAGTTCCCGAAAGAACAGGAGTCATATAGTCGGCTTCATGGCGGTTGCAAAGGGGTGAAMCGGAATCCTGCGAGGATTCCGGCCAGTTTTCCGGCGCGGAAAACTGGCGTTTGCGGCAACTGATGCACTTAATAATCCTCGCAGGATTTTTGGCCGTTTCCCGCGTCGGGAAACGGCGGCCCTACTCAAGCATTCGGATCGGAGCGCTATTGCAGAAGATGATGACCTGCTCGCAGTTCTGCACCGCCTTGCAGGCGAAGATATCGCGCAGCCAGGTGTCTGGAGACAGAGCGGAATGGGGTTTGACCATACCGGAAGTGCCCGTATTCGCGGTTAGCAAACCATTACCGCTTAGCTCGTGCCGCAAAGACGTTTCTGGCAAGATTGCGGGTTTCATCTTCCAAGTCCTGCAGGCCCGTAACAGCTGCGCCGCCATCGCCTGCCTCGATAGAATCGGCAATCCGGGTATGAAGCCCGGTGATCACCGCGCGGTCGCGGGCAGTGAAGGTGATCATGTTCATCAGGGGTTGCATCGCCTCTACCGCGCCGGCCAGCTGATAAGACAGCACCGGGTTGCCGGCCCCGTCGACCAGCGCCCGGTGAAAGGCCACGTCGGAAGCGCAGAAGGCCACATCCGTCAGCCCCGGCTGCCCTTGCCGGAAAATCTCTGCCCGCATTGTCGCCAGATGATCAGCGCTGCGGCGTACGGCTGACAGCGGCGCACAGGCCCGCTCCAGCGCATAACGGGCTTCACAGGCGGTATCAAAGCTCACCGCGTTCATGCTCAGCAGCAGGGTCGAGGTGGTGACCTGCTGCGCATAGGCATCCTCAAAGCTTAAGCGGTTCACAAAGGCCCCGCCGGACGCCCCGCGCTGGGTTCGGATCAGCGATTGCGCTGCCAGCCGTTTCAGCGCCTCGCGCACTGTCGGGCGGGACACCTGAAAATGATCCGACAGCTCTGCCTCGGACGGAAGCCGCTCATCCACGATCAATTCGCCGGAGATGATGGCATCCTTGATAGCCTGGGCTATCTGAACCGAAAGATCGGCGGAACTGCTGGGGTCAATCTGCATGCCCGGTATCCTTGCAAACTGCGGCCCAGACGTGGCCCGGGCGAGAAATCATTTGTCTGACATTTAAAAGTCTGACATTTAAAGCCTAAGGCTTGAGTCGGAGGAGGGCAATGCCTGGTTCCCCGCACGCAGGCTTTTGCGGCGTTGGTTCTGCCGCGTGCAGCCAACTACCTGAAACGCTCAAACGGAGACTTGAGCATGGCAAGCATCTTTCCTTCCCGCCGCATTCGGCGCACGCCCTTTTCCCCCGGTGTCGAGGCCGCGGGCGTCAAGGGCTACACAGTCTACAATCACATGCTGCTGGCCACAGTGTTTGACAGCCTGGAATACGACTGCAGCCACCTGAAGGAGCACGTGCAGGTTTGGGACGTGGCCTGTGAGCGTCAGGTCAGCATCAAGGGGCCGGACGCGCTGCGGCTGATGAAACTGATCAGCCCGCGCGACATGGACAAGATGGCGGACGACCAGTGCTATTACGTGCCGACGGTCGACCACAACGGCGGCATGCTGAACGACCCTGTGGCGGTGAAACTGGCCGCGGACCACTACTGGCTGTCGCTGGCGGATGGCGACCTGCTGCAGTTTGCGCTGGGGATCGCCATTGCCAAGGGCTTCGATGTGGAAATCAAGGAACCCGACGTTTCACCGCTGGCGGTGCAGGGGCCCAAGGCGGATGACCTGATGGCCCGCGTCTTTGGCGATGCGGTGCGCGATATCCTGTTCTTCCGCTACAAGCGTCTGGATTTCCAGGGGGCAGAGCTGGTGGTGGCGCGCTCCGGCTGGTCCAAGCAGGGCGGCTTTGAGGTCTATGTCGAAGGTTCGGATCTGGGGATGCCCTTGTGGGATGCACTGTTTGCTGCAGGTGAAGACCTGAACGTGCGGGCAGGCTGCCCCAACGCCATTGAGCGTATCGAAAGCGGGCTGCTGAGCTACGGCAATGACATGACCCGGGAAAACACCCCTTATGAGTGCGGGCTGGGCAAGTTCTGCAACTCGCCGGAGGACTACATTGGCAAGGCCGCACTGGCAGAGCAGGCGGCCAATGGCCCCGCCCGCCAGATCCGGCCGCTGGTGATCGGCGGGGAGATTCCGCCCTGCCTGGACGCCTGGCCGCTTTTTGCGGACGGACGCCGGGTTGGTGAGGTTGGCTCGGCAATCTTCTCGCCTGAGTTCGGGGTGAACGCGGCAATTGGAATGGTGAACCGGTCCCATTGGGCGCCGGGCACTGCGCTGGAGGTTGAGACCCCGGCAGGCATGCGGTCTGCAACAGTGCAGGAGAAATTCTGGCGCTGACGCTGAACACCGGGGGCGCTGCCCCCGTCGCGGCAGGCCGTGGCGCCCCCGGGGATATTTTAGGCCAGATAAACATGGGATCTGGTTCGCGGAACAGGAAAGGATGGCACGATGTTCAATGCACTGGTGGTGAACAAGGACGAAGACAGCGGCAAGACTTCTGCCGCGGTGGAGCAGATCAGCCTGGATCGGCTGCCCGAGGGCGAGGTGACCGTGGCGGTGGAATACTCCACCGTGAACTACAAGGACGGGCTGTGCATCGGGCCGGGCGGCGGGCTGGTGCGAAAGTACCCGCATGTGCCGGGCATCGACTTTGCCGGCACCGTCGAAGCGTCCTCAGATGACCGCTACAAGCCGGGCGACAAGGTTGTGCTGACCGGCTGGCGCGTGGGCGAGGCCCATTGGGGCGGCTACAGCCAGAAAGCCAATGTACGGGCCGACTGGCTGGTGCCGCTGCCCGAGGGGCTGGACAGCCGCCAGGCAATGGCGGTGGGAACCGCGGGCTTTACTGCGATGCTGGCGGTCATGGCGCTGGAGGATCACGGGCTGGAACCCGGTCATGGCCCGGTGCTGGTCACCGGGGCGGCGGGCGGCGTCGGCTCTGTTGCCACTGCTATCCTGGCGAACCTGGGGTATGAGGTCGCCGGTGTGACCGGCCGTCCGGAAACGGCGGACTACCTGAAGTCCCTTGGCGCGACCCAGATCGTGGCGCGTGAGGAGATCAACGAGACCACCAAGCGCCCGCTGGAGAGCGAATCCTGGGCGGGTTGCGTCGACGCTGTTGGCGGAGCCATGCTGGCCCGCTTGCTGGGGCAGATGAAATACGGCGCTTCGGTTGCCGCTGTCGGCCTTGCGGGCGGGGCGGCATTGCCCGCCACCGTGATCCCGTTCCTGCTGCGCGGCGTGAACCTTCTGGGCATCGACTCGGTCATGCAACCTTTTGAAAACCGCGTCCGGGCCTGGCAGCGGATTGCTAGTGATCTGCCAATGGACAAGCTGGAAGCGATGATCCAGCCCGCAATCCTCAGCGACTTGCCGCAACTGGGCGCGGACATCCTCAAGGGGCAGGTCAAAGGCCGGGTGGTGGTGGACGTTAACGCCTAAATCATTGTAAAAATTGTATCTGCCGGAAGACGCGCGGCGATGCCCGCGCGTTTTTCATTGGGGCGGCCCCGGGCACGCAGCGGCGCTTGTGAGCGGTCCTGTTTGCTGCTGCGCCCAGTGGTGTCCGGGCCTATGCCCCGGAACCCTGAAAATCGAATTATGAGGTCTGGGCCCCCGTGGTTTTCAACGCCAGAGCACCGTTTCCTTCGCCCTGCACCGAAGGAGCGGCAGCATGCCGTCCGGTTTGAGCACGCAGGCCTTGGCTTGCAATGCAAATTAATTTGGAAAGCAGGCAGAAATGGCTGACGAAACCACCAATCAGGGTATCCCCTCCCCAGAGGGCGAAGCGGATGTCATCAATACCGGCGAGGAGATCGGTCAGGACTATGTCGAAACTCAGATCGGCCCGTCCGGGGCCGATACTCACAATCCGGTGTTCCTAGTGTCCGGCCTCGTCACTGTGGCCCTTTTGATCTGCGCGCTGGCGCTGCCGGAACAGGCCGCCGCCTTTTTCAACTGGCTGCGCCCCGAAGTCACCAGCAGTGTTGACAGGTTATTCTTCGGCGCCGCAGACCTGTTTGTCCTGTTCTGCCTGTTTCTGATTGTCTCCCCCTGGGGAAAGGTGCGCCTGGGCGGCAATGAGGCCACGCCGGATTACAACTATCTGGGCTGGTTCGCGATGTTGTTTGCCGCAGGCATGGGCATTGGCCTCATGCATCAGGTACTATCTGACGGCTTTACTGGTGCATAGGACGCGGTGCTTGAACTCAAGCTGTTCAAGATGCTGGGCCATCTTCAGCGGCCTGCAGACAAGGGCACGCTGAGGTGTCAAACAATGAATGACAGAACACCCCGGCAAACCCGCCGGGGTGTTTTCTTGTCAGCTATTGTATTTGAAAAACCCGAGAGAATTGCCATCCGGATCGGTAGCGTAGAAGAACCGCCCGGGCGGGATCTCGATGGTTTCGGAAACCACCTTGCCGCCCCCATCCGTTACCCGCTCCATTACGTCTTCCAGTTCGCCCTCGGCGGTCAAATGCAAGGTCGGGCCGCGGCCGTCGCCTGCAGGTTTGCCAGAGTAAAGATGCAGGGCAATGCCGGCGCACTCATCTGCCGGCTTGAACATCGCAATCGGGTTCGGGCCGCTGCTGTCGATGCTCAGGTCGGCGCCTGTCACCTTGCTGTAAAACGTAACCGCCGCGTCCAGGTCACTGACGGGCAGCTCGCCCCAAACCAGAAAATCCTTGGGGGTGAAACCCATATCGTATCCTCCATGATGTGATACCGCCAGACTGCCATGCCCTCCTGACAGTTTCCGGCATCAGTCTTGCCGCTTGACCGGACCGCCGCCGCTGCGTTACGACCCTCGTGTCCTGCTGCGGCTTTTCGCCTTGCAGGGCTGCCTGCGATCCCTCAATCCTTGTGCGGGAGCGCGGCTCGGCTGGAAGACCTGCCATGTTCGGGGTGATCCCTGGCATGTGCCGGTCGCCCCCTGAACCGCAGCGATTGAGGAGACACGCGATGAGCGTTTTGGATATTGATTTCGTCCGGGCACAGTTCCCCGCCTTTGCCGAACCCAGCCTTCAGGGGCAGGCGTTCTTTGAAAACGCGGGCGGGTCCTACACCTGCCGTCCTGTGATTGACCGGCTGACCCGGTTTTACACCCAGCGCAAGGTGCAGCCCTACGCGCCCTATGAGGCGTCCCGCCTTGGCGGCGAGGAGATGGACGAGGCCCGCACGCGTCTGGCCGCGCTGATGGGTGTCGCCGCGGATGAGCTGAGCTTTGGCCCCTCGACCACCCAGAACACCTATGTGCTGGCGCAAGCGTTCCGCAAGATGATGAAGCCGGGGGAGGCGGTCATCGTCACCAATCAGGACCATGAGGCCAACACCGGCCCCTGGCGGCGGCTGGCGGAGGAAGGGATCGAGATCCGTGAATGGCAGCTCGACCCGCAGACCGGCCATCTGGACGTAACGCAGCTGGAAGACCTCTTGGACGAAAACGTCCGCCTGGTCTGCTTCCCGCACTGCTCCAACGTGGTGGGCGAAATCAACCCGGTGGCAGAGATCACCGCAATGGCCCATGCCGCCGGTGCCTTTGTCTGCGTCGATGGTGTCTCCTATGCGCCGCACGGGCTGCCCAATGTGGATGAACTGGGCGCCGACATCTACCTGTTCTCCTCCTACAAGACCTACGGGCCGCATCAGGGCGTGATGGTCATCCGCCGCGCGCTGGGCGAGCTGCTGCCGAACCAGGCGCACTACTTCAACGCAGGCGACCTCTACAAACGTTTCACCCCGGCAGGCCCGGACCACGCCCAGGTGGCCGCCTCGGCTGGCATGGCGGATTATTTCGAAGCGCTGGCGGCCCACCACGGCCATAGCGGCAGCGCGGCGGAAACCGGCGCCTTTGTGCATGACCTGATGCGCGCGCATGAGATCAAGCTGCTGCAACCGCTGCTGGACGCAGTGAAGGACCGCAACGATGTGCGCCTGCTGGGTCCGTCCACAGCCGAAAACCGCGCGCCCACTGTGGCCCTTGCCCTCAGCCGCGCGGCTGAGCCGGTTGCGGCGCAGCTGGCAGAACATGGCATCATGGCAGGCGGCGGCGATTTCTATGCTGTGCGCGCGCTGGAGGCGATGGGCATTGATCCAACCGCAGGCGTGCTGCGTATCAGTTTCACCCATTACACGTCCGAGGCAGAGGTCGCCAAGCTGACCGAGGCCTTGGACAGGGTGCTGTAACAGGAACCGCACAAGGAAACGATATGAGCAGCCGTGCCCCGGTCATCTGGTGGATCAGGCGGGACCTCCGCCTGGCAGACAATCCGGTCCTTACGGCTGCGGTCAACAGCGGCGCTCCGGTGCTGCCCGTCTATATCCTGGACGAACAGGAGGCGGCGCTGGGCGCCGCCCCCAAGTTCCGGCTTGGTCTGGGGCTGGAGTGCTTTGCCAAGGCGCTTGAAAAGGCCGGATCACGCCTGATCCTGCGCCGCGGCGCGGCACTTGCGGTGCTTCAGGACCTCATCAAGGAAACCGGGGCAGGGGCCGTGCATTGGTCCCGCCTCTATGATCCTCAGGCCATTGCCCGAGATACCGAGGTGAAGCAGCAACTGAAGGCGCAAGGGATCACGGCCAAGTCCCACGGCGGGCGGCTGCTGTTTGAACCCTGGACCGTCGAAACCAAGACCGGCGGCATGTACAAGGTCTTCACCCCGTTCTGGAAATCCGTGCGGGTGCATTCTGTCGACGGCCTGCTGCCAGCGCCGGGCAAACTGCCCGCGCCGGACAACTGGCCGGCCATTGATGACCTGACTGCGTGGAACATGGGGGCTGCCATGCGCCGCGGCGCGGAGGTTGTGGCCCGCTACTGCCGCGTGGGCGAGGCTGCGGCGCAGGACCGCCTCGGCGAATTTCTGGAAGACAAGGTCTTAGCCTACAAAGACCGCCGCGATTTTCCGGGCGAGGATGCAACATCCGGCCTGTCGGAAAACCTCGCTTGGGGGGAAATCAGCCCCCACCGCCTGTGGCACCTGGGGCGCGCGGCAATGGAACAGGCCAGTCAGGGAGCGGAGACCTTCCTGAAAGAGGTGGCCTGGCGCGAGTTTGCCTATCACCTGATGTACCACTCGCCGCATATCCTGACCGAAAGCTGGCGCGAGGAATGGCAGGATTTTCCCTGGTCGCAGGAGGTTACGCCGCAGGTGCAGGCCTGGCAGCGCGGCCAGACCGGTTACAGCTTTGTCGATGCCGCGATGCGGGAACTTTATGCGACCGGCAAGATGCACAACAGGGCCCGGATGATCGTGGCAAGTTTCCTCACCAAGCATCTGATGGCGCACTGGAAAACTGGAATGGACTGGTTCGCGGACACGCTGGTTGACTGGGATCCGGCCTCCAACGCCATGGGCTGGCAATGGGTTGCGGGCTCCGGCCCTGATGCGGCGCCGTTCTTCCGGGTCTTCAACCCTTCGGGCCAGCTGGACAMATTCGACCCTGATGGCGCCTATACCCGCCGCTGGATTGCCGAAGGCCAGGGAAATCCGCCCCAAACCGCGCTGGATTTCTACGCTGCAGCCCCGCGGTCATGGAACCTCGCGTCTGACACGCCGAGGGCGGAGCCAATCATCAGCCTGCAGGCAGGGCGGCACCGGGCGCTGACGGCCTATCACGACAGCCGTGACAGCCGCTAACGCATAGTTTCCTTGCCTCAAAGCCCCCTGCGGCCTAGCTTTTTCCCATAGCACACCTGTTTCCTGCACAGGGGGAAGCGAATGAAGTTCACGTCCGTTGAGGGCCAAAAAGACCTGCCGCGCTACTTCCCGGCAGTGTTCGCCAAAGTGAAGGCCATGGAGGTCGGGCAGCTGGACATTCAGTTGCCGGACGGGCGTATTTTCACAGCCAGGGGCAGGAACCCGGGCCCCGCGGCGGATCTGATCATCCACCACCCCGATTGCTTTGCCCGCCTGATCCGCGAGGGAGACCTGGGCTTTTCCGACGCCTACCTGGAAGGCTGGTGGAGCACATCCGACCTGCAGGCGTTTATGGATCTTGTGCATATGGGCGCGGATACGGTCTATGACGGCTTCCCGGGGCAAGGGCTGGCGCGGGCCTATGAGCGCTTCCGCTTCTGGCTGCACCGCAACCACCGCCGCCAGGCAAAGAAAAACATCGCTCATCATTACGATCTGGGCAATGAGTTCTACCAGCTGTGGCTCGATGACACGATGACCTATTCTAGCGCTCTGTTCCGCAGCGGCCAGGACAGCCTTGAGGCGGCGCAAACCGCAAAATACGCCTCGATGGTGGATCAGATGGGGGTGCAGCCCGGCGACCACGTGCTGGAAGTCGGCTGCGGCTGGGGCGGCTTTGCCGAATACGCCGCCAAGGAGCGCGGATTGAAGGTTACTGGCCTCACGATCAGTAATGAGCAGTTAAGGTTTGCCCGACAGAGGATTGAAAATGCGGGTCTTTCCGGGCAGGTGGAATTGCGCCTGCAGGACTACCGGGATTGCCGCGGCCAGTTTGACGGCATCGCCTCGATTGAAATGTTCGAGGCGGTTGGGGAAAAATACTGGCCCGCATACTTCGGCGCGGTCCGCGACCGTCTGAAGCCCGGCAGCAAGGCGACACTCCAGATCATCACCGTGGCGGACCGGCGCTGGGAGGTTTACCGCAAGGGCGTCGATTTCATCCAGAAGCACATCTTTCCCGGCGGCATGCTGCCATCACCGGCGGTGCTGCGCGCCCAGGTGGAGAAGGCGGGCCTTGGCGTGGTCCGGTCAATCGAATTCGGCAGCAGCTACGACCAGACGCTCAGGCGCTGGCATGAGACCTTCAACACCCGGTGGGACCGGATCGCGGCCCTTGGCTTTGATGAGCGGTTCCACAAGATGTGGAACTTTTACCTCACTTCCTGCGCCGCTGCCTTTAAGACTGGAAATTGCGACGTGACGCAGATTACAGTTGCGCATCGCTAACTGAACTGCGCCACGGAATTGACCTGATATGCCCACCGGAGCCCGCCTTGCCGCCGCAATTTCCCTGGCAACACTGGCGTTCGTCGTATCCTTTCTGGTCATGCCCTTGCTGCCCGAGGGCACCAACTTCGGATATTTCGTGCATATAAACGTGGTGCTGGGGCTGCTTTGCGGCTGGATCTTCATGGGCAAACGCGCCGGCCGCGGGGTTGTTCCTGCAATCAACAATGGCCTGACTGGCATGGCTGTCCTGGTGCTGTGGGCGCTGTTTGTTCAGGGCGCTTGGGAAATGTTCCGCCTTGCCATGCGGCACCGCTATGGCGGCCCGTTCGAGGCGCTGTCGCAGATCTTTGTCATTGGCATGGAATACTTCTTTCTTATTGCCGTGCCGTCGGTGGTAATACCCTTGGTGGTTGGCGGGGCTCTGGCAGGTCTTGTAACCGAAAACGCCTCTCAGCGCTGGCGCTAAAACCCTTATAAACAACAGGTTGTCTTCCGTGTCTGATCTCTTCTTCTTTGGCACGCTGCGCCATTTGCCTTTGCTTGAACTGGTTCTGGGCCGCAGCGGGGACGCGCTGAAGGCGCAGCCTGCCGAACTGCCCGGTCACGGCGTCTATCAGGTTGCCGACCAGCCTTTTCCCGCAATCGAGGAACGTCAGGGGGCCACAGCAGATGGTGTGCTGGTGCGGGATCTTTCGCCAGCCGATCTGGATGCCCTGAATTTTTATGAAGGCGGCTTCGGTTACACGCTCAAGCCCGTTGCTGTGCATCTGGCGGATGGAAGCACGGCCGCGGCTGAAGTCTATTTCCCGGAGCCGGGGCTTTGGCAGGCTGCGGAGCCTTGGGACCTCGCGGCCTGGGTGGCAGACTGGGGCGCGCTGTCCCTGCGCGCAGCTGAGGAAGTGATGGCCTATCATGGCCGCATGAGCGCAGAAGAGGTGGCCCGCAGTTTCCCCTCAATCCGCCGCCGCGCCGCTGCCTGGCTGGCAGGTCAGGCCCGGCCCGGCGACGGGGTGCATGATCTCAGCCGCGACGTGATCGTCCATACCCACAAGCGTGCCCATCTGAATTTCTTCGCGATGGAGGAAATGGACCTGCAATTCCGCCGCTTCGACGGCAGCATGAGCCCGGTGCTGAACCGGTCGGCGTCCATGGCAGGCCACGCAACCGTTGTGCTGCCCTATGATCCTGTGCGCGACCAGGTGCTGCTGGTGGAACAATTCCGCGCACCGCCCTTCATGATGGGCGACGCCCACCCCTGGATGTGGGAGCCGGTCGCCGGCGTGATCGACCCGGGCGAGAGCGCCGAGGAGACCGCCCGGCGTGAAGCGGTGGAGGAAGCGGGCGTCACCATCCAGCACCTGGAGGCCGTGGCACAGGGCTACCCTTCCAGCGGGGCTTTGGGTGAATATATACATATTTTCATTGGTATAGCCGACCTTTCTGATGTCTCGGGCGGCGGCGGGGTTGCTGGTGAAGGCGAAGATATCCGCAGCAAGACTCTCAGCTACGAGGAGATGATGGCCGGGATCGACGCGCAGACCTACCAGGACATGCCGCTGATCACGGCAGCGCTGTGGCTGTCACGGCACCGTGATCGTCTGCGCGCAGAGCATTCCTGACCCGCTTCCCGCCTTGTGATCGGCAATCCGCTTGGATACACCATGGGGGAACGATCGAAAGGGATACCATGCGCATTGCACGCGATCTGGCTGATGCCGTCGGCCATACACCTCTTATCCGCCTGAACCGCGTCAGCGAAGAGACCGGCTGCGAGATCCTGGGCAAGGCGGAATTCATGAATCCGGGCCAGTCGGTCAAGGACCGCGCCGCGCTCTATATCATCCGCGACGCCATCGCCCGCGGCGAGCTGAAGCCGGGCGGCACCATCGTTGAGGGAACTGCCGGCAACACCGGCATCGGTCTGGCTCTGGTCGGCGCTTCGATGGGTTTCAAGACGGTCATCGTGATCCCGGAAACCCAGTCCGAGGAAAAGAAGGACATGCTGCGCCTTGCCGGCGCCCAGCTGGTTCAGGTGCCCGCAGCGCCCTACAAGAACCCCAACAACTACGTGCGCTATTCCCAGCGCCTGGCTGAGAAACTGGCCAAGACCGAACCCAACGGCGCAATCTGGGCCAACCAGTTCGACAATACCGCCAACCGTCAGGCACATGTGGAAACCACCGGCCCGGAGATCTGGGAACAGACCGGCGGCAAGGTGGACGGTTTCGTCTGCGCTGTCGGCTCCGGCGGCACGCTTGCAGGCGTCGCCGAGGCGCTGCAGCCCAAGGGCGTGAAGATCGGCCTCGCAGACCCGATGGGCGCGGCGCTCTATTCTTATTACACCAAGGGTGAGCTGGCCTCCGAAGGCAGTTCTATCACCGAGGGGATCGGCCAGGGCCGCATCACCAAGAACCTCGAAGGCTTCACCCCTGACTTCAGCTATCAGATTTCCGACGCCGAAGCGGTGCCTTACGTGTTTGACCTGCTGCACGACGAGGGCCTTGTCCTGGGCGGATCCTCCGCGATCAATATCGCTGGTGCCGTGCGCCTGGCCAAGGAGATGGGACCGGGCAAGACTATCGTGACCGTGCTGTGCGACTACGGCACCCGTTACCAGTCCAAGCTGTTCAATCCCGATTTCCTGCGTGAAAAGAACCTGCCGGTGCCGGAGTGGATGACCCACACGCCCGCTTCGATCCCCGGTGTTTTTGAGGACGTATGACACCTATTATAACCGCTTTGCGGAATATGCTGCTGGGGCTGGTCCTTCTGACCGGCCTCGCAGTGCCTGCGCTGGCGCAGCTGACTGCTGAATCCCGCGCATATTATCAGGAATGGCTTAAGACCGCGAACCGCGCGGAAGAAGTGATCGACGCCAGCCGCGCCTCCAGCGCCGCGCTGGAAACCCTGCGCAAGGATCTGACCAGCTACCGCCAGCGCTTTCTGGAAGCGCGGACGGAAAACGGCGACCGTATCAAAACACTCGAAGGCCAGATCAGCGCCCTTGGCAAGGCACCGGAAGAGGGCGAGAGCGAACCCGAAGATATCGCTCAGCTGCGCGCCTCTCTGGAAGAGCAGCTGCGCGACCTGAAGGTGCCGCGCATTGTCTCCGAGGAGGCCTACAGCCGCGCCAACGGCCTGATTTCCGAGATTGACAAGATCATCCGTGAGCGCCGCACCCGTACTCTGCTGGAGCGCGGACCTTCGCCGCTGAACCCGGAACACTGGCCTGGCGCGCTGCGCACCCTCAGCCGGTCGGTAAGCTCCATCTGGAACGAAACCGCCACCCGGATCGGCAGCGCAACCACAGCTGAGCGGGTGAGCAACAGCTTGCCAGCCTTGCTGCTGCTGCTGGCGATTGCCGCGTTCCTGCTGCTGCGGGGCCGCCCCTGGGCCCATGCGGCGGGCGACTACCTGCGCCAGTTCGGCAGCAGCGGCCGCGGTGTCTGGGGCTTCATCGTTTCGCTGCTCGAAGTCATTCTGCCGTATATCGGAATCATCTGCCTGCTAGCGGCGGTGGGATTGTCGGGAATAGTAGGTTCCCGCGGCTCGCTCTTGATCGTTTATGTTCCAGGCTGGGCGCTGCTGATCCTGTCGTTCCATTGGCTGGGCAACCAGTTGTTCTCCAACCGGCTCGACAATGATCTGGTGCCGGTGCAGGAGGGGCGGCTGAATGAAACCCGGCTGATGGTCGATATCCTGGCGGTGATCCTGGTGCTGCAGGACGCGCTGGTGAAGCTGGAGAATATCGAGAACATCCCGTCCTCCGTCCATGCGGTTGCCAGTTTCCCGCTGATCACCGCGGCGGCGCTGGTGATGCTGCGGCTGCACCGGATCGGCGCCAAGCGGCGCCAGAAGCAGGCGGCGGACACCGCAGACGACGGTGCCATTGCCGCCGGGGCCAACCGCATCCTGACCTTTGCGCGGCGCGCCAGCTATTTGCTGGGCTTTGTTTCTCCGCTGCTGGCCGCGCTTGGCTATGTCAACGCGGCTGAGGCGCTGATCTACCCGGCGGTATCCACCCTGGCCCTGCTGGCCGCTCTGCTGGTGGTGCAGCGGTTCCTGGGCGACGTCTACGGCTGGCTGTCCGGCAAGGGCTCCGCCGCACGCGAGTCACTGTTTGCGGTCCTGATCGGCTTCCTGCTGGCCGCCCTGGCGCTGCCGCTGCTGGCGCTGATCTGGGGCGCGCGGGTCGCGGACATGACCGAGCTTTGGTCGCGATTCCTTGAGGGCTTCCAGATCGGCGATACCCGAATTTCGCCCACCGCCTTCCTGACCTTTGCCGTGGTCTTTGCCGCAGGCTATGCGCTGACCCGTCTGATCCAGGGCTCCTTGCGCAACTCGCTCCTGCCCAAGACCAAGATCGACCCGGGCGGCCAGAACGCCATCACCTCAGGCCTTGGCTATGTCGGTATCTTCCTGTCGGCAGTGATTGCCATTTCCATGGCGGGGCTTGACCTGTCCTCCCTCGCCATCGTTGCCGGTGCGCTGTCGGTTGGCATCGGTTTCGGCCTGCAGACCATCGTGTCGAATTTCGTTTCCGGCATTATCCTGCTGATCGAGCGCCCGGTCTCCAAGGGCGACTGGATCGAGGTTGGCGGGCTGATGGGCTACGTGCGCGACATCTCTGTTCGCTCCACCCGGATCGAGACCTTTGACCGCACTGATGTGATCGTGCCGAACTCGGACCTGATCAGCGGAACCGTCACCAACTACACCCGCGGCAACACCGTTGGCCGGGTGATCGTGCCGGTGGGTGTCGCCTATGGCACCGAGCCGCGCAAGGTCGAAGCCATTCTGACCGAGATCGCCAAGGCTCATCCGATGGTGCTGCTCAACCCGGCGCCTTATGTGGTTTTCCAGGGCTTTGGCGCCGACTCCCTGGATTTTGAAATCCGCGCCATCCTGCGCGACGTGAACTGGGTTCTGTCGGTGAAATCCGACATGAACTATGAAATCGCCAAGCGGTTCCAGGAAGAGGGGATCGAGATCCCCTTCATGCAGCGCGACATCTGGATCCGTAATCCAGAGGCGCTTTCACCTGCTGGCTCGCCGCCTGACAGCGCTAGCGCGGCGCCTGGCAGCGCTGCCGATGGCAGCCCTCCGGCCCCGGCGGTACCGCCTAAGCCGGACGTGAGCGATTTGCAGCAGGACCAGGAGGGAGAAGGGGAAGCCGATGCCGACAAGTGAACCGCTGTTCCGCAAGGACGCCTATGCCCGGATGACTGAGGCCGAAGTGGTGGCCCACTCTGATCAGGGCGGGATCGTTCTGGACCGGACATTATTCTATGCCACAGGCGGCGGCCAGCCCGGCGACAGCGGCCAGCTTTTGTGGGCTGGCGGCCAGTAGTGCTCCATCGCAACCACGGTCAAGGGTGAGGATGGCGCGGTCATTCTGGTCCCGCATGAAGGCGAGCCGCTGCCTGCCGTGGGCACCACGGTAACCCAGACGCTCGACTGGAACCGCCGCTACGGCCACATGCGGGTCCACACCGCGCTGCACCTTTTGTCGGTGGTGATTCCGCTGGAGGTCACGGGCGGCTCGATCGGGGCTGAGAAGGGGCGCCTGGACTTCAACATGCCCGAGGCGCCAGAGGACAAGCAGGCGCTGCAGGACCAGCTGCAGGCGCTGATCGACCGCGATCTGGCGGTGACGGAGGACTGGATCACCGATGCCGAACTGGATGCCAACCCGCAGCTGGTAAAGACAATGTCGGTGTCACCTCCGCGCGGGGCAGGGCAGGTGCGTCTGGTACGGATCGGCACTGAGAAGGAACAGGTGGACCTGCAGCCCTGCGGCGGCACCCATGTGAAGCGCACCGGTGAAATCGGCCGCATCCGCCTTGGAAAGGTTGAGAAAAAGGGCAAACAGAACCGCCGCGTCTACCTGCATCTGGAGGCCTGAAAAAGTTTTGGGGGTAAGTGAAGTTTTTGCAGTTTCAGCCCTTGCAATTCCCCGGCTGATCCTTCAAAAGCCCCCTCAACGGAGAGGTGGCCGAGTGGTCGAAGGCGCACGCCTGGAAAGTGTGTAGGCGGGAAACCGTCTCCAGGGTTCGAATCCCTGTCTCTCCGCCATAACCCTGACATCGATGCTGAATGCCGCGGGCCTGCGCGGGGCTAAGGCGTTGCTGGTTGCTGCGGGTTTGAATAAATTCCCCTCGACTATTTCCTTGTACAACGATCCGCGGCTTGCTGCCCTTTTGCTGCCTTGATTCGTGTCTCGTCGGGCGCTCTTCACTCAATCCGGGAAACAAAAACCGCAAATCGCGTAGAATTGATTGCCGTTTGGCCCCTAATGTCAGGGCTGCACTGGCAGAATAGGGCAGAGGTCGCTGGCTGTGCCTGGAAAATTCCACGTTTCGCAAATGGAAACCTAACCAGTGCTGAAACTGCCTGTATATGGCGGAAATAGCATGTTTGGCCCCAGCAAGGACGCGATTTCGGGCGGAAACTGGAAACAGTCGCCGGAAACCAAGCCCGAAGCAGGGGGCAATTTTCCTGCCGAGTGGCGAAATGAGGGGAAATTTAGACAATTTTTTGGCTTTGTCGCCCCGCGCGCCTAAAGTATGCATGAATAAGCCCATTGGGGGGGCAAGTTCTGCAAGCTGCTGGACTGTGGTGGACTGTTAAAACTTTATTTTAAGTCTTTGTGCCGCGATAGGCGCACTCCACTGATCCGAAAAGCGACTGCAATCCGGCTGCGTGCTGCTTGAGCACGCAAACCAGAACGTGTGTGCGGTCTGGCCCTCTCGCTGCATGGGCAGGTGTTTTTGACTGCGGCATTCCGCATGGCTGTGCGGCTGCCCGGCTGGCCCGAACGATGGGGCTCGGGGCCAATCCGGCGAGGAGAAGGTAATGAAAAAAGGTTGTGATGGGCAGAAACCGGCGCTGGACGGAATCGTAGAGGGTACCGCAGGCAATGACCTGATTGATGCGGCCTACACCGGCGATCCCGAAGGCGACATGGTCGATAATGCAGACGCGATTGATCCGGGGGCGGGGCCTGACGACGACGTCATCGTTGCCGGCAGCGGCAATGACACTGTCTACGCCGGTTCGGGCAGCGACACTGTGGACGGCGGCAGTGGCAACGACCTGATCCTCGGTGATGGGGTCTCAGGTGTCTATGAACCTGTAAAGATCACCATTTCCTCGACCAGCTCGGCTTTTCAGAACCAGGTCTTTGCCTACACGATCGACCCGGAAACCGGCGAGATCAGCAATGTCGTCGTGCTGTCAGAGAACGCCAAAGCGGATGCGGGCGAGACCTTCACTTATGACGCGCCCGCAGGTGCGGTGATCGGCGTTGGCATCATCAGCCCGCAGGGAACATTCTATTCCTCGGGTTACGGCGACAATGCGGACCTGAACCCGGACGGGCTGGTCCATACCAAAGGGATCTATGAGTTCCCCGACGGTTCGGTGCAGCTGGGGTTCGAGGATCTGAACAATCTGGGCGACCGGGACTTCAACGACGTCAAGCTGATCGTTGATCTGGGCACCTCCGGCACGACGCTGGACAACGCGCACTACGACTATTCTTCCGACCCCGTGGACCCGGTTGTGCCGGGCGACGACAGCCTGAGCGGCGGCGAGGGCGACGACACCATCCTGGGCGGCGGCGGCAATGACACCATCGACGGCGGCGACGGCTCGGACTCGGTGGAAGGCGGCGATGGCGACGATGTGATCGACACCTCCAGTGACAGCGGCTACCCGCTGCCCGACCGCGGCTTCCCGGGCTACACCGGCACCGATCCGGATATTCCGTTCATCCCGGCCGATGCCGATCCCTATGACGACCGCGATACGGTTCTTGGCGGTGCTGGCAACGACACCATTTCCACCGGGGATGATGCCGATCTGATCGACGGCGGCACCGGCATGGACGTGATTGATGGCGGGATCGACGACGACACCATTGATGGCGGCGCGGATGCCGACCTGATCACCGGCGGCGAGGGGTCCGACCTCATCGAAGGCGGCAGCGGCGACGACACAATCTACGGCGGCCTTGACCCGGCGTTCCCGGACGGGCTGAACATCACCGATGACGGCGGCGACGGGCGTCCGGCAGACCCCGATCCCACCAACGGGATGGACACGATCTACGGCGGTGACGGCAACGACGTGATCTATGGCCAGGATGACGATGACGAGATCTATGGCGGCACCGGCAATGATACCATCGATGCAGGCATCGACGATGACTATGTCGAGGGCGGTGACGGCAATGATGTGATCACCGGCGGCCACGGCGCCGACACGCTGTCAGGCGGTGACGGCCGTGATACCTTCATCGGCGGCAATGCCGGTGATGTCGTGGACGGCGGCTCAGGCGGTGATGACTTCGACACCCTGGACCTGCGCGGTTCCGGCCCGTTCGAACTGACTGGCGTCACGGTTGACCCGGACGGCAACAGCCTGTCGGGTACTGTGAACTTCCTCGATGAGGACGGCGACGTTACCGGCTCGATGACCTTTGGCGAGATCGAGCAGATCATACCCTGCTTCACGCCGGGCACGCTGATCGCAACCCCGCAGGGCGAGCGCAAGGTCGAGGATCTGCAGGCTGGCGACCGGGTGATCACCCGCGACAACGGCATTCAGGAAATCCGCTGGGTCGGCACCCGCACGCTGCAGGCCGGAGAGCTGAAAGGCGCCGCGCATCTTCAGCCGGTTCTGATCCGCCAGGGTGCCTTGGGCAATGGTCTGCCGGAGCGTGACATGATGGTCAGCCCGAACCACCGGGTGCTGGTCGCCAACGACAAGACCGCGCTTTACTTCGAGGACCGCGAAGTGCTGGTTGCAGCCAAGCATCTGACCGGCCTGGCAGGTGTGGATCCGGTTGAGGTCGCCAGTGTGACCTACATCCACTTCATGTTCGACCAGCATGAGGTTGTGCTGTCCGACGGCGCCTGGACCGAAAGCTTCCAGCCTGGTGACCAGTCCCTGCGCGGGCTGGACAACGCACAGCGCAATGAACTGTTCGAACTGTTCCCGGAACTGAAGTCGCAAAAAGGCCGCGAGGGTTACACTGCCGCGCGCCGCTCTTTGCGGAAACACGAGGCGCATCTGCTTGTGCACTGAAAGGTGCAGCTGCCGTCTTGGGGGAGGCGGTGGATAAGAGCGTAGCGCAGGAAGGCAGGGTCTAGTGCCCTGCCTTCTCTGCATTTGCAGGGGATGTCAGCGGTTCCGGCGCCAGGCGTCCCAGTCTTCGGGCGTGTCCAGATCGGTCAGCGCGCGGCGGCCAGGCAGCGGAATGGCCTGGACCGTCTCAGCCTTCAGGACGCTGCGGGCGCCTTGATCTCCGCTCAAGGTCCTCAGGGCTTTGAAACAGCGTTGCGGAAACAGCACCGGATGGCCCGGCGTGCCGTCCTCTGCCGTTGCGCGCAGGACAGGGCTGTCTTGTCCGCTGAAATGCGCAGCAAGGTGCAGCATGTCCTGGGCCATCACTTCCGGCATATCGGCGGGCAGGATCATCACTGCCTCAGTTCCTTCCGGCAGCGCGGCGGTTCCGCGGCGGATGGAGGCGGCCATGCCCTCAGCCGCGTCCGGCACCGGAACCTGGATTGCATCGCCTGTTGCGGCTGCCCGCGGGTGGGATGGGCCTGGCAGAGTGACGTAGACCGGCAGGCCGGTCAGCGCGGCGCGGCGGCACATCAGGGTGAGCAGGGGCTGGCCGTCCACCTCCTCCATCAGCTTGTCACAGCCCTGCATCCGCGAGGACGCGCCGGCGGCGAGCAGGAGAATGGCGATGGCGGTCATGCAACCCCGGTCCTTGGTTCTAGGCCGCGATGGCGGATGCCTCCGGCGGGAGTATTTTTACAAAGATGAAGGACGAGGGCCAGTGAAAGCCGCATAGGTCAGTAGGGTTGACCGAATGTTTCGCGCGCGAAACATTCGGGTGCCGGCACTGACGTATGTGTTGCGCAAGTTTCGCGGCGTCAGCGTGCGCTGCCTAGGCAACAGGGCGGATTCAGGTCAGGCGGGCTGACCTGAATCCGGTGTTTTTCAAACTCAGCCGCGCATCCGGGCACCGTCGGCGTCAAACAGCGGCTCAGTAATGAGCCGGGCCTTGTACATTTTACCGAGGATTTCGATCTCCACTTCCAGCCCTTCCCTGGCTTTCTCCGTGGGGACAAACCCCAGCGCAATGGATTTCTGCGCATGGTGCGAATAGCCGCCGGAGGTGCAGAAGCCGACAACCGCGCCGTCGAGCCAGATCGGTTCATAGGCTACCACATCGGCGTCGTCTGCCGCGACCTCAAAGGCGCAGAGCTGGCGGGCAGGGCCTGCGTCGCGTTCGGCCTCAGCGGCAGCGCGGCCGATGAAGTCCACTTCCTTCTTGAAGGAGATGAAGCGGTCCAGACCGGTCTCCGCGGCCGTGTAGTCGGGCGAGAATTCCCGCAGCCAGGAGCCGAAGAATTTGTCCAGGCGCAGCGACATCATTGCCCGCATTCCAAACGGTTTCATGCCGTGCGGCTGGCCAGCGGACCACAGCGCATCCCACAGGGCGCGCTGGCTGGGCAGGTCGCAGTAGATCTCATACCCGAGGTCGCCAGTGTAGCTGACCCGCTGCACGATGCAGTCGGCCATGCCCACCGTCAGGCGGCGCACATCCATGAAGCGCATGTCCGAGATGTCCTGACGGGTGCAGGCTTGCAGGACCTCGCGTGCCTTGGGGCCAGCGATCTGGAAGCCGTTGCGGGTGTCGGAGATGTTGTCCAAGCTCACGCCGTCGTCCAGGTTCTGCAGGAACCAGCGCATGTGGTAGGCCTGCGAGCCGTAGGAGGCGGTGAGCTGGAACTCGTCCTCTGACAGGCAGGAGATGGTGAAATCGCCGATCAGACGGCCCTTGGGCGACAGCATCGGGGTCAGCGACAGGCGGCCCGGCTGCGGCACCCGGCCCGCCATGATGCGGTCGAGCCAGGCGCGGGCGCCGGCGCCCTTTACCAGGTACCTGCCGAAGTTGTGTACCTCGTTGATGCCCACGTTTTCGCGCACGGCCTTGACCTCGCGCGCGGCGGCCTCGAAGGCGTTGGAGCGGCGGAACGACGGGGTCTCATACCGCGGCTCGTCGCCTGTCGCGAAGTAGTTCGGGACCTCCATGCCGTATTGCGCGCCCCAGACCGCGCCCATGCCATCAAAGATGTCGTACATCGGGGTGGTGCGGAACGGGCGCGCCGCGGGCAGCTCCTCGTTCGGGTAGGCGATGGAGAAGCGTTTCTGATAGTTTTCAATGACTTTGGGGCGGGTGTAGCCCGGGGTGATCCAGTCGCCGAAGCGGGCGCAGTCCATCGCGAATGTGTCTCGCTCGCATTCGCCCTCGACCATCCACTGGGCTAGCATCAGGCCGACGCCGCCGCCCTGGGAGAAGCCAGCCATGACCGCGCAGGCGGACCAGTAGTTGCGCATGCCGGGCACCGGGCCGACCAGCGGGTTGCCGTCGGGGGCAAAGGTGAAGGGGCCGTGGATTACGGATTTGACGCCTGCGGCCTCCAGCGCCGGGAAGCGTTTGTAGGCAAAGGCGATCGAGTCCTCGATCTTGTCGAAATCATCGGGAAGCAGCTCGTGGCCGAAGTCCCAGGGGGTGCCGTCCACCGCCCAGGGCTTGCAGGGCTGCTCGTAGAAGCCGATGCAAAGGCCGCGGCCCTCCTGGCGAAGGTAGCTTTCGCCGGCCGGGTCCATCACATGCGGATGCTCGCCGCCGCCGTCGATGATCTCGGCGATCATCGGCACCTCATCGGTGACGATATACTGGTGCTCCATCGGGTGCAGCGGGAAGTAAACACCGGCCATGGCGCCGACCTCGCGCGCCCAGAGGCCGCCTGCGTTGACCACATGTTCGGCGTGGACGGTGCCCTTGTTCGTCACCACATCCCAGGTGCCGTCGGGGCGCTGGTTGGTCTCGATCACCTTGCAGTGGGTTTCAATCGTGGCGCCGCCCATGCGCGCGGCCTTGGCATAGGCGTGGGTGGTGCCGGAGGGGTCGAGGTGGCCGTCCAGCGGGTCGTACAACCCGCCGATGATGCCGTCCACGTTGGTGACGGGGGCGATTTTCTTGATCTCCTCGGGGGAGACGATTTCGGTTTCCAGCCCCATGAAGCGGTGCTTGGCGCGTTCGGCCTTCAGCATGTCGAAGCGTTCCTGGGTTTCCGCCAGGGTGACGCCGCCGACGTGGTGCAACCCGCAGGACATGCCAGTGATCTCTTCCAGCTCTTTATAGAGCTTGATGGTGTAGCCCTGCAGGGCGGCCATGTTGGTATCACCATTGAGGGTGTGGAAACCGCCCGCGGCGTGCCAGGTGGAGCCGCTGGTCAGCTCGGAGCGTTCGATCAGCATGACGTCGGACCAGCCGAGCTTGGTCAGGTGGTAGAGGACAGAGCAGCCGACGACGCCGCCGCCGATCACTGCCACGCGGGTGGTGGTTTTCATGTGGGCCTCCCTGATTGGCGTTTCCTGCATTCTGGACATAAGTGAACAGTAGTCCAGAAGAAAAACGGCATGGCGTGCCGCTTATGGGCTGCGTGGTTATTCGGAGGTGCGGAAGCGGCTGTTCTGGATGAGGAAAATCGCGGTGAGCGGGGCTGCCAGGAGAATGACGCCAACGGTGATCAGGAGCATCCCCAGCTGGGAATAGTCCGCGGGCGTGGTGACGGCACCTGCCGAATCTGTGACTTCGCGGGTCACAACGAAGATCTCGTTCAGGTATTTGGTGCCCAGGCTGGAGGCCGAGAGCGCCAGATTGGTGAAGGAGGCCATGACCGCAAAGAAGGTGGCCTTGAGCCCGGAGGGCGCGTTGCGGGCGATCCAGGCGAGCATCGGGATCATCGCGACCTGGCCCAGCGGCGATTCCACCGCGGTGTCGACGATGGCAATGAAGCGGGCATCGACCACGCCGCCGGTCATAGCCGCGGTCCAGTGGTGGGCGCCGTAGTACAGCGCGATGTTGGGCAGGCTGAGGACAGCCTCTGTGATCGCCAGGAAGGCAACGATCCAGGCGATGGGGCGGCTGGCCATCAGCGGGCGGAAGATCAGCATGCCCGCGAGCGTCAGCAGGGAAGTGATCAGGGACAGGACCGACAGGAACTGCTGATCAAAGCCCAGCACGTCGATCTCGAACCAGGTGGCGCCAGGGCCGCGGAGCGGCGTTGCTCGGTAGACAAAGATGATGATGGCGGTGCCGATGAGGGCGCGGGCGTGGTCCGTTGGCAGTACCGCGACCAGCTGGCGCATCAGGAACAGCACGATGGCCATGGATCCGGCAAAGACGATTTCCTGCGAGTAGGGAACATCGCCGAGGCCCACGGTGAGCGACAGCGCAACAAAGGCGCCTCCGCCAATGAAATACCAGTGGTTCGGGGTCACCTGGTCGCGGGGCGGCTCGATGCGGCTGCGGATGTCGGCTTCGGCCAAGCCTTCGCGGCGCAGAGCGGCGGCCTTGCGCCATTTCTGCCAGATCGCCAGAGCCACGCCGGAAAGCGAAATGACCGGGATAAAAAGGGCGAGGGTGAAGACAAAGCCGTAAAGCGCGCCTTTGTCGGCCTGGGGCATGGCATCGGCACCGTCGAACAGGGCAACGTTCAACGCGGCAGCGGCGCTGGAACCGCCGATCAGTGCGATGCGGCCGAAGGTCTGCATGGTGGTGTGCAGAGACTTGGTTTCTGCCTCGGGCAGGGGATTGCCCTGGGCATCCAAATGCGGCACGGCCTCTACCGACATGGCGTCCGCCACCACGTCCTGCAGCACGAAGCCGCAGGGAGCCAGCAGGGCGGCGGTGACGTACCAGGCATTGAGCGGCATCAGCGCGCCCATCGTGTCCGGGTGCAGAACGATGGCGGCGAGGATGCCATAGCTGGCACCCATCAGCGCAGCGCCTGCAAGGATCAAGAGGTATTTCCAGCGCCATATCAGGTCGACCAGATGACCCAGCGGCATCTTCAGCGCCCAGGGCAGCCCGACCCAGAACGCGAGACCTGCGAGGAAGGCCGCGGAGAGGTCGAGGTATTCTTTGACGTAGAACGAGGCGGCAACGGTGCTGATGCCCTGCGCGCCATAGGCGAAGTATATCAGCAGCGGCGGCAGGAAGGACCAGCGCAGCTGCCGGAACAGTTCCAGCACGATGCTGTCGAACCAGCCCCAGGCCATCAGAGCTGCACGGGTCATTGCCGGCCTCCCGTCAAGAGAGCGGCCGGATCTTCAGCTCAGTCACGCGGTTGCCTTCGCGCGCGGTGACTTCGAAGCGGAAGCCGTGGAAGGAGAACACCTGGCCCTTGACCGGGATCATCTGCGCCTCGTGGATCACCAGCCCTGCGACGGTGTTGGCCTCGTCATCCGGCAGGCTCCATTCGGTGGCCCGATTCAGGTCGCGGATGGTGGTGGCACCCTCGACCAGATAGGATCCGTCGGCGGTCTTCCGGGCAGCGCTTTCCTCTGCCGGGTCGAATTCGTCGGTGATCTCGCCAACGATTTCTTCGAGGATGTCCTCCAGCGTGATCAGCCCCTGCAGGGCGCCGTATTCATCCACCACCAGTGCAAAATGCGAACGCATTCGCAGGAACTGGCGCATCTGCTCGTCCAGCGTGGTGGTTTCGGGGATGAAATACGGGGCTTTGGCGACCTGGGCGACGTCGAAGGTTTTCAGCTGGTCGGAATCCCCGCCTGCGCCGCCGGCCTGCTCATACATGGCCCGGAACAGGTCCTTGGCGTGAACCACGCCGATGATGTTCTCCTGCTCGCCGCGGAAAACGGGCAGGCGGGTGTGCTGGCTTTGCAGGCATTGCTCCAGGATGGTCTCAGGCTCTGCATCCGCGTCGATCATCTCGATGTTGGAACGGTGCAGCATGATCTCCTCGACAAAGCGGTCGGAGAGGTCTAGCGCGCCAAGGATGCGGTCGCGGTCTTCCTTTTCCACCACGCCCTCGGAATGGCCCAGCTGCAGGGCGCCTGCGATTTCCTCGCGCACCGCCATGATGTGGCTGTCGGGGTCAATCTGCACGCCGAAGACGCGCAGCACGCCGCGTACGAACAGCCGCACCGCGCCCACGACAGGCGACAGGATCATGACGAGGATGCTGATCGGTGCAGATACCGCCGAGGCGGCCTTCTCGGCGTTGGAAATGGCGTATGTCTTGGGCAGAACCTCGGCAAAGACCAGCACCAGGAGGGTCATCACCAGCGTTGCCATCGCGACACCGCCTTCACCGAAAATCCGGGTGAAGAGCGCGGTGGCGAGCGAGGCTGCGAGGATGTTGACGACGTTGTTGCCCAGCAGGACCGAACCGATCAGGCGCTCATTGTCTTCGGTAATGAACAGCGCGCGCTGAGCACCGCGGGAGCCCTTGTCGGCCTGGGCGCGCAGCTTGCCGCGCGACGCGGCGGTCAGCGCCGTTTCCGAGCCGGAAAAGAAGCCGGAAAAGACGAGTAGCAGCACGATAGCCCCGGCAGTGGTCCAGAAGGCGCTGTCGAGAACGGTGGAGGCGGTGTCCATGAGAGGGCAGATGTCCGGTCTGTTGATTGTTCGCTGTATTTATGGGGCCTTAGCCCCGCCGCTTCAAGCGCTGCGGTCAGCCGCGCTTGGCAAGGGGGTGGTGTTCCAGCACCAGTTCCTGCAGCCGAGCGTCCAGAACATGGGTGTAGATTTCGGTGGTGGCGATGTCGGCGTGGCCCAAGAGCGCCTGGATCGCGCGCAGATCGGCGCCGTTTGCCAAGAGGTGGGTGGCAAAGGCGTGGCGCAGGGTGTGCGGTGTCACCTTATCCGGGGAGATGCCGCCGGTCACCGCCAGTTCCTTGATCAGCAGATAGAAGCGGTGGCGGGTCAGATGGCCGGATTTGCCGCGGGACGGAAACAGGAAGCGCGAGGGCGGGTGCCCCTTGGCTTCGCGCTCTGCTTCGGCGCCGTCGCGTACCAGCAGCCATTGCGCCAGTGCTTCGCGCGCAGGCGGCGACAGCGGCACCATGCGTTCCTTGCCGCCCTTGCCCAGGATCAGCAGCATCCGCGGGTCGCCGCGGGCGGCGGATACCGGCAGCGAGACCAGTTCGGTGACCCGCATGCCGGTGGCATAGAGCAGCTCCATCAGACAGGTATTGCGCAGCCGGTCGCCTTCGCTGCGGCCGGTTTGGCGGGCAGCGTCCAGCAGGCGGTCGACTTCGATCACCTCGAGGGTCTTCGGCAGCCGCTTTTCCCGTCCGGGGCCGCGGATCTGAATGGCGGGATTGTCTTCGCGCCAGCCTTCTTCAAATGCGAAACGGTAGATCTGCTTGACGGCAGACAGCCGCCGGGCGCGGGTGGCGCGGGCGAGGCCCTGGGCGTCGCAGTTGATCAGATAGGCCTCAATATCGTCCTGGCTGGCAGTCAGAAAGCCCAGTTTGCAGTGCTCCAGCCAGGCGGTCAGATCCTTGAGGTCGCGGCCATAAGCCAGGAGCGTGTTCTGCGAGGCGCCGGTTTCCGCCGCCTGGGCATCCAGGAAAGTGGAGATCCACTGGTAATTGTCGCGCGGGGCTGCCATGTCAGCCGTGCTCCAGCAGCATCAGCTGAAGGGCGGCGCGGCGGGCGGTGTCCTCCAGGCCGACGGCGCGGAAGGCGGCGAGGGCGGCGCTGAGGTCGCCAAGATTGCCGTCGGCACCCTGGGCAAACAAACTCATGCTGCGCAAAATTGCCTCGCCAAGCTGGCCGTTGTCCAGCAGCCGGCGGATGGCAGGCGGGGCGGCGGCCTCCGCGGCAAACCCCAGCGAAATGGCGTCTGCCAGCGGCGAAGGCGCGGCGGCAT
Source organism: Leisingera sp. JC1 (assembly GCF_001679925.1). Taxonomy (GTDB): domain Bacteria; phylum Pseudomonadota; class Alphaproteobacteria; order Rhodobacterales; family Rhodobacteraceae; genus Leisingera. The sequence continues at coordinate 40,200 of NZ_LYUZ01000068.1, read as the reverse complement.
CGCCGGGGCGGCCCTGGGCAAGGGCCGCCAGGAAATGATCGGCCGCGCCTGAGGCCTGTGCGTCATGGGCGGCGGTTTCGTAAGTCGGTGACAGCAGTCGGATCCGCCAGGCAAGCTGTGCCGCTGGCCCTGTCAGTTCTGCGCGCGCCAGCGGCTCGGCAAAGAGATCCGCAAAGACGGTTTCGGTGCCGGCTTCCTGCATGGCCTTCCAGGCGCGGGGCAGGGATCTGGCAATGGCGTCAGGGCTGCCGGAACTCAGGTCGTCTTCGAGTTTCTGCACCGCCGAGACCCGGTCCCAGATACCGCCGGAGGCGGCGGGTTTGCGGGCGCTGAACAGGCCCAGATACTGGTTCGGGTTGAGCGCGCCGGCGCGGGACAGCCGCTCTGCGGCTTCCAGCTGCGCCTTCCAGCCGGCAATGTCGCGCAGGTCAGCGGCGGCAAAGGCCGGCGGCAGCGGGGCGGTCGGCATGCTCTCGCCAATGGTTTCAAACAGCCGGAAGGTCAGCGGGTCAGGATGCGCCGGGCGGCGCAGCGGCGGGGCCAGTTCGAACAGGTCCGGATTCAGGAACCTGTCGAGCAGATCCATCTGATCCTTGGGCAGCAGCTCCAGCGCGTGGGCCGTTTCCAGCATCAGCGCCGCGGTCGGCCAGTCGCCGCGCCGGGCTGCGCAGAAAATCCGCACGGCGTAGCTGTCCGACAGATGCGGCGACGCGGTGAGAGCCGCGCAAGAGGCATCCTCGCTGCCGGTGAGCAGGGTGGCGTCGAACCAGCGGGAAAAGCGGTCCTTGCTGTCCGCCGGGCCTGCGTGTTCCACCAGTGCCTGCGAGGGATCGGTGGCCCCCAGTGCCAGCAGCCGGTCGAGCCGGGCCAGCAGGATGCGGTCGCCGGTGGCGGCGGGCGGGCGGGTTTCCGACAATAGCAGGGTGAACAGCAGCGCCTGCATCGCCGGGCTGCCGCGCACCGGCACGGTTTCGATCAGATGGGTGATGTCATCGGCGGAACTGCCGCGCCAAAGGTCGGCAGGCAGGCCGGTTGCGGCAGCAGGCACCAGCCCGACCGGAGGCAGCAAGGTTTCCAGCGGCGTGACGGATATTTGGGGCAAAGCAGCGGTTCCCGCGACGGGCGGTTCCAGCAGCACCGTGCCCGGCAGCCCGTCCCGGGGTGCCGGCTGGTTCAGCCAGTCAATTGCCGCTAGCGGTTCGTTGGCAAGCGCGCTGCCTGCCAGCATCACCCCGGCGGCAGCCGCCTTAATCCGCATTCAGCACCACCGGTTTGCGCACTTCGCTGCTGGGAGCGCTGAAATCGGCACCGAACCAGGGGCCGACATAGGCATATCCCACCAGCCCGATTGCAGCCAGAACCAGCAAGTAGACCAAATACTTAATCAATCGCCCCATAGTGCATCCAATGCCTGTTTCCTGCTCTTTTGCCCAAGTTATATATTCCCTTTTCGGCAAGATCACGTCATTCACTGAAGAATGAGCGAAAAAGAGCAAATCAGCGGCCAGAAGGCAGCAGCGCCGGTGCCGGGGAAATTGAAGAAGACCATCGTGATGGTGGGTATGATGGGGGCGGGCAAGACCGCCGTGGGACGGGCGCTGGCGGCACGGCTGAATGCGCCGTTTCTGGACAGCGACCACGAGATCGAAGCCGCTGCCAACATGACCATTCCGGAGATCTTCGCGCGCGACGGCGAGCCGTTCTTCCGCCAGAAGGAGCGCCAGGTGATCGCGCGCCTGCTGGAAGAGGAGCGCGGCGTGCTGTCCACCGGCGGCGGGGCCTTCCTGGCAGAGGAGAACCGGCAGGTGATCACCGCCAAGGGTGTCTCGGTCTGGCTGAATGCCGACCTTGAGGTGCTGTGGAACCGGGTGCGCCACCGCGATACCCGGCCTCTGCTGCGCACCGCTGATCCGCGTGCGACACTCAGCAACCTGTATCACCAGAGGGTGCCGCTGTATTCCAAGGCCGATGTGTCAGTGGTCTCGGACGGGCAGGCCTCGATTGAAACCATGGTGGACCGCGTGCTGGACGCCTTGAAGGCACGCCCTGATGTATTGGAGTGGAATTGATGGAGCGCACGGTTCATGTGCCCCTGGGCGAACGCGCCTATGATGTGGTGATCGGCCCGGGCCTGCTGGCGCAGGCGGGGGAGCGGATCAAGCCGTTCTTGAGCCGGCCGCAGGTGGCGGTGCTGACGGATGAGACCGTGGCGGAGAAGCACCTGGAAACCTTGCGTGCCGGGCTGGCTGCCGCGGGCGTGGAGATGACCGCGCTGGCGCTGCCGCCGGGCGAGGCGACCAAGGGCTGGCCGCAGTTCACCCGCGCGGTGGAATGGCTGCTGGAGCAGAAGGTGGAGCGCGGCGACGTGATTGTTGCCTTTGGCGGCGGCGTCATTGGCGATCTGGCAGGATTTGCCGCTGCGGTGCTGCGCCGGGGTGTGCGGTTCGTGCAAATCCCGACGTCGCTGCTGGCGCAGGTCGACAGTTCGGTTGGCGGAAAGACCGGCATCAACGCGCCGCAGGGTAAGAATCTGATCGGGGCTTTCCACCAGCCGTCACTGGTGCTGGCCGATACTTCGGTGCTGGAGACGCTGACCGCACGCGATTTCCTGTCCGGCTATGGCGAAGTGGTGAAATACGGCCTGTTGGGCGACTCGGAGTTCTTTGCCTGGCTGGAAGAACACGGCCCTGCACTCGCCGAAGGCGACGTGGCGGCGCGGGTAGAAGCCGTGGCGCGCTCGGTTCAGATGAAAGCCGACATCGTGGTGCGCGACGAGACAGAGCAGGGTGACCGGGCGCTGCTCAATCTGGGCCATACCTTCTGCCACGCACTGGAAGCGGCGACGGGGTATTCGGACCGGCTGCTGCATGGCGAAGGTGTGGCGATCGGCTGCGCGCTGGCGTTTGAGCTGTCGTCGAAGCTGGGGCTGTGTTCGCAGGAGGACCCCAGCCGGGTGCGGGCGCATCTGAAGGCGATGGGCATGAAGACCGATCTGGCAGATATTCCGGGCGAGTTGCCGGGAGCAGAGGCGCTGCTGGATCTGATGGGCCAGGACAAGAAAGTGGTGGCCGGCCAGCTGCGCTTCATCCTGGCGCGCGGCATTGGCGAGGCCTTTGTCACTGGCGACGTGCCGCCGGACGCGGTGCTGGAGGTGCTGCGCAGCGCGGGCGCCTGAACCGGGCCGCAGGCCTCAGACAGTCAAAGGGCAGCCGCTGGGGCTGCCCTTTTTTGCTGTTCCGGCAGTGCCTGAATCAAGCGGCGCTGATGTTCAGGTCCTGGTCCCAGCTTTCGTCTTCATCGAAGTCGATAGCCATCGGCGGATGCGCTTCGGGCGCAGGCAAGGCGCTTGCCGTGGAGCCCAATGTGAACTGGGTGACCTGTTCCCGCAGCTCCTGCGCCTGATCGGACAAGGATGTCGTCGCCGCGGTGGTCTCTTCGGCCATGGCGGCGTTTTGCTGCGCCATCATCTCCAGCTCGCCCACGGCGGTGTTGACATCGCTCATCTGTGCCGACTGGTCCTTCATGTTGCCGGCAATCTCGACCACCAGCGAGGAAATCTCGACCACCTGTTCGCTCACGGTGGCCATGGCCTGTCCGGCCTGATCCACCAGAGCCGCGCCGTTCTTGACCTGTTCAGAGCTGCGGGCGGTCAGTTCGTCGATTTGCTGTACCGCATCGGCACAGCGCTGTGCCAGCATCCGCACCTCCGAGGCGACAACCGCGAAGCCGCGGCCTGCTTCACCTGCGCGGGCGGCCTCAACCCCGGCGTTCAGCGCCAGCAGGTTGGTCTGGAAGGCGATGTCCTGGATCACCTTGGTGATCTGGGAAATCTCCTGTGAGGATTCCTGCAGCTTGTCCATCGCGGTAATGGTGTCCTTGACCACGGCGTCGCAGGATTTGACCCCGTGCTGGGCGCTGTCCGCCAGCTCTTCGGCGCGGCCGGCGTTTTCTGCAGTCCGTTTCACATTGCCGGTCAGCTCGCCCACCGCATGGGTGGTTTTTTCCAGCGTCGCCGATTCCGCCTCTGTCCGGTGGGCAAGGTCCATCGAGGCCTCGGCAATCGACTTGGTGCTTTCATCGACGCTGCTGGTCAGTTCGGCGATCACGGAAACCGCTGCACTGAGGGCTGTCAGGGAGTCGTTGAAGTCCATCCGGATCGATTTGAATTCTGCCGGGAAATACTCCTGGATCGGGTTGTCCAGGCGCTTGTGCTGCAGATCCGCAAGAGCGCTGCCGATGCGGCCGGTCACTTTCAGGATTTCCTCGCGGCGCTCTCTCTCCTCCTGCACGCGTTCTTCCTGCTTGCGCTGGGTGACGGTGCGCAGGTCCACCACATTGCGGGCAACCGCGCCGATCTCGTCCCGGCGTTGCGCGCCTGGAACCTCAACCTCGGTCTCGCCGGAGCCGAGCTTTTTCAGCGCGACGTTCAGGATCGACAGGTTCTTGGTCATGTCGCGGGCTATCACCGCGCTGAGCAGCAGAACCAGCCCCAGCATGACAGCGGCAAAGATGGCCATCTCTGTCAGCATCAGCTTGTTGTGGGCATCAAAGGCCGCCATGTCGCGCTCCAGATGCTCAATCAGCAGCATTTCCTTCTTTTGCAGGACCTCGATGGCTTTGGTTGCGGCTGCAAACCAATCCTCGGCGGTCACGGCGTCACCGCCAGAGCCGTGCAGAATCGACTCGCGCATCTCGTCGAATTTCTTCATGGCAGGATCGCTGAACAGGCCTTTGACGGCGTCGCGGTCCTCTGCGGTTGCAAAGTTCTTGAAGGTGCGCAGGCGTTCCTTGAACAGCTCATGATCGGCAACAAAGGCTTCGCGGTCTTCCGGTTTCCAGCCGTGTTTGAATCCCACGGCACCGGCTGCACGCTCCAGCCCTGCGGCGTCGATTGCGCGCATGAAGAAAGACAGTGCCACGGCCTCCTGCGAGATCAGCGGATCATCAATGCCCTTGGCCATCGCCAGGCCGGTCTGAATGAGGGCCCCGTTCAGGTCCGTGTAGTAGGCAATCAGGGCCTTCAGCTTCAGGGAATGGGTGTCGATCTTCTGGCGGATGTCTTTTTTGCGGGCCAGTTCGGACTTGGCAAACGCGATTGCCTCTGCGGACTCGGACGGCAAAGATGCGGGATCGATACGGCTGATCTCTTCGAGGTAGGCAGCCATCTTGGCGTCATTTTGCTGGCGCACCTTGACCAGCTTTTCCGGCGGGGAACTGGCGGCACTTTCGAGATAGCTTGCGCTGAGCCCGCGTTCCAGCTGCAGATTGTGGACCAGGCTGCTCATATGTTCCATCACCTCGCCGGCGAGGACCGTGTCGGCCTGGGCTTTCCGTTGCAGGTCGAGCAGGGTTTGCCCGATGAACCAAAGGCTGAGCAGCAGCGGTGCCGCCAGGAGCATCCCGATCTTGGTTCTGATCGAGAGATGCTGCAGAAAACGCATTCCCATATTCCGAATCCTTGATGTACCTTTTCACGACATATCCATTCAGCATCCGTTATGTGTCTTAATTTTCGCCTAGCGCTGCGTACGCAGGGCGGGCCTGGAACCTGTGTGACGGGCCCGGATGTGGGCAGCTGCAAGCGCTCGCAAGTCCAAGCCTGCGCATTGAAAAGACAGTAGAAATGGGATTTTGAAGGGGCCAGTATGCGCGCTGCGGGAAACGGCTGGCCGGGTGTTGCGCGGAGGGTGGCAGCCTGCTGGAAGCGTATGCCTGGCGCGCAATGTTTTCATGAAAGCACAGCAAAAAAGCCCCCAGGAGGTGTTTCTCCCGGAGGCTTCGCAAGATTGTGGTTCAGGGAAACGGCAGCTTGCCGCTTAGAACGGGATTTCGTCGTCGTCGATGTTGTGGGAGGCACCGCCGCCAAAGTTGCCGCCGCCGCCGCCTTGGGAGCCGCTGTCATATCCGCCGCCATAGCCGCCGCCCTGGCTGCCGCCGCCATAACCGCCGCCCTGGCCGCCACCGCCGCCGCCTTCGCCGCGGCCATCCAGCATGGTCAGGGTTCCGCCGAAGCCCTGCAGCACGATTTCGGTCGAGTAACGGTCCTGGCCGCTTTGGTCCTGCCATTTGCGGGTCTGCAGCTGGCCTTCGACGTAGACCTTGGAGCCCTTGCGCAGATACTGTTCGCACACGCGGACCAGGCCTTCGCTGAAGACCGCGACGGAGTGCCATTCAGTCTTCTCACGGCGCTCGCCGGTATTGCGGTCCTTCCAGGTTTCCGAGGTGGCAATCCGCAGGTTGCAGACCTTGCCGCCGTTCTGGAAGCTGCGCACTTCCGGGTCGCGGCCCAGGTTGCCGATGAGCATGACTTTGTTGAGTGAGCCGGCCATAGGGTTCCGTCCTTTATTTCCTGAATATCCTGTCATTGACCGGACCGGTGCGAATCCGTCCGGGCTGTTTTGCCAGCACACTATAGACCCCGGCAGGGTGAGGAAAGCAGCTCTCTGGGGATGGTTTTACGCTTGTTTCAACCTCAATCTCGGGTTCTTGCGCCTGTGTTGCTTTAAATTTGCTCCGCATTAGTTATATTTGCGCAAAGTGGGACAGTGTCGGGACAGCGGAAATGCGCAAGACCGTTGCGGGTTTGGTTATTGCCATGGTTGGGGCAGGGCAGCCTGCGGCTGCTGATATGTTCAGCACAAAGAACCGGCGGGATCTGTTTGCCGCCCACACCAGGGTGCTGGATGGCCGTGCCGCGACCCAGTACAAGAACTCTGTCCGGCTGCAGCCCAAGACCTTCAGTATCCCGTCCGCCGGCGGCACGCTGCCTTACAGCGGCAAGTACCGCGGCCAGTATCTGGAAATGGCACGCAGCGCGGCGCGGCAGCATGGGGTGCCGGAGGATCTGTTCCTCCGCCTGGTTCAGCAGGAGAGCAACTGGAACCCCAATGCCAAGTCGCACAAGGGCGCGCTGGGTCTGGCCCAGCTGATGCCGGCCACGGCGCGGGCGCTGGGGGTGAACCCGGCAGAGCCGAAGCAGAACCTGGAGGGCGGCGCCCGCTATCTGGCACGCCAGTTCCGCAAGTTCGGCTCCTGGCGGCTGGCCCTGGCGGCCTATAACGCCGGTCCGGAAGCGGTGCAAAAGTATGGCGGGGTGCCGCCCTACAAGGAAACCCAGAACTACGTGCGGAAGATCTGGGGCAGCTAGGGTCCTGACCCTAAGTCGGCGCAGGCGTTAACCTGTGGATAACTTTCCTTAATGCCGCGTTAACTCCGCCGGAGTGTCAAGCATTTGCCTTAATTTTTCGTGAATCTGTGCGCAGGTTCTGGAGGGAATGCCTTGTACATCAACAGCTTTGACGAACGTCTTGAACGCATCGACTGGCAGCCAAGCGCGGTGCCGACCCGGCATATGATCGACAGCGTACTGGCCGGCCGTCTGCCGGTGCAGCCGCGCAGTGCGATGCTCAGCCTGGCTGGTGCGGTAACGGGTATCCTGATCGGCGTCGGGCTCAAGGGCATGACAGTAGCGGACTCTCCGTGGGGACCGGACGCCGGCTTGGCAGGGCTGGCTGGCAGCGGTCTGGCCCTGGCCGGTCTTGCGGTTTCAGTTGCTGCGGCCTTGATGGCGGCAGCCAAGGGCAGCAAGGCGCCGCGGCTGATGCAATTCGCCTCGATCAACCTTCTGATGATTTCGGTCCTGCTGTTGAGCTGAGTTCACCCCGTGGGAGTGGGGGGACTGCTGTGAAGCTGTGCGCATGAAAAAGCCGGGGTGCTGAACCCCGGCTTTTCTGTTGCGCGTTGTTCTGGCGCGTTACTCGGCGGCGACCTTGATCACCGGCTTCATGCGCTCCAGCACGTCGTCGCTGAGGTGGCATTTGATCTGGTGGCCGCCGTCCAGTGTGCGGACCGGCGGAACCTCCTTCTCGCACAATCCGCCCGGCACCTCGGATTTCCAGCGGCAGCGGGTCTGGAACGGGCAGCCCGGCGGCGGGCTCATGGCTGACGGAATGTCGCCTTCCAGAACGATGTGCTCTTTCTCCACGGAGGTGTCGGCAATCGGCACCGCGCTCAGCAGCGCCTCGGTATAGGGGTGGTAGGGCGGTGCAAACACCTGGTCGGTGTCGCCCAGTTCCACCACATGGCCGAGGTACATCACCATCACCCGGTCGCTGAGATAGCGCACAATCGACAGGTCATGGGAGATGAACAGAAGCGTCGTCTTCTCGTTCCTCTGAATTTCCATCAGGAGGTCGGTGACCGCAGCCTGCACCGACACGTCGAGCGCCGAGACAGGTTCGTCCGCAACCACAATCCGCGCACCGCCGGCAAAGGCGCGGGCGATGCCCACACGCTGCTTCTGGCCGCCCGACAGCTGCCGCGGCATGCGGTCGGCAAAGGCGCGGGGCAGTTTCACCAGGTCCAGAAGTTCCAGCATCCGCTTGCGGCGCTCGGCCTCGGAGTTGCCGATACCGAAGATTTCCAGCGCCCGCATGATCTGGCGCCCGACGGTCATTGACGGGTTCAGGGTGTCGAAGGGGTTCTGGAACACCATCTGCACGTCGGAGACGGTCTTGGTATCGCGTTCCTCGATCGGGATCTGCTCAATGTTGCGGTTGTCGAGCAGGATCTGTCCCTCGGTGGCGGTCTCAAGTCCCATCAGCACCTTGGCAAATGTGGACTTGCCGCAGCCGGACTCGCCGACGATGGCGAGGGTTTCGGACTCGCGGGCCTCGAAGCTCAGCGTCTCGTTGGCTTTCACCACCTTGGTGTCGCCGCCGCCGAACAGGGCGTTGGCAGCCACCTCGTAGTATTTCTTGAGGTTGTCCATCTTCAGGACGACCTTGCCGGGCGCGGTCTTTTCCTTCTGCTCGCCGACCGTGATCGGGGCGTTCCAGTCGATTTCCTGGAACTTGAGGCAGCGGGTTTCGTGCCGGTCGTTGCCGTGCACCGGCGACATCGGGATCACCATGTCCTGATCGCAGCGGCCTTCCTCGAAGTAATCGCAGCGGGGGCCGAAGTTGCAGCCGGGCGGGCGTTCATGGGGCAGGGGGAAGTTGCCCGGGATCGCCACCAGCGGGCGCGAGTTCTTGTCGGCGCCCGGCAGCGGGATCGAGCGGAACAGCGCCTGGGTATAGGGGTGCTGCATCTCGTCGAAGACGTCGTGGATCGAACCGCGTTCCACCGCTTCGCCGGAATACATCACGCACAGGCGGTCGCAGGTTTCCAGAACCAGCCCGAGGTTGTGCGAGATGAACAGCATCGAGGTGCCGTATTTCTTGCCCAGGTCCTTGACCAGCTCAACAACCGCGGCCTCCACCGTCACGTCGAGCGCGGTGGTGGGTTCATCGAGGATCAGCAAGGCAGGCTTGGACATCAGCGCCATCGCAATCACGATCCGCTGCTGCTGGCCGCCCGACAGCTGGTGCGGGAAGGAATTCAGCATCCGCTCCGGGTCGGGCAACCGCACGTCTGTAACCACTTCCAGCGCGCGGGCATAGGCTTCCTTTTCGCTTACGCCCTCGTGGATCATCGGCACTTCCATCAGCTGCTTGCCGATTTTCATTGCCGGGTTCAGCGAGGCCATCGGCTCCTGATAGATCATTGCGATCTCATTGCCGCGGATGTCGCGCAGCTCTTCGGCGCTCATCTCGGCCAGGTCGCGGCCCTTGAACTTGATGGTGCCGCCGACGACACGGCCGTTCTTGCCCAGGTCCTGCATGACGCCAAGCGCCACGGTGGATTTGCCGCAGCCGGACTCGCCCACGAGGCCCACCGCCTCGCCGGGCTGAACGGTGACCGAGAAATCCATCACCGCGGGGATTTCGCGCAGCCGGGTGAAGAAGGAGATCGACAGCTTGTTAATCTCGAGGATCGGGCCGTCGTAGTCTGCCAGTTTGTTCATTTTGTTTTCTCCCTGTTGGAGCGGGAAATCCATCTTTCCTCTTGCTCCAAGTATCCCGGGGGACCGGGGGCCAGCCCCCGGTCCCGCCGGTTTGGATCAATCCTTCAGGCTTTCCTCGCGCAGGCCGTCGGCCAGCAGGTTGAGGCCCAGAACCAGCGTCAGCAGCGCAAACGCGGGCGGCAGTGCCGGGTGCAGGTAGATCGACAGCAGCTTGCGGCCGTCATTGATCGTGGAACCCCAGTCCGGGCTTTCCGGCGGCAGGCCAAGGCCGAAGAAGCCGAGGGTACCCAAGAGGATGGTGGTGTAGCCGATGCGCAGGCAGAAATCGACGATCAGCGGCCCGCGGGCATTCGGCAGGATTTCCCACAGCATGATGTACCAGGGGCCTTCGCCGCGGGTCTGGGCAGCCGCCACATAGTCGCGGGTTTTGATGTCCAGTGTCAGGCCGCGCACGATACGGAACACCGTGGGCGAGTTGACGAAGACCACCGAGACGAACACCACCAGGATACCGCCGGGAATGTCGAACATATCCATCACGCGGGGCAGGCCCGGGATCGAATAGGCGGGGGTGTTGATCAGGTAGCCGCCGTTGGAGACCAGCTGCAGGTAGAACCAGATGATAATCCCCAGAACCAGCGGCAGTACCAGGTTGCGCACCTTGGGCCGGGTGTAATAGCGCGAGTTCAGCAGCACCCCGACAAAGACGATCGGGAAGATGAACAGAACGATCGCCATGTAGTTCGGAACACCGGTGGCGACGATTTCAGGCGTGACCAGCAGGTAGAACAACAGGATCACCGGGAAAGCCAGGATCAGGTTGGCGGCAAAGGACAGCGTGGTGTCCAGGCGTCCGCCGTAGTAGCCCGCGGGCAGGCCCAGGGTGATCCCCACCATGAAGGCAAAGACGGCTGCCATAGGGGCGATCTTGATAACTTCCCAGGCGCCCTTGACCAGGCGGCTGAACACGTCGCGTGCCAGGTTGTCGCCGCCCAGCAGGTAATAGGGGTAGTCCGCTTCGGTGGCGCCGTTCATCGGGGTGCCGGGGACCTTGTTCTTCATGCCCGAGACCTGCACCAGCGGGTCATGGGTAATGATCATGTCCATGGCGCCGTAGATGCCGGTGAACACCCAGAACATCACCAGGCCAAAGCCGATCATGCCGATGGGGCTGTCAAACAGCTTGCCGTAAAGGCCCAGCCGCCGTTTGAAGCCGATGGAGGCTGCGTAGAGGATTACCAGTGAAAACCAAACCGGGGACAGCTGGTAGATGATACGCCCCGCAATTTCGAGTGTGCTAAGAGGTTCCATGCTCTGCTGCCTTCCTTAAGAGATCCGGATACGCGGGTTCAGATACACATAGCCGATGTCGGAGATCAGCTGGGTGATCAGCACCACGAAGACTGAGACCACGGAAACGGCCAGCAGCAGTTCAATGTCGTTGTTGCCCGCGGCTTCCACCAGGATCCAGCCGAAGCCCTTGTAGTTGAACAGGGTCTCGACAATCACCACGCCGTTCAGCAGCCAGGGGAACTGCAGCATGATGACGGTGAAGGGGGCAATCAGTGCGTTCCGCAGCGCGTGCTTCAGAACGATGTTGTGAAAGCTCACGCCCTTGAGCCGGGCGGTGCGGATGTATTGGGCGGTCATCACCTCAGTCATCGAGGCGCGGGTCATCCGGGCGATATAGCCCATGCCGTAAAGCGCGATGGTCAGCACCGGCAGAAAGAAGTTCTCGAAGTTCGGGTTGTCCATCGCCGAGGTGGCGGTGCCCTTGAACCACTTGAGGCCCACGGTGGAGGATGTGAACACGGCGATGAAGATCACGCCGGAAACATATTCGGGTGTTGCCGTGGTCAGGATAGAGGCGGTTGAAAGGCTTCGGTCGGTGACAGAGCCTTCTCGCATGCCCGCCAGCACCCCGATGATCAGGGCAGAAGGCACCATCAGCACCAGCACCCAGAACATCAGGCGGCCTGTATTGCCGAGCCGTTCTGCGATGATGGTGGAGACTTCATCCTTGAACCGGGTCGAATAGCCCCAGTCGCCTTGCAGAATGCCGCAGAAGGTCGGCGCTTCGGCGGCTTCCTCAGCGCTGACCGCGCCGGTCATGCAGCGGCCGGTGAACCCTTTCTCGGTCTCGCGGGTCCAGCCTGGCAGAACGCCCAGCCATTGCCCGTATTTCGAAACCATGGATCCGCCATAGCCGTTGGCGTCCAGCCAGCTGGCCACGGCCTCATCCGACATGCGGAAGTTGCCCTGGGTTTTGGCGAGTTTTTCGAGGTTTGGGTAGAGGTTCGTGAGGAAGAACACGATGAACGTCAGGCACAGGGCCGTCAGCAGCATCACGCCCGAACGGCGGAGAATGAAAAGTCCCATTTGGGTCCCCTGTCAGTCTGGCGGATCGGACCCGGCTCAAGGGGCGGGTCTCTTATCTTTTGAGCTGGAAAGCACCGCCCCGGAGGAGGGGCGGTGCAAGAGTCAGGAGCCGGTCGGGCTTAGGCTGCCCAGCCCCACTTGTAGTGGTGATGCTCGAAGGAGATGTGCATGTCGGCACCGACAACACCTTCGCGCATGTGGCGGTAGAGCGAGCGCCAGTAGGGCTGGATGGTCACGCCCTCTTCCTGGATCAGAGCCTGGCCCTTGGCAGAGATTTCGCGGCGCTTGTCAGCGTCAGCAATGGACAGGGCTTCTGCTAGCAAGGCGTCGAACTCCGGGTTTTCCCAGCCGAATTCGTTCCAGGCTTCGCCGGATTTGTACGCCAGCGCCCAGATCTGAACGCCCAGCGGGCGGTGGTTCCAGTTGGTCGAGGAGAACGGGTATTTGGCCCAGTCGTTCCAGAAGGTCGAGCCGGGCAGAACGGTCCGTTTCACCTTGAAGCCAGCGTCGCGCAGCTGTGCTGCCACCGCGTCGGTGGTGTTCCGGCGCCAGTCGTCGTCGATCGACAGGATCTCATGCTCGAAATCCATCATGCCGGCTTCTTCCATCAGCGCCTTGGCACCGGCGGGATCAACCTTCTGCGGCGGCAGTTCGGCGTATTCCGGGTGGATCGGGCCGACATGGTGGTTTTCCGCAGTTTCGCCGCGACCGCCGTAGCCAAGCTCCAGGCAGACGGAGTTGTCGACCGCCATCTGGATCGCCTTGCGGACGCGCTTGTCAGCATAGGGTTTCTTGCCGTCGATTTCCGCCAGCTGGTTGGTGCGGATCACGATCGAGGACATGGTCACAACTTCGGACTTCTTGTAGCCGAGGCCGTCCATCACGTCGATGAATTCGCCGACCGATTCATAGAGCATGTCGACTTCGTCGGATTCCAGCGCCGCCAGCCAGGAGGACGGGTCGGTGCCGAAATCGACGTATTCGATGGTGTCGAGCGCCGGCTTGCCATAGATTGCCTCGCCCCACCAGGTGTGGTCGTCGTTGCGCTGCAGCACCGCGCGCACGCCGACTTCCAGCTCGGTCAGCAGGAACGGGCCGGTGCCAACATTCTGGGTGAAGTCGTTGGTCTGGAAGGAGGAATGCACGATGGCCGCCGGATAGTCGGCCATGCCTGCGATCAGCGAAATGTCGGAGGCCGGCAGGTTCAGTTTGACCGTGTGGCTGTCGACCACCTCGATCGCGCCTTCGGCTGCCTGGCCGGTTTCAGTGTCGATCAGGGTTGCGAAACGGCCGGCCATAGAGTTGCCTTCCAGGCCCTTGTCGCACCAGCCGGCGATGTTGCGGGCAACATCTTCGGCGGTGAAGTCGTCGCCGTTGTTCCACTTGACGCCCTGGCGGACGTTCAGGGTGTAGACGGTGGCGTCTTCGTTGATTTCCCAGCTTTCCAGCAGCATGCCGGTGAAGGAGCCGTCATTGTTGTATTCCACCAGGTATTCGATGGTGCCGCGGGTCTTGTTGGCCATTTGCGACCAGTCAAAGGTGCGCGGGTCCTTCAGCGGGCGGACTTCGGTCTGCACACGCAGGGTGCCGCCTTGCTGCTTTTCTTCTGCGGCTTTCACAGGGGCAGCCAGGCCGATCATGCCATAGGCCGCTGCTGCGGTGACGCCAAGCGAGGTGGCGCGGGTCAGGAATTCCCGGCGGTCCAGCTTGCCGTCCAGCACTTCTTTGGCGTGCATCTTGGCGGCCCAATGGATCGGGGCTCCGTTGATTGTGTCTTTGGTCATTTAGGTCTCCCTGTCATACCGTTCTGTCTTTTTGCGAAACGGGTATTGGCCCAGCGGCTGGCCGGGCGATTATGGTTCGAGTTTTGGATTAAAGTTTCCCCATGCCTGCATTCCGGCAGAGATACAGCGTTTCGTCAATGCACAGTTTCGTCGTTTCCGTGTAAAAATACGACATTTCCGGCGTCGGTTTTATTATTCGGGGCGGCATACATCCGCATACTGTTCAAAACTGCCCAGTACTGGAGGCAGGCAATCGGGGGAAATTACGGCCCGCACGGCGGTGTGGCGGGAAACTGCTGAGGGATCAGGCTATTGCGGTCTTCTGCGGGCAGATTCGCGCAATTCGCTGGGAGGCTGGCCGGTGTGCTGAGAGATAAAGCGGGTGAAATAGGCGGCGCTGCCAAAGCCCAGCCGGACAGCGATGTCGCGAATAGGCAGTTCGGAAGAGATCAGCAGGGTGCGCGCGGCATGCAGCTGGCGCTCTGTCAGCAGGGCGGCTGCGGTCTTGCCGGCCGCGGCCTTGCATACCCGGGTCAGATGCGTCGGCGTCACATTCAGGGCCGCCGCGTGTTCTGCCATGCTGAGCTGACCAGCCTGGAGGCCGGCAATGCGCTGGCAATAGGCCCGGCAGAGGCGCTGCGCTGCGGTCAGCTTGCCCGCTGCCCCCGGCTGGCGCTGAAGGGCAATGGCGGCGAGCTCGCACCGGGCCTGCACGGCACGGTTCCAATGCGGTTCGCGTGCGGACTGTTCGCGGCTGATGGCCTCGAAGTGCCCGGCCAGGCTGGTCTGCTCCTGCAGGCTGGCGAACCTCTTGTGCATCGGCTCCCCGGGGAATGGCGGCAGCAAGGGGCCCGACATCGCCAGCACCTGTCCCAGGCACTGGCGGCCGAAATCCGCGGACCACAGGGTGCCGGCGGGAATGAAGATGACGCTATGCAGCCCGAAGCCGCGCTGCTCGCCGTTCAGGAAAAGACGCCCCTGACCGCGGGTGATCCAGATCAGCAGGTGGTCGCAGCGGCTGTGTGCAAGACGGGTCTGCCAGCTGCCGTCCGGAGCTAGCCGCACCAGCGGTGCAGCGTGAAACTCTCTCGGGAAATCTGAATCGAATGGCATGAGCAAATTTTGGCAGAGGATCCGGTGTCGGTGGCTGAAACAGCTCATGGATTGCTGATTCTGGCAAGTTTCCGCTTGCCGGCACCGGAAATGCTGAAAACTTTACGGGCTGGCGGCTGACACCTCCTTCTCAGCCCAGTGTGATCTGGTGCCAGTTTTTCATCCGGGCGCGGAACCAGCTGCGCTGGCGTTTGGCAAACTGCCGGGTGGCGACGGCGGCGCGCTCTTCAGCTTCCTCCAGCGTGAGATGCCCTTCGGCGTAGCCCACCAGTTCCGGGACGCCGATGGCCTTGCAGGAGGGCAGAACCGGATCGTAGCGGCCGCGCATGGCCTCGATTTCTGCCATGGCACCCTGATCCAGCATCAGGCCGAAGCGCCGCCGGATGCGGTCCTCCAGCCAGGTTTTGTCAGAGTTCAGAACCATTGGCGTGCAGTTCTCCAGGGGCAGGGCAGGGGCAGGGGTGTCGTCCTGCCAGCGGGCTAGGGGGCGCCCGGTGGTTTTCAGCACTTCCCAGGCGCGCTGCACCCGGGCGCGATTCATCAGATCGATGCGGCTCGCGGTTTCCGTATCAAGTTCTGCCCGCAGCGTCTCCAGCGGCAGGCTGTCAGCTTCGGCCCGCACCGCGGGCGGCGTGGCGGGGATCTCGGCCATGCCCTCTGTCAGGGCGGTGAAATAGAGGCCGGTGCCGCCGACGATGATCGGCCGGTCCGGCCCGTTCAGAAGCGGCAGCACCTCGCGCAGCCAATGGCCGGCAGAATATTCCGC
The DNA here is from genome assembly GCF_001679925.1 of Leisingera sp. JC1. Lineage (GTDB taxonomy): Bacteria > Pseudomonadota > Alphaproteobacteria > Rhodobacterales > Rhodobacteraceae > Leisingera. The sequence continues at coordinate 24,314 of NZ_LYUZ01000068.1, read as the reverse complement.
GTCAAAGGGCACATGCCCGTAAAGCGCATGCGGCGCCTGGGCCTCTTCCACCGCTGAGGGGCGGGCGGTGATCACGCGCCAGCAATCGTAGACCTGGCTTGCATCTGCGTTGACGATGACACCGCCCTGACGGGCAGCAATATCCAGCGCCAGCGCGGACTTTCCTGAGGCTGTAGGGCCAGCAATCAGCACAGGTTTGCCGGGATCAATGTCGGGCAGGTTCATCGGGATGCGGTCCGTCTCTTGGGCGTGTTCCGCAAATATGCGCGGAAACTGCGCTGCGCGGATTGAAACCGCCAGCGATTTACTTCATTTTGCCGCGCAAATTAACCCTCACATCTTCTGGAGCGCAACATGCCTCAACCGCAAGAAAAGCCGGAACTGGATCCGGCCGCCGCCTATAAACGCGTCATGCTGAAAATTTCGGGCGAGGCACTGATGGGCGACCAGGGGTTCGGCCTGCATCCGCCGACAGTGCAGCGCATCGCCCGCGAGGTGAAGACCGTGCACGATATGGGGGTGGAAATCTGCATGGTGATCGGCGGCGGCAACATCTTCCGCGGCCTCTCGGGCTCGGCGCAGGGGATGGAGCGCACCACCGCCGATTACATGGGGATGCTGGCCACGGTGATGAACGCGCTGGCAATGCAGTCGGCGCTGGAAGGGCTGGGGGTGTTCACCCGGGTGATCTCAGCGATCCGCATGGATGAGGTGGCGGAGCCCTACATCCGCCGCCGCGCCGTGCGCCACCTGGAGAAGAAACGGGTCTGCATCTTTGCGGCAGGCACCGGCAACCCCTATTTCACCACCGACACTGCCGCGACCCTGCGCGCCAATGAGATGGCCTGCGAGGCGATCTTCATGGGTAAGAACGGGGTGGACGGGATCTATGACAAAGATCCCAAGGAACACGCCGATGCGGTCCGTTATGATGAGATCAGCTATGACGACGTATTTGCCAAGCGCCTGAAGGTCATGGACGCCTCTGCCATCGCCCTGGCGCGCGACAACAACCTGCCGCTGATCGTCTTCCCGCTGGATGAACCGGGCGGCTTCCGCGGCATCCTGTCAGGTGAAGGCACTTATACCAAGGTGCAGGGCTGAGGTTCTGAAACGGCCCTTGTGAAACCGCTGGCGTTCAGAACGCTGGCGGTTTTGCTTGTCAGGCCAAAGCCTGAGCCAATGCGGCAGGATCAAAACAGTGAATTCCGCCGCGGGCAGGCTAAATCTTGCAGCACCGGCGGCGGCGAATCCTCCGCTTGATCGCTATACATCAGCCTTCCAATGGCTTATGAGCCAATGGAAGACCGCCTCAGATAAGGGGAGAGAGCAGCATGTCTGATGATTTTGAACTGGATACCGACGATCTGAAACGCCGCATGGAAGGCGCCATGGCCAACCTGCGCACCGAATTCGCCTCGCTGCGCACCGGCCGGGCCTCGGCTTCGATGCTGGAGCCGGTGATGGTGGATGCGTACGGCTCAATGACGCCGATCAACCAGGTTGGCACCGTGAACGTGCCGGAGCCGCGCATGGTCACCATCAACGTCTGGGACAAAGGCCTGGTAGGTAAGGTGGAGAAGGCGATCCGCGAATCCGGCCTGGGCATCAACCCGCAGCTTAACGGCACCATCATCATGCTGCCGATCCCGGAGCTGAACGAGGAACGCCGCCGCGAGCTGGGCAAGGTTGCCGGCCAGTACGCCGAGCACGCCCGGGTGTCGATCCGCAACGTGCGCCGCGACGGCATGGACCAGATCAAGAAAGCCAAAGCCGATGGCATGTCGGAAGACGACCAGAAGTTCTGGGAAGCCGAGGTTCAGGACCTGACAGACGCCATGATCAAGCATGTGGACGAGGCGCTTGAGACCAAGCAAGCCGAGATCATGCAGGTCTGACGGGCTGTAATGCCAGGAGACGCAAACCCGCAAGTGCGTGCAGCCGGAGAAGCTCCGGCGGCCCGCACCGGCCCGCGCCATGTTGCCATCATCATGGATGGCAATGGCCGCTGGGCACAGGCCCGGGGGCGGCCGCGGCTGTTCGGCCACCATGCCGGCGCGCGCCGGGTCCGTGAAGTTGTCGAGTGCTGCCCTGATTTGGGCGTGGAATACCTGACCATTTTTGCCTTCTCGACAGAGAACTGGAAGCGCACGCAAACCGAAGTTACCGGTTTGATGAGCCTGTTCCGCCGTTATATCTCCAAGGAAATGAATGCCCTGGCGGAAAAAAATGTGCGGGTTCGGTTCATTGGCGACCGGGTGCGGCTCGACGCCAAACTGACCGGTCTCATGGACAAGCTGGAGCGCAAGACCGAGGGCAACAGCGGCACCCAGCTGACCATCGCGCTGAACTACGGCGGCCGCGACGAGGTGGCCCGCGCCACCAAACGGCTGGCACGGGATGTGGCTGAGGGCCGCCTGAACCCCGAGGACGTCGATGAGGAAACACTGCCGCGCTATTTGGACACACATGTGCTGCCGGACCCGGATCTGGTGATCCGTACCAGCGGCGAGGCGCGGATCTCCAACTTCCTGCTGTGGCAGTCGGCCTATGCAGAATACGAATTCATTGACACGCTGTGGCCCGATTTCACAGCGGAAGAAATGGAGCGGCTGTGCAACAGCTTTGGCCGCCGCGACCGCCGGTTCGGGGCGGTTAAGGCATGAACGGCGCCAAGGACCGCTGGGCGGATCTTTTGCCGCGCGCCTTGTCTGCTGCGGTCATGATAGCGGCAGGTGGTTTTGCCGTCTGGACTGGCGGGGTGGTCTTCAATGCAGTGATCGCGCTTTGCTGCGGCGGCATGGTGTGGGAACTGGTGCGGATGCTGGCGCCTGCGCGCAGCGGCACGGCCCTGCAGCTGGGCGCCATTTCAGCTGTCGCGGTGCTGCTGGCGTCCCTGCTGCCCGCCTTGTGGGTGCTGCCGGTCCTGGCGGCACCAGTAGCTGCCGGGTATAGCCAGATCAGCGAACGGCGGCAGTACTTCACAGGTTTTGCCCTTTGGGTGCTGCTGGCGGGCTTTGGCTTCATCTGGCTGCGCGGTCAGATGGGCATGGCTTGGATGCTGTGGCTGATCTGCATCGTTGTGGCCACGGATGTGGCCGGGTATTTTGCAGGCAAGGCTATTGGCGGGCCAAAGTTCTGGCCCCGAGTCAGCCCCAAGAAAACCTGGAGCGGCACCGCCTCGGGTTGGATTGCGGCCGCCATCGTCGGGGCAATCTTTGCCGCGCAGATGGGGCAGGGATTTGGCTTTGTCGTGCTGTCGGTTCTGCTGTCGATGGCCAGCCAGGCCGGCGACGTGGCGGAAAGTGCCCTGAAGCGCAAGATGGGCGTCAAGGATTCCAGCGCGCTGATTCCCGGGCACGGCGGTCTGTTCGACCGGTTCGACGGTATGCTGGGAGCAGCGGCCATGTTCCTGGCCGTAGCCGCCTTCTGGGGATAACCAGTCAGGAATGACCATGCGGAAAATCTCGATCTTCGGCGCCACCGGGTCGATTGGCCAGAACACCATCGACCTGATCCGCCGCGCGCCTGATGCCTATGACGTCGTGGCTCTGACCGGCGGCGCAAATATCACGCGGCTGGCAGAAGACGCCATTGCCTTGCGCGCAGATGTGGCTGTGACAGCATTTGACGACCGTTTGCCGGATCTGCGGGCCGCACTGGAGGGGACCGGCGTGGAAGCAGCTGCAGGCCAAGCTGCGCTGGTTGAGGCAGCTGCGCGGCCTGCAGATTGGATCATGTCGGCGATTGTCGGCGCTGCAGGACTGGCGCCGGGGCTTGCGGCGCTGAAACATGGTACCACGCTGGCGCTGGCCAACAAGGAATCGCTGGTCTGCGCAGGGAAACTGCTGCTGGAAACCGCAGAAAAGCACGGCGCCCGGCTGCTGCCGGTGGACAGCGAGCATTCGGCGGTGTTCCAGGGGCTGGCAGGCGAGGACATCGAGGCGGTGGAGCGGATCGTCATAACCGCGTCAGGCGGCGCTTTCCGCGACTGGCCGCTGGAGGAACTCCCCAAGGCAAGCCTGGCGCAGGCGTCCTCGCATCCCAATTGGGATATGGGGCAGCGGATCACAATCGACAGCGCGTCCATGTTTAACAAGGCTCTGGAAGTCATTGAAACCCGGGAGTACTTTGGCGTTCGGCCAGAGCAGATCGAAGTGTTGGTGCACCCGGAATCGCTGGTCCACGCTTTGGTTGGCTTCAACGACGGTGCGCTGATGGCGCATCTGGGCGCTGCAGATATGCGTCATGCCATCGGCTATGCGCTGCACTGGCCCGCGCGGCAGAATCTGCCGGTGGAGCGGCTGGATCTGGCCCGCATCGGCCAGCTGAATTTCCGCGCCCCCGATCCGGCGCGCTATCCGGCGCTGCGGCAGGCTTATGAGGTGATGGAGCGGGGCGGCCTGATGGGGGCGGCCTTTAATGCCGCCAAGGAACAGGCGCTGGATGAGTTCATTGCCGGGCGCATCCGCTTCACTGATATGGCTTCTGTGACGGCGGCGGTGCTGGAACGGATTGAGGCGGATGGCGGCCTCATAGATGCCGCAATGACACTTGATAACGTGACCCGGGTTGACCATGTCGCCAGGAAACAGGCAGCACAGGCCGCCGAAGAATGCATAGGGTAGAATTTTGGACGTACTTTCTTTTGTCCCGCAGTTTGGCGGTTTTCTGTATACCATCGCCAGCTTTGTCATCGCCTTGTCGGTGATCGTGGCGGTGCACGAATACGGCCATTACATCGTTGGCCGCTGGTCAGGCATCCATGCAGAGGTGTTCTCGCTGGGCTTCGGCCCGGTGCTGTGGAGCAGGATGGACAAGCACGGCACCCGCTGGCAGGTCGCTGCGCTGCCGTTTGGCGGCTTTGTGAAGTTCCTTGGCGATGCCGATGCGGCCTCGGGCAAGGACGCCCAGGCGATGGAGGCCGCTGCGGCGGATCCGGCGGCGTTGCGGCGCACCATGCATGGCGCGCCTCTGTGGGCGCGGGGGGCAACGGTTGCAGCAGGCCCGGTGTTCAACTTCGTGATGTCTGCGCTGATCTTCACTGCCATTGCGTTCTCGCAGGGAACCATGCGTGATCCCCTGACGATTGGTACCCTTGAGACGCTGCCGGGAGCTGAAAACGGGCTTCAGCAGGGCGATGAGCTTATTGCAGCGGGAGGACTGACAGTGCCTGATTTCCTGGATTCAGACGCCTGGGACGCGTTCCGGGAGGCACTGCCGCAGGAGCAGCCGCTGGACTATACCGTGCGCCGGAAGGGCGAGGAGCTGACGGTCAGCGGCCCGTATCTTTATCCGCCTTTTGTGCGGGGCGTGGTGCCGCGCAGCGCTGCCGCTGATGCGGGGCTGCAGCCGGGTGATGTGATCGTTTCGGTAGATGGCGCGCCCTTGGTGTCCTTCGATCAATTGAAGGAACTGGTTGAGGCAGCCGACGGCCGGGTGCTGGTGCTGGATGTGTGGCGCGGCGGCGAAACTGTCGCGATGGCGCTGGCACCGCGGCGCACGGATGAACCGCAGCCGGATGGCGGCTTTGCCACCCGCTGGCGGATCGGCATTGTTGGCGGTCTGGCGTTTTCCCCGGCAACCGAATCCGCGGGGTTCGGAGAAGCGCTGGCGGCGGGCACCTACCAGGTCTGGGCCGTGGTCGAGACTTCTTTGTCGGGCTTGAAGCACATGATCACCGGCGCGATCAGCACCTGCAACCTGTCCGGGCCGATCGGTATTGCCGAAACCTCCGGTGCGATGGCCAGCCAGGGGGCGGAAAGCTTCATCCGGTTTATCGCGGTTTTGTCGACGGCCGTTGGCCTGCTGAACCTGTTCCCCGTGCCAGCGCTCGACGGCGGGCATCTGATGTTCTACGCCTATGAGGCAGTGACGGGCCGTCCCCCCAGCGACCGGGCTGTGCGGGTTCTGATGACTTTTGGCATTGCGGTGGTCCTGTCGCTGATGCTGTTTGCTCTGGGCAATGACCTGTTCTGCTGATTCAGTTCAGATTTGAATGACCTGGCCAAGGGCGGCCTCAGCGCCGCCCAAGTGCTGCCACATTCCCGCGTTAACTTTTCTTCAAACCGCTGGCGGACTTTTCGGTTGCTTGCCGGCGGCTGGGTGAAGAACTGGGGAAAGCGATGCACGTACTCTCGCAATCATACCACGGCCTTGGCCTTCTGGTCCGGCTGAACTGGGACCGGGCACTGACCGGTTTCGCGATCTTTGGCTCCCTCGCTGCAGGCGCCTGGCTCGCCTCTTTGTGATTCCCGCAACCGGCGCGGCAGCCCGCTGTGCGCCTTGCCCCCATGAAGCGCCCTAGTTGGTTTTGACAAGCGCTTTCAAACCCGGTACGCACGTCCCAAAGCTGCTAAAAAAATCGGGTTCTGAAAAATGGTTTGGGGGAAAATCGCAGGCAAGTCCTGTGTCGAGCGAAAGTCGGGCATCAATATCTTGTACCGCAAAGTTTCTGCTATTTCTCTGGCAGTTGCGTTGGGATACGCGCTGGCACCGCTTCCGGCAGAGGCGCAAAGCTATCGTTTCAATTCGGTGCAGGTCGAAGGCAACCAGCGCATTCAGACATCCACGGTTGTGGCCTATACCGGCATTGAGCGCGGCCAGACTGTCAGCGCAGGCGAGCTGAACGATGCCTACCAGCGCATTCTTGACAGTGGCGTATTTGAAACAGTGGAAATCGTGCCGCGCGGCAGCACGCTGGTGATCAAGGTCACTGAATTCCCGACCATCAATCAGATCAGTTTCGAAGGCAACAAACGCCTGAAAGACGACGCACTCACCCAAATCATCGAATCTGCACCGCGCCGGGTGTTCAACCCCAGCCAGGCCGAGCGTGACGCGGCTTCCATTGCCGAAGCCTACAGTGTGCAAGGGCGCCTGGCCTCACGCGTGACCCCGCGGATCATCCGCCGCAGCAACAACCGCGTTGACCTGGTCTTCGAGATCTCAGAAGGCGATACCATCGAAGTGGAGCGCGTTTCCTTTACCGGCAACCGGGTCTATTCGGACCGACGCCTGCGCCGGGTGCTGGAAACCAAGCAGGCCGGCCTTCTGCGCGCCTTCATCCGGTCCGACACCCTGATTGAGGACCGGCTGGAGTTCGACAAGCAGGTGCTGCGGGATTTTTACCTGTCGCGCGGCTATGTTGATTTCCGGGTCAACAGCACCAACGCCGAAGTGACCGAGGAACGCGACGCAGTATTCCTGGTTGTCGACGTGACAGAGGGGCAGCAGTTCAAATTCGGCAATATCACGGTCACCAGCGAAATGGCTGAGGCGGACGCGGACGAGTTCGCGTCGACCCTCAAGATCAAGCCGGGTGTCACCTACACGCCGACGCTGGTTGAAAATGCAATCGACCGGATGGAAGGCCTGGCAGTCCGCAATGAGATCGACTTCCTGCGGGTCGAACCGCGGGTGACCCGCAATGACCGCGATCTGACGCTGGATATCGAATTCGTGCTGACCCGCGGCCCACGCGTCTTTGTCGAACGGATCGACATCGAGGGCAACACCACCACGCTGGACCGGGTCATCCGCCAGCAATTTGCCTCTGTCGAGGGCGACCCCTTCAATCCGCGTTCCATCCGCAACAGTGCGGAGCGGATCCGGGCGCTTGGCTTCTTCGCCAATGCGGATGTCGAAACCCGCGAGGGCAGCTCAGCGGATCAAGTGATCGTTGATGTGGATGTCGAAGAACAGCCAACCGGCTCGCTGAACCTCGGCGGTGCCTACTCGGTCACCGATGGTTTCGGCCTCAGCATCGGCCTGACGGAAAACAACTTCCTGGGCCGCGGTCAGCGTTTGTCTTTCAACATCGCAACCGCGACTGAGTCCGACTCATATGTTCTGGGCTTCACTGAGCCTTATCTACTGGGCCGAAAACTGCGTTTCGACCTGGATCTGGGACTGAATGAAACGGATTCCAGCTTCTCGGAGTACCGAACCAAGCGGGTGTTCTTCCGTCCGGCGCTGACATTTGACACCGGGGAAGATACCTCCCTGCAGGTCCGCTACACTTGGGATGCGGACGAGATGCTGTTTGATGACGATGACACCAACCAGAACCTCCCAGGTCCGGTGGTGCGGAACGAAATCGCACAGGGCGAACGCAACGCCAGTGCGATCGGTTTCACCTACCGCTATGACAGCCGCCTGACCGGTCTGGATCCGACCGCCGGTTTCCTGGTGGAGATCGGCGCGGATTATGCCGGTATTGGCGGGGATTCCGAGTACATCAAGGCAACAACCAAGCTGGTCGCCCAGAAGCAGATCTTTAACGAGGAAGTGACAATCCGTGCGACGCTTGAGGCCGGAGCCTTCCAGTGGGAAGGCAGCGGAAGCAGCCGCTCGATCGACCGTTTCGTTCTGACGCCTTCTGTCATGCGCGGCTTTGAGCCCGGCGGTATTGGTCCGCGGGACCAAAGCCCCGGCAACCCGGGCGGCGGCAATTACAACGACTTCCTTGGCGGCAACTACTACGCTGTTGCCCGTTTCGACGCGGAGTTCCCGCTAGGCCTGCCTGAGGAATTGGGCATGCGCGGCGGCTTGTTCTACGATGTCGGCGGCCTCTGGGGCCTTCAGGATGCTGACACCGCAGGCGCCACCATTGTGGGCCGTGACAGGTCATTCCGTCATGTGGTTGGCGTCTCTCTGCTGTGGACCACGGGATTCGGCCCGCTGCGGTTCAATTTCTCCAAGGCCCTCCAGAAAGAGGACTTTGACGAGGAGCAGACCTTTGACCTGACCTTGCAGGCGAGGTTCTGATCTGGTGCCGCGGTTTGCGCCCGGAAGCTGGGCAGCGTTTGGCCTTGCCCTGGCGCTGAGCTGGTTTTCGGCGCCGTCCGGCCACGCCCAGGACGCCAATGCCAACGGAGGCACCGAGTTCCAGCTGGGGCTGCCGCAGAGCGGCATCCTCACAATTCAGCCGGACCGCCTGTTTTCCGAAAGCGCCTTTGGCAAGCGGGTGGAGCGCGAGATCGAGGCCGAAGGCGCAGTGCTGACCGCCGAGAACCGGCGGATCGAAGCGGAGCTGCGCCAAGAGGAACTGGAACTGACCGAACGGCGCAACGGGATGGAACCTGAAGCATTCCGTGCCTTGGCGGATTCCTTTGACGAGAAGGTGCAGGAAACCCGCCGCCGCCAGGATCAGAAACTGCGGGAAATTTCCCAGATGGGAGAGGACGCACGGCGGGAGTTCATTGCGGCGTCACTGCCGGTGCTTCAGCAGATCATGCGTGAAACCGGGGCGGGGGCGATTCTTGACCACTCCTCGGTCTTTCTGAGTGCCGATGCCGCCGACATCACGTCATTGGCAATTGCGCGGATTGATGCTGTTCTTGGAGATGGTGCCGCGGATGAGGCTGGCGAGCACTGAGTGTGCGGAACTTGCTCAATGGCTGTTCGCTTGCTAGGGACAGCGCAGTATTCTTGACGTAGATGGGAAACCACGCATGACCACCGAGCTGCAAAGCGCTGACATTCAACTGATCCAGCGGATCCTGCCGCACCGCTATCCGTTCCTGCTGGTCGACAAGGTGGTCGATATCGACAGCTATAAGTCGGCCCGCGGCATCAAGAATGTCACCATGAACGAGCCGCATTTCCAGGGTCATTTCCCGGGCACGCCGATCATGCCGGGCGTCACCATCGTCGAGGCAATGGCGCAGACCGCAGGGGTGATGCTGGGCGTTGGCATGGATATGGTCGACACCGACCTGCTGATCTACTTCATGAACATCGACAAGTGCAAATTCCGCCGCAAAGTGGTGCCCGGCGATGTGCTGGAGATGCATGTGGAAACCCTGCGGGGCAAGCCCGGCGGCAAGATCTTCAAGTTCCTTGGCCGCGCGACGGTTGAGGGCGAAGTGGCTGCAGAAGCGGAATTTACCGCAATGGTCGACCGTCAGGCCGAGGGCAGCTGAGATGAGCAAGATCCACCCCAGTGCTGTGATTGAAGAGGGCGCCAAGCTTGGAAAGGACTGCGAGATCGGCCCGTTCTGCGTGGTCGGCTCTGAGGCTGTTCTGGGGGACCGGGTTGTTCTGAAATCCCACGTTGTTGTCACCGGTGACACCGAAATCGGTGACGAGACCGTGGTGTTCCCCTTTGCCGTGCTGGGCGAGATCCCGCAGGACCTGAAGTTCAAGGGCGAGAAGTGCAAGACCGTGATCGGCAAGCGCAACCGCATCCGCGAGCATGTGACGGTGAATGCCGGCACTGAGGGCGGCGGCGGTGTGACGAGGATCGGCGATGACGGGCTGTTCATGGCCGGCTGCCACATCGCCCATGACGCCCAGGTTGGCGACCGGGTGATCGTGGTGAACTCCGCCGCGGTGGCGGGTCACTGCGTGCTGGAGGATGATGTGATCATCGGCGGTTTGTCCGGCATCCATCAATGGGTGCGGATCGGCAAGGGCGCTATCATCGGCGCGGTCACCATGGTGACAAATGATGTCATTCCCTATGGCTTGGTGCAGGCGCAACGGGGTGAGCTGGACGGCTTGAACCTGGTGGGTCTCAAACGTCGCGGTGTCGCCCGCAGCGACATCACCGCCTTGCGCGCGGCCTTTCAGATGCTGGCACAGGGCGAAGGCACCTTCCAGGAGCGTGCCAAGCGGCTGGGGGACGAGACCGAAAGCCAGTACGTGCAGGAAATCGTTGCCTTTATCACCGGTGAGAGCGACCGGTCTTTCCTGACCCCGGGGGGCTGAAGCGATGCTGGCTGTGATTGCAGGCACCGGCGCGCTGCCGGCAGAAGTCGCCGCGCATGCGCCGGGCCGTCCGCTGATCTGCGCAATGGCAGGGGCAGAGCCGGATATGGTCGATCCCGAGATCACCTTCCGCTTTGAACAGCTTGGCAGCTTTCTGGAGCGGCTGAAGGCGGCAGAGGTGACGGAGATTTGCCTCGCCGGCGCCGTGCGCCGTCCGCACATTGACCCCTCTGCTATTGATGCGGCCACGATGCCGCTGGTGCCGGTGCTGCAAGCCGCGCTGGCGGCCGGTGACGATGGCGCCTTGCGCGCGATTATCGGGATTTTCGAACAGGCAGGCTTTGCCGTCCGCGCGGCTCATGAGGTGGCCCCGGATCTGCTGATGGCCGCCGGGGTGCCGACCAAAGTGCAGCCGGGCGAGCTGGACAAGGCGGATGCGGAACGCGGTGCCGAGATCGTGGCGGCCATGTCCGCGGCCGACATCGGCCAGTCCTGCGCCGTGCGCAAGGGGCAGGCGATTGCGGTTGAGAACCTCTTTGGCACAGATTGGATGCTGGCCTCGCTGCAGCAGCGCCCGGACGGGCAGGGCGGTTTGTTGTTCAAGGCGCCGAAACCGGCACAGGACCGCCGCGCCGATCTGCCCACCATTGGTGTGGAGACAGTTGAGGCCGCGGCTAAGGCCGGGCTGTCCGGCATTGTGCTGGAGGCGGGTGGTGTCATCGTTCTGGATCAGGACGCGGTGACTGCAGCCTGCGACCGGCTGGGCTTGTTCCTCTGGTTGCGCGAGGCATGAGCCTTCGGGTCTTTATCCTGGCTGGCGAGCCTTCGGGCGACCGGCTGGGCGGGGCGCTGATGGCAGGCCTGAAACAGCTGGAACCGGGTGTCAGCTTTGATGGCATTGGTGGCGCACTGATGGCAGAGCAAGGGCTGGCCTCGCGCTTTCCCATGGATGAGCTGTCGGTGATGGGACTGGCAGAAGTGCTGCCCAAGTACCGCCACCTGAAGCGCCGGATCCGCGAAACGGCGGAGGCTGTCATCGAGGTAAAGCCGGATGTGCTGATCACCATCGACAGCCCGGATTTCTCCCTGCGCGTGGCGAGGCTGGTCAAGGACCGCAGTGATATCCGCACTGTGCATTACGTTGCCCCGTCGGTCTGGGCGTGGCGGCCCAAGCGGGCACAGAAGATGGCGGAAGTTATCGACCACGTGCTGGCTCTGCTGCCGTTTGAACCGCCCTATATGGAAGCGGCTGGCATGGACTGCGATTTCGTCGGCCACCCGGTGGTGGCGGAGCCACGGGCAACGGAAGTGGAGATCGAAGTCTTCCGTAGTGAATTCAGCTTGGGGGATGCACCATTTGTGCTGGCGCTGCCCGGATCGCGGCGTTCGGAAGTTTCACGGCTGGCCCCGGAGTTCGGCAAGGCGCTGGTGCAGTTCACCGCCAAGCATCCGGACTACCGGATTGTGGTTCCTGCCGCCGCGCCCGTTGCGGGCTTGGTGCAAGACGCACTGAAGGATTGGCCGGCGGGCACCGTCATGATCGATCCGAACCGCTACACCCCGGAACGTGCAAAGGCCTTCAAACGCGCAGCTTTTGCCTCTGCCAGTCTGGCGCTGGCTGCCTCGGGAACGGTGTCCTTGGAATTGGCCGCCGCCCGTACGCCGATGGTGATTGCCTACAAGTTCCAGTGGCTCACCTGGCAGATCATGAAGCGCATGGCGCTGATCGATACTGTGACGTTGGTCAACCTGGTGAGCGACACCCGAGTGGTGCCGGAATGCCTGGGGCCGGATTGCACGCCGGAGAACATCTCCACCCGGCTGGAAGCACTCGCAGAGAACCCGGACGACCAGATGCACGCGATGGAACTGACTATGCAGCGACTGGGCCAAGATGGAGAGGCTCCGGGGCTGCGGGCCGCGCGGGCGGTTCTCGACCGGCTGCCCGGCAGGTAAGGCGGAAGCGCACCGGAAGCAAAGCCTCCGCCGCGCGGCTTCTGGTGGCGCGGGCGCTGCGCTCCCGCGCGGAGTGCGCCGCTCCGCAGCCGCAGAACGCAGACGGTTGGCAAAAGTACAAATGCCGGAAATTTTTGTGCTGAGAAGCGCCTAAGGGCAGGTATGCACTCAGGCGCGCAGTCCATTTTGGAAAGGTTTGCCGCGTCAAGGGCAAGCCGCGCGTGCCGCGCGGAGGCTGCGCCTCCCTTGACCCGGCGGGAAGGGGATCAGTAGCCGCGCCAGATCCAGCCGCCGCCGAAGATGCGGCTGCCTTCATTGGCGTAGAACACGCAGGCCTGGCCGGGGGAGACGCCTTCTTCGGGCGTCAGCAGCTCCACCTCGGCAGTGGTCTCCGTCAGCGGCCGGATGATCGCCTCGCGCGGTGGGCGGGTGGAGCGGACCTTGACCTTCAGATGCCATTCTTCGCGGCTGGTGAATGGTTCATCCCCCAGCCAGTTGATTTCACGCACCGGGATGGTGCGGGTGGTCAGCAGCTCCTTGGGGCCGACAACCACCTGTTTCTTGTCCACGTCCAGTTTCACCACGTAAAGCGGTTCGCTGAGCCCGCCGATACCCAGCCCCCGGCGCTGGCCGATGGTGTAGTGGATGACGCCCTCGTGGCTGCCCAGCACCCGGCCATCGGAATGCACGATCTCGCCCGGTTCCGCCGCGCCGGGGCGCAGTTTCTCGATCACGCTGGCGTAGTTGCCGTCCGGCACAAAGCAGATGTCCTGGCTGTCGGGCTTGTCCGCCACTGCCAGGCCGTATTGCGCCGCCATCTCGCGGGTGGCGTCCTTGGAGGGCAGGTGGCCCAGCGGGAAGCGCAGGTAATCCAGCTGCTCGGGCGTGGTGGAGAACAGGAAATAGCTCTGGTCGCGGTTGGCGTCCTCGGCCGAGTGCAGTTCCGGTCCGTGCTCGCCCATCTTGCGCTGGATGTAATGACCGGTCGCCATGCAGTCGGCCTCCAGATCCTTGGCGGTTTCCAGGAGGTCCTTGAACTTCACCCGCTCATTGCAGCGGATGCAGGGCACCGGGGTTGCACCAGCCAAATAGCTGTCGGCGAACTCGTCAATCACCGCATCCTTAAAAATGTTCTCATAATCCAGAACGTAATGCGGGAAGCCGCGCTCCTCTGCCACGCGCCGCGCATCATGGATATCGATGCCCGCACAGCAGGCGCCTTTTTTCGCCAGTGCCGCACCGTGATCGTAGAGCTGCAGGGTCACGCCGACCACGTCATAGCCCTGATCGGCCAAATATGCAGCAACAACAGAGCTGTCGACGCCGCCGGACATGGCCACAACCACCCGGGTTTCCGAGGGCGGTTTGGCAAAGCCGAGCGAATTGAGTTCCAGATCTTGGTCCAGCGCCATGGGGCAGCTCCTAAAGGCAAGGGGGCAGGCGCCGCAGAATATATGAAAATCCTAAGGACTCTCAAGGGGCGTGGTTCATGCGGCGTTAAGCCTGTTCGTAAATCCTGTTGCCAGACCCAACGAACAAGATCTTCAGAGGGAAGAAAGATGTTTTTGAAAAAAGTCGACGGGCCGCGGGCAGTCACCCTGCCGGACGGCTCCATCATGACCCGGGCGGATTTGCCGCCGGAAACCACCAAGCGCTGGGTTGCCTCCCGTAAGGCGGCTGTGGTGCGCGGGGTGCTCTACGGGCTGCTGCCGCAGAAGGAAGCGATGCGCCGCTATGGGCTGAGCGAGGAAGAGTTCCGCAGCTGGGTTGCGGCTGTTGCCGATCATGGCGAAGAGGCCCTGAAAACCACACGTCTCAAGAAATTCCGTGATCAGGACGCAAAATAAATCAGGCCGCCCTTGAGTTGAAATTCTAAATTAACCATCATGGTAACGAGGCATTAACTTTTTTCCACCAAGGTTAACGCGACCTGAGGGAAACAGTGTACAGGCGGAGAAAATAATATGCGCATTCTGCTGGTTGAGGATGATCCGACCACGGCAAAAAGCATCGAGCTGATGCTGACCCATGCCAACCTGAACGTTTATACGACGGATCTGGGGGAAGAAGGGATCGATCTGGCCAAACTTTACGACTATGACCTGATCCTCTTGGATCTGGGGCTGCCGGATATGAACGGCCATGAGGTTCTGCGCCAATTGCGCATGTCCCGCATCGAAACCCCCATTCTGATCCTGTCCGGTGCCGATGATACCGACAACAAGATCAAGGGCTTCGGCTTTGGCGCGGATGACTATCTGACCAAACCCTTCCACCGCGAGGAACTGGTGGCGCGGATCCATGCGATCATCCGCCGGTCCAAGGGCCACTCGCAGTCGATCATCAAGACCGGCAAGATCGCGGTCAATCTGGATGCCAAGACGGTGGAGGCCGGCGGCAAAGCCGTTCATCTGACCGGCAAGGAATATCAGATGCTGGAGCTTCTTTCCTTGCGCAAGGGCACCACGCTGACCAAGGAGATGTTCCTGAACCACCTTTACGGCGGCATGGATGAACCGGAACTGAAGATCATCGATGTTTTCATCTGCAAGTTGCGTAAGAAACTCAGCAACGCGACCGATGGTGAAAACTATATCGAAACTGTCTGGGGCCGCGGCTATGTGCTGCGCGATCCGCAGGAAGATCATATGTCGGGCGGTCAAAGGATGGCTGTCGGCGCCTGAAAGGATGAACATCCGGGTGGCGCGTAACACTGCGCCACCGGTTGCAAAGACCTGCCTTTGGGCGGGTCTTTTTGTTTTTGCGGCTTCCGCACGCTGACTGTCAGATGCGCTGGACGCGGACCGCGCGGCACCTTATCACCGGAGGGGAGAACGAAGAGGGACCGCGCGTGGCAGGAATGACAGAAAAAGACGTGGCCGGCCTGACGGCAGAGGACGCAAAGGCAGAGTTTCTGAAGCTGGAAGAGCAGCTGCGCGCGGCGGATCTGGCTTATCACCAGGAAGACGCGCCGGAGATCAGCGACTCGGAATATGATTCGCTGAAGCGGCGCTACCGGGCCATTGCGGACGCCTTTCCAGACTTGGCCAAAGCAGCCAGCCAGCTTGATGCAGTCGGCGCACCGGCGGCCTCCGGCTTTGGCAAAATCGCTCATTCCGTACGGATGCTGTCGCTGGGCAATGCCTTTGAGGATGAAGACGTCGCGGATTTCGACCGCAGCATCCGCAAATACCTCGGCCTCGGGCCGGCGGATGCGCTGGCCTTCACCGCGGAGCCAAAAATTGACGGGCTTTCGCTGTCCCTGCGCTATGAAAACGGCACACTGACCCAGGCCGCAACCCGTGGGGATGGCAGCATCGGCGAGAACGTGACTGCCAACGCGCGCACCATTGCCGACATCCCGCAGCAGCTGGAAGACGCGCCCGAGGTGCTGGAAGTGCGCGGCGAGGTCTACATGAGCCACGCGGATTTCGAGGCTCTGAACGCCCGCCATGAAGAACGCGGCGGCAAGACCTTTGCCAACCCGCGCAATGCGGCTGCGGGGTCCTTGCGGCAGCTGGATGCGGAAATCACCCGTGCGCGGCCATTGCGGTTCTTTGCCTACAGCTGGGGAGAGCTGAGCGCACCGCTGGCAGAGACCCAGATTGAGGCGATTGACCGGCTGAAGTCCCTGGGCTTTCAGACCAATCCGCTGACCCGGCTGTGTGCGACGACCGAAGACATGATCGCGCATTACCGCAGCATCGAGGAGCAGCGCGCGACGCTCGGCTATGACATCGACGGCGTGGTCTACAAGGTCAATGATCTGGCGTTGCAGGCGCGGTTGGGCTTCCGCTCCACCACACCTCGCTGGGCGATTGCGCACAAATTCCCGGCCGAACTTGCCTGGACCCGGCTGGAGGCCATCGACATTCAGGTCGGCCGCACCGGCGCTCTCAGCCCGGTGGCGCGGCTCACCCCGGTGACGGTTGGCGGGGTGGTGGTGTCAAACGCCACGCTGCACAACGAGGATTATATCCAGGGCCGCGACTCCAAGGGCGAGGAGATCCGCGGCGGCAAGGACATCCGTATCGGCGATTGGGTGCAGATCTACCGCGCGGGCGACGTGATCCCCAAAGTCGCCGATGTGGACCTGTCCAAGCGTCTGGAAGGGGCAGAGCCCTACCAGTTTCCGCATATCTGCCCGGAGTGCGGCAGCCCGGCGGAGCGGGAAGAGGGCGATGCGGTGCGGCGTTGCTCCGGCGGCATCATCTGCCCCGCCCAGGCGGTGGAGAAGCTGAAGCATTTCGTCTCCCGTGCGGCCTTCGACATCGAGGGTCTGGGCGCCAAGCAGGTGGAGCAGTTCCACAGCGATGGCTGGATCAGGGAGCCTGCCGATATCTTTGATCTGCAAGAGAAATACGGCTCCGGCCTGCAGCAGTTGAAGAACCGTGAGGGCTGGGGGGGAAAGTCCGCAGAGAACCTGTTCGCGGCGATTGAAGAAAAACGCACCATCCCGCTGGCCAAGCTGATTTTTGCCCTTGGCATCCGCCACGCGGGCGAGGTCGCAGGCCGCGATCTGGCGCTGCACTATCTGGACTGGCAGGCAATGGCCGGCGCAATTGACACGGCTCGCCCCGCCGCCTTGGCGCACCGGGCCGCGGATGAGGCAGAGGAGGCCGAACGCCAAAAGGCAGCCAGCGAGGGCCGCCGCGCGAAGATCTCGGAAACCCGCGCTGCAGCCGTGGCGGCTTGCGAAGTTCCGGCGGAGGCTTCCGCAGCCTGGGCCGACCTCATCGGTGTCGACGGGATCGGCGCGGTTCTGGGACTGTCCCTGTCCGACGCCTTTGCCAACGCAGAGGAGCGCGCAGCTTTTGACCGGCTGATCGCAAAACTGACCATCGTGCCGCCGGACGCCCCTGCTGCGGACAGCCCGGTGGCAGGCAAAACCGTTGTCTTCACCGGCACGCTGGAGAAGATGACCCGGGCCGAAGCCAAAGCACGGGCTGAGGCACTGGGGGCCAAGGTCTCAGGCTCTGTTTCCAAGAAAACCGACATTCTGGTGGCCGGCCCTGGGGCAGGCTCCAAGGCCAAGAAGGCGGCGGAACTGGGTATCCGGACGATGGACGAAGACGGCTGGCTGGAGCTGATCGCAGAGGCATGAGCGGGCGTCCCGAGATCCTGTTTCCGTTGTTTGCCGGCGCCGAGACCCTGCAGGGTGTCGGCCCGAAAACGGCGCAGAACCTCAGCCAGATTGATATCGAAACGCCGCGCGACCTGCTGTTTTCCCTGCCGTATTCGGTGGTGGACCGCCGCCGCCGCGACACCATCCGCGGGGTGGAACTGCCCGCCACTGTGACGGTCGAGGTGACCATTGGCCGTCACCGCCCGGCGCGCAACCGCGGCGGGGCTTACCGCATTCATGTGGAGGATTCGGAGACCGAATTTCAGCTGGTCTTCTTCCACGGCCGCAGCCGCTATCTCGAGGCGCAGCTGCCCGAAGGCGCCCGCCGGGTTGTCTCCGGTAAACTGGAGCTGTTTGATGGCCTTGCGCAGATGGTGCATCCGGACCACATGCTGCCTGTGGAAGAAGCGCACGGGATCCCCGAGTTTGAACCGGTCTACAGCCTGACCCATGGGGTCACGCAAAAGACCATGTACAAGGCGGCGCAAAGCGCGCTGTCTCGGATGCCGGAACTGGTGGAATGGATCGACCCGGCGCAGATTCTGAAGGAGAACTGGCCCGCATGGTATCAGGCGCTGCAGTCTGCCCATGCGCCGCAGGGACCCGATGACCTCAGCCCGCAGGCACCGGCGCGGGCACGTCTGGCTTATGATGAACTGTTTGCCCATCAGCTGACCCTGGCGCTGGCCCGCCAGAATGAGCGCAAGGCCCGCGGCATTCAAAGCGCGGCAACCGGGCGCTTGCAGTCCAAGGTGCTGCAAACTCTGCCGTACCGGCCGACAGGCGCGCAGGCCCGCGCGATCGAGGAAATCTCAGCAGACATGGCCTCGGACAAGCGTATGAACCGGCTGCTGCAGGGGGATGTAGGCGCCGGCAAAACCCTGGTTGCTTTCATGGCCTTGCTGGTCGCTGTTGAAGCGGGCGGGCAGGGGGTGATGATGGCCCCGACCGGCATCCTGGCGCAGCAGCATATGGAAGGCCTCGCGCCGCTGGCGGAAGACGCGGGCGTGGTGATCGAGATCCTGACAGGACGCGACAAGGGGGCTGAGCGCAAGGCAAAACTGGCGGCGCTGAAGCGCGGCGATATCCACATCCTGGTCGGCACCCATGCGGTGTTCCAGCAGGACGTGGAATTCCGCGACCTGCGGCTTGCCATCGTTGACGAACAGCACCGCTTCGGCGTGCGCCAGCGGATGGAGCTGGCGGAAAAGGGCAAGGGCGCTGATGTGCTGGTGATGACTGCGACCCCGATTCCGCGGTCGCTTGCACTGGCACAATACGGCGATATGGATGTCTCGGTGCTGGATGAGAAACCGCCGGGACGCAAGCCGGTCAAAACCGCCGTCATCAGCACCGAACGGATGCAGGAGGTGGTTGACCACCTGCGCAAGGCGATCTCTGAAGGGCGGCAGTGCTACTGGGTTTGCCCTCTGGTGGACGAATCCGAGCTGAGCGACCTGACCGCGGCGGAGGAACGCTTCAAGCACCTGCGCGCCATCCTAGGCGACGGCACGGTTGGGCTGGTGCATGGCCAGATGCCGCCTGCCGAGAAGGACGCGGCGATGGCGACCTTTGTCGAAGGCAAGACCAAGGTTCTGGTTGCCACTACAGTTATCGAGGTCGGGGTGAACGTGCCCAATACCTCGATCATGGTGATTGAGCGGGCAGAGATCTTCGGCCTCGCTCAGCTGCACCAGCTGCGCGGCCGGGTCGGGCGCGGCAGTGCCGAGTCGACCTGCCTCTTGATGTATCAGCCGCCGCTGACCGAGGGCGGCCGCAAGCGGCTGGAGGTGCTGCGCGAGACAGAGGACGGGTTCCGGATCTCGGAGACTGACCTGCAGATGCGCGGGGCGGGCGACATGATCGGCACCGCGCAATCCGGTTTGCCGCGATTCCAGATTGCCGACCTGGAGCGCCAGGCGGGGCTGATGGCGGTGGCGCAAAGCGATGCGCGGGCGCTGCTGGCCGCGGATCCCAAGCTGGAGAGCGAACGCGGCAAGGCAGCGCGTGTTCTTCTATGGCTGATGAAGCAGGATCAGGCAATCCGTTTGATTTCAGTGGGTTAAGCTTCCGTCACGCGGGTGTTCCGCCTGGGTGTTCTTCTGTGTTCGCAAATGTTCTCAAAAAGTTCTTTACAGGTGTTCTTAAAAATGAGAACAAAGAGGCAACAAGAATGCCAGAGAGCAGCATCGCAGACTGGAGGAGGCCCGAGCCATGATTGCACAGATCAAGACCACCATTCAAAACGCCCATTCAACCCTGCTGCAGGACGCCATCGGCGCGGCCTCGCTGATGGTGATGCTGGTGGCGGCGCTGCATCTGCCGGGCCTGTTCTGATCCCCGCACCGTTTTCCTGAATGCTTCTGTTGTGCCGGGCCGGCCCTTTCCTGTCCCGGACTGTTTCCGGGGATCAACCGCCTGTCCCGATCCCCGTTTGGATTGCCTCAAGATCCTGCCTGGCCCGCCCGGGTCCCGCACCGCAGAGCAAAACTGCCGCCGCCATCTGCCCGGATGCGCGGCGGTTTTTTCATTTGTGCGGAGCATAGAAAACCAAAAGCCCTGCAAAGGAGCAGGGCAGTCTGATGATCATTGCTGTTTGCGTGTTATTTGCGCGGGCCGAAAGCCTCAGGCGCACTGCTCCTTGGCGGCAGTCTGCATCGCTTCCAGCGTCGCCTCCAGCGCCAGCATGATCGAGGCATGGCGGTTCTTGAATTCCTTTGCAGGCTGCAGCACTTCCAGTTCGTCAAACGGCGCATCAGGGACCGGTCCGCCCTGGGTCAGCATGGCCTTGAGCTGATTGCGGGCGGTTTCAACCTCTTCCTGCGAGCGGCCAATGATATTGGCGCCTACCACCGCGGCAGAGGCCTGACCCAGGGCACAGGCCTTCACGTCCTGACCGAAATCCGTGATCCGGCCGTCCTCAACCTTGATGTCGACAGTCACGGCAGAACCGCACAGCGGCGAGCGTTTCTTGACAGTGGCATCCGGCGCCTGCAGCCGGTCCAGGTGCGGAATGTCGGCTGCCAGCGCCAGAATGCGCGAGGAATACAGCTTGATCAGATCACTATCGCCAGACATCGCTTTCCCGGTCTTTCCCATTTTGCAGGTTCCCCATACATAGGGAGCCGAACAGCAGATGCAAAAGGTTTTTCCCCCATGTCCTCGCCCGAGTCCTTTGATCCCGCCAGCCTGACCTACAATGACGCCGGGCTGATCCCCTGCATTGCGCAGGATGCAACCTCCGGCGAGGTGCTGATGATGGCCTGGATGAACGCCGATGCGGTGGCGAAGACGCTGGAGACCGGCAAGGTCACCTATTGGTCGCGCTCGCGGCAGTCGTTCTGGATCAAGGGGGAGACCTCAGGCCACGTGCAGGAACTGGTGGACCTGCGGATCGACTGCGACCGCGACTGCCTGCTGGCGCTGGTGCGCCAGACCGGGGCGGCCTGCCACACCAACCGGCGGACCTGTTTCTTTACCGCTGTGCGGGACGGGGAAGAAGTTGAGCTGATGAAGCCGATGGAATAACGGCCCTGGCGGGCCGTGCTTCCGGCGGGGGTATTTTCAACCAGAAAGAAGCGGCAGGCCCAACATTTCGCGGATGTCATGCGGGGTGGCCCCTTCGGCGCGGTATTTGGCGATGGCACGGGCATCGTCGCGTTTGGCAAGGCGCTTGCCGTTCTCATCGCGGATCAGACGGTGGTGGTGGTAAATGGGTGTGGGCAGGTCCAGCAAGCATTGAAGCAGGACGTGGATTTGCGTCGCCTCGAACAGGTCAGCACCGCGCACCGCATGTGTAATGCCCTGGTCTGCGTCGTCCGCCACAACCGACAAATGGTAAGAGCTGCCCATGTTGCGGCGCACCAGAATGATGTCGCCAACACCTGAGAAAAGCGCATCAGCGTCCAGGGAGTGCGTGCCCTGGTAGTCCGGTCCCGTTTCCGTGAAACTGCGCAAGTTCGCGGCATGGACCGCTTTTTCCATGTTCAACCGAATTACGTCCCGGCCTGTGGCCTCAGATGGCAAGCGGTTGCGGCAGGTGCCGGGGTAGATGCGACCGTCGGGTCCGAATTGCGGAACGCCTTCCTGCGGTGCGCCAGCAGCCGCCTCGATATCAGCACGGTTGCAGCAGCAGGGATAGGTGAGGCCCATGGAGGTCAGCTGGTCCAGCGCTGTCCGGTAGCGGGGCAGCCTCTCTGACTGGCGCATCACCGGCTTCGGCCAGCTGAGACCAAGCCAGCGCAGGTCCTCATAGATTTGCGCCTCCCATTCAGCGCGCGCGCGCGACTGGTCGATGTCTTCGATGCGCAGCAGGAAAGTGCCCCCCTCGGCCATGGCCATATCATGCGCCAGCATGGCGGAATAGGCATGGCCAAGGTGCAGCGGTCCGGTTGGCGACGGCGCGAAACGTGTGGTGAATGTCACGCTTTCTCAATTACATAAACGGTGGACTTCAGGTTGATGCCGGGGAGGTGGTCCCCGTGCTCCCGGAATAGCAGCCGCGCTGCTGAACAGTCCAGCCATTCATTGAGCTTGCCGGAATAGGCATGGTCGGCCAGCGCGTGGTCGTTATAGGAAAAGGCAAACAATCCGCCGCGCGGCAGCGCATGCATGACAGTGTCGAACACCGCAGGCGGGGCTGCGCCCGTGCCCAGAACACCGCAGCCGGTGATCAGGCGGTAGGCGCCACGCGGGATCGGCTGTTTATCTGCAGGATCTATCCGCGTCAGCGTGCGGTAGGCGTCTTTGCTGCGGGCCTGGGCAAGCATTTCCTCCGACGGCTCCATGCCGTCCACCGTTTCAAACCCCTGCAGCCGCAGCGCAAGGCCGGCCAGACCGGTGCCGCAGCCGAAATCCAGCACAGGCTCGCTCATGTCCGTCTGGTATTTTGCCAAAGCCCGGGCAATCCGCCCCGGTGTCGCGTAACCGTTTTCGGCAATCTCCGCGTCATAGGAAGCGGCCCATTGGTCATAGTGCTCCAGGGTCGCTTCCGGTGTTTCAAGGCCGTACGCCTTGTCCAGAAACTTTTCGCTCATGGGAAAAGTTTAGGCGCGGGCAGGGCTTTTCGTCTAGGAAAAGTTTTTCAGCCACTCCTGCCAGACATCCTTGGCGCGGTCGGTATAGGCCTTGTAGCGGTCCTTGCGGCCGCGGCGGCCGCCCTTCAGGCCATCGACCGGGCGGAACAGGCCGAAGTTCACGTTCATCGGCTGGAAGGTCTTGGCCTCGGCGCCGCCGGTGATGTGATGGATCAGCGCGCCCATGGCGCTGTCCTGCGGCACTTCGGGCAGATCCTGTCCTAGGATTTCAGCCGCTGCGAGGCGGCCCGCCAGCAGGCCCATGGCGGCGCTTTCCACATAGCCTTCAACCCCGGTGATCTGGCCGGCAAAGCGGATGTTGGGCTTGGACTTCAACCGCATCTGCGCGTCCAGCAGTGTGGGCGAGTTGATGAAAGTATTACGGTGGATGCCGCCGAGCCGGGCAAAGCTGGCGTTTTCCAGTCCGGGGATCATCTTGAAGACTTCCGTCTGGGCGCCGTATTTCATCTTGGTCTGGAAACCCACGATATTGAACAGCGTTCCCAGCGCGTTGTCGCGGCGCAGCTGCACCACCGCATGGGCCTTGACCTCAGGCTGGTGCGGGTTGGTCAATCCCACCGGCTTCATCGGCCCGTGGCGCAGGGTCTCGTGGCCGCGTTCGGCCATCACCTCGATCGGCAGGCAGCCGTCGAAATAACCTGCGGTCTCGCCCTCGTGGAACTCGGTCTTGTCGGCGGCCAGCAGCGCGTCGATGAAGGCCTCGTACTGATCCTTGTCCATCGGGCAGTTGAGGTAGGCGGTGCGCTCTTCCTCGGTTTCGCCCTTGTCATAGCGCGACTGCATCCAGGCCTTCGACATGTCGATCGACTCGGCATAGACAATCGGCGCGATGGCATCAAAGAAGGCCAGCGCCTCAGCCCCGGTTTCCGCCTGGATCGCCTTGCCCAGCTCTGGCGAGGTCAGCGGGCCGGTGGCAAAGATCCAGTGGCCGTCTGCGGGCAGTTCAGTGATTTCTTCATAAGAAACAGTGACATTCGGGTGCGCCTTCAGCTTGGCAGTGACAGTCTCAGCAAAGGGATCGCGGTCCACCGCGAGGGCGCCGCCGGCAGGCAGGCGGTGCTCATCCGCGGTGGTCATGATCAGCCCGTTTGCAGCCCGCATCTCCCAATGCAGAAGGCCCACGGCGTTCTGCTCGTCATCATCGGAGCGGAAGGAGTTCGAACACACCATTTCGCCCAGGTTGCCGGTCTGGTGGGCAAAGGTTTCCACCTTGGGGCGCATTTCGTGGATTACCACCTCAACGCCCATGTTTGCCGCCTGCCAGGCCGCTTCCGAGCCGGCCATGCCGCCGCCCACGATATGCAATGTCTGTGCCGAATGATCTGTCATGCCCGCCACATAGGGCAGGGGGCGGGATCGTGCAACAGGCTTGGGGCGGGCATGACAGATCATTCGGCACAGACATTGCATATCGTGGGCGGCGG